>NZ_JAZKUG010000001.1:3895797-5194397 GCF_036625195.1 Accumulibacter sp.
GGCGAAGACGGGCGCCTGCCTGGAGTTCCTGCAGCGCTTGCAGGCGGCCGGCCTGCTCGTCCTGCCCGCACAGCGGGCCGCGCGGGTATCCCGTTCGACGCCACGCTGCCCGGCGCAGCCCCGGGCCGTTGCCGAGCCGATGGTCGAGCCGACTCCGGTGGAGGTTTCGCTGTCGGCCCTGGCCCCGGTCCGCCTGGAAGTGATCCACGACACCGCCTTGGCGAAGCAATGGGATGATCTGATGGCGCGCTGGCACCCGCTCGGTTTCCAGGGTGCCTTCGGCTACCGGTTGCGTTACTTCATCACGGCGGGCGAGCTGCGGCTCGGTTGTGTCCTGTTGTCCGGTGCCGCCCGGGCAGTGGCCGTGCGCGACGACTGGATCGGCTGGACCGCTCAGACCCGGCGCCACAACCTGCCACGGGTACTCAACAACAGTCGCTTCCTGATCTTCCCGCACGTTCGCGTACCGCATCTGGCCAGCCAGGTGCTCGGCCAACTCGCGCGTCGTGCGCGCAGCGACTGGCTCGAACATTGGGGCTTCGAGCCCCTGCTGCTGGAAAGCTTCGTCGACCCGCGACAGCATACCGGCACCTGCTACCGGGCTGCCGGTTGGCAATTGCTCGGAGAGACCAGCGGACGCGGGCTGGCCCGCCCTGGCCGGACCTATCACAGCACGCCTCGGCAAGTATGGGTCAAGCCGCTCGGCAGCGACGGTCGGGACCGGCTGTGCGCCGTGACCGAGCCCACCCGGCGATGAGCAAACCCTGCCGTCGTCCGACGCGTGCCGGCATTCGGGCGCAACGCAGCGACAAGAGACGGCAGGAGCAGGCGCTGAACGCGAAGCGGCGCGCGATGGGACAACGGCCCCAGTCACCCCCGCCGCTGCCCAACCGATGCTCGGCCTTCACGACCATCGACGAAGAACGGGCAGCCCGCGAGGACGCCGTGAGCAAGCAGGCACGCCTCCTGCGCCAGGAGCTGCCGGCCTTGCTCGACCAGCTGGAACGGATTCCCGACCCGCGGGCCCCCAGGAAGCGCCGGCACAAGCTGACCGCGCTGCTGCTCTATGGGCTGCTGATGTTCGTCTTCCAGTTCGCCTCCCGGCGCGAGACCAACCGCGAAATGACCCGTCCGCAGTTCCTCGCCAACCTGCAATTGCTGTTCCCGCAGATCGAGGCCCTGCCGCACGCCGACACCCTCTATCGGCTGCTGCGCGACATCGACCTGACGCAACTCGAACAGGCGCACGTCGACCTGGTGCGCCGCCTGATCCGCGGCAAGAGCTTCCGGCGTTATCTGATCAACCACTGCCATCCGATCGCCATCGATGGCTCGCAGAAGCTCGCCGGCGACACCCTCTGGGCGGAGGAACTCCTGCAGCGCAGCGTCGGCAAGGACGAAAACCGCCACACCCAGTACTTCGTCTACGTGCTCGAAGCCAGCCTCGTCTTCCACGGCGGTCTGGTCATCCCGTTGCTCAGCGAGTTCCTCGAACACGCGCTGGGCGACAGCGAAGCGCAGAAGCAGGATTGCGAGCTGCGCGGCTTTGCGCGCTTGAGCGACCGGCTCAAGAGGCTGTTCCCGCGCCTGCCGATCCTGCTCGTGCTCGACGGACTCTACGCCAACGGGCCGGTGATGCAACGCTGCCTGCGCGCCGGTTGGCAGTTCATGATCGTCCTCCGGGACAAGGATCTGCCCTCGGTCTGGGAGGAGTTCCGCGCGCTGCAGCCCCGGCAGTCGCAAACCCGACAGCTGGACTGGGGCAAACGCCAACAGCACTTCAGCTGGGTCAATGACATCGAGTATGCCTTTGGCGCGAACGGTCGTTGCCGGCTCAAGCTGCACGTGGTCGTCTGTGAGGAAAGCTGGCAGCGGGTCGACCCACAGGCCGCCATCGTGACCGAGACGGCACGCCACGCCTGGCTCTCCAGTCGGCCGCTCAGCTGCGAGAACGTCCATGCGCGTTGCAATCTCGGCGCCCGCCACCGCTGGGGCATCGAAGCGGGCTTCCTCGTCGAGAAACACCAGGGCTACCACTACGAGCATGCCTTTGCCCTCGACTGGAATGCGATGCGCGGCTACCACCTCCTGATGCGGCTGGCGCATGTCTTCAATACCCTGGCGCGCTTCACGCGACAGCTGCGCGATCTGTTCGACCAACTCGGCGTGCGCGGGGCCATCGCCTTCATCCGAAATTCCTGCGCTGCGCCCTGGCTCGATTCCGCGCGGATGCGCGTGCTTCTCGCCAAACCCTTTCTGCTGCAACTCGAGTGACCTCTCCAGGACGGCCCCAGGAACCACCCCGCGCGGTGCGCTCCGTGCAGGGAGAGGCTCGCCCAGAGATCACAACGGAGTTCCTGCCACCGATCGACACCCTCTTCACGGACCCCACACCACCCACGCATCCAGCCCTCACCTGCCACCAGCCTCCAGCAATCTGACCGCTTCAGCGCCGAAAGCGCGGGATTCCGGCAAGCGGGGCCGATTCAGCAGGGTCATGCTTCAGGGCTGCGGCGGCAGCGACGAGCTCCGGGTGTCGCCTGGAATCCTTTATAATCGCGCGGTCAACCAGATTCGAACTACGAGCTGCGCAGTCAGCCACCTTTCGTTACGGAGAACAAATGGGATTCCTCGCAGACAAGCGCATCCTGATCACCGGCGTGCTGTCGAAGCACTCGATCGCCTACGGCATCGCCAAGGCCTGCAGACGGGAAGGCGCACAACTCGCTTTCACCTATCAGAGCGAACGTTTCAGGGATCGCCTGGCCAAGTTCGCCGCCGAGTTCGACAGCGCCCTGATCTACCCCTGCGACGTCAGCGAGGACGCCGCGATCGAGCAACTCTTCGCCGACCTCGGTCGACAGTGGGACGGGCTCGACGGCCTGGTGCATTCGATCGCCTACGCCCCAGGCGAAGCGATCGAAGGCGACTTCCTCGACGGCATCACGCGCGACGCGTTCCGTATCGCCCACGACGTTTCCTCCTACAGCTACCCGGCACTCGCCAAGGCCGCCAGGCCACTGCTGCTGCGCGGCCACAACCCGGCACTGCTCGCCCTCTCCTACCTCGGCGCCGAGCGCACGCTGCCCAACTACAACACCATGGGCCTCGCCAAGGCGAGCCTCGAAGCGGCCACCCGCTACCTCGCGTTCTGCCTCGGCCCACAGGGAATCCGCGCCAACGCCATCTCGGCCGGACCGATCAAGACGCTCGCCGCCTCCGGCATCGGCAACTTCTCCCGCCTGCTCGCCTACAACGCGCACAATGCCCCGCTGCGCCGCAACATCACCATCGACGAAGTCGGCAACGCAGCCGCCTTCATGCTCTCCGACCTCGCCAGCGGCATCACCGGCGAGATCATGTACGTGGACGGTGGCCTCAACACCACCGCCCTCGGCAACCCGGAGCCACTGCCCCTCTGAAGCACGCCCGGCGCGGCCGCTCGCCGCGACAGCGAGATTCTGCCCCGCGCGCTCTGCTGCACTGGCCTCGAGTTCTTGCCGGCGGCGCCACTGCCGCTCGCTCTTCTGGTCCGGATCGCAGCGGCGCGTGCCGCTGGACGACGACATCGCCCGCCTGCCCAAAGCGCTGTGCCGCCAGGAAGCCGCGCCGCGGTCCGCCGAGCGCCGCGCTCACCCAGCAACGACTTGCCGAAGCCGCAGACGGTGCGACGATTCAACAACCCTGAGCGACAGCCCCCCCACCCGGCACGATTCCCGCCAATGAACGCCCATACCCGCTCCTCCATCTACGACGAACGGCAGCTCGAACCGGTACTCGACAGCATGGCCGCCCGCCTCGCCGGCTTGTTGGCCAGCGACGAAGACCTGGTCCTCGTCGGCATCCGGCGCCGTGGCGTGCCACTGGCTGCGATGCTTGCCGAACACCTGGCCCGGCGCGGGCTGCGACCGGCGCTACGGCTCGAGCTGGTCGTCAAACGCTACGCTGACGATCTCAGCCTGCTCCATCCGCAGACCCGGCTCAGCGAAGACACGGCACCGACCGTCGCCGATCTCGCCGGGCGATGCGTGCTCGTGGTCGACGACGTGCTCTATCGCGGGCATTCGCTGCTGCGTGTCGTCCAGTATCTGGTCGCCTGCGGCGCCACGAGGGTCGTCAGCGCGGTCCTCGTCGATCGCGGTGTCAGCGTCCTGCCGATCCACGCCGACGTCGCCGGCCTGCGACTCGACATGCCCGCGGGCTCGATCGTCGAGGTTCACGTTCCTCCCTACGAATCCGATTTCTCGATCGAACTGCTGCGCCCCGGTGGCTAGCAGCCTGTCGGACTTGACCAAGTCGGCTGCAAGAAGTGGGAAGACGGCTCATTTTTCCCCGTATTTCTGCACGAATAGAACCACTATTCGCTTAAAATCCGTGAAAAACTGCGCTCGTCTCCCACTTCTTTCGCTTCGACCCATCAAGTCCGACAGGCTGCTAGCGCCGGAACACCGCTGGCTGCCCGGCCATCGCCAAAGTCGTCATTTCCGGACCAGGCACATCGTCACGTGCAGGCAGCGGAACAACGGTGACGCGACACGGTTGCACTCCGCCAGATCACGCAGATGCGCCTCGCGGCCGCGGCGAATCGCCCACTGCGGGTTGAGCACGACGAGCGGGAAGGCCCACTTCGAGCGGCCGAGCGTCCCCTGTACCGCCTCGATGCGAAACCGCCTGCCGATCAACTCGAAGTTCCGGCGCGCGAACGGCCACTCCCAGGCGGCGTCGTTCTGGAACGGCCGGAACATCGCCCGCAGCAGCCGTGACGCCCAGAAGGTGTTCAGAGGATCGTAGGTGATCATCCTGCCGCCGGGCTTCAGCCGCTGCTGCGCGGTCGCCAGGAAGAGGTCGAAGTCCTCGAAATGATGCGCGACTCCCAACGCGTAGATGATGTCGAAGTCCCGCTCGGCGAACTCGTCGGCGAGGAAATCGGCGCGATACGAACGTGCATGCTGCAGGCCCTCCGCCAGCAGCGCCTGCTGGAAGCTCGCCGCCAGCCGCTCGCTGAGGTCGATCGCGTGGTACTCGCGGCAGCGCCGGGCGATACCGATCGACAGCGCGTTGCCGCAGCCGACGCCCAGGTCCAGGACCTTGCTGCCCGCCAGGTCGCCGAGCCACAGCTGATGCAGTTCGTCCGCCGCACTGCCGATGCCGGTTTCCTGGCGAAAGCGATGCAGGCTGTCGCGTACCGCGCCCCAGATGCGGACCGGCAGGCTCTGCCGGTCGCGCTGCACGTACAGATCCTGCTCGTAGAACTCGGCCTGCTGGCGATTGATCTCGAGCAGCCGCTGCCGTGACGATTCTTCGTTCTTCATCGATGACGCATTCGATCGGGTGCCCGCGCAAAGCGAGCGTGGTGGCCGCAGCCGGAGGCCACCGATTATCGCACCGTTCCGCGAGGCGCACGCGGACAGCGCGGATCGCTCCAGGTTGCGGGGCATCGCGCCCGCAACCACGCCATGCGGACGTTCGACGGCATGCGACAAACGGTCGCGCGACAATTTGCCTGCTTACAGGCCAGGCGGTTTGGGCTTAGGCTGCCACTCTTCGTGCGCCCGTCAACCCGAGCGCCAACCACCGCCCCCGAGCGCAATCACGCATCGGGGCCTCTGCCGGAGATCGACCATGAGCCCGCCGTTATCTCGCCTCTGCCTTTCTTTCGCCCTTGCCGCCTGCTGCCTGGCAGCGCATGCAGGGAGCGTCGACGACGATCTGCGCCTGGCTGCCCGGCTGCACAAGGGCGGCGAGACGACGCAGGCCATCCGGCTGTGGCAAGCGTGGGCGGACAGGGGGAACGCCGATGCGGCGTACAATCTGGCCGTAATCCACCACTACGGCGACGGCGTGGCGCTCGATTACGGCACGGCGATGCAATGGTACCGAATCGCCGCGGCCCAGGGCGACAAGGTCTCGCAGTTCCAGATCGGCCTCATGTACCAGACAGGTCAGGGTGTTGCCGCCGACGCTGAGGAAGCCCATCGCTGGTTCACCATCCACCGGCGCCACCACCTCCACCACGAGCAGGATCCACAGATGCTGGCCTGGCGGCGACAGGCCCTCGCCCTGATCGACGATCGGGATCGTCGCGAGCAGGCAGCCGCTGCGCGGCAGAACGGTCAGCAAGTCATCGCGGAGTTGAGACAGCGTGCGCAAGCACCGGCATCGTCAGGAAGCGACTTGCTCGCTGCCGACAACAGCGGCCGCTGACGTCTTTTGCCGTCGCCGCTCTGGCGATGGCCGTTGCGATGCTCGCGCCGGCCGGCGCGGGACGCCGCTGTTGTTGCGTCTCCGGCGCGGTCGGGAATGCACGGGCTGCGGCCCGATGGCTGCTTGCTGCGGGCGGCAGTTGGCCGCTCGCTCACTTTCATCCTCACCACTGGACGCCAGCCGGCTGACCGGCAAGGCCTGCCGACCGCCGTTCACCGGCGGCAGCGTGCAGGCCACTGCGCGGGATTTGCATACCGCCACGGCGTTTCCTATCCTTCTTGTGACACCCCCGATGTGCAGGGCGTGGCCGTCGTCGCACGACGCGACTTGGCGCGACCGCCCTCCTGTCAATGTACGAGGAGCGACAGTGGAAACCGCCCCATTCCTTCCCCTCCGGCGTTGCCGCCGCTGGACCACCTCCCTCTGGCTTCTTGCCGCTTTCGCGGCGCCACTGGCAACGACTCCCGCCGCCGCCGAGGCCGTCCTCGGAGTCGAGGGTGCCGGCAAGCTGCCGATCATCGACGCCCACTACCACGTCGTCCACGGTTTCGATGGCGCCGAGCTGCTGGCGGTGATGGACCGCAACGGCGTCCGCCTGACCGGCGGCGCCGGCGGCAACAACATGCCGGCAATGATGGCGCTGGGCCAGCGCTTCATCCGGCCCGCCGGCCAGCATCCGTGGAAGAGCACGCACCGCAATCTCGACGCGACGGCCTTTGCCAGCCCGGACACTCCCGGGGTGCAGCAGATGCTGCGCACCATCGAAGGCGAACTGCGCGACCGCGGCGCGCGCGTCATCGGCGAGATCCACGTCAATGCACTGACCACTGCCGCCGACCCGAGCAGCCGCTTCAAGGTAGCGGCAGACGGCGGCACGCTGCAGGCGCTGTTCGCCCTCGCCGCCCGCTACGGCCGG
Source organism: Accumulibacter sp. (assembly GCF_036625195.1). Lineage (NCBI taxonomy): Bacteria > Pseudomonadati > Pseudomonadota > Betaproteobacteria > Candidatus Accumulibacter > Accumulibacter sp. The sequence continues at coordinate 3,902,918 of NZ_JAZKUG010000001.1, forward strand.
CCGCTCAACATCCACGCCCAATGGAATCACCCCGACACCGTCCGCCAGGTGGGTGCGCTGGCCGCGTCCAGCCCACAGGCGCGGCTGATCGTGTCGCACTGTGGCAGCGTCTCGTCGGCCGCCGACATGCGCCATTTCCTCGAGCAATACCCGAACACCGCCTGCGATCTCTCGGCGCGCGGCTGGCCGCTGCAGAAGAACCGCTACACCGTCTACGACGACCGCACGCTCGAGCGTGATTGGCAGCAACTGATCGAGGACCACCCCGACCGCTTCGTCGTCGGCGTCGACCTGGCCGGTAACGCGGCGGACTACGAGGCCAGCGTGCAGGCGATCCGCAACGGGCTGCTCGCCAACCTGACGCCGGCGACGGCCGAGAAGGTCGCGCAGCGCAACGCCGAAGCCTGGTTCGGGCTGCGCTGACGGCACGCTCGCCGGCGGACCGGGCGCGCCACCTGCGCACGCGCGACCGCTTGCCTTGCGCCCTTCTGCAGCGTAGGGTTTCGCCGACGCCAACTCGCCGGAGCCTGCCGCATGTCGACCGCCGCGATCACCACCCGCAGGATCTTCCTTGCCTCGTCGGCCGAACTCGCCGACCATCGCCGCGATTTCGCGATCGCCATCAGGCGCCGGAACGACCTCTGGATCGACCAGGCAGCCTACCTCCGCCTGACCATCTGGGAGGACTTCCTCGACGCGCCGTCGAAGACCCGGCTGCAGGACGAGTAGAACCGTGAAATCCGCCAGTGCGACGTGTTCGTGATGCTCTACCGCAGCAAGGTCGGCCGCTGCACCGAGGAGGAGTTCGCGACCGCAGTCGGCCAGTTCCACGCGACCAGCAAGCCGTTCATCTACACCTACTTCTGCGATTCGCCCGCCGACCGGGCGACCGCCAGCGCCGAAGACCTTAAGAGCCTGCACTCGTTCCAGCAGAAGCTGCGGGCGCTCGGCCACTTCCAGACCGTCTACAGCAACACCGACCAGCTCTGCCGCCACTTCGGCGAGCAACTCGACAAGCTCGCGGCCAACGGTTTCGTGAAATTCGAGCGCGAGCGCGAGGCAAGCGACGGCGTGGCCGACCACAGCCGCCACGCCGTCCTGCACGGCAACGGCGCCATCGCGCAGGGCGACGGCCCGGCGCTGGGCGCCGGCAACCACCACGGGCCGATCGACACCGGCACGCGCGTCGATACCGGCGGCGGCGCCCACGTCGGCGGCAACATCAGCGTCGGCCGCGACTTCGTCGGCCGTGACCGCATCGTCACGCAGGGCGTCCCGGCGAGCGAGATCGGGGCGCTCTTCGCCCCGCTGTTCAGCGCGGTCAGCGAACACGCGGCGCCGCGCAGCCAGGCCGAGGCGCAGCAACGACTCGCCGAGATTGAGGCCGAAGTGGCGAAGGGCACAAGCAGGCCGACGACAGCCGCCTCGGCCGGCTGCTCGATGGGCTCGCTGCGCTGGCGCCCGGCGCCGTCGCTTCGCTCGTCGGCACCTTCGCCTCGCCGCTGCTCGCTGCCGCCGTCGGTCCGGTGACGAAGTTCGTCCTCGGCAAACTGCAGGCACCCGGAGGCCACGCAATGACCAGCCGACCCATCATCCCGGGCAGCGCCGACGACATCGTCCGGCTGCAGCGACAGATCGCCGACCTGCAGGCGCAACTCTCCGCGCGGCAGCAGGGCGACGCCGGACAAGCCGCGCAGGCGATCGACACCGGCGGCGGCGCCCACGTCGGCGGCAGTGTCACCGCCGGCGGGCATTTCATCGGCCGCGACTTCATCCAGGTCGTCGACGGGGTCGTCCACCGCGGTGAAGACCCCGCCGAGGCCAACGCGGTCATCGCGCATTACCTCGCCGCGCTCGCCAATGACCTCGCCGGCCTCAGGCTCGGCGAGATCGACCTCAGCGCCAGCGACGGCCGGCGCGAGCCGCTGCAACCCGCCGACGTCCATGTGCCGCTGGCGACGCAACCGCACATCCCGCAGGAGATGACCCTGGCGCAGTGGCTGCAGCGCAGCCGCAGCGCGGGCTTCAACGCGCGTGCAGAAATGGAGGAGAAACACACGACGCGCGCCGTGCCGGTGCTCGAAGCGCTGGTGGAGCACCGCGCGCTGACGCTGCTCGGTGCTGCCGGCAGCGGCAAGAGCACCTTTGGCGCCAGCGTCCTGCTGGCGCTGGCGCAGGCCTGGCAGGGCCACGACGAGGCACTCGCCGGCCTCGGCGACCAGTGGCGCCACGGCGCGCTGCTGCCGATCCGCGTCGTCCTGCGCCGCTTCGCCGAGCAGCTCCCCGCCGGTGCGGCGGCGGCACACGGCGGCGACCTCTGGGATTTCATCGGCCGCGATCTCGACGCCAGCGGCTACGGCCTGTCGCCCGAGACGAAGAAGTTCGTGCAGCGGGTCGCCCGCGACCACGGCGCGCTGATCCTGCTCGACGGCCTCGACGAATGCGGCAACGACGCCAGCCGGCAGCGCGTCGTCGGCGCCGTCAGGGAGTTGATGCAGAGCGCTGGCGAGCGCTGCCGCTTCCTGTTCACCGCCCGCCCCTACGCCTGGCCCGCCGGCGCCGACCCGGCGCAGGGCGTCTACGCGCTCGCCGATTTCGAGGACGAGCAGATCGAGCGCTTCATCCGCGGCTGGTACGCGACCCTCGCCCGGCGCCAGTGGCTGCCGCCCGGCGACGCCGAATGCAAGTGCGACGACCTGCTCACCGCCCGCGAGCGCCCGGACCTCAAACCGCTGGCGCAGCCCGCTGCTGCTGACGCTGATGGCCTCGCTGCACGCCAGCCGCGGCCGCCTGCCCGACGACCGCGCCGATCTCTACAACGACTCGGTCGACCTGCTGCTGCTGCGCTGGAACCGGCAGATCGGTGCCGACCGGGCGCTGCTCGACGCGCTGGCGATTCCGACGCTGAAGCTCGCCGACCTGCGCGGAACGCTCGAGGAACTGGCGTTCAACGTGCATGCCGAGAGCGTCGTCGCCGACCGCGGTCTTGCCAGCGGAACCGCCGGCAGCAGCGGTGACGAAACCACTGCCGACATCGGCGAAGGCCGCCTGCTGCGGGCCTTCCGGCCACTGCTCGGCGGCAGTCTGGACAAGGCCACGATCGTCGTCGACTACATCGAGAAGCGTGCCGGCTTGCTGCTCGGCCAGGGCGAACGCCACGGCGAGCGGCAGTTCGCCTTCCCGCATCGCAGCTTCCAGGAGTTTCTCGCCGCCTGCCATTTCGCGGCACGGCCGGAATTCGCCGCCGACTGTGCGTGTCTGGCGCGCGAGTCGCCGGGACAGTGGCAGATCGTCCTGGTGCTGGCGGCGCGAGTCGCCAAGGCCGAGCGCGGCGCGACCGCCGCCGACGAGCTGATCGGCGGTACGAGCATCGACGACTTCCGCCGCGAGCGATCGCCGGCGGCTGCCGACTGGAGCTGCGCGCTGCTCGCCGGAATGCAGTTGCTCGAGATCGGCGTCGACGCCGTCCGCCAGCGTGACCGCACGCGCGCGATCGCGACCCGCGTTGCCGGCTGGCTCGCCGCCTCGCTGCCGGTGGTGCCCGCCGATGGCGGCGTCGCCGCGCAGCAGCGCGCGCTCGCCGGCGACGTGCTCGCACGGCTCGGCGATCCGCGCCGCCACCTGCTCGACGTCGACGCGATGCGTTTCGCGCAGGTTCCGGCTGGCGCTTTCTGGATGGGCGAACAGGATGGCGGCGATGCGCCGCTGCACTGCAACGAGACGCTCGACTACGACTACTGGATCGCCGAGGCGCCGGTCAGCGTCGCGCAGTTCGCCGAGTTCGTCGGCGCCAGCGGCTACGCGGACCATGACGCGGCTGCGCTGCGTCCGCCGGCGAACCGGCCGGTCGTGAAGGTCAGTTGGCACGATGCGCGCGCCTTCTGCGACTGGCTGAACGAGCGCTGGCGCGGGCGGCTGCCGGCAGGCTCGATCGTCGCGCTGCCGTCGGAAGCCGAGTGGGAAAAGGCGGCTCGTGGCGGTCTGCAGATCCCGCGCACGATCCGGCTCGCCGGCATCGCCCAGGGATTCGCCGCCAGCGACGCGCCGCTGCAGGACAACCCGCTGCTAGAGCGCAGCTACCCATGGGGCGACGACTGTGAGGAAAAATACGCCAATGCGGAGATGAGCATCGGCGACTCGAGTACCCCGGGCGTTTTCGCTGATGGGCAGAGCCCCTACGGCTGCGAGGACCTCGCCGGCAACGTCTGGGAGTGGACGCGCAGCCTCTGGGGCACCGCTTGGGGGAAGCCGGACTTCCGCTACCCTTATGACGCCAGCGATCGGCTACGCGAGGACCCGGACGCATCAGACGAGGTGTGGCGGGTCGTGCGCGGCGGCTCGTGGCTCGATCTCCGGGACCATGCGCGCTGTGGCTTCCGCGACAGGTATCCCCCCGGACTTCCGCAATGGCGACATCGGTTTTCGCGTGGTGTTGCGTTCTTCCCCTGTTCTTCGGCTCTGATCTCTGCTCCCTCTGAACTCTGTCACTCCGGGAACTCCGACTCTGGAGGGGGTGCGGGGGAGACTTCTCCCGCCGCGCGCCGCGCCGCCGTCGGATGGATGAGGTGACCCGGACGAACCGGGCGTAGCGACCGCTTGCCGGATTCCACGATCGCCGGCGGAACACGGACATGGCATGCCGGCATTGAGCACTCCACTCCGGTTGCGTACAATAAAGCGTACAGGAACACTGGAATCCCGTCATGGACGCCATCAGCTACAGCGCCGCCCGCGCCAACCTCGCCCGGACGATGGACCGCGTCTGTGACGACCACGAGCCGCTGATCATCACCCGCAACGGTGAGCCATCGGTCGTCATGCTCTCGCTCGATGACTACCGGGCGCTCGAAGAAACGGCCTACTTGCTGCGCAGCCCAGCGAACGCGAGGCGGCTGCTCGACGCGGCAGCGCAACTGGCTGAAGGAAGGGGCAGCGAGCGGGAACTGGTCTGATGCGACTGGTGTTCGCCGACACGGCCTGGGACGACTACCTCCACTGGCAGAAGCACGACCGCAGGATGGCCGAGCGGATCAACAGGCTGATCCAGGAAGTGATGCGCGAACCCTTTGCCGGCGTCGGCAAGCCCGAGCCGCTGCGACACGCGTTGTCGGGTTTCTGGTCGCGCCGGATCACCGACGAGCACCGCATGGTGTACCGTGTCGACGGTGAAGATCTCCTGATTGCGCAGCTTCGCTACCACTACTGAGCTTCTTTGGCCCATCCGATCCCGCGACGCAGCGGCTGAACGCCCGCCAGCGGGCGGCGGGGGAAGTCTCCCCCGAACCCCCTTCAGAGTCGGAGTTCCCGGAGTGACAGAGTGCAGAGGGAGCAGAGATCAGAGCGGAAGAACAGGGGAAGAACGCAACACCACGCGAAAACCAACGTAGTCAGAGCGGACGTCAGGGGGGTACCTGAAGCGGATGCCACAGCGCGCATCGTCCCGGCGAAAGCGCCACGAGCCGCCGCGCACGACCCGCAGCACCTCATCGCCCGCCCGGAGATCCTCCCGACGAGGATCATCGACCTGATACGGATAAGCGAAGTCCGGCTTCCCGAAGTCGGTACCCCAGAGGCTGCCCGTCCACTCCCAGACGTTGCCCGCCATGTCGTGCAGGCCATGGCCGTTGGCGGCGAAGCAGCCGACGACCGACGTGTCGCCGATCCGCGAACCTGCATGATTCGCGCGCCTGCCGTCGCCCTCATCGGCATCGTCACCCCACGGAAACACCGCGCCGCGCAAGCCGCCGCGCGCCGCTTTCTCCCACTCGAGTTCGCTCGGCAGCGCCACCCGCCAGCCGTGCCGCACCAGCGCGGCGACTCGGCTGCCGGCGAGCGCCGGCGACCTCAAGAGCATCTCGTTGAGCCAGTCGCACCAGGCCAAGGCCTCATGCCAGCTCACCCGGCGCACCGGCCGGCTGTCGGGGTCGGCGAGCGCATCGGCGTCGCCGATCGCCAAACCGGTCGCCGCGACGAAGGCGCGAAACTGCGCGACGGTCACCGGGTAGTGGGCGATGCGGAACTCTCGCGTCGGCGTCGGCAGCTCGTCGATCTCGTGGTCGTAAACCGCGTATCCGCCGATGCGCGCGACCCGCTCGCGATCCGCGCTGCGGGTGCCAATGACGAAATCCGGGTCGGCAGCGATGCGCACGAAACCGAGCGTGTCGTCGGCCGGCAGGAAAAAGCGCTGCGGATCGAAACGCGGATCGCCGAGCTGCGCCAGCCGGTCGCCGGCGCGCGCGCGCAGCACCGCCCGCGCGCCGGCGAGTGCGTCGGCGTCGTCGAGCAGGGTGACGATGCGTCGCGCGCAATCGGCGCGCAGCGGCTCGCCGCTCTCGCGCCACTCGAGCGCCGCCGTCGCCGCCGTCGCCGCCAGCTCGGCGGCGGCGAAGCGCGCGTCGGCGTCGCCAGCGGCATCAGCCAGCGCGCGCAACAACTCGCGGGCCGAACGCGCCGCGTGCGTCGCCTGGTAACCGCCGAGCAGCAGGATCGGCTCGCGCCACCACGGGTCGGCGAGCCGACCGGCGAGGACCTCGAGCATCCGCTCGCGCGACTCGCGGCCGGTGACCTCGCTGAGGTAGCGGCCGACGAGGAATTCCTGCAGCGCGAGATGCAGGAAGCGATACGCGCCGTCGCGCTCCTCGAGGACGCTGCCGCGCTGCTGCGCCTGGCGGAGTAAGTCGTCGATGCGCGGCAGGAACTCGGCTTCGCCGCGCAGGATCGCGCGCAGCGCCGGCTCCTCGATCTCGCGTCCCTGGTCGGCGCCCTGCTGGTGCATGTGGAAGGCGAGGTGCTGCGCCATGTCGCGGTACAGCGTCCAGTCGAGCGACAGCTCGCGCTTGTCGGTCTCGTCGTGGCCCTAATCGACCTGCAGCAGCGCGTTGATCGCCTTGTCGAAGAGGTCGGCACGCTGGTCGGGCAGCGTGCGGTTGTTGAGGTGGACGATCAGCAGCAGGCGCACCAGTAGCGGGCTGTCGACGAGCCGCGGTGCGCCCTCGCCGAGCCGCCGCTGCGCCAGGCGATCGTCCGGCAGGTGACGACGACGCGCATCGCCCGCCGGCCGCCAACGAGGTTCTCGACCGACTGGCGGACTTCGGCGCGCTCGCCCTCATTCGCCACTTCGTCGAGCCCGTCGAGCAGCAGCAGGACGTTGTTCCCTTCGTGCAGCAGGCGGACGAAGAAGTCGTCCGGCAGCTCGAACGGCGCCTCACTGCTGATCAGGTGATGCGAGATGAAGTGCTGCAGGGTGCGCTCGCGCGCCAGCGCGCCGGCCGGCAGGTGGCGCCGATGGCGCGCGAACGCGGCGAGCGGGACGAAGATCGGCAGCGGCAGCTCGGCCGGCGCCAGCCGCAGCCCGAGGCGCGAGCGCGCCGGCTCGGCTTCGCCGGCGAGCAGCGACGAAGCGAGTGCCCAGGCGATGTGCAGCAGGACGGTCGTCTTGCCGCAGCCCGGACCGCCAATGATCGCCAGGCGATTGCCGAGGGCCAGCACCTCGCTCAGCGCGAGGTCGCTGCCGTCTCCGGTCGACGGGTCGCCACCGCCGTCGTCAGCCACCCCGACCGCCCGGTGCCGGCCGGACCGGCGCAGGTGGGCCTCGCCGCCTTCTTCGTCCGGCGGACGCAGCGAGCGAGCGCGCAGCGGCACGTAGGCAGTGGCGAGCGGCAGGCTGACGACCGGCGACGCACCCGAGCGCTCGATCCCGCGCAGCTCGATGCTCTGCGTGCGTGCCTGCAGCCAGGCCAGATAGGCACCCACCTGGCTGGCGAGCAGGCGCGTAGCGGCCTTATCGCAGCCGGTGTTGCCGTAGTAGTTCCTGACGATCTGCGTCTGGTTGATGACGCCGATGGCGTCGCGACCGATCTTGCTCGCCCCGGCGCCGAGCGCATCGCCGGTGCCCTGCGCGATGGCGCCGTCGCCGCTGAGCTCGGCCTGCCGCGCGCCGAGGGAAGGCGGCGCTTGCCCGTCGCGGGCGGCGGCGGCGGCCGCATTCGCGCGCGCTGCGATCGCCGCCACGGCGGCCTCGAAGGTTGCGGCGTCGATGAACCCGGCGGCCAGCGCCTGCCGCAGCCCATCGATCGCTGGCTGGTCGTTCTCGCTCACTTCTCGTCCTTCCGTGCCGGGTGGGTGGGTGGGTGGGTGGGCGCATCAAAGCACAGCGGAACCGGCCTGCCAAGCACGTAACTGTCCCCACAATGCGCGCTGCCCCGCGTCACGGTATGTCGATCTCGATCAACCGGGCTGGTGCGACGTTCTGGACGGCGGCCACGACCATGTGCTCGACGGCGCGTATGCGCGGCCAACTCGTGGTGCTCAGGACGATGATTCCAATTGCTCTGGCGCCGAGGTTCTGCTGATGCTTCAGCCGGCGATCCGTAGTGATCAGGAGATCAAAGCCTTCTCTCTCCACCGCCGCGAGGAGTTCGCCGTTTCTCAGCGTTGACCAGCCCTGCTCGAAGGCGGTGACGACGAAGTGATCGACAAGGCAATGGCGCAGTGGCACAGGTGTACCCTGATCAAACACGATACGCATCTACGCTGCCGCAAGCGAGCTCCGGGCGGCGTGCTCGAGAACGCTCTTCGCCTGTTCAAGGCTGACGCCCGGAAACCACTGGACAAACTCGGCCAACGTGGCGCCCGCCTCAAGGTTCTCAAAGAGGGCCGCGACGGGCACACGGCTGCTGCGAAAGACCCAGGCCCCGCTCACCACGTCCGGATGGCACTCTACAGCTGGACAGGTTGACCAATCGATCATCGGCAAATTCTAGCACTCTCTCCGTGCTGCATCGGCCCGAACTCAGGCGCCGCTTGGGCGATGGCATGCGACGTCGTGAACCGGTGAACGCAGCGGCGCCAAACGCTTGGCGCGCGAACGGCTGACGGCGCAGGGGACGCAACGGCTGGGGGCACGGCACCGGCCGTGGCCCGCGACCCGCAGCGCGTCGAACGCGCCCTCGGCCAATTTAGTATACTGTCCCCGCGATTTGGCGGGCGATCAGCTCCTTCATGATCTCGTTGCTGCCGCCGTAGATGCGTGCGGCGCGGGCGTCGGTCCAGGCGCGGGCGATCGGGTAATCGAGCATGCAGCCGTTGCCGCCGTGCAGTTGCAGGCAGGCGTCGAGTACCTTGCACTGCAGTTCGGTGCACCAGTACTTGGCCATCGACGCCGCCGTCGCGTCGAGTTCGCCGCGGACGAAGAGTTCGCTGCAGCGGTCGACGAAGACGCGCGCTACCTGCACCTCGGTCAGCGCCTCGGCGAGGGTGAAGCGGGTGTTCTGGAAGTGCAGGAGCGGCTGCCCGAAGGCCTGGCGTTCGCGGCAGTAGCGGCTGGTCCAGTCGATCGCCGCTTCCGCCTGCGCGACGGCACTGATCGCGATCTGCAGCCGCTCCCACGGCAGCTCGTTCATCAGATAGGCGAAGCCGCGGTTCTCCTCGCCGAGCAGGTGGTCGACCGGCACGTGCACGTCGTCGAAGAAGAGTTCGCCGGTGTCCTGCGCACGCATGCCGATCTTCTTCAACCGCCGGCCGCGACTGCAGCCGGGCCAGCGCATGTCGACGACGAGCAGGCTGATGCCCTTGCCGGCGGCCGCCGGATCCGTCTTAGCGACGACGACGACGAGGTCGCAGAGCGAGCCGTTGGTGATGAAGGTCTTGCCGCCGTTGAGGACGTAGTGCTCGCCGTCGCGCAGCGCCGTCGTGCGCAGCCCCTGCAGGTCGGAGCCGGCGCCCGGCTCGGTCATCGCGATGGCGCCGATCAGCTCGCCGCTCGCCATGCGCGGCAGGTAGCGCCGACGGATCGCCTCGCTGCCGTAGTGCAGCAGGTAGGGGGCGACGATCTCCGAATGCAGCGACCAGCCGAGCAGGTTCTGCACCGCGTTGCGCGCCAGTTGCTCGAAGAGGACGACGCTGTACAGCTTGTCGGCGCCGGCACCGCCGTACTCCTCGGGCAGCGACGAGCAGAGGAAGCCGGCGGCGGCGGCGCGCAGCCACAGCTCGCGGTCGAAAAAGCCCTGCTCTTCAAAGCGCTCGTAGTGCGGCGCGACTTCGAGCGCGATGAAGCGGTCGAGCGCCGCCGCATATTGCCGGTGGCCGTCGTCGAAGAGCGTGCGGGCGATCGCCATCGGAGGTCGCTCGCGCCTAGATGCGGAAGCCGCCGCCGCAGACGAGCAGCTCGCCGGAGACGTAGTTGGCTTCCGGGTAGCAGAGCATGACGATGGCGCCGGCCGCCTCCTCCGGCGTACCGCCGCGGCCGAGCGGGATCATCGCCGCCATCTGCTGCAGCAACTGGGGATTGACGCCGGCCTTGATCTGCCGGCCCTCGATGTCGAGCACCGCGTCGCCGGCGGCGGCGCTGGTCAGCCGCGTGTTGATCAGGCCGAAGGCGACGCAGTTGACGTTCACGCGGTAACGCCCCCACTCCTTCGCCAGCGTGCGCGTCAGGCCGACGATGCCGGCCTTGGCGGCGGCGTAGTTGGCCTGCCCGGCATTGCCGCCGACACCGGCGATCGACGACACATTGACCACCTTGCGGTAGGTCTCCTGGCCGCTCTCGCTCTCGCTCTTCGCGGCGGCGCGGAAGAAGTCGGCGGCCGCGCGCAGGACGCGGAAGGGCGCCGTCAGATGGACGTCGAGCATCGCCTGCCATTGCTCGTCGCTCATCTTCTGGACGACGTTGTCCCAGGTGTAGCCGGCGTTGTTGATGATGATGTCGAGGCCGCCGAACTGGCTGAGTGCGGTGTGCACGAAACGCTCGGCGAAGTCGCCGGCGGTGACGCTGCCGACGCAGGCGACCGCCTGGCCGCCGGCAGCAACGATGTCGCCGACCGTCTCTGCCGCCGGTGCGCTGTCGACGTCGTTGACCACCACATGCGCGCCCTCCTCCGCCAGCTTGAGCGCCACCGCGCGCCCGATGCCGCGGCCGGAACCGCTGACGATCGCCACCTTGCCTGCGAGTTTTCCCATGAAATGCTCCCTGTCGCATGCCTGCGCTGCGCCGCCGCGCGCAGGGCGTTCATTGCCCGCTGCCGTGTTGCCGCTCAGGCCGCCCGCTGGTAGAGCGTCACGACACAGGCGCCACCAAGTCCCAGGTTGTGCTGCAGCGCAATGCGGGCGCCTGCCACCTGCCGCTCGCCGGCTGCGCCGCGCAGCTGCTCGACCAGTTCGGCGCACTGCGCGAGCCCGGTCGCACCGAGCGGATGCCCCTTGCACAGCAGGCCACCCGAGGGGTTGGTCACCACCCGGCCGCCGTAGGTATTGTCGCCGTCGGCGACGAACTGCTCGGCGCCGCCCTCCGGGCACAGACGAAGCGCCTCGTAGCTGATGACCTCGTTCTGCGCGAAGCAGTCGTGCAGTTCGACGACGTCGATGTCGCCGGGACCGATTCCCGCCTGTTCGTAGACGAGGTCGGCGGCCTCGCGGCTCATGTCGGCGCCGACCAGCGCCAGCATGCTGCGCTGGTCGAAGGTGCCCGGGCGGTCGGTGGTCATCGCCTGCGCGGCGATGAAGACGCGCCGGTCGAGATTGCGGCGCGCGGCGAAGTCCGGCGAGACGAGGATCGCCGCCGCCGCGCCGCAGGTCGGCGGGCAGGCCATCAGCCGCGTCATGCCGGCCTCGGCGCAGATCAGCGGCGCCGCCAGGACTTCTTCCTCGCTGACCACCTTGCGCAACAGCGCGCCGGGGTTGTGCGCGGCGTGCCGGCTCGCCTTGGCGCGCACGCGCGCGAAGAGCTTCGCCGTCGCGCCGTGGCGCTGCATGTATTCGACGCCGGCGCCGCCGAAGTAGCGCAGCGCCAGCGGTACGGGGTAGGGAGCGATCTCGGCGCACAGCTCGTCGAAACGTGCGAAGGGCGACGGCCGGTCGTTCCAGTGTTCGGCGATCGCGCCCGGGCGCATCTGCTCGAAGCCGAGCGCCAACACGCAGTCGAGCGCGCCGGATTCGACCAGTTGCCGGGCGAGGAAGAGCGCCGTCGACCCGGTCGAACAGTTGTTGTTCACATTGACGATCGGGATGCCGCTCATGCCGACGCCGTAGAGCGCGCGCTGGCCGGAGGTCGAATCGCCATAGACGTAGCCGACGATCGCCTGCTGCACGTCCTCGTAGCCCAGGCCAGCATCGGCGAGCGCCCGCCGTGTCGCCGCCGCGGCCATCAGGTCATAGCTCTCGGTCGCCCCCGGCTTGCCGAAGGGTACCGCGCCGACACCGGCCACCACCGCCTTGCGCTGCATCACTTTCTCCTTCCGCTTTCCTCTGCTTCGCTCATTTTTCCGGCTTGACGCCGCGCAGCACGGCAAAGCGATCGGCGATCAGCTTCGCCCACTTGTCGAAGGCGTTCTGCGCGTACGCCCAGGCCTGGAACGAGTTCATGTAACCCTTGACCCAGGTGTCGGTCGCACCCTCGGCACCCTCCTCGACCGCCGCCGCGTACTTGCGGCCGATCTGCGCGTCGGCGCATTCGGCGAGCACCCGGTTCGTCGCGCCGTCGGTGAACTGGATCTCCATCCCCGTCTCGCCGAGGTACGGCGTCGACCCGGCCGGCCTGCCACTGGCTGGCCCGGAGGCGAGTTCGGCGGTGAAGGCGTAGGGGATCGCCGTCCCCATCAGGCTGCGGCTGACCTGCGTCGGCACCAGGTTGGTCAGTGCGATGCGCAGCACGATGACCCCCGGACCCGGCTGCTCGACGATCTGCATCTGCGGCTTGAGGGCCTTCACCAGCGAGGCATGGAAGTAGTCCACGAGCGCCTTCAGCTCGGTCGGATCGATTCCCTGTTGCTGGTCGGCCTTGAGGGTGACGACGATGCGGTTGATCAGCACCTTGTCGTAGGCCTTGAGGTCGAGCCCCGGCTGCCGCCAGCAGAGGGTGCCCTCGGCCCCAGGCGACGGTGCCAGCGCCTTGTAGTCGGTGAGGAAGCCGCTGCGCGTGATCCGCGCCGGGTCGCTGACCGTGACGTTGGTGGCCGGACCGGCGCAGCCGGCGAGCAGCAGCGTCGCCGCCAGGCAGCGGACGCTGGCGCCGCGCACGCGGTGGTCGGCCGACCGGGATGACGAAGCGCTTTGGGCGGCGGCGGAATCAACTCGAGGCACGGCTTGCATGATCGTTTCCCGGACACGGAAGGCAAACATTGTACCGCCGCAGCACGCGGTTCCGACAGACGACGACCCCGGCGCCGGAAGCGCAATGGCGTTGCCGCGCGGGCGCTCGGCCAGTCGACTGCTGGCAGCGCGGCGCACACCGCCACGGCGACGCGATGGCTGACGACGGCGCGGCGAAGACAGCTGGGCATCAGCGCGCCGGAGCCGTCTCGGGGACGTCGCGCCGCCCGGGCAGCTTCATGTAGATGCGCTGGCCACCGGCAGCCGAACGGGTGAAGACCGACGACGGCGCCGCCTTGCGGGTGAGCGTGTTGCCTTGGTAGAGCTGATGGAACTGCGTCACGAGCTGGACGTAGTTCATCGTTTCCGGGTACGGCGGCACCTGGTTGCGGTGCTGCTGCACGGCGCCCTGACCGGCGTTGTAGGCGGCCAGAACCAGTTGCGGATCGTTCGGGAACAGCTTGCCGAGGTCGCGCAGGTAACGCGCGCCGATGCGGATATTGGTCTTCGGATCGGCCAGCTTCTCCTCCAGGCTCTGCTGCCGGTCGGCCTGCAGCCCGTACTGGCCGGCGGTCGCCGGCATCACCTGCATCAGCCCGATGGCGCCCTTGGGTGATACGGCGTCGGGGTTGAAGGCGGACTCGGCAGCCATCACCGCTTTCAGCAGCGCGGCATCGACGGCAAACTCGTCGCTCGCGCGCTTGATCAGCGGTTCGAACTTCTTCAGGTTCGGATGCTGCGACAGGTAGCGCAGCAGCTCCGGCTTGCTTGGCCCGCTCAGCGCCGACAGCGACGTGCGCGCGGCGTCGCCCTGCAGGAAGAGCTTGTAACGCGAATCGAGCTGTTCGGTCGCGAAGTGCGCGACTCCCTGCTCGTCGACGTAGCCCCAGATGCTGGCGACGGCGCCGGCCGGCAGCACGCCCTGCAGCAGCATCAGCAGCAGGCCGCCGACGATGGCCCGCCAGCAGCCGCTGCCGGCGGCCGGCAGCGGACGCGCGCGTGCAACTGCTGGTGGATGGGTGCTGGGTGTCATGCCGGATTGCCTTCAGGGCTGCGGCCTCGCCCGCTTGCGGGACGAAGCGGCCGGTTTGCGGCGGCGAGATGGACGGCCGTCGTCGGTCAGTGCAGCGTACCGAGTATGCCCGTCAGCGGCGAGCGCTGTCAATCGGCGAGCGTCGCCGGCGAGCGATGCCGCCGGCGCATCGCCCCCGATCGCGTGCGGCAGTGCCGGAGTCGGGTAAACTCGCGCCTTCCGCGCCGGTGCCGCTGCCGGTGTCCCGCAACCGTTTTTCCCACTTCCGATCGACAGCCATGGCTCAATACGTATTCACGATGAACCGGGTGGGCAAGATCGTCCCGCCCAAGCGCCAGATCATCAAGGACATCTCGCTCTCTTTCTTCCCCGGCGCGAAGATCGGTCTGCTCGGGCTCAACGGCTCGGGCAAGTCAACCGTGCTGCGCATCATGGCCGGCGTCGACCGCGACATCATCGGCGAGGCAACGCCGATGCCCGGGCTGAACATCGGCTACCTGCCGCAGGAGCCGCAGCTCGACCCGGTCAAGACCGTCCGCCAGGAAGTCGAGTCCGGACTCGGCGAGGCCTTCGCCGCGCAGGCGATGCTGGATGCGGTCTATGCCGCCTACGCCGAACCCGACGCCGACTTCGACAAGCTCGCCGAGGAGCAGGCGCGGCTCGAGGCGATCATCGCCAGCAGCGGCGCCGACCTCGACAACCAGCTCGAACTGGCCGCCGACGCACTGCGCCTGCCGCCGTGGGAGGCGCTGATCGGCAATCTCTCCGGTGGCGAGAAGCGCCGCGTCGCGCTGTGCAAGCTGCTGCTCGCGAAACCCGACATGCTGCTCCTCGACGAGCCGACCAACCACCTCGACGCCGAATCGGTCGATTGGCTCGAGCAGTTCCTCGTCCGCTTCCCCGGCACCGTCGTCGCGGTGACGCACGACCGCTACTTCCTCGACAATGCCGCCGAGTGGATCCTCGAACTCGACCGCGGCCAGGGAATCCCCTGGAAGGGCAACTACTCGAGCTGGCTCGAACAGAAGGAAGCCCGCCTGGAGACCGAAGCGCGCCAGGAAGCCGGGCGCATCAAGGCGATGAAGCAGGAACTCGAATGGGTGCGGCAAAACCCGAAGGCGCGACAGGCGAAGAGCAAGGCGCGGCTGGCGCGCTTCGACGAACTGTCCAACGTCGAGTACCAGAAGCGCAACGAGACGCAGGAAATCTTCATCCCGGTCGGCGAGCGCCTCGGCGGCAAGGTGATCGAGTTCCGCAACGTTCGCAAGTCCTTCGGTGACCGCCTGCTGATCGATGATCTGAGCTTCAGCGTACCGCCGGGGGCGATCGTCGGCATCATCGGCCCGAACGGCGCCGGCAAGTCGACGCTCTTCCGCATGCTCACCGGCAGCGAGCAGCCCGACTCGGGCGAGATCGACATCGGCGACACCGTCCGCCTCGCCTATGTGGACCAGAGCCGCGACTGCCTCGACGGCAGCAAGACGGTTTTCGAGGAGATCTCGGGCGGCGCCGACATCCTCACCGTCGGCAAGTACGAAACGCCGGCGCGCGCCTACATCGGCCGCTTCAACTTCAAGGGCGCCGACCAGCAGAAGCACGTCGGCCAGCTCTCGGGCGGCGAGCGCGGACGGCTGCACATGGCGAAGACACTGATCGCCGGCGGCAATGTCCTCCTGCTCGACGAGCCGTCGAACGACCTCGACGTCGAAACGCTGCGCGCGCTCGAGGACGCACTGCTCGAGTTCGCCGGCTGCGTCCTCGTCATCTCGCACGACCGCTGGTTCCTCGACCGCATCTGCTCGCACATCCTCGCCTGCGAGGGAGATTCGCAATGGACCTTCTTCAGCGGCAACTACCACGAGTACGAGGAAGACAAGCGACGCCGCCTCGGCGACGAGGCCGCCCGCCCGAAACGGATCCGCTACCGGCCGATCACGCGCTAGAGCGGCGCGCCAGCCCTGCCCGCCAACGACCACCACCACGCAGAGGAGACTGCCGATGAACCACCTTGGAATCCCCGCCCTCCTGTTTGTCTTCGCCGCCGCCGCGGCCGCGACCTGGATCGCCGGCGTCTGGCTGGCGAAGGCGACCGACGTCCTGGATGATCGCTTCGGCCTCGGCGAGACGATCGGCGGCATAGTTCTGCTATCGATCACCGGCGCGCTGCCCGAACTGGCGATCACGATCAGCGCGGTCAGCAGCGGCCACCTGGACATCGCCGCCGGTAACCTGATCGGTGGCGTCGCCATGCAGACCCTGGTGCTGGTCATCGCTGACCGCTTCGTCACCGGCCCACGCCCCCTGTCGACCCTGTCGGCATCGTTGCTCCCGGCACTGGAGGGCGTTCTCGTCATCTGTGTCGTCGGCATCACCGTGATGAGCGGCCTCCTCCCCGCCACCGCCGCCGTCGGCCCGCTCGGTGTCGGGAGCATCGCGATCTTCGTCGTCTGGCTGGTCGGCATGCTGGCCCTTGCCCGCTGCCGGGACCGGCAGGACATGGATCTCGTCGTCCCTGCCGAACCTGCCGCGCAAGCGACGAAGACGGCAGCCGATCGAGCGGACAGGGGCAATGTCCTCGCGAACGCCAGCACGGCCAGGAACGTGGCGATCTTCGTCGCCGCTTCGCTGGTGACGCTGGTCGCCGGCGTCGTCCTCGAACAAAGCGGCGACCGCCTGGCCGACCTGATGGGCATCAACGGCGTCCTCTTCGGCGCGACGGTCCTGGCGTTCGCCTCGGCCCTGCCGGAGATCAGCACCGCCGTCACCGGCGTGCAGATGAGAAGCTACACGCTCGTCTTCGGCGACATCTTCGGCGGCAACGCCTTCCAGCTCATTCTGTTCGTCCTCGCCGACCTGCTCGCCGGGCAGCCCGTGCTGACGCACGAAGGACGGGCGAACGCCTGGATCGGCATGATCGGCCTGGTCATGACGGCAGTGTACGTAGCCGGCATCCTGCTGCGCCACCCGCGGCGCTACTGGGGCATCGGTGCCGACTCGTGGGCCGCCCTGCTGATCTACGTCCTCGGCACTTGGGGATTCGTCCTGGTCTCCGGCTGAGGACATCCTGCATTCCGGTGACAGTATACTAAACAGGGCCTCGCGCTGACGACGACGCGCGCCGTTGCCATCGGCGACCCGCTCCACCACTGCGCCCCGCGTTCGCCTGTTTTCTCGGCGAGCGCGAACCAACAGAGGCGCGCGCGGCCTCAGCGGAGAGGGCTCGTGGTACGCTCAGGCATCGCTGGGCGGCGCTGCGCCGGTCGCCACGCAGACCACAATGAGCGGGGCAGCCGCCAAGGAGCGCGGCCGCTGGTCGCGGATGCCGTTCTCACGTCGGCGGCACGGACCGCGGTAGAGGTACGACCGCACGTCGGCACCGCTTTCCGGGAGTGAGCTGATGGACGATTTGGTGACGCGATCGGGAGGCAGCGCAGGCCGATGAAGTCCCTGCAGGAACTCTTTCGCATCGGCCTCGGCCCCTCGAGCAGCCACACCATGGGGCCGCGCTTCGCCGCGACGGCGTTCAGCGCCGCCAACCCGACGGCGGCACGTCTGCGCGTCACGCTCTACGGCACGCTCGCGGCCACCGGACGGGGCCACCTGACTGACCTGGCGGTCAGCGCGCCGTTCTCGCCGACACCGGTCGATATCGTCTGGCTGCCTGAACAGTCGCTGCCGCGACACCCGAACGGAATGCAGTTCGAGGCGCTCGACGCCGGCGGCCGCGTCCTGGCGGCGCGCGTCGTTTACTCCGTTGGCGGCGGAGCCCTGCTCGACGAAGACGGGCAGCCCGACGGCGGCGGCGAGGTCTATCCGCATGCCGGCATGGACGCGGTTCTCGACGAGACCGAACGCGAGGGCCTGCGCATCTGGGAGATCGTCGAGCGCCACGAGGGTCCAGCGATCTGGTGCCACTTGGCCAACGTCTGGAAGAGCATGCAGCGGACGATTGCGACCGGCCTGAACGCGGAAGGGCGTCTGCCGGGAACGCTCAAGGTGCCGCGCAAGGCTTCCGCCTATCACGCCCGAGCGCAGAGCCTCGCCGGCTACTTCGGCCAGACAGCTCTGCAATTTGCCTATGCGCTGGCGGTGTCGGAAGAGAACGCCGCCGGCGGCGAGGTGGTGACGGCGCCAACCTGCGGTGCCTGCGGCGTGCTGCCCGCCGTCCTCTTCTTCCTGCAGCAGAATGCGCGGTTGCCGGACGAGAAGATCCATCGCGCGCTGGCGACGGCCGGCATGATCGGCAACATCGTCAAGCGCAACGCGTCGATCTCGGGAGCCGAAGTCGGCTGCCAAGGTGAGGTGGGCACCGCCTGCGCCATGGCGGCGGGCGCCGCCGCGCAACTCCTGGGCGCTTCGGTGCGGCAGATCGAGTATGCGGCCGAGATGGGGCTGGAACATCATCTGGGCCTGACCTGCGACCCGATCGGCGGTTACGTTCAGATCCCCTGCATCGAACGCAATGCCATCGCTGCTGTCCGCGCGGTCGATTGCGCCGCCTACGCCCTGCTCTCCGACGGTCACCACATCGTCTCCTTCGACGAGGTGGTTCGCACGATGTGGGAGACCGGCCGCGACCTCAAGGCGAGTTACCGGGAGACCGCACGCGGCGGCCTGGCCCGGATCCACGCCCTGCGCAGCAAGGGCTCCGGGCCCTTCCGCGGCATGGGCAGTTGAGCACCCGGTCGCGCGATGGTCCGCCGAGCGCCGCCAGCCGCCGGTTGCCGGCAACCATCGCGCAGCCGCCGCGATGAGCTGAAGCAGCTCCGACGCCGGTGCTTGCATCCGGACGCACCTCTGCTGCGTATGGATGACAGGAAAAGCTTCGCATCCGACGACTTGGGCCCCTGGCCCCTCCCACCCACGACGGACTGGCTGATGACGCTGACTCGACCTGCATCGACAGTCGCTACCACCATGGCAACGACCACTGGCGCCGTGGTGCTGACCGGCGGCACCGGTTATCTCGGCACATCCCTGGCGGAGCGACTGCTCGCCCGCGGACACCGCGTCCGGCTCCTGGTGCGCCGCGCCGCAGCGGGGCGCGCCGCGTCCGGCGCAGAGATCGTCGTCGGCAACGCGCTCGACAGCGTGTCGATCGCCAGCGCCCTGCAGGCCGGCGACACCCTCGTTCACCTGGTCGGTACGGCGCACCCCAGTCCAGCGAAGGCGGCGGACTTCGAGGCGGTCGATCTCGCGTCGATCCGCGCCGCGGTAGACGCGGCGTCGCGGGTCGCGATCGCCCACCTCGTGTACGTCAGCGTTGCGCAACCGGCACCCGTGATGCGCGCCTACGTCGCCGCCCGGGCCGCCGGTGAAGCGGCGATCGCCGGCAGCGGTGTGCGCGCGACGATCCTGCGTCCCTGGTACGTCGTTGGCCCTGGGCATCGCGGGCCGCTCATCCTGACGCCACTCTACGCCCTGGCCGCGCGTGTTCCGCACTGGCGCCCAGCGGCCCAGCGCCTCGGTCTGGTCAGTCTGGAGCAGATGACCGGGGCACTCGTCCGGGCAGTCGAAAAGCCGCCAGCATCCGCGCTGTCCATCGTCGAGGTGCCGGAAATCCGCGCCCCCGGCTGATCCCGCTTCCGCACTGCAGCCAGTCCACCTCCGCGGCGCCACCGGCGGACGAGCATCCGATCGCCAATGACCGCGTCTGGCGCGGGTCGACGCTGCTGCGCTGACGACTGTCGCATTTCTTGAGCTGCGGTCAGCGACCGGCGCAAACGCCGAAGGAAGATTTAGTGTACTGTCCCTGAATTGGGTGTCCCTGAATTGGGTAGCGCCTGTTTCTGCGTCGCCGAGGCGACGTGCCCTTCGACCGCGAAATGGCTGAGAAATGCCTCGACCTCGCTGGCTCCCATCTCGCGCGGGTGCCGCTTGTGGTGGACGAGCACGAAGCGCCGGACCCACTCGACATACTGCTTCTCGGTCCTTATGCTGTAGTGGCGCGAGCGAATCTGCGCGCGAACCTGATCCAGCAGCCTGGGTTGTGCGGTGTCAACCCCGGGCTCGGCTGGTTCATCTTCCGCCCGAGGGTGGTGGTTTTCCCGAATCGATGTGGTTGTTCATGCCCGGAGAATCCTTGAAAAACAGTACAATGCGCGAACATGGATGGATGATGCACTGGGTGATGGGTCGATATACACCGGCTCGCGCCCCGCAGGGCATCCGGGTCTACGCCAAATCTGGTGTAGACTGAACGTTGGGCAACATATTCGTCGGTTCTCCAAGCTCTCCGGAGTAATCCATGACCAAGTCCACCGCCACCTACTGGAACGTGTTGAGTCCGCAAGCACAGGAACGCTGGGCTCCGGTCAAAGGACTGGAAGGCATAGCTGAGGAACTGACTCTGAGCATTGATGAAGAGTCGGGCGAATACACGAAATTGACCCGCTTTCTTCCTGGCGCAGATACAACCGCCTTCGGCGGCAAGACCCATCTCTACCCCGAAGAAGTATTCATCGTCAGCGGTCGCCTCTATGACAAGGCGTTTGAAATGTGGCTGGAGGCTGGACACTATGCCAGTCGGCCTCCTGGGGAACTTCATGGCCCATTCAAAACCGATGTCGGGTGCGTAGTGCTGGAAATATCGTTTCCCAATCGTGTTGGTTAGCCAATGTCGCCCAACCCATCTTTCCACCGGATCTGCGCGAACAGCCGCGCAGGCCGGTGAATTCAGACGTTGTGCCTCATGAAACCCCGCGTTCTGAGCTGTCTTCTTGCCGCCGTTGTCGCCCCACTTGGTATTCCGTTCACGAGCGGATGGGTATACTTTGTGCTGCATGAGTGGTTTGAACCTCATGTTTGGGGCCTTCCACCGCTGCAGTCACTGATCGGCGTCTCGATCAACAGCACGGTTGTGGGTTATGTTTTCACTTGGCTCTACGGGCTGCCGCTGGCTCTTGTTCTCCGGCAGGTGAAGCGCTACCGCGTCAGCTATCTACTAGCGGCAAGTACTCTTCCGGCGCTGACTCTCCCCTTTTGGCAGACGGGCTGGAAGATTTCCGTTCTGCCCGTATTCCTTGCCGGGGCATCCACCGCGTATGCCTTCTGGCTATTGACGCAATGGAAGGCACAACCCGGCAGTCAAGCGGACCTGCGCAAGAAGCCGCGCAGCCCCTCATCTCTGCATTAGGTTGCGGAAGCATGGCCTCGGTTTCAGGTAACCTTAGCTATTGTAGTGAGGCAAACAGATAAGGAGAAGCGCAATGCAAAGCTTGCTTTTTTCGTTCGAAGGCAGAATAAGCCGCAAACCATTTTGGATGTTTATGCTGGTAGTTATTGCAGGTTCATTCCTCACTACCGTAATTGATATGGCAACCACGAAACAGGAAACAGGTGCGGCGTCTCTATTGTTCATATTGATAGTTCTATGGCCTTCGTTAGCGATCCAAGTAAAAAGATGGCACGATAGAGATAAATCTGGATGGTGGGTGCTGATTAATTTCATTCCAATCCTCGGGCCTATATGGGCCCTTGTTGAGACCGGGTTTCTCACGGGAACAGAAGGTAGTAACCGCTTTGGTGATAACCCATTGAAACAAACAACCTAACAAGGCAAATGCACTCGGCCAGCAAGAAGCACCGCTCGTTCCTCGCTCTGTTTTCTTGCCGCCGGCGGTTTGCGACGTTGGCCGCGAGAAGACACCATGGCCCCGACCGTTGTCCGCGACGGTTCTTTAGGCTCTTCTTTCTTTCACGCGAAGAGCCTCGAATGCACATCCATGTGGCCCACTCACATGGGGAGACCAAGTTCTGGCTGCAACCGAGTCTGACGCTGGCCAACCATACCGACCAGTCCAAGCAGGAACTGGCCTACGCTGAGCGCGTCGTCGCTCGTCACCTTGAGGAGATCATGGATGCCTGGCACGAACGTTCCGGCGGCTGAAGTGACCCACGTCTCCATGCACGGTTTCTGGCTGGTTCTTGGCGATGAAGAGCTTCTCTTGCCGTTCTCCGAATTTCCCTGGCTCCGGCAGGCCACCATCGAACAACTGACCACCATCGAATGGCCAAGCCCAGACCACCTGTATTGGCCGCTGCTGGATGTGGATTTGTCCGTTGCCTCCATCCGACACCCGGAAGATTTCCCCCTCGTCTCGGCAGTATCGGCTGGCCCTGCGCTCCAGCCGGACGCCCCTCAAGGAGCGCGCCGCTGAGCTTCGCGCATTTCGCTTTTCGCATTTCGGTGACAGTATTGTCAACTCTTGGTCACGCCGACCCTCTGGCCCGTCGGCGCCTTCGGCAGCCGGGCGGGCGCTTGGGCCGTACCGGCTCAAGCAGCGCCGACGCCGGTGCTTGCATCCGGACGCCCCTCTGCTGCGTATGGATGACAGGAAAAGCTTCGCATCCGACGACTTGGGCCTCTGGCCCCTCTCACCCACGACGGACTGGCTGATGACGCTGACTCGACCTGCATCGACAGTCACTACCACCATGGCAACGACCTCTGGCGGCGTGGTGCTGACCGGCGGCACCGGTTATCTCGGCACATCCCTGGCGGAGCGACTGCTCGCCCGCGGACACCGCCGTCCGGCTCCTGGTGCGCCGCGCCGCAGCGGGGCGCGCCGCGCGTCCGGCGCAGAGATCATCGTCGGCAACGCGCTCGACAGCGTGTCGATCGCCACCGCCCTAAAGGCCGGCGACACCCTGGTTCACCTGGTCGGTACGGCGCACTGTCGGCGCCGGCGTGAAATTGGTCGCAAGTGGACGGGTTGAAAGTGGACTCCGGCTCTGGCACCTAGCGAGAAGGAAAAGCACGCGCTTTCAGTGCTTTACTGCGCCTTGACACGTGGCACTGTGGGGCCTCGCTCGGACGCGCTTCAGGATGTTCCACGACATCCTGAAGTACACCGAAGAAGGGCCACACAGCGAAGCAAGATACAAGATTTCCAATTTGCATGGACGAAGAAGATCCAGTTTCGCATCGTCACGTTTGAACCGCTTTCAGAATGGCCGCGACAGCGCACCCCAGTCCAGCGAAGGCGGCGGAGTTCGAGGCGGTCGATCTCGCGTCGATCCGCGCCGCGGTGGACGCGGCGTCGCGGGTCGCGATCGCCCACCTCGTGTACGTCAGCGTTGCGCAACCGGCACCCGTGATGCGCGCCTACGTCGCCGCCCGGGCCGCCGGTGAGGCGACGATCGCCGGCAGCGGTGTGCGCGCGACGATCCTGCGTCCCTGGTACGTCGTTGGCCCCGGGCATCGCTGGCCGCTCATCCTGACGCCACTCTACGCGCTGGCTGCGCGTGTTCCGCACTGGCGCCCGGCGGCCCAGCGCCTCGGTCTGGTCAGTCTGGAGCAGATGACCCGGGCACTCGTCCGGGCAGTCGAAAAACCGCCAGCATCCGCACTGGCCATCGTCGAGGTGCCGGGAATCCGCGGCCCCGGCTGATCCCGCTTCCGCCCTCCAGCCAGTCCACCTCGGCGGCGCCACCGGCGGACGAGCATTCGATCGCCAAAGACCGCGTGGGGCGGGTCGACGCTGCTGCGCTGACGACTGTCGCATTCCTTGAGCTGCGGTCAGCGACCGGCGGAAACGCCGGAAGAAGATTTCGTGTACTGTCCCTAAATTGGAATTGGCCACTGTGCTGATGACCCCGACAGCCCATTCCCGATGCGTTCGTGGAGGCGTCATCAGCCACTTGGGAGAACATCCAAATCCGAAGGCAATGTTGTGCTCGCCTTTGGGAGCCGGTTGCCTGTGCGATACCATCTAGGTGATCCCCATGTGGTGTCCACTGACATCAAGGACCTGCATCATGCGAGGCGACGCCACCCCTTTTTAGTCGTGGACCGCTTGCGCCAAGAACACAACCCGCCCGAAGAGATCTGTGGTCAGGTCGCTGAGGCCGTGAACAATCTGGTCTGCACCACGGGGCCGGGAGGGATCGAGGGGGACTCAGTCAGGCAGACGGTACTTCGCTCGTACAATAAATGGATGCCGCACTCGAAGCCTCCTTTCAGGAACGTCTTCGAAATCGAGTGCTCGACCCGCTGCCACCCGCGCACGAATCCTTTCCGTGTCCCGCGGCCTCACGTCGCTTTCCGTCACCCTGATGACTTGACGGCGTCCGCTAACGGGAATGTGTAACAACTGG
Organism: Accumulibacter sp.; assembly: GCF_036625195.1. Lineage (NCBI taxonomy): Bacteria > Pseudomonadati > Pseudomonadota > Betaproteobacteria > Candidatus Accumulibacter > Accumulibacter sp. The sequence continues at coordinate 3,927,132 of NZ_JAZKUG010000001.1, forward strand.
TCATGTTGAATATGTCTTGCTCGGAAGAACCTTCGCATATCCAGGTCGATAGGACTCAGTCTCTCTGGCCCACTGATCGGTTGGATCTCGACCCTAGGACGTTCCGCAAATAAGGCTTCACTCGTGCTGGAAGGAGCGCTAATGTAGAGAACAGCTTGAGTGGTCACATTGCGAGTAGGTTGGCCTGATGGAAGCAGCGCCAAAACGCCCTCCTGCTCAGCGATGTTAAAGTCTGCCGCGCTCCATGCTGCGGTTGTTCCTGAACCTTTGGCATTTGGGTTGGCCGCAGTGAAATTCACACCTGTCAGCGTCCCAGAAAATGCGGCCGTAGGATTCGCGTCTTGCCAGCCGTGCCGCAGGGCCTGGCGCGGATAGAGAAACAACCGAACTGGTGCTGGAGCGGAAAGTAGTCCGTCGAAATCCGCAGAGTCTAGACACAGGTGAATGCGGCATGGAAGGTTGCGATCGGGGGTCAGCTCGCCCTCTGCGTGGATGACTAGGATGTCTTCGCGTTGAGCATCGTTGTGGGACGAGACGTCAGGATCGTATGGCGTTGCTTCACCCCGGCATGCGCTAAGATGCCCCAACGCGTCTACAAAAGGCTTGTCGCAACTGGTACCGTGAAGCAACACCGCGGCCTCACAGTTGCCACCCTGCGTTGCATTGCCCGTTAGATTGTGGCTACCTACCCAAAGCCAGCATTCTTGCCCTGACCGAGCATAGACCACCTTCGAATGCATCAAGGGTGTTCCAGCCTTGTTCTCGTATGGGGCCGTGGCTCCCCAATGCACAAAGAGATTTTCTGGGATCGCCTCATAAAGCTTTGAAAGCTCGGCGTAATCAGTCGGCGGTGCAGACGAGACTACGACGAAAGAGTCCCGCTTCTTCAACCGAGGCACTTGTCTTGTTAGCAGAGCCACGCCTGCGGCGGAACAGAAAGCAATCGCTATGGCAAGCTGGTCACTTCCCCTATTCATGACCGATTCCATAGTATTCCGAGCGCTCTTCCGAGGATTCTCAGCAAAGAAATCAATATCCATACGCCTGACCTAGCTCCTCTTGTCTGCGCGATGCTCAATTTTCTACGCATTGTAGACCCCGATAGCGGGGACGCCGACACATTAAGTCAGGCTTTTCCGGCACCCGACTGTTACGTTTTCCTCTCCCCGAGGGCTGAGGCGCTCGGTCATCCCGCGCACGGAGAGGACTTGAGACGCGGCCAGTCCTGAAGAAGGCTGGGACACTTCGGGAGCAGGGAGGGCTGGAGAACCTCTGCTATCGTGGGAAGCTTGACGAGCGCCCGGATAGAAAGGAGCCCAGCCCATGCGCCGAATTGTAGCCGGCATCACCTCGCTTGAGGAACATCTGGAGATGATCCGGCAGAAGCCGGAGGCCTATCGACCGCTGTCGTGCCCGCACTGCGGGATCAAGCAGTTGCGTCAGCACGGGTACTACTACCGGCAAGCCGATCGGCGCGCGCAGCGGCCTCGGCTCGACCCAGTGCCGATCTGCCGTTACCGCTGCGTCGGTTGCCGTTGCACCTGTTCGCGCCTACCCGAGTGCATCGCCCCACGGCGTTGGTTCCCCTGGTCGGTGCAAGAGCAATTCCTGTCGCCCCGGATCGGCGCCCCTCCTGCCGGATGCGGTGAGCAAGATCAGCGTCCCATGATCGAGTCATCCCGGAGCGGCGGCAGACAGTGGGGGCCCCGCCCGGGCGGGGCCCCCACACACTTTGCAGCTGGCATGGACGCGGCGATTGCGCTGTGATGGCGACTTCCTTTTTTCACGAGGAGTCCCCATGAACGAAATCTCCTAGGAGGATGTCTGTTGGCGGTAGCTTTGAATGTCATTGCCTCGAAGTTAGAGAAGCTGATGTGAAACATAACGTTGCAGTCGAGAGGGACAGCCACAAGCTGCGCTGGGGTTCCCTGCGCCTCGCTCAGGCTGCCCCTCACTTCGACGTTCGGCCCCATAGGCGGGAGCCATCACGCGCCTTGACAGCCGCCTTTTGTGTAGCTACATTAATGCATGCGCATCGAGTTCGACTCGGCCAAGGACGTCTCAAACCAATCCAAGCACGGCGTCTCCCTAGCCGTGACTGCCGAACTCGACTGGGAAGCTGCGTTGGTGTGGATCGATGAACGGTTCGAGTATGGAGAGACGCGAATGATCGCGCTCGCTCCGAAAACCGAGACCCTCTATTACGTGGCGTTTGTAGATCGTGGCAACGTGCGAAGAATCATCAGCCTCCGCCGCGCCAATCGTCGCGAGGTCAAATACTATGTCCAAAATTTCTAAGCGTCCCGCCGTTCGTATGCCGACGGCAGAGGAAGACAAGGCCATAACTGCGGCGGCTCTGAGCGATCCCGATGCTCAACCGCTTACCCCCAGGCAACTCAAGGCCATGGTTCCCCTGGCTTCCGTTCGTGGCCGCCCCAAGTCCGCGAACAAAAAGTTGCTGGTGTCAGTGCGTTACAGCCCGGAGGTCATTGCCTATTTCAAGTCTACCGGTGAGGGTTGGCAGTCCTTGATGGACAGCGTTCTCCGCAGGTACGTCGCGCGTCATTCTCGTAGCGCGTAACCATGTGGCCGAACCCTACGCTCGAGGGGACTGCTGGCAAGCTGCGCTCTAACCAATCACCCCCCCACTGAAATCGCGGGCAAAGGCGGCATCGGTAGTCCTTGGCGGCCGGACTGAAGGGCGGCGGTGAGGTAATGCTGAACCGGTACCCTCTCGATGGACGCCAAGAAGCGGGGAGCGTTATCCACGGACGGCCGGTTCGGTCGCTTGCGACGAACCGCAAACCGGCCGGCGGTGCGTAACGCGGGGCTGCTCACTGCGATTTTGCTCCCGCGCTGGTCGGCGAGGGGGTGCCGGACCAGCGCTGCTCGAAAGCCGCTGGCGACAGTTTACCCAACGACGAGTGACGGCGTTCCGTGTTGTAGAAGCCGATGTATTCGACCAGAGCCTGCTGGGCCTCGGCGCGAGTCCGGAAGTGCTCGCTGCGGACGCACTCGACCTTGACCGCGCCATTGACTGATTCCATCGGTGCGTTATCCCAGCAGTTGCCTTTGCGACTCATCGAGACGGTGATCCCTCGCGCATCCCTAGATCAGAGTTGCTCCGCGCATTTCGGTGACAGTATTATCAACTCCGGGTCACGCCGACCGTCTGGTGCGTCGGCGGCTTCGGCAGCCGAGCGGGCCCTTCCGCAGCATGGGTAGTTGAGGACCCGGCTGATCCCACTCCCGCACTCCAGCCAGTCCACCTCGGCGGCACCGCCGGCGGCCGAGCATCCGATCGCCAATGACAGCGTCGGCCGCGGGTCGACGCTGCTGCGCTGGCGACTGTCGCATCCGTTGATCTACGGTCAGCGACCGGCGGAAACGCCGAAGAAAATCAGTATACTGTCCCTGAATCAAGACAAACACCGGGGGTCGTGGCACCAGCCGCCCAGTCCCTTCCGCCGCCACTCGCTTTCCCCGAAGACGAAGGCTTCGCAGGCTGCCCCCTGCGGCACGACCCGGTGGATGTGTTCCTTTTCCGGGGCGTGCGGCGCTATCGGCGCGGGCGGCGTCACCAGCGGCTCGATGCGGGCGTCGAGCGGCGGATTGATGAAGGCCGGGACGGAAACGCGCTGGCGCGTCGCCGGGCTGATGACACGGTGCGGCGCCGCCCGGAAATGACCCCGGCTCTGGATTTCGAGCAGTTCGCCGACGTTGACCGCGAGGATCCCGGGCTGCGGAGGAACCGGCCACCATTCGCCGTTGCGGTCCTGCACTTCGAGTCCACCGGTCGAATCCTGCAGGAGGATGGTGATCCAGCTCCAGTCGCAATGCGCGGCGACACCGTTGCGCTGGCTTCGAGCCGGCTGGACATGGTAGGAAATCAGCTTCAGCAGCAGGTACGGCGGCTCGTCGGAGAGTCGTTCGAAATGCCGTGGAGGCAGGCCCAGGCATTCGCCCAGGGCGTCCAGCAAGAGAAAACCGAGCCCCTGAACCGCTGCCATGTAGCGCAACAGCGTGCTGGCAAACGCTGCATCGGGCCAGGGATTGCCACCTGCCAGGCGGTAATGGTCCGGCTTGCCCGGCGACCATTCGCCTTCCGGCCATTCCGCAGCGAAATGAAGCTGCTCGCGCCAGTCGCGGCTGTTCTGCATCCGGGAGAAGCCGCGATGATTCGTCGAACGACGGATGTGCAGGCGCTCCTTGTCGGCCGCCGGGCGAGCGAAGAAAGCGGCTGCATCGGCCAGCACCGCACGCCACAGCTCAGCCGGGATGCCGTGATTCTGCAGCAGCAGGAAGCCCTCGTCGCGGCACGCAGTGCCGAGCCCGCGCACGAAGGCCGCGCGCGCGGGCGCGCCCGCGGCAATCCCCGCAGCGTCAAGGGTGACCGGATGCGGCATCGGCCGGCAGCTGGAAATGCGGGTCGAAAACCAGCCGGCCGTCGAGTCGGAAACACTCGCGCAACTCGTGCTCCTCCCAGGTGAGCGCAGCTTTGAGCAGCGTCCGCACGACTTCGTCCGGCGTCGCTGCGCGCTCGATCAGCCAGCGGCGCCCGAGCATCGTCTCGGTGGCACCGCTGCGGGAATTGCGCTCCGCCTTGCTGATGCGCACGCTGAGATGTCCGGCAATGGCCTCCGGGACGAACGCATAGCCCGGCAGCGAGACCCGCCGCAGGACGGCCCCCAGCCGGTCGAGGTTGAGTTCCCCTGCCGCCTGCCGCGCCAGCTCGATGGCGTGCGCCGTGGCATCGGCGACGCTGGCAAAGACCGCGACGCCGTGCTTCTCTGCCATGGCGCGCAGGAAGACGCGGCCGCGGTTGATGTCGTCGATCTCCCGGCGTGCCAGCCTCCTGCCATGCAGTACCGCGTCATCGGGGAGATCGGTGAGGGCGAGCGCCAGTCTGCCCCGCTGGCCGATGCGGTAAGCGCACTCCGCGACACTGGCGACGCCACAGGTGGACTCGTTGACGACGAACAACCAGACGTCGGCGGCGGATCGGGCTTCCATTTCGGCGTACTGATGGGCCGGGGTCCACTCGCCCTCCGCCAGTTGCGGGTCGTGGAAAGTGATGCCGGCGGCACGCAACAGCGGGATGGCGACATCCGCCCGCCAGGTGGTCGTTCCGCAGGCACCGCCGAGAAAAACCTGTACAGACATGGTGGACCTTTCAGTGACCGGAGCTCATTTCACCGGCAGCGCGCCGGCCGACCTCGGCCTGGCCGGCCTCGACTTCAGCGGCACGGTGCGCGGCGCCCCGCTGCCGTGCGGCTGCATGTAGGGCACCAGGTGCTGGCGACCGTTGCCGATCAGGTCGGCACGCCCCATCCGCCGCAGCGCTTCGCGCAGCAGCGGCCAGTTGTCGGGATCGTGGTAGCGCAGAAAGGCCTTGTGCAGGCGGCGCTGGCGGGCACCGCGAGCGGTTTCGACGCTGCCGGAAGCGTGCCCCACCCGGTGCAGCGGGTTGCGCCCGCTGTGATACATGGCAGTGGCGAGCGCCATCGGCGTCGGCAGGAAGGTCTGCACCTGATCGAGACGGAAGTTGTTGCGCTTCAGCCAGAGGGCGAGACGGAGCATGTCATCGTCGCTGGTCCCGGGATGCGCGGCGATGAAGTAGGGAATCAGGTACTGCTCCTTGCCGGCTTCCTGCGAGAACTTCTCGAACATCTGCCGGAACTGCTCGTAGGAGCCCATTCCGGGCTTCATCATGTGCGCCAGCGGTCCCTCCTCGGTATGTTCGGGGGCGATCTTGAGATAGCCGCCGACATGGTGCCGGACCAGTTCGCGGACGTAGGCCGGATCGCGCACGGCGAGGTCGTAGCGCAGGCCGGAGCTGATCAGGACCTTCTTCACACCCGGCAGCGCGCGCGCCTTGCGGTAGAGCTGCAGCAACGGCGTGTGGTCGGTATCGAGGTTCTCGCAGATGCCGGGGAAGACGCAGGAGAGCCGGCGGCAGGCCGCCTCGATCTGCCGGTCCTTGCACGCCAGGCGGTACATGTTGGCCGTCGGTCCGCCGAGATCGGAGATGATGCCGGTGAAGCCGGGCGTGCGCTCGCGGATCTCCTCGATCTCGTGCAGGATCGACTGCTCGGAGCGGCTCTGGATGATCCGGCCCTCGTGCTCGGTGATCGAACAGAAGGTGCAGCCACCGAAGCAGCCGCGCATGATGTTGACCGAGAAACGGATCATCTCGAAGGCCGGAATCCTTGCCTCGCCGTAGGCCGGATGCGGCCGCCGCTGGAACGGTGCGGCGAAGACGCCGTCGATCTCGGCCGTGCTCAGCGGCAGCGGCGGCGGGTTGAGCCAGACGTCGCGCTCGCCGTGCGCCTGCACCAGCGCCCGCGCGTTGCCCGGGTTCGACTCGAGGTGCAGGACGCGCGAGGCATGGGCATAGAGCACCGGGTCGGCCGCCACCTGCTCGTAGGACGGCAGGCGGATCGCCGTCCGCGCGCGGTCGAGCTTCGGCATCCGTGCATGCGATTGCCGGTGCCACTGGACGACACGGGCGCCGCCGGCCGCCTCTTCGCCCACCTGGTCGCTCACCTCGCCAGCACTCCCGCCGCAGGGCGAGCCCGCAGCACCGGCGACGGTCATGGCATAGGGATCGGCGTGTCGGATCAGCACCCCGGGCGTGTCGACCGTCGTCGAATCGATCTCGCGCCAGCCCTCGCCCGGCAGCCAGCCACGCGGCACCATGAAGGCGCTGCCGCGCAGGTCGCGGATGTCGCCGACCCTCTCGCCGGCTGCCAGGCGGTGTGCCAGTTCGACCACCGCCCGTTCGGCGTTGCCATAGAGCAGCAGGTCGGCCTTCGAATCGGGCAGCACCGAGCGTCGGACCTTGTCCGACCAGTAGTCGTAATGGGCGATTCGCCGCAGGCTGGCCTCGATCGAGCCGATCACCACGTTGCTGCCGGGAAAGGCCTCGCGACAGCGTTGTGCATAGACGACCAGTGCCCGGTCCGGCCGCCGGTTGGCCTCGCCATGCGGCGTGTAGGCATCGTCGGAGCGCGGTTTGCGGTCGGCGGTGTAGCGATTGACCATCGAGTCCATGTTGCCGGCGGTGACGCCGAAGAACAGGTTCGGCCGGCCGAGGGCGCGAAAGGCTGCCGCCGACCGCCAGTCCGGCTGGCTGATGATGCCGACGCGAAAACCCTGTGCCTCGAGCAGGCGGCCGATCAGCGCCATGCCGAAGCTCGGGTGATCGACGTAGGCGTCGCCGGTGACGAGGATGATGTCGCACGAGTCCCAAGCGAGTGCGTCGATCTCGCTGCGCGACATCGGCAGGAAGGGCGCGATACCGAAACGGCTGGCCCAATGCTTGCGCCAGGAGAAGAGGCCGCGCGGGGCGGCGGCAGGGTCTGTTGCGTGCGGGGCGTTCATGGGGCGCCGATTCTACAGCAAGCTCCAGCGCTCGCCGCCAGGCGCCGCGTCGCCCCGCGTCGCGGGTCAGCGGCCAGCCGCGGCGCGAATCGCCGCCGCGATGTCTTGACTCAGTCCGGCCAGCGCCCGACTGTGCGCCGCCGCCAGCGCCTCGTAGTCGCCGCCCTCGCCCGCCGCCACCGTCTCGCGCAGCGTACTGCGGCCGCTCGTCGCGGCACTGCCGGCCGCCGTCCGACGAACGACCCAGACGGCATCGAGAACGACCCCCTGGCCGCGGATCGACTCGAAGCGCTGGATGTCCACGCCCACCCGGTACGCCGGATCGAAGCTCGCCGCCAGCGGCCCGCTGACAACCCGCGATGTGCCGAGCAGGACGGCGAGATCCTCCGCCAGCGTGCGCGCGATGCTCGCTGACAGCGGCGCCGCCCAGCGATGGAACTCGTCGATCAGCACCCGGTTGCTTGCCAGGTGAACGACGAACTGCGGTCGGTCCACTGCCGCCGGAATGGCGACGCTGTCGATCGCCACCACCTCGCTCGGCACGCTGCTTGCCGCGTCGGGGACGGCCGTCGCCGCCAGCACATAGAAGCGTGACGCCGGCGACGCGCAGCCAGCCAGCGCCACGGCCACGGCGAGTGCGGCGATGCCTGCTGCCGCGTGCACCTTGCTCATTCCTGGGTCTCCTCGCTCTTGCCGCGCAGCAGCGCCTCCGGATGACGCTCGAGATAATCGGCCAGCACGCGGATCGACTGCGCCGCGCGCCGTACCTCGACAATCGTGGCCTGCAACTCGCTCATCGTCTGCGAGTCCGGAGCGAGCGCCTTGCCGGCGCCGTCGAAGGTACGCTCGGCTGCCGCCAGCGTGCGCCGCCCGTCGGCCAGGGTCTTCGCCAGTTCGGGGCTGAGTTCGCCGTCCCAGCGCCTGACGAGGGCATCGACATCCTGCAGCGTCTTCGCCAGCGCCGCCAGCGACTGTTGCAGATCCTTGCCGATCGCCGCCAAGGGCATGCCCTCGATCTTCGTCAGGATGCTCGTCAGGCGGGCCTCGATGTCGGTGAAACTGCCCTTGACCGCCGGGAACACCGGCGGGTCGCTGCGCCAGTCGATGCTCGCCGGCGACGCCGTCGGAATGTAGGTGAGCGCGACGTAGAGCTGACCGGTGAGCAGGCTGCCGGTCTGCAGCTGCGCGCGCAGACCACGCGCCACCAGCCGGTTCATCAGCTCGTGCCGCATCTCGGGGGTGATTGCCGTTCTGCCGCCGGTCAGCACCTGCGGGTCCGCCATCATGTCAAGGAAGCGCTGCGGATACGCCGCCACCAGCACGCGCGCGCGGATCGCGACGTCCTTCTTCTGCCGCTTCGCATCCAGCCGTACCGAGACGACCTCGCCAATCGGCATGCCGAGGAAGGTCATCGGCGCGCCCACCGCCAGCCCGCGCACCGATTCGTCGAAATAGAGGACGTACTGCAGCGAACCGCGTTCGGGCGCCTTCATCGCCGTGAGCTGGTCATCAAACAGCTTGAACACCGTGTCCACCGCTGCCGGATCGGCGTCGGCGTTCTCGGGCGGCGTGTCAAAGGCGAGGCCGCCGATGAGGATCGAGGTCAGCGACTGCGTGCGCACGTCGAGACCGTCGGCGTCGAGCGAGAAGTCGAGTCCGCTCGCCTGCCAGAAGCGGGTCTCGGCCTTGACGTAGCGGTCGTAGGGCGCATTGACGAAGACCCGGATCGTCAGCCCACGACCGTCTTCGTCGAGTGCGTACGATGCCACCTGGCCGACCTGAAGCCGCCGGAAGTAGATCGGTGTGCCGAAGTCGAGCGACCCCAGGTTGCTCGCCTGCAGCCGGAAATAGCGCCCCTGCGCGGTGCTGGCGACGACCGGCGGTACCTCGAGCGCGGTAAAGGAGCGCAGCCGCTCGCTGCCGCTACCGATCTGCATGCCGATGTACGAACCGGACAGCAGCGTGCCGAGACCACTGACGCTGCCGCCGGCGATGCGCGCGCGGACGACCCAGAAGGCCGTGCCATCGACCAGCCAGTCGCGCGCCTCGGGCGCCATCTGCACACTGGCGAGGATGCGCTGCCGGTCGGGCGACACTTTCAGCGATTCGATGCGGCCGACGTCCACCCCGTTGTACTTTACCGTCGTCTTGCCGGCCTCGAGTCCTTCCGCCGAGCTGAAGCTGATCTCCACCGTCGGCCCCTCGGCGAGCAGTTTCTGCACGGCGATCCAGCCGCCGAGCAGCGCGGCGATGATCGGGATGATCCACACCGCCGACAGGCGGCCGCGTTTTCTTGCCGTCACCTGCGCCAGCGGCACTTCGGAATGCTGCTGCGCGTCGTGCTGCTCAGCCATGCGCCTGCTTCTCCTGTTGCGGCAGATCCCAGATCAGCCGCGGGTCGAAACTGTTGACTGCCACCATCGTCACCACCACGACGGCGGCGAAATAGATCACGCCGGCGCCCGGTTCGACCCACATCAGCGGCTGCAACTGGATCAGCGCGACGACGAAGGTGTCGACGAAAACGTCGAGCATCGACCAGCGACCGATGAACTTCAGCAGCCGATAGAGGCGAACGCGCTGCTCGTTCGAGCGCACCGATCCGCGCTGCACCGTCAGCAGCAGGTAGGCGAGCGCGATCAGCTTGCCGAGCGGGATGGTGACGCTGGCGACGAAGACGACGATCGCCAGCGGCCACGAGGTCGGCGACCACAGTTCGACGACGCCCTGCATGATCGTATCGCTGACCGCGCCAAGCGGCGTGTTGGTCGTCATCACCGGCAGCAGGTTGGCCGGAATGTAAAGCAGCAGCGCGGCAATGGTCAACGCCCAGGTCCGCTCGATGCTCGCCGGCCGGCGGCCGTGCAGCCGCTCGCCGCACCGCGGGCAGGAGGCCGCGCCGGCAGGCACGGGCAAGCGCACGACGAGGCCGCAGACTTCGCAGCCGGCGCAGCCCTGCGACAGCGCACTCGCCCCGGCGGAGTTCATCGCATCGCCTCGGCGCCGCCAGCCGCGCCACCGGCGGCCCACTCGATGCGCTGCCAGGCGACACGCGGATCGAAGGCCGCCGCCATCGCCGCCAGCAGGAAGACCAGCGAACCGAGGACGAACAGCGCCAGCCCGGGAATCACCGTTGCCAGTTCGGCGATCTTGATCAGCGCCACGAGAACGCCGAGGAGCATGATCTCGATCATGCTCCATTCGCGCACGAACTCGTAGCCGTGCAGCAGCGTCGCCACCCAGTGCGGCGCCGGCGGCCGGCGCACGGCGAGAACCACCAGCAGCAGGCAGCCGATCTCCAGCGCCGGCGCGATGACGGCGGCGAAGAGGACGAGCATCGCCACCACCTGGCTGCCTTCGCGCCACATCGCGATGACGCCACCCAGCACGGTGGTGAACGCTTCGCGGCCGGCAACCGAGAGACCGAGCATCGGCACGAGGTTGGCGATCAGCAGCAGGATCGCGGCAGCCAGCGCCAGCGCCAGCGTCCGTTCGAGCGAGTCCGGCTTGTGCCGGCAGAGCGGTGCCCGGCAGCGCGCACAGCACGCGGCATGGTGCAGCGGCAGGGGCGGCAAGCGTTGCAGCAGGTCGCAATCGGGGCAGGCGAGCAGGGTCCCCCCAGCGGCGCTGGCGGTCGCCGCTGTCGCTGCCGCCGGCACGCCCTCGCCGGCCATCACGCGGCCTCCACGCGCGCCATCATGACGCCAGCTGCTGCAGGGCGGCGCGCAGCGGCGCGTCGGAAACGCCGATGAAGCCGTGGTAGGGCTGGTCCAGCTCGAGGATCAGGAAGATGGCCGCCGCGATCGACAGCGACACCAGCAGATTGACGACGACGATGGTCACGCTCGCCGGCGCGAAGAGGTTGATGCCGAAGCTGATGATCACCAGCCAGAGGAGCAGCACGATGAGCAACGGAACGGTCGTCGTGCTGCCACTCTCGCTGCTCGCCAGGCCGCCGGCATGCGCCAGCTCGCTCGTCAGCTGCAGCGCCCTGGCGCGCGCCGCCTGCTCGGCCGCGCCCGCCGGGGCGAGCGCCCGCAGCGTCCGCTCGAGCGGGTGATAGCCGCGCGCATCGCTCGCCGGCGACGGTGCATGCTGCCACAGGCGGTCGACCTCGGCCGAGACCAGCGCGCGCAACTGGGCGCGTGCCGCATCGCCCGCCGGACCGAGTTCGCGCAGGCTGGCGTCGATGCCGACGATCTGCGCGGCGGTCGTCGCGACCGAGCGCGAAACGGCATCGAAGGACTGCATCTTGGCGGAGATGATCAGGCTCATCAGCAGCGCCGCCAGCGTCGACAGGAAGCCGATGCCGATGCGCACCATCCACTTCGTGTCCTCGTCGAGATGGCGGCCCGGCAACCGGTCACGCAGGAACGTGCCGGCGAGCCCGCCCGCGAGCACCGCCAGGGCGACGAGCGAAGCGACGACGAGCGGGCTGATCATTCGGGCCCTGCGCACGTCGGCACGGTCATCGTCTGCTTGTCGATGGACACGCTGGCTCCTCCTGGCATTCTGAGCACTGGCAAGTCGCCTCCGCCTGCCGCGGCGCGGGCAGCGACCGTACGGTCACGACTGTCGCGCCACCCTGATCATGCAAGTCGTGACCGTTGCCCCCATCCCCGGCCCTTCTCCCGCGCCGAGGAGAAGGGAGATTCCTGAGTCGCTGACGCGACGCTTGCGGCAGGCGGATTCTACACCCTTGCCGCGCCCCGCTGGCTGCCGTCGCGTCACAGGAGCAGGCAAGGTGCCGCCACGACTCGCCACCCAGCTTCAACCCAAAGACACGCCATCCGAGAGCGCACACCGAATCGCGAGATACTGCAGTAGCCAGTGTTTCACTCGGTCTCCGTTAGTGGTGGGGAAACCCGACCGGGCCGGTCAGATCCGGGGGCCACCAGCGAAGCCGGTCAGTCGAGACGAACGGTCATCACTGTCGAGACACCCCTGGTGATGAAAGTCATGACCGCTTCCGCTCGCCGGCTCCTCTCCGACATTCGCGCGGGAGACGGGCGAACTCGCCCGATCCTTCCGGGCGGCGGCCCGATCGCTGTCGGCTGACGCAGGCTCTCGGTCGCCCCGGTGCACAGGTGCCGCAGGTCGAGCGTAGTCCGCGACTCATCCACGGCGCCACCTCTCAAGGCTCTTGGCCCCGAGCATCCGGACACCGCGACCTCGCTCAACAACCTCGCGGCGCTGTACCAGTCCATGGGCCGCACCGACGAGGCGCTGCCGCTCTACCAGCGCACGCTGGCGATCAGCGAAAAGGCCCTCGGCCCCGAGCATCCGGGCACCGCCTTCCCGCTCAACAACCTGGCGGGGCTGTACCAAGCCATGGGCCGCCACGACCAGGCGCTGCCGCTCGAACAGCGCGCGCTGGCGATCCTCGCCCGCCACGGCCAGAGCCCCGTCGAACTCGCGATGTCTCAGGGCAACCTCGCCGAGTTGTACGCCCGCCTCGACCAGCCACCCGTCGCGATCTTCTACGGCAAGCAGTCGGTCAACGGTTTCCAGACGCTGCGCGCCAACCTCACCCGCCTCGACAAGGATCTCCAGGAAGGATTCCTGAAGAAACACGAGGCGTACTACAGCCGCCTCGCCGGCTGGCTGATCGACGCCGGACGCCTCGCCGAAGCGCAGCAGGTCACCACGATGCTCAAGGAACAGGAACTGTTCGAACTCGTCCGCCGCGACGCGGCGTCCGACCCGCGCACCTCGCAGGCCAGCCTGACCGGCTTCGAGCCCGGTTTCGCCCGGCAGTTCGACACCCTCGCCAGCCAGCTCGCCAGCGCCGGCCGCCGCCTCGAGGAACTCGAGCGCAAGGCCCGCCACGAACCGCTGACCGCTGACCGCTGACCGCTGCCGAGCAGACGCGCAGGAGCAAGTACGAAACCCAGTTGGCCGCCGGCCGGAAGGCCTTCGAACGCTATCTCAGCGAACTCGAGGCCGCCTTCTCCAGGCTCGACAGCGAGCGGCGCAAGGACATCGAACGGCTCAACGTCGCCGAGGCTGAAGCCCTCCAGGGCTCGCTCGACGAACTCGGCCACGGCGCCGTCCTGGTGCACTATGTGGTCCTCGACGACGCGCTGAAGATCATCCTCACCACCCCCCGGCTGCAGCGCGGCTACACGGTGAACGTCGGACGAAAGCCACTCAACCAGGCGATCGAGCAACTGCGCAAGGGCATCGAAGGCCGCCGCGACGTCGCCCAGCCCGCCCGGCAACTCCACGACTGGCTGATCGCGCCGCTCGCCGCCGACCTGCAGGCCAGCGGCGCGCGGACGCTGATGGTCGCGCTGACCGACGCCCTGCGCTACCTCCCCTTCGCCGCGCTGCACGACGGACAGTCCTGGCTCGCCGAGCGCTACGCGCTGGCGCTCTATACCGAGGCCGCCCGCCAGAACATCGGCAAGGCGCCGATCGCCCAGTGGCAGTTGCAGGCCTTCGGGCTCACCCGCAAGGTCGAAGGCTTCCCGGCGCTGCCGGGCGTCGGCGCCGAACTCGCGGCCATCGTCGGTCCGTCCGGCCTGCCGGGGCGCATCCGGCTCGACGGGGAGTTCACCGCCGATTCCTTCAAGGGGGCGGTAAACGGCCGCCCGCCGGTCCTGCACGTCGCCAGCCACTTCGTCTTCCGCCCGGGCACCGAGGTCGACAGCTTCCTGCTGCTCGGTGACGGCAGCCGGCTCTCGCTCGCCGACCTCAAGGCCTACAGCTTCCGCCAGCTCGACCTGCTCGCCCTCTCCGCCTGCGAGACGGCGATGGGTGGCGGCCAGAACGAGAACGGCCGCGAGATCGAGGGCTTCGGCGCGCTGGCCCAGAAACGTGGCGCCGGCGCCGTCCTCGCGACGCTCTGGCCGGTCGCCGACGCCAGCACCGCACAGTTCATGCAGCAGTTCTACCGCAGCCGGCAGGGCCAGCCCGGGACGACCAAGGCCGCCGCCCTGCAGCAGGCGCAACGTGCGCTGATCGAGGGCCAGAGCGGTGGCGGCACGGCCGGCGGGGAGAGCGAGCGCCAGGCCATCCGCCTGAGTGCCGCCGCAGACCAGCAGAAGGCTCCGGTAGACCCCGCCCGGCCGTACGCCCACCCTTACTTCTGGGCACCGTTCGTGCTGATGGGCAACTGGTTGTGAGCACCGCGCGGCCAGAACGAGAGGCGCAGCAGGCCGGCAGCCGCTGTGTCACGCCGCGCGGTCCGGCCGCTGGCGATGGCGCCCCCACGGTCGCTCGGGTGTCTCGCCCGGGTCGATCGGGAGACCCACACGCTCAAGCGGTTTCCCGGTCATTCACGGATCGAGACCAACGTCGTGCCCATCACGCGGCAAATCCTGCGCCAGCGCCCGCACCTGCTGGTATAGGCTCGGAAGGTCCGTGTGGATCGTCCTCCAGACGATTTCCAGATCCACCTTGAAGTAGCCGTGCGCCACGGCATTTCGCATCTGGTAGGCGAAGGCCAGCGGCAGTTCGGGGTGAGCTGCCGCGAACTCGCGACAGTGGACCTCGATCTTGTGGCTGGCCTCGCCGATGATCTCCAGATTGCGGAGCACAGCGTCCTGGGCCATCTGGTTTTCCAGGAACGCCGCTTCTCCGATGTCCCCGGTATAGCGGCCGATACGCTCGATGGCCTGCAGGATGTGTCCGAGGTAGTCCGCCAGCCGTCGTTGGTGGTCGTTCATACGGGCAAGGCCTCAGCCAGAACGGTTGCCCGCAGCTTCTCGGGCAACGCTTTCGGCGTCAGCACGTCGACCGGAACGCCGAGCAGTTGCAGCAGTTCATGGCGGATCGCGCCAATGTCGAACAGCGTGGTTTCCGACGTCGGATCAACCAGGATGTCCAGGTCGCTAGCCTCGGTATCGTTGCCATGGACGACCGAGCCAAAAACCCTGGCATTGCAGGCGCGGTGGGATGCAACGACGCGGCGTATGGCCTCACGGTGGGAGGCGAGAGCCAGGGAAGGTTTCATGGTGGCACCGGTGGGTTGACGAGGAACGGATTGGCTTCGTTGAGGAAGACGGCGCAGTTGATGAGCGACAGCAGCATTTCTGGTCGGAATTCGCGGATGCCCTGGCGAATGGCGAACTTCTCGCAGCGCACGGCTTGGCGATCGACATCCAGCGGCTGGCAAGGGATCTTCGTCTCGCTCATCGCATTGCCGAAACGTCCATGTCAAACAACCCGACTTGCGGGCACAGAAACGCAGGGTCGCTTGTCCTGGGCGCTTGCCGGGGTAACCGGGCAACCGGTCAGATGCAAGACGGCGAGCCGGATCGCGGCGATACAGAAGTCGAACCTGTCAGAACGCATCGTGCAAAATGGATCCCGGGGGAAGATGGCAGAGTCATGAGTGCCGCGGTGCTGATGCGTATCGTACCAGAGACGTTGCGCACGAAAGGCTTGGTCTTGGTGGGTGAGACGACGAGCCCCGACGCCTTCGGATCGCTCCGCTGAACCGCTCCGGAAGGTGGCACCGGGACGTCCCTCGTTCTTCGGTAACGGGCTCTGCGCTGGGGTTTCCGCACCGTGCCGACAGGCTGCTAGAAGCCGATCCGCGACGCCGGGCTGGCTGCCGGCAAGCCGCGCCCGAAGTGAGCCGTATCGGCGGCATGGCACACCCGATCGGCCGCGCGGACGTCAGCCGGCTGTGTTTTCTCGCCCTCCGATTCGCCTGCCTGCTGCTGATCACCGTCTGTCTGTGGAGCTTCGCCGCAGCGGCGAGCTCAGAAGCGGCCGGCGCGCTGGCAGGCCTGCCGACCGGCGAGGAGACCGCCACTGGCGCGTCCTCCGACTCGTGATGGCGAGGCGCCCAACATCGCGCGTGTCGCCCCGCCGCCTGTGGGAACCGGTTGCGACGGCGCAGCGCCGTGCCGCCGGCACGCAGTGGCGGGAACGATCGCGGCTAACGCCCGAAACGATGGTTCCACAGCAGGTCGAAACCGGTATCGGTACCGGCGCGACCGACCAGCGACAGGTTCCGGCCCAGGTTGACGGTCAGCTTGACGACGCTGCCGGCGTTGCTCAGCGACTGGTCGTAGCTGATCAGCATCGTCGACGACAGACGCTTGCCGATGCTGACGATCTGGTCGGTGGTCGTGTCGCTGCTGCCGAAGCCGCTGCTGCTGGCAATGCGGCTGCTCAACGGTCGTCCGGAACCACTCAGCGTCCCCGAACTGATGCCGAACTGGTCGATTCCCAGTTGCCGCTGTACCGCCTTCAACGGTCCCCCGTCCTGGCCGCCGAGGATCGTCTGCGCTGCCGCCAGCAGCACCGACGAATCCTTTCCGCCCTGCTGGTCCAGGCCCTGTCCGAGCACCAGCCAGGAGAGTTTCTCGGCGTCCGGAACCTCCGGGTCGGAAACCAGGCGGACGATCGGCCGCCTGGCGGTACCGGTCACCTCGACGCCCGCCTCGACCGGCAGGTTGGCCCGCACCGCGCGAATGTTGAGTCCGGGGTTGTCGATCAGGCCGTGGAAATTGAGGATGCCGCGTTCGATCTCGAGCTTCTGCCCGTACGCGTCGAAGAGACCGTCGCGCGTGCGGATCGTCCCGGTCGCCCGCGGTATGCCGCTGCCGTCCGACTGGAGGCGCACCGAGCCGACGAGCCTGCTCTCGACTCCGGCGCCACGAAAATGGAAGTTCCGCCCAAGGTCCACCTCGAGGTCGACCGCCAGCAGCCGGAGCGGCGCTGCGTCCTTCTTCGCCGCGCCGCCGGCGCGCCTGACGACGACGTCGTCCGACAGCTGCGGCGCGCCCGCCTTCGCCAGTTGCCAGAAGCCCGCGTCGAAGCGAAGCTTGCCGGCGACGTCGAGCCTGCCGGCCGCGAGTTTCAGCTCGGCGGCGCCGGAAAGCAGCGTCCACTGGTCGGCACGCTGCGTCACGCCGAGGCGCTCGGCACGAACGTTGAGGACGCCGTCGTTGCTGCCGAGGCGCAGCTCGCCGCTCGCCTCGACCCGACCCGGCCGGCCGCTGAGGGCGGCGGCGTCGGTTCCCGGCGCGAGCGCCAGCGCACGCGGCATCGGCTGTTGCTCGCTGTCGAAGCTCATTTCCCTGACGTGCAGGCGCTGCTCGCCGTCGGCCCCGACGGCCAGTTCGAGCGACAGCGTGCCCCGTTCCAGGCGCATGCCCTGATCGAGCGCCCGCACGGCCAGCCGTTCGCCCCGCCACTCGCCGCTGACGCGCGGCTGCGCCGGGCTGCCGTCGAGCCGTGCCTCGCCGGCGACTTGCCCGCCGAGCTGCCAGCCGGCGCCAAGCAGCGGCCCGACCCACGCCAGGTCCGGCATGCTCAACCGCAGACGGCCGCGCCACGGCGCCGAACGGTCGATCAGGCTGGCGGCGGAACTCGTCGCGCTGAGCTCGCCGCTCACCTCGCCGAGTCGCTTGCCGCGCACTTGCAGCCGCAGGTCGATCTTGCCGTTGCCCGCCTGCAGGCTCAGGACCCCCTCCTCCAAGCCGAGCGGCAGCGCGCCGACCGCGAGATCGCCGCGCGCACGCCAGAGCCGCAGGCTGCCGCCCGGCACCCGCCGCGCAGCCACCGGGCCGGCCGCCCGGCCGCCGTTGCCGAGGTCCCACTCACCGTCGATGCGCAACGCTTCGCCCTCGACCGGCACCGCCGCTGCCGCCGCAGCGGCGAAGGCTTGCGGGAACTCGGCGAGCAGTGCCGCCACCGGCAGCGAGCGCAGGCTGCCGGTGGTCTGCCAGGCGCCGCCGTCGTAGCGCGCCCGCTGCAAGCGCGCCGACCAGTCGGCACCGGCGAAATCGCCCGGACCGGCACTGAAGCTGCCCGCGGCGATCTGCAGCGGCATCGCTGCCGCCAGGCGAAGCAAGTGTGGCGTTCGCCCGCCGGCAGCCGACAGGCTGAACTCCTGCAGCGCGCCGACCCAGACCGGCGCCGGGCTGTTCGGCTTGAGACCGCCTTCGAGCGCCAGCTCGACGGCGCGCCGTCCGGCAACCTCGCAGCGCCCGCGCAGGCGATGCCGGCTGCGCACACCGTCGGCCTCGAGCTGCAGCGCAGTCACCACCGCCTCACCGCTGGCCAGATCGACGCCGGCCAGTCGCAGGGTGCCGCCGAGCGCGCCGTGCTCACCGGCTGCGAGCCGAGCGTCGACATCGAGTCCGCGCAGCTGGCCGAGGCCGGGCCAGGCCAGTCGCTGCGACTGCAGGCTGGCGGACACCTCCGGCGCCCGCATGCTGCCGCCGACGACGATTTCGCCGGCAAGGTCGCCGCCCGGGCCGAGCGGATCGAGGCGCGGCGCCGCGATGCTCAAGCGCAGGCGCTCGCCGGGCGCCCCGAAGGCACCCTTCGCCAGCAGGCGGTTGGTGCCAACGCGCAGCTCGACATCGGCCTGGCGCAGGTGGCCCGGCGCCAGATCGATCTCGCCGCCACCGGCCA
This sequence comes from Accumulibacter sp., assembly GCF_036625195.1. Classification (NCBI taxonomy): domain Bacteria; kingdom Pseudomonadati; phylum Pseudomonadota; class Betaproteobacteria; genus Candidatus Accumulibacter; species Accumulibacter sp. The sequence goes on from NZ_JAZKUG010000001.1 coordinate 3,945,894, forward strand.
GCACCTCGCCGGCGAAGCGGCTGTCGCGAAACTGGAAGCCGAGGCGCAAGGCCAGTTGCGGCCTGCTGCTGCCACGCGCGGAGAACTCGGCGTTGATGCGCGCAGCCGGCAGCCTGGCGAAAAAGCGGCGCGGGTCGAATTCGCGCAACTGCCCCTGCAGCGCGAAGCTGCCGCTGCCCGCCAGAGCCACCGTGCCGCTGGCGCTGAGCCGCGCATCGCCGGCAGCAAGGCGCAGCCGTTCGACGGCGAGCTGCTCCGGATCGATCGCCAGCCTGGTGTCGAGGGCGAAGCGCGGGTCGCGCAGGTCGGCCTCGACGAGCTGCCGATGCAATCCGAGCGTGGCGCGCAACGGGCCAGTCAAGCGGGTGTTCTGCAGGCCGCCATGCAGTGCGGCGGCGTCGACCGCGCTCGCGGCGAGTGTCAGCGACAGCTCGGAGTCGTGCAGCGCGCCGCTGCCGCGCAACCGCCCGCCGCCCGCCAGACGCAGGTCGATGTCGCCCAGCCGCAACCCGTCCGCCGCCAGCGTCAGGCTGGCGGCCAGCGACTCGATCGGCAGCGACTCGCGATCGATCGCCCCCGGGCGACGGTTCACGGACCGCAGCCTGCCCTGCAGGGCAGGCGAAGAGTCCGCGCTTGGCAGCAGGTCGAGCTGCAGCTCGAAATCGGCGTGCGGCGCACCGGCGATCCACGCCGCCGGGTCGACGCCTGACAGCTTCAGCGCCGCGTCACCGATCGGCTGCGGCGCGAAAGGCGCGATGCGCGCACTGAGCTCGCCGGCGAAGTCGTCGGCTGCCACCGCCGCCAGCGGTCGCGCCGCACCGCGCACGACGAAGTCCTCGAGCGTTCCCTCGGCGCCGAGCTCGAAGCGCAGCGCCCGACCCGCGGCCTCGCCCTCGATGCCGGCCGTGGCCTGCAGTGCAAAGGGTCGCGCCGCGGCCAGTGTGGCGTCGCCGCCGAGTGCCAAGCCGCCCGCCCGGGCGCGCAGGCCGAGCAGCCGGTGCACGCCGCCGTCGCTCGCCAGCTCTGCCCGCAGCGACTCGGCGATCGTCGCCGCCTGGCCATCGGGATGGGCGTGGTCGCCGAGCTCGATGACGGCGATCTCGATCTTCTCGATGGCGACCGCCAGCGGCAGCTCGAGACTTTCCGGGACGACGACCGGATCGCTGCTCGTCGCCAGCGACACCCGCAAGCTGCCGGCGGCGAGCCGGCTGATGGTGAGGCGGGCGCGCAGCAGCTCGGCCGGTCGCCAGTCGAACTGCAGTTCCTGCACCTGGACATCGAGCGTCTCGCTGCGCCAGTGCAGCGACGCCAGGGTGAACGATGAAGCGAGGCTGCCGGCGGGCGCCGTGACGACGAGCTGCCCGCCAGCCAGTCTTTCGAGGAGCTGGCAGCTCAACCGCAGGCCGCCTTCGCTGCCGAGCAGCGCGGCAATGCCGGCCAGCACGAAGGACAGCACCGACAGCAGCACCAGCCAGCCGCGACGTCGACGCGGCGCTGCCGGCGGCGCGGCGTCCGCTGGCAGCGTGGTGTCCGCTGGCGGCGCCGCGCCCGCTGCCGATGTCGATACCGAGGATGGAGCCCTGTCGCTTTCCCGAGTCATCGTCGTCTGTCGCCGCCGTCGGTTGTCAGAAGGGGATGGCCAGCGAGAAGCCGAGACGCAGCGAGCTGTCCCGATGGCCGTAGGCGAGATCGATGCCGAGCGGCCCGGCCGGACTGCGCCAGCGCGCGCCGACGCCGTAACCCACCGCGAGGCTCATCGCCTGCAGGTCATCGACGGCGTTGCCGGCGTCGATGAAGGCAGCGGCTCCCCAGGTCGGCGTCAGCCAGTGCGTGTACTCGCCACTCAGCACCAGCAGGTAACGGCCGCCGACGATTGCCGACCCCTCTGGCACGCCGAGACTGAGGTAGGGGTAACCGCGCACCGAGTTGCTGCCACCGGTACGGAAGAGGAAATCCTGCGGAATCCCCTTTGACGATTCGGCGAAGGTCACCCCCAGCTCAGCGCGAAAGAGCAGCGCGTCACGGGCACCGAGCGGCACCCCCTGACTGTAGCGCAGGTAGCTGCGAACGAAGCTCTGGTCGGACAGCAGATGCTTGCTGCCACCACCGATCTGGAACTGCAATGACAGCCCTTCGGCCGGATCGAGCGGATCGGCCGCATGCCGCCACGTCCACCCACCCTGCAGCGTCAGGGCCTGGTTGGTGACCGCCTGTGCGCCCTGCGGCGCCTGCCGTTCGCTCTGCCAGTTGAGGCTCAACAGCTGCTCGACACTGCCCAGCTTCTGCACCCGCATCGCGCCGATGGCGAAGCGATGGAGTTCCAGGTTCTCGATGTCCGAATGTTCGACGACGGTGCCGACGCCATCACGCCGCTGCTGTTCGTCGGGCGGCAGGAAGACGTCGATGAAGCCCGACTGGCGCAGCTGTTCGATGCGGACGCCGGTCTGCAGCAGCCAGGCGCGACCGAGAAAGTCGCTGTTGCGGTAGGCAGCCTCGACACGCGCGCCGGTGTTGGTGCTGTAACCGGCGCCGAGCGTGATCTCGAAGGGTGCGCGCTCGCGCAACTGTACGAGCACCGGAGCCGTCACCCAACCTGCTTCGTCGGCAGCTTCGCCATCGCCATCGCTGCGCTGCAGGGCGACGTTCACCGACGAGAAGTAGGGCGTGCTCTGCAGCGCGGCCTGCAGCGCCAGCAGGCGATCCTCGCGGTACTCGTCGCCGGCTTTGACGGTCCGGTTGAAGCGTGCCACCAGCGCCGGATGATAGCGCTGCAGACCGCTGATCTGCAGCTCGCCGAAGCGGTAGCGTGGACCGGGATCGGCAACGACGACCAGGTCGACGCGCAGCGCTTCCGGATCGACCTCGGCGCTGCTCTGCTGCAGGCGCGCACCGGCGTGGTCGACGGCCAGCAGGCTGGCCAGCAGCGATTCCTTGGCCTCGTCCCAGTCGGCTTGGCGGAAAGGCTGGCCGACCTTGAGTTTCCAGCCGTCGACCAGCGCCTGCCGGCGTGCGGCATCGATCTCACCACTGATGTCGATGCGCACGCTGGCGATCAGCGCGCGTCCCCCGGGATCGACGACGACGAGCAGTTCCTCACCCTCGCGACGCAGGCTGACACGCGGCGAGAAGTATCCCTCGGTCGCCAGCAGCTTCTCGACCTCGCGCTGCATCCGGCGCGCGAACCCCACTTCGGCCGCCTGATCGGCGACGTCAGCCATCTCGAGGTGTTCTGCGAGCAGGGCACGCACGTCCTGCGGTGCGCGCAGGACGGGCAGCGCAGCCAGGACAGGCAGGGAGGGCAGCAGCGCTGCGAGGAAAAGGAAGATGCGCATGGAGGGCGCGTCGTTGACCGCCGAACGACTCGCGTCAACAGGAACGGGAAGGGATGACCAAGGATGTGAGCTGGCTGACAAGCAGCGAAACCCGGATCATCACTGCAAAGGACAGTCCTCCGCAAGGGGTCGAGGAGCAATGGGACACGATCCAGGGAAGGGACGCCTTGCTCGCGGGCATCAAGCATGCTGTCCCGATCACTCGATGCCGCATTCAGCGTCGGGCCAGCAACTCGACCACTTCAAGAACGATCCGCTGCAGGCTCCGGTTGCCCAGTGAGGCATTGCTGAGCTCGGGCGCGCCAGGCTTCCGCTTCTGGTTGTAGAGGTCGATGATCTGCTGCTTCGTCCAGCGCCTGATACTGATGCTCGGCACGATGAGCTCATGCTCGGGGTCGAAGAGGAACCCTTCGGCTGTGGCGTCGATGATGCGCCTGCGCTCCTCGCCGACAAGCTTCGTCTTCACCAATCTGGTCTCGAGTTGCGCCAGTGTTCTCGCGTAAACCAATCTGTCACCCAGGTCGACCAAGACAGGAAACTTTGGCAGTCGGATCAGATAGGCCATCGGCAATCAAAGGGCACGCGATCAAAGGGACAGAATACTAAACTCAACTGCTGCACCAAGCTCATCGTGTCAAGGTGCTGGCGCCGACAGCGGGCAACAGGCAGCCTCGGGAGTTGAATATACTGTCCCCGCAAATCAACACCCTGGCGACAGGCTGGAATTCTTTCTCCTGACGGTCTATTCTTGTTGCAGAAGCGCCCGCCCGACCCCTGCCGACCATCCTGCGGCGGCGCGACGGGGAAAGACCGATGCTCCTTGATCGCCTGACCCACCTGGTACCGACGCGCGAACAGCTCGCCAGCAAGCGCTGCCTGCGCTGGCTGGGCCCGCTGCTGCTCGATCCGCAACTCTGGCGCTGGTCGCGCCGCGGTGTCGCACGTGGCGTCAGCATCGGCGTCTTCTTCGGTCTGCTGATTCCGGTGGCGCAGATCCCGCTCGCCGTCATCACGGCGATCGCGCTGCGCGCCTGCGTCCCGGCGGCGGTGACCAGCACCTTCGTCACCAACCCGGTCACCTTCGCGCCGGTGTACTACGCCGCCTATCGCCTCGGGATGTGGATCACCGCCGACCCGGCAGCCGCGGGCGAGCAGCCCAACGTCGTCGCGAGCGAGGAAGAGACGGGTCTCTGGCAGAGTCTCGGCGACATCGGCTGGCCGCTGCTCGTCGGGCTGACGATCAGCGCCACGGTCGCCGCGCTGTGCTGCCACCTGACGATCCACCTCGTCTGGCGCTGGCTCGAACACCGCCGGCAGCAACGCGATGCGCAGCATCAGCGGCCGCGCGCTGGCACCGCCGAGGCGCTGACGACGAGCGAAAACCGGACACGGCAGGCCTGAAGCGGCCGATCGCCGGCAACGCGTCCCGGCCGCTGCCGTGCGCCTTTCCTTCAGGTTCCCGGGCGCGCGGCGCGCAGGCTACCGCCGAGATACCAGAGCCAAGCGCCGACCTGCAGCGCCAGCAGGACGCCGAAGGTTGCCTGGTAGGCATCGCGCGGGCTCAAGCCGCCGGCCTGCAGCGCATCGACGGCGGCGCCGAAACTCCACTGAATCGAGAACGCGCCGACGAACACCATCAGGTTGAGCGCGGTATTCACGCGCCCGGCCAGGCTGCCGGCATAGTGCTTCTGCAGCAGCGCATAGGCCAGGTTGCCGACCGAGAAGACGAAGCCGAGCGCAAACCACAGCGGCTCGCTGGGGCCGGTGCCGGTGACGATCAGCAGCGTCGCCAGCATGCCCAGGCCCATGCCGGTCTGCAGCACGCGTTCGGCGGAGACTCCGCGCGCGGTGAGCGGGCCGATGCCGAAGGCGATACCGAGGAAGCCGAGCAGCATGCCGAGGCTCATCAGCAGCAAGTGATGCGCCGCCGCCGCACGCGGCAGACCGGAAAAATTCATCAGCCACGGTACCGCCCACAGACCCTGCAGCGCCATGAAGCCGCCGACGATCAGTGCCGACTGGGGCGTGTAGCGCCAGAAGACGCGGCTGCGCAGGATATCGCGCAGCGCCGTGAGCTGCCGCAGCAGCGACTCGCCGGCCGCGCCGGCCGCAGGCTTGTCCGGGGTGCGCGAGATCAGCAGCGCGATGACGAGGCCGGCGGCGCCGAGGGCGACGAACACGGCACGCCACCCGAGAGCCGGTATCGCCCAACTCAGCGGCGTCGAAGCGGTCAGCGCGCCGAACCCGCCGGCGGCCATGATCGCCGCGTTGAGCGAGGCCTGGCGCTCGACGCCGAACCACTGGCCGAAGGCCTTGAACGACGCCATCAGGCACGCCGAGACGCCGAGGCCGATCAGGCCGCGCGCGACCGCGAGTTGCGGCAGCGTCTCGCCCAGCGCGAACAGGCCACAGCCGGCGGCGGCGATCAGCAGCAGGCCGGTCTCGACGCGCCGCGGCCCCCAGCGGTCGAGCGCAATGCCGAGCGGCAACTGCACGGCGCCGAAGGTCAGCAGGTAAGCCGAGGTCAGCAGGCCGAGGTCGGCGGCGGACACGCCGAGTTCGCGCGTCAGTTCCGGTGCGATCACGGCATTGACGTTGCGCACGAAGTAGGAGAAGTAGTAGCCCGCCGCGAAGGGCAGGAACACACGCAGCCAGGGATTCATCGCGAAAACACCGGTCAGAGCGATCAAGGAAACAGAGGCAATGCAGGACGCCGGGAACACGGAGAGTGTGCGGCATCGCGGCCGGTAGACGCAATCAGGGACTGCTGGCTGGCCGCCACACGCCGACGACTCATCCTGCCCGCAACGGTCTGTCCTCCGTGCTCGCCGTGGCCGCCGTCGCCACCTTGGCCAGATGTCGCGCCCGCCAACGTCCTGATTGCGGCCCTGATCACTCGCGCAACACCGCCCGACAGGCTTCATGAAACATGCCGCGACGTGCTCAGCCGCCGCCCTCCCCTGCCGCGAGAAGAGCGCGCGTCACCGCCTCGGCGACGCGGATGCCATCGATCGCCGCAGAGAGGATTCCGCCGGCGTAGCCGGCGCCTTCGCCGGCCGGATAGAGTCCGCGCAGACCGACGCTCTGGCAGTCGTCGCCACGCGTGATGCGCAGCGGTGACGAGGTGCGCGTCTCGACGCCGGTGAGCACCGCGTCGGGCATCGCGAAGCCCCGGATCTGGCGATCGAATGCCGGTAGTGCCTCACGGATCGCGGCGATCGCGTAGTCGGGCAGCGCGCCGGCAAGGTCGGTCAGGCGGACGCCGGGCTGATACGAGGGGATCACGCTGCCGAGCCGGGTCGATGGTCGACCGGCGAGAAAATCGCCGACGAGCTGCGCCGGCGCCTCGTAGGTGCCGCCGCCGAGCTCGAAGGCACGCGCCTCGAGCTGGCGCTGCAGTTCGATGCCGGCGAGCGGTCCGCCGGGGTAGTCGGCCGGGGTGATGCCGACGACGATGCCGGCGTTGGCGTTGCGCTCGTTGCGCGAGTACTGGCTCATGCCGTTGGTGACCACCCGCCCGGCCTCGGAAGTCGCGGCGACGACGGTGCCGCCGGGACACATGCAGAAGCTGTAGACCGAGCGGCCATTCCGACAATGATGGACCAGCTTGTAATCGGCGGCGCCGAGCGACGGGTGACCGGCGTGCGGCCCGAGACGCGCGCGGTCGATCAGCGATTGCGGGTGCTCGATGCGAAAACCGATCGAGAACGGCTTCGCTTCCATGCGGACGCCGGCGGCGTGCAGCATGGCGAAGGTGTCGCGGGCACTGTGCCCGAGCGCCAGGATGACATGCCGGGCGCGCAGTTCGCCGCCATCGGCGATGGTCACGCCGACGAGCTGGCCGTCGTCGATCAGCAGACCGCTGACCCGCTGCTGGAAGCGGACCTCGCCGCCGAGGCGCCCGATCTCATGGCGCATCCGTTCGACCATGCCGACGAGGCGGAAGGTGCCGATGTGCGGCTTGCTGACATGCAGGATCTCGGCCGGCGCGCCGGCCTTGACGAACTCCTCGAGCACCTTGCGCCCGTAATGCCTGGGATCGCGGATCTGGCTGTAGAGCTTGCCGTCGGAGAAGGTGCCGGCGCCGCCTTCGCCGAACTGGACGTTCGACTCGGGGTCGAGCTGCTTGCGGCGCCACAGCGCCCAGGTGTCCTGCGTGCGCTCGCGCACCGCCTTGCCGCGTTCGAGGACGATCGGACGGAAGCCCGCCTGCGCCAGGATCAGCGCGGCGAAGATACCCGCCGGACCGAAGCCGACGACGAGCGGCCGCTCATCCGGCTCGTCCGGCGCGTGGCCGACGAAGCGATAGCGCATGTCGGGCGTCGGTTGCAGGTGGCGATCGCCGGCCAGGCGGGCGACGACGATCGCTTCGTCGGCGAGCGCGACGTCGACGCTGTAGATGAAAGCCAGCGCACTGTTCTTGCGGGCGTCGTGGCTGCGCCGGAAGACGCTCAAAGAGCGGATGTCGGCCGGCTCGACGCCCAGGCGGGCGGCGACCGCCGCCGGCAGCGCGGCGGCATCATGGTCGATCGGCAGGCGGATTTCGCTGACTCGCAACATGCTGGGACGCCGGTCGCCGTTGCCTGGAAAGCCGCCGCTCAGGACTGCTGACCGTAGCCGGCGAACTTCGCCAGCACGCGCGTCATCTCGGCGGTGTCGAGGAGCACCGGCGGCGCGATCTGGCAGGCACGCCAGTACTGCTCGCAGAGCGCCTCGAGTTCGACGGCGAGCGCCAGCGCCCGCGGCAGGTCGCCGCCGATGACGAGCATGCCGTGATTCGCCAGCAGGCAGCCGCAGCGGCCGTCGATCGCGCGCAGCACCGCCGCCGACAGCGCCTGCGTGCCGAAGGTGGCGTAGTCGCTGCAGCGCAGGCTGTCACCGCCGAAGCGGGCGATCATGTAGTGGAAGGCCGGGATGTCGCGGCGCAGGCAGGCGAGGCTGGTGGCGAAGGGCGAATGCGCGTGCAGGATGGCGCCGGCGTCGGCGCGGCTGGCGTAGAGGTCGCGGTGGAAGCGCCACTCGGACGAGGGCTTGCGGCGGCCTACGGCGACGCCGTCGATGCGGACGTGAACGATGTCCTCGGGCTGCAACGCATCGTAGGCCATGCCGCTCGGCGTGATCAGGAACCCCGCCTCGCCATCCGCCGGCGCGCGCACGCTGAGGTTGCCGGCGGTGCCGCGGTTGAGCCCGAGATCGGCCATCTGCCGCGCACCATCGATCAGCTGCTGCCGCAGTTCAGCCATCGGCTTCCTCCGGATGGAGCGTGCGCAGGCGATCGGCGGCGCAGCAACCGCGCTCGCTGATGATGCGGTCGACGAGCTGCGCCGGCGTGATGTCGAAAGCCGGGTTGGCGACCGCGGCAGTCGCCGGCAGTTGCCGCAGTTCGCCGGGCAGCCCGGCGGCGTCGCAGCCACGCAGCAGCCGCAGCTCGTCAGCGGCGCGCTCCTCGATCGGGATCGCAGCGCCGTCGGCAGAGGCGAAGTCGATCGTCGAGCCCGGCGCGGCGACGAGGAAGGGTACGCCGGCGGCGCGCGCCGCCAGCGCCTTCAGGCAGGTGCCGACCTTGTTGGCGACGTCGCCGTTGGCAGCGATGCGATCGGCGCCGACGATCACCGCGTCGATGCCGCCGCGCATGAGCAGCAGCCCGGCGGCGTTGTCGGCGATGACGGTGTGCGGCACGCCGTGCTGGCGCAGTTCCCAGGCGGTGAGCAGGCCCTGGTTGCGCGGCCGCGTCTCGGAGACCCAGACGTGGATGTCGATGCCGGCGTCGAAGGCGGCGTACACGGGTGCCAGCGCCGTGCCGTGGTCGACCGTCGCCAGCCAGCCGGCGTTGCAGTGGGTCATGATTTCCAGCCGCGCCTCGCCGCGCCGGCCGGCGAGCAGGAGTTGCAGGCCATGCGCGCCGATCCGCCGGCACTGTTCGACGTCCTCGTCGGCGATCTTCGCCGCCTCGCTCCAGGCGGCGACAGCCCGCGCAGCCGGCGGCAGCGGCAGCAGGCGGGACTGCATGCGCGCCAGCGCCCAGTGCAGGTTGACGGCCGTCGGCCGCGTCGCCGCCAGCAGCTGCACCGCCGCCAGCAGTGTCTCGTCGTTGGTGCAGCCATCGAGCGCCAGCGCCAGGCCGTAGGCGGCGGTCACCCCGATCAGCGGCGCACCGCGCACCTGCATGCTGCGGATCGCCTCCGCAGCGTCTTCGAGACGGCCCAGCCGGCGGAGGCGGAAAGCGTGCGGCAGCACCGTCTGGTCGATGATGTCGACGGCGCGCGCGCCGGCGACCGGCCAGATCGTTCGCAACGGGACGCCATCGACTTGCATGGGCCGGCATTCTAGCAGCCGCCGACCCGGCTGCCGACTGCCGATGCCAACAGCCACGCGGCGAGCGCCACGGCCGCTGCGCAGGAAAACCGCGGCGATGACCAGCGATCGGCAACCAGGGCCGCTGCAATGCGCTTAGAATGGCCGTCTGCGGGCAGGGTCCGAAGCGGCCCGTTCGACCCGGCGGCTGCCAGGCGACCGGCGGTTGCCGGGGCGGCCAATGGGCAGGCCGTCGATCGAGCGGGATTCGCCAATGCGCGCTGGCGCTCCGCGGCGCCGGCCGCCCACCCTTCGCCGCAGCCTTCTGCAACCCGTGCGTCACAGCCGTGAGGACCGCAACCATGACCCGACCCAATCGCGACGAACATCTTTTCAGCCCCGGACCGAAGCGAATCCTGGCCCTCGACGGCGGCGGCATCCGTGGCGTCCTCACCGTCCAGATCCTGAAGCGCATCGAAAGCCTGTTGCGTGCGCGCGCCGGCGGTGACGAAACGTTCCGCCTGTGCGACTACTTCGACCTCATCGGCGGCACGTCGACGGGCGCCATTCTCGCTGCCGGCCTGGCGACCGGCATGTCGGCAGCGGACCTCGAAACCCTCTATCAGGAGCTGGGCGACGCGATCTTCGAACCCGACCTGCTGCGCTGGGGGCTGCTGCGCGCCAAGTTCTCGAAAGCGCCGCTCGAGAAGGCGCTCAAGCGGCAGTTCGGCGACATCAGGCTCGGCGACCCGACGCGCATCCGCACCGGTCTGGCGATCATGCTCAAGCGCTTCGATACCGGCAGCCCGTGGGTCGTGCACAACAACCCGCGCGGCCGCTACTTCAGCCCGCGGCCGGGTGGCAAGGCGCTCGCCAACAGCGAGTTCCTGCTCTGGCAGATCGTTCGCGCGAGCACCGCGGCACCGCATTACTTCGATCCCGAGAAGCTGGTCGTCGGCCGCGATGCCGCCGGCAAGGATCAGGCGGGAGTCTTCGTCGATGGCGGCGTCAGCCCGCACAACAACCCATCGCTGCAGTTGCTGATGCTCGCCTGGCTGCGCGGTTATGCGCTGCAGTGGCCGGCAGGGGCCGACAGGCTGCTGCTCGTCTCCTGTGGTACGGGCATCAACGAGACGGCCCTCGACCCCGGCCAGAAGGCACCCGCAGCGGCCGAGGCGGTGATCGGACTGGCGTCGCTGATGGACGATGCGCTGGCGCTCAACGAGCAGCTGCTGCAGTGGATGTCGGTCAGCCCGACGGCGCGGGTGATCGATCGCGAGGTCGGCGACCTGGCCACCGACCATCCGGGCGGCGGACTGCCATTGCTCACCTACCTGCGCTACAACGCCCATCTCGATGGTGACTGGCTGCGTGCCAACGTCCGGCAGGATTACAGCGATGCCGACGCGCAGACGTTGCGCGAGATGGACCAGCCGAAGAACATGCCGCAGCTGGTCGAGATCGGCCAGGCGGTCGCCCGCAAGGTCGAGGAAGGACATTTTCCACCGGTCTTCGACCTCCGTTAGCCGGCGTGGCGACGCTGCCGGGGAGCGAACCAGAACGCCGGCTGCCGCCGCGCCGCCGAGCCCCTGCGCGCGGCAACGCCGTGCCCGGCGCATGCTGCCCGGAACGATGACAGCGAGAGTGGCAACTCACTTACAATACCAGTCTGCAAGGCATGGCAGGGAATCGCCAGCGGCCTGATGGCGGCGGACCGCGCGCCACCCGGCAGTGCTGCCGAAGCCAACCTGTCGGGGAGAGACGCCGGCAAGCGCGGACGCCCGCAAGGGCTCCGGCGGAGATCGGCGCCAGAGCGGTTTCATCAACAAGAAAGGAGCAGAGATGTCTTATTCGGCCTTCGTGCAGGCCCGCGATTTCCTTCAGGCCCACCGCACCGATTACGAGACGGCGTATCGGAATTTCAAGTGGCCGGTCCTCAACGACTTCAACTGGGCGCTCGACTACTTCGACGTGATGGCTGCCGGCAACGACAGGCCAGCGCTGTGGGTGGTGAACGAGGATGGTTCGGAGCAGAAGATGTCGTTCGCCGACATGTCGCGGCGCTCGAACCAGGTCGCCAACTGGCTGTACCAGCAGGGCGTCCGCCGCGGCGACCGCATCCTGATGATGCTCGGCAACGAGGTGCCGCTGTGGGACACGATGCTGGCGTCGATCAAGCTCGGCGCCGTCCTGTCGCCGGCGACCACCCTGCTCGCCCCGGATGATCTGCGCGACCGCATCGACCGCGGCCAAATCCGGCACGTGATCATCGGCCACACGCACGCCGACAAGTTCAGCGACCTGCCGGGCCAGTACACCCGCGTCACCGTCGGTGGCGCCGTCGCTGGCTGGCAGCAGCTCGAACTGGCCTACAGAGAGTCGACCGACTTCCTGCCCGACGGCCCGACGAAAGCGACCGACCCGCAATTGCTCTACTTCACCTCCGGCACGACGTCGAAACCGAAGCTCGTCCTGCACAGCCAGCAGAGCTACCCGGTCGGACACCTGTCGACGATGTACTGGCTCGGCCTGCAGCCGGGCGACGTGCACTGGAACATCAGCTCGGCCGGCTGGGCGAAGCACGCCTGGAGCTGCTTCTTTGCACCGTGGAACGCCGGCGCGACGATCTTCATCTACAACTATGCCCGCTTTGCCGCCGCGGCGATCCTCGAGACGCTGGTCCGCTGCTCGGTCACGACGCTCTGCGCGCCGCCGACCGTCTGGCGGATGCTGATCCAGGAAGACCTGAAGAAGTACCCGGTGAAGGTGCGCGAACTGATCGGTGCCGGCGAGCCGCTCAACTCGGAAGTCATCGATCAGGTCAAGGAAGCCTGGGGCATCACGCTGCGCGACGGCTTTGGCCAGACCGAAACGACGGCGCAGGTCGGCAATTCACCCGGCCAGGTCGTCAAGCTCGGCTCGATGGGCCGCCCGATGCCCGGCTACCAGGTGCGCCTGGTCGATGTCGACGGGCACGTCGCCGAAGAGGGCGAGATCTGCCTCGATCTTTCGCAGCGCCCGGTCGGGCTGATGATCGCCTACGACGATGATCCGGAAAAGACCGCCGAAGTGATGCGGGACGGGTTTTACCACACCGGTGACACGGCATCGGTCGATGCCGACGGCTACATCACCTACGTTGGCCGCGCCGACGACGTGTTCAAGGCGTCGGACTACCGCATCAGCCCGTTCGAGCTCGAGAGCGTCCTCATCGAGCACGACGCGGTCGCCGAGGCGGCGGTCGTGCCGAGCCCGGATCCGCTGCGGCTGGCGGTGCCGAAAGCCTTCCTGACGCTGCGCGCCGGCCACGAGCCGAGCCGCGAACTGGCGCGCGACATCTTCGTCTTCCTGCGCAGCCGGCTTTCGCCGTACAAGCGCGTGCGGCGGATCGAGTTCGGCGAGCTGCCGAAGACGATCTCGGGCAAGATTCGCCGCGTCGAGCTGCGCAAGGGCGAACAGGACCGGGGTGCCGCTGCACGTGGTCCGCTGGAGTTCTATGAGGAGGACTTCGAGTTCTGACGCAGCCACCAGGAGCCCCGGCAGCGGGGCTCCGGCATTCGCCGATGCCGCCTGCGGGCGGCATGCTGTTTGCTGGGCGGCCTGCTCCTTCCCGCAGCCACCGATGACCACCCTCTACTCGCTGAAACCGCGCTTCCAGGCGCTGCTGCGCCCGGCGGTACGGCACCTGCACGCCGGCGGCGTCACCGCCAACCAGGTGACGGTCGCTACCGCTGCCGCGTCGCTGCTGCTCGGCGCGGGACTGGCGCTGGCCGCGGCTGGCGGCGCGCTGGGCTGGTTCCTGCTGTTGCCCGGCTGGCTGCTGCTGCGCATGGCGTTGAACGCGATCGACGGCCTGCTGGCGCGCGAGTTCGGCCAGGCTTCGCGGCTCGGTGCCTGTCTGAACGAGCTCGCCGACCTGCTGGCCGACGCCGCACTGTACCTGCCGTTCGCCCTCTTGCCGGGGATACCCGGCGCGCTGGCGGTGCTGGTCGTCGTGCTGGCGAACGTGGCGGAGATGGCGGCCGTTCTGGCCACCGGCAACGGGCGGCGCAACGACGGGCCGATGGGCAAGAGCGATCGCGCGCTGGTCTTCGGTGTACTCGGCCTGCTGCTCGGCTGTGGTGTGACGCCGGGTCCATGGCTCGCCTGGGTGCTGGCGATCGTCGCCGTCCTGCTCGTGCTGACGGTCGGCAACCGGGTCCGCCACGGCATCGCCGCCGACCCGCGCAGCCCGCAGCAGTGACGACGTTCCCAGGAGAGCCATGAGATGCGCCCGGCGCTGGAAAGACAATTCACCACGCACGACGGCGGCAGCCTGTTCTATCGCCACTGGCCGCCAACGCTGGCAGGCCGCGACGCGCGCGCGCTGATCCTGCTGCATCGCGGCCACGAGCATTCGGGACGCCTGCAGCATGTCGTCGATGGACTCGGCCTCGATGAATTCGCCGTCTTCGCCTGGGATGCGCGCGGCCACGGACGATCGCCCGGTGCGCGTGGCGACAGCCCGGGTTTTGCCGCCCTGGTCCGCGACCTCGACGCCTTCGTCGCGCACATCGGCGAGACGCACGGAATCGCCGTCGGGGACGTCGCGCTGATCGGCCAGAGTGTCGGCGCGGTCATCGCCGCCACCTGGGTGCACGATTACGCACCGCGCCTGCGCTGCCTGGTGCTGACCGCGCCGGCCTTCCAGGTCCGCCTCTACGTGCCGCTGGCACGGCCGGGGCTGGCGCTGCTGCGGCGCCTGTTCGGCAACTTCTTCATCACTTCGTACGTCAAGGCGCGTTTCCTCACCCATGATCCGCAGCGGATCGCTTCCTACGACGAGGATCCGCTGATCACCCGCAACATCTCGGCGCGCGTCCTTCTCGAACTTGCCGACGCCGCCGACCGGGTGGTCGCCGATGCGCAGGCGATCCGCGTGCCGTTGCAGTTGCTGATCTCGGGCAACGACTGGGTGGTCCATCGCCAGCCGCAGGAGCGCTTCTTCGAGCGCCTCGGCTCGCCCGTCCGCGAGTGTCACCTGCTGCCCGGATTCCTGCACGACACCCTCGGCGAGCGCGAGCGCCGGCTGCCACTGAACGCGATCCGCGCCTTCGTCGAGCGGATGTTTGCTGCGCCACCGGCTGCCGATTCGCTGCTGCACGCGGATCGCAGCGGCCACACCCGCGACGAGGAGCTGCGCCTCGGCCAACCGCTGCCCCCATTCTCGCCGCGCCGCCTGAACTTTGCCGCCACTCGCCTGGCGATGCGCACGCTCGGCCGGCTCGGCGAAGGCATCGCCATCGGTCTGGCAACCGGCTTCGATTCCGGCAGCAGCCTCGATCATGTCTACCGCAACCAGGCACGCGGCCGGCTGCTGCTCGGCCGCCTGATCGACCGGGGCTATCTCGACTCGATCGGCTGGCGCGGCATCCGCATCCGCCGCAGCCACCTGCTGGCGGCGATCGCCAGCGCCGCCGCGCGACTGCGCGCCGCCGACCAGCCGATTCGCGTCTTCGACCCCGCCGCCGGCCACGGGCGCTATCTCGTCGAAGCCGTGCAGGCCTTGCCCGAGCGGCCGCAATCGCTCCTCCTGCGCGACCTCGACGCGGCCAACGTGGCGCAGGCGCGGGCGCTGCTCGATGGCGCCGGGCTTGCCGACGTCGCCCGCTGCGAGACCGGCGACGCCTTCGCCGAGGCCGAACTCGCGGCGCTCCGCCCGCGCCCCAACCTGGTGACCGTTTCCGGCCTCTACGAGCTGTTCTCCGACAACCAGCTGGTCGCGGCTTCGCTGCGCGGACTGGCGCAGGCGATCGAGCGCGGCGGCTACCTGATCTACACCGGACAGCCCTGGCATCCGCAGATCGAGCTGATCGCCCGCACGCTGACCAGCCACCGCGGCCACCAGCCGTGGATCATGCGGCGGCGGACGCAGGCGGAGATCGACGAACTGGTGCGCGTCGCCGGCTTCAGCAAGCTGGCGCAGTGGATCGACGACTGGGGCATGTTCAGCGTCTCGCTGGCGCGGCGCGATTGAGTCCCGCCGCAGCGGCGCCCGCACGTACCGGCGCTGGCGGCGCTGGCGAACGCCGACCGTGGCGACGGGCTCTCGCCTGGCTGCTGCTGCTCGGACCCTTCTTCTTCGCCAGCTACGGCTTCGCCACCTGGGTCAGCAGCCAGCGCAGCGACGTCGGCTTCATCCGTTTCGACTGGGAGCGGCACATCCCGCTGCTGCCGTGGACGATCGTTCCCTACTGGCTGATCGACCTGCTCTACGGCCTCTCGCTTCTGCTCTGCCGGACGCGCCGCGAAGTCGACACGCACGCCTGCCGCCTGCTGGCGACGCAGTTGATCGCCATCGGCTGCTTTCTCCTCTTCCCGCTGCGTTGCACCTTCGAGCGGGGTGCCGTCGATGGCGCCTTCGGCTGGCTGTTCGAGCTGCTGACGAGTTTCGACCAGCCGTACAATCAGGCGCCATCGCTGCACATCGCGCTGCTCGTCGTCCTCCTCGAACTGTACCTGCGCGTCGTCCCGCGTGCCTGGCACTTCGTCGTCCACGGCGTCGCGCTGCTCATCGGCGTCTCGGTGCTGACCACCTGGCAACACCACTTCTTCGACATTCCGACCGGCCTCTGGCTCGGCTGCCTGGCGATCTGGCTGTTTCCGGACGAGGGCGGTTCGCCGCTCCGCCGGGCGCGACTCAGCCGCGATCGCCAACGGCGCCGGCTGTCACTGGCCTACGCGGCCGGGGCGCTCATCCTCGGCGGCCTCGCGGCGCTGAACGGCGGAGGCTGGCTCTGGCTGCTCTGGCCGGCGGCTTCGCTGGCGATGGTGGCGCTGATCTACCTGCTGCTCGATGGTGAGGCCTTCGGCAAGCGTCGGGATGGATCGATCCCCGCTGCCCTGCGCTGCCTGTTCGGTCCCTACCAGATCGGCGCCTGGCTCAACCAGCGCTGGTGGACACGCCGTCTCCCGTCTGCCGACGTCGTCGTACCCACGCTCCTGCTCGGGCGGCTGCCATCGGCGGCCGACCTGCAACGGCTGCCCGTGGCGGCGGTCGTCGATGTCTGCGCCGAACTGCCCTGCCCCACCCCTGGCCTGGCCCATGCCAGCGTGCCGATGCTCGACCTGCTGCCCCCCGACGCGGAGCAGATCGAGCGCGCGCTGGCCGCGCTGCAGCAGGCTCTGGCGACGCCACCGGTTCTCGTCTGCTGCGCGCTCGGACTGGCGCGCAGCGCACTGGTCGTCGCCGCCTGGCTGCTGCGCAGCGGCCAGGCGGCGACGGCAGCCGACGCCGTCGCGCGGGTGCGGCGCGCCCGACCCGCGGTCGTCATCGGCACGGCGGAGATCGCGCTGCTCAGCGACTGGCACCGCCGGCGGCAGGCAGCGCCGGGCGGCGGCCATTGAGGCGAGGCTGCCGCCCGGCATGGACTGGCACGCCGCCGACCTGCTGCCGCAACCGCCGGACGCGGCCTGGCGAATGGCCGCCGGCATCGCCATCGTGCTGCTGCTGGCGACGCTGGTCGCCCGCCTGCTGCGGCTGCGGCTGCGGCTGGCGCGCCGGCAACCGCATGCGCTGCTCGACAATCTCAATCAGCGCATCGACACCTGGTGGCTAATCGCCATCGCCGTCGGCCTGGCGCTCCTCGCCGGGCGGCCCGGGGTGATCGTTCTCTTCGCGCTGGCCTCGCTGGCGGCGCTGCGCGAGTTCCTTGCCGGCGACGTCGCTGCGGCGATTCCACGCGCCCTGCGCTGGAGCGGCTTCGCCATCATCCTGCCGCTGCAGTACCTGCTGCTCTTCGCCGCGCCCGGCCCGCTGTTCGCCAGCCTGATTCCGCTCTGCGTCCTGCTCGTCCTGCCGGGCTGGGAATGGCTGCACGCCGCGCACGACGGGCCACCGCGACGCCTGCGCCCGCTGCAGCTCGGGCTGCTGCTCTGCGTCTATGCCATCTCGCACGTTCCCGCCCTGCTGACGCTGCCTGTCGACGCGGGTGACACGCAGCGCAATGGCTGGCTACTGGTCTTCCTGCTGCTCGTCGTGCAGGTCGGCGACGTCCTGCAGTACCTCTGGGGGAAACTCGCCGGGCGGCATCAGATCGCTCCCCGCCTGTCGCCAGCGAAGACCGTCGAAGGTACGGTCGGCGGGATTCTCAGCGCCTGCGCCCTCGGCGCCTGGCTGGCGCCACTGACCCCCTTCACCACCGCCGCGGCGGCGATGATCTCGCTGCTGCTCGGCGTGCTCGGCTTTGTCGGCGGCCTGCTGCTCTCGGCGCTGAAACGACAGCGCGGAATCAAGGACTGGGGCACTCTGCTTCCCGGTCACGGCGGCATGCTCGACCGCCTCGACTCGCTCTGCCTGTCGGCGCCGGTGTTCTATTACCTGCTGCGCTGAAGGGCGGGTACGGGAACACGGTGAATGCCGGACCGACGTCCTTCGCACCCGGCGCCGCTGCCGTGCGGTGTGCATCGGAAGCCTGCCATCCGCTTCCAGGCGGGCGTATGGCACACGGCGCGGTCAAGCGAGCCCTCAGCGCGACACGAAGAACGCCAGCTCGGTCTTCACGCCCAGCAATTCGAGGCTGAGCGACTGCCACAGGGTTGCGCAGGCTGCCCAGTCCGGCCCGCCGCCCTGCTGAGAGACCTGCTCGAGCGCCAGCGCCAGGCGCTTCGCGGGCTCGGCGTGGAAGATCGCCAGCAGCCCCTTCATCGTGTGCGCGTGCAGTTGCAGTTGTCGCGCGTCCTGCGCGGCGATCGCCGCTTCCAGGTTGCCGACATTCTCGTTCCAGTGCTCGAGCAGGGCGACGGCCATCTCGCGGACGATGACCGGGTCGCCCAGGCTCGCTTCGGTCTTCGCGAAGTCGATGGCCGGCTCGTCGCCCGCGGCGTCGGCGGCCAACGCGCCGGTGAACGACACCGGATCGGCCGCGGCGCGCGCGCGCTGCAATGCCGCGTCGAGTAGCTGCGCGTCCACCGGCTTGGCGACGTAATCGTTCATCCCCGCGTCCAGGCAGCGCTGGCGGTCGCCGGACATCGCGTTGGCCGTCATCGCGATGATGTAGGCGGGGCGGTAGGCGTCGGACATGGTCCAGCTGCGCCGCTGCTCGCGCGAGCGAATCTCTTCGGTGGCCTCGAGGCCGCCCATCACCGGCATCTGCAAGTCCATCAGGATGGCATCGAAGTGCCGGCCGTCGCTGATGTCCAGCGCCTCGGCACCGTTCCGCGCGACGGTCACGCGATGCCCGCGTTTCTTCAGCAGGCGGATGCCCAGGTCCTGGTTCACCGTGTTGTCCTCGACCAGCAGCACCTCGAGCCCCGGCCTTTCCTCGCGCCGTACCGGCTCGAGGTCGAAGCTCTCGAACTCGAAGCCGACCGAGGGGCCCGGCGCCGGGGCGGGCGCAGCCGGCGCTGCCGGAGTGGCTGCCGATCGCTGGGCCGGCGCTTCTGCCACCGGGCCACACAGCACTTCGGCCAAATCGGCAAGGCCGACCGGTTTGGTGAGGTGGCGCCCGACGCCCCAGGACCGGATCTCGGCGAGGTGCTCCCGCGCCAGGTCGGTGGTGACCAGCGGGACCAGGCGTTCCGGGTGCGACGCGCGCCAATGCGACGCGATCTGGCGTCCCGCCACGTCCTCGGCGCTCAGCGCGAAGATCACGAAGTCGAAGGGGCTGCGGGCGCGCGCCGCGCGCAGCATCGGCAGTGCGGCGGCGAGGTCTTGCGCCGGCGCCGCGGCGATGCCCAGTTGCTGCAGCAGCTTGCGCAGCTGGGCCGACGACGCGTCCTGCGCGTCGATCACCAAGGCGCGGCGACCTGAAAGGTCGGGTTGGCTTCGGCCGACGGCGGGCGCCACGGCCAACCGCGCCGTGAAGACGAAGCGGGCGCCTTCGCCCGGCCGGCTTTCGACCTCGATGCGGCCGCCCATCATCTCGGCCAGCCGCGAGCTGACGCTGAGCCCAAGTCCGGTGCCGCCGAAGCGGCGCGTGGTCGACGCATCGGCCTGCTCGAAGGCCCCGAAGATGCGCGCCTGCTGCTCGGGGCTGAGGCCGATGCCGGTGTCGCTGACGGCGATGCGCAGGCGCACGTACTCCTGCGGCCCGGCGACCACGCCCGGCTCGGTTCCGGGACTGGCCGCCTCGCGCTCCTCGACCGAGATGTCCAGCCGCACGAGGCCGCGCTCGGTGAATTTCGTCGCGTTGCTGAGCAGGTTGTTGATCACCTGGCGCAGGCGGGTCGGATCGCCGATCAGGCGCGACGGCAGGTCCGGAGCGATCCCGACGACGACCTCGAGCCCCTTCTTGTGCGCCGGGATCGCCATCACGCGCGCGGTTTCGACCGCCAGGTCGGCCGGCGAGAAGGGGATGGTCTCGAAATGCAGCTTGCCGGCGTCGATCTTCGAGAAGTCCACGATGTCGTTGAGCAGCGAGAGCAGCGAGTCGGCCGAGCTGCGCACGGTCTCCAGGCAGCTGCGCTGTTCCTCGTCGAGCGCCGTGTCGAGCACGACGCCGGTGAGTCCGATGATGGCGTTCATCGGCGTCCGGATCTCGTGGCTCATGTTGGCAAGGAAGTCGCCGCGCGCGCGCATCGCCGCCTCGGCGGCCTCGCGCGCGGCGACCAGCCGGCCAGCGGTGGCGCGCTCCTGGTCGATGCTCCGCTGCATGACGACCATCCGCCGCACGCGGCCCGACGCCTCGCGGCTCGCCACCGCGGCGCGCACCTGCATCCAGTGCCAGCGCCCGCCCTGCGCCTTCAGGCGGCAATTGACGGCCAGGCGCAGCGCCTTCTGCGCGGCAAGGTCTGCGAGCCAGGCGTCGACCGCAGGGCGGTCCTCCGGATGCACCAGCGCCAGCCAGTCGTCGACCGTCGCGCACGGCGCCTCCTTCGCCAGACCGAGCCGGTCGAGCAGGGGGCCGCCGCCGGTTACCGAGCGCTTGCCGAGGTCCCAGTCGCACCAGGTGTCGCCACCCAGCTCGGTGCGCCGCTGCAGTTTCGTTGCCAAATCCTGGAAGGTGGCGTCGAGCGCGCCCAGCAGCGCCTCCAGCGCCGCCACCTTCAGCGGATCGGCACCGGCGAAGACGCCGGCGAGCGCTGACCGGTCCTCGACGCCCAAGTGTTCCGAAACCCGTTTCGCCACCTGCCTGGATTGGAATTTCATCGGATCTCGGTACTGCGGCTCGAAAGGGGACGAAGCTGCGCGGCCGTCCGCGCCCGACAGGGTCGGGCGTGGCCGCCGGGCGGCAGGCGAGGGTGCGAAGGACAGGCAGTCCAACGGCACCCGTGGGAGTATAGGAGCCTTGATCAAGCAGCGTCAATGATCTCGAAGCCGGGCCCGGAAGCCCTGCACAGGCCTCCGGGTTTCGCCAGCCCGGTGCCTTTGGTCATCTGCCAGGTGCACGGCGCCCTCACTCATCCGTCGGGCGTTGCACGCCGTTGGCGCCGCGGATCGGGAACGAACGTGCGCTGGCAATTGACGGCAAGGTGACCCGCACGGGGCCAGGCAGGGAGCCAGGGATTGATCGACGGGCATGTCCCAAGGCAAAATGAATCGCCTGCACCACACCAGTCCGCGCCATGGCCCTGCCGATCGCCCCGGATCGCCGTTTCACCTGTGCCGACGAGCGGACCGTTTCCCGCATCCCCGGCTCGCCGACAAGCGATCCCTGAGAGATTCGTGAGTCGCCAAGGCGACATTCACGGCAACCTGCAGCCTCGCTGCCCGCACCTTCGGACCGCCCATGGAACTTCAGCGCAAACTGGAAATACTCGCCGATGCCGCGAAGTATGATGCCTCCTGCGCGAGCAGCGGCGCGGCGCGCAAGGACTCGCGCGGCGGCAAGGGCGTGGGGTCCACCGGTGGCGCGGGGATCTGCCATTCGTATGCGCCGGATGGCCGCTGCATTTCGTTGTTGAAACTGCTGCTGACGAATTCCTGCCTTTACGACTGCCACTACTGCATCAATCGCCGCTCGAGCAATGTCCAGCGCGCCCGCTTCACGCCGGACGAGGTCGTGAAGCTCACGCTCGACTTCTACAAGAGAAACTGCATCGAGGGATTGTTCCTCAGCAGCGGCATCATCCAGAGTGCCGACGACACGATGGAGTTGCTCGTCTCCGTCGCCCGCAAGCTGCGCGAGGAGCATCACTTTCGCGGCTACATTCACCTGAAGAGCATCCCGGAGGCTTCGCCGGCGCTCATCGGGCTGGCGGGAAGCCTTGCCGATCGCATCAGCCTGAACATCGAACTGCCGACGCAGGCGGGGCTCGACTCGCTGGCGCCGGAGAAAAGTCTCGCGCGCACGCAGCGGGCAATGGCTCACATTCGTGACCGGATCGACGAGCGCCTTGCCGAGAAGCGGAAGCCCGATGCGCCGCAGCCGCCGCCCTTTGCCACCGGACAGAGCACGCAAATGCTCGTTGGCGCCGATGCGTCGACTGACGCGACCATCCTGCAGCGCGCCGATTTGCTCTACCGAAGCTACCGCCTGCGGCGCGTCTACTATTCGGGCTTCAGCCCCATCCCGCAGCCGTCGAAGCTGTTGCCGATCAACGCGCCGCCCCTCGTGCGCGAGCACCGGCTGTACCAGGCGGACTGGCTGCTGCGCTTTTACGAGTTCAAGGTCGGCGAGCTGACCACCGCCGACGAGCCGAATCTGGACCTCGCGCTGGACCCGAAGCTCGCCTGGGCCCTGCGCAATCGCGCGCGCTTTCCCGCCGACGTGAACCGCGCACCGCGCGAGATCCTGCTGCGCGTGCC
Organism: Accumulibacter sp.; assembly: GCF_036625195.1. Taxonomy (NCBI): domain Bacteria; kingdom Pseudomonadati; phylum Pseudomonadota; class Betaproteobacteria; genus Candidatus Accumulibacter; species Accumulibacter sp. The sequence continues at coordinate 3,968,247 of NZ_JAZKUG010000001.1, forward strand.
GGGCCTCGGCGTGCGCAATGTCGACCGCATCATCGCCGCGCGCCGCCACACGCGCTTGCGGCTGGCGGACCTGCTGCGGCTGCGCATCGCGATGAACAAGGTGCTGCCATTCATCATCGCCGCCGATCATGTACCGACTCGGTCCGGCCTCGATACAGACGATTTTCGTGCCCGCTTCCTGCCGCCGCCAGTGCAGATGGCGCTGGATTTCGACGCACCGCAAGCCACCCCGGCAGACCTCGTGTCCGTCCGCAGCGGCGAGTTCTAGCCATGCGCAGCGTGTTCATCGAACCGACCTTCGAAGGATGGCGCCAACAGGCGCGCGCCCTGCTCGCCGCGGCCGTGCCCCCGGACGAGGTGCTCTGGTCCGAGCAGGGCGAACAGGCCGGGCTTTTTCCGGCGAGCGAGGCCGTCGCTCCGGATACCGTGCCGGTAGCGAAAGTGTCCGCCGCATTCCTCGCCATCGCCCGCATTCCTCGCCATCGCCCGCATTGCCGCCGCGCACACGGCGCCGCAGCGCTGGGCCACTCTGTATCGCCTGCTCTGGCGGCTCACCCACGGCGGCGAACGGCATCTCCTTTCCGTCGCCACCGATCGCGACGTGCGCACCGTGCAGGAATGGTGCAAGGCCGTCCGCCGCGGGGTCCACAAGATGCGCGCCTTCGTTCGCTTCCGCCTCGTCGGCACGGACGATGCCACGGGCCGCGAGCAGTTCGTCGCCTGGTTCGAACCCGATTATCCCCTCGTGCGACTGGTTGCGCCCTTCTTTCGGCAGCGGTTCGCGGGAATGGACTGGTCCATCCTGACGCCGCATGAATGCGTGCACTGGGATGGCGCCACGCTGCACTTCACACCCGGCGTGCCGCGCAGCGCGGCACCCGACGAAGACGCCCTCGATGAGCTGTGGCGCACGTACTTCCGCAGCATCTTCAATCCGGCGCGGCTGAAAGTGAAAGCGATGCACGCCGCGATGCCGAAGAAATACTGGAAGAATCTGCCCGAGGCCGAGCTCATTCCTGAACTCATCGCCGGCAGCGAACAGCGCGTGGCGCGCATGCTGGTGAGTGAGGCGCGCCCGGCGAAGCCCGCGGCAGGGAACCCGTATCTCGACAGGCTGCGCCGCATGAACGACAGCGAGGATCCCGCGGAATGACGGGCCTGCGCCAGCGGCAGTGGCGGTGGCCGGAGAACGAGTGCGTCACGCGCGCGCGTCCCGTCTCCTGGCGGAGAAAGTGGGCGCCTGTCCGGCGGCAGCCGATGCTCTGCGGCAACCGTCGGCGCTGGAACGGCGCAACGTCATGCCGATCGACCGATGCGTAAGCTCGTTCTCATTCTCGGCGACCAACTCGATGCGCACTCGGCAGCCTTCGCTGGCTTCGATGCCCGGCAGGACGCGGTATGGATGGCCGAGGTGGCGCACGAGAGCACGAAGGTGTGGAGCACGAAGCCACGCATCGCGATCTTTCTCGCCGCGATGCGACACTTTCGCGACGCACTGCGCGAGCGCGGATGGACGGTGTTCTACCGCGAACTCACCCCTGCTGCCGCCGTGTGGCGCGCTGCCGATGGCCGCGCGGAGCCGGCGCCGGGCGAGACCCTTGCCGAAGCGCTGCGCGAGTCGCTGGCCAGTCTCCGGCCCGAGCGGGTGGTACTGGTCGAGCCGGGAGAATGGCATGTGCGGGAGGAAGTCCGGGCGGCGATTTCACTGCCGCTGGAGATGCGCGAAGACCGGCACTTCCTGTGCAGCCACGCGGAGTTCGCGGCGCACGCGCAGGGCCGCAAGCAACTGCGCATGGAGTTCTTCTACCGCGAGATGCGCCGGCGCCACGCGGTGCTCCTCGATGAGGACGGCCAACCGACGGGCGGCGACTGGAATTTCGACGGTGAGAATCGCAAGCGCTTCGGCAAGAACGGGCCGCCGACGCACCAGGCGCCGCGCCCCTTTCCACCGGATGAGCTCACGCGTGGCGTCATCGCCATGGTCAATGCGCGCTTTGCCGGGCATCCCGGCGAGCTTGCGGCATTCGACTGGCCGGTGGCGGCAGCCGATGCGGCGCTGGCGCTGCAGGACTTCGTCGCGCACCGACTGGCGTCATTCGGCGACTGGCAGGACGCGATGTGGACCGCCGAGCCGTGGCTCTTCCACAGCCGCCTGAGCGCGGCGATGAACCTCAAGCTGCTCGACCCGCGCGAGGTCATCACCACCGCGGAGCGAGCGTATCGCGGCGGCGGCGCGCCGCTGGCGAGCGTCGAGGGATTCATCCGCCAGATCCTCGGCTGGCGCGAATACGTGCGCGGGATCTACTGGCGCTTCATGCCCGGCTACGCCGACCTGAACGCGCTGGGCGCGGACCAGCCGCTGCCGCGCTTCTACTGGACGGGCGACACCGCGATGGCCTGTCTGCGCGACGCCATCGGACAGAGCTTGCGGCTCGGCTACGCACATCACATTCAGCGGCTCATGGTCACCGGCCTGTATGCGCTCCTGCTGGGCGTGCGACCGCGCGCGCTGCACGAGTGGTATCTCGCCGTTTACGTCGATGCCGTCGAGTGGGTGGAACTGCCGAACACGCTCGGCATGTCGCAGTTCGGCGACGGCGGCCTCATGGCGAGCAAGCCGTACATCGCCAGCGGCAAGTACATCCAGCGCATGTCGAACCACTGCGCCGGCTGCCGCTTCGATCCCGCCGCGGCAAGCGGCCCGCGGGCGTGCCCGTTCACCACGCTCTACTGGGACTTCCTGCTCCGGCACGAAGCGCTGCTGCGGCAGAACCAGCGCATGGCGATGCAGGTGCGCAACCTCGCGCGCCTCGACGATGGCGCGCGCACGGCGATTCGCCAGCAGGCAGAGGGGATCCGTGCGGCGAGCGCCGACGCGCGATGAGCGGCGGCGGTGAAGCGGCAGGAACGGCGCTGAGCCTTCTTCCCCTTCGGGTTCTGCCCTTTCCGCCGCTCCTTGCCGAGAGCCTCCGGGCACAGCCTGCCGGCGCCCGGCTCAGCGTCCGAGCGTTTCGCCCGATCAGCCGCGACAGCGCGCAGCGAGGCCGAGCAGAGCGCACAGGGTGGCAGCCCTCGCGTCGCCGGCCTCGACCGACGAACAGGCGCAACGTTCTCGCCGGTGAATACCCGACGGCGCGCCAAGTTCGGCGCTCCTCGTCGATCACCTCCGCTGCTCTCGCTGCCGTCACTACCCCGGAAAATGCCCCGCTGCTGCGCAACGCAGACTGTCGTCCGACCGCGCTTCGAGGAAGGACTGGGTCAGGCGCGGAAGGATGCGTTCTGGCGTCACCTCGGTTACCCCGAGTGCGCGCATGACCATGCCGTACGGCCGAACGGCTGGAGCGCGGTCCTGGGTCACGTCGCCAGCCGGCCAAGTGGCCCCATCAGCGCCGAACAACCGGGCACGCTGTTGCGGGCTGAACCGCTCGCGCAGCTGGGACCACGATACCCTGCACTGAAAAACACCTCTCCAGTGTCGGAAAATTTTACACTTGCCCGAACCCGCCGACCGCCGTCCCTGAATTAAACCATATCACACAAGTGGTTAAAAAATGTGGTGCGGATCTTGCGTATAGATCGGGCGCGCGTCACAACACATTCCAGCGCGCCAATCACTTTTTCGGGGGAAAAATCATGTTGCGCAAGCCACTTCTGGCATCGATCTCGCTGTTCTTGGCTTCCTTCCTGAACAAACAGTAGCCCATACCGAGGTATCTGAAAATGAAACCAACGAACGAGCCCTCCCGCGTTCTTCAAGCGGGCAAATCGACTCGCACTTTCGCTCGCAACCTCGCGGGGGCCATCGCCCTTTTTGGGGCAGTTGGCATGACCCAGGCCGGTGTCGTCGATCCTACCCAGCCGGTGGCGGGGAGCACCCAACTGCAGTTGGCGGAGCAATGGTTACAGTGGGCGCTGAGCATCGATGCGGCGTCCAACCCGATGCTGGACACCACCGGGGCCTACGCGCACGTCAACAATCTGGGGCCGGTTTTCTTCGTCGCGGGCAACACAGGGGGAAGCAGCACGCGCACCTTCACGGCGCCAGCAGGCAAGCCGATCTTCTTCCCAATCGTTACCGCCTACGACATTGAGGTGCCGGCGGACAACTGCGATTTGCAGTGCGCGTTCGGCTACATTCCTGGCGTTGGCAACGCGACCGGTCTTTATGCAACGCTTGACGGTCAGGATCTGCTCACCTTCCCCAGCTACCGGCAGACGAGCACCGCGTTCTTCACGGTGGACTTGTCAGCCAGTCTCAGCGCAGCGTTGGGCTTTCCTCCCCAGTATGCTGGCATCCTTGACGCCATTGTCGACGGTTACTGGGTTGCCGTGGAGGGTCTGACTCCCGGCCCGCACACCCTGAAGTTTGGCGGCTCCATTCCCGATTTGGCCCCGGGCTGGACGCCACCCCCGGTGGACGTGACCGACACCGTGAATGTCCCAGAGCCGGGGACGCTGGGTCTGCTGCTGCTTGCTGCGGTCGCCGCCTCTGCTCGTCGCCGCCCGGTTGCGACGGATGCCGTCTCGGTCGGGACATGAAGGAGCCCGTTTCAGCCTAGCATGTGCTGAAGTATGAAGAGGAGACCGACCAGCCCCATTTCGCCATCCGGGAAAAGCGTTCCGCGCTGGGCATCCGGCTGGCCAGTTTCCGATTCATCGTGCGACCCCATGCTCCAGGGGGCCGGCCGCATCAAGCCGCGGTCGGCCCCCTGAACGCTCAGGGCGAAGCGGCAGGAGCCACAGGCATCCTCGGCACGGCAAGTGACTTTTTTAAACACACGGCTGAAAATCGTCGGCATTTAACGGTCTGACGGAAGGCCGTGCACCACGTCGATCCGGAACTCGGTCGGATTGATCCTGCCGGCCGCATCGGTCGAGAAGCTGGCTTGGAACACGTCGGCAAGCGTCCACGTCGCACGGCTTGGCTCTGCACCAATAGAACGACCATTCGCTTGAAATCCGTGGAAAACTGCGCTCGTCTTCCACTCCACTCTTGTCGCTTCGACCCATCGAGTCCGACAGGCTGCTAGCTCCGCCGCCGCCAACCGAGCCGCCAGCCGAGGAGCCCACCGAGCAGCATGCCGCCGATGCCGGCGCCGGCGCCAACGTACCAGATCGCCCGCTCGGCTTCGGCGAGCAGCGAGTTGGTGAACACGTTCGACGACAGGTGCATCGAAACCACCTGCCAGCGATCCCCGACCTTCGCCGAGGTCGAAGTCCAGTTGGAGTCGAGCGAGAACGGTCCACGGGCAACGGGAAAGAACTCGTCCTTCATCGTTCCATCGGCCACCGCCACCTCGCCATTGCCAAAGAAGCGCGCCGGCTTGCCGAGCTTGGCGGTGGTCAGGTAGCGCTCGAGGATCCGCTTCTCGCCCCGGACCATCTTGTCGTAATACGCGCGCACCTCGTCGTGGCCGCGCGATACCTCACCGTTGAGCCAGGTTACTGTCACCTGCGGGTGCATCTGGGCAATCATCCGGTCGACGTCCTGCGCGTTGATCGCTGCCTCCATCTCGCGGAACAGCTTGATCAGCGCCTGGCGATCGGCGGCATGCGGGTCGCTTTCGGCCGCCGCTACGGCGACCGGTGCGACGACGAGGAAAAGGCTGAACAGAATCCGGAGCAATGGCTGCATGGCACGTCCTGTCGGTGGTTGGGGATCTGGCGAGAAAGCAATGATAAGCCCGCAGCTGGCCTCATCACCAGCAGGAGACGGCGGGGCCGCGTCGCCTGGCGGCTGCTGCCCCGCCTGCCTCGTGTGGTCAGCGACCGCGGACGCCGCTCAGTTTGGCCACGGCAGATCGAGGAGTTGCTCGTCGGGCAGGAAGACGGCGACCGGCGACGCCGCGAGGACGGCAATGATCTCCAGCGGCTCTTCGCCGATGACCTGTATCCGATGCAGGACATCTCGCGGCACGGTGATCGTCTGCCCGGCGGCGAAGCGGTGCACCGCTCCGGCAATGTGCAGTTCGCCACTGCCCGAAAGGCACAGGACAATCTCGTCACAGTCATGCCGGTGCGGCGGCGTACTGCACCCGGGCGCAATGCTCTGCCGCCAGAGACTGAGCTGGGTCAGCCCCTGAGCCCGGCCTGCCCAGGTGCTGTGGGCGATGCCGGGAAGCGGGGTGGCGCTGGGTGGGGTCTGCGGATGAACATACATGGGCTTTCTCCTGATCGATGAACGAGAACGTTGCTTGATTCGGGGCCTTCCGGCTCGCGGAGCAAGCGTGTGACGAAGCATGCCGTCAAACGATCCGGTATGGAATGCTCTGCAATGTCGTAATATTGGCGACATTGGTTCATCAATTGATCGGTTCTCGCCATGCAGGGGCTGCAGCAACTCGTCGCCTTCGCCGAAACGGCCAAGCACGGCAGCTTCGCCGCTGCCGCGCGCAAGCTGGGGACCGCTCCGTCAACCCTGGCCAAGGCCGTTGGCCGACTCGAGCATTCGCTCGGCGTCAAGCTCTTTCATCGGACGACCCGGCAGGTACGCCCGACTGCCGACGGCGAGCGCCTGTTCGAGCGCTGCCGGCGCGTTCTCGAAGAGGTCGAGGCCCTGCAGTCGGAAGCCGCTGGCACGCGCGGGGCACCCGCGGGACTGCTGCGCGTCGACCTGCCGGTCGTTTATGGGCGCCGCGTGGTGCTGCCCGTGCTGGCCCGGCTGGTCGAACGCCACCCGGCGCTCCAGCTCGACCTGCGCTTGCACGACGCCTACACGGATCTGATCAGGGAGGGGATCGACCTCGCGGTACGGGTCGGCACGCTCAGCGACTCGCGGCTGGTCGCGCGCCGTTTCTCCGAACAGTCACTGCTCCTTTGCGCCAGCCCGGCCTACCTGCGCGAGCACGGCGTTCCGCGGACGATCGACGATCTCGCGCGGCACCACGCGGTAGTGCATCGGCTGCCGACGAGCGGTCGACTGCGCAGCTGGGTTTTCGCCAGCGATGGCAGGCGCCGCGAGCTCGACCCGCGGTCACGGGTGCAGGTGAACGACGGTGATGGCGTCGTCCAGGGCGCTTGCCTGGGCTTGGGCCTCGTGCAGGTGCCCGACTACATGGTCGCCGACGAGATTGCCAGTGGCCGTCTCGTCGAGGTGCTGTCCTCCTGCCGGGCACCGGCGGAGCCGATCAGCGCCGTCTACCCGTCCGGCCGGCTCGTCCCGCCGCGCGTGCGGGCAGCCATCGACGCGCTGCAGTCGCTCGGAAACGCTGCCGCGGGCGCATCCGCGCAACCCGGCAACTGACCCAGGCGAGCAACTCGCGGCGACGGCGTTAGGAGGCCTCGCCGTCCAGCTCTGCGATCTCCGCATCGCTGAACACCCGCGAGCGCGTGTGAAATGCCTTGCCCTCCGGTCCTTCGAGTGAGAATGTACCGCCGTGACCATCAATCACGTCGATGATCAGCTGGGTGTGCTTCCAGTACTCGTATTGCGACTTGCCGATGTAGAAGGGGCAGCCACCAATCTCCCCGAGGTAGACGTCGCCCGGGCCGATGGTGATCTCACCCGGCAGGTAACAGTTGGCGGCACTGTTGTCGCAGCAGCCGCCGGACTGGTGAAACATCAGCGGACCGTGCTTCTGCCTGAGGAACTCGATCAGTGTGAGCGCCGCTTCGGTGGCAATGACCTTTGCAACCATCCCGACCTCCGTGCCCGTGGGCGTCCGCCCAGGGGAGTCATTCGCCGCAAGGCGAGCCTGAAATCAGAAGAAGCCGAGCTTCTGCTCGCTGTAGCTGACCAGCAGGTTCTTCGTCTGCTGGTAGTGGTCGAGCATCACCTTGTGCGTCTCGCGGCCGATGCCGGATTCCTTGTAGCCTCCGAAGGCGGCGTGCGCCGGGTAGGCATGGTAGCAGTTGGTCCACACGCGGCCTGCCTTGATGGCACGGCCGATCCGATAGGCGACGTTGCCATCACGGCTCCAGACGCCCGCACCGAGACCGTACAGCGTGTCGTTGGCGATTTCCAGCGCCTCCGCTTCGTCCTTGAAAGTGGTCACCGCGAGCACGGGCCCGAAAATCTCCTCCTGGAAGATGCGCATCCTGTTGTGGCCCTTGAACAGGGTCGGTTGGATGTAGTAGCCGTCCTCGAGCTCACCGCCGAGGCGGGCACGCTCACCGCCGATCAGCAGTTCGGCGCCTTCCTGCCTGCCGAGATCAAGGTAGGACATGATCTTGGTGATCTGCTCCTGTGAGGCCTGGGCACCCAACATGGTGTCGGTGTCGAGCGGGTTGCCCTGCTTGATGGCCGCCACGCGCTGCAGGACACGTTCCATGAACTGGTCGTAGATCGACTCATGGATCAGTGCCCGCGAGGGGCAGGTGCACACTTCGCCCTGGTTGAAGGCGAACAGCACCAGGCCTTCGATGGCTTTGTCAAGAAAGCTGTCGTCGGCCCTGGCGACGTCCGCGAAGAAGATGTTGGGCGACTTGCCGCCGAGCTCCAGGGTGGCCGGAATGAGGTTGTTGGCGGCGGCCTGGGCGATGAGGCGGCCGGTGGTGGTCGAGCCGGTAAAGGCGATCTTGGCGATGCGGCGGCTGGTGGCGAGCGGCAGGCCGGCTTCACGGCCGTAGCCATTGACGATGTTGAGCACGCCGGGTGGCAGCAGGTCGGCGATCAGCCCGGCCATGATCAGGATGCTGATCGGCGTTGACTCGGCCGGTTTGAGCACCACGCAGTTGCCGGCACCGATGGCCGGGGCGAGCTTCCAGGCGGCCATCAGGATCGGGAAGTTCCAGGGGATGATCTGGCCGACGACGCCGAGTGGTTCGTGGAAGTGATAAGCGACCGTGTGCTCGTCGATCTCGCTGATTCCGCCCTCCTGGGCGCGCAGGCAGCCGGCGAAATAGCGGAAGTGGTCGATGGTGAGCGGGATGTCGGCGTTCAGCGTTTCGCGCATCGGTTTGCCGTTGTCCACCGTCTCGGCGTAGGCGAGGACTTCGAGGTTGGCTTCCAGGCGGTCGGCGATCCTGAGAAGCACGTTGGCCCGATCGGCGGCGGCGGTGCGCCCCCACTTGTCGGCGGCGGCATGCGCTGCGTCGAGCGCCAGTTCGATGTCTTCGGCAGTCGAGCGAGCCACCTGGGTATAGGGTCTGCCGCTGATCGGCGTGATGACGTCGAAGTACTGACCCTTGACCGGGGGAAGCCAGCGGCCAGCGATGAAATTGTCGTAGCGCGCCTGGTAGGCGATCTTGGCACCTTCGGTGCCGGGGGCTGCGTAGAGCATATTGTCTCCTCATCGTTGGCAAGTTATGGACACCCTGCCCTTGCGGGCACACCCTGGCTCCTGGAGAGCCATACCAGGCCAGCTCAGCGAAGGCAACCCGTCAATCCATCGCCGGGCTGACTCAGCGTCTCGCCGCGACTGGCCGGATGCCGTGCAACGTCCCACAGTGAAAGGCCGCTGTCAACCTCTCCTCGAAACGGGACCATGCTCTTTGCCGGCGTGCCGGCCATCGGGCCGGCGAACGGTCATGACTGCCGCAACATCCCGGGTGTTCGTCCCGCAACGTGGCAGCTGCAACCGGCCGCCACGACGTGCGACGTTGTGTCGCATTCCGCGCCCGAAGCGCCTCTGCGAGAATCCGCCGCCGACGGACATCCATCGGGAGGAGAAAAAAAATGAAGTTCCGGATCAATCGCACGGCCGCGCTGATCGCGGCTTTCGGAGCAAGCGGCATGGTGCCGGCAGTAGCCGCCGACGGCGCGACCGCGGCCGCTGCCGCGGGTGCCGAGCGGCCGGCACAGCTCGCGCCGGTGGTCGTCGAGGAGAGCCGCCTGCAGCCACTGCCGGCCGCGAACCGTGTCGACGAAGAAACGATGCGTGCCCTGCGCCCGGCGACCAGCGACACCGCGAGCATGCTGCGCGACGTCCCTGGTGTCCAATTGCAGGGCGCCGGCGGGGTGTCCAGCCTGCCGGTGATCCGCGGCCTTGCCGACGACCGCAACCGGATCATCGTCGATGGAATGGACCTGATCGCCTCGTGCCCGAACCACATGAACCCGCCGCTCTCTTATCTCGACCCGAATGGCGTCAGCAAGCTGCGCGTCATTCCCGGCGTGACGCCAGTGAGCCTCGGTGGCGACAGCATCGGCGGCACGATCATCGCCGAATCGCTGGCGCCGCGCTTCGCCGCAACGGGCCAGGACTTGCTGTTGAGCGGCGAAGCCGGCGCGTTCTACCGCAGCAACGGCAACGCCTGGGGCGGCAACCTTTCGGCCGTCGTCGCCAACGAGAACCTCAGCGCCAACTTCAGTGCGACGACCGCCAAGGCGGAGAACTACACCGCCGGCGGCAACTTCAAGAACTTCACCGCGACCGGCAATCCGGGACGGACGCTGGCGCGTGACGAGGTCGGATCGACCGCCTACGAAACGCACAACTACCAGTTCGGGCTCGCCTACCGTCAAGGCGACCACCTTCTCGAGTTCAAGTACGCTTATCAGGACATTCCGGAGCAGCTGTTCCCGAACCAGCGGATGGACATGCTCGGCAACACCGAGAACCGCTTCAACCTGCATTATCGGGGGCAGTTCGACTGGGGCCAACTCGATGCACGCGCTTACTACGAGACGGTCGACCATCTGATGGATTTCGGTCCCGACAAGCGCTTCTACTACGGCATGGCGTCGGGTGGCCACAACGCCGTGATCGGCATGCCCTGCTCGCCGATCAGCGCGAACTGCGCTGCCGGCATGCCGATGAAGACCGACAGCAACACCAGCGGTGTCACCCTGCGTGCCGACGTCAATCTCGGTGTCAACGACCTGCTGCGCGTCGGCGGCCTGTACCAGCACTACCGGCTCGACGACTACTGGCCGGCGTCGGGGGGCGGCATGTGGCCGCTGACCTTCGATAACATCAACGATGGTACGCGCGACCGACTCGGCGTCTTCGGCGAGTGGGAGTCGCGACTCGATGCGCAGTGGACGACCCTGCTCGGCGTCCGCTACGAGCGCGTCACGACCGATGCCGGTCCCGTGCAGGGCTACAACCCGAACATCAACTTCACGACGATGATGATGGGCGGGATGCCGATGCGCTCGTACAACAACCAGCAGGCCGATGCCGCAGCCTTCAACGCACAGGATCGCAAGCGGACCGACAACAACTGGGATCTCACCGCCCTCGCCCGCTACACACTCGACGCCCAGACCGACCTCGAAGTCGGCGTCGCACGCAAGACGCGCTCGCCGAACCTGTACGAGCGTTACACCTGGTCGACCTGGTCGATGGCTGCGGTGATGAACAACTTCGTCGGTGACGGCAACGGCTACTACGGCGACATCGACCTCGACCCGGAGGTGGCGTACACGGTCTCGGCATCGGTCGACTGGCATGCGAGCGACCGCAGCTGGAAACTCCGGGCGACGCCTTACTACACGCGGGTCAAGGACTACATCGACGCGATCCGCTGCAACAACACGACGAGCTGTCCGCCGCCGAACGCGACGACGACGAACCAGTTCGTCGTCCTGCAGTACGCGAACCAGTCGGCCGAGCTCTACGGCATCGACTTCTCCGGCGAATTGCCCCTGGCGCGCACGGGCTACGGCGACTTCGGAGTGAACGGAGTCGTTTCCTACACCTACGGCAAGAACCGCGATACCGGCGACGGCCTCTACAACATCATGCCGTTCAACGCCCGATTGGCGCTGACCCACCGCCTCGGCGGCTGGGACAACGCACTCGAGTTCGTCGGCGCGACGTCGAAGGATCACCTGTCCGACGTCCGCAACGAAATCGGCACGCCGGGATACGGGCTGCTCAACCTGCGCGCCAGCTACTCGTGGAAGCAGGCTCGTCTCGATTTCGGCATCGACAACGTCTTTGACAAGCTCTACTACCTGCCACTCGGCGGCGCCTACACCGGCCAGGGAACGACGATGATGATCAACGCGATACCCTGGGGCATCGCGGTTCCCGGCATGGGCCGTTCGGTCTATACCGGGCTCAGCTTCAAGCTGTAGGTGGAGGAGATCCACCGCCCCGACCAGCGCCAGTGATCGTGCTGCCGGCATCTGGTTGGCGACCGGCTTCACCGGCCGCCAGCAGCTGCCGGCGGCCAGTCGAGCTGGTCTTCGCGGCCGGCGTCGTCGCCGCCATCCATGTTGCGGCAACCTACGCCCTGTGGACGCACCGTCTCGTTGCAGCGCATGCCGAAACGAGGACGCTGCAGGTCGACATCGTCGCGCCGGCGGTGACGCCGCCGCGCGCTCCGCCGCCCAACGCTGAACCGCGCCGCCCCCCGCCGGCGAACAAGCGCGAGATGCCACGGCAGAAGCCAGCCCCTCGTCAGCCGCTGCTGGCGACGCCGCCTCGGCCAACCGGAGCGACCGCCGCAGCGGCCGTCGCCGAGCAGCAACCCGTGGTCGAAGCCCCGGCAGTGGCGCCCCCGCCCGCCCTTCCGGCGCAACGGGCGCCAGCGGCATTGGGATCCGAACTGTCGGTGGTCTGTCATCACCGGCCAGCCCCTGCCTATCCGCCACTTTCGCGACGACTGGAGGAAACCGGCGAGGTGCTGCTGCGGGTCGAACTGAACGAAGACGGCAGCGTCGCCGCGGCGCGCATCGAACGGAGCAGCGGTCATCAACGACTCGACGACGCCGCGCTGACAGCGGTCCGCGCCTGGCGCTGCAGTGTTCCGCCGGCCTTCGGCCGCAGCGTGCGCGCGGTCGCCTTGCAGCCGTTCCGCTTCGTCCTGCAGTGAGCTTGCACGCTGCTGCCCGCCGCTGGCCAAGATCGGCGCGACCTGCCTGGCGGCCTCGACGCACGCGTCTGCGGGTAGAATGCTGCCCGCCCTTCTCCGGTGCTGGGTTTCCAGAGGCCGCAAGCAAACCACTCTTCCTGGATGCTGAATCGTGCAGTCAACGCTCGTCGATCACTTCGGTGTTGCCCATTTCCTCTCGCAGACCGACCTCGTCGGCCGCCTGGTCCTGCTCGTCCTGCTGCTCCTCTCGCTGGCGACCTGGTACCTGATCGTCACCAGGTCGCTCGCCGGGCTGGTCGCGCAGCGGCGGGCGAAGGCATTTCTCGGGCGCTTCTGGCACAGCGGCAGCGACGACCTGCGGCGCCGCCTGCAGGGTGAGGACTGCAATCACGCGTTCGCGCGGCTGGCGGCCGAAGGGCTCGACGCGCTCGCCGACAGCGGCGGTGTCAGTCTGGCGGCGGCAGGCGGCTTCGCCGAGTATCTCAGCCGCCGGCTGAACCACGTCATCGATGACGAGGCCGCGGCCGCCGAGTACGGCCTGACGGTGCTCGCGTCCGCCGCCTCGGCGGCGCCGTACATCGGGCTTTTCGGCACCGTCTGGGGGATTTACCATGCGCTCGTGCAGATCGGCCTGTCGGGGCAGGGAACGCTCGACAAGGTCGCCGGACCGGTCGGCGAGGCCCTGATCATGACCGCGCTCGGACTGGCAGTGGCGATTCCGGCGGTGCTCGCCCACAACGCCTTCAACCGCCGCAATCGACTGTGGCTGGCGCGCCTCGAGGGCTTTGCGCACGAGCTCTACGTGCTGTTGACGGTGAAGGGCGTCGCGACCAGTCCCGTTGCTGCGCAGGCGCCCGCGAGCGCGCGATGAGCGACTGCCGTTTCCGCCGTCATCGTCCCGCGGCGACGCGCGCGGACATGAATGTCGTGCCGCTGGTCGACGTGATGCTGGTGCTGCTGGTGATCTTCATCGTCACCGCTCCGCTGCTGACGCACGCGGTCAAGATCGACTTGCCACAAGCGTCGAGCCAGGTCAATGTCACACGCGACGAACGCGTCGAACTGGCAGTTCGTGAAGACGGCGCAATGTACTGGAACGGCGAGGCGCTGACGCTCGAGCAGCTCACCGAACGCTGCGACCTCGCCGGCCGGCAGGCGCCGCAGCCCGAACTGCACCTGCATGCCGATCGCCACGTCCATTTCGAGCGCGTCGCACGCGTGCTGGCAATCGCCGTGCGCGCCGGCCTGCAGCGAATCGCTTTCGTCTCCCTGCCGGAAGAGCGGGCCACGCCGTAGCCTTCCGCTCGCCGCCGCACGGTCGTCCAGCCACCGCTGGCACCTGCTGCCGAAAGGCGCGCTTCGGCTGGCCGCACAGGGTCAGAAGGCGTAGGGCTGGTAAAGCCACTGCCTGACGACCTCGATGTCCCGGGCGGGAAGGTACTGGAAGCCTTCCAGGACATCGCTGATCACGGCGTTGGCCAGGGCATATGGCGCGCTGCGGACGGTCAGCATGTGGAAGAACCAGGCCATCGGGAAGCCCGCAGCCTTGTCGTAGTGGGCCATCGCCTGATGCAATGCCAGCCCCTGCATGCCGAAGCTCGCAACGAACTTCGGCGCCGCACCATTCAGCGCGGCCACCGGTGCCGCGTGCAGCACGCTCTGCCGGTAGCGATCGAGATGCTCGCGCACGGCGACGACCCAGTGGTTGGAGAACTGCGTCGCCGCGCCCGCACTGCTGGCTTCCCAGGCTTCGACGAAGCGATGGATCGGTTGTGCCTCAGGCTTCTGCAGGCGCATGCGGGCAAGAAATGCGGCGACCGGCGTCAGCCGGCGCAGGACCAGGAGCGGCGCGCCGATCGGCTCCGCAGCAGCACCGCCGGCGGCGTCCAGGTGACGCGGGTCAATCAGCTCCTCGATTCCCGACGGCGTACCCGCCGCTGCGAACAACTGATGCGAAACGATCTCCTGCAGTTCCTCGATTTCGATCTGAACGAAGTCGGCGGCACCAGCTCCGGTGGTGGCAACCAGGTAGCGCGTGCGGCCGGTGAGGCGCGTCGCCCGCAATCCTCGTCCGGCGTAGTGGTCGCAAAGCGCCACCATGTCCTCGTCGTGAGCGGCCAACTCGCGCTCGGCCCACGTCTCGATATGATCGGAAAGATGCACGTTGTCGGCATCGACGACGCCACCCAGGCGATACCAGCCGCCGCGCGACAGAACTTCGCGAAACCTCAGCTCGGGCGCCAGTACCGCGAGTTCCCGGGCGAGCACTGCCGGACCTGCGGTGGCAGGAATTCGCGAGCACAGTCCGGCGACCTGGCGCGACAGTTCCTGCCACGTTGAGCTGTTGTCCATTGCCGTTGGCAGTCATGCCTCGTCGGCGACGAAGCGGGCCAGCGACCCGGCCTCGACGCCCATGACGCGGGCCAGCCAGGGCGCCGGATGTTGCAGCGCCTGCTGCAGGCGGACGAGCAGTTGCTTCGCCTCGCAGCCTGAGTCCTCACGCGCAAGCCTGAGCGGATGGATGCCCGCGCGCACGACCTTGGCCGTCGCCGGACCGCCGATCGATTGCAGGTACACGATCTGGCAATCGCTGATCAGCGCCGCGCGTGCCGCGTTGCGGTCCTCGGCTTGGTCGGCCTCGCACGTCAGGCGCACGGCAATCAGCCTCGTTTCGCCAGGTGACACTTGGTAAACCAGGAAGCGTGCGCAGGATCCGAAGTGGCCGTCGAGCAGTTGCTCGCGGTTCGAGGCGCAGGCCACGCGAATCGAACCCGGCATGTCGCCTTCAACGTAGGGCGCAACCGGCAGGCGGTCGCCATCGGCAGGGCCTTCACCCCACAGCAGGCTGACGGCCTGTCTGATCTGCTGCCGCGGAACCTGCCTGTCGGCACCGTCGTTCGTCTGCAGCAGGAGCTGCAGGTCAGCCACCGTGACGGTGGCGAGTCTGGCCGCGGTCAGCGGCAGCCCCAGTCGCTCGACCAGAGCCGCAAGCAGCGCCTTGACCGGCAGACCGCCCAGTTCGCGGGCAGCAAGAGCGACGCGGAGCGCCGCATCGCGAGTGATCGACTGCGCCATCAGAGCCTCCCCCGAGCCTAGATGAAGACGATGCAGGCTTCGCCTGCCGGACAGGCATCGAGGCAGCGCGGTGAATCGAACTCGCCGTCGCACTCGGTGCAGGTGTCGACATTGATCTTGTACATGCCGGCCTTGCTGGTGATCGAGCTGGTCGGGCAGACCGGCTTGCAGTCGCCACACGACGTGCATTCGGCCTGGATGATTTTCATTGCCATGAGGTCAGTCTCCGTTGAAGGGCTTACTCCGCCGCATCCAGTCGCCTGGCGCGCAGCGAGATCGGGAAGCGTGCAGGCAGGACCTGCGGTTCAATGTAATAGGCACCGCCATTGTTGAGCCGGATCTCGCCGCCCCACTTGTCGGCGCTGTCGTATTCCATCGAGACGATGGCGTCCTCGAGATCGCGCTTCGGCAGGTAGAACGAGTAGGTACCGACAGCCGTCTTGCGGACCATGATGTTGGCCATGGAACTTCCCTTTGCAGTGGGCGACGGGAGCGGCGGACGCCCCCGTCGGGCTCGTTCAGCGCCTCAGCGCACCAGATCGAAGTTGTAGTCGGTGGTACCCATGCCCATGGTTTCCTGGTCGAGTCGCTCGAGCACCGCATTGACCAGCGTGGTGACCACCTGCATCGCTCCCTCGTAGCCGATCGTCGTCTGGCGATGCAGATGATGACGATCGAACAGCGGGAAGCCGATGCGAATCAACGGCACCTCGAACTCCTTGCCCTTGTGCAGCGTGTCGCGCTGGATGAACTTGCCGTAGCTGTTGCCGATCAGGAAATCCGGCTTGTCGGTGAAGCAGAGCGAGCGCAGGTGCCACAGGTCGAGGCCGGTCCAGGCCTTGGCGTTGACCCCGAACGGGCTCTCCGAGAGCATTTTCTCCATCGTCTTCAGCCAGCGCTTGCTGCCGTTGTGGCTGAGCACGTGCGTCGGTTCGGCACCGCATTCGAAGAGGATCTTGACCATCCCCATGACGAAGTCGGGGTCTCCGTAGAGGGCAAATTTCTTGCCGTGCAACCAGGCGTGCGAATCGGACATCAGGTCGACCAGGCGGCCGCGTTCCTTCGCCAGCGATTCCGGGATCGGCTTGCCGGTGAGTTCGGAAACCTGCATCAGAAAGTCGTCGGTCCAATCCACACCCATCGGGATGTTGAGCTTGGGCACCTCATGGTTCCACGTGTTCTCGACCAACTTCTTCGTCTTGTCGAGCTGGAATGGCTGCAGCAGGATGGTGCTGATGGCGTTCGGCGCGTCCTTGATCTCGTCCTGCGTCGTGCCGCCGGCGTACATCCGGAACTCACCGTCCGCCGGCGTGTCGAGCACCTCGCTCGGGTCCGAGAGCAGCGTTGCCTCGACGCCCATCTCGGCCATCATCCGCTTGATGACCCGGAAGTTGCCGAGATAGGTCTCGAAACCGGGAACGAAGTTGAGCTTGCCGTTCTCGCCTGGTGCCTTGTCGGCCATGTGGTTCAGCGTGAACGAGCGCATGATGCCTTCGAACATGTTGTCCCAGCCGGTGACGTGCGAGCCGACGAAAGAAGGCGTGTGCGCAAAGGGAACCGGAAAGTCGTCCGGCACATGGCCATCCTTCTTGGCGTTGTTGATGAACGCGTTGAGGTCATCGCCGATCACTTCGGCCATGCAGGTGGTGGATACCGCGATCATTTCCGGCTTGTAGATGGCGCGGGCATTCTCGAGGCCATCGAACATGTTCTTCTGGCCGCCAAACACCGCAGCATCTTCGGTCATCGAATCCGAGACGCAGCAAATCGGCTCCTTGAAGTGGCGATTGAAATAGGTACGAAAGTACGAGACGCAACCCTGCGAGCCATGGACGTAGGGCAGCGTCTTCTCGAAACCCAGCGCACAGAGCACGGCGCCGAGCGGCTGGCAGGCCTTGTCCGGATCGACGGTCAGCGCCTCGCGTTTGAAGTTGAGCTCCTGGTATTCCGCGGTGGTGGTCCAGAGGAAGATCTCGTGCACCTTCTCCGGCGGATGGCGCTCTTCGAAGACATCCCGTTTGTTCTTCAACGACACCTGGTAGTCGGCTTCGCCGAAAAGCGGGTAGCAGGGCTTGATATCGTCTACAGCTTGCATCTTCATCTCCTTTGGCCGCGCCACCCATGTGTGGACGCGGACACAAGTTGCGGGAAACTTCTCTCAGGCGACCTTCTTCAACTCGCCTTCTGCATCCGGTGCGGTCGAATCGCCCGACTCCGGCTGCTTCTTCCATGGCGGCGTCTGCTTGCTCCAGCACGGGTTGGAAATCGCCATGTCCATGTCGCGGGCGAAGATGGCAAAGCCGTCGTAGCCGTGGTACGGACCCGAGTAGTCCCAGGAGTGCATCTGGCGCAGCGGGATGCCCATCTTCTGGAAGACGTATTTCTCCTTGATGCCGGAACCGACGAGGTCGGGCTTCATCCGCTTGATGAACTCTTCCAGCTCGAAGCCCGTGGCGTCGTCGTAGAGCAGCGTGGCGTTGCCCATTTCCTTGATCGTGCGGTCGTAGTCGTCGTTGTGCGCGAACTCGTAGCCGGTGCCGATGACCTGCATGCCGAGATCCTCGTAGGCGCCGATGACGTGCCGCGGTCGCAGGCCGCCGACATAGAGCATCACCGTCTTGCCCTGCAGGCGCGGCCTGTACTTGGCGATCACCGCCTCCATCATCGGCTGGTACCTGGCGATGACGCGCTCGGCGCCTTCCTTGATGTGCTCATCGAAGTGGGCGGCAATGGCGCGCAGCGACTCGGCGATCTTGGTCGGCCCGAAGAAGTTGTATTCCAGCCAGGGAATGCCGTACTTCTCCTCCATGTGGCGGCTGATGTAATTCATCGAGCGGTAGCAGTGCAGGAGGTTGAGCTTGACCTTGGGCGTCTTCTCGATCTCGGCCAACGTACCGTCGCCAGCCCACTGCGAGACCACCCGCAGACCCATCTCCTCGATCAGGATGCGCGACGCCCAGGCATCGCCGCCGATGTTGTAGTCGCCAATGATGGAAACATCGTAGGGGGTTGCTGCGAAGGGCTGGCCGTCGCGCTTGTCGAGGACCCAGTCGCGGATCGAGTCGTTGGCGATGTGGTGCCCGAGCGACTGCGAGACGCCGCGAAAGCCTTCACAGCGCACCGGAACGACCGGCTTGTCCATTTCCTTGGCGGCTTTCTTCGACACCGCCTCGATGTCGTCGCCGATCAGCCCGATCGGGCACTCGGACTGCACCGAAATGCCCTTGTGCAGCGGAAACAGCGTTTCGATCTCGCCGATCAGCTTGGCCAGCTTCTTGTCGCCGCCGAAGACGATGTCCTTCTCCTGGAAGTCGGAGGTGAAGTTCATGGTGCCGAAGGTGTCGACACCGGTGGTACCGACGTAGTAGTTGCGGCGGCCGGCACGCGAATACTGGCCGCAGCCGATGGGGCCGTGCGAGACGTGGATCATGTCCTTGATCGGACCCCAGACCACGCCCTTGGAACCGGCGTAGGCGCAGCCGCGAACGGTCATCACACCGGGCAGCGACTTGCGGTTGGAAGTGATGCATTTCTTCGCTTGTTCGATCGACTGGTCGTTGACCGCGAGGTGCTTGGCGCGGTCCTTCCTGGCCTTGTCGGGATAGACCTCGAGCACCTCCTGAATCAGGGCCTCGGTTTCTTGACGTGTCAATTCAGACATCCTGTTTCTCCTTTTTTGGCTGCCGCCACTCATCGGTGTGCGGCAGCCACGGGTTGCGACGGTCGTGCGCCGTGTGGACGGATCAGGCAGCGGCGAGCGCTCCGGCCTGCTCGGCCGCGAGCTGGGCTGCGGTCTTGCCGATGATCGACTCGTCGTCCTCCTGCAGGATGCCGAACTCCATCAGCAGCTCCTCGAGTTCGTCCATGGTCACCGGTGTCGGAATGACGAAGTTCTTGTTGGCGACGATCTTCTTCGCCAGCGTCCGGTACTCGTCGGCCTGCGCCGCCGTCGGGTCGTACTCGATCACCGTCATGCGGCGGATCTCGGCGTGCTGGACGATGTTGTGACGGGGGATGAAGTGGATCATCTGGGTACCCAGCTTGGCCGCCAGCGCCATGATCAGCTCGTCCTCGCGGTCGGTGTTGCGACTGTTGCAGATCAGGCCGGCGAGGCGCACGCCGCCGGAGTTGGCGTATTTCACGATGCCCTTGGCGATGTTGTTGGCGGCGTACATGGCCATCATCTCGCCCGAGCAGACGATGTAGATTTCCTGCGCCTTGTTCTCGCGGATCGGCATCGCGAAGCCACCGCAGACGACGTCACCGAGCACGTCGTAGAAGACGAATTCGAGGTCCTCGTCGTAGGCGCCCTCCTCCTCGAGGAAATTGATCGCCGTGATCACGCCGCGACCGGCACAGCCGACGCCCGGTTCCGGACCACCGGACTCGACGCACTTGATGCCGCCGTAACCGACCGACATCACATCCTCGAGTTCGAGGTCCTCGACCGAACCGGCCTCGGCAGCAAGGCCCATGACCGAGTTCTGCGACTTGCTGTGCAGGATCAGTCGCGTCGAATCGGCCTTCGGGTCGCAACCGACGATCATCACCTTCTTGCCGATCTCCGCCAGCGCGGCGACGAGGTTCTGGGTCGTGGTGGACTTGCCGATACCGCCCTTGCCATAGATGGCGGCCTGACGAAGTTTTCCCATGATGCAATCTCCTTGTTGAAGTCCTGCGTTGAAATCATCTGAAGCAGGGAAGAATCCCGCGCTCCTGAGCACTCTTGTGCACAGAGCGTGCCAGTTCCCGCCGTGGCCGCTGAAACCCTGACGTGGCAAGGCTTGCAGCGATTCCGGAGAAGACCGGGAAAGCGTTGATGTCGGACATTCCCGTGAGCCTTTGTCGCGCTCCCGACAAGGATGGCGACGTCTTCTGGCGAGGGTGACGGTCATCACCCGAGTGATCCGGAGGATTCCGGCAGTCACAACCGCTGCCCGCAGGGTCCAGCTTGCTGGCAGCTCCGGCGCGTTTCTCGCATGGCAAGGCCGCATTCACGCGGAGAACACGCCATGCCGACAACCCCCTCCAGCGCCCTCCTCGCCTCCTGGCGATCCGGCCTCCCCGGCGGCAGCATCGTCCCCTGGCGGTCGGTCGAGCCGGTCGCCGGCAAGCTAGAGGCGGGAACGAGCTGTCCTCGATGACACCATTCGCGCTCAGCGCCAACAGGGGACGTTATTCGGCGATAATCCATGAGTGTCGCGGGAATCAGCACGCATCGCACTGGCAGGGATTCGCCTTCGGCGTCGGCTTTCGGTGAGTACCCACCCGATTCTCTTGGATGGATGATGAAGTCGACAGCGAAGGAAGACTCCACAACGACGACCAGTGATTCACTGGATCAGCGATCCCGCCATGACCCGGCAAGACGCTCACCCTAGAAGCTCATGAAAGACCCGCGCTGGACAGCGATCTCGCAATCAAACTTTGCCTGGGAAAAGGCGGCGCTCGACTGGCTGCGTGATCGGCTCCCGGATCGCGATCCCTGGCACGCCTGGTCGAACTTTGAATTCATCGACGACGACGGCAAGGTCAACGAGGTGGATGCCCTGGTGCTCTCGCCCGTGGGCATCTTCCTGGTCGAGGTCAAGAGTCGCCCCGGCGTTCTGACCGGTGATGCGCATACCTGGACGTGGCGCACCGACGGGCGTGACTACGCCTACGACAACCCCTTGATTCTTGCGAACCGCAAGGCCAAACGACTGGCGACGCTGTTGCGTCGGCAATCGTCGGTGATCAAGGCCAGGTCCCGGGTGCCGTTCATCGAGCCCCTGATCTTTCTCTCGGCGATCAACGCCGACACCTTCAGGCTGTCAGGCAACGGGCGCTCTGGAGCCTTTCTCAAGGGTCGCCCCGACACCCGCAACGACGACGGGATCATTGCCCGCCTCGAGGGCACCGGGAATTACCCACCCAGCGGACCACTGCTCGGTCACGAACTGGGGCGTGTGCTTTGCCGCGCCGTGGTCGAAGCCGGCGTGCGCCCATCCAACAAACACCGGCGCATCGCTGACTATCAGTTGGGCGCCCTCATTCAGGAGGGCGAGAATTATCAGGACTGGGTGGGCGAGCACGTTTCGGCCGGTGTCCGCCGTCGCGTCCGGATTTATGGCTACGGCCTGGCGGCGACCGTGGACGCCCGGCAATCGCTGGTGCGCCAGGCGACGCGCGAGTTCCAGATTCTCGAAGGCGTCGATCATCCCGGCATCCTCAGGGTGCGCGATTTCAAGGAAAGCGAACTCGGCCCGGCGCTGCTTTTCGACTACAACCCGCAGGGCCGGCGACTCGATTTCCTGCTGCGCGAACAAGGCAATCAGCTCAACGCCGACCAGCGCCTGTCCATCCTTCGGCAACTGGCGGAAACGCTCAAGTACACCCACCAGAAGAAGCTGATACACCGGGCGCTATCACCACAGAGCATCCTCGTCCAGAACCAGGCTGGCGCCCCACTCCAGCTCGCGATCATGAACTGGCAGCTCGCCGCGCGCGGTGGGCAAGGGGCGGAGCAGTCGAACCTGACGGCTCCTGGCGCATCGGCGGGAACATTGGCACGTACCGTCGGAACCCGGCACGTTGAAGATTACCTGGAAGATCCGGCCAAGGTATTTCTCGCACCGGAAGCCCTCTGGGATGGGGCGCCAACTGGGCCCCACCTGGACGTCTTCTCGCTCGGCGCCATCGCCTGGCAGGTGTTCACCGGCGCGGCGCCGGCAACCGGCGCCTCCGAGCTGCAACAGAAACTGCGGGCCGGCAACGGATTGCGTATCTCCGACGTGCTGGATGGCGCCGGCCGGGCGCTGCAGGACCTGATCCAGTTCGCCACCTGCCCGGACGTCTCTGCCCGCCTCGGCTCGATGACGGATTTTCTTGAATACCTCGAGCTTGTCGAGGACGAACTGACGGCACCTGCCGAGTTGGCCACGGTGGACCCTGCTTCGGCCAGGGCAGGCGACCGGATCGATGGCGGTTTCACCGTCGTCCGTCGCCTCGGCAAGGGCTCGTCATCCGATGTGCTGCTGGTCACTCGCAGCCGCAACGGCGAAGAGCTGGTCCTCAAGGTTGCCCTGGACGCCAGCCACAACAGGCGCCTGCTTGCCGAAGGGGAGGCCCTGCGCAAGCTGCGCCATGCCCATATCGTCGAGTGGCGCGAAACGCTGACCGTTGCCGGCCGCACGGCGCTGCTGATGAGCAGTGCGGGCAAAGAAACGCTGGCGCATCTCCTGCGCAGCAACCGCCCGTCGCTGGATCTCGTCCGGCGTTTTGGCGACGAGCTGCTGCAGACGGTCGTCTTCCTGGAAAACGAAGGCGTCTATCACCGCGACATCAAGCCCGACAACATCGGCCTTTGCCCGACGTCGCACAGCGGTCGCCTGCAACTGATGCTGTTCGACTTCTCGCTGTCGAAAGCTTCCGTCGACAACATCCAGGCCGGCACGCGCCCCTACCTCGATCCCTTCCTCAGCCTGCGCAAGCCGCCACGCTGGGACATTTACGCCGAGCGCTTTGCCGCAGCCATGACGCTCTACGAGATGCTCACCGGCACACTGCCGATATGGGGCGACGGCGTCTCCGACCCGGCCGTGATCGAGCCCGAAGTCACGCTCGATGTCACCCTCTTCGACCCCAACCTGCGGGAAGCCTCGGCCGCCTTCTTCGGCAAGGCCCTGCGTCGCGACTTCCGCGAGCGTTTCGACAACGCGGAAGACATGCTGCGTGACTGGCGAAAGATTTTCGACCAGGCCGACACGCAAACCGCAGCCGACCCCTTCGCGCTCATCGCCCGTCGTGCGACGCGGGAAACGGCCATTGGCGAGCTCGGCTACGGTGTCGAAGCGCAGAACGTTCTCGACCGCATGGGGATCCACAGCGTTCGCGAACTGCTCGCCGTCGACCGCGTCCGTTTTCGTTACCTCAAGAGCGTTGGCGACAAGGTGCGCAAGGAGATTCGCGGCACCGCCAAGCGCCTCGCCCAGCTTCGTCCCGATCTCGTCGCCGGCGCGCCGACCGTTCTCGACACCGATGCCGGCACGGGTGGCATTCGCAGCCTCGACGAACTCGCCAACCACCTCTTCCCGAAGCGCGCCGCAGCCGACGAGCGCCCGGATGACGATGCACTCGCGATCTACCTGGGCCTGGAGACGGCCGAAACGGGCGCCGAGAATGAACGAAACGCGACGCTCTGGCCCACCCTGGGGGACGCAGCGCAGGCAGCCGGAATTGCCCGGCCGGCCTTGACCCATGCGATCGTCGCCGCGCGTGGGCGCTGGATCAAGTCAACTGCCATCAGCGAAGTGCGCGAGGAACTGGCCATCACGCTCAGCGCCAGTGGCGGCGTCATGGCCGTCACCGAAGCAGCCAGCTCGCTGCTGGCCAGCCATGGCTCGATCGAGCAGGACGACACCAATCGCCTGCGGCTCGCTGCCGCCGTGCTGCGCGCCGCCAGCGAAACCGAGGCCGACCTGGCACAACCGCGCTACCAGGTATTCCCCGGCGCCGCCAAGGGCGCCGTACCGCTGCTCGCGGCGAGTGTCGACCATGCCGACTACGCGCTTCGACTCGGCGCCGCCGCCGACAGCGTCATCGTCGCCGATGAAGAAACATCGGCTGGTGAAAGCCTGCCGACACCGCGGCAGGTGATTGAAAGGCTCGAAGCGGTGGATCGCCCGCACACCGTTGCCACCCTGTCCACGCAGCGGATGGTGAAGCTTGCGGCAGGTTGCAGCCAGCGCGCGGCAGTTTCCAGTCGTCTGGAACTCTATCCCCTGGCGATGCCGGCCCAGCGCGCCATCCGGATTGCCATGGGCTCGCTGATCGGTCCGCGTGTCCTGACCGAGAGCCAGGTACGCGAACGCATCATGGGGCGCTACCCGGATGCGGAGCCCCTGCCCGGCCGACCGTCGCTGGACAGCCTGCTCGGCGCGGCAGGTTCCGATCTCGTCTGGCGCACCGACGGCGAGGACGGTCCCGGCTACTACTCCGCGCACCGAGGCTTCGGCCCTTCGGCGGGAACGACCACCTTCCTGCACCGTGCCGACACGGTGGCCGACGACGAGCAAAGCGAAGAAGTCCTCGCCGCACGCCAGTTCGACGACCGGCTCAGGCACGCCATCAAATCGGGGGGCTTCCTGGTGTTGAGCGCCGCACCGCGGCTGGCGCGCCACGCCGAGGCGGCACTGCGGCGCACCATCGCCGGCGCCGACTTCCTGCCGATCAGCCTCGACCGCATCGTGCTCGAATCACTCAAGGAAGAAGCACGGCAGCGCAAGGTCGACTGGAGCAAGGTCCTCGAAGCCGACATCGGCGGACCGGGATCGCGCGACTGGAGCAACCTCATCCGCCTTGCCTCGTTCGCCAGGGCGCGCATGAAAGAAAAACTCACCGCGCAGGGCAAATCGCTGCTGCTGCTCGATCCCGGCCTGCTGGCAAGGCTGGACCTGCTGGACCTGATCAGCGACCTGCAGAGCATGGCCGGCAGGGCCGACGGGATTTCGTCGGTCTGGCTGCTGGCGCCAATGGCTGGCCAGGGCATGCCAACGCTGGATGGCGTAGCGATCCCGGTGATCACGCAGGCGCAGTGGGCAAGGATTCCAGACCGATGGCCAGGCCACTCTTCTCGTGCCACTGCCTGAATGACGAATCAACGACCCATCATCGAGCTTCCTGCTGCCGGGCAAGACCGGGAATTGCGGCAATCGCCGAAACATGAAGGAATCCCCTCGTGATCAACGCCGCCGCCCTCCTGCGCGACCTCAAGCGCCTGGCCACGACGATCGAATCCGACCTCCGCGAGCAGCTCGCCGCGACGCCGGACCTCGCTGCCTCGCTGGACCACGAATGGCAGGCCGCCCGCAACGCCGGGCGAATGGCTGCGACGCTGCACGACTTCAGGGAAGAAGCCATCACCCAGGCCGCCGTGCATTGGTTGCTGATGGGCCTGTTCATCCGTTTCCTCGAAGACAACGGCCTGATCGATCGCCCCTGGTTGAGCGCCGCCAACCCGGCCCGCCGGGCGCTGGCCCAGGACCGGCACGAAAGCTACTTCCGCGCCCACCCGGGCGACAGCGACCGCGAATACCTGCTCGCCGCCTACCGCGACGTCGGCCGGCTGCCCGGCCTGGGGCCGCTGTTCGACGAACGCCACAATCCGCTGTTCCGCCTGGCCGTCTCCGGCGACGGCGCGATGGCCATCGTCGGCTTCTGGCAGAAGATCGACCCGGACACCGGCACGCTGCGGCATGACTTCAGCGACCCCGAGTGGCGCACGCGCTTTCTCGGCGACCTCTACCAGGAACTTTCCGAAGCGGCGCAGAAGAAGTTTGCACTGCTGCAAACGCCGGAATTCGTCGAGGAATTCATCCTCGACCGCACGCTGAACCCGGCGATCGCCGAGTTCGGTTACCGCGAAGTGCGGCTCATCGACCCGACCTGCGGTTCCGGGCACTTCCTGCTCGGCGGCTTCGCCCGCCTGCTCGAATGCTGGCTGAAGAACGAACCCGGCCGCAACGCGCGCGATGCCGTGCAGCAGGCGCTGAACGGCATTTACGGTGTCGACCTCAACCCCTTTGCCGTCGCCATCTCCCGCTTCCGTCTGTTGATTGCCGCGCTCAAGGCCTGCGGCGAAACCAGGCTCGTCGAAGCGCCGAACTTCAAATTCCACCTCGCCGCCGGCGACAGTCTGCTGCATGGCCCGCGCTTGGGCCACGGCCAACTCGCACTCGGCGGCGAGGCCGAAAACCTCGGCCGTGGCGCGCTCGCCCACGCCTTCGCCAGCGAAGACCTGGCCGACCTCAACCGCATCCTCGGCCAGCGTTACCACGCGGTGGTCGGCAACCCGCCCTACATCACCGTCAAGGACGCGGCGCTGAACGCGGCTTACCGGGTGCGCTACGTCACCTGCCACATGAAGTATTCGCTTGGCGTGCCCTTCACCGAACGCTTCTTCGAGTTGGCGATTCCCGGTAGCGAGCGCGATCCGGCCGGCTACGTCGGCCTGATCACCGCGAACAGCTTCATGAAGCGCGAATTCGGCAAGAAGCTGATCGAGGATTTCCTGCCGCGCATCGACCTCAGCCACGTCATCGACACCTCGGGCGCCTACATCCCCGGCCACGGCACGCCAACGGTCATCCTCTCCGGTCGCGACCGGGCGCCGCTGACGTCCGTCGTGCGCACGGTGATGGGCATCAAGGGCGAACCCTCGACCCCGCCCGACCCCGCACAGGGGCTGGTCTGGCGGGCGATCGTCGAGCAGGTCGATTTCGCCGGCAGCGAATCGGTGTTTGTGTCGGTCGCCGATACCCCGCGTTCGACCTTTGCCAAGCATCCGTGGAGTATCGGCGGGGGTGGCGCAGCGGATTTGAAGGAGATGATTGAGGAAGGGCGGGATCGGCTGCAGTCAATCACTGCCTCAATTGGATTCGCTAGCTTTACGGGTGCCGACGAAGTGTTTGCCGCGCCAAGATCGGTATTCGCACGCAGGCTGTTTCCAATTTGTTTCGTGCGTGAGTTCGTCGTTGGCGATGCGGTACGCGATTGGGCAACGCATCGTCATGACGCCGCGTTTGCGCCTTACGCGAGCGACTTGACGCCGATGCCCCTGGACTCGAATGCTCCATGGGGAAAGGCGATGTGGTCCTACCGGTCAACGCTTGAGGGCGTAATCTCTTTCGCCGGAAGAACGCGTAAAGAGTGCGGTGACTTGTGGTGGACGTGGTATCGCTGGATTCCCAGCAAGTACGCTACCCCCCTCACCATCACCTTCGGCGAAGTCGCCACCCACAACCATTTCGTCCTCGACCGGGGCGGCAAGCTGTTCAACCGGACCGCGCCGGTCATCAAGCTGCCGGTGGGGGCCAGTGAAGACGAGCATCTGGGTCTGCTCGGCCTGCTCAATTCGTCGGTGGCGTGTTTTTGGCTGAAGCAGGTTTGCTTTCCCAAAGATGGGCAGTCCCAAATGTGGGATGAACGCTTTGCCTTTAACGCAACAAACGTTGGTGAGTTCCCCGTAAATGAAAACAAACCGGACAGCCTCACCCAAACCCTCGACCGCCTCGCCCAGGAATTCACTGCTCAGAGCCCGGCCGCACTGATTGAAAGCGCCGTGCCCACCCGCGCTGGCCTGGATGCTGCCCACGCCCGCAACCACAGCCTGCGCCAACAAATGATCGCCGACCAAGAAGAGCTCGACTGGCGCTGCTATCAACTTTACGGCCTGACGCAGACCGAACTGACCCACCCACAGCCGCCGGAAATCGCCCTCGGCGAGCGCGCCTTCGAAATCGGCCTCGCCCGCCGCATCGCCGCCGGCCAGGCCGAAACCACCTGGTTTGCCCGCCATGGCTCAACGCCGATCACCGAACTGCCGGCGCACTGGCCGGCCGATTACCGCTGCATCGTCGAAGCCCGCATCGCGCTGATCGAATCCGACAAATTCATCGGCCTGATCGAACGCCCCGAATACAAGCGCCGCTGGGCGTCGACCGCATGGAATGAACAGGAACAGACCGCCCTCAAGGACTGGCTGCTCGACTGTCTGGAATCGTCTCTGAAAGCCGCTGCGGCCGACACCCCGAGCCTGACCAGCAGCAACAGGCTGGCCGATCGCTTGCGGTCCGACGCCGATTTCATGCAGGTTGCCGAACTGTATGCCGGCCGCTCCGATTTTGACGTCGCACTACTGGTGGCGAACCTCGTGGCCGGCGAAGCGGTGCCCGTGCTGCCCGTCCTGCGCTACAGCGAAGCCGGCCTGCGCAAGCGCGCCGAATGGGAGCGCACCTGGGACTTGCAGCGCCGGGAAGATGCGGTCGACGCCGAGACAAGCGACGAATCCGAACGTCGGCGGCGCAAGACGGCCGAGATCGGCGACATTCCGGTGCCGCCCAAATACAAGTCGAGCGATTTCCAGAAGACCGACTACTGGCGTCTGCGCGGCGGACTCGATGTGCCCAAGGAGCGTTTCGTCAGCTTCCCGCATTGCAGCCGCGACGCCGATGGCAGCCTGGTCATCGCCTGGGCCGGCCTCAACCCGCTGCAACTCGGCACCGCCATCGCCACCTGCTATCTCGACATGAAGGACAACGAAGGCTGGCATGCCGAGCGCCTGAAGCCCCTGCTGGCCGCCATCGCCGAACTGGCACCCTGGATCAAGCAGTGGCATAACAACCCCGACGCCGAGCACGGCACCCGCATGGGCGACTATCTGGATGGGTTCGTCGATGAAGAAGCCCGCGACCTCGGCTTGACCCGCGAGGCCGTAGTGGGCTGGCAGCCGCCGGCGACTACCGTTCGTCGCGGTCGACGGCCGGCGATTTGAGGCGGATGGCGATGAATGATCCTGCAAAAGACAGCGGCAAAGGAGTCTTGTGCCATGCGCCTTAAGAAAATCACCTTGAATAATTTCCGCTGCTTCGAGTCCTTCGAAGTGACGCTCCACCCAAGACTGACCGTGTTCGTCGGCGAAAACGGGGCCGGCAAGACCGCCGTCCTTGATGGCATTGCCACCGCGTTGACGCCTGTACTGAATTATCTTTCGTCGGCAAACCAGCGGCTTACCGGTCGGGGTATTGGGGATGCGGATTTCCGCGTTGAACCGGCGACAGTCCGCGCGGGCAAGGAGCGCTGGAAATTGGCTGACTTCGCGCAGGTTGTCGCGGAAACCGTTGACGGTCTGAAATGGGACTATTGGCGGCCTTCTGGTACCAAAGGACAGGAACCGAAAACCAAACATGGCCTGACCGAACTCAAGAATCGCCTGCTGACCATCTCGGAAAGCTACAAATCTTCCGCGCCTGCACTGACGCCCGTGTTTTCCTATTTTGGCGCGCGGCGAGGCTATATTGAGGTGCCGGAACGCTTGCGCGAAAGCAAGGAAAATTATGCGTATCCAACCTCCGCTCTGATCGGCGCGCTCGATTCCATGAGTGATTTCAAGGAACTGCTGAAATGGTTCGACCGAGAAGAAGCCGCCGAGTTGCGCGCCAATAAAGGTGTTGCAAGCGATGATTACGTTCCTTCTCCGGCGCTTGATGCCGTTAGAGAAACCATCAAGACATTACTCGATGGGACTTACCAGAATCCCTATTTCAATCGGGATCACAAATTTGTCGTGGAACCGTCTGACGGCGGCGCCCCTTTGCTGGTGACTCAACTGAGTCAAGGCTATCAAAGCATGTTGGCACTTGGCGTTGATTTCGCGCGCAGGCTGGTTTTGGCCAACGGTCACATGAATTATGGCGACCAGAATTCGATTGCCATCGCTCTCGAAGAACTTCATACCTTGCGCAGACCCGATAAAGTAGCTGAAAGTCTCCCCGTTTCCGCACCGCTGATCGCACCGGCCATCATGCTGGTGGATGAAATCGACCTCCATCTTCATCCCTCGTGGCAGCAGCGCGTGCTAGACGATTTGATGCGTGCTTTTCCGTCGACGCAATTCATTGTGACGACCCACAGCCCGCAGGTTATCAGCACGGTCAGGCGAGAAAATATCCGCGCATTCAGTACAGACACGGACGGCAGGACCGTCGCGACCGAACCACTGGCAAACCCCTACGGCCAGCCCAGCGGCGATGTTCTGCAGAGTGTGATGCTGGTCAACCCCCAGCCCCCCGTTGATGAAAAAAGTGACCTTGATCGCCTGACGAATCTTGTCGATCAGGGGCATTACGAGTCAGACGAAGCCAAAGACTTGTTTCGCCGCCTTGGGCAAGCCTTTGGGCCCGGACATCCTCAATTGCTGCGCTTACAGCGGAGCGTCAGCCGCCAGACTTTCCTGGTGCAAAGGGACGGTGAGGGATGAGGCATGTTGCACCGACGGGCGCCGGGCCCGTAGCACTTTTACAGGCACATCAAACGCCCCCAGCATCATCAGATGAAGCAACGCGTCGCTGGCATGGGTTTGCACCGTGCAAGCAAGCGGTCATCGATCGCCTACTGCAAGATCAGTACATGCTCTGTTGTTACAGCGAGTTGCGTGCGGATTTGCACGGGTTGGGTTATCACATCGAACATATTGAAAACAAGAGCCAAAATCCGCAACGAACCTTTGATTGGTCCAACCTTGCTGCAAGTGCCTTGAGCAGTGACGAGGGCTTGCCCAAGCTGGCTTCGTACCGCGCTGCCATCCCAGGCAAGGTTGAAGTGAATTTTGGTGGCCATGCTCGAGAAAAACAGAATCAAGTTGATACGGTGCAGTTCGTTTCGATCCGTGACCCGCAGTGCGCTTCCTATTTCGCTTATCTGTCCAATGGCGAAATGGGCCCGAATCTGAATCGCAGCCTGGCAGATCAAGCCAGGGCCGAATACACGATTCGGCTGTTGAATTTGAATAGCCCCTATCTCGTCACCTTGCGCCGAAATCTTTGGGACGAGCTGGATGCGCTTTTGGCGCAACATTTGGATCAGGGGTGGAGTGTTGAGCACTTGTGTCAGGGAGAAATGACTCCTCATGGTTGCCATACAGCTCCCCATTATCTTCCGGCACTCAACTCTTTTTTTAGTCTGACGCGCCAGTTCTTCGGCCCTGTAGCCGAGAAAACCTTGCGGCAATGCGCACCAGGACTTGTATGACAATGAAAGTTTCTTCGTCAAGGAAATCGGGCGGACCTGCGCTCGGCATTTCCCGGGATGACCGGGTTTTCGCCGCAGAATCTGTGTTCGCTGCGTCAGTTCATTGTGATTTATCGGCATGCGCCAATTCGCCAACAGATTGTTGGAGAAATGCCCAGAGACTGGATTGAGCAGCGCCTCTGTTTGACAAGAAAGGGAGTAGCACATGCAAGCTTATAGAACCTATGCACGGGTACAGCCAGGCGGGGAGCTTGCCCTCAGCCACGTGCCCTTTGCTCCCGGTTCGCTGGTCGAGGTGCTGGTTGTCGGGTCGGAGCGGAATTCCGCAGAGCGCGAGCAGGAATGGGGCCGGTTGATGCAGACGGTTCAAAGCCTGCCGCAGGCCGCGACGATCGGTGATGCCGATATTGCGGCGGAAATCGATGCGGCCCGGGTCGCACGATGAAGGTGCTTGTCGATTACCTGACTGCCGGCGATAGCGACTTTAGCGAAGCGCGCCGTCTGATTTCGCAGGTCAAGATCGTCAGCGCGCGTGAATTTGCCTTGGCCGCTGGACTGGATTTGTCATGACGCTGATTCGTGAGCTGATACCGATCCCCGAGCGGGTCCATCAAGGGGATTTCGTCCTCAAACTGTCCGATGGCGTCCGCGCCGCGGACGAAACACTGGGCAACTACGTGGTCACGCCGCAATTGGCACAGGCTTTCGACAATGCCCTGGCCTTCATCCAGTCGGCACTGGCGACGCGGCAAAGCAAGGCAGCCTACCTGCATGGCAGTTTCGGTTCGGGCAAGAGCCATTTCATGGCGGTGCTGAACCTGCTGCTGGCCGGCAATACGCGGGCGCGTTCGATCAAGGAACTGGCCAGCGTCGTGACCAGGAGCAACGCCTGGACCGAGGACAAGAAGTTCCTGCTGGTGCCCTACCACATGATCGGCGCCCGCAACATGGAGTCGGCCATTCTCGGCGGCTACGCCGACCATGTGCGCAGCATCCACCCCGATGCGCCAGTGCCCGGCTTCTACCTGGCCGAGGGGCTGTTTCGCGATGCCCAGCAACTGCGGGCGCGCATGGGCGATGACGCCTTCTTTGGCAAACTGAACGAGCACGCCGGCAGCACCGACGGCTGGGGCGAGCTTTCCGGCGGTTGGGATGCCGGCAGCTTCGAAGCGGCGATGCTTGAATCACCTCGGGGTGACGAGCGTACCCGTCTGGTCGGTGACCTGATTTCGTGTTTCTTCAGCGCCTACGCCTCGGTCGCCCGCAGCAGCAGCGGTGGCCAAGGCGAGGCCTTTGTCAGCCTCGATGATGGGCTCTCGATCCTTTCCCGCCACGCGAGCGAGCTCGGCTACGACGGCGTGATCCTCTTCCTCGACGAGCTGATTCTCTGGCTGGCGAGTCGGGCAGCCGACGTCGCGTTCGTCAGCAGCGAAGGGTCGAAGCTCTCGAAACTGGTCGAGGCAGCCAATGCCGATCGACCGGTGCCCTTGATCAGCTTTGTGGCGCGTCAGCGGGACCTGCGCGAACTGGTCGGCGACAACATGGCCGGCGCGATGCAGATGCAGTTTGCCGACGTGCTCAAGTACTGGGAGGCGCGCTTTCACAAGATCATCCTCGAGGACCGCAACTTGCCGGTCATTGCCCAGGCCCGCGTTCTCAAGCCGGCGACGGAAGCAGCCCGACAGGTGCTGGACGCGGCTTTCGAGGATTTCGCCAACAGGTCGAGGACGGTGACCGACACGCTGCTGACATCGAACGCCGACCGCGAGATGTTCCGGCTGGTCTACCCGTTCAGCCCTGCACTGGTGCAGACCCTGGTGGCCGTGTCGAGTGTGCTGCAGCGTGAGCGCACAGCCCTGAAGCTGATGCTGCAACTGCTGGTTGACCGCCGCGACGACCTGGAACTGGGCCAGATCATCCCGGTCGGTGACCTGTGGGATGTGATCGTCGATGGGGATGAGCCCTTCTCCGATGCCATGCGCCTGCACTTCGACAATGCCAAGCGCCTCTTCCGCCAGAAGCTGGTGCCGCTGCTCGAGCGAGCGCATGGGGTCGTCTGGGAGGATCTGCGCAAGCCGCAGGCCGATGCTGCGGTCGACCCCGTGCGTGCACGGAATTTCCGCAACGACGCCCGCATCCTGAAAACGCTGCTGTTGGCGGCCCTGGTCCCCGAGGTCGAGTCGTTGAAGGCCCTGACGGCGCAGCGACTTGCCGCCTTGAATCATGGCTCGGTGAAGTCGCCGATTCCTGGCCGCGAGGCACAGGACGTATTGAAGAAGTGCCGTGACTGGGCAGGCGAAGTCGGCGAACTCAAGATCACCGACGAGCAGAATCCGGTGATCTCGATCCAGGTCACCGGGGTCGATATCGAGCCGATCGTCAAGGGCGCCGAGGGGCACGACAACACCGGCAACCGCCGGCGCAAGATTCGCGAGATGCTCTTCGGCGAACTCGGCATTCCGGATCGCAACGAGCTGTTTACCTGTTTCTCGTTCTGGTGGCGCG
This sequence comes from Accumulibacter sp., assembly GCF_036625195.1. NCBI lineage: Bacteria > Pseudomonadati > Pseudomonadota > Betaproteobacteria > Candidatus Accumulibacter > Accumulibacter sp. The sequence continues at coordinate 4,002,099 of NZ_JAZKUG010000001.1, forward strand.
GCACCCTGCGCGAGGTCGAAGTGCTTTACGAGAACGTGCGCGAACTGGCGGATGATCGGCTACGCGGGCGTGACGGGGCATGGACGGTCATTCTCGACTTCCCGTTTGACGAACCGAACCGCACCCCGGCCGATGATCTTGCCCGCCTGGACCGCTACAGCGGCGAAGGCTCGCAAACGCTGGTCTGGCTGCCGGCCTTCCTCTCGGAAAAGGCCTTGAAGGATCTGGGGCGCCTGGTGGTGCTCGACTACATTCTGACGGGCGAGCGTTTCAACGACTACGCCGCGCATCTGGCGCAAGTGGACCGGGCACAGGCACGTTCCCTGGCGAAGAACCAACGCGATCAACTGCAGCAGCGCCTCAAGCAATACCTCGAGGTCGCCTATGGAATCGCCCAGGATCCGCGCGAAGCCGTCGACCAGAAGCTCGGCGTGGCCGACCAGTTCCGCACCCTCGACCGGACATTCCAGCCACAGGCGCCGGTGGGCGCCAATCTGCGCGAGGGATTCAGCAACCTGCTGGACCAGTTGTTCACCCACAGGTATCCGGCACACCCGCAGTTCGAGACCGAGATCAGGATCGCCGTGCTCAAGAAGGTCGAGGCGGAGCTGGTTCGGGCGCTCGAGGACAAGGACCGGCGCGTGCATGTGGCCGATCGTGCGCTGCGGCAATTGACGCGTGCGGTGGTCAATCCCCTGCGCCTGGGCAACATGGGTGCGACCCACCTGGTGCTGGAGAATCACTGGCGGACCCATTTCCTGCAAAGGCAGGCTGCGGATGGTGAGCCCGGCGCGCCGATCACGGTCGCCCGAATGCGCCAATGGATCGACGATCCGAGCCCGATGGGCTTGTTGCCGGAAGTCCAGAATTTGATCATCCACGCGTTTGCGACGATGACCAATCGTTCTTTCTTCCTGAACAACGGGCCCTATCCGCCGACCCTCGAAAACACGCCGAACGAGCTTGAGTTGCGCGAGCAGGCACTGCCCGGCGAAGAGGACTGGAAAGTGGCGATCCGGCGTGCCGGCTTGTTTTTCGGACTGACGGTGGCGGAATCATTGAACGCCGGCAATGTGGCTCGATTGAAGGATCAGCTGGCTACTGAGGCGAGCTCCAGGCTTGCTCCCCTTCAGGATTACGCCAAGGCACTGGCCTTCAAATGGCGGACCTTCGGCATTGCCGGGCAGGATTCTGATCGGATCAAGACAGCCGAAGGTGCCGCCGCCCTGCTCCTCAGCATGACGGCGCCCAATGCCGACGTGATCAGCACCCTTGCGGGCGCGGCGATCGCGACGACCGAGGCAGCCTATGGGCAGACCATCGGCAAGGCGAAAGCGCTTGACGAAGCTTTGAAGACGACGGACTGGGAACTCTTCACCGCCGTGATCGCGCTCGTGGATCACCGCAGGATTGCCGCCCAAGCGATGCGGGAACGGCTGGCGGAGATCCTGGCGAGTGACGAGCACGCCATCGGCCTCAGGGCTGCCCTGGCCGAGCAAAAGAACAAGGCTTTGAAGCTGTTGACGGAAGCACCTCCGCCCCCGCCCGCGCCGGTCGTGCCACCATCACCCCCGATACTGCCCATACCGCCAACGCCGGGGGTTCGCGTCGTGCGTGAAGTCGCAAGGAGCGACCTTGCTCTTGCTGATGCGATCAATTCCCTGGATGAAATTCGCGCGGAGCTTGCCAAGGATGCCGACTATCGACTGAGCATCTCGTGGAAAATCACGAGGAAGGGCTAAGCCGGTGAATGTATTGCTCAACCCGTCGGTGCGCCAGATCGTCGCCCAGGTCGATGCGGTTCTGCGCCACGATCGAACGGCAGCGGTGATCGCCATTCGTGCGCAGCACGACGAAAGCTGGCCATCGACGTTGGCGGTTGGCGAGCGGGAGTTTTCAGTGGCCTGGTGCCCGTCGCCGATTGCCGTCCGGGAGCAGCTGCTGGCGCTTGCTGACGGGGCGATGGACGATCCAGGCCCGGTGTCCAGCGAATCGCCCGGAAAATTGCCTGGTCTGGTGGTATTGACGCCTCTGCCCGATCATGTGCTGGGCGCCGACGTGCTTGCACGGTTTTCGCGTGGCAAGGTTTTTTCGGTTGAAGCGTGGGATATGTTGCGCCATGCGTTTCAGGCCAGGGCAATCGATTCGCGGCTTGCTCGCTGGCCCTGGGTTGCCGAGGCACTGTTGGAGAATCTGCCGGCAGGGGGCTATCCGCCAGTCGCCGGCGGCGTTCTCGATGTTGACGCGGCCTGGTCGCAGGTCTTGCGCTGCGTTCTTGGGATGACCACCGAACATGGGGGGCGTCCCGACCTCGCTTCGGTCTTGCGCTGGACCCTCTCACCCGAGGCAACACGTCGCTATGGCGATCTTCATGAGAAGGCACGCCAACAGGTCGGTGAATGGCTGATCGAGATTCTCGGTTCCTGTGGACGGTTGGTCGCCCAGGTGCTGGAGGCGGGCTACGGCGGCGAGTTGATGCCGATCGCCCTGGTGTGCGGCATGGTCCTCAAGCGGCCTGACGATACGCCGCTTGCACCGGAATTGCTGGCCGCGGCTGTGCGTCTGGAGCGCTACACCGGCGGGACGCCAATTCCGCTGCGGGAGGGACTGCGTTTGCATGCGGCGGCCGTCCAGGTCGCAAAAGCCATGGATGCCTCGACTCTGATGCCTGTCCTCGATGTGGCAGACCAGCTTGTGGCATCGCTTCACCTGATGGCGTTCGCCGAAAGATCCAGCGACTTGCCTTCGGGGTTCAGCGCACGCCTGAGCATTTTCGCCAACGCAATTACAGAATTTCTCGCAACAGGGCCCGAGAAGAAGCCGGCTGCTCGCGCGGCTGCCACGGCCGCGGTGCTGGTCGCGGGCGGCGCCGTCAGGGAGCATCGCCTCGCAGTTCATCAGGCAAACCGTGTGCGCCGTGTCGAGATGGCCATGCGGCTGGTCCGCTGGCTGTCGAACGCTGAGCCCGGCCCACACATCGGGCTGGATTCGTTGGCGAAGTCCCATGCCGACGAAGGCGCATTTGCCGACTGGGCTCGCCTTGCCTTGATGGGAGGCGATGACCTGGCTGTCGTGACTCGTGCCTACAGTGCCTTGCGCGAAGCGGCCCGGGTCAGACGCGAGTCCTCGAACAGGCAGTTTGCGGTGGCTCTGTCGGCCTGGAATCAGGGGGGATGCCCAAAGCTCGACCCTATCGTCCCGGTAGAGCAGATCATCGCCGACGTGCTCGCTCCCGTGGCAACGCTGGCGCCGGTGCTGCTGCTGGTCGTCGATGGCCTGTCGTTTCCGATTTATCGGGAACTGCTTGAGGATGCACAGCGACAAGGCTGGAATGAAGTCTTGCCGAGTGCGCAGGACAAGGCATCGGTTGGCCTGACCACCATTCCATCCATCACCGAGATCTCCCGCACCAGCCTGTTTTGCGGAAAACTGCTGCAAGGTCAGGCAGCCAACGAGAAGACCGGCTTTGCCCAGCATCCCGCACTCGTCCCCCTCGTCGCATCGAACCGGCCTGGTGCCAGACCGGTCTTGTTCCATAAAGCTGAGCTGACATCGGCCAGCGATGGCGTCACCCTGTCCGAGGTGGTGCGCGATGCCATCGGCAGCCGCGAGCGAAAAGTCGTGGCCGTTGTCTTCAATGGTGTCGATGATCACTTGTCGGGCTCGGCTCAACTGAACCACCGCTGGGCGCTGGATGATCTGCGCCTGATCAAGCCACTGCTCTACGAGGCACGCAACGCCGGGCGCCTGGTTCTGATCACTGCCGATCATGGCCATGTGATCGACGAGGCTACACATGCCCTGGCGAATCCGGCGCAGGACAAGACCGTTGCGAGCGGTTCAGATCCCGCAACGGGTGATCGCTGGCGGACTGTTGCCGGCGCTCCTGTCTCTGCCGAAGAGATCATGCTCTCCGGCGGGCGGGTGATGACACCGCATGGGCAACGGCAGGTCGTCGTTCCGTGGAGCGAGACGCTGCGTTATGGCTCGCGGAAAAACGGCTACCACGGCGGCATCAGTCTCCAGGAAATGCTGGTCCCCATCACGCTTCTGACTACTGGCAGTGTGCTGCCAGAGGGTTTGCGCCATGCACCCAGCACCGCACCCGCCTGGTGGGAGCTTGCTGCCGAGACAAGCCCTGCATCCCCCGGCTCGCAGCCTCTGGCCAAAGCGCTCAGCAGGAAGACCAAACCGCAAACACCAGTAGCCTCGGGACAGCAGTCCTTGTTCGAACTGCCAGCGCTTGAGGTGGTTCAGGCCACGGCAGTCGAGCCGGACTGGATTTCTGCGTTGCTTGAATCAACGGCATTCCTGTCGCAGAAACAGTGGGTGGCTCGATCTGGTGTGACGGATGAAGAGATCCGTTCGCTGCTTGAAGCCCTGTCGGAGCGAGGCGGAAAAGTGTCCAAGCAAGCGCTGGCTGCACGCTTGGGCATGCCTTTGCTGCGGGTTTCGGGCTTCGTCAGTGCAGCGCGTCGCCTGTTGAACGTAGACCAGGCTCCTGTGCTGACCCTCGATGAAGCGGAGGGGACGGTCGGGCTGAATCGAGCGCTCCTTGAGACGCAGTTTGGTGGGCGCACCGGGAGAGCACAATGATCAGTCCGGCCCGTCGCTCGGAGATCATCGATGCCTTGCGTCGGGGTACGGTGCCGCGCAATGGCCTGGATGCTTTCGCAGTCGGCGTTGAGCGCTTGCAGGCGACGCTCGACGACGAACTCGCGTCGGTCAGTTCGGGGCGCGCCGTGTTCAAGGCGCTGCGCGGCGAATATGGCAGCGGCAAGACGTTCTTCGGTCGCTGGTTGCAGGAACGCGCGCGTGCCGCCGGCTTCGCCAGCAGCGAGGTGCAGATCTCGGAGACAGAAACCCCTCTGCATCGAATGGAAACGATCTATCGTCGCCTGATCGAGCGGCTTGCCACGGCCGACGCCGGGGAAGGGGCATTCCGCGGAATCATCGATGGCTGGTTTTACGTTCTCGAGCAGGATGTGCTGGCCGCTGGCCAGCTTGACCCGAACGATGCGCAAGGGCTGATGGCCGCTACCGGCGTGCTCATGGAACAGCGACTGGCAAGTATCAACAAGGTGGCTCCCGCGTTTTCGGCAGCCCTGCGCGCGTATCGCGAAGCGGTGGCGCGCGGCGACACGGCCTTGGCCGAAGGCCTAGTGAGCTGGGTATCCGGACAACCGAACGTGGCAGCACAGATCAAGCGGGCGGCAGGCCTCAAGGGCGATATCGATCACTTCGGTGCGGCAAGCTTCATCGCCGGGGTCCTGGCGATCCTTCGCGATTCGGGCTACCACGGTTTGATCCTCGTCATCGATGAGGTCGAGACCTTGCAGCGAATGCGGGCTGACACCCGGGAAAAAGGGCTCAATGGCCTGCGCCAATGGATCGACGAGATTGATGCGGGGCGCTTCCCCGGCTTGTACCTGATGATCAACGGCACGCCTGCGTTCTACGATGGTCCGCAAGGGGTGCAGCGGCTGGCACCCCTGGCGCAGCGCCTGCATGTTGATTTCAGCACGGAGGCGCGTTTCGACAATCCGCGCGCAGTGCAAATCCGCTTGCCCAACTTTGACCTGGCATTGCTGTCGCAGGTGGGTTGCAAGGTTCGCGACATCTTTGCCGAGGTTGCCGTCGATGCGGACCGTGTTCGATCCCTCGTAGACGACCGTTATGTGCATGACCTGGCCGTCGCCGTCGCAGGAAAGCTTGGTGGAAGGGTCGGGGTCGCGCCACGGATCTTCCTGAAAAAACTGGTCGCTGACGTTCTGGACCGTGTAGACCAGTTTGCTGATTTTGCTCCCCGTCAGCACTACGCGCTGACGCTTGCGCCCAACGAATTGACTCGTTCCGAGGCCGCAGCCTCGGGACTTTCCAGCATCGATGCCATTGAACTCGACGTCGAATGAGCGAGGAGCCAGCAGCCTTTGATCGCCTGCATCCAGCCGTTCAGCATCACATCGTCAATTCGCTGGGGTGGAATGGGCTGCGTCTTACGCAGCAGGCGGCAGTAGGCCCTATTCTCGATGGGCAGCACTGCATCCTTTTGGCCCCCACGGCCGGTGGGAAGACCGAGGCGGCGATATTCCCCGTTCTCTCGCGGATGCTGTCGGAAGACTGGCGCGGCTTGTCCGTGCTGTATGTTTGCCCGATTCGCGCACTCCTGAACAACCTGGAACCTCGCCTTTCGTACTATTTCGGCTTGCTGGGACGACGTGTCGGCGTCTGGCATGGCGACATCAGTGACTCGATCAAGAAAAGAGCGATCAAGGATCCTCCGGATCTCTTGCTGACGACACCCGAGTCTCTCGAAGGGATGTTGATTTCGGCGAACGACGACAAGCGAAACCTGCTTCTTGACGTCGGCTTGATTATCGTCGATGAACTGCACGCCTTCTGCGGTGATGATCGCGGATGGCATTTGCGATGTCTGATTCAACGAATGCAACGACTTGCTGGAAAGCGAATCCAGGTTCTGGGCTTGACCGCCACCGTCGGCAACCCGAAATCATTGATCGACTGGCTGCTTCCAGGCCAAGCAACCACAGTCATCGGCGATGGGCAATCCGGATACGATGCGGATCTCACCATCGACTTTGTTGCTTCGCTCGAAAATGCGGCAACAGTAATCTCCAGATTGCATGCTGGCGAAAAGCGCCTGGTTTTCTGCGATAGCCGGGCGAAGACCGAAGAACTCTCGGCATTGCTTCGCGACCTGGGCGTCCGGACCTTTGTTTCTCATTCCTCGTTGTCTACGGACGAGCGCCGGCAAGCCGAGAAGGCATTTGCCGAGGAGCCGGATTGCGTCATCGTGGCGACATCCACTTTGGAACTCGGAATCGATGTCGGTGACCTGGATCGGGTCATTCAGATCGACGCCCCTGCTTCAGTAGCGTCCTTTCTCCAGCGCATGGGGCGAACGGGTCGGCGCAAGGGAACGATGCGGAACTGTTTGTTCCTGGCGACGGACGACGAGGGGTTGATGATCGCCAGTGCGATCGTTCGCCTCTGGCGCGAAGACTTCGTCGAACCGATAAATCCTCCTGTCACGCCATGGCATTTGGTCGCACAACAGGCAATTGCGCTGATCCTGCAGCACCGTGGGTTGGCGAGAGCTGAACTTCAAGCGGAATTGACTGATCTCTTTTTTGACCTCGACTCGAACAGGATTTCGCGGATCATCGGCACGATGCTTTCTCGTTCCATTCTCTGGGAGGATGAAGCAATCGGCGGCTTGATCGGTTTGGGCGCAACCGGCGAAGATGAATTCGGCCGACGCCACTTTGAGGCGATCGTTTCCACCTTCAATTCTCCGTTGCTACTGACCGTTCTGCATGGTCGGCGCGAATTGGGTTTTGTTGACCCAGTGAGCGTTCGGGCAAATGAGGAATCGGCGCCGACGCTGATTCTGGCTGGCCGATATTGGCGAGTGGTGACTTCGGACTGGAAGTCGCGCGTCGTCCATGTCGAGCCGAGCGAAAACAGGGGGAAGGCCTCGTGGCTGGGATCGTCAAGAGCACTTCGCTTTGAACTTTGCCAGAAAATGAAGGCGCTCCTGATTGATCGCAAAGTCCCGGCCGTTCTCTCGAGTCGGGCACGAAATCGACTCGACCATGTGTCATCGTCGTTTGCCTTCCTCGAGACCGGCAGGACTACCGTTGAAAAAACGGTTGCCGGTAACCGACCGGAGTGGCGATGGTGGACATTTGCGGGCAACGCGGCCAATTTCTTGTTGGCCGAAATGATGAGCTTCGCCGGGAACAAGTCAAACACTCACGACAATTTGTCTATCAAGCTGACTTGCCCAGCGAACGTGGCAGAGGGAATGACATTGCCTCCCGAGCTGACGCAACAGGGAGAAAAGCGGATAAGGCAAATCGGCAAGGATCTGAAGTTCAGTTTGTGCCTTGAGGACGATGATGTTTCCAGCGTGGTGAAATCTCGCTTGCTCGACTGGAGAGGGGCTGCATCCATTATGGAACAAATAGTGGTGGTGTCCGGGGAAGGTTGACTGGAAAGCCATGAATCCGGCTCCCCATCTGGCGCTGATCGGTGCCGGCGTCGCTGGCCTGTCCTGCGCCACGGCGCTGCAACAGGCTGACCCCCAGGTCAAAGTGTTGGACAAGAGTCGCGGCGCGGGCGGACGCATGAGGACGCGTCGAGTTCGAGGTCCTCGACCGAACCGGCCTCGGCAGCCAGGCCCATGACCGAGTTCTGCGCCTTGCTGTGCAGGATCAGTCGCGTCGAATCGGCCCTCGGGTCGCAACCGACGATCATCACCTTCTTGCCGATCTCCGCCAGCGCGGCGACGAGGTTCTGGGTCGTGGTGGACTTGCCGATACCGCCCTTGCCATAGATGGCGCCCTGACGAAGTTTTCCCATGATGCAATCTCCTTGTTGAAGTCCTGCGTTGAAATCATCTGAAGCAAGGAAGAATCCCGCGCTCCTGACGACAGCTGTGCACACCCGAGTTCGACAAAAATACGGCTAAGTGATTGTTTGTGCGCAATTCACCGGTTCGGAATTGGCACTACAGACGTCTAGCGGAGGGCTCGGGCAGGGCGACGGTGTCGAACAGCTCCTTCTGTTGGGGGGTGATGGCGGACAGGCCGGAGGCTGACTGGCGTTGATGCAGCGTGACCTGGTGGTACTGGATGTGGCGGGCGATCTCCAGGGCGCGCTCCGGGGAGAGGGGGCTGGCCTTCGCCTTGAGGCGCAGGCGCAGCACCCGATAGAGCAGCAATGCCAGGAAGCAGATCAAGGCGTGCGCCCGGATGCGATCCGGCAGGCGGTGGAAGACCGGCGCGATTTCGATCTCGGACTTCAGAACACGGAATCCTCGTTCGATGTCCGCCAGCGCCTTGTAGCGCGCCACGATCTCGGCCGGGGGAGAATCCGGAACGTTGGAAACGAGGATCAGCTTGCCATCCATGAGCCGCGCGCGCCTCAGCGCCCGTTCGTCGATCTCGTAGGTGAACACCTCGGAGGCGAGATTGACCTTGATGATGTGCGCCAGATGCGCGTCAGCGACCGCCTTGTAGAAACGGGCGATCGTGCCGGCGTCTGACAGCTTCTTGCCCGGGTGTTTCTGGCCGGCCTCCTGGCCATCGAGTTTCTCCGCCCACTGCGCGGCATCCCTCTCCAGCGCCGCAATGCGCTCATCGCGTACGCGACCCTGCTCGCTGGCCCTATCGGGGCGATGGGCAACGATCAGACGAAACCCCTCCCACTTCAGCTCACCAAAGACCTCTGCCGTCGCCGGCCGGCAACTCTTCTCGTGGAACGGGGTGAGCAGGCGGTCAAAATCCCCGTAGCGCCGCGCCGGGACGGCCAGAATGAACTCCAACGGCTGATCGCCGACGCGCAGCGCCCGGATGGCTTCGAGATTGTCGAGACTCAGCAGACCCCGATCGGCGACCAGTACCACGCGTTTGATCGGATAGCGTGCCAACACTTTCTCGATCGTCGGCACCAGCGTCGTCGTCTCGCCGGTATTGCCGGCTGTTAGTGGCTGCGAAGAACCGCGGATATCTGGCGCGCAAAGATGGCGAAGAATGGTTGACTGTTGAGGTCGACATAAAAAGGGGCCGCTGAGGCCCCTTGAAGTCTGAGCGACCGGCGATGTTCAGAATGGGGGTTCGTCAGGCCAGTCGTCGGCTGTGCTGTGGTTACCGGGAAGTGTTTCGCCCGGACCGGTGCGTTCATCTCGCAGCAGATCGAGGAGCGCGAGGTCGTAGTGGGCCCAGATGCGGTCACGCAGATCTTCGAGCAGTTCGACGACGGCCAGCGCCTGCTCCGGGGTCCAGTCGGCACAGATCAGGAAATCGAGCCCAGCGCCCAGTCCGGAAGGCAGGTGATAAGGCTTCATGCGGCAGCCCCGACGGTGGATCGACGTTTCTGGGTGCGCTGCTCCGTCCGTTCCTGCGCCTCCTTGCGCCGATAGGATTCCCCCTTGATGGCGACGATCTCGGCGTGATGAACGAGACGATCGATCAGGGCGACGGTACAGGCCGCATTGGGGAAGACCTCCGACCACTCGGAGAACGAACGGTTGGTCGTGATCAGCGTGCTGCGGCACTCGTGGCGCCGGTTGACCAGCTCGAAGAGCAGATCGGCGTGGCGGTTCGAATACGACAGATAGCCGACCTCGTCGATCACCAGCAGCGCCGGCGCCGCATAATGACGCAGTCGCCGGCGCAGAGCCGAATCGCTGTCGATCGCTGCCAGGTCGCCGAGGAGCTGACCGGCGGTGGTGAACAGCACCGTATGCCCGGACAGGACGGCCCGGTGTGCGATGTTACGGGCGATCGTCGACTTGCCCAGCCCACTCGCCCCGACCAGAATGGCATTGCTCGCGCTCTTCAGGAACTCCAGGCTCATCAACTCGCTGATCGCTGTCCGATCGCACTGCTCCGGCCAGTCCCAATCGAAATCCGCGAGCGGCTTGAAGCGACCGATGTGCGCCTCGGCGAGACGGCGCTCCAGACTGCGCCGGGCCCGTTCGGTCTCCTCCCAAGTCAGCAAGGGCTCGACCCAAGCGCACTCGGCCAGCTCCGACCAATGCGCCAGCAAGCCGTGCAGATGCAAGGCTTCCGCCCGTTTGCGCAAGGCCTCACTCGGGATCATCGGTCGCCCCCGTCAGCCGGTCGTAGGGTTCCAGCCGATGCGGCCGGACCGGCGTATCGCGGCGCTGCAGGTGCTCGGGCAAGGGGATCTCGACCGGTGGCGGCCGGTCGGTCGCTTCGCGCCGGCGCTCCAGCGCCAGGCGCACCGCATTCAGGTGCGGCACCTGACGGGCCAAGGCCTCCTCGATGCCCGCCCGCAACTCGCTTGCACCGTAGCGATCGAGCAGACGCAACAGCGCCGCCGTGATCGTTCCCAGATTCGCCCCCCGGCCGGCCGCCTGGACGAGCAACTCCCGGCTTTCCGGTACCGCCCGCGTCAGCCGGTCGGTCCCCCGGTGCAGACTCGCTTGGTGCTTCTGTTCGACCAGCGTCGCGATATGGGCGGGATCCTCGATGCACTGCCCCCGGTCATAACTGCGCCGGTGCGTCGCCAGTAGCGTCGGCCCATCGACGATGCGCACTCGCAGCGGGTCGGCGACCACCGTCAGCGTCTGCTGCACCTGCTCCGGCGGCACCGAATAGTCATTCAGGTCGAAGCGCACATAGGGCGTCTTGCCGACCTTCACCGCCACCTGCTCATCGGTCGGATACGCATGCTCCGGCAGCGCCAGCAGATGGGCGGCTTCCAGCGCGAAGGCTTCGCGCACGCTCAGCGAAGGGTCCTCGGGGCAACGCCGGTCCGCCGCCTCTCCCGAACACCAAGCTTCCGCCCGTGCATTGAGGTCCGCCAGATCCAGGAAGCTGCGACCGGCGAAGAAGGCTTCGCGAACATAGCGAATGGCCCTTTCCACGCGCCCCTTCTCATTGCCCCGCGCGATCGCCACCGGGCGAGGCTCGTAGCGATAATGACCGGCGAACTGCAGTAGGGTGGGATTGAAACGGATCGCCTGCCCTTGTCGCTCGAGGACGGCGCTCTTGAGGTTGTCGTACAGCAGCACTCTCGGCAGACCCCTCCAGGCGTCAAACGCTCCGACATGGCCGCGCAGGAAGTTCTCCATGCGCGCATCGAGAAAGAAGCGCAGATAGATCATGCGCGACCACGCCAGCACCATCACGAAAGCCAGCAGTGCCCGGCGAGCGCGGCCGATTTCCAGGTGGCCGAAGTGCCCCCAATCGACCTGTGCCTGTTCGCCGGGCAGCGTCGAGAGCCGCAGGTAGGCTTCCGCCTTCGGTCGCGGACGATGCAAGGCGACCAGATGACGAAAGTGATCGGGACCGCCGGAGTAGCCGCGTTCCTTGACCATGACGTACAGCCGCCTGGCCGTCAGGGTCGGAAACTGCGCCAGGGTCGCGTGGATCAAGGGCAGGTAGGGGTCGATGCGGGAAGGCCGCGGCGCGATGCCGGTGCGTGGCAGACCCGCCTGCGTCAGGACACGCCGGACGGTGCCATGATGGACGCCCAGCTGGCTGGCGATGGTGCCGATGCGCCAGCGCTCGGCATGGTAGTAGCGCAGAATCTGCGCTTGCGTATCAGTGGAAATGCTCAACTCGGGTTCCTCTTCGATCAGGTGAGATAGCGGATGGAACCCGGCAGCTGCCCAGGAAGCCCTGCCTGAGCCAGCCCGAACAGCGCATCCCGCAGAAATGGCAGCGCACCGTCCGGGAAGGGGCGGTCGAACCGACTGCCGCCGGTTCCGGGCCCACTGCCGAGTTCGCCGGCAGTAAATCATCTGGTGCCGGTGGCATAGAACCCTGATGCGTCACATTCTGCTGACGCAGCCGGTAACGGCGGTTTCTTTCGGCATGCTTGAGGCGGCCATTCCGGCTCTTCTGGTAACGGCGGCCGGCTGCCTGGAGGGAAGCGCGGCGGGCCGCCTCGGCGCAGCCAGCAGCACAGTAGATCTGGCCCCGGTCGCAGCGGCTGCAGACGACGACCTGGGTGCGGCAGCAATGGCACAGGAAGAGTCGGCCGGTGGCTTCCATTGGCGGTTCCCGTCACGCCAATGAGCTATCGACAGGAAGACGCCGCTCGTGAAATACTCTCCCTGCACCCGTGCCCAGCACGGTGTGGGGCACGACATCGGCGTGGACTTTGCGGGTTTGGCCGGTGTCGTGCCCGTTCTCCTTGGCGGGTCCTTTTTACCGCATCGCGAGCGGGCTTATCATCCCCGCCTGCAACCCTTGGCCGCATCCGCGGCAGGTTTCCCCGATGGCCGCCGCGCGGCAGGAGGGCGCGTCTCCAGTCGCCCTTCGGGCTCCTTCCGACGCGCCCTCCTGCCGCACCATCGGTCGCCCAGCCGCCCCGAAACCCCAATCCGTCTCGACCATGGACCATCCCTCCCCGGTCACATCCTCGACCGCTCGCAGCCAGTTATCGGCGCTTCTTGACCACCATTGACACCGGCAAAGACCTCATGATGGATCGGCAAGCCGTCCGCCGTCTGGACCACCCCGAGCATCACCTGGCGTACCGTCCCACCCTCCTTGGCATGGCCAAAGTGCCGCAGGTCCTCGGACTCATCGGTGCATCCTTCGGCACGGATCGTCGTCAGGTCGTAGAAGACGATCGCCAACTCCTGATCGATCAACGGCCGCAGGAGAGCTGCCAGAGCGTCGTCAACCCGGTCGGCACCCTCCGCCAGAGTATCCATCGTGCGCAGCAGGTGCTGGTGGGTGACCGAATCGGCGCTGACCTCGGGAACACGGGTGCCCTCCAGCCAGCGCAGGATCCCCAGCTTGGACTCCGGATCACACAGCCGGTTGAACACCATCACCCGCAGCAGACCTTCGGCGTCGAACTGGTGGCGATTGCGCAGCAGCCGGCGAAAGGCGTCGGCGAAGCCCAACTCTTTCCACAGGGCGGTCAGCAGCCAGGTGTCGCCGACCGACAGCGCCGGTGCAAAGGCGACCTCGCCGGTCCCTTCCTCGAGGGAGGGCTTGCCCGCCGCCCGCAGCAGACCGTTGAGCAACGAGTCGGTCTCGCCGGATCGCACCGCTTCGATGCGCCCCAAGGTGGCGATGACCCGCTGGCGAGGTACCCCGGAGGGGTCTCGGTAGGCCTCGACGAGCTTGACGTACTGGCGCGGGCCGGACGTGGTGATCTTCACGAACATGTCGCTACTGTATCCTCATACAGACATGATCGCAATAGTCTTTTACGCCAGACGTGTCACTACACGAAATTTCCAGCTGCGCGCCAACCCCTTGTTTTTATTGGGGCCGAAGCCCCGTCTATGCGTATGGCACGCGAAAAGTGTCGAACTCGGGTGCACAGAGCGTGCCAGTTCCCGCCGTGGCCGCTGAAACCCTGACGTGGCAAGGCTTGCAGAGATTCCCGAGAGGGCCGGGGAAGCGTTGATGTCGGACATTCCCGCGGGCCAATACCCCGGCACGGCTACCCGGTGCTCGTTCCGCTCTCTTCCCAGGTCGTGTCAGCCTTCCCGGCATCGACTGGCAGGTCGGCCCGTGCATCACCCTTTTCGAGGCTTGCTCAGCGTTCACTCACGTTGCGGCCTGTACGCTCGCCAAGTCACCTAGTGTCTGAGCGGGAGTGACGCACAGCGTTTCCAGTGCTATCCTTTGCGATTGACAGGGGCTTTGTAGAGGTAATGACCTCCTGATTCAGTCCATCAGGGAGCGTGTCCAATCCTCACAAGTTAGCATATAGGCATAATCACTTATAGGCGTGCGACAGGTGCGGTTTCGGCTGCGGTTTTCGCGGTTGGGAGCGATTGGGGACGAACTTCTGGAGGTTCAGGGCGATTTCCTCGAGGATGGGCTTGAGGCGGCGAGTGGTGGCGGTTGCAGCCAGGAGCCAACGACCGATCTGTCGCTTGATCTTGTCGATTTCCAAGGTGCGGTTGATCTTGTAGGACGAACCGGGGTCGAGAAGGGTGTGGGTCGCGACATAGGCGGCCAGTGCGTTGAGGTTGTCGAAGACCGCCTTGGCGCCGAAATCCTGGCGCGCCGCATGCCAGGACAAGCCGGAGGTATGTTCCAGTTGCAGCCGGTGCTTGATCCGTTTGAACGCCTCTTCGATTCGCCAGCGGCCGTGGTACAGCTCGGCAAACGCGGCGGCGGGAAAGGTCACTGGATCGAGGAGCGAGGTCATCACCACATGCACCCGTCCGTTCGGTGTCGTCACCCGCACCAAGCGAACCGTGGTCGGCGTGGCCGGGCATTCATAGTCCTCGGCATCACGGGCATTGGGCGCGCGCAAGACGACGACCTGCTCGCTTCGACCGGACTGCAGGAACTCGCGTACCACTTTGAATCCTTGAGACAAATCGCAGCGGATGCAGAAGGGGATGCGACGTGCCGTCAGCGCCGACACCAGCCAACGACATGGAAAGCCGCGGTCCATCACGAGCACATCGTCGGAGCGCAGACAATCGATCGCCTCGAAGAACATCTGACGCTCATCGGACAAAGGCTCATGCAGGCGGAAGTTCAGGAACAGCTCGATCCCCGGCAGGTAGAGGCCGAAAGCCATGCCTGTGACGATCGACCGGACGTTGTCCTTCATCATCGTCAGGCGAACCGCGCTGCCATCCACAGCGACCACCCGAAAGCCTCTCCAGCGCGGGATCGGCAAGTGTTCCTCCACCAGTCCCATCAGGTGCTGATTGACCTCGCCGAACACCAGCGCGTTGATCTTGTAACGTGCCTGGTAGAAGGCTTGAGCGGTGACCTCACGGACCGAGTCGGCGCGATTGCGCAGGTTGGCGAAGAACTGATCGAGTTCCGACTGGACGGCGGCGTGGACGCTGGAGAGCAGAAAACTGAGGACGGTTGGCAGGGTGAGGGTACGGCAGCGGGTGAAGTGTTTGGGGTCGAGGCGAGCCACTTGGAGCAACTCTTGAGAAAACAGATACTTGGAGAGCTTACCAAGTATGTTGGCATATTCAGGCCGTCATGCGATTCTCCTTTATAAACAATTGGTTACAGCTCTATTTTGCCGCAGGAGCGCAGCCGACACAAGGCCTGCCGCGCAATATGCTGATATGCTAACTTGTGAGGATTGGGAGCGTGTCCGGCGAATCCATCTTGATGACGATTGCATTTTGAATCATCATCATCGCGGTCGCGAAGAGAAGCTATATGCATTAAGCAAAGTCTTTTGCTCGCGATTTTATTGTTTCTCGGTCAGTCATATTGGAGGCTTCGATGAAATTGGACAACCCCGTCGTACCGAAGGGAAGAGATAGATGCAAGGATCGTCCAGGGTATATCCCGACACTGATTGGCCTTGGCCTGGTTCTCGCTGCGGGCAGTGCATCGGCTAGCTTTCAAACATTTTCCGGTGGGCTGTCCGAGGAGGCAGCTTGGCGTTCCGCGGTAGGCACATTTGCTCTAGAGAGCTTTGAGTCCTATCCGGATGGTACTGCGATTCAGTCATTGCCAGCACTCGGAATTAGGTTTGATGAGCTTGCAGGAGGTGGGTACCCGCAGGCGTATGTCTTTGGAACCACACCCTACGGCCCGACCCATCTCGGGAATTTTCCAAATGGGATCAACTGGGTCAATCAATGGAACGATATCGTCGTTTATCCGCTTCCTGGGGCAACATTGACGGCGCTCGCATATTGGAATGGCGACGGCCAGGCCGACACTCTCGTGGCTAGAGCTTATGATTCCTCTGACAACCTCTTGGGAACAATTGGCGCTTTCCATGATACTTTTGCTGGATTCATTTCCAGCGTCCCCGTCGCCAAAATAGTGTTCGACGGGATTACAGGCGACGGCTGGAACCATCTGGATGGACTGCAAACCAGTGCCGTGTCGGGACAAGGCGGTGCCGTGCCAGAGCCACCGACCGCTTTGATGCTCTTGTCAGGGGCGCTTGCTCTCGCCTGTTATCGTTGCAAGTATTTTCGGCTTTAGTTTCGCTAGGCACTGGTTGACTGGCGCGTGCGGTTTAGTCATCCGGCTAGGTTGGGCGACGGCGGTACGTCGGAGACGCGGGATCTGATGTCGCGGACCAGTGTGTCGGTCCGCGGCAGCACGTCGAAATCGGCGGGTCCCGCGTGGGTAGGCGGTGCGGCCATCGATGGGACGTAAGCAGTGGCCGTCGACGATCGATGAGGCGGTCGGCGTAGTGATCGCCACGCTGTCGGACGAGGATCAAGCGGCGATCGCGGCCATGGCGGAGTCTGAACTGATCGGGCTACACTTCGGGTTGGGAGGCTGGATGCGGAACAATCTGGGTTTGTGGAAGGGCAGCCGGGCGCTGCTCGAGGCGACGGGCGAGGCAGATGCGTACGATGCGTCGAAGGTGATCGTTGAGGCGGCGTGGCGGCGGTGCGGGAGACGGTGCCGAAGGTGCATTGAGGAGGAGTGGCTTAGGGCCACGGACCGTCATTGTTTGACGTGACCAACAGGAAACCATTGCAGCTCAGTTAATCGCACGCGAATAACCATTAGTCGCATTGCCACTATTTGATTTAATTGCCAAGGAGCATCCGCTATGCAACCTGTAATTGTTTTCTTTTGCTTCATGCTTGCCCAAATTTCCCCCGTCCTTGCTCAATCTGCCCCTGTGAACAAGCCAGATATCAAGGTTGGTGACCGATGGATGTATCGAGTAGTGAATATGTACAACAACGAAGCAACCTCAGAGTTCGAGCAGATAATCACCGAGGTTAATGGAGACGAAATTAAACTCGACCAGAAGACGTTTTCTTCCAATGCTGGGGACAACGTTGGCAGCGTAGCAAGGCGCAAGGCTGACCGGGCGACGTGGACATTTCCAGACAGTAGAATTTTTGAGGGTAGTTTTGTGTTCTTGGCTTTCCCTCTTGAAGTGGGTAAAACCTGGAAAAATGAGTACCAAAGGAGACGCAATGATTCAGGTACTACTAAGCAATAAACGTCTGCTGTTCATATTGTACGAGCGCAATCCGGATGCCGAAAAAACCCTCGCACGATCTCTGGAAGATTTTGAAGGTGCTCCAGCGCCCCCTCAATGAGACGCCGCAGGCTGATTTTGTCGAGCGGCTTCTGTTTCGCCACGCGTTCCTTGACGCTCTTCCACACTTGCTCGTCCGGATTGAGTTGCGGCGAGTAAGGCGGCAGGAAGTGCAGTTCCAGCATGCCGTTGGTGGACGCGACGTATTCGCTCACCAGCTTCGCTTTGTGAATCGAATGACCATCGACAACCAGGAAAATGGGCTGCGTCGCGCCGAGCATGAGTTGTTCGAGGAAGGTACGGAACACCGCGGCGTTGACCAGACCCTCGTGAAGCATGAACTGAAGTTGCCCGCCCGTGCCAACTGCCGACAGCATCTGGACGGAGACGCGCTGGCCTGTGGTGCGTACCACCGGCGTCCGGCCGCGAGGCGCCCAAGTCGTGCCCGCGTGGTAGTCCGAGCGCATCCCAGCCTCGTCAGCGAACATGATCAACGCCCCACGAGCCCTCGCACGTGCCTGGAGAGCGGGGTACTCCTCCGTGTGCCAGCGCTGCACCAGCGCCGCATCCTGCTGATAGGCACGGTACAGCGGGCGCTGGGCAGTGAATCCGAGTTGCCGCATGACCTTGCCCAAGGTCGGCAGGCTCAGCGTCATCTGAAACTGCCGTTCGATCAGGCTGCCGATCAGGCGCAAGGTCCACAACCCGAAGTCAAACTTCAACTGGTCGGGCGTGCGGTCGCGAACCGTATCGGCAATCCAGCGCAACTGATCCGGGCTGACCTTCGGCGGCCGACCCGCGCCTTCTCGGGCAAGCAACGCGTTCTGACCACCGTCGTAAAATGCCGCCACCCATTTGAAAACCGCGCGCACCGAGACATCAAAATGGCGCGCCACGTCACTCGCCGGCATACCAGACCGAACCATTTTGACGCTTTGCATGCGTATCCATTGCTGTTCCATGCGGCGAGAAGTGAAAACCGGCCTTGGGGGAATCGAATGAAAGTTCATGGCGAGCATTATACATGAAACTCGTCCGCGCGCCAGAACTCAATGCACGCAATTTATTTATTGCTTAGTACTGCTTTTAGTTCGCCAGTCAAGGTTGAGGGTTGGGAGGAAGTCGAAGTGCCTTCCGGAAAATTCAAAGCATTAAAGGTGGCGCACTCAGGCTTCTACAGCACCAAAATACTGTCTGGAGCATGGAACGGACGTTCGGCGCAAACTGTTTGGTACTCGCCAGAGGTGAAGAAGTTCGTAAAGCTAGAGTTTGATGATTCTGATAAGGGAGGAAACAAGACACGCACCGAACTGATTGAATACGAGGTCAAGTAAGCCGATTCTTTAGTATGCCCATTGCGTCACCATTCTTCGCCGAATTATTTTGGTGGTGGCGAGGATAGATTTAACTTTCTCCGAAGACTAAATGAAACAGTCCAAACCGGGCGCATTTCCTTGGCACTCAATCAGCCGGGAGTTTCAGTTTGGTTTGCTGTCAGCTTGCGTCGCGTAGTGATGCTCTGTGGAGAGGTGGCGCCGTTTGTTTGGACAGGAAATGCTCGAGGATAAGTGGAGCCCTGCCGGCTGTGGTCGGGTTGACCGGTGATACGATTGGTTTTGACCTTCTGGAATTTTATCCGAACCGAATAGAGCTCGGTGGAGCTTGTGGGCGAAGGGACGCGCGGTGGGAAAGTCGCCAGACTTTTCCACGGCAAGCGGCCCGCTGCGCGTGAGCGCATCGTCCACAAGTCCACGGAGACCGTTCCTCATTCTTTATGCGGCGGCTCGGATGGCCGACGCGAGTGCCACGAAGTAGGTAGCGTCTGGCGTCCTGCCACCCAGGGCGCGATGAGGCCGTCGCTCGTTGTAGAAGCGTGCATAGGTACTCAGGTGGGCTTTCGCATCGGCGACGCTGTCATAGGCCTTGAGATGCACTTCCTCGTACTTGAGCGTCTTCCACAGGCGCTCGACAAAGACGTTGTCTCGCCAGGACCCCTTGCGGTGCATGCTGATCCGGATGCCATGCGCCTTGAGCATCCCGGTGAAGTCGCCGCTGGTGAACTGGCAACCCTGATCGGTGTTGAAGATCTCTGGGCAGCCGTGCCGGTGGATGGCTTCCCGGACCGCGTCCAGACAGAAGTCGGTCGTCAAGGTGTTGGACAGCCGCCAGGCGAGCACCCGCCGCGAGTACCAGTCGATCACGGCGAACAGCTAGATGAAGCCCCGGCGCATCGGAATGTAGGTGATGTCCGCCGCCCACCTTTGTCGCGCTCCCGACAAGGATGGCGACGTCTTCTGGTAAGGGTGACGGTCATCACCTGAGTGATCCGGGATGTCCCGGCAGTCACCACCGCTGCCCGCAGGAGCACGATGCAGGATGCTGCTCGCTGCAGCCGGCCCACGGTCGCGAGCTTGCTGGCTGGTCCGGCGCGCTTCTTGCATGGAAAGGCTGCATTCACGCGGAGAACACGCCATGCCGACAATCCCCTCAAGCGCCCTCCTCGCATCCTGGCGATCTGGCCTCGCCGACGGCAGCATCGTCCCCTACCTCGGGCCGGGCGTTCTCGCCGATGTCACCTCGCTCGTCGACGGCCGTGCCATACCCGCCACCAGCGAGCAACTGATCCTCGCCATGAATGGTGGCCGGCCAATGGCGCCGAAGCTGATGCATGAGTTTTCTCGCGCAGCGATGAATGTCGAGCTCAAGCGCGGCCGGAGTGCCGTGACGCGCTTTCTCGACAGCATTTACGCTGCGTCGCACTGGACACGCGCAGCGCTGCACGAGTGGCTGGCGACGCTCCGA
This sequence comes from Accumulibacter sp., assembly GCF_036625195.1. Classification (NCBI taxonomy): domain Bacteria; kingdom Pseudomonadati; phylum Pseudomonadota; class Betaproteobacteria; genus Candidatus Accumulibacter; species Accumulibacter sp. Next base: position 4,022,376 of record NZ_JAZKUG010000001.1, read on the forward strand.
CCAGGCTATGTGATCGACACCAACCGCGACACCCAGTTGCTCGACTCCTATGCCGGGACGCCGCACGTGCTGATCCTCGGTTGCGCGCGCCTTGGCGGCACCGACCATCGCTTCCGTCTCTACGCCACGGACGGCAGCGGCTACCGCGCCATCTCGCCGACGGAGGCCGACACGGAACTGCCGCTGCTCTTCAAGCCGATGGGCGCGCCACTGCCGCAAGCGAGTTACATCGCCTCCGATGCCGACTATGTGGACTACATCACCGAGTTGATGGGTGGCTTTGCCGTTCCCTCGTTCGTCAAGGTGCGCCGTCGCGGCAGGCGCTATCTCCTGCTCGGCGTGCGCCTCGATCGTGATACCGAACGCATGATCCTGGCCGACCTGGTGCACGACGCTGCAGTCGGACCCGCCGGTTGGGCGCTGATCCCCGAGGCGAACGACAAGGAACGGCGTCTCTGCCAGCGTATCGGCATCGAAATCGTCGAGGCGGATGTGCGGGCGCTGCTTGCCGGCGCCGCAACCAGCTGACTCGCCGGCGCAGCAGTCCAACGGCGATCGGTATACGAGAGCCGGCCTCCTCGCGACAACGAGCGCGACCTGTCGACCATCCGGCCCCGGGCTTGAGCCGGACACCGCCGCCGGTCGCGTGCGACGGACACAGCGACGACTGATCTCGCACGGACATCGTTACCCGACCGCGGCACTTGGCCCGTCACCGCGACTGCCGCCGGCGACCGATGGCCACCGCAGCCGCCGGGACCGTGCCGGCCCCGGCAACCGGAGACGCGGTCAGCGGCTCGGGTATTCGACGACGATGTCCTCGTCGCGGACGATGTACTGGCAGGCGAGGCGCCATTCTGTCGGCGGCAGGTCATCGACGTACATCTGTTCGATCTGTGCCTGCTTGATCTTGCCCAGTTCCTTGAGGACTGCGACCTCGCGCGCGTTCAGCGGACCACCCATGTGGCCGTACTTGCTGTGGCTGGCCTTGTCGACACTGCTGACCTTGACGAGGCAGGTACCGCACTCGCCGTCACCACAGCAGAAATCGATCGGGACATGGTTTTCCCTGGCGAGCTTCAGAATGGTCTGGGTGTGGCTGCCGGCGACGGCGTAGACCGTTTTGTCCCGGTGCAGCGGACTGGAGAAGGTGATGTTGGGCATGGCAGGCTCCTGGTGAGTACAAGGGGTGGGACGAAAGCTCAAGCGGGCTGGACGACGATGCAACCACCCAGCACCTGCGCCTGACAGGCCAGACGGTGGCGGCGCGGCGCCAGGTTGTCCCGGAGCACCTGATGCTCGAGGACCGAAGGGGCAGCGAGGTGTTCATGGCCGGAAACGATCCTGGTCAGACAGGTACAGCACTCCCCTTCGCGACAGCCGTAAGGGATGCCGGCGCCGACCTTCTCCGAAACCTCGATCAGGCGGGTTCCCGCCGGCACGGTGACGGTGACGCCGATATCCTGGAAGGTGATGCTGGCCTTGGGCATGAGGTTTTCTCCGCTGGGTGGACTGGGAAATCATGAGAGCTGCGCGAGATCGACGGTACGTGGCGTCGGGCGGCCCAGGAGGTGGAGCGCAACCTCACGCCCGAGATCGTGGCAGGCGGCAAAGTCTTCGCCGGTCGGCGCCAGGCGCGCCCGGACACCCGGCAGGGGAACGCGCAGCTTCAGGCGGCGCAGGCGGTCTTCGATCATCGGTACCGCCTCGCCGCTCCAGCCGTACGAGCCAAAGGCCGCGCCCAGCTTGCCCTTGAGATCCACCACGGTCAGCGAGGACAGCAGGTCCCACACCGGCTTCACCGCATCACCGTTGATCGTCGGACTGCCGAAGACGAGCGCGTCGGCTTCCTCGATGAGGTCGACGAAAGTGCCTGCATCACCACCTTCCAGGTCATACAGCGAGACACGCACCTCGCCGGCGGCCGTCGACGCCGATTCGGCTCCGGCCACCACGGCTTCCGCCATGCGGCGCGTGGCGCCATAGGCCGAGATGTAGAAGACCAACAGGGTCCTGGTCGCAACTCCGTGCGCAGCGGGCGCGGCAAGGGCGCGATAGCGGGCGACGTACTCGCGGGGATCGCGCCGCAGAATCGGGCCGTGCGCGGGAGCGATGATACGCAACGGCAGCGGTTCGATCAGGTCGAGCGCCTCGCGCACATAGGTGCGGAACGGGCGCATGATGTGTCCGTAGTAGTAATCGAAGGAGAAGCGGAAATCACCGACCGCGTCATTGAACAGACGGCTGTCGCAATAGTGGCAGCCGAGGAAGTCGGCCGAGAACAGGACCCCTTCGGCCGCCAGCCAGGTGCACTGGGTATCCGGCCAGTGCAGGTACGGCGTGTTGAGGAATGCGAGTTGCCGATCGCCAAGATCGGCCCGGTCGCCGCTGCCGACGAAAGCGATCCGCCCCGCCAGATCTGCCGGGTCGAAAAGCCCCTTCAGCATCAGACGCGCCTGCGGCGAAACCAGCAGCGTCGCGCGCCGGGCGCGCCGCAGCAGCTCCGGCAGGGCGCCGGAGTGATCCGGCTCAAGGTGATTGAGGACGATGGTGGTGATTTCGTCGTAGTCGGCAATCGACTCCAGGCGGCGAAAGAAGGTTTCCGAGAAGCCGATCTTGACTGTGTCGATGATCGCCACACCATGGCTGCCACGCACCGCATAGGCGTTGTAGGTGGTGCCGTTGGCCGTGCGCAGGATGATGTCGAAGCGGCGCAGGTCGGGATCGAAGGCGCCGATCCAGTGCACCCCGGCGGCGACGGGCACCGCTCGCTCAAGGTGGGCAGCGGGACTCATCGGCCTGTTGGTCGTCGAAGCGGCAGGGATGGGCGGCGCCACCAGCCGTCTGCGCATGGAAGGTAGTTACCCCGCCGCGATTGCGCCGGCAGGCTTCGAGGTCGCCGGCCGGCAGCTCGCGCAGGCCGATCCAGGCGTCGATTGCCGCTACGTCGAAACCCACCTGCCGTTCTTCGCCGACCTGCAGCAGCGGCCGCCGGATCAGCAAGGGGTTATGCCGCAACAGCGCCAGTGCGCTCCGCTCATCGAGTTCGTGGGGCACGATGGTCCCGGCCCTGATCGCTGGCGCCGCCGGGTTGAACCACTCGGCGACCGGCAAGTCGGCGAGAAACTCGAGCAGGCGCACATTGCTCCAGAACTGCCCGCGCAGGTCGCGGACCACCAGTTGGTGCCCGGAAGCCACCAGCAGGGCCTTCTGGCGGGCGTTGCCCGCACAGCCGGCCTTCTCGTAGAAAATGATCTCGGCCATGCTCAGCGCCCCGCAATCTCGGCCTGCGCCGCGGCCCAGCGCGCCGGCGGGATGCCGGTCAGCGAACCCGGCGGGTTCAGTGCTTCGCCGAGTTCGTTGATGATCGCTCCTTCGATCGGGCAGATGCTGGCGCATTGCGCTTCGGCAAAATCGCCGCTGCATTCGGTGCATTTGTCGGCGTCGATCAGAAAGTGCGGGGTCGCCGCCTGGATGGCCTGCTGCGGGCAGAGCGGTTCGCAAGCCCAGCAATTGACGCAGCCTTCGATGATTTCGAGGGCCATGTTCGCCTCCTCACGCGCGCTTTGCCGCGATCTGCCCGACAGCCAACTTGCCGGCCGCCAGCATCTCGTTCCACACCGCCATGACGGCCTCCTCGGTCGCTTGCATGGCGTACTCGCCGTTCGGCTGAATTCCTGCCGCCTCGAGTTGCCCCCAGGGTTCAAAGCCGATGCGTGAGCAGAGGACGACTTCGCAGTCGGCGAGCGCCCGGATCGTCGCTGCCAGCACCGCCTCGGCATCGCCACAGCTCTGGTCACCGGCGCAATACGACTCCGCCTTGCGGTGACCGACCAGGCGGGCGCCGTCTGCCGAGGCTTCGTATACCAGGAACTCCCTGGCGTGCCCGAAGTGCACGGCGACCAGCCCGTTCTTCGCCGCCACCGCCATCAGCACCGGCCGGCCGACCGGCGGCGCCGATTTCGCGACGTGCGGCTGGATTCTGATCACCTGCGGTGCTGTCGCGGCCGCCGGCGCGTGTGCTCTGGCGCGTTTCTCGGCCAGTTCGGCGGCGATCTGCGCGCGCAACTCGGCACGCACGACCATCGCCGCCTCGTAGTCGATCTCCATGGCCTCGATCTTGTCGAGCGTGAACTCGGCGCCGCGATCCTCGCCGAGCAGGCCGACCGCATCGGCGCGGCACTGACGACAGTGGCGCATCATGTTCATGTCCCCGGCGCAGGCATCCTGCAGGGCCTTGAGTTCGGCCGGCTGCGGGCTGCGCTGGCCCATCACCCCGTAGAAGGTGCCGTGCTCGGCCTCGGCGATCAAGGGCATGACGTTGTGCAGGAAGGCACCCTTGGCCTTGACGATCCTCGACACCTCCGGCAAATGGGCATCATTGACGCCGGGAATGAGTACCGAGTTCACCTTCACCAGGATGCCGCGCGCGGTCAGCATCTCCAGGCCCTTCTGTTGCTGCGCGATGAGGATCGCCGCCGCCTCGTGGCCGAAGACGCGCCGGTTCTTCCAGAATATCCACGGATAGATCCTGGCGCCGACCGCCGCGTCCACGCAGTTGATGGTGATGGTGACGTGGTCGATGTTGCAGCGGGCGAGCTCCTCGACGTAGTCGGGCAAGACGAGGCCGTTGGTCGACACGCAAAGCTTGATGTCCGGTGCCTTCAGCGCCAACTGCCGAAAGGTCTCGAAGGTGCGCTCAGGATTGGCGAGCGGATCGCCGGGACCGGCGATGCCGAGCACGCTCATCTGCGGGATCGTCGCCGCCACCGCCAGGGTCTTCCTGACCGCCTGGTCCGGCGTCAGCACCTCGGAAACCACGCCCGGCCGCGACTCGTTGGCACAGTCGTACTTGCGATTGCAGTAGTGACACTGGATGTTGCAGGCCGGTGCCACGGCCACGTGCATGCGCGCGAAGTAGTGGTGGGCGTCTTCCGAGTAGCAGGGGTGATCCTGCACCCGGGCGCGGACGGCGTCCGACAGAGCGTCCATCTGCCGGGCCGTGGAGCCGCAACTACCGGCGCTGCAGCTGGCGGCCGCGGGCGGCGAGGGTTCGATGACAGGCAGATCCATGGCGAGCTTCCCTGGTGATTTCTCGGGTTTCGAGGCACCAGGGATACAGCAACTGGCGTGCCAGGCCGGTCGGCTCGCTCAAGTCATTGAAAATCCAGTTCCGTCCAGATTCGCCCGCGATGTTGCAAACACGACAATGGCGGAATGACGACCTGCGGCGGCGACCCGCGTCGCCTGCGCCCGTGCGACAGCCGAGAAGGAACAGGCTTGGAGATTGACGCCGTCTGGCGAGGTCCCTACACTCGCTGAACAACCGTTGGATTCCCTATCCCTCGTCGCCAATCTGGCGCAAGCTACTTCGCAGGAGAGACCAAGCATGGGCTCTATGAGCGAACTCATGGACCGAGCACGACACCGCATCAGCGTTGGCGACTATCACAAGATGGCCGATGCCGGTGTGCTCGGGACGCTTGGGCAGCCCGCGTACAATTGTGGTGGGGTGTTTCTTCTTGCCGCAGTGCGATGCCGGGTTACGGGATATGGAGAAACCCTGCCCTTTTAGCGAAGCAGTCGGGGACAGAGCGCGGTTGTCCGCCCGTTACGCGGCGACTTCCATAACATGAACGAAATGTGGCCGCGAGATCAGATCTGCTTCATCTCGATGTTGAGGATCTGCACCCGGTAGGCGATCTGCCGCGGCGTCATGCCGAGCAGGCGGGCGGCGCGTGCCTGCACCCAGCCGGCGCGTTCGAGCGCAGCGATCACGCGCTCGCGTTCGCTGGGTTCGGCGGTGGGCTCGCTGTCGTCGTCGGCCCCAGCGGCCGCCTGGGCGCCGGCACTCGGTAGCGCGACGGTGCTGCTAGGGTGACTGGGCAGAGGCGCCGGCGCCGCGCCAGTCGGGCGTCTGCCGCTGCGCTCGCGCACCCTGTCGATGCGGATCAGGTCGGCGTCGATCTCGCCGCTTTCCGACATCACGGCGGCACGCTCGAGGCAGTTCTCCAGCTCCCGCACGTTGCCTGGCCAGTGGTGCTGCATCAGGCGCCGCTGTGCGCCGCCGGTGAGGCGCAAGGGCCGGCGCTGCAGGGTACCCAGACGTTCGAGCAGGTGTCTGGCGATCTTCGGCAGATCCTCGATGCGCTCGCGCAGCGGCGGCAACACGATGGGCATCACGTTGAGACGGTAGTACAGGTCCTCGCGGAACTGACCGGCATCGACCGCCACTTCGAGGTCGCGATGCGTGGCGGCAAGCAGCCGCACGTCGAGTTTCAGTGTCCGACCGCCGCCAACCCGCTCGAGTTCGCCCTCCTGCAGGACACGCAACAGCTTGGCCTGAAAGGCCGGAGAGACGTCGCCGATCTCGTCGAGAAAGAGCGTGCCGCCGTCGGCCATCTCGAAGCGCCCCTTGCGCGAACTCACGGCGCCGGTGAAGGCACCCTTCTCATGCCCGAAAAGTTCCGATTCCAGCAGGTTCTCGGGCAAGGAGGCACAGTTGAGACGCACGTAGGGGCCGCGTGCACGTGGTGAGTTGTAGTGGATGGCGTTGGCGATCAGCTCCTTGCCGGTACCGGTCTCGCCGCGGATCAGGACCGTCGTTGACCACTTGGCAACCATGCGGACCTGGTCGAAGACGCGCATCATGACCGGCGAGTGGCCAACGAGGTTGCCGAAGCCCGGACGGTGACGCAGGGCGTGGCGCTGTGGCTCGCGCTCCTCGTCGAGCGGGCGGCCCTCCTGGCTGACGGCGAGCGACAGCCGGACGTGCTGCGCGATCAGATCGGCGAGCAGCTCGACAAAGCGGACCCGCTCGTCGAGCAAGCCATCGTCCGGCGCATCGGGCTGCACCGCCAGCACACCCTGCAGCGTCCCACCAAGACGAATCGGGACGGCAATGAATGGCAGCTCGCGCTCATACAGGCCGAGCCGGTTCAGGAACCACGGATCCGCTCCGACCTGTGCGATCGCACAAGACTTGCCGGTCTCAAGGATGCGGCCAAGCAGCCCCTCGCCCGCCCGGTAGGAGACCGCCTGGAGATCATCGTGATCGAGACCATGCGCGGCGTGCACGCGCAGGTCGCCGCTCTCGGAATGGGCGACGGCGATCAGGCCGCGACTCAAGTGACCACTGATCTCCAGTGTGCGCAGCACTTCGCGCAGGGTCTGCGGCGCATCGAGCGCGCGCGCCAGCAACTGTCCGACGCGCGCGAGGATCGCAAACTGGGACTGCAGCAGCGATGCCGAGCGCTCGTTCATGATCGTCGACGCAGCGGCAGCAACACGCGTACGCGACAGCCGCGAGTCGTCGTCGGCTCGATCTCGAGGAAGCCACCGTGCTCGGCGGCGACCTGCTGCGCCGCCGACAGGCCGGTGCCGAGATGGCCACCTCCGCGTTTCGTGGTGTGGAACGGCTCGAACACCTTCAGCAGCTGGGCTCGGTCGATACCTGGTCCGCTATCGGCGATCTCCACTTCGATGCCACCGAGACGCGCCCGGCTGAGCACCGTCAGTTCGCGCTCACGGCAGCCACGGATGTTCATCGCTTCGATGGCATTGTCGATCAGCGCCTTGAACAGTGAGCGCAACCGGTTGGGTGCACCCAGCAGGGCCGGCAAGATCGCCTGCGGTTGCCAGATCACGGTGATGCCGGCGGCGAGCAGGCGGCCGGTGGACAGATCGAGGACATCGCGCAGCAGTTCGTTGAGGTTGACGGCGCCGAGTGGCTCGCGCGTCTTGGCGGGGATCATCGAACGGAGGTCCGCGAGTGCCTGCTGGCCGGTGGCAAGTGCCTCCGCGAGAGCGGTCGACATCGGGTCGGTCTCGCCCTGCCGCCGCGCCAGCATGCCGACCACGGAGGCCATCATGTTGAGCGGCCCCTCGAGACGAAAGATCGCCGCCGCGAGGCTCTCGCGCAAACCGGACGCGCGATCCTCGTCGGCCATCACCGCCTGCAGTGCGGCGACGCGCGCCTTCTCCTGCTGCGTACGCAGGCTCGTGATCTCCTTCGCCACCAGCAGCAGGTAGTCGCGCCCCTGATCAGCGAGAACGGCATCGGCAGAGGTGTCGTCCTCGCGCACGCGGCTTCCCGAGCACGAAAACCAGCGCGGGGAGCGACCACCAGGAGGATCGAGCCGCACTTCGCGGTCGAGAAACAGGTAACCGGACGGTCGGCGGCCACGCCCCGCCTCCGGTTCGAGGCTGGCGCGCACCGACGACATGATCATCGGTGCCGGCTCTGCCATCCCCAGGTCGGCCTGAAGCTTCTTGTACTCATGGTTGTCGAGGACGACGCGGTCGTCGCCGTCGAGCAGCGCGATGACCATCGGCGCGGCGTCGACGACCGACTCGATCAGCGCCTTCTGATTCCGTACCTGGGATTCCAGGCGGTGGAGCTCGGTGATGTCGCGATGCATGCCGAGGTAGTTGAGGACCTCGCCGCTGCCATTGACTACCGGCGAGATGCTCAGTTCGGCAAGATACTTGCTGCCGTCCTTGCGCCGATTGACGAGGTGCCCACTCCAGGGTTCGCCATGGGAAATCGTCTGCCAAAGAGCGCGATAAAAATCAGGCGGCATGCTGTGGTGGGAAACGATCGACTGGTTCCGGCCCACAGCCTCCTCGCTCGCGTAGCCCGTGACGCGGGTAAAAGCCGGGTTGACGTAGAGGATGTTGCCCTGCCCATCGGTGATCGAGATCGCCATGTCGGCCTGATTGACCGTCTGCTGGAACACCTGTGGATGGACGCTCGGCAGCAGCACCTCCGCCGCCCGCGGCGCGCCGTCGGTCGCTGCCTGGAATTGATTGCTGGTCATCGCGCGCCTCCCTTTCGAAGTGTTTGGCAAATACGGAGCATTTTTCGTGCCGCCCTTGAATAGCCAGCCCTTTCTGGTTGCATTCGTGGCGATTTGTCGGCTTTGCGACAACGCTGGCGGCTGCCGCGCACCGCTCGCCGGGTCGCGCTGGAGAGAGAAAAAACGCCATGCCGGTGCGCACTTGGCAACGCCGGCACGGCTTTGGTGTGGCGTGCCGCAAGCCGTGGCACGGTTCGTGCGTGACCCGTCTCAAGGAGATTGCCGACAATGACCACCCATTTCCTGCTGCTGCTGGCCACCGCCCTGGTCAACAACGTCGTGCTGGTGAAGTTTCTCGGACTGTGCCCCTTCATGGGGGTCTCGCGAAGCATCGACAGCGCGCTGGGGATGGGGCTCGCCACGACCTTCGTCATCACCCTGGCCTGCGCCGCCACCTGGATGCTGGAGCACTGGTTGCTGCTGCCCTTTGACCTCGGTTACCTGCGCATTCTGAGCTTCATCCTGGTCATCGCGGCGACGGTGCAGTTCGTCGAGATGGTCGTCAGGAGATCGGCGCCGGCGCTGTATCAGGCACTGGGCATCTATCTGCCGCTGATCACCACCAACTGCGCGGTGCTCGGCGTGGCGCTGCTCACCGCGCAGGAGAAGATGGGTTTCCTCCAGAACGTGGTCTACGGATTCGGATCTGCCCTCGGCTTCACCCTGGTGCTGCTGGTGTTTGCCGGCCTGCGCGAGCGCCTGGCGCTGGCGCGCGTGCCGGCCCCCTTTGCTGGTGCGCCGGTGAGTTTCATCCTCGCCAGCCTGCTGTCTCTGGCGTTCATGGGTTTTGCCGGCCTCAGTTTTTCACAGGAGTCCTCGCCATGTGGTTCGCCATTCTGTCCCTGACCGTTCTCGGCACCCTGCTGGGCCTCGCCCTCGGCGTGGCGGCGAAGTACTTTCACGTCGAAGGCAGCCCGCTCGCTGCCGAGATCGAAGCGTTGATGCCCGGCTCAAACTGTGGTCAGTGCGGCTTTGCCGGTTGCCCGCGCGCGGCGGCGGCCATCGCCGAGGGAAGCGCCCCGGTCACACTTTGCCCACCGGGTGGCAAGGCGCTGGCGAAGGCGCTTGCGGCCAAGCTGGGAATCAGCATCGACCTCGATGCCGTCGTCGACCGCGGGCCGCAGGTCGCCCGCGTCGCCGAAGAGATCTGCATCGGCTGTTGCCGCTGCAGCAAGGTCTGTCCGACGGATGCCATCGTCGGCGCGGCGAAGCAGATTCACAACGTGATTCGCGAAGCGTGCACCGGCTGCGGCAGCTGCATCGACCGCTGTCCGACCGAGGCGCTGCTGTTGCAGACAATGCCGGTCACCGTGCAGCACTGGGTCTGGCCAAGGCCGGCTGCGACGCCAGCTGCGCTCGCCGCCTAGCCGGCGAGCGGATCGACTGTCATCGACCGAAGACGAGGCACGACGTGCGCATCCTGGAAAAGATTCTCGGCCGCCGCCCGCATTGGGGTGTCCATCCGGACGATCACAAGCGGCCTGCGGCAGACGCGCCGCTGCGTTCGCTGCCCTTGCCGGAAGTACTCCACGTGCCGTTGCAGCAGCACGTCGGAAATCCGGCACGGCCGGTGGTACTGGTCGGCGAACGTGTCCTGAAGGGCGATCTGATTGCCGAACCGAACGGCAACATCTCGGCGCCCGTGCATGCGCCCACCTCGGGCTGGATCAGCGCGATCGGCGAGATCACCGCAGCACATCCCTCCGGCCTCTCGCAACTGGCGATCACGATCACCGCCGACGGCGCCGACGCCTGGTGCGAACGCGTGCCGGTGGCCGATCCGTTCGCACTGGCTCCCGAGGAGATTTCCCGGCGAACGGCGGCGGCTGGTGTCGTCGGGCTCGGTGGTGCCACCTTCCCGGCGGCAGTCAAGTTCAATCTGGGTCGCCGCCTGCAGGTCGGCACGCTGATCGTGAACGGCGGCGAATGCGAACCGTACCTGTCATCGGACGATCGGATGATGCGCGACCGTGCCGCCGAAGTGGTCGACGGCCTGCGCATCGTGATGCACGCCATCGGCGCCCGCGAGGCCCTGATTGGCATCGAGGACAACAAGCCGCAGGCGATCGCCGCGATGCGGGTGGCCGCCGCGGCTTTCGGCAATGTGCAACTGCGGGTGGTGCCGGCGCGCTATCCGATGGGATCGGACAAGCAACTGATCCAGACCCTCACCGGCAAGGAGGTCCCGGCCGATGCGCGTGCCGCCGAGGTTGGCGTGCTGGTGCACAACGTGTCGACCTGTGCCGCCGTGCACCGCGCCGTTCGCCGCGGCGAGCCGCTGGTCGAACGGATCGTCACGCTGAACGGCGGCGCCCTGACGCGGCCCGGCAACGTGCTGGCACCGATCGGCACCCCGGTGGTCGATCTGCTGCGCTTTGCCGGCGTCAGCGAGCGGCCGGCGCGGCTGGTGCTCGGCGGACCGATGATGGGCATCGTCCTGCCGCACGCCCGCGTACCCATCGTCAAGGGGGCGTCGGGCATCCTCGCCTTCGACGCCGCCGAAGCGCGGACGCCGCCAGCCGGCCCCTGCATCCGCTGCGGCAGTTGCACGCGGGCTTGCCCCATGGGTCTGCTGCCACTGGAGATGGCCAGCCGCATTGGCGTCGGCGATCTCGACAGCGCTGCCGGACTCGGACTGTCGGACTGCATCGGTTGTGGCTGCTGCGCCTATGTCTGCCCCGCACATATCCCGCTGGTGCAGTTCTTCAGTCACGCCAAGGGCGAACTGTCGGCGCGCGAGCGCAGCCGGCTGCGCAACGACGCGACCCGACGCCTGGCCGAAGACCGCGCCGCGCGCCTGGCCCGCGAGGCGCAGGAGAAGGCCGCCGCGAACGCCAGGCGAAAGGCAGAGCGCGATGCCGCCAAGGCTGCCGTCGGAGGCGGCAGCCGCCTGCTGTCGACGCGCATCGCCGATACCACCAGCGAAGCGGCGACATGATCCCGCCGCGCCCGGCTGGCCCCGTCGCGGCGCCGCACGCGACTGCCGGCACCAACGTCACCCGCGTCATGCTCTGGGTTTGCGCCGCGCTCCTGCCGGCAACGCTGTTCGGCTTCTGGCTGTACGGCTGGCCAGCGATTCATCTGTGGTGGCTCACGACCGCTTCGGCGATCGCCGGCGAAGCGCTCTGCCTGCGCCTGCGGCGGCAAGCGGTCCTGCCGTCGCTGTGCGATGCTTCGGCCCTGCTCACCGGCTGGCTGCTGGCGCTCTCGCTGCCGCCCTGGGCGCCGTGGTGGGTGGGCGTCGTCGGTGGGCTGTTCGCCACCGTCATCGGCAAGCAGGTCTTTGGCGGCCTCGGGCAGAATCTCTTCAATCCGGCGATGGTGGCGCGGGTGATGCTGCTGATCTCCTTCCCGGTGCCGATGACGGCGTGGACGGCGCCCCTGCCGCTGCGCTCGGCGAACGCACCGGGATTCGTCGATGGTCTGTGGATCACCTTCGGTGCCCGGCCGGAAGCGCTCGACGCGATGAGCAGCGCGACCCTTTTCGGTTACGCCCGCAGCGAACTGTCGCGCGGCGTCGATCTGTTGCAGTCGCTGGCCGCGACGCAGGCGCCAACGATCAATCTGCTGGGCGAACGCGCCGGCAGCCTCGGCGAGACCGCGTCGCTGCTGATTGCTGCTGGCGGCCTGCTGTTGCTCGGCTTGCGCCTCATCACCTGGCACATTCCCTTCGCCATGCTGGCGACGCTTGCCCTGTTCGCATCGTTCATGCACAGCCTGGATCCGGCTCGCTACCTGTCGGTCAGCACCCACCTGCTGTCCGGTGCCGCCATGCTGGGAGCCTTCTTCATCGCCACCGACTACGTCACCTCGCCCAACACTGCCGCCGGCCAGCTCGTCTTCGGCGCCGGCGTCGGCTTCCTGAGCTACGTCATCCGTACCTGGGGCGGCTACCCGGAAGGCGTCGCCTTCGCGGTGCTGCTGATGAACGCGCTGACGCCGGTGATCGACCGCTACGTCAAGCCGCGCATCTATGGTCGTGACCGGCGCGGCATGCCACTGGAGATCGAGTCGTGAAGCGCGCCATCGCGGCGCTGCGCGACCACCTGGCCTATCAGGGGGTCTCCCTCGGCGTGATCGCGCTGCTCGCCAGCGCTGCCCTGGCCTTTGCCGTCAGCGCCACGCGTGAGCGGATCGTCGCCGCCGAAGCGCGCGATCTACAGGCCTCGCTGGCACAGGTTCTGCCGGAGCGATTCGCCGACAACGACCTGCTGGCCGACACGCTGGAGATCGGCAACGGCGACGGGAGCAGCAAGCGGGTCTACCTCGCCCGCCGCCAGGGCGAGGTCGCCGCGGCCATTTTCCAGAGCTCGGCGCGCGGCTACGCCGGCGATGTGCTCGTGCTGGTCGGCATCGACCGCGCCGGCGTGCTGCTCGGCGCACGTGTCCTCAAGCACAACGAAACCCCGGGTCTCGGCGACAAGATCGATCTCGCGAAGTCGCCGTGGATCCTGTCGTTCAACGGCCTGTCGCTGGCCACATTGCCAGCAGGGAAGTGGGCGGTGAAGAAGGATGGCGGCGTCTTCGATCAGATGGCCGGCGCCACCATCACGCCGCGCGCCGTCGTCAAGGCGGTCAAGGAGGGACTCGACTTCTTCGCCGCGCACCGCGCGGAAATCCTGCAGGGAGGCAAGAGCCCGTGAAAAGACTCGTGCAGACGCTGAAGGACGGTCTCTGGCTGCAGAACGTCGTCTTCGCCCAGATGCTCGCCCTCTGTCCGGCGATGGCCGTCACCACCAGCGGCACCAATGGCCTCGGCATGGGCCTGGCGACGACGGCGGTCCTGATCACGTCGAATGTTCTGGTGGCGTCGATCCGCTCGCTGGTGAGTCCGCAGGTGCGCATCCCGATCTTCGTCGTCCTGATCGCAACGCTGGTGACGCTCGTCGATCTCGCGCTCAATGCCTGGTTGCACGACCTGTACAAGGTTCTCGGGCTGTTCATCGCCCTGATCGTGGTGAACTGCGCCATCCTGGGTCGCGCCGAAGCCTTTGCCTCAAGGAACGGCGTCACCGCGTCGGCCGCCGACGGCCTGGCCATGGGCCTGGGCTTTACCGGCGCCCTGACGCTGATCGGCCTGATCCGCGAGCTGCTCGGCAGCGGCACCCTGTTCGCGCAGGCGAGCCTGCTGTTGGGGCCGGCGTTCCGTGCCATCGAGCTGACGGTGATCCCCGGCTACGGCGGCTTCCTGCTGATGATTCTGCCGCCGGGCGGCTTTCTCGTCCTCGGCCTGTTGCTGGCCGGCAAGCGGGCGCTCGAGTTGCGCGCGCGCAGCGAAAGGAACGGCAGCGTCACGCCGGCTCCGCTCTCGCCCGATCCGGTTGTCTGACGCGAGAGGGATTTTGCCATGCAGGTGGGTGTCGCCTACTCCGAAGCCGGGCAGCAGATCTGGCTGACCATCGAGGTGCCTGACGAGTCGACCGTGCGCCAGGTGATCGACCGTTCCGGCGTCCTCCGATCGTTTCCCTCCATCGACCTGCAAACGCAGAAGGTGGGCGTCTTCGGCCGCCTGGTGAAACTCGACACGCCCCTCCGGCCGGGCGACCGGGTCGAGATCTACCGTCCGATCACCTGCGACCCGCAAACCGTCCCGCGCCGCGATGGCGCGGGCGATGATGAGGAATAGGCTGGCGTTCGCCGGGCCTTCTGGTCGCTCTCAGTGCCCTCTGGCCGAGTGCCTTCCCGCCTGCGCCGACGCGCGGTCGCGCAAGGCGACCAGTTCATGGCGACGCTGCTCGGCGGCATTCATCAGCTCCTGCGCAAGCTGCCTGATCGCATTGATGCCGCTTTTCCCAATGCAGGCTGAACAGACAACACCGGAATGCAGGACGACCAGCAGCCATGCCCGACGGGCCGGGAATCAGCGACCCGCACCCTGGGTCGCATGCAACCGCGCGCGAATCGCGCTGCAAAAGGCGAGCAGGTCGCCGAGACGATTGCGCACGACGTCGACCAAGATCGCCTGGTCCAGATGCTGATAGCCGTGCACCACGACATTGCGGAAGCCAATCATCCTCTGGATGACCACCGACAGTTCAGCTTCGATCCAGCCGTCCGCACACAGCAGCGCGAACAGGTCGCGGTTGCTCTCCGGCTCTCCCAGGCGGCCTTCGGAAACGATGTGCGAAGCGACGTCCTGGGCGGCTTGAATCGCGATCTGCAGCGTGTGGGCGGCAAATCGTTCCTCGCGAATGTCGACCGGAATGCGCTCCGGCTCGCACAGATCGCGCAACTCGCGCACACAGGTCTCGATGAAAGCGAGTTTTTTCTCGACGAGGTCGATGTCGGTCATCGCAGAGGCTGTCGCGCGGCTTGCCGGTACTCGCGCAAATACGGCAGCAGATCGAAGTACGCATTGCGTGCCTGAACCTCGAAACGGATTCGCGCCGAGCGGTCGCGTTCGCAAACCAGGACGCCATGGCGCAACACACGGTGGATCAGGTCTGCCGGTGCGCGGTTGAGCACGACGAGATCGACGTGGCGACCGATTGCTGCTTCCAGATCGGCGGCGAGGTCGATACCCAGCCCCTCGAGGGTTCTCGGCGGATCGCCGACGAGCAACACGCCAAGGTCAACGTCGCTGGCCGGACCGGCGGTACCACGCGCCTGGCTGCCGAAGAGATACACGCACGCCAGATCCTCACCCCGGCTGGCGAAAAACTGGCGCAGCGACTCGATCAATGCGGCTGACTGCATGGCGTCACGATCAAGGGAACGGGCGGGAATTCACTCGCGAACAGTATAGGTGGCCGCAGCAATCACGGTCAAGCGTCTGGTCAGGTGCGCAGATGGATTGGCTCCATCGCCTCTCACACGACATCCACGCACTGACCCTCGGTCGCGCCCAGACCGCCATCGCTGCTTTCTGATGGGGTTCGTCGGCCAACCGAACCAGCTCTTTACCAGGAGACCGCTTGCCGGCAGCCTACGGCAGGCAGTAACGGTAACGCCTTCGTGAAACGCGACCCTGCCGATGAATGACTGCCGAGGAGAACGGACTTGTCGATCGTTCGCGCCCTCCTCTGTCCGCGCCATCGAGTAGCGCGCTTACCCCAGCGGTCGAGCCATGACCCCACCACGCGGCGGTGACGCTCAGCCACTCATGCGCTGCGCCTCATTCTCACGGCATGAATATTCGCCCGCGCAAGTCCGTGCCGTTGGATACAGAGTGTTCCACCGAACTGCCGGCGTCGCCTCGATCGATGTGGTCGTTCCTGGTTACTGAGCATTCCGGATCACCTTCGGGCAGGGCGCGAATCTCGATGACAGCGGGACGGACTCCGTTCAGTGCTGCGACAGCAGCAAGAAGCGCCTGAGTGGTCCCAGGCCCGCAGTTGCCGAGACGCACCACACGGTCGTTGGTCGGCCCCAATACGGCCTCCAATGCGACCACGTCGCCGAGCCGCTGCTTGTTCAGCGAATAGTAGTCGGGAAGAACCATCACTTGAACCACCGTTCCCGGCACGGTGTCCACCGAATTTGCCGACAGCGGGAAAACAAGGGCGAGCCCGGCGGCGATCGAGCCCATCTCAAGACGCAATCGGATCAGGGGTGCGTTCATGTCACTCTCCTCCAGTTCCACGGCGGGTCGTTCACCTTGAACGCCGCTCGGGTCTCGTGATCTGATGAGGAATTTTCAGCCCATGTACCTGCACACCGCAAACGACCTTTTGTCATAGCTCGCGTGAGTTTTCGGAATGAACACGACGCCCCGAGTCTCCCTGCACTTGCTTCGTGGCTTCTGGGTGGCGGCTCGCCAGCTGAGTTTTGCCAAGGCAGCGGCGGAGTTGTTCGTGACGCAGTCGGCGGTCAGTCGCGAGATCAAGAAACTCGAAGAGCAACTCGGTCAACCGCTGTTCCGTCGCGTGAACCGTACGTTGCAGCTGACCCAGGCTGGTGAAGAATTCTACCGGGCGGTGAGCGAGGCGCTGGTGCTGATTGATGCAGCAACGGACCGCCTCGCCGGCGTCGAGCGATCATTGACTGTGACGACAACCATCCCACTGGCGTCGCTGTGGCTCGTACCACGGTTACCGCGATTCACGCAACAGCATCCCGAAATTGACATTCGGATTGCAGCCAGCAACGACGTGCTTGATCTCGTGCAGGCGCAGGTGGACATCGCCATCCGCTACGCAAGTCTCGGCGGAGCCAGTCCCCTTGGCAAGCCGCTGGTCGACTACAGCACCTTTCCAGTCTGCACACCGGCGCTGATGCGCGACCCTGCTCGCCCGCTGCGAACCTTTGCCGATCTCGCGCAGCATGTACTGCTCGAATTTGAGACCACTGTGCATGGACGTCCATGGTACGACTGGGAGCAGTGGTTCAGCGCGGTGAAGACTGCCAAATTCAAGCCTGCCGGGAGGCAACGGTTTTCTCACTACGACCAAGTCGTCGAGGCGGCGCTGGCCGGTAGCGGTGTCGCCATCGGGAAGCGACCACATCTGAATGGCAAGCTGCAGGCCGGCACTCTTTGCGCGCCCTTCGGGACGGACGGCGTGGCAACACTTGGCAGCTTCCACGTTGTTGTGGCGCCTTCTGCGACCGGCCGCGGCGCCGTGGGTGAAGCATTCGTGGCTTGGCTGCGAAGTGAAGTGCGCCGTGATGAGCGGGCCCTGGCCAAGAAACGGGACTGAACGTCCCAGGACTACACGAACCGCAACCTATCACTCATCCACGCAGTCCGATTGCATGGTCAGGGAAGGAGACGAGATGAACGATAGCCCCCCCCAAACTCCTCGTCTGGGTGGCTGCCAATGCGGAGCGATTCGCTATGAGTTGTCAGGCGACCCGCTCAAGGTGGTCATCTGCCACTGCCGAGAATGCCGAAAGCAGTCAGCCTCGGCATTTGGCATCTCGGTGTTCGTACCGCGCGAGCGGTTGCGGCTGACGCGCGGCTCACCAAAGCTCTGGATTCGCCCAACCGACAGCGGGCACGAGCTGGAATGCGCCTTCTGTCCAAACTGTGGATCACGCTTGTGGCATCAGCGCGTTGGTTCGGCTGAAACCATCAGCGTCAAGGGCGGATCATTGGATGACGCGATCGATCTGAGGTCCGCCCTTCACATTTGGACTTCGCGCATGCTGCCTGGAATCATTCTGCCGATTGACGCCACACGGTTCTCCGGCCAACCCTGACCGCCCCAGGGCTTGCCACTCTCTGTCGTCGCCAAAACGGCAATACGTACCTGGGATAATTGCGGCCCATTCAGCAGGCGGTGAGCCATAAGCCGACCGGCTGCTGGTGTTCAGGCCTTGATCTTGAACCCGTCGGCGTACTTGGCCGGGTCCTTGCCGTCCCAGACGATGCCGTCAATCAGCTTGCCGCTGCGCATGTCGCTCTTGGGGAGCGTGACTCCAGCGGCAGCGGCACCCTGCTTGTAGACGTCGATGCGATTGACCTGCCTCGCGACCGCCAGATAATCCGGATGGCTCTTGAGCAGCCCCCAGCGCTTGTGTTGGGTCATGAACCACATGCCGTCACTGAGGTAGGGGAAATTCACCAGACCGTCGTTGAAGAACTTCATGTGGTTCCTGTCGTCCCAGCTCTTGCCGAGGCCGTTCTGGTAACGGCCGAGCATGCGGGCGACGATGACTTCGGTGTCGGTATTGACGAAGGCCTTTTGGGCGATGGTTTCGGCCGTCTTCTGCTTGTTCGCGATCGATGCGTCGATCCATTTGCTGGCATCGAGAATCGCAGCGACCATGGCGCGTGCCGTGTTTGGGTTGTTTTTCACCCAGTCGGCAGTGGTGCCGAGAATCTTTTCCGGATGATCGACCCAAATGTCCTGCGAGGTCACGGCGGTAAAGCCGATGCTGTCAATGATCGCGCGGTTGTTCCAAGGCTCGCCGACACAGAAACCGTCCATGTTGCCGACGCGCATGTTGGCGACCATTTGTGGAGGTGGCACGGTAATCGTCTTGACGTCCCGCATCGGGTTGATGCCGTTGGCGGCCATCCAGTAGTACAGCCACATGGCGTGCGTGCCAGTCGGGAAGGTCTGGGCGAAGGTGTATTCCTTTTCCTTCTTGGCGATCAGTTTCGCCAGGCTCGCGCCGTCGGTCGCGCCCCTGTCGCGCATCTGGTTGGAAAGCGTGATCGCCTGGCCATTGTTGTTCAAGGTCATCAAGTTGGCCATGTCCTTCTTCGGCCCGCCGACGCCCATCTGGACACCATAGACGAGGCCGTACAGCACATGGGCGGCGTCGAGCTCGCCATTGACCAGCTTGTCGCGCACCGAAGCCCACGAGGCTTCCTTGGTCGGGATGATCTTGATGCCATACTTCTCGTCGAACTTCATGACCGAAGCCATGACTACCGAGGCGCAGTCGGTCAGCGGAATGAAACCGATCTTGACTTCCTTCTTTTCCGGTGCGTCCGATCCGGCGGCCCAGGCACCGCTGCGCAGGCCGGGGCTGACAATGGACATGAGCGACGCACCGAGTGCGGCTGAAACAAACTCACGACGCGAGAAAGACGGCTTGGATTCTGGTTTCAGGTTGTGGTCTTCCATTTCTTGCTCCGCAATCGATCGAATCGATAGAACTTTTGCACGGTCACCATTGACCGTGCTTCTCAAGAAGGCTCAAGCAATCCTCGTGCCAGTTCCATGTTCGAGATCGGTTCTCTTCAACCATCCGATATGCGGAACCTGTTTTGCATCTCAGAGGCAATGGGTGTGTCTCCGGGATTCCCTGCTTTGGTGCAGCAGCGCAACCTGCCTGCACAGCAAAGGGGAAAGAACCGCGAAGCGCAGGAGGAAACCATCCAAACGACCGAAACATGCCGAGATCCGGCGGCCTTGGGCGCCCTGCGCCCGGCCGGACTGCAGGCGGTTCGCCGCCCGCCTGTGGAAGGGTCCTTGGACCATCTGGTCGTCGACGCCCATGACCCCAACCCGCTGCGGGGCGTCGCGGACAGTTCACGTACCTGGCCCGCAGCGCCGGGCGATCGCTCGCCTGCCCGAACCGGCTCCGAGGGTGGTCACGGGGCGACGCGCGTTGGCTGAGCTTGTCGCGGGGGCTTCCTTCAGGAGGCCGGCACCGGCCGCCGCGCGTGTCGCACAAGCGCCTTCACAGCGGGCAGGCACCAGCCGCACTCGCTGCCGCAGCGCAGCCGTGCCTGCAGGGCCACCAGTCGCTCGCTATCCTCACCCGGCATGGTGGTGGCCAAGGCGTGGGTGATGCGGTCTTCGCTGACGTCGTCGCAGGCGCAGAGCTGCGCACTGCCCGGCCAACTGCGCGGCGCACTGGCCACCGGCGGCGCGGCTCGCGCGGCCGACAGTGCACGGCCCGGTTCGGCGGCCGGCGACGCTGCGGCAGCCAGTCGAGCAGCCACGACGAGCGGGGCTGGCCGAGAAGTCGGCCGAGGGCTGGCGGGGCTGCTCAAGGACGGTCTTTGTGTCCATCGTCGAAGCCCTCTCGCAGGGTTGGGAATGGCCAGGGGGTCAGAAGTACCAGGCGACGACGGCGCGCAGCCGGCCTTCGTGCAGCACCGGCACCGCGACCACGGCGTCAAGCCTGGCAGCAGTGGCCGCGCCGCCGACCAGTCCGGGTTCGCTGGCGGCACTCTCGCCGATCATCGGCACGCCGGTGAAGGCAGCTCGGCCCAGCGTGCCCTGGCCACGTTCGATGCAGTCACGGCTGTCGCCGGCCGGCACCGTGCCGGTTGCCTCGCAGAAGCCTCCGGCACGGCTCAGGCGCTCGCCATCGGCGTCGGGCAGCCAGGTTTCGAAACGCCGTACGATCGGCGTGGCCATCGCCGACAGGAAGGCCATCACGTAGGTCGAGGCGCCGCGCGTCGCGCATGGCAGGACAAAACCGCGGTTGATGCCGACCTTGATCGCACTGTCGGCGCGCAGGAAGCGTTCGCCCTTGCCGAGGTCTTCCTGGAACACCGGCAGCCGCGATTCCCAGGCCAGGCCCGGCAAGCCGTGACCCTGACGGAACGCGGTGCGCCGCGAGATGAACTCGAAAGCGTCGGCGGTACTGCCATAGTAGCCATCGGCGAGCGTCATGTCCTTCGATGCTGCCGGGTCGTTGCACCACAGCTCGATGGCACCCGCATGCGCTTCGTCGTCACCGCAGAAGATGACCAGCACCGCGGTGAGAAAGTCGCCGGCAAACACGGGCAGCGCGATGCCGCAGGTCAGGCCTTCGGCGTGCGCCGCCTGGGTGCGGCGGAAGTTCGCACCTGCGAACTGTTTCAACACGATCGGCCGGCCCTCCAGCCAAGCCTGGCCCGGCAGGCCTTCGCCGAGGCCGAAGCACATCTGCCGGCTGGTGGCGCCGAAGCGCTCTGCGCTGCCGTACAGGCCGGCGCTGAACTCGAGCGTGCTGCGGTCGTTGCCGGGTACCCAGATTTCGACGACGCGGATGAAGGTCCTCTTGCTGGTCACGACGGCGACGTCCATCTCATGCAACCCGTTCCACATGGCTGTGCCGCGTATAGAGGAAGTCGATGACCTCCTTGCGGTACTGGACGTAGTCGCGGTTCTCCGCCAGCACCACGCGGGCGCGCGGGCGCGGCAGGTCCACGCGCAGCACCTCGCCGATGGTGGCGGCCGGACCGTTGGTCATCATCACGATGCGGTCGCTGAGCAGCACCGCCTCGTCGACGTCGTGCGTCACCATCATGACCGTCGCCCCGGTGGTGGCGACGATCTTCATCAGTTCGTCCTGGAGCCGCGCGCGCGTGAGCGCATCGAGCGCGCCGAAGGGTTCGTCCATCAACAGCATTTTCGGCTCCATGGCGAGAGCGCGCGCGATGCCCACGCGCTGCTTCATGCCGCCGGAGATCTCCTGCGGGCGCTTGGCCACCGCGTGGCTCATGCCGACCAGGTCCAGCGCCGCCAGCGCGCGTTCGCGCAGCTGCGCCTTGCCTTCCTTTTCGCCGAACACCCGCTCGACGGCCAGCAGCACGTTGTCCAGGCAGCTCAGCCACGGCAACAGCGAGTGATTCTGGAAAACGACGCCACGATCTGGCCCGGGCCCCGTCAGCTCGCGTTCCTGGAGCAGCAGGATGCCGCTGGAAGGTGTGGTCAGGCCGGCCACCAGGTTCAACAGCGTGCTCTTGCCGCAGCCCGAGTGGCCAATGAGGGTGACGAACTCGCCGCGCTGCACTTCGAGGTTGATGTCACGCAATGCGACGAAGGGGCCACGCTTGGTGGGGAAAACCATGCCGACGTCCTGGATCTGCAGCGTCCGCCGGGTGTTGATGCAAGGAGTGGCATTGACAAGCATGGCGGACCTCAGCTGTAGTCGAAGCGGCGTGCCACTGCCAGCAGCGACCATTCGAGCAGCAGCCCGACCGCGCCGATGACGAAGATGGCGATGATGATGTGGGCGACGTTGAGGTTGTTCCACTCGTCCCAGACCCAGAAGCCGATGCCCACGCCGCCGGTCAGCATCTCGGCCGCGACGATCACCAACCAGGCGGTGCCCACGCTCAAGCGCACGCCGGTGAGCATGTACGGCATCACCGACGGCAGCAGGATGCGGGTGGCGATCTTCCACTCGCTGAGCTTCAGCACGCGAGCGACGTTGAGGTAGTCCTCAGGCACCTTCTGTACACCGACCGCGGTGTTGATCACCATCGGCCAGATCGAGCAGATGAAGATGGTCCAGATCGCCGCCGGGTTGGCGCTCTTGAAGACCAGCAGGCCAATCGGCAGCCATGCCAGCGGCGACACCGGTTTGAGCACGCTGATCAGCGGCGAGAGCATGCGGTTGAACAGCGTGAAGCGGCCGATGATGAAGCCCAGCGGTATGCCGACCAGCGCTGCCAGGCCGAAGCCCAGGCCCACGCGCTGCAGCGAGAACAGGATGTTCCAGCCGATGCCCTGGTCGTTGGGGCCGTTGCTGTAGAACGGGTCGGAAAAGAGCTTGACCGCCGCGTCGAAGGTGGCCAGTGGCGTCGGGAAGCTGGCGCTCTTCTGCGTCGCCAGCGCCCAGACGGCGATCAACAGGGCCACGCCGCCCAGAGGCGGCAAGACCCGCGCGCCGAGGCCGCGCCAGTCGAAGGGCTCGCGCGGCGCAGGGGCCGCTTTCGTCGCGGTGCCCACGGCAACGACAGTGGCTCGGCGCACCGGTGGCGTGTCGGCGGGCGGGGCCACGTCGCGCGGGGTGTCCAAGAGGGCTCTGCCCATGGCGGTGTCCTGAAAAGTGAAAACGATCAATTGGCTTGTGCTGAGTCAAAAGCAAACTTCGTACCATACAATCCACGCCATTGAATTCAATGCATTGCCGATCACCCCGAGCATCATGGCAAGTTCCAGGGCGCCAGACTGGTGCAGCAGGCGCCTCCCTGTGCACCAGCTCGGAGTCGCTGAACGGCCAATGCAGCACTTGCCACGGCGCAAGGAGATGGTGGAATCGCTCTGCTGACGTGACAGGTGGCAGCAGTCGAGCTCAAACTGATCGCCATGGTGGCTTGGGCGGCCTCTCTGTCGGCGGCGTCGGTGCTGACCTGCGCTTCGCCTCGGATGACCGTTCGGCCCCCTGCCGGCGCAGCGCCCTGATCCAGGCGTTCCGGCAGAGGGCCTGCTGTTGCCCTGCGAGATGTTCGCGGATCGTCTGGCGGGCTTCCACGAAGCTCAGCAGCCGTTCGCGCTGGATGGCTTCGCAGCGCACCAGGTGGTAGCCGAGTTCGCTCTCGATCACGCCAGAGAGCATCCCCTCGGCGAGCGAAAAAGCGACCGCCTCGAGTTGCGGATAAAGGCGGCCACGCGGCACGCGGCCGAGCAGGCCACCATGGAACGCCGTCGGGCATTCGGAATGCTTGAGGGCCTGCTCCGCAAAGCGCTGCGGCTCCCTGAGCAAGCGGGCGTGGATGGCGTCGATGCGGGCGCGTGCGGCCGCTCGCTCGTTGCCCGCCAGACCGTCGTTGATGGTCACCAGCAGGTGTCGCAGCACGCGCGTTTCGCCAAGGCGAAAGCGTTGCCGGTTCATGTACCAGAAGATCTCGACATCGGTATCGCTGACCGCCGCCGAAGCTGCCGCGACCGTTTCCAGAACTGCCTCGACCAACAGGTCGCGCGCCACCGCCTGGCGCAACGAGGACGCGTCCAGGCCGACGCGCTGAAGCTCCGTGTGATACTCCTCATCGTCGCCGTAGCGACCGCGTATTTCCATCAGGCTGGCGTCGATCGCGGCCACCGGGAGCTGCACGCGGGCCGCTTCGGGTGTCTCCAGGATCAGCGTCTCGATCTCCTGCTGCCGGTCGGCGACCCGGCTCAGCCGCTGCAGCTCTGCCGGTGCGAGAGACTCCAGGGGCTTGCCGAACAATTGCGCGGCGAGCTTGATCGAGCGGTAGATGCCGCCCGCTTCAGGCATCGCCGGACCGCGGCCATTCACCCAGAGCGGCCTCGGGTACCCACACGGGGATGCCCGCGAGACAGTCGAAGTGCGTCCGATAGACGACGCCCCCGGTCTCCGATCTTTCGAGATTCAGGATTTCCCCACGACTGCCGGGAGGCACCCGGATTTCCCCACACACGGCCAGCGGGCGCAGCGCGCGCACCCTCTCGCGCACCTCGAAGCGGCTTTCGATCCACGGCTGGTCGACGCCGAGCAGTTCCTCTTCACGACAGCCGACCACGCGCCCCTCGTCGAGGAAGTGGACAGAGTAGATGATCTGGTCCTGGAGGAAGGTGCCGACATCACGCACATGCCCGATGCGCCCGCGTCGCACCAGCAGGTCGCCGGTCGGGACGCCCGGGAAGGTGCCGTCGTTGCGCACGTTGCGCGTCACCCGTACCGCGTCGCCGTAGTCCCAGCGCGGCAACACGGGTTCAGTCCGTCAGCGAGGAAAGTGGGACGAAGGACGAGCCCTCGGCCTTCTGGAAGACGGCAAAGACCTTTTCGGCCTGCGCGCTGGAGCCGACGAAGTCGCCGTACGCGCGTGCCAACCAGTGACGATAGGCGAGGTAGTCGGGCGCCTTGCCGGCTTCCTGCTTGGCCAGATAATCGTGAAAGCGTTGCAGGATGTGCAGGCGATTGACCTGCACCACCGGCACGGCGAAGTCGATACCGAAGTAGTCGAGAAATTCTTCCGCCGAACTCAGCTCGGCGAGGTCGTCGGCAAAGGTGTCGTTGGCGCAAGCCATGGCTTTCTCCTCTTTCAATCCAAGGGTTCGCTGAGCGGTGCGTAGTGGCGATCGATGACTTCGAGCAGCGGCCGAGCGCCGAGGGCGTCGCGCAGGTCGACTCCGGCAATCGTCCGCAGGCGAGCGCACGCCTCGCCGACTTGCCCGAGGCGCAACAGGATCACCGCGGATCCCTTGAGCGCCAGCAGATGGAAGCGCAGCATGCCCATCGAGCGCATGGCCGCCTCGCCAAGCGTGTGTGGTCCCAGGTTGCGCCAGCCCCCGGCCAGTTGCAGGCGGCGCGCACTGA
This sequence comes from Accumulibacter sp., assembly GCF_036625195.1. Taxonomy (NCBI): domain Bacteria; kingdom Pseudomonadati; phylum Pseudomonadota; class Betaproteobacteria; genus Candidatus Accumulibacter; species Accumulibacter sp. Next base: position 4,047,629 of record NZ_JAZKUG010000001.1, read on the forward strand.
CTTCCAGCGCCCGCTCGGCGACGAGCAGCGCATCGTCGAGGCGATGCTGATAGAAGTAGTAGCGGTACAGCGCGACCAGGACCGAGAGCTGCTCGGGCGCCAGAAAATAGGCAAAGAGCAGCCGTTGCTCGGCTGCCGGCTGGCCGTAGTCACGCGCCGCCGCGTCGATCTGGGCCGCGACGCGCGGCTGGCACGGCTCGTCGAAGTAGAGCACGTCGTCGCCAGGTTCCAGCAGCTCGAGTCGGTCAGCCATCGCCATCTTCCCGTTGCATCGGCTCAGGGCCGAGCAGGGCCAGCAGATCGGCCGCCGACGGCGTCTGCTTCTTCTCGACGACGAAGTTTCGCAGCCGTTGCAGGAAAGCGCGCGCAGAGGCATCCGACAGCTCATGACCGAGGCCGGCCATCACCTGTTGTACGGCGCGCGCCCCGGAATGCTTGCCGAGAACCACGCGATGGCGCCGGCCGACCAGACGCGGATCAAAGCCCTGATAGTTGGCCGGATCCTTGATCAGGCCGTCGACGTGAATCCCGGACTCGTGGGTGAAGGCACCGTCGCCGACGACGCTCTTCTGCCAGCACAGGGGGCGCCCGGAGGCGACGGCCACGCGTTGCGAGATCGCGTGCAAGCCGGCGAGATCGATCCCTGTCCGGATTCCCTGGCACAGGTGCAGACCCAGTACCACCTCTTCCAGTGGCGCGTTGCCGCAGCGTTCGCCAAGCCCGTTGACGGTCGTGTTGAGGTGCGTCGCGCCGGCGCGGGCGGCTGCCAGCGTGTTGGCCGTGGCCATCCCGAGGTCGTCGTGGGCGTGCATCTCGATTTCGAGATCGCATCGTGACCGCAGGTGGCGGATGCGTTCGAAGGTGGCGAATGGATCGAGCACGCCCAGCGTATCGGCAAAGCGGATGCGCTGCGCACCGGCGGCCTGCGCGGCCTCGGCAATCGCCGCCAGCAGGTCCGGGTCGCCACGCGAGGCGTCCTCGGCACCGATGCCGACGCCGAAACCGAAGTCACGTGCCAGTTGCACGTGCTCGCCGATCTGCGTCAGCAGCCACTTCCGATGACGTCGCAGTTTTGCCTGCAGGTGCTGATCCGAGGCGGGTACGGAGATGTCGATCATTTGCGCACCGAGCTTCGCCGCGAGCGCTATGTCGGCGCGGTTCATTCGTGTCCACACCATCAGGCGCGCCGTCAGTCGCAGCGCGGCAACCGCCCGGATGCTCTCGCGTTCGGCCTCGCCCATCGCGGGGATGCCGATTTCCAGCTCGGGAACGCCGACAGCGTCAAGGCGGCGCGCGATGTCGGTCTTTTCCTCCAGACTGAAGGCGACACCTGCCGATTGCTCGCCGTCGCGCAAGGTGGTGTCGTTGATGACGATATCGGTGGGAAGGTTGCGGTTCATGGCACTCAGCAACCTGCAATTCCAGTGCCAGCAATCAAGCCATTCCAAATCAGTGCCTTGCAGCGGCTGGCTGGAGAATTGTCGGGTTTGCGACGCGATTGTGGGCTTGCGCCGGGGAGGCACCCGTACAGGTCTTGCGTCTTCATCGCCCTGGCCGGTGTCGCGGCCTCACCAGCCCGACAGACGCGGCAATATGCAGAAACTCGAGCTGACTGTTCCTGCTGTCCACCAGGCACGCTTGGACCAGGTCCTGCGCCCACTCTGAACTCGCGGCACTCGCGTGGCGGTTGTCGCGAGTTCAGCCGACCACCGCCACCGCCTTGATCTGAGCCCATACCTGCTGGCCCGGCGCGAGTTCGAGGCGCCACGCCGAGTGCCGGGTCAGGCGTGCCAGCATGGGCGTGTTGCCGACGCGCAGCTGCACCAGCGCGAGCGCCGGGTGGTCTTCGGCAACATGACTGATCACCGTCGCGGGCAGCCGGTTCATGATGCTGCAGTCGCCATGACGGCTGCGCGCAATGCTCACATCGCGCGCCAGGATGCGCAGGCGCACGCGACGCCCGACGGCGACACCGCCGTCGCGCACCCAGACCTGGCCACCTGCGAAGACGATGCGCGAGAGATGCCATTCGCCATCCCGTTCGACCACCGTGCCGGAGAAGACGACACCGGCGTCGTCGCCCAGGCGCAGCGGCGGGTCGACGCACGCCAGGACCTCGGTCAGTGGACCCTGCGTGACGACGCGGCCCTCGTCGATGACCACGAGGTGGTCGGCGAGTCGCGCCACCTCGTCGGGAGCGTGACTGACGTAGAGGACGGGCATCTCCAGTTCGTCGCGCAACTGCTCCAGGTACGGCAGAATCTCCTGCTTGCGCGCGTGGTCGAGCGCCGCCAATGGTTCGTCCATCAGCAGCAGGCGTGGGCTGGTGGCAAGCGCACGTGCAATGGCCACGCGCTGACGCTCGCCACCCGAGAGGCGATCACACCGCCTGTCGAGCAGGTGGCCGATGCCGAGCAACTCGACGGCCCGTGCGAGCGAAACGCGCCGCTGCTGCGCGGCGATGCGGCGGCGTCCGAAATCGAGATTGGCGGCGACGTCGAGATGGGGGAATAGTCGCGCCTCCTGGAAGACATAGCCGAGCGGGCGGCGATGCACGGGCAGCCGCCGTGCGCCGTCCTGCCAGATTTCACCATTGACCGCGAGGAAGCCGGCGGCGGCTCTCTCAAGTCCGGCGATGCAGCGCAGCAGCGTCGTCTTGCCCGACCCTGAACGTCCGAACAGGGCGGTGATGCCCTGTCCCGGCAGATCGACATCGACGTCCAGCGTGAAGGCTGGGTACGGCAGGTGGAAGCGCGCCCGGACGCTCACCGGACCCGATCCGGTTTCAGCGCGTTGAGCAGCAGCAGGACGGTGAACGAGAAAGCCAGCATGCCGGCAGCGAGCCGATGTGCGGCCGCGTACTCGAGCGCTTCGACATGGTTGTAGATGGCCATCGACAGCACCTGTGTCTTGCCCGGGATGTTGCCACCGATCATCAGAACCACGCCGAACTCACCCACCGTGTGCGCGAAGCCGAGGATTCCTGCGGTCATGAACCCCGGTCGGGCAAGCGGCACCACCACCGCGAAGAAGGTATCCCAGGGATTGGCACGCAGCGTGGCTGCCGCCTCCAGGGGCTGCTCGCCGATGGCTTCGAAGGCCTGTTGCAGGGGCTGAACGACGAAAGGCAGCGAGTAGATCACCGAGGCGACGACGAGGCCAGCGAAGGTGAAGGGCAGCGGCTGCAGCCCGCCCGCCGCCAGCAAGCGGCCGAGCATTCCGTCCGGCCCCATCAGCACCAGCAAGTAGAAGCCGAGAACCGTTGGTGGCAGCACCAGCGGCAGGGTCACCAGGGCGCCGATCACTCCTTTCGCCCAGTGCCGGGTGCGCGCCAGCCACCAGGCCATCGGCGTGCCAATGAGGAGCAGCACGGCGGTCGCCGTCCCGGCCAGCTTGAGCGTGAGCCAGACTGCAGCGAGGTCGGCCGCGTTCAGCATGAGGCTCGAAACACCACAATGGCGCGCCGAGGCTGGGAAAACGCCGCGCCTGCAAGCGGGAGATGGGCTCCGGTCGCTGCATCGGCGATGCGCATCACTCGTAACCGAAGGACTTGATGATTGACCTGGCCTTGTCGCCGCGCAGGTACTTCAGCAGTGCTGCGGGACCTGAGCTGCCTTTCCCCGTGGCGAGCAGTACCGCATCCTGGCGGATCGGGTCGTGGAGCTGCTGCGGCACGATCCAGCCCGAGCCTTCGGCGATGCGACCCTCCTTGAATACCTGAGAGAGTGCGACGAAGCCGAGTTCGGCGTTGCCGGAGGCGACGAACTGGTAGGTTTGCGGAACGTTTTCGGCCATGACGAATTTCGGCCGCAGTCTGTCGAGCAGGCCAAGCGCCTGCAGCGTCTGGATGCCGGCTGCGCCGTAGGGCGCGAGCCTGGGATTGGGCAGCGCGAGGTACTGGAAGTCGTTCCTGCCCAGCACTTCACCATTGGCGTCAACGAAGCCCTCTTTCCGGCTCCAGAGGACGAGTCTGCCGATAGCGTAGGTGAAGCGGCTGCCGGCAACGCCGTCGCCTTCCTTCTCCAGACGCGCAGGCGTTTCGTCGTCAGCCGCGAGCAGCACTTCGAAGGGCGCGCCGGCCTTGATCTGGGCGTAGAACTTGCCGGTGGAACCGAACGACGCAACGACGGTGTGACCGCTGTCCTTTTTGAATTCGGTGGCGATCTTCTGCATCGGCGAGGCGAAATTTGCCGAGACGGCGACGCTGATCTCGTCCGAACGGACCGATGCCGCGCTCAACAGGACAACGGCGAGAGAAAGCTGACGGAGCATGTCAAGTCCTTGTGGTCAGGTCGATGCGGCCGGGATGCTGTGCGCAGTGGAGAACTCAAGCAAGAAGGAAGCCAGCATCACCCCGAGTCTTCCTCCGGGTCGAAGCAGAGCGCGCGGTCGCAACACTCGGCACAGTGCGGAGCCTTGCAGATCGGCACACCAGCGCGCTCGCAGAGCTGCCGGTAGAAGAACTTCTTCCATTTCATGTCGCCGACGTTCTTCGCCGCAAGGACGGGGAAGTTCTCACACAGCAAGTCCGATAACGCCTTGCGGTCGGGCAGCCCCATGTCCTGCCAGAGGTGGTTCGCGCCCATTGCCGCCGTCGCGATGGCATGACACAGGCAGATGCCAGACTCGTCGGGCAGCGCCAGGTGTTCGAGCAACAGATCGAGGAGATCGGCAAACTCGTCGCCGTCATCGTCGGGAGTCCACACGCCGGGGGCCACCGCGAACCTGCTGCCGGGGCAAAGAGTCGCCAGGAGCGCTTGCAGCCGCTCTTCCGGAAAACCCCGGATCAACGGCCAGCGGCCCGCCTGCAGCGATTGACCGACGACGCCAAGCAAGGCGAGTGTGCGCTGGTCTTCGCCGAGCCGCATCCTCGGCAGTTTGTCGGTCGCGTCGAGCATGCAGGGCTCCCAAGTGGCGAATGAGGGACTTGAAGCAGGATCCACGCCAAGCTGCCTGGCAGTCACACCGAACCACGACCGATCCACGGGCCCTGGCCAGCCGCGCTCGTGCCTGGACCGGCCGGTGGCGCTCCTCCGCTGCGTTCGACGCGACAATGTCGCGAACCCGACAACGCCCGGCCCAGACACAAGGATGCGGAATCAGGCGCTTAGCGGTGGCACGGCCCTTGCGTCATGAGCGGGAACAGAGGACTGACGCCATGAAGACAGCCGAAATCGCTGAACTGCTGAACGAGCCCGCCTGTGCTCACAACAGGAATGAAAAATCCGGTTGCGCGCGCACCAAACCCGGCGCAACCGCCGGCGGCTGCTCGTTCGATGGCGCGCAGATTGCGCTGCTGCCGATTGCCGACGTCGCCCACATCGTGCACGGGCCGATCGGCTGCGCTGGCGCTTCCTGGGACAACCGCGGCGCGCGCTCGTCGGGCCCGACACTCTATCGCATCGGCATGACCACCGACCTCACCGAGCAGGACGTGATCATGGGCCGGGGCGAGAAACGCCTGTTCCTGGCCATCAAGCAGGCGATCGACGACTACGCGCCGAAGGCCGTGTTCCTTTACGCCACCTGTGTTCCGGCGCTGATCGGCGACGATATCGAGGCCGTGGCCAGAGCGGCCAGCGCGCGCTGGGGCGTGCCGGTGCTGCCGGTCGACTGCGCCGGCTTCTACGGCACCAAGAATCTCGGCAATCGCATCGCCGGTGAAGCCATGTTCAAGTACGTCATCGGCACGCGCGAGCCGGCACCGGTCGCGGCCTCGGCACACCGGCCGGGTATTCGGGTGCACGACGTGAACCTCATCGGCGAATACAACATCGCCGGGGAGTTCTGGCATGTGGCGCCGCTGTTCGACGAACTGGGTTTGCGCATTCTGTGCACGCTCTCCGGCGACGCACGCTTCCATGAGGTGCAGACCATGCATCGGGCGCAGGCATCGATGGTGGTCTGCGCCAAGGCGCTGCTCAATGTCGCGCGAAAACTGGAAAGCGACTTCGGCGTGCCCTTCTTCGAGGGCAGCTTCTACGGCATCACCGATACCTCGCAGGCCTTCCGCGACTTCGCCCGCTTGCTGGGCGATGACGATCTCGCAGCGCGCACCGAGGCGATGATTGCCCGCGAGGAGCGCTCCGTTCGCGCCGCCCTCGAACCCTGGCGATCGCGGCTCGCCGGCAAGCGGGTGCTGCTCTACACCGGCGGCGTCAAGAGCTGGTCGGTGGTGTCGGCGCTGCAGGAGCTCGGCATGACGGTGGTTGCCACGGGCACCAAGAAGTCGACCGAGGAGGACAAGGCGCGCATCCGCGAGATCATGGGCGAGGCGACGAAGATGATCACCGACGGCAGCCCGCAGGCACTGCTGCAGGCTTACCGCGACCATCAGGCGGACATTCTGATCGCCGGCGGGCGCAACCTGTACACTGCCCTGAAGGCCCGCATCCCTTTTCTCGACATCAATCAGGAAAGGGAGTTCGGCTACGCCGGCTACGGCGGCATGCTGGAGCTGGTGCGCCAGCTCGCGCTGACGCTGGAATCGCCGGTGTGGCAAAAGGTGCGGGCGCCGGCGCCATGGCATGCCACGCCGGTCGCGGGCGACGCGCTGGCGGTGGCCGGAGCGCCCGATGCCTGAAATCCTCAAGCGCGCCAAGCCACTGGCGGTGAATCCGCTCAAGGCCAGTCAGCCGATCGGCGCCGCCTTGGCTTTTCTCGGCTTGCGGCGGACGATTCCGATGCTGCACGGCTCGCAGGGCTGTACGGCTTTCGGCAAGGTGTTCCTGGTACGCCATTTCCGCGAGCCGATCCCGCTGCAGACGACGGCCATGGATCAGGTCTCGAGCATCATGAGTGCGGACGAGAACGTCATCGAGGGGTTGCGCGTGCTCTGCGAGAAGAGTCGGCCGGAGATCATCGGCCTGCCGACCACCGGACTTTCCGAGACCCAGGGCTGCGACATGCTGCGCCTGGTGCGCGAGTTCCGCCGTCGGCATCCGGAGTTCTCGACCACCGCGGTGGTGCCGGTGAACACGCCGGACTACAGTGGCTGCCTCGAGTCCGGCTTTGCTCTCGCCGTCGAGGCGATCATCGACACGCTGCTCGCCGCCGACCCCGTGCCAGCACCGGCAGAGGGCGTCAGGAGGCAGCTCAACGTCCTCGCGTCGTCAATGCTGACGCCGGGAGACATTGAAGCGATCAAGGAATGGATCGAGGCCTTCGGTCTGCAGCCGGTGGTTCTGCCCGACCTCGGCGATTCGCTCGATGGCCATCTGATCGATCAGGAGAGCACGCCACTGACCCTCGGGGGGACGTCGAAAGCTGCCATCGCAACGCTCGGCAGAGCGGTTGCCACCGTCGTCATTGGCCGCTCGCTGCACCAGGCCGCCGATCTGTTGCAGGCACGCAGTGGCGTTCCTGATTTCCGTTTCGATCATCTGCTCGGCCTCGATGCCTGTGACGCCTTCACGGTCACACTGGCTGAAATCTCGGGGCAGCCGGTACCGCCCGCCATCGAGCGCCAACGGGCGCAACTGCAGGACGCGATGGTCGATACCCATTTCATGACCGGCTCTCTGCGCATCGGCATCGCCGCTGACCCCGATCTGCTGCTGGCGCTGGGCCAGTTTCTCACCGGCGTCGGCGGCGAAGTGGTCGCCGCGGTGGCGTCGACACGTGCCGAGGTGCTGGCCGATCTGCCGGCCGCCTGCGTCTGCATCGGCGATCTCGAGGATCTGGAACGTGCGGCACGAGCGCAACGCGCCCAGATCATCGTCGCCAATTCGCACGCCGCGCCCATCGCGCTACGCCTGCAAGTGCCGCTGTTGCGGGCTGGATTCCCCCAGTACGACTGGGTCGGCGGCTATGCGCGGACCTGGGTCGGCTATCGCGGCGCGCGTCAGGCCTTGTTCGACATCGCCAATCTCTTCCTCGGGAACCACCATGGCATCCCAGTCCATCGATCGATCTACCGGGTCGGCGACGACGGCGACGCAGCGCCGAGGGCGCCGTCTGACGCTGGCCTGGTCCACCACTAGCAAGGCGCCGGGAATGATCCGAGTCGCCTTCGCCAGCAGCGACCGCAGCAGGGTGAATCAGCACTTCGGCGCCGCCGCGGGCTTTGCCGTCTATGCCGTGGACGGTGAGCGGGCGCGCCTGATTGAAATCGTCGAGTTTCCGCCGGCCGCCGTGGAGGCAAACGAAGGCAGACTGCCGGCACGGGTTGCCGCACTGGTGGGCTGCGCCGCCGTGTACTGTCTGGCAGCCGGTGCTTCGGCCGTGAAGCAGTTGCTGGCCGCTGGCGTACGGCCGATCCGGACCGACGATCAAACGGAAATCGAGCTGCTGCTGCGGCAGCTCAGCGGGGCAATCCGCGCCGGCGGCATTGGCTGGGTCGACAAGGCGAGCCGCCGGCACGACAGCGACGACACGCGCTTCGATCGCATGCTCGACGAAGGCTGGGACGAATGATCGCGGGCCCTATGCAAGCCCGCGGCCGGGTAGTCGAGGTGCACGGCGACGTGGCCGACGTACGCGTTGCCGTCGCCCCCAGCTGTCATGGCTGCAGGGCACGCGCCGTCTGCGCTGACCGTGGCGCGCAAGTCATCCGCATCGTCGCACCGGCGAACACGGCAGTCGGTGACCCGGTGTTGCTCGAGCTCGATCAAGCGAATTTTGCGCTTGGTGTGGCGATCGGCTATCTGCTCCCGGCCCTGACGCTGCTGCTCGGTGCGGCCGTGTCGTCTCTCGCCGGCGACACCGCCGCTGCGCTCGGTGCCGCCGTCGGCCTGAGCATCGGACTGGTGCTGGTCCGACTGCTGCACCGCAGGCTGCTCGCCGACCGCCTGCAGCCAACCGCTTCCCTCACCTGTCCAAGCCAGTCTGTTTCCGGAGAAAGCCCATGACCCCCGGTGTTGCCCTTGCATCCGCCATCGAGCCCGCAGATGCGCCAATCTATGGCACCGATTTCATCCGGGAAATGCTGCGCCAGACACGGGCGCTCGACACCTATGGCCAGTGGGACGGCAAGCCGGTGCCGTCGATCCTCGCCGGCTACATCCTGAGCAAGGCACAGAAGCGCGCTCTGCCGACCGTCGGCGACCCGGACGAGCTGACGCTGGCACGCGTCAGGGCGTTCCACAACGCCATTGCCGTGTTGATCGAAAAGGAATGTGGACGAATGGCCGTGCCCTTTGTGCACATCACCCACGAGGGCTTTGGGCGTGCGCTGATCACTGTCGGCAAGCTGGTGGCCATGGATCGGACACTGCGCGACGTGCATCGCTTCGGCTTCGAGTCGCTGACGCAGATGAAGAGCGAAGCCGACAGGCATCTCGCCGTCGCGCTCGGCATCATCGGCAGCTTTCCTGAAGCCGCCGGCATGTGAGGGCGGGACATGAGCAACGATGAACTCAGGGAACTCGATCGGGAAGTGAAGAGACTGAAGCGACTCGCCGGCGAGCAGGCTGCACGACTCCACGATCTGGTCGAGGAACGGCTGCCGGCCGCCTGGCCGGAGCTTCCGGAAATCTCACAGGCAACGCTCCTGGCGTGCCAGGCTTGGGCGGAAGCCAATGCCCGCCTGCAGGTGGCACTGAAAGGATAGGCGCATGGGCATCATCACCGGACGCACCCGTGGCGGGGACGAGTGGATCCCGCAGTTTGTCAGTTTTCTCGATGGGAAGAAGTGCATTGGCTGCGGCCGCTGCTACAAGGTCTGTCCGCGCAATGTTCTCGATCTGGTCGAGCGCAGCGAGCAGTTGCTGGCCGAGGCGGACGAGGATGTCGATGAAGATGACGAAATGATGGTGATGACCATCGTCAACGCCGGCGACTGCATCGGCTGCGGTGCCTGCGGTCGCGTCTGCCCGAAGGATTGCTACACCTACGAGGCTGCAGGCGGGTGAGCTCGGGGCAACTGCCCGTGTCGTCGCCTGCTGTCGTGTCGCAATTCGGCGTGTCGGCTTTGCGACACCCTCCGGGCCTCGGTTGAGATCGAATGAGTCGTTGAAATTCATGGTGTTGCGCGTTATCTACCGAGCTGGCACGAAGCTTGCTGCAAACAGCCCAGGGAACCCCACCCCTTCTCAAGGAGAGCACCTCATGATCCACCTGACCCCTGCCGCGCTGAAGGCAATCGGCCGCTTCATCAAGGCCACCGAGGCTCCCGTTGCCGGCCTGCGCATCTTTGTCTCCGGCGGTGGTTGCGCCGGCCTGCAATACGGCCTTCGTCTCGAGCAGGACAAGGCCGATGACGACCTGGCACTCGAGGTGGGTGCCGCTGCCCCGCTGCTCGTTGATCCGGTAAGCCACTCGATGCTCGACGGTCTGAGCGTCGATTTTGTGGACAGCCTCACCCGCACCGGCTTCAAGTTCAACAATCCGAATGTCGTCGGCGCCTGCGCCTGCGGCCAGTCGTTCACCGCCTGAGGAGACCGCCATGTGGGACTACTCCGAGAAGGTGCGAGAGCATTTTTTCAACCCGCGAAACTCCGGGCCCCTCGACAACGCCAACGGCATCGGTGACTTCGGTTCGATCAAGTGCGGTGACGCGCTGCGCCTGATGCTCAGGGTCAATCCGGAGACCGAGGTCATCGACGATGCACGATTCCAGACCTTCGGCTGCGGCTCGGCGATCGCCTCCTCGTCGGCGCTCACCGAGATCATCAAGGGCAAGACGCTGAATGAAGCGCTGCAGGTCAGCAACCAGGACATTGCCGACTATCTCGATGGACTGCCGCCGGAGAAAATGCACTGCTCGGTGATGGGGCGTGAGGCACTGCAGGCCGCGGTTGCCAACTATCGCGGTGAGAGCTGGACGGATGATCACGAGGAGGGCGAACTGGTCTGCAAATGCTTCGCCATCGATACCGTGATGATCGAGGACACGGTGCGTGCCAATCGCTTGCGGACGATCGAGGAGGTGGCCAACTACACCAAGGCCGGCGGTGGCTGCTCGGCGTGTCACGAGCAGATCGAGGACATCCTGCTTGCGGTCAATGGTCGGCTCTACACCAAGGAGGCGAAGCCAACCGAGGCGCCTGCGGCAACCAGCGGATCGCCTGGCAAACCGAAACTGACCAACTACCAGCGAATCCGCAGGATCGAGGAGACTCTGGAGGCGATCCGCCCGTTGCTGCAACGTGACCACGGCGATGTCGCCCTGATCGAGATCGATGGCAGGAACATCTATGTCGAACTCAGCGGTGCCTGCCAGGGATGCGCGATGCAGGCCGCCACCCTTGGCGGCGTACAACAGAAACTCAGCGAAGCGCTGGGCGAACTGGTGCAGGTACTGCCGGTCGCTGCGCTGCTTCGGGCGTAGCGCCATCATTCAACGGGAGAAGCCATGCCAGCGATCTACATGGACAACAACGCCACGACTGCCTGCGATCCAGCTGTCGTGGCAGCGATGCTGCCCTACTTTACCGAGCAGTTCGGCAATGCTTCGTCGATCCACAGCTTTGGATCGCGCGTCGGCAAGGCGATCAAGGAGGCACGCGGGCAGGTCCAGTCGCTGCTCGGCGCGGCGCACGACAGCGAAATCGTCTTCACGTCCTGTGGGACCGAGTCCGACGCGACCGCCATCCTCTCGGCACTGAAAGCCAATCCCGGACGGCGAACGGTGATCACCACGGCGGTCGAACACCCGGCGGTCCTGAGCCTGTGCTCCTGGCTCGAGAAGGAAGACTGCGTCGTTCATCGCCTGCGCGTCGACCGCCGCGGGCGGCTCGATCTCGACGAGTATGCTTCCCTGCTCGACGACCGCGTGGCAATCGTTTCGGCGATGTGGGCGAACAATGAAACGGGCACGCTCTTTCCGGTCGAAGAGATGGCGGAGATGGCGCACGCGCAAGGCATCCTTTTCCACACCGACGCCGTGCAGGCCGTCGGCAAGGTTGCCATTGACCTGAAGAGGACGAAGATCGACATGCTCTCGCTCTCCGGGCACAAGCTGCACGCACCGAAGGGCATCGGGGTGTTGTATGTGCGCCGCAATACCCGCTTCCGCCCACTCTTGCGCGGCGGTCACCAGGAGCGTGGGCGACGCGCTGGTACCGAGAACTCGGCTTCGATCGTCGGCCTCGGGGTTGCCTGTGAACTCGCTCAGCAGTACATGACGGAGGAGAACACGACCGTCAAGCGCCTGCGCGACCGCCTCGAAAGGGGCGTTCTCGACAACGTCAGGAACGCCTTCGTCAATGGCGACCAGCTCTACCGTCTGCCGAACACGGCGAGCATCGCCTTCGAGTATGTCGAAGGAGAAGGCATTCTGCTGCTCCTCAATCAGCAGGGCATTGCCGCCTCATCGGGCTCGGCCTGCACCTCGGGATCCCTCGAGCCGTCGCATGTCCTGCGGGCGATGGCAATCCCCTATACCGCCGCGCACGGGACGATACGCTTTTCGCTCTCACGCTACAACACCGCACAGGAAGTGGAGCAGGTCATCGCCGCCGTCCCGCCAGTGATCGCCAGGTTGCGCAAACTCTCTCCGTACTGGCGCGGTGACGCACCACTGGCCCATCCCGAGGAGGCCTTCCAGCCACAATACGCCTGAAGTCGCCGAACGATGGCAAGCCAACCGCCGCCCGCCAGATCCACAAGGTGGCGGCGGATCTCGCGCCGGGACCAGAACCCCACCGCAGACCGCATCGCCATCAGCGGCCGCCGGCAACGGCCCCTTGCCGTCGCCTGACCGTCTCGAAAAGACAGATGGCGGCGGCGGCGGCGACGTTCAGCGATTCGCAGGCGCCGGGCATCGGAATGTGCACCTGCAACTGCGTCGCCGCCAGCACCGCCGCGCGCAAACCCTGCCCTTCGCTGCCGAAGACCCAGGCGACCGCTGGCGCGAGCTGCGTGGCGTAAAGCCCTGCCGGTGCGCTCGCCGCGGTCGCGATGCTCAGCCCACGGTAGGCGGCGAGAAAGGCGGGCAGGTCGCATTCTTCGTGGATGGCGAGCTGGAAATGTGCGCCCATGCCGGCACGCAGCGTCTTCGGCGACCACGCCTGGGCACAATCCGCCGACAGCAGGATCTGGTGAAAGCCGGCCGCCGCCGCACTGCGCAGGATCGAGCCGACATTGCCGGGATCCTGGACGCCATCGAGCAGCACCGTATCGGCCGCCAGATCGATCGCCGTTGCCGGCTGCGGCCAGGCGATAACGGCCATGATGCCACTTGGCGTATCGACCAGTGCCAGCTCAGCCCACAGGGCGTCGGGCAACTGCGTGACCGGCATGACTGGCGGGCAGCTCGCCAGATGATCGATGATCTCCCGCCGCCCGGCACCGCTGTCGCTGACGACGAGTTCGGCCGGACTACCGCAGCGCTGCTGGTAGGCGGTGATCAGATGCAGGCCGTCGAGCAGGAGGCGACCACTGCGACGCCGCTCGCGGGCGCTCGCGTGCAGTCGCTTCAGCTCGCGGTAATGTGGATTGTCGCGCGAGCTGATCCGCTTCATGCCGTCAGCAGGCGGGCGACCGGCGCAAAACTGCGCCGATGCTGCGGGCACGGGCCGTGCTCCTGCAGCGCCCGCAAGTGTACTGCCGTCGGGTAGCCCTGGTGACGGTCAAAACCATACTGCGGATAGAGGGCATGCAGATCCCGCATTCCGGCGTCGCGCACCGTCTTCGCCAGGATCGACGCCGCAGCGATCTGGCAGATGCGGCCGTCGCCGCCGATCACCGCCTGCGCGGGAACGGCGAACAGCGGACAATGCGGACCATCGACGAGGATTTGCGAAGGCAGCAGGCGGTACTGTTCGATCAGGCCACTGACCGCACGCTGCATGGCGAGCAGGCTCGCCTGCAGGATGTTGAGGTGGTCGATCTCGCCGACCGACGCGTCGGCAACGGCCCAGGCGAGCGCCTGACTCCGGATGGCATCGGCAAGCCGCAGCCGCCGCGCGGCACCGAGCCTCTTCGAATCGTCGAGACCGGTGATCGGCCGCTGTGGATCGAGGATCACCGCTGCCGCCACCACGGGTCCGGCCAGTGGGCCGCGCCCCGCCTCATCGACGCCGCAGGCGAGTCCCTCAGCTTGCAGCAGCAGCGGCATGCTCGCGAATCGCTGCCGGCAGGCAGCCGATGACGGCGCTGGCTGCGCGCTCGGCGGCATTCTGCCGCAGTTGCAGGTGCATCGAATGGAAGAGCGCCTGCAGGCCGGCGCGCACCCCGCGATCGACGTAGAGGTTGAGGACGGCCTGCGCCAGGTTGGCCGGCGTTGCGTCCTCCTGCATGAACTCGGGAACGACGAAGCGGCCGGCGAGGACGTTGGGAAGGCCGACATAGGGCAGGTAGCCGCCGATGCGGCGCATCAGCCAGGCGGAGAACGGCGCCATCTGGTACACGATGACCATCGGTCGCTTGAGCAGCGCCGCTTCCAGTGTGGCCGTCCCGCTGGCGACGAGAACGACGTCGGCGGCCATCATCGCCTGATGCGCGTGTCCGAAGAGCAGGCGCAGCGGCAGATCCTCGGCGGCGCATCGCTGTCGCGCGGCCTCGAACATGCCGCGCGTCTCGCGCGTCGCCAGCGGCACGATGAAGGCTGCATCGGGAAGTGCCTGGTGTATCCGGCGCGCGGTCTCGATGAAGGTGTCGGCCATGTATTGCAGCTCGGACTGCCGGCTGCCCGGCAGCAGGGCGAAGACCGGCTGCCGTTCGGCAAAGCCCAGCAGCGCACGCGTCGCGTCACGGCCATCGGCGAGGGGCAGCATGTCGGCGAGCGGGTGACCGACGTAGCTGACCGGAATCCGCTGGCGCTCGTAGATCGCCGGTTCGAAGGGAAACAGTGCGAGGACTCGTGAGGCCGCCGCACCGATCCGGTGGATGCGTTCGCCACGCCAGGCCCAGATCGACGGACTGACGTAATGGACGGTGGTCACCCCGCGCCGCTTCAGCACCCGCTCGAGACCGAGGTTGAAATCGGGCGCATCGACGCCGACGAAGACGTCCGGCGGGTCGGCCAGCAGACGGCGCTTGAGGCTGCGGCGGATGGCGAGGATTTCGCGAAAGTGGCGCAGGACCTCGGCGTAGCCGCGCACCGCCAGCTTCTCGAGCGGATACCAGGCTTCGAAGCCCTTGCCCAGCATGCGCGGCCCGCCGATGCCGAAGAACACCGCGTTCGGCAGTCGGCCGCGGATCGCCTCGATCAGCTGGCTGGCCAGGAGGTCGCCCGACGCCTCACCGGCCACCAGTGCGATCCGGACCACGCCGGCAGTCATCGGATGATGCCGCGCTTCGAAACGGCGAGAAAGTCGAGCAGCGGCTGGATCTCGGGATGGGCCTTGACCTCGTCCTGCAGCCTGGCGCGCGCTTCGTCGAGCATCAGTCCCGACTTGTAGATCGTCCGGTACGCCCGCTTCAAGGTCAGCAGCGCTTCTGGCGAGAATCCCCGCCGCTTCAATCCCTCGGCGTTGATGCCGTACGGCCCGGCGCTGTTGCCGGCCGCCATGACGTACGGCGGCACGTCCTGGATGACGACCGATCCGGCAGCGATCATGCTGTGTGCGCCAACGCGGCAGAACTGGTGCACGCCGGCAAAGCCGCCGAGGATCGCCCAGTCGCCGATATGGACATGACCGGCGAGCTGCGCGTTGTTGGCGAAGATCGTGCGGTTGCCGACCTGGCAGTCATGCGCGATGTGAACGTAGGCCATGATCCAGTTGTCGTCGCCGACGCGGGTGATGCCGACATCCTGGGCGGTGCCGACGTTGAAGGTGCAGAACTCGCGGATTGTGTTGCGATCGCCGATCTCGAGGCAGGTCGGCTCGCCACCGTACTTCTTGTCCTGCGGCACCTCACCGAGCGACGTGAACTGGTAGATGCGGTTGTCACAACCGATGCGCGTCCGCCCGGTGATGACGACGTGCGGCCCGATGGTCGTATTGTCGCCGATCTCCACGTCCTCATCGATGATCGAATAGGCGCCGACCGCGACGTTCGCCCCGAGTTGCGCGCCGGAATGGATGATGGCGGTCTGGTGGATCATGGTGGCTGTTTCCGGAATCTCAGGCGATGTTGCTCTTGGCGCACATGAGCTCGGCCTCGGCGACCGTCTCGCCATCGACCACCGCCCGCGCCTCGAACTTCCAGATGTTGCGGAACTGGCGCTGGATGCTGACGTGCAGGTGCAATTGGTCGCCGGCCGTCACGGTCTTCTTGAAGCGCGCCTTGTCGATGCCGACGAAGAAGAAAAGCGAGTGCAGGTCGGGCTTTTCGCCGAGACTGCGGAACGACAGGATGCCCGCGGCCTGTGCCAGCGCCTCGGTGATCAGCACGCCCGGCATCACCGGATGATGCGGGAAATGCCCGGGAAAGAACGGTTCGTTGATCGTCACGTTCTTGTACGCGTGGATCGACTTGCCGGGCTGGCAATCGAGGACGCGGTCGACCAGCAGGAAAGGATAGCGATGCGGCAGATGCTCGAGGATTTCCTTGATATCCATTGCGTTCAAGACCTTGTCTCCATCAGTTTGATCTTCTTCTCAAGTTCGGCGACGCGCTCGACGAGCTTCGCAAGGCGTCTCAGCTGCGCTGCGTTGTGCAACCAGTCGGCATGCTCATCGAGCGGGAAGACTCCCGTGTACTGCCCCGGCCGGCTCAGACTGCGCGCCACCAGGGTGCCGCCAGAGATGTGCACGTCGTCGCCGAGTTCCAGGTGGCCGCTGATCATGCCGGCGCCACCGATGGTGCAGCGCCGGCCGATGCGCGTACTGCCGGCAATGCCGACACAACCGGCCATCGCCGCGTTCTCGCCGATGCTGCAGTTGTGACCGATCTGGATCTGGTTGTCGAGCTTGACGCCATCGGCGACCAGCGTGTCGTCCAGCGCGCCACGGTCGATCGAGGTGTTGGCGCCGATCTCGACATCGTCGCCGACGACGACGCGGCCGATCTGCGGGATCTTGATCCAGCGATCCCCCTCCTTGGCGAAACCGAAGCCATCCGAGCCGATCACTGCCCCGGAGTGAATGATCGCCCGCCTGCCGATCACGCAGCGATCGTAAACGACGACGTTCGGGTACAACAGCGAATCGTCTCCGATCGACGCTCCGTCGCCAATCACGCAACCCGGCTGCAGCGTCACGTTCTCGCCGAGATGCACCCCCCTGCCGACGACGACGTTCTCGCCGATCGAGGCCGATGCCGGAACCGGCGAGTGCACGACCGCGCCGCGGTGGACGCCCGGCCGGCGGGCTGCCGGCGGATTGAGCAACGCAACGACACGAGCGTAATAGGCGTACGAGTTCGGGTGCACGATCCGCGGCAGCCCGGTCGCGGCAGCGAACTGCGGCGGGACGATGACCGCTGACGCCAGCGTCGTTTGCAACTGCGAGCGGTACTTCGGGTTGGCGAGGAAGGCGATATCGCCCGCTTGCGCAGACTGCAGCGTGCCAACCCGCGACACGACGAGCGACCCATCACCCTGCAGCACGCCGCCAAGACTGGCGACGATCTCGTCGAGTCGCAAGCCCGCTGCCATCGGTGGCGCCAACGCGGGCTACTTCGCCGCGTCCCTGCCTTCCGACAGAGCCTTGATGACCTTGTCGGTGATGTCGAGACGCGGGCTGACCCAGACCACATCCTGCACGATGAGGTCGTACTTCTCGCTGTCGGCAAGCTGCTTGATCGCCTTGTTCGCCTTCTCGATGATGGCAGCGTTTTCCTCATTCTGCCGCAGGTTGAGGTCCTCGCGGAACTCGCGCTGCTTGCGCTGGAACTCGCGTGACAGTTCGGCGAGATCCTTTTCCTTGGCGCGTCTTTCCGACTCGGACATGGTCAGGCCGCCTTTCTCGAGCGACTCCTGCAGGCCCTGCACCTGCTTCGCCAGACGCTGCAGGTCCTGGTCGCGCTTGGAGAATTCCTGTTCGATCTTCTTCGCCGCCTTGACGGCTGCCGGCGCATCACGGAATAGCCGCTGCGTATTCACGTACCCGACCTTCAGATCGGCCGCCGCGACTCCGGCTATGGGCAGCGTCGCAAGCAGGACTCCGAGCAGCGTGGCAATCGTTCTATTCAAGCTAATTCTCCCGCATCAAAAGGTCGTTCCCATCTGAAACTGAAACTTCTGGATTTTATCATTCTTCTCGATGCCGATAGGCTGCCCAAAACTGAATTTCAACGGTCCAAGCGGCGAAATCCACGCCGCCGTCAGTCCCACGGACCAGCGCAGTCCGCCTTCCGAGATCGTATAGCCGGTTTCGTTGAAGACGTTGCCAGCGTCGATGAAAGGTCCGAGACGCAGCGCCTTGTCGAAACCCGGGAAAGGCATCAGCAGTTCGGCATTGAGGACCACCTTGCGCGTACCACCCAGGCGGGTATCGGGATAGAGCGGGTCCACCGGCCCCAGACTCGCCGTCTCGAAGCCGCGGACCGAGCCGACACCACCGGCGAAGAAGTTCTTGTAGAACGGCAACGTCTGCCCCTCCAGCCCGTTCGCGTAGCCCACCTCGCCATAGAGCATCAGGATCAGATCCTTCGTCAGCGAGAAGTACTGCTGATTGGAATAGGTCAGACGGTAGAAGGAGAGATCGACGCCCGGAACGGCAACCTCGACCCCCGCCTTCTGCACGCCACCGCTGGTCGTGTAGATCGCACTGTTGCGCGTGTCACGGGTCCATGACACCGTCGCCGGCAACGTGATGTTGGAGTCCCCGTGCTCCTTCTGGAACTGGATGTACTGGATCGGCGTCGCGATGGTGATCGGCGTGATGTCGATCGTCGTCTGGTCAATCGCCAGCCCGACGTTGAGCATGTCCTTCTCGTCCAGCGGAAAGCCGAAGCGGATGCCGCCACCCCAGGACGTGGACTGGAAGGCATAGCCGAGCGAGGTCGGATTGAGCGTCCGGTAGTAGACATCGAATCCCTGGCTGATGCCGTCGACTGTGAAATAGGGATTGGTGTAGTTGACCCCGAGCGTGCGGTTGAGCTTGCCGGTATTGATCTGCAGACCGACGTGCTTGCCGCTGCCGAAGATGTTGGTCTGCGAGATCGAGCCCGAGAGGATCACCTTCTCCGCCGTCGAGTAGCCGGCGCCGATCGAGATGTTGCCGGTCGACTTCTCGGCGACGTTGACGTTGACGTCGACCTGGTCGATGCTCCCCGGGACAGGCGGTGTCTCGACGGTGACTTCGTTGAAGTAGCCGGTACGGTCGATCCGCTCGCGTGACTTGGCGACGCGGTCGGCATCGTACCAGGCGCCCTCCATCTGGCGCATCTCCTGCCGGATCACCTCGTCGCGCGTCTTGGTGTTGCCGGTGACATTGATGCGGCGGACGTAGGTCCGCTTGCCGGGATCGACGAAGATGGTGAAAGCCACCTGCCGCTTCTCCTTGTCGAGCTCCGGCGCCGCATTGACGTTGGCAAAGGCGTAGCCCTGGTGGCCAAGCTTGTCGGTGATCGCCTTGGTGGTCTCGTTCAGCCGCTCGCGTGAGAACACCTCGCCGGCCCTGATCTTCACCAGCTTCCGGAACTCCTCTTCCGGCAACGTCAGGTCGCCGGCAAGCTTCACCGAGGAGACGAGGTAGCGCTCCCCTTCGTTGATGCTGATCGTGATGTAGATCTCTTTCTTGTCCGGCGTGATCGACACCTGCGTCGACTCGACGCTGAATTCCAGGTAGCCGCGATCGAGATAGTACGAGCGCAGCGTCTCGAGGTCCGCCGACAATTTCTGCCGCGAGTACTGGTCGTCCTTGGTGTACCAGCTGAGCCAGCCGCCCGTCTTCTGTTGCATCGCAGCCAGCAGGTCCTTCTCGCGAATGGCATTGGCGCCGACAATGTTGATCTGTCGGATGGTTGCCGGCTCACCCTCGTCGATGGTGAAGTTGATCGCCACCCGGTTGCGCTCCAGCGGGGTGACGGTCGTCGTGATCGCCACGGCGTACCTGCCGCGCGTCAGGTACTGCCGTTTCAGTTCCTGCTCGGCCTTCTCCAGCGTTGCCCGGTCGAAGGTCCGGGCAACGGCGACGCCCACTTCCTTCAGGCCCTTGGTCAACTGCTCCTTGTCGAATTCCTTTAGGCCGATGAAATCGATCTGCGCAATCGCCGGGCGCTCCTCGACGACGACGACCACGACCCCGCCATCCATCTCGATGCGGACATCCTTGAAAAACCCCGTGGCGAACAGCGCCCTGATCGCCTGCGCCGCCATCTCGTCGGTCATCGTGTCACCGACCTTGACCGGCAGATAGCTGAAGACCGTACCGGCCTCGACGCGCTGAATTCCTTCGAGGCGGATGTCACGCACTGTGAACGGCTCAATGGCCGCCGCGGCGGAGGCAAGGAGAGAGGCTACCAGACCTGCGAGCAGGTTCTTCTTCATAGGCTCAGCCGGAGAACAAGCGGTTGATATCGTTGTAGAAAGCGAAAGCCATGAGCATGATCAGGAAGGTCAGGCCGATCTGCTGACCAATCTCCATCGTGCGCTCGGAAACCGGCCCGCGCTTGATTATTTCCACCAGATAATACAGCAAATGCCCACCGTCCAGAATCGGGATGGGCAACAGGTTGAGGACACCGAGGCTGATGCTCACCAGTGCCAGAAACTTCAGGTAGTAGTCGACACCCAGCTTTGCCGACTGGCCGGCATAGTCGGCAATGGTCACGGGCCCACTGAGATTGCGCCAGGAAACCTCGCCGGTGATCATGCGACCGATCATCACCAGTGTGAAGGTGGACTTGTCCCAGGTCTCGACCAGCGCCTTGCCCAACGCCGAGAGCGGATCGTAGCGCACGGTGACCATCAGTTGCTCGCGTGTCTGCCCAGCGTCGCGCACCGCGGCACCAATGCGGCCGACCTCCTTTCCCTGTTCCTCGACCGCAGACGGTCGCACGCTCAGACTTTGCCGCAGCCCTTCGCGGAGCACCTCGAAATGCAGCGTCTGACCCGCCGATTGGCGAACGACACGGACCAGATCTGCCCAGCTCTCGATCGGCTCGCCATCGATGTCCAGAATCTCGTCACCGGCCCGCAGCCCGGCAGCCTCGGCCGCGCTCCTGGCCCCGACGCTGCCGATGATCGGCGGCAGACGTGGCCGGTAAAGCCGCAAGCCCAGCCTCTCGAGCGCATCCCCCTCCCATCCCGATTGCCGTACGACCGACAGATCGAGGCGACGGACGACGACCTCCTGCCGCGGGTTGAGCAGTTCGAGGTCGACGGCGTCGTGATCGACCGCCTTTTGCAGCAGCAGCCAGCGCATCTCCTGCCACGTCTGCACCTTTTCGCCTGCCACACGCAAGACGAGTTCGCCGTTGTCGAGTCCGGCCGCAGCGGCAGGACTCGACAACACGGGCGTACCAAGGATCGGCTTGAACTCCTCGCTGCCATACCAGAACAGGCCCCAGTAGAGCAGGATCGCGAGGGCGAAATTTGCCGCCGGTCCGGCGGCAACGATCACCATCCGGCGCACAACCGGTTGCCGACTGAAGCTGCGGTGCAGCTCGTCTGCCGCCACCTCACCTTCGCGTTCGTCGAGCATCTTGACATAGCCACCGAGCGGGAAGGCAGCCAGGGCCCACTCGGTGCCATCACGCCCCCAGCGTCGCGTGACCAGGGGCCGGCCGAATCCGACCGAGAATCGCAGAACCTTGACCCCGGCCCAGCGCGCAGCAAGGTAGTGCCCGAACTCGTGCACGACGACCAGGATGCCGAGCACGACGGCAAACGCAACGAGATAGTAGAGGAAACCGCTCATGCGCAGACACTCGTGAGCAGACACTGCTCGGCGACCTCACGCGCCGCCCGGTCGGCGGCCAGCACTTCGGCCAGGGAAACGGGCTCACGGCCAGCCGGCATGCGGTCCATCACTTCCTCGATCAGGCGGGGAATCGCAGTGAAGCCGATGCGCCCCTCAAGGAAAGCATCCACCGCGACCTCGTTCGCCGCGTTGAGCGTCGCCGACGCCGTTCCGCCCGCGCACAGGGCGCGATAAGCCAGAGCCAGACAGGGAAACAGCTCGCTATCCGGACGCTCGAAGTGCAGGCTGGCGATGGCACCAAGATCGAGCGGTGCGACGCCGGCGGCAATGCGACGCGGATAGGCCAGAGCATGCGCGATCGGCGTCCGCATGTCCGGATTGCCGAGCTCGGCAATCACCGAACCGTCGGCATACTGAACCAGAGAATGGACGATGCTCTGCGGATGGATGAGGACCTGGATTCGCTCCGGCGGCACATTGAACAACCAGCGGGCTTCGATCACTTCCAGGCCCTTGTTCATCATCGTCGCCGAATCGACCGAAATCTTCCGACCCATGACCCAGTTCGGGTGCGAACAGGCCTCGTCCGGACCGACGGACTCGAGGTCGGCCAGCGACCGACCGCGAAACGGGCCGCCCGAGGCGGTCAGGCACAGACCGAGCACGCCGCTCGCCTGCGGATCGCCCGCATAATCCCTCGGCAACGACTGGAAGATCGCATTGTGCTCGCTGTCGATAGGCAACAGCGTGGCATGGTTGTCGCGTACCGCCCGCATGAAGACCGCACCGGCCATCACCAGCGCCTCCTTGTTGGCGAGCAGGATCTTCTTGCCAGCGACCGCAGCCGCCAGCGTCGGCGGCAACCCCGCGGCGCCAACGATCGCCGCCATCACGGCGTCGACCTCTGGCAACCGCGCCATGCGCACCAAGGCGTCTGGCCCGTGGCTGACGACGGTCGCGCAACCGGCATCACTGAGACGTGCGGACAGTTCGACCGCCACGGCCTCGTCGCCGACCACCGCGTGCTGCGGCCTGAACTCCAGACATTGCTCGAAAAGGCGCTCGCTCTGCCGGTGCGCGCAGAGCGCAACGACGCGGTAGAGATCGGGATGACGTCGTACCACGTCAAGGGTGTTGACCCCGATCGAACCGGTCGAACCGAGAATCGTCAGCCTCTGCATGCAGGTGGCGATGCTGCTCAAGCCCTGGTCACCAGCCAGACGAGCGCCACCAGCGGCAGGGTCGATGTCAGGCTGTCGATCCTGTCGAGCACCCCGCCGTGCCCCGGCAACACGTTGCTGCTGTCCTTGAGGCCCGCCTGCCGCTTGAGCAGGGACTCGAACAGATCGCCGACGACGCTGATCGCCGTCAGCAGCAAGAGGACGAGCAAGAGGAGCAACTGGTTGCCGGCGAGCGCCGCCGGCAGGCGTGATGAGAGCAGCAAACCATAGACGATCACCAGCAGAGATCCGCCGATCGCCCCTTCCCACGTCTTTCCGGGACTGATCGCCGGCGCCAGCTTGTGCTTGCCGAAACGGCGGCCGCTGAAGTAGGCACCGATGTCAGCCAGCCAGACCACGGCCATGATCGCCAGCACCGCCAGCGGGCCGGCCTGCCGCAACTGGACCAGCGCCAGCCAGAGCGGCAGCAGCACGACGGCTCCGGTTGCCAGAGCGGGGAGCGTGTTGCCGAGAGGCCAGCGCCGCCGCAGCCAGATCGGTGCCAGCAGCAACCAGAAGACCACCGCCGGCAGGTAGAGGCAGGCGCCCAGCCGCCACGCCGAGTCGGCGAAACCCGCCACCAGACCGACTGCTTCCGGCTCCACCATCGCCAGCAGCAAGCAGACCGTCGCCAGGGCGACAGCGAGCGCGATCCTTGATCCGCCCGAAAGACGCATCAACGCGCCCCACTCCCAAGCCGCAACGGCAGCGACGGCGGTGACGAAAAGCAACCAACCGAGTGGCGGCAGGAGGAACAGGGCCAGAAGAAAGACCGCAAGCAGGACGACCGCAGTGAGTACCCGCGTCCTAAGCATCGGCCCGCTGATCCGTAGCTGGCGCCGCTGCCGGTGGTGCGCCCAGCAACTGCTCGCTGGTGCGCCCGAAGCGGCGCTCACGCTGCCGATACCACGCCAGAGCGGCGTCGAAAGCGTCCGCGTCGAACTCCGGCCACAGCACGTCGGTGAAGTAAAGCTCCGAATAAGCCAGTTGCCAGAGCAGGAAATTGCTGATCCGCTGTTCGCCGCCGGTACGAATGAAGAGATCCGGTTCCGGCGCGTAGCTCATCGCCAGGTGCCGCGTCAGGTCGCCCTCATCCCACTCGTCGCCTCGCCCAGGGTGTTCCATCTGCATGCGCTTGACCGCCTGCAGGATGTCCCAACGCCCGCCGTAGTTGGCAGCGATCGTCAGGACGAGACGACTGTTGGCAGCCGTCTGTTGCTCCGAAGCATCGATCAGTGCCTGCAGGTCCGGCTCGAAGCGAGTCAGGTCGCCAATGACCCGCAGTCGCACTCCGTTGCGATCCAGCTTCCTGACCTCTTCCCTGAGGACGCGGACGAACAGCTGCATCAACAGCGACACCTCGTCTTGCGGCCGGCGCCAGTTCTCCGAACTGAAGGCGAACAGCGTCAGGTACTCGATGCCACGCTCGAGACAGCAGCGGACCATCGTCCGCACCGTCCGGACACCCTGCCGGTGACCGGCAAAGCGCGGCAGGAGGTGCTTCTTCGCCCAGCGCCCATTGCCATCCATGATGATGGCCACATGCCTGGGAACGGCCAGTGCCGGCGGAACATCACGCGTCGAGCTGGCAAAGCGCTGCATCCTGATCACCTCGTCGACAGCGCTCAGATCGCCATCAGCTCGGTTTCCTTGTGGCTGAGGAGCTTCTCGATCTCCGCCACGTAACGGTCAGTCAGCTTCTGGATGTCGTCCTGAGCGCGATGCTCGTCGTCCTCGGAACACTCCTTGTGCTTCAGCATCTCTTTCAGCGTCGCGATCGCGTCGCGGCGAAGGTTGCGCACCGCCACCTTGGCTGCCTCGCCCTCGCCCTTGACCACCTTGATCAACTCGCGACGACGCGCCTCGGTCAACGGCGGCATCGGCACGCGGATCAAATCCCCCTGTGCCGACGGATTGAGACCGAGGTCGCTGTCGCGCACCGCCTTCTCGAGCTTGGCCAGCATGTTCTTCTCCCACGGCTGGACGCCGAGCGTCCGCGCATCGATCACGGTCACGTTGGCCACCGTATTGATCGGCACCGAGGAGCCGTAATAGTCGACATGCACGTGGTCGAGCAGGCCGGTATGGGCACGCCCGGTACGCACCTTCGCCAGGTCCGTCTTCAGTGTCTCGACCGATCTCTGCATCTTGTGCTCAGCCGTTTTCTTGACTTCTGCTATCGCCATCTGTTGCTCCCGTCAGCAATGGACCAGGGTGCCTTCGTTGTCGCCCATCGTGACCCGCTGCAGCGCCCCCGGGTTGAATATCGAGAAGACATTGATCGGCAGTTTCTGGTCACGACAGAGGGCGAATGCCGTGGCATCCATCACCGCC
Source organism: Accumulibacter sp. (assembly GCF_036625195.1). Lineage (NCBI taxonomy): Bacteria > Pseudomonadati > Pseudomonadota > Betaproteobacteria > Candidatus Accumulibacter > Accumulibacter sp. Next base: position 4,072,821 of record NZ_JAZKUG010000001.1, read on the forward strand.
AGATTGCGGGCGATCGCGTCATCGAAACTGATCCGGTCGTAACGGGTGGCCTGCGGATCCTTTTTCGGGTCGGCCGTGTAGATGCCGTCCACCTTCGTCGCCTTGAGTACGATCTCGGCACCGATCTCGGCACCGCGCAAAGCCGCCGCGGTGTCGGTGGTGAAGAAGGGATTGCCCGTTCCACCGGAAAAGATCACCGTCCGCCCCTGCTCGAGGTAGCGTATGGCTTTCGCCCGGATGTACGGCTCGACCACCTGTTCGATGTTCAGGGCCGACTGCACGCGCGACACCATCCCTGCCGCCCGCATCGCATCGTGCAGCGCGAGACCGTTCATCACCGTCGCCAGCATGCCCATGTAGTCAGCCTGCGCGCGGTCCATGCCGCGCGCAGCCGGGGCCACCCCGCGAAAGATGTTGCCGCCGCCGATGACCACACCGACCTGCACACCGAGGTCGACGATCCCCTTGATCTCGGCAACGATGCCGGTGATCGTCTGCCGATTGATCCCGTACGCGTCGCCACCCATGAGTGCTTCGCCGGAGAGTTTGAGGAGGATGCGTCGGTATCTCGGTGACTGGGCAGACATCGGCTTCTGGCTCCCTCGATCAGGCGTTCATCTCTGGGCGGCAGCGGCAGCCTGCGCCGCCACCTCAGCGGCAAAGTCGTTCGAACGTTTGGCCAGGCCCTCGCCAACGACGAACAGCGTGAAGCCGGCGATCGACGCACCCTTGCTCTTCAGCAACTGGGCAATCGTCTGCTTGCCGTCCTCGGCCTTGACGAAGACCTGCCCGAGCAGGGTCACCTCGTTCAGGAACTTCTGCACCGAGCCCTCGACGATCTTCTCGATCATCGCTTCCGGCTTGTTCGCTTCGCGCGCCTTCTCCGCCGCGATGCGGCGCTCGCTGTCGATCAGTTCGGCGTCGATGCCCGATGCATCGAGCGCCTTCGGTTTCGACGCCGCGATGTGCATCGCCAGGTCCCTGCCGAGCTGGTCGTCACCGCCACTGTAATCGACCAGCACGCCGATTTTCGCGCCACCATGGACATAGGACGCCAGCCGGCCACTGGCGGCGATGCGCACGAAGCGACGAACCGACATGTTCTCGCCGATCTTGCCGACCAGAGCCGTGCGCGTCGACTCGACGGTGCCATCTCCCATCGGCAACGACGAGAGGGCGGCGACGTCAGCCGGGTTCTCACTGAGGACGAGGCCGGCACAATCGCTGACCAGTTTGAGGAACTCGTCATTCTTGGCGACGAAATCGGTTTCGCAGTTGATCTCGACGATGGCCCCGAACCGGCCATCGGCCGTCCGCTGGATGGCCACGACACCCTCGGCAGTGATGCGGCTGGCTGCCTTGCTCGCCTTCGATCCGAGCTTGACACGGAGGATCTCCTCTGCCTTGCCAAGGTCGCCCGCGGCTTCGCTCAGAGCCCTCTTGCACTCCATCATCGGCGCGTCGGTCCTCTCGCGCAACTCTTTCACCATGCTTGCGGTTATTTCCGCCATTTCATTCTCCACTTGCGGGCGCCCGCCAGTCGATCGGGCGCCCGTCATCCAGTACATGCGCAGGCCCACGCGCCATGCGCGCCGGCCACCCGGGCGCGCGCGTCGCCGGCACGATGCACCCCTGCCGGGACGCTGCGCCGAGATCAGTCGCCCGTCTCTTCCTCGAAGAACTCGTCACCGGCGACGACATCGAGGAGTTCCTCGACGAACTGGCTGCGACCTTCCAGGACGGCGTCCGCAACGCCCCGCGCGTAGAGCCGGATGGCACGCGACGAGTCGTCGTTACCCGGAATGACATAGTCCACGCCATCGGGAGAGTGGTTGGTGTCGACCACGGCGACGACCGGAATCCCCAGCTTGACGGCCTCGGTGATGGCGATCTTGTGGTAACCGACATCGATGACGAACAGCGCATCGGGCAGTGAACCCATCTCCTTGATGCCGCCGATCGACTTGTGCATCTTGTCCAGCTCGCGGGTCAGCATCAGCGCTTCCTTCTTGCCGAGCCGGTCGAGGGAGCCGTCCTCGCACATCAGCTCCAGTTCCTTCAGGCGCTTGAGCGATTGCTTGATGGTCTTGAAGTTGGTCAGCATGCCGCCCAGCCAGCGCTGGTCGACGAACGGCGAAGCACAGCGGGTCGCCTCTTCGGACATGATTTCGCGTGCCTGGCGCTTGGTGCCGACGAACAGGATCGTTCCCTTGTTGGCCGACAGCTTGCGCACGAAGCCCATCGCTTCGTTGTATTTCGCCAGTGTCTGCTCGAGGTTGACGATGTGAATCTTGTTGCGCGCGCCGAAAATGTACGGCGCCATCTTGGGGTTCCAGAAGCGTGTCTGGTGACCGAAGTGAACACCGGCCTCCAGCATCTGGCGCATCGTTGTAGACATGGATCTTGGCTTTCTCCATCAGGGTTGGACCACCATCCGCCCAGCTACAGCCTGCCCTTGCGCCAGCGGCGCGGCAGACACCCTTGAACAGGCGGATGTGCGTATTGGGGCCGGCCACATCGACCAGCCCGGCGTACCCGGAACGGCACGCACTTCCTCCCTTGCCGGCACCGGCCAGCAAAGGCCGAGGATGGTACCACCAAGACACGGATGATTTCAATTCCGGGCGCAGCGAAAGCCGCTTTTTCTGCAGCGCCGGCGTGAATTCCCGGTTGCGCGGGCAAATTGCCTAAGCCGGCCGCTTCCTTTATCCTTCGCTCCTCCCGATCCCGCCGCCGAGCGCCCAGCATGAGCATCAGCCGCAAGACCCCGCAGGAAATAGCCAAGATGCGTGTCGCCGGGCGCCTCACGGCCGAAGTCCTCGACTACATCACGCCACACGTGCGGGCGGGCGTCACCACCGGCGAACTCGACCGGCTCTGTCACGACTACATCGTCGGCGTCCAGAAGTGCATTCCCGCACCCCTCAACTACGCGCCGCCCGGTTACCGGCCCTATCCCAATTCGATCTGCGCCTCGATCAACCATCAGGTCTGCCACGGTGTGCCCGGCGACCGTCCGCTGCGCAACGGCGACATCGTCAATCTCGACATCACGGTGATCAGTGACGGCTACCACGGCGACAGCAGCCGCATGTTCCAGGTCGGCGAAACCTCGCTGCAGGCGCGGCGCCTGTGCGAGGTCAGTTTCGAGTGCCTGTGGCTGGGCATCGTCCAGGTACGCGCCGGCGCACATCTCGGTGACATCGGCCACGCGATCCAGAAGCATGCGGAGCAGTGCGGCTACTCGGTGGTGCGTGAGTTCTGCGGCCACGGCATCGGCGCCAAGTTCCACGAGGAGCCACAGGTCCTGCACTACGGCCGCCCGCACACCGGCATCACCCTTGAAGCAGGCATGATCTTCACCATCGAGCCGATGATCAATGCCGGCAGGGCGGCCGTCAAGACGATGGCCGATGGCTGGACCATCGTCACCAAGGACCACAGCCTGTCCGCGCAGTGGGAGCACACCGTCCTGGTCACCGCAAGCGGCTACGAGGTCCTCACGGTTTCCTCGGCCACACCGCCGCCGCCCGGCTGGATCGGCGACGCCGGATGATCATGGGCGAGACCGGTCGCCAGACTCTGGTCGAGCGTTCTCGCTCATGGCTGCGGACAGGCCAGTCGGAGCTGCGCCAGCGCTTTCTCGACGACGACGACGCGCCGTACCTGCTGCAGGCGCGCTGCGCCCTGGTGAATGAAGTGCTGCGCGACCTCTGGCAAGCGCTGTCCCTGCCGCCGGAAGTGGCACTGCTGGCCGTCGGCGGTTATGGCCGCGGTGAGCTCTACCCCGCTTCCGATGTCGATATCCTGCTCCTGCTGCCGGCCGCACCGGGCCCGGACCTGACCAGCCGCGTCGAGTTCGCCGTCGCTCTGTTCTACGACATCGGTATCGAGATCGCCCCCAGCGTGCGCACGGTCGCCGAGTGTACGCAGGCCGCTGCCGACGATCTGACGATCTGCACTGCCCTGCTCGAAGCCCGACCGCTCACCGGCGACGGCAGCCTGTTCGCGGAAGTTTGCCGCAAGCTTCGCGAGGGGCTCGATCGCGGCACCTTCTTCGACGCCAAGCGGATGGAGCAGGAGGAGCGCCACCGCCGCTACCAGGATTCGCCCTACGCCCTGGAACCCAACTGCAAGGAAGCTCCCGGCGGCTTGCGCGATCTGCAGACGATTCTCTGGATCACGCGCGCCGCCGGCTTCGGCGACTCCTGGGAGGATCTCGCCCGGCACGGGTTCATCACCCGCGACGAGGAGGAGCAGCTGCTGCGCAGCCTGGCTTTCCTGCAGCGTCTGCGCTGCCACCTCCACCTGCACGTCGGCAGGCGCGAGGACCGGCTGCTCTTCGACCATCAGACGGCGCTCGCCGGCCGCATGGGTTGCGTCGCGACCGCGACCCGTCTCGCCAGCGAGCGGCTGATGCAGCAGTACTACCGGACGGCGAAGATGGTGACGCAACTCAACACCATCCTGCTGCAGAACATCGGCGCGGCGATCTCGCCGCCGTCGGAACAGGAACCGTCGCCGATCAATGAACGCTTCCGGAAGACGCACGAGCTGCTCGATGTCGTCGCCGACGACGTTTTCGAAAGAAGACCGGCGGCGTTGCTCGAGGCATTCCTGTTGATGCAGCAGCATGCCGATCTGCAGGGAATGACGGCACGCACGCTGCGCGCCCTGTGGCACGCCCGGACCCTGATCGATGACGATTTCCGCCACAGCGCCGACAACCGTCGCTGCTTCCTCGGCATCCTGCAGCAACCTCGCGGCGTGCTGCACGAACTGCGGCGGATGAACCAGTTCGGCTTGCTTGGTCGCTATCTGCCCAACTTCGGCAAGATCGTCGGCCAGATGCAGCACGATCTGTTTCACGTCTATACCGTCGATCAGCACACGCTGCACGTGCTGCGCAACCTGCGCCGTTTCCTCGCCGACGAGTTCGCCCACGAGTATCCGCTGTGCAGCGAGCTGATGAGTGATTTCCCCCGACAGTGGGTCCTCTATGTCGCAGCCCTGTTCCACGACATCGCCAAGGGGCGGGGTGGCGACCACTCCGAGCTCGGCGCGGTCGACGCCGCCGAGTTCTGCGCGGCGCACGACGTCGCTGCCGAGGACAGCGAGCTGGTCGTCTGGCTGGTACGGCACCACCTGCTGATGTCGAGCGTCGCCCAGAAGCAGGACATCGCCGACCCTGAGGTGGTCGGCGCCTTCGCCCGAACGGTCGGCGAAGAAAGGAAACTGGTTGCCCTCTATCTATTCACGGTCGCCGACATTCGCGGCACCAGTCCGAAGGTCTGGAACACCTGGAAGGGGCAACTGCTCGAGCAGCTGTTCAGGAGCACCTGCCGTGCCCTGCTCGGCGGCGGCGAGGCGGCGGTGCGGCAGGGACTGATCGAAGAGCGCCAGCAGCAGGCCGTGCGGCTGCTGCGCTACTTCGCCCTGCCCGACTCGGTTCACCAGCGGCTGTGGAAACATCTCGACACGGTGTACTTCATGCGCCATTCGGCGGAAGAGATCGCCTGGCACGCCCGCGCCCTGCACTACCGCATCCGTCGCGATGAGCCCCTGGTCAGGGCACGCCTCAACCCGCAGGGTGAAGGTCTCGAGGTACTGGTCTACACCCGCGACCAGCGCGACCTGTTTGCGCGACTGGTCGGCTTCTTCAGTCGCGCCGGCTACACCATCGTGGACGCCAAGATCCATACCACGCGCGACCACTACGCGCTGGACACCTTCATGCTGCTCGACCTCGGCGAGCGCGGCGACGACCGCGACATGATCAGCTATGTCGAACACGAACTGACTGACCGCCTGCGCCGCCAAGGGCCGCTCGAGGGGCCGGGCAGCGGACGGCTGTCGCGGCAGGTGAGGAACTTTCCAGTGCAGCCAGTGGTCACCATCGAAGAAGACGAGAAAGGCTCGCATTACGTCCTGTCGGTCAGCGCTACCGATCGTCCCGGGCTGCTGTACACGATCGCCCTGACCCTGGCGGCACATGGCGCCAACCTGCACACGGCGAAGATCTCCACCCTTGGCGAGCGCGTCGAAGACACCTTCCTGATCAGCGGCGGCGATCTTCGCGAGACCGCCAACCGCATCAAGCTGGAAACCGAGCTGATCGAACGTCTGAAGCTGTGAAGCCGGGAGCGGCGGTGGTCGGCGATCTGCCCGGCAAGGCCTTGCGCGACCGCGCTGCGACCTGCCCGACGCTGCGCTCGCTCGCGGCTCCGATGCGCTCGAAGCGGCCCGCCCGGCCTGCTGCCGGGAGCCGTTCACAAGCCCCGCGACTGCGACAGTGTCGGTTTTTTTTACACTCGCTGCCACCGAATCCTCCCTCAGCCGTGGAATCGCATGCTACGGCAATGATTTACTGAAGGATTGCATTCTCTCAAAGCGTGTGGCACATAACTTGCTTGAATGGGGAAGCAAGGCACGAGGTCACCGGGTGTTACACCACACTGTGACTGTCATGGCAGGCTTTCTCGGCAAAGCGTGATGTAGTAGTCAGACATCCAAAGGCCGGAACGACTAAAATGATTTTGCTCAGGCCGCAATCGATACCAAGGAAAGCACATGTCAGAGACCTCAAACGATAGAACCGCGCAGCGGCGCAAGCTGCTGAAGAAGGCCGCGGCCGTGCCGGCGATCTTCGTTCTGCCCTCCACCGGCAGGGCCGTGTCGTCGAGCAGCCTGCACGCCTGTGTCGAGAAGGGTCTGCTGGCGAACAACAACAGGCCGATCCCGCCAATCCTGCCCAAGGACCAGACCGACCAATGGGTGCGGGAGTTCCAGGCCGGAATCCCGAACCAGGGTGGCGACACGGTCATCGAAGGCAACGTTCTGGTTTACGACATCACCGGCACGGCACCCAGGCCGGTGGCGCACGCGTCGTGCTGGAACTCGATCAATCCGCAGGGACCGCACGCCGACCCGGGCACCAACCTCATCTCCTGATCGATCGGCGGCAATCCATCCCCAGTCGCGCACGACCGCCCGCTGTCTGATGCGCCCCCTTTATCGCCGTCTGGGGGAAGGGGGCGTCGCATTTGATCAGGAAAGCTGGCAGACGCACATCCTCACGCCGGCCGCCACCATCATCTTCGAAGCATTGAGCGAAATCGGCGACGGCGAACAGCCGCTGCCTCTGGAGCCGGCGCTGCGCTTTCTGCGCGACGAACTCGAAGTCGATACCGACACAGACGAAATCCGTCAGGTGTTGCGTTCTCTGCAGGAGATGGGCATGCTTGGCGGATGACTGCCGAGCCGCTCCGCCTGCGCCACCTCTCTCCCGTCATTCTCCGCCAGCGTCTCGCCAGTGCTTCGCTCACGCTCGACTATGGGGCCGCCGTCGTGCGCCTGGGCTCCGACCTCGCGGCCTTCGTTGCCGACCTGCAGCGCGTTTATGGCGCCTTCGCCCTGGTCGATCCGGCCTTCGCCGACTTCCATACGCAGATCCGCGGCGGCCGGGGATTGCGCGCCTACCTGCGCCCGCAGTCCCGCTTCCTGATCGACGGCGTTCAGCCCTTCGACCCCTTTCCCCAGGAGCAGGCACTGGCGCACTTCGAATGGGGCGTCAACTGGTGCTTTGCGCAGCGCTTCAACCAGCACGTCCTGCTGCACGCCGGCGCCCTTGCGCTCGCCGACCGCGGTGTCATCATGGCGGCGCCGCCCGGTTCCGGCAAGAGCACGCTGACGGCGGCCATGATGCTGCGGGGTTTCCGCCTGCTGTCCGACGAGTTCGGCGTCCTCTGCCCGCGCAGCGGCCAGTTGTGGCCGATGCTCAAGCCGCTGGCACTGAAGAACCGCTCGATCGACGTCATTCGCGACTATGCCGAAGACGTGATCCTCGGCCCGGTCTACAAGGGCACGCGCAAGGGCGACGTCGCACACCTCGCTCCCGGCGAGACCAGTGTCGACGCCCGACGACTGCCGGCACACCCGCGCTTGGTCATCTTTCCGAGCTTTCGCCAGGGTGCAGCTTTGAGCATCCGCCGCCTGCCGGCCGAAGAGGCTTTCGCGCACCTCGCCTTCAACAGCTTCAACTACGAGGTCCTCGGCGCCATCTCGTTCAACGCCGTGGCGGACGTCATCGAGCGTTGCCCCGCGTTCGCGCTCGATTACAGCCGTCTGGATGAAGCGATCGAATCGGTCCGCGCGCTGCTTGCCGACGCGCGCGCAGCGAGCGAGGGCGCATGATCGACCCACAGCCTGCCGCCTACCCGTTCCAGCTGCTGCAACTGCTGTGCGACCCTGGACGGGTGCGCCGCCTGCAGCTGCACGACTGGGACACACTGATCCGCCTCGCACGGCGCGCCCGGCTGCTGGGCGTGCTCGCCCATCGCATCCGGTCGCAAGCCGAGCACCTCGCTGCGATTCCGGACTGTGTCCGCGGCCATCTCGATTCGGCGACCACCTATTCGGCGCATCGCGTCCACCTGTTGCGCATGGAGCTGGCAGCGCTGGCCAGCGTGCTGCCTGGCGAAGTGCGCGTCGCCGTTCTCAAGGGAGGCGCCTACATCATCCAGGACCTGGCGACGGCGCGCGGCCGCCTGCCGAACGACGTCGACCTGCTGGTCAGCCGCGAAGACCTGCGGCAGACCGAAGCGGCCCTGCTGGCCGCTGGCTGGGAGGCACAGGCCGTCGATGACTACGCCGACCGCTACTACCGGGAATGGAGTCATGAGCTGCCACCGCTGCGCTTTCCCGGCCACCCGATGGAAGTCGATGTCCATCACACGATCAGCCCGGTGACCGGTCGTCTACATCCCGACCGGGCGCTGCTCTTCGCCGACCTGCAGGAGCTTGCCGGGCAGCGCTTCCTGGTGCTGCATCCGCTCGACCAGATCCTGCATGCCGCCATCCACCTCTTCCAGGACTCCGAGCTGGCCGACAACCTGCGCGACCTGGTCGACATCGACAGCCTTCTGCGGAGCCACCTGCGGTCGGCGGATGACTGGCTGGCACTGAGCGTGCGTGCCCGCCGTCACGGTGTCGAGCGTCCCTTGTGGTATGCCCTGCACTACTGCCGCCGCTGGCTGGCGACGCCGGTGCCCGACGGGCTGCCGCTGCGCCCGCCGCCGCGAGCCATGCTGCGGGCGATGGACTGGCTCTATCCGCGCTGCACCCTGCCGCGACTTCCCGACGAGCCACCGCCGCTCGCGCGCAGCATCGCCGTACGCCTCGGTGCGACCCGCTACCAGTGGCTGCGCATGCCGCCCGGACTGCTGTTGCGCCACCTGGCCCACAAGAGCGCGCAGGCGGTGCGCCGACGCCCGGCGCGGCAAGACGGTGCTGGCTGAACCTATCCCGGCGGCGTCCCGCGGGTCCTCAGCGTGCTGCGGCTGGTGAGCGCTGCGCTGGCGTTGCTCGCCGGCCTCGTCTTCTCGGCCGTGGCCGCCTGCGCCCAACCGGCGGCGGCCGGCGTCTCGGTACCGGCCGCGGGCAGCCCGGCGCGCAGCGCGATCCTCGACAGCGTGCGCGGCGAACTGGGAATCGCCGGCAGCGGCAGCCGCTTCAAGGTCTTCCACCTGAAGACCGCCGGCCCCTGGGCCTACTTCGAAGGCAACGAGATCGTGCACCTCGAGGGCCGGCAGTGGCAGGAGACCGATCTGACGGTGAAGGCGCTGCTGCACGAGGAGGACGGGCGCTGGCGGGTGCGCGCGCTGTGGAGCCTGCCCGGCAACGAGCGCCTGCCGCTGCACGAGTTCGAGCGCCGGCTGGCCGGGCTGCGGGCGCGTTGGCAGCTGCCGGCAGGACTCTTTCCGTAGGCGATCACCGCAGACTGCTTCAGCAGGTGGTCCGATGCGATCCCGTCTCTCTTCGTCACGGCCGTTCGTCTTTCATCGTCCGGGCCTTCGCTGGGAAGCACCACCTACTTTGCCCTCTGCTGACTTGTCCACGGTATTCAGCGCCAGTCACCCAACGCCCAGCCTCGATCCTCCGAGGCACCGGGGAGATCTCCCGGGGCAAGACTCGTGACCTTCGCTGCATGGACGCCGGATTTACAAAATGCACCCCGGCCGCAGATGGAGGGCTTCGCGGTCACGTGCCCGCTCGCCCCGGATGCATCACGCCTCAGATCCGGTTCTTGTTCATCGCCCCGCAGCTTTGGATTGGGCGCTCCAACCGCTCGCACAGCTCGCGTCGTTCCAGCGGCCATGAGCAAAGCAGTTTGCTCATGGAAACCCCGCTTCCACCTTCCAGACCCCGCCTCGCGGCAACGCCCTTGCCCTTCTCCTTGCCTTCGGCTCTGCGTAGCGGGGTTCGACGCACCGCAGGTGCGGCAAAACCTGGCCATAGGACTTCCACCTATGAAGTAACGCGCCATGCCCGGCGCACACGTGGAAGTAACCGGCGCTGCGCGGCTTTATTGCGCAGCGTCCAGGTTGACTGCCGGGTTGGGCTATCTGTGCTTGAGCAACTCATCAAGCGCGAGGCCAATGTCTTTGGCTATTTGACGGAGCAAGATTGGGGAGATGTCTTGACCTTGATGAAACGGCACCGTTGTGCAGCGACCTGCGGTATCGCGGAATTGTTTGTGTGAACCACGTTGGCGAACTTCGGTGAAGCCGAGTCTCATAAGAATGGCTATGACTTCATTGGGTTTGAGGACGGGAACATTGCCCATGACTCAAGCTACGGCAACATTTTGAATCCCAACAAACTCGGACTCCAGCGTGGGTTCGCCGTCTTCGAGAAGCATTGCAATAACGTCGTGCAGGTTGTGGTTGACTTCATCCAGCGTTTCGCCCTGGGAATGAGCGCCGGGAAAACCGGGAACGAAACCGACGAACAGGCCGGTTTGTGGGCACCGCTCAATTACTGCTGAATAGATCTTCATGGCTAACTCCAAAATCGCATGGAAAGAAGATTATCGCTCTACGCTCTGCGATAGGCAATCACTGACGCCGAAAGTGGAAGCTCAGGGGGACGCTGCGCGGCATTTTCGGGCAGCGTCCAGAGTCCCATGGAACGCAGGGTTTGGGACTCGAATGGGCGAACCGGAGTCGGTGCTACGCGGCCCGATTGCCAACCTGCCTTCTACGTGACCAGCAAAGCGCTGAGACGACGCCGAGGCTGACCATCAGGCTCGTACTGGGTTCGGGGACCTGCGTGACTTGAAACATGGTGATTTCAGCACGTACAGCATTGAAGGACGTACCATCGCCGAAATTGAGTGCCTGGTCAAGGCTACTAGGCAATAGCGGCCCAGAGACGATGGGAGTGGTTGCGCCATCGACGAATAATTCGAACGCGCCCCCAGGTTGCACCACAAAACGGTAGTCGTGCCATTGTCGCGTGTCGAAGGGCGTCAGAATCTCTGCATAATTTTTCACATGGGACTGGATCCTACTCGGGTCTGCACCGACACCGAATTGCGCGAGACCTGACCCAGTATAGGCATCGATAAAAAGGCCAAAAGCGTTGCGCCCGCTAGGGAAACCTTGGAATACTTCCTCTAGTAGCCGTGCCCGCATCAATACGGTGAACGGATTACTCAGTTCCAAGTCGGCACGCGTGTACCAGAAGGCGCTGCCGTCTGAATTGCTATATGGCAACTGGGTCGAGTCCATGCACAAAGCTGGCAGTCCGTCCGCTGTGCAAGTCGAGTAGACCAGACTTTCCGCCGCGTTGCCCAGATGTGAGTTATTGGTTGCGAACGTCCACCCTTGTGCGCTGGGCAACGACTGGAAGTCGAGTGTCAGGTTGAGTGCATTTGCCTCACTTCCAGCCGTGAGCAACAACGCTGCTAGAGCGACAAGACTGCGTTTGAGTTTCATCTGTCTTCTCTCACATGAACCCCGTTACAAGAAGTTGAACGATTGTCGGGGAACCAGTCGCCCAACGTGATGTAGCAGGCCTACTTGCCCCAAAGCTTTGCGTCAATATCCTTTCCGCATGCACAAGAACAGCGAATTGACTCGACAGAACAATGAGGTCAGCCATGCGCCCGTCCACCAAGAATTCCGGTAATTGCGTCGGCGCCCTCCCCGTCGCGCAACCCCTCTGGCTGGGCCATCAGCCCGGCGAGGGCCAATGGCGAAACTATAGCTCAGCCCCACCACGAGGTGCAACGAGAGCGGCTATCGGCACGCTCACGACAGGTACCGTCCGACTGATTCCGGCAGTCCACGGACCGTCCCACTTGCTGGCCTGTCCAGCAGCAGGTGACGGCGGCGACAACGAAGCGTGCCCGAAGAGCGCATCGCATGGCAATCTGGCTTCGCCCAAGCCTTTGACTCAGTGATCCGCACCCTGCGCGAATGTTTCCCGGCGGCGCGTTTGGCCGGTATCTCTTCAAACTGCGCCAGCGCATCGAGACAGCGGGCAAGTTGTCCGACGGCCGAGCCGCCACCTTCATTCAACAACCATTGCTTGCGGAGCGCGCCCTTCCACCCGAAGCAACCGCTTGCGGTCGTTCAGCGTACGCGCCAATGACGGTGCCGTGAGCAGTACCACCGCGGACCCGAGCCCGCCCATTTTTTGCCTCTTTCGTCTTGCCACAAAGCCCGCGGCGCGCCAATTTACATTCCGCAATCCCGCCAATCGCCCTTTACTGTCATTGATCGCCGTTATGGAGCCACCGATGATCGGCGTAATGGAGCCAGTTTGAAGAGTTAAAAACGGGCTAACTCGGGGCTTAAAGGGTGGCGGATTTTACCTGTTTTTGCGGTGCTGATTTTGGTGCCGTTGGCGCCAATTTTGGTGAGCGGTACGACTCACCATCGAGGGTCAGGCAATAGGCGTTATGGCGCAGGCGATCGAGGGTCGCGGAGGCGAGCAGGCGGTTGGCGGGAAAGGCCTGATCCCACTCGGAGAAATCAAGATTGCTGGTGACGATGGTCGCCGCGCGCTCGTAGCGTTCTGCGATGAGGTCATGGAAATCCTCGTCGGCGGAGGCGCGGAGCGGTTTGAGTCCAAAGTCGTCGACGATCAAAAGTGGAACCCGTGAGAGCGTGGCGATCTTGCGCTCGACGGTGCCGACGGCGCGAGCCGTCGTCAGGGTGGCACACAGCTGAGCCTGGGTAGTGAACAGGACGTCAACGCCCTGACGCACGGCGCAATGGCCGAGCGCTTGCGCCAGATGGCTCTTGCCCGTGCCGCACGGTCCGACGATGAGGACGGGCGCCTTCTCCTGCAGATAGCGCCCGGTGGCCAGATCATGGATCAAGGCCTGGTTCAGATTCGGCAAGCGCGCGAAATCGAAACCTTCGAGCGACTTCCCGGAGCGGAACGCGGCGCGGCGCAGCCGCAAGGCGAATTTCGTCTGGTCGCGACGCGCGACCTCATCGTGGATCAAGAGGGACAGGAATTCGGTATAAGCCAATTTCGATTCAATGGCTTGGCGATTTCTCGCCTCGAGCGAACCGAGGATGCCGGAGAGGCGCAACTGCTTGAGATGGGGAGCAAGTTCAGGGATGGGATTCACGATCAGTCCTTCAGGTTGACATAGGCCGGAGGGCCTGGAATTCCCGCGGCCGGGGGTCAAGGTCGGGCAACGCCCGGCGCAGCGAAACCTTGACGCCCGGACGCGGGAGATACGCTTCGCCGTGGCTGAAGACGGCAGAGTGCCGGATTCAGCCATGGAGAACAGCGCGGCGCTCACTGCACCGTGGTCGATGCCGCAAACAAACTGGCGGCATTGCGGGCAAAGCGCCCCGAATGCGGAGTGGGCTCGGGCGCGGTTGCCGCCCAGGTGTCGGCCCGCAAGTCATGACCGCCGGCCAGAATCGTCTTCACCGTGCGGTAGAAGGGCGACTCATGCGCCAGGGCCCGGGCGCACGCGGCGTCCAGGCGGGTGGCGGGGTAGGATTTCTGCAAATGCAGCACGCCTTGTGCCGCACGCAGTCGTTCAACGATGCGGTCGGCGAGCAGACGCTCGATCAACGCGGCGCAGGCCGGCCCAACCCGTACTGCCTGCTCCACGCACCACGCTCGGTCATGGGCAAAGAAGGCTCGGGCGTCGGGCGGCAGATGATCCTTGACGGTCCGCCGCTCACCGGCCTTGAACGCTCGGGCATGCGCGGCGACGGGCTTGAACTCATGATAAATCGTCACCATGCCGTCGCTGGCCTTGAACCAGAGACGCTTGCCGACCAAGGTGAACGAGACGGAATAGTAGGCGCGCTCGAACTGGATATGGCTGTCGGGGTGAACGGTCGCCTGCGACCAGACGCCGAGGTCCGGCGCCACGCCGGGAAGCGGCAGAAGGACCGCACGCTCAAGCGCGAAGAGATCGGTCGGCGCCTCGCCGGTGGTGCCATGCCGGCGGGTGCCGGCTTCGTCCATGACCCAGGCTTTGGCTTGGCGATTGAGATCGGCCAGATCGAGGAAGGTCTTGAGCGGCAGAAAGTTGCCCTTGAGGTATTTCACCCCCGACTCGACGATGCCTTTTTTTTGCGGATCATGTGGCGGGCAGGCATCGATCTTGAAGCCGTAGCCCTCGGCGCAATCGGCATACGAGCGTTGAACCTGCGGGTCATGGATGCACGCCTTGATGATCGCGCACTTGGCGTTGTCGATGATGAGTCGTGCCGGAACGGCGGCGAACCATTCGAAGGCGCGACGATGACAGCCGAGCCAGGTCGCCACCGTCTGGTCCCAGACAAACTCGACGTACTGGTGCCGCGAGAAGCAAAGCGTCATGACGAAGGCCCAGGTGCGGCGTGGCCCACCGGCCGGGTGCTCCAGGAACGGGCCGGCACCGAAATCGACCTGGGCCGCTTCGCCGGGGGCGAAGCTCAGGCGGACGGTGGTCTGTGGCGGGATCGCCCGTTTCAACGTGCCGAGCATCCGGCGTACCGCCGAGTAGCTGCCGGTATAGTCGTGTTCGCGCTTGAGCACCGTGTGAATGACGACGCCGGAAACGCCTTGACCCAGCCAAGCCGCGATGCGTTCTCGATGCGCTTCGAGACTGGAAACGGTGGTGGCCGCGCGCCTGGCGGGCGCCAGCCCTTCGGCAATCGTCGCATCGTCGGGGGCGGCCAAGTCGCCGGCGAGCCAACCGCGTGCGCTGGCCAGGGTTCGTAGACTGGCTGCTGTCCGCCGCCCCATGAGGCCACTTCGGGAAATGTCGCGATCAGAGTCGCCTTGCCGCATACGCAGCAGGGCTTGTCGATAGTGGTGCATTTCGATCTTCCTTTTACTCATCACTTCCCTCGGAAAAAAGTCGCCGAGGGTAGCGTTGAATCGGTGAAATCCGAAATGCCCGTTGCTTACTTCTTCAGGGCCCGTGGCCCCAATACGCCGATCATCGTGTGGATCCCATATGCCGATCATGGCCTGGCTCCATTACGCCGATCATGCGCTGGACCCTATACGCCGATCCTCAAGTGGCTCCAATGTGCCGATCGCTGACACTTTACAGGAGATTCGACCATGAAGACCGGGAATCCTCGTCGTCACGACATGTGCGGCCCGTGTGCAGACTTTCGGAAACGCGGATGCCGCGGACTTTGCCGCCGGCAGCAAGGCTGCCGGGCATTTTGCGCGCCTGGCGCAGACCGTCCGCGATCTCGACGTCGAGGAGGCGCGGCAGGATGGCGGCGCGGCGACGGCGAAGGAGGTTCTGTTCGATTCGCTGCGCCTCGATCTGCAGGGAATCGCCCGCACGGCGCGCGCCATCGATGCCGGCGAACCGGGCGTCGCCGACCGCTTCCGCAGCCCTGCCGGCGTGAACCAGAAAGCGCTGCTCACCGCCGCCGATGCCTTTGCGCGCGAATTCGCCGACCCGGCCGTCGCGACGAAGTTCCTCGCTTGCGAATTGCCGGCGGATCAATCCGCCCCGGTCGGCCGGCTGCGGGTTGGCAGCGAGGCACGGCGTTGTAGCGAAGCAAGGCGACGAACCGACGTCCGGCAGTGCTGCGCACGGTTTTGGCGTCGGGAGGTCGCCATGCGTGGCTGATCGACCCTGCGGCGATCTGGCGGCAACGAAGGGTTTTCGCCCGTAGCCGCCGGTCTCACGCCAAGAGTCCAGGACCCCACGGGCATACCCTGCCCGAAAGTTGCACGGTGCCGGCCTGGATTCGCACGTCTCTGGCTTCGACTCGCACGCCCCTGGCTCCAACTCGCACGCCCCTGGCTCCAACTCGCACGCCCCTGGCTTCGACTCGCACGCCCCTGGCTCCAACTCGCACGCCCCTGGCTTCGACTCGCACGCCCCTGGCTTCGACTCGCACGCCCCTGGCTTCGACTCGCACGCCCCTGGCTTCGACTCGCACGCCCCTCGCTCCAACTCGCACGCCCCTGGCTTCAACTCGCACGTCCCTGGCTTCAACTCGCACGTCCCTGGCTTCGACTCGCACGCCCCTCGCTTCAACTCGCACGCCCCTCGCTTCAACTCGCACGCCCCTGGCTTCGACTCGCACGTCCCTGGCTTCGACTCGCACGCTCCTGGCATCGATTGCGCTGCGGTTGCGGTGACGATCTCGCACCGCCGCGGCTCGATCAGACAGGCTGCCGCCCCTCTCGCATCGCTGCCGGTCGGCTGCCATCACACGTGGCGACCGACCGCGAGCTGGGCGGAGCAGCGCGCTGCGCCACGCCAACCGGATGCGAAGAACACCCACGCACGGGCAAAAGAGGTAACATCAAAACTGTATTTACATACAGCCTTTGCGCCGCCTGCCCTGCCGCAAACAGGCGGACATCCCTTCCTTCACTGCCGCACCGCATGCCCACCGACCCGCCGCCCGACTACGCCGAACTGCACTGCTGTTCGAACTTCTCCTTCCTGCGCGGCGCCTCGCATCCGGAGGAACTGGTCGAAGCGGCGCAGGCGCTCGGCTACAGCGCACTGGCGATCACCGACGAGGCGTCGCTGGCCGGCGTCGTGCGGGCGCACAAGGCCGCCCGCGACTGCGGGCTGCAGCTGATCATCGGCGCCGAGTTCCGCCTCGCCGACAGGAATCAGGAGGGCTTGCGGCTGCTCCTGCTGGCGCAGAACCGCGCCGGTTACGGCAACCTGTCGGCGTTGATCACGCTCGCCCGCCGGCGCTCGCGCAAGGGCGAATACCGCCTGCTGCGCAGCGACTTCGAGACTCCCAACATGCTTCCCGGCGGCAGCGGTGCCGTGCCGGACTGCCTGGCGCTCTGGGTCGCCGAGCCGGGCGACAGCGCCGACGCGGGTCGCTGGCTGGCGCAGCGCTTTCCGGCGCGTGCCTGGCTCGCCGTCGGCCTGCATTGCGGCGCCGACGACGCGCAGCGGCTGGCCGACCTGCTGGCACTGGCGCGCGCCAGCGGCCTGCCGGCGGTCGCCACCGGCGACGTCCACATGCACCGGCGCGGCCGCCGCGCGCTGCAGGACACGCTGACGGCGATCCGCCTGCGCAGCACGCTGTCGGCCGCCGGGCACGCGCTCTTCGCCAATGGCGAGCGGCACCTGCGGAGCCGCCTGCGGCTGGCGCGTCTCTATCCGCCGGAACTGCTGGCCGAAACGCTGCACATCGCCGGACGCTGCAGTTTCTCGCTCGACGAGCTGCGCTACGAGTATCCGGACGAAGTCGTGCCGCCAGGCCAGACGCCTGCCTCCTTCCTGCGCCACGAAGTCGGGCGCGGCCTGCAGCGGCGCTATGGCGGCAGCGTCCCGGCCGGCGTCGGCGAGCGCGTCGAACACGAACTCGCACTGATCGGCGAACTGTCCTACGAGCCCTACTTCCTGACCGTCTACGACATCGTCAACTTCGCCCGCAGCCGTGGCATCCTCTGCCAGGGACGCGGCTCGGCGGCCAACTCGGCGGTCTGCTACTGCCTCGGCATCACCGAAGTCGATCCGGGCCGATCGCAGTTGCTCTTCGAGCGCTTCATCTCGCGCGAGCGCGGCGAACCGCCGGACATCGACGTCGATTTCGAGCATGAGCGACGCGAGGAGGTCATCCAGTACCTCTACGCCCGCTACGGCCGCGAACGCGCTGCGCTGACGGCGGCGGTGAGCACCTACCGGACGCGCGGCGCGCTGCGCGACGTCGGCCGCGCCCTCGGTTTCGGCCTGGCGCAGATCAATGCCCTGACCGGCTCGCTCGCCTGGTGGGACCGGCGCGAGCAACTGCCCGCCCGCCTGCAGGCCGTCGGCCTCGATCCGGCGGCACCGCGAGTCGCCCGCTGGCTGCTGCTCGCCGACACGCTGCGCGGCTTCCCGCGTCACCTGTCGCAGCATGTCGGCGGCTTCGTCATCGCCCGCGGCCCGCTCGCCCGCCTGGTGCCGGTGGAGAATGCGGCGATGCCCGAACGCACCGTGATCCAGTGGGACAAGGACGATCTCGACGCGCTCGGGCTGCTGAAGATCGACATCCTGGCGCTCGGCATGCTGTCGGCGATCCATCGTGCGCTCGACCTGTGCGGCTACCGCCTGGCGGACATCCCACCCGAGGATCCGGCGGTCTACGAGATGCTCTGCGCCGCCGATACGGTCGGCGTCTTCCAGGTCGAGTCACGGGCGCAGATGGCGATGCTGCCGCGCCTGCAGCCGCGCCACTTCTACGATCTGGTGATCGAGGTGGCGCTCGTCCGCCCGGGCCCGATCCAGGGCGACATGGTCCATCCCTATCTGCGCCGCCGCCACGGCCGGGAGGCGATCGAGCCGATGCGGCCGGAGATCGCCGCCGTTCTCGGCCGCACCTGCGGTGTGCCGATCTTCCAGGAGCAGGTGATGCAGCTCGCCGTCGTCGCCGCCGGCTTCACTCCCGGCGAGGCCGACCAGCTGCGCCGGGCGATGGCCGCCTGGCGGCGCAAGGGCGGGCTCGAACCCTTCGAGCAGAAGCTGACCGCCGGCATGCGCCAGCGCGGCCACGACGAAGCCTTCGCGCAGCGCATCTGCGCGCAGATCCGCGGCTTCGGCGAGTACGGCTTCCCGGAGTCGCACGCCGCATCGTTCGCCCTGCTGGTCTATGTCTCGGCCTGGCTCAAGCGCCACCATCCGGCGGCCTTCCTCTGCGCACTGCTCAACAGCCAGCCGATGGGCTTCTACTCGCCCTCACAACTGCTGCAGGACGCGCGCCGGCATGGCGTCGAGCTGCGCCCGGCGACGGTCGGCGCCAGCGACTGGCAGGCGCGGCTCGAAGACCACACCGGGTCCACCGCGACGGCCGCCAGCCCGGCCGTTCGCCTCGGGCTCGCCAGCATCGCCGGACTGCCGCAGGCGGCGGCAGGCCGCCTGCAGGCGGCACGCGCGCAGCGACCATTCGCCAGCCTCGCCGACCTCGCCACCCGGGCACGGCTGCAACGCCGGGATCTCGACCTGCTGGCGGCAGCCGGCGCGCTCGCCGATCTCGCCGGCCATCGCCGGCAGGCTGCCTGGGCTGCCGCCGGTGTCAGCCTGCAGCTCGACCTGCTGCACGACGCGCCGCCGCCGGAACGGACTCCGGACCTCGCCGAACCGTCGGAAGCCGAGAACCTGATCGCCGACTACGCCAGCAGCGGCCTCAGCCTCGGTCGCCATCCACTGTCTCTGCTGCGCAGTCGCCTGACGGCGCAACGCTTCGTCACCGCCCGCCAGTTGCAGGCGGCAGCCGACCGCCAACTGCTGCGCGCTGCCGGCATCGTCACCTGCCGGCAGCGACCGGGGACCGCCAGCGGCATCGTCTTCGTCACCCTTGAGGACGAAACCGGTCTGGCCAACATCGTCGTCCATTCGCGGCTGGTCGAGCGGCAACGCCGCGAACTCCTCGGCGCCCGCCTGCTCGGCGTCCTCGGGCAAGTGCAGCGCGAGGGAGAGGTCGTGCATCTGGTCGCCAAACGGCTTGTCGACCTGAGCGCGCTGCTCGGCCGGCTGCCGACGACGAGCCGCAACTTCCACTGACGGCTGGTGGACGGCGTCGCGCGCGCCTGCCTGGCCAGCGGCCGGCAGCACGGGCAGCGCGGGCAGCGGCTTTCTACGCGAGCAACTCGGCGTAGAGGTCGTGCTCGTCGGCGTCGACCACCCGCACGCGCAGGAAGTCGCCCGGCGCGGCGGCAAAATGGTCGTTGATGAACACCAGGCCGTCGATCTCCGGTGCGTCGGCCGCCGAACGGGCGATCGTCCCCTCGTCATCGACCTCGTCGACGAGCACATCGATCTCGCGCCCGATCTTCGCCGCCAGCAGCTCGGCCGAGATGTCCTCCTGCAACTCCATCAGCCGCTGCCGGCGTTCCTCGCGCACCTCCTCCGGCACGGCGCCGGGCAGCTCATTGGCGGTCGCCCCGTCGACCGGCGAGTAGGCAAAGCAGCCGACGCGATCGAGCCGTGCCTCGGCGATGAATGCCAGCAGTTCGGCAAAATCGGCCTCGCTCTCGCCGGGGAAACCGGTGATGAAGGTGCTGCGCACCGTCAGCTGCGGGCAGATGGCGCGCCAGGTCCGCAGGCGCTCGAGATTGTTCTCGGCGCTCGCCGGCCGTTTCATCGCCGCCAGGATGCGCGCGCTGGCATGCTGGAACGGGACGTCGAGGTACGGCAGGATGCGGCCCTCGGCCATCAGCGGCAACAGCGCATCGACGCTCGGATAGGGATAGACGTAATGCAGCCGCACCCAGATGCCGAGTTCCGCCAGCGCCTCGCAGAGTTCGCGCAGCCGGGTGCGCAGCGGCCGCCCGCCGACGAAGCCGGTGCGGTACTTCAGGTCGACGCCGTAGGCGCTGGTGTCCTGCGAGATCACCAGCAGTTCGCGCACGCCCGCTTCGGCGAGCGTTCGCGCCTCCTGCAGCACCTCGCCGATCGGCCGGCTGAGCAGTGGACCACGCAGCGACGGGATGATGCAGAAGGTGCAGCTGTGGTTGCAGCCCTCGGAAATCTTCAGGTAGGCGAAATGCTGCGGTGTCAGCTTCACCCCCTGTGGCGGCAGCAGGCTGGTGAATGGATCGTGCGGCTGCGGCAGGTGGGCGTGCACATGCTGCAGCACCTCGTCCGTCGCGTGCGGACCGGTCACCGCCAGCACCTGCGGGTGCGCCTCGCGGATCAGATCGGCACGCGCACCGAGGCAGCCGGTGACGATCACCTTGCCGTTCTCGTTCAGAGCCTCACCGATCGCCTCGAGCGACTCGGCCACCGCGGCGTCGATGAAGCCGCAGGTGTTGACCACCACCAGATCGGCTCCTTCGTATGAAGGCGAGATCAGGTAGCCCTCGGCGCGCAGCCGGGTGAGAATGTGCTCGGAGTCGACCAGCGCCTTCGGGCACCCCAGCGAGACGAAACCGATGTTTTTCGGCGTGGACATGGCTTGGCCTGCCGCTCGAATGAAAGGACTGGGAGTATACAACCTACAACCCGGGCAGCCCGCCTGCGCGAACGGGGTGCCGGCGCCGGACCGTTTCTCCGGTGGCCGGACGGACGCGCCCGGCGGCGATTGGCCGTGCTATATTGCGCGCCGGCGGCACGGGCCACTGCCGGCAACAGCACCTGGGCCGGGAGCCGGAACCGGCCTTGCGAGCGGCAGGACGCGAGGCACCTGCCGGGCCGCTCCCGGATCGCCGCCACGCGCGCCCACCGGCGACCGGGACGGCGGCGCTCGCCGGCATCGACGACAACGGCAGGACATGAAGAAACAGTACATCGTCGGCATCGACCTCGGAACCAGCAATACCGTCGTCGCCTACGCCGCACCCGGCAGCCGGCAAGTCGAGCTGTTCGCGATCGAGCAACTCGTCGGCCCCGGCCAGGTCGCTGCGCGGCCACTGCTGCCTTCGGTGCGCTACCATCCGGCCGCCGGCGAGATCGACCCCGACGAGCTGCAACTGCCGTGGCCGGTCGCGGAGAGCGCGGCGCCGGTGGTCGCCGGTCGCCTGGCGCTCGATCTGGGCGGCCAGGTTCCCGGTCGGCTGGTGGCGAGCGCCAAGAGCTGGCTGTCGCACGCGGCGGTCGATCGCCTGGCGCCGATCCTGCCCTGGGGCGCCGACGACACGGTACACAAGGTGTCGCCGGTCGGCGCCAGCGCCAGCTATCTGGCGCATGTGCGGGCCGCCTGGCTGCACCGCTTTCCGCAGGCGCCGCTGGAGCAGCAGCAGCTCGTCCTGACCGTTCCCGCCTCCTTCGACGAAGGCGCCCGTGCCCTGACGCTGGCGGCAGCGCGGCAGGCCGGGCTGGCCAACCTGCGCCTGCTCGAGGAACCGCAGGCGGCCTTCTACGACTGGCTCTTCCGCCATCAGCAGCGGCTTGCCGACGAACTCGCGGCAACGCGCCTGCTGCTCGTCTGCGACGTCGGCGGCGGCACCACCGACCTGACGCTGATCCAGGTCGGGCTGCGCGACGGCGAGCCGGTGCTGACACGCATCGGCGTCGGCGATCACCTGATGCTCGGCGGCGACAACATGGATCTCGCCCTCGCCCACCTCGTCGAATCGCGCCTGCCGGCCGGCGAAGCGCGCCTGTCGGCGGCGCGCTTCGCACAGCTTGCAGCGCGCTGCCGCGTGGCGAAGGAGCAGCTGCTCGCCGCCGCAGCGCCGGAATCGGTTCTCCTGACGTTGCTCGGCAGCGGCTCGCGGCTGCTCGGCGGCGCGCGCAGCGTCGAACTGCGTCGCGACGAAGCGCGCCAGGTTCTGGTCGACGGCTTCCTGCCCGAGGTGACGATCGACGATGCGCTGCAGCAGCGGCGCGCCGCGATCGTCGAGTTCGGCCTGCCCTACCCCGCCGACCCGGCGATCAGCCGCCATCTCGCCGCCTTTCTGCGGCGGCACGCAGCGGCGGCGCGACAGGCGCTCGGCGACGGCGAACAGGTGCCGGCGGTGCCGGTTCCCGACACGCTGCTTTTGAATGGTGGTGTCTTTCGCGCCGCCGCGCTCGCCGAACGGCTGCAGTCGATCCTCGGCGCCTGGCGCGGAGCGCCCCTGCGCGTCCTGCACAACGCCGACCCCGACGTCGCCGTCGCGCGCGGCGCAGTCGCCTGCGCGCTCGTCGGCCGCGGGCACGGCCGGCGGATCGGTGGCGGATCGGCGCGCAGCTACTTCCTCGTCCTCGACGATCGTGACCAACCGGCGCGTGGCATCTGCCTGCTGCCGCGCGGCAGCGAGGAGGCACACGAGATCCCGCTGCCCGAGCGCAGCTTCAGCCTGCGCCTCGGCCAGCCGGTGCGTTTTCATCTCGCGTCTTCGGTCGCGGACACCGCTTACCGTCCCGGCGAGATCACCAGCCTGGCCGATGAAGAGTTCATCCGCCTGCCGCCAATCGCCACCGTCGTCGACGCGCCCGCCGGCAGCCGGCAGCGCGAGGTGCGCGTGCAACTGACGACCGCGATGAGTGCGGTCGGGACGCTCGAGATCCACTGCGTCAGCAGCGAAGACCCCGCACGGCGCTGGCTGCTCGAGTTCGAGATGCGCACTGCCGGCGGCGTCGAGGCAGCGGCCGCGAGCGGCCTGCCGGCACGCTTCGCCGACGCGGTGCAGGCGATCGAGCGCGTCTTCGGCGCCAGTTCGCAGCCGCTCGACAGCAAGGAGGTGCGGCGACTGCGCGGCCAGCTCGAGCATCTGCTCGGTCGGCGCGAAGATTGGGAAATGCCGCTGCTGCGCGCGCTGTTCGACGCCCTGCTGCAACGCGCCCGGCGGCGGCGGCGTTCGCCCGAGCACGAGCGGCTGTGGTGCAACCTCGCCGGCTTCTGCCTCCGTCCGGGGCTCGGCGACGCGCTCGACGACTGGCGCAGCGAGCAGCTTTGCGAACTGCTGCCGCAGGGCATCCAGTATGCCAACGAGAGCCAGAACTGGTCGGAATGGTGGACGCTCTGGCGACGGGCTGCCGGCGGCCTGCCGGCCACCGCCCAGGAACGCCTACTCGGCGAGCTGGCGCCCGCCCTGCGCAGCGGGGCGACCAGGGGCAGTGTTCGGGCGGCGGCGGTCGCCGGCAGCCACGACGACATGCTGCGCCTGATCGCTTCGCTCGAGAGACTGCCGGTCGAGCGCAAGATCGAGACCGGCAACTGGTTGCTCGGGCGGCTGCGCCGCGGCGTCGAGAAGCCCCTCGGCTGGTGGGCCCTGGGGCGTATCGGCGCGCGCCAGGCGCTGTACGGCAGCGCGCACCAGGTGGTACCGCCCGACGTTGCCGGCCGCTGGCTGGAAGCGCTGCTGGCGACCGACTGGAAGAAGGTCGAGCCAGCCGCTTTCGCCGCCACGCAGATCGCCCGCCTGACCGGCGATCGCGCCCGTGACCTGTCGCCGGAACTGCGCCGGACGGTGCTCGCGCGCCTCGCCGCGAGCAATGCCAGCGTCACCTGGAGCGAGCAGCTGACGAGCGTCGCCGAACTCGACAAGGCCGACGAACGGCGTGCCTTCGGCGAGTCGCTGCCGGCCGGCCTGCGACTGATCCGCGAGGACAGGCGCGCAGACTGAGAGGTTGTGAAGAAATCGTCGCGAGCAGGCCGAGATGCAAGGCGCGAGCGAGCGAACGACGAGACATATCGGATGGATAGGCGAGGAGTGAGCGAGTGGGCAACGCCGCAGATCGGTCGCGCAGTAGATTCATTCACAACCTCTGAGACCGACGCGGGCGATCGTCGGCACTGCGGCGCCGCCGGGACCGGCGACAGATCGCGTGCGGCGCGGTATCATCACCAACCGCGGACCAGAAGCTGGTCCTGGCGGCCGTCCGCCCCGAAGTGTGTGGCGATTTTCGAGGAGGAGCAATGCACGCGCAACGAGGAAAAGACCGGCGTCAGCAGCAATCCGGCCCCCCGCCCGGCATGGCGGAACGCCGCTGCGGCGTCGAACGGCGGACCCTGCATGTGACCCCTGAGTCGATCGCCGTGGTCGAGGCGCGGGTCGCGACGCTGAGACGCCGACCGCAGGGCCCGGATGCCGGTGACGGATCGGGCTGGGACAAGCTGATCGTCCCGCTCGACTAATCGGCGCCCGGCGACCGGCTACGACTGGCCGCCGGCCCGGTCGTCGCTGCGGCACCCGCCGGCAGCAGACCACTGGCGCGCAGCACGCGCCGCCGTACCGCTTCCCGCAGCAGGTCGACGCCCGCCGGCGTCGCCAGCGTCAACCGCGAGCGCGCCCGTGTGATCCCCGTGTACAGCAGTTCGCGCGTCAGGACCGGACTCGCCGCGTCCGGCAGGAGCAGCGCCGCATGCGCGAACTCGGAACCCTGTGCCTTGTGCACGGTGAGCGCATACGCCGTCTCCACGGCCCGCAGGCGGGTCGGCAACACCCAGCGGATGCCCTGCTCCTCGCCGGTGACCGGAAAGGCGACGCGCAGGGTCGACTCGCCGGCAGCACCGCCAGGCACCTCGAGGACGATGCCGATGTCGCCGTTCATCAGTCCCAGGCTGTATTCGTTGCGCGTCACCAGCAGCGGCCGGCCGGGGTACCAGCCGTGTGCCGCCCGGATCAGCCCGGCCGCTTGCAGGACATCGGCGATGCGCTGGTTGAGGCCGGCGACACCCCAGGTGCCGAGCCGCAGGGCGCACAGCACCTGGAACTCGCCGTGCGCCGCGAGGATCGCCCGCGCCCAGGCGGCGAAGGCCGCTGCCCCGGCCGTGCGTGGCGGCCGTCGCTCGCGCATCAGCTGCAGGTAGTGCCGATAGCCGCTGCCGGCGGCCGGCGTCTGCCCACCATCGATGACCAGCTCGCCGAAGGCCTGCCCGTCGTCGCCGGACAGTTCACGGAACGCCAGATCCGCCGGCGGCTGCCGCCAGAGCTCTTCCAGCCGCTGCGTGTCGCCCGCGTTCACCGCTGCCGCCAGCCGGCCAATGCCGCTCGCCGCCGCGAAACGATGGCTGTGGCGCAACATGACCACCGCCTGGTCGAGTGCGCCGCCCTGCGGGTCGACCAGCGCCGGCGCGATGCGCTCGCCGCTGACGGCGCTCAACCAGTCGCAGGTCGCTGGCAGGTAATGGCCGTCACCGGCGCGCCGGCACAGTTCGCCGAACACCGCTCCCGCCTCGACCGAGGCCAGCTGATCCCGGTCACCGAGGAGGACGAGCCGGGCAGTGCCCGGCAGCGCGGCGAACACCGCCGCCATCATCTCGAGGTCGACCATCGATGCTTCGTCGATCACCAGTAGATCGACCGCCAACGGGTTGCCCGCATGGTGGGCAAAGCGCCGGGTGTCGGGACGAGCGCCGAGCAGGCGATGCAGCGTCGCCACCCGGTCGGGAATCGCCGCCCGCACGGACTCGGCATCGGCCACCCCGGCGAGCGACAGCGACGCGCGCGCGCGGGTGATCGCCGCGCCCAGCCGCGCCGCCGCCTTGCCGGTCGGCGCCGCCAGCCGGATGCGCAGGGGCCGCAGCGCTTGCCCCGCGGCGGCGAACGCCAGCGCCTGGAGCAAGGCGAGCAGACGCAGCACGGTCGTCGTCTTGCCGCTCCCCGGCCCGCCGGTGATGATGCTGAAGGCGCTGCCGGCGGCCAGCGCGCAGGCCAGCTTCTGCCAGTCGGGGCGCTCGCCCGCGGCGGGCGGAAACAGCGCGGCGAGCGTCGCCCGCAGCGCCGCCGCCGGCAGCGCTGCGCGCAGTTGCGGCGAGCCGGCCAGCCGCCGCTCGATCGCCGCGCGCACATCCTGCTCGTACTGCCAGTAGCGACGCAGATACAGCCTCCCGTCGGCGAGCACCAGCGGCGTCGTGCCGCTGCCGCCGGCGACCAGTTGCGGATGTGCGAGGGCTTCGAGCCAGGCCGCCAGGCGCAGGCCGGCGAGCACCTCCTCCGGCCGCAGCGACGGACCCGCTGCGGGCAGCCGCTCGTCGCCCGCCGGCGGCAGCGACAGCGCCTGACCGGGAGCGGCGAGCGCCGCCGCGAGGTCGAGACAGGCGTGGCCGCGACCGAGCTGGTGGCTGGCCAGTGCGGCGGCGAGGATCAGCCACGGCGACGCGTTGGGCACCTCCTGCCAGAGGAAGTCGGCGAAAGCGACGTCGAGCGGGCGCAGCCACTGGCGCTCGCGCCACTGCCGCAGCAGAAGGCGCATCGCCGCTCGCTCGCCCATCGCCGCCGCAGTCAACACTGTCGCGCCACTTGCCGGCCGGCAAACAGCGCATCGAGTTCGTCGATCAGTCGCCGCGGCGGCCGTTCGACGTGCAGGCCGCGGCAGGCCGAGTCGCCACCACGCAGGAAGACGTACACCGCCGCGCCGACATGACGATCGTAGTCGTAGTCAGGCAGCCGCGCGCGCAGCAAGCGGTGCAGCGCAACGAGGTAGAGCACGTATTGCAGGTCGTAGCGGGCGTGCAGGATCGCTTCGCGCAGCGCTGCCGGGGTGTATGCGGCAGCCGCCGGTCCCAGCCAGTTCGATTTGTAATCCACCACGTAATGGCGCCCCTGATGTTCGAAGACGAGATCGATGAAGCCCTTCAGCATGCCGTTGAGCTGGCCGGCCTGCAATGCCGGGCGCGGCGCGCCGGCAAGGGTGTGGCGGCAGACCAGCTGGTCGACCTGCAGCAGCTCGACCGCGTGCACCGGCAGCCAGAACTCCATCTCGGCGCGTGCCACCGCCAGCTCGCGCAGCCGCAGCGTCGTCGCCGCTACCGCCTCGCCGGCCGGCAATTCCCACGGCCGCGTCAGGAAACCCTGCAGCCAGGCCGAGAGCAGTCCGATCCACTGCTCGCGGCCGCTCGTGCGGCAGCAGCGCGCCACCAGTTCGTGGCGCAGTGCGGCGTCGCCGGCAACCTGCGCGAAACCCTCGGCGGCACTCGCCTCGAGCAAGCCGTGGAGGAAGGTTCCGGCTTCGGCGCCGCGCGGAAACTCGTGCAGGGAAGCGGTGAGGACCGGCGCCGCCGCGGGCGCGGTGCCGAGGAGCCGTTCGCCCGTCTCCCGCGTCTCGCGCAGGATCTCCTCGGCGGCCGTCTCGGCCGCTGCCGGTGACGCCACGGCATCGTCGGCGGCGGCGATGCGCAGCGCGGAGTAGCTGGCGATCCACCAGTGCTCGCGCCACACCCGTGCCGACTCGCGGGCGCTGCCGACCTGGCGGCGACTCTCCGGCGTGCGGAAACGCTCATCGCTCGCCGCCGCCACCGGCACCAGCGCGATGTGCGGACAACCGGCGGCGAGCGCCTGCAGCCGCAGCGGCAGCTCGTCCGGCGCCAGTTCCTCGCCGCCGCCGAGCAGCTGGCCGAAGGCGCTCCGCTGCAGGCCGACGAGCGGCGCCACGCCCAGCCAGGTGAGATGCTGCGCCCGCGTCAGCGCGACGTAGAGCTTGCGCAGGTCCTCGGCCAGACGCTCGCGGTCGGCAAGGTCGACGATCACCGGGTCGCTGTTCAGCGACAGTTGCGGCCGACCAGCGGCATCATGCCACTTCAGCGGCGGCCTGCTGCGCGACGTGATCGCCCGGTAATTGCAGACGAAGGGCAGGAAGACGAGTGGATACTCGAGGCCCTTGGCCTTGTGTACCGTCACCACCTGCAGCAGTTCGGCGTCGCTTTCGAGGCGCAACTGCCGCGCATCACCGGCGGCGGCTGCCGCCGGCTGCCGCCGTTGCCCGGCGAGATGGCGAAGCAGCGCCTGCGGGCCATCGAGCAGGGCGCTCGCCTGCTGCAGCAGTTCGGCCAGATGCAGCAGGTTGGTCAGGATGCGTTCACCGCCCAGCGGCGGCTGCGCGCCTGGCGACGCGCCGGCAACGCGACCGAGCAGCCGGGCTGGCACCGAGAAATCGTGCAGCAACCGGCGCAGCATGGGCAACACACCCTGCCGCAGCCAGCACTCGCGATAACCGCGAAACTGGACGACGCGCGCCTCCCAGGCCGTTTCATCGTGCTGCAGGGCGTCGAGTTCGTGCCAGCCGAGCGCCAGCGTCGCCGTCGCCAGGGCGCTGCGCAGCAGGCGTGGATCATCCGGCTCGGCGACGGCGGCCAGCCAGTGCTGCAGCTCGCGGGCCTCGTCGCTGGCGAAGACGGAATCACGATCCGAGAGGTACACGCTGCGCACGCCGCGCTGCAGCAGCGCGCTGCGGATGGCGTCGGCCTCGCCGCGGTTGTTGACCAGCACCGCCATGTCCGCCGGACGCAGCGGCCGCAGACCGCCGGCGGCGACGAAGCCGGCGCGACCGGCCTGGCCGAGATTGAGCAGGTGGACGATCTCCTCGGCGCAGGCGACGGCCATCAGCGCGAGATATTCGGTCTTGCTCAGGCCCTTGTCACCTGCTGCCGGCAGGACGCCGGCGACGAGCGCCGGGAGCCTGGCGCCGTCGACCTGCAACGCGTCCGCACGTCCCTGCGCCTGCGCCGCCTCGAAAGGCAGCGGATTGCCCGCTGCGCTGCGAAAGCCGAAGGCGCCACTCCCCGCGCGGCGTTGCTCGGCGAAGGCGAAGCAGTGGTTGGTCGCCGCCACCATCTCCCGGCTGGCGCGAAAGTTCGTCAGCAGCGTGTAGATGCCGCCGCTGCAGGCGCCTCTGGCGGCCAGGTAGGTATGGATGTCGGCGCCACGAAACGCATAGATCGCCTGCTTCGGATCGCCGATCAGGATCAGCGCCGCTGGCGCAGAGTCGGGCGCCGGCCGATAGACGGCGTCGAAGATCCGGTACTGCACCGGGTCGGTGTCCTGGAACTCGTCGATCAGCGCCACCGGGAACTGCCGCCGGATCGCTGCCGCCAGCCGTTCACCGCCATCGCCCTGCAGTGCCGCCGCGAGCCGCGTCAGCAATTCGTTGAAGCCCATCTGCGCGCGTGCTTCCTGCTCGCCGGCGAAACGCTCCGCCACCCAGCGCGCGGCGTGGCAGAGCACCTCGTCCCGCGCCTGCGGCAGCGCCGCCAGTTCGTCCGCCAGCCCGGCGATCGCCAGCAACGCCGGATGCTCCGGCGGCGCGCCGGATTTCCAGGCATCGAGCAGCCCGGCCGGCGTCAGTCGCCGCCAGCCTGTCTTCAGATCCGGGCTGCCCACCGCGGCATCCTCGTGCCAGGCGCGCAGGGCTTCCAGCCATGGTCGGTAATGGCGGCCCTGCAGCTTGCGGCCGTCGACCAGCCGCTGCGCGACCGCCGCGTCGAGCAGATCCTGCAATTCGCCCACCCAGCTCCGCCACGGCGCCTTGAGTTCGGCCAGCCGCTGCTGCCGTGCGCCGCGCGCACGTTCGAGGGTGAGCTGCGGTGTTGCGGCCTCGGGCAGCAGGGCGACGTCATCGGCGAGTCGCGCGACCACCGGTTGCAGCGCCTGCGGACCCGGCCACCACTGCCGCAGCTCGTCCGCCCCGGCAGCGTCGAGCGGTACGATGAAGGAGCGCCAGTAGTCGCGTACGACTTCCGCCAGCAGCTCCTGCTGGTCGCTCTCCAGTGTCTGCGCGAAGAGGCTGTTGCTGGCAAACGCGTGCTCGCGCAGCATGCGGTTGCACCAGCCATGAATCGTCGATACCGCCGCATCGTCCATCGCCTCGGCCGCGAGCTGCAGCGTGCGGGCGCAGCCCGGCCACTGCTGCGGCGGGTACTCCGCGCGCAGCGCCTGCAAGGCGGCGTCGCCGTCGGCGTCGGCAGCTGTCGCCGGGTCGCTGCGGAAACAGGCGGCAGCAGCGGCAAGGCGGCGGCGGATGCGGTCTCGCAGTTCCTCGGTCGCCGCTTCGGTGAAGCTGACGACGAGGATCTCCGCCGGCGTCAGTGGCCGCATGCCTGAACCGCCGCTGCCATGGCCGAGAATCAGGCGCAGGTAGAGGGCAGCGATGGTGAAGGTCTTGCCGGTGCCGGCGCTCGCCTCGATCAGCCGCAGGCCGCTGAACGGCAGGCACAGCGGGTCGAGCACCTGGCGTGGCAGGACGCCATCGCCGCTCGCCATGGCGCCGCTCACGCCGCTTCTCCGGCGGCGACCGGCCGACGGCCGGGCCGCGGATCGGCCGCCGTCAGCGCCGCGTGCAGCGGCCGCAACAGGCGCTCGGCGAGGACGAAGAACTCGCCGCCAGCGGTCAGGAGCCGGAAGTCCGGATAGACGCGGCGCAGGCAAGGGTCCCGGTCGACCTCGCCCGACTGTTGCTCGCCGCCGTCGTACACCTTCCGCGCATCCTCCTCGCTGCCCGCGTGCAGCCAGGAAAAGGCCGCTCGCACCGCCAGCGGCAACGGCCGACGCATGCCGTCGTGCCAGGCAACCAGCATCTGCTGCAGAAGGGCCGCCGCCGCGTCCGGCGGCAACGGGGCGAGCTCGATGTCGCACTGCTTGCCGACCAGCAGCGTCGTCAGTGGCCCGACCGCGATCTGCATTCCCAGGTGCCGCAGCCAGTGCCGGAGTACGGCGTCGCCACGAACCCGTTGGCCATCCATCAGTTCGCGGCTGTCGACGACGACTTGGCCGAGGTGGTCGGCGCCGTCACTGCGCACGCCGCCGAGCCAGTCGGCAATCTGCAGTGGCTGGTCGGCGATCGCCACCTCCAGGCAGAGTTCGTGTTCACCAGCCACCGCCAGCGGCCAGCGCGCGAGGGCCTGCCGATAGCGCGCGAAAAGCTCGTCGAGTGGTGCCAGCAGTTCGTCGCCCAGCGCCTCGCCGAAGGCGCCGGCCGGCAACGCACCGCGGCGGTCGATGGCGCCGAGCCGGGCACGGCCGGCGGCGCCGATGTCCTCGCCACGCTGCAGCGCCGCGAGCTCGGCGGCGATCAGCTCGTCCTGCAACTGCCAGCGAGCGAGTGCCTCGACGACGAACGGCTCCTGGTCTTCGCCGACCGGGTCGTCGGCGGCGAAGACGACGCCGAGACGCTGGCGGAGGAAGGATCGCACCGGATGCGCGAGAAAATCGGCCAGTTCGCGCAGCGACAGCGCTTCGTCGCGCACCAGCGGCGGCAACGGAACGTCGTTCCCGGGCCAGCGCCGATCACCCGACGGGCCCGCGTCCGCCAGCCATTCGCGCGCATAGGTGAACAGGCCGGTCGCCGCCGCCGGCGCCGGAAAGTACTCGGCACTGAATGGCTGCAGGCGATGCTCGACGGTCAGCGCGGCGAGCAACGCAGCGCCCGGCCCGGCGGCATCGGCATGCGCCGCGTCGGCCGCGCTGTCGGCGACCAGCCGCCAGCCGGCGGCGAGATGGTCGCGCAACTGGCCGACGAGTACCGACGGCGGTCGCGGACGGTTGTCGTTGATGCTGCGGCCGACCCACGAGATGTGCAGGTGTTCGCGCGCCGACAACAGGGCTTCGAGAAAGAGATAGCGATCGTCTTCGCGCCGCGACCGGTCGCCGGGGCGGTGATCGCCCGCCATGAGGTCGAAATCGGTCGCCGCCCGGCTGCGCGGATAGTCGCCATCGTTCATGCCGAGCAGGCAGACGCGCCGAAACGGGATGGCGCGCATCGGCATCAGCGTGGCGAAGGTGATCGCGCCGGCAAAGAAGCGCTGCGTCAACCCGCCTGCATCGAGGCTGGCGAGCCAGTGCGCACCCACCACCGACAGCGGCAGATCGGCGCTCAGCGCGGCGGCGTCGCACGCTTCCTGCCAGCGCTGCAGCGCGCCCTCGAGCTGCAGCAGGGTGAAGGCGTCGGCATCGTCGTCGGCAGCGAAGAAATCGGCCAGCAGTTGGCGCAGGCGGACACACCAGGTGGCGGCCGGCGCCGCGCTGCGCAGCATCCGCCAGGACGCCTGCAGCCGCTCGATCAGTTGCAGCAGCGGCCCGAGCGTCGCGGCGTCGATCCCGCCGATCTCGTCGTAGGGCTCGATCCCCTGCCAGGCGCCGGCGTCGGCACCGACGGCGTAACCGAGCAGCATGCGGCGGCAGCCGAACAGCCAGCTGTTCGCCGCCGCCTCTGCCGCCGGCCGCGGCAGGCCGAAGCTCGCCCGGTGCTCGGCGTGCAGGCCCCAGCGGATGCCAGCGCCACGAATCCAGCGATGCAGCAGCGGCAGGTCTTCCTCGGCGATCGCGAAGCGGCGCCGCAGCGCAGGCACCTCGAGCAGATCGAGGACGTCGCTCGCCGCCAGTCGCGACTGCGGCAGCGCCAGCAGCTTCTCGAGCGCCTGCAGCAACGGGTCGCACTGTCGCCGGCTCTGGTCGACGACGGCAAAAGGCAGGTAACGCGGATCATCGGCCGACAGCAGGCCGAAGACCGCCTGCACGTGCGCCGCGTAGGCACCGATGTCGGGCACCATGACGATGATGTCCTGCGGCCGCAGGCTCGGGTCGGCGTTGCAGGCGGCGACGAGCTGATCGTGCAGGATCTCGACTTCGCGCTGCGCGCTGTGCGCGACGTGGAAGCGCAGCGACGCGTCCTGTCGCGGATCGACCGCCGGCCAGCAGGCGCGCGTCTCGTGCAGCGGCCGCAGGTCGAGGATGTCGTCCTGCAGCTGTTGCAGCAGGCTGGCCGTGCCGCAGGTCGCGAAGAGGTCGATGCGCTGTTGGGTCGGCAGCCAGCCCCCGCCCGGCCGCTGCGCCGACTGCCCGTCGCACTCGTCGAGCAGGTCGATGAAGTCGCGCCCCTGCTTGCCCCAGGCCGCCAGCAAGGGCTGCGCATGCGCGTGCAGCAGCTCCGGCGGCAGTTCGCCGGGCATTCCCGGCCGCCTCGGCTGGCGGCCGCTGCTGCGCCGGAGCAGGTCGCGATCGGCGACGATGTCGGACCAGTGATGCCGGCACGGGTTGTGCACGCAGATCAGGATCTGCGTCCACCGCGCCAGCACGGCGAGCACTTCGAGCGCCTGCTGCGGCAGGCTCGAAATACCGAAGACCAGCAGCCGGCGTGGCAATCCGTCCGGCTGGCCGGACGCTGGCCACTGCCGTGCGCGCGCGATGAAGGCGGCATGGACTGCTGCGCGACTGGCCATCGCTGTCGCCGCGGACGCCGCTCCGCCGGCCACCACGTCAGCCAGAAGCGCGCGCCACAGCGCCGCCTGCCAGCGCTGCTCGGCCGGCAGCGGCCGGCTGTTGCCGCGACCGTCGGACAACAGGTCGCTGCCCGCTGCCCAGGCGGCGAGCCAGTCGGCCCGATAGACCTGATACTGGTCGAAGAGGTCGGCCAGGCGCTCGGCCAGCTGGAAACACTTGCGCTGCTCCTCATCGTGCGCGAGAAAGGCGCGCAGCGGTCCGTACTCCGGCCAGCTGCCGACTTCCGGCAACAGGCGCAACAGGCGCCAGAGCAACCGATCCTTGTCGAAGGGTGAGGATGCGGGCACCGCCTCGCGCCCGAGCAGCGCGCGATAGGCCTGCCAGAGGAAACGGGCCGGCAACGACACCTCGATCCCTGCCGCGATGCCACAACCGCCTGCTTCGCCGCCGGCACCCGCAGCATCGGCGGCAAGCGCCATCTTCAGCCACTGCGCGATGCCGTTGCTGTGCACGAGGATGAGCTCATCGTCGAGCGGCGGCAGCGGGTGCCGCTTGATCCAGGCAACCACCAGATCGCGCAGGATCTCGGGCTGGTTGCTGTGCACGACGATCAGGCCGGGTTCAGGAAGGGAAGGCAACGGGGTCTTCTCCGGGCAACGGGCAGGCGGCGGGCGACCAGGCGACGGTGACCGGGAAGCCGGTCATGCCGCCACGCCACGCGTCGTGCGGCCGACTCAACGACGGCGACGGAACAGCAGGACGCCGGGCGTGGCGCCGGGTCCAGCATAGGCGTAACCGTCGCTGTCGAAATCCTCGAGCGCGGCGACCTCCGACAGCCGGTTGACGATCACGAAACGCGCCATCAGGCCGCGCGCGCGCTTGGCAAAGAAGCTGACGACGCGGAAGCGGCCGCCGCTCCAGTCCTCGAACACCGGCTGCACGACGGGAACCGACAGCCGCTGCGGCAACAGCGCCCGGAAGTACTCCTCCGACGCCAGGTTGAGCAGGACACTCGCCGCCGCCGCGCGTACGGCGTCTTCGACTGCGGCAGTGATGCGCTCGCCCCAGAACGCGTACAGATCACGGCCACGCTCATTGAGCAGTCGGCTGCCCATCTCCAACCGGTAGGGCTGCATCAGGTCGAGGGGTCGCAGCACACCGTACAGCCCAGACAGGATGCGCAGTCTCGCCTGCGCGAAGTGCAGATCGTCGGCGGACAGCGAAGCGGCGTCGAGCCCGTCGTAGACGTCGCCGTTGAATGCCAGGACGGCCTGCTTGGCGTTCGCCGGCGTGAACGGCCGTGCCCACTCGGCGTAGCGTGTGGCATTGAGCACCGCCAGCTGGTCGCTGATCTTCATCAGGCTGGCGAGCTCCGCCGGCGACAGGCGGCGCAGGCGGTCGACGAGGATCTGCGCGTGCTCGAGCAGGAGCGGCTGCGAGCATTCGGCAACCGTCGGCGGAGTCCGATGGTCGAGTGTCTTGGCGGGCGAGAGAACGAGGATCATCGGCTGTCTCCGGAAGGTGGCGGGATGACGGTCTGCGCATTCTGCTAATATCGGCGATTGTAATCGACGCCGCGCCACAGCCGCCGGCGCTGCCTCCCCGCTGCCGACGGGCCCGGCAGGCGTCGCACGAAACAGAAGAACGAAGCCGTCCATGGAAGAAATCCTCAGTCGTCTTGCGCTGCCGGACAGCGATCTGCCCGAGCTGCTCGCCGAACTCGTTGCCCAGCTGCGCCCGGATGATGCCGCCGATTCCGAGTCGGCACCACGCAATCTGCAGGCGCTCTGCCACATCCTGAACACCCGCCCGGAGCTGCGCCACGCCTTGCGCAACGGCCTGACGAAACTGGCGCAGACCTACCGCCACGGTGAGCTGTACACGTCGACCGGCATCCTGCCGAATACCGGCTTCGTCGCCGAAACCCTGCACCGCATCGGCCACAAGCTGCTGCCCGAGGTGCTCGATCCCGACCTGCTGCGCAGCGTCCTGCGCCGCGCCTTCGACCGACCCGGCGATCGCCGCTGGGTGATCGGCGCCGGTGAGCAGGCTTGGATCGAGCTGCTGATGGCGATCCGCTTCGACGAGGGCGAACCGGCGGCGAGCGTGCCGCCATCGGTCGTTCAGCTTCTCCACTCGCTGCGCGTGCTGTCGCACTGGATCGCCGCCTGCGGCATGGAGCCGGAGCTGCTGCGGCTCGAGCGCTCGCTCGAGACCCACGAATCGCCGTTCACCGAGCAGAACCGCGAGATGAGCGCGTACATCACGGCCTGTGCGGAGAACTGGGGCAGGCCGCCCGCCGCCGACACCGACGACCGCCAACTGCGGGTCCTCTTCAGCCAGTGCCTGGAGGTGATCGAGAAAGTCCGCCGCACGGCCGCCCGCAACGGCACCAGCATCCGTCTCACCTACCACCTGCAGCGGCTGCGGCAACTGCTGCGGCGCTGCGAACAACTGCTCGACATCCTCGCCGCACTGCAGGCCGACCCGCGCGGCAGCGCCGCCTACCCGGCGATCGTCACGCTGTTCGTCCAGCTGGTGCGCGAGGAATGCCTGCGCAACAACCTGCCGCGGCACTGGCGCCAGAATACCGAGATCCTCGCCCTGCGGGTGACCGAGAATGCCAGCCACCATGGCGAACACTACATCACCGAGACGCGCTCGGAGTACTGGCAGATGTGCCGCTCGGCGATGATCGGCGGTTTCGTCATCGCCTTCATGGCCTGCCTGAAGATCCTGCTGAGCAAGGCGGAGATGCCGCCACTCACCGGCGCCATCACCTACTGCCTGGACTACGGTCTCGGCTTCTGCCTGATCCACATCCTTGGCGGAACGGTCGCCACCAAGCAGCCGGCGATGACGGCCAACGCCATCGCCGCCAGCATCAGCGAGGCGGGCGGCCGGCTGCGCGACGTCGAGGGGCTGACCAACCTGATCGCCCGCACCTGTCGCAGCCAGATCGTCGCCATCCTGGGCAACGTCGGCGTCGCGATTCCGCTGGCAGCACTGCTCACCCTGGCGATCTTCGCCGTCAGTGGCGAGCACTTCACCAGCGAGGAAAAGGCGGTGCACCTGCTCGCGGAGCAGAGCCCGATCCACAGCGGTGTGGTCTTCTATGCCGCCATCGCCGGCCTCTGGCTGTTCGTCTCCGGGCTGCTCAGTGGCTATTACGACAACTATGCCGCCTACAACAGGATTCCCGAACGCATCCTGCAGCTCCGCTGGCCACGCCGCCTGTTCGGCGAGGCACGCATGCAGCACGTTGCCGCCTACATCGGCGACAACCTCGGCGCCCTCGCCGGCAACCTGCTCTTCGGCTTCCTGCTCGGCGGTACGACGCTGCTCGGGGTGCTGCTCGGCCTGCCGTTGGACATCCGTCACGTCGCCTTCTCTTCAGCTTTCGTCGGCATCGCTTTCGTCGATCTGGGATACTCGCCGGATGCCTCGCTCTTCCTCTGGGCCGTTCTCGGCGTCGCCACGATCGGCGTCATCAACCTGACGGTGAGCTTCGCGCTGGCGCTCAACGTCGCGCTGCGTGCGCGCCAGGTCGCCGAGCCGGCGTGGCGCAGTCTGGCGCGGGCAGTGCTGGCACACCTCGTTCGCCGGCCCGGCGACTTTTTCCTGCCGCCGCGACGACCGGACTGATCCGTCGCTCCGGCAGGAACGAAAGCCTTTCGCCGGCAGGACGCGGCATATTGGCCGGCGAAGCATGCATTCGCCTTGACCGGGACACGGGATTTTCCTATCCTGCGGCCATGGCCGGGATCCGGCGACTCGTCCGGCCGACCGCACCACCCACACCACCCATTCCTCCCCATCGCACGACATGCAAAGGAATCATGATGACTGAAGCCAAGCCCCCCGCCAAGAAGGCGCCCGCGACCCGAAAGACCACCACCCCGGCGGCAACCGAAGCGCCAGTCAAGGCTGCGGCAGCAACCGCGGCCGCCGCAGCCGCGACTGAAGCAGTCGCTGCCGAAACGCTGACCAAGGCAGCTGCGACCAGGAAGGCGGCGGCGGTGAAGAAGAACCCGGCAAAGGAGGCTGCAGCGGCACCAGCCGCCGCCCCCGCGGCAGCGCAACCCGCGGCTGCCGCGCCCGTCGACGCCGCCGCCGCAGCGGCGCCGGCTGCCCCCACAATCGCCGGGCCGAGTGCCGAGGAACGCTATCGCATGGTTGAGTCGGCTGCCTATTTCATCGCCGAGAAGGATGGCTTCCAGGGCTGCGCCACGCATTACTGGACCCTGGCCGAGCGCGAGATTGCCGTCAGCCTCGGTGAAGTCGAGGCTTGATGTGGCGTTGTCCAGCCGCCCACCAGCGACCCTGTGCCGGAGCGCCGCGTGCGCAAGCGACTGATCGCCGACCGGCAACCGGAAGCCGCGCAGGCACCTGCTGACTGGCTGCGGCTGGACGAGCTCGCCGACGTCGAGATCAGCTCCGAGGATGCGGCCCATCCGATCGAGTCGGCGCTGCTCGCCGCTGCCGGCAATGGCTGGCGCGCCTCGCTTCCCGGCCGCCAGACCATCCGCCTGGTCTTCGCCCAACCACAGCGGCTGCGCCTGATCGCACTGCGTTTCGTCGAAACTTCCTGCCAGCGCACGCAGGAGTACCTCCTGCGCTGGTCCGGCGACGGCGGCCAGTCGTTCCACGACATCGTCCGGCAACAATGGAACTTCGACCCGCACGGGGCAAGCACGCAGACCGAGCAACACCGCGTCGACCTTGCTGCGGTCGGCGTCCTCGAACTGATCATCACACCCGACATCGCCGACCCGCAGGCGATTGCCTCGCTGACCGAGATGCGCCTGGCCTGAGAAATCGGCAGGACCGGTCGTCAGCCGACCGGAAGCAAGGGAAGAAAGCCCCTCATGATCAGTCCGAGGAGCCCCGTCGCCGCAATCGGGTGGCTGACCTTCCCCTGAAAACCCGGCGCAGCAGGCGGTGCAGCCGCCGGCCGATCAATCCTCGAGCAGACTGCGCAGCATCCACGCCGTCTTCTCATGTACCTCCAGCCGCTGTGTCAGGAGGTCGGTGGTCGGCTGATCGTTCGCCGCAGTCACCACCGGCAGCAGCTCGCGCGCAGTCCGTGCCGTCGCCTCCTGCGCGGCGACGAGATGGCGAATCATCTCGACTGCCCGGGGAACCCCTTCCACCTCGGCGATCGACGCGAGGCGGCTGAACTCGCGATAGGTGCCCGGCGCCGGGTGACCCAGCGCGCGAATCCGCTCGGCGATGACGTCGAGCGCGGTCCACTGTTCGCTGTACTGCGCCATGAACATCAGGTGCAGTGTGTTGAACATCGGGCCGGTGACGTTCCAGTGGAAATTGTGCGTCATCAGGTAGAGGGTATAGCTGTCGGCGAGCAGTGCCGACAGGCCGTGCGCGATCTTCTCCCGATCCTCGGCGCTGATGCCGATGTTGATCGCGGGTGCAGTGGCAGTCCTGGTTTTCATCGTGCGACCTCCTTCAGTGAAGAATCCTGCCAGCGGGATGCTGGTCACGAATGCGTCACGCAGCGAACTCCCCGACGCGGGAAGTGCTCGTTCCCTGGCCCCGAAACTGCCGTCTCAGGCAGTGACGTATCCGACGCATGGCGAGATTCTAGGAACAGCCCGATGATGGATCCAATGAATTGTGAAGATGATCACGATTGCCACGAGCTATGACGAGTGAGGCGCGACCGCCGACCCCCGTGCGCGCTGACGCGGCCTTTGGCGTCGCGCCGCGGGCGCCTCGCCACGCACCGCGAAGACCGGCACCACCGCCGGCCACAGACCGCGTTCGCTGGCCTGCGCACCATCGAAGACCAGCCAGCTCTGGCCGCCGTAGTGCGGCAGCGGCCGTGCCAGCGAGCGCAGCGCTGCCGCATCGCCGGCAGCGACCGCCAGCAGCGGCCCGCGCTCGATCGTCCATACCCGCGCCGAGCCGCGCGTTGCGTTCGCGCCCAGGCTCTGCGCCTGCAGCGGCAGACCATTGGCGAGCAGCGCGGCATCGACCTCGGTCGGCGTGCCGACGAGCATCACCGACTCGCCAGCCGCCAACGCCGCCCGCAGGTCCGCCAGGCAAGCGGCGTCGCCGGCCGCTCGAAGAACCGCCCGACGACCGTCTCGGCAGCCTCGCGAAACGCTGCATCGCCCCACGACCAGCCAGCGCGGCTTCAGCGCGCCGACCCAGCGGCGCAGGATGAGCGGCAGCTCGCTGACTTCCTGCAGCCGCCGCCAGGTGCGCGCTTCGGGGTCGATGCGGATGCGCTCGGGCAGGAAATCGAGGTCGAACTCGGCCACCGCTGCGCTCGCCGGTCGAACGTCGACCCAGCGCGTGACGCTGTGCTCGCCGCTGGCGATCTCGACCGGCAGTCTGACCGCCAGCGCCGGCTGCCCTGACGCAGCGTCAGGCGCAGGCGATGGCCCGACGGTGAGCGGCTGGCCACGGCATCATCGACCGTGAACACCGGCAACTGCCGCGAACTCAGCCACTGCTCGAAGACGCCGCGCAGGTCGCCGCCCGCGGCGCGCTCGAAGGCTCGCCGCAGATCGTCCCAGCTCGCGTGCGAAAGCGGTGTGCCTGCCAGAAATCGCGCAAGCCCCTGCCGCGAATGCCACCTCGCCGATGCGATCACGCAAGCATCAGGAAAAACATTGCCGCCTTGCCATAGCCGACCGCCGCCTCGGCGCCATGCCGGCGGCTGCGGAAGTCGCGCAGCGCCGGCTGCTCGCTCGCCGGCAACGCCGCCGCATCGCGCAGCCAGGCGAGCCGCATGGCGCTGTGCGGCCGCCGTGAACGCTCCTCGCTGTAGGCGTAATCGGCGAGAAAGGTGGTCAGCCCTTCGCTCCAGTTGCCGCTGCGTGCATCGACGTAGACGCCGTTGCCCCACCAGTTGTGCAGCACCTCGTGGCCGAGCGAGGTGGCGCGAATGAACGGCAGGCGCAGGACATCGACGCCGAGGTAGGTCAGCGTCGGCATGCCGAGGCCGGTCGGCAGCGGACTGGCGACGATCGAGAAGGCGTCGTAGGGGTAGGCGCCGATGAGTGCGCTGTAGCGCTCGATGTAGCGCGCGCTGTCGGCGAGGTAGCCTTCGGCGAGCCCCGGCTCGGCGTCGAGAGATCGGCGGGAAATAGGTTCGCAGGCGCAGCGGCGAGCGCACCGGCACGCGCCACCAGACGTTCGCGCACGCGCCAGGGACCGGCCATCAGGTCGATGCCATCGGTCGGCTGCGCGAACTCGAACTCGGCCTCGTAGCGATCGCCGGCAGCCCGTCGGCAGCCGTTCCATCCGCAGGCTGCCGGGGACGACGGCGCGCTGCTCGCCGGGCACCGACAGGCGCACCCGGTAGCTGAACAGCGCCAGCGGCGGCTGCGGTACCAGCCGCTGCCCGCGGCGAGGAACGATCCGGCGGCCGCCGCCATCGGCGGCTGGCGTTGCAACACCTGGCGATGGTCGCGACGCATTTCGGTCGCCGGCAGCGTCCCGCCGTAAGCGATGCGCACACGCTGGACGCCTGCCGGCAAGGCGAATCGCCAGGTGCGCGTGCCGTCGCCACGGCTGCCGGCAAGGTCTCGCCGGGACGATCTGGCCAGCCGGCCGCCTGCACCTCGCGCACGCTCAGTGACTCGTGCAGGGCGAACTGCGAAGATCCGCCCGGAAACTGGCAGTTCGGCGATCACCTCGAGCCGCCGCGTCGCCGGTTCGAGCGTCACCGCCAGATCCAGGTCGGCGGCCGCGCGCGCTGCCCAGCGCGAGCAGCAGCAGTGCGCCGGCAAGCCACGCCCGCGGCATCATTCCGGCGGCAAGCGGACGACGATGTCGAGCGTCGTATCGCCGCGTCCGACCCGTAGCGGCAGCCAGGTGCCGGGCGCTGCCGCCCGTACCAGCGCGATCACGGCCGCTGCCTTGCCTGCTGGTCGACCGGCGACCTCGAGCAGTCGGTCGCCGGCCATCAGCCCGCTCTTCTCGGCCAGGCTGCCGGCGGTGACCGCCTGCACGCGGACGGCCGAGGCACCGGCGATGTCTTCCAGTTGCACGCCGAGACGAGGCGGCGGCACGGCCAGCGCCGGCTTCGACGGCAGCACGAAGAGCGCGTCGGCGAGGCCCGGCTGCATCTCGCGACACGCCTCGGCGAACGCCAGCGGCAGCAGCGTGACGACGCGCCCGACGCCGAGGGCACGCAGCTGGTGCGGGACGCCATGACCATGGCGCAGGTGTCCGCTGCCGATGACGCCGACGACGAGTGGCGGCCGCCCATCGCCCTGCCCCGACGCCAAGCGCACGGCCAGCGCTTCGGCCATGGCGCGGTCCCAGTTCAGCTGCGCCTCGACGAAATGGCGGAAGCCGCGGCTGTCGCGACCGCCGTGGCCATGCGCGTGTTCGCGGTAGACACTGAACAGGAAGTCGCGGTAGGCCGAGCTGGCCGGCGCCGCGCGGCCAACCCCTTCGCGCTCGCTCTCCGCCACGGCATCCCAGCCCTTGTCGCTGATCGCCCGCGTCAGGCGTGCATCGACGTTGAGTGCCAGCATCGGCAGACGGTTGATGCGCACGAACTCGAAAAGCGGCAGGTAGAACGCAGCCGGAAAATTCCAGATCTCCTCCCAGCCGGTCTGCGCCAGCAATGCCGGCGCGCTCAGCTCGCCGGCCACCCAGCGATCGAGCACCGGCTGCACACGGCGCGGAAACATCTCGAAGCCGACGACCATCT
Source organism: Accumulibacter sp. (assembly GCF_036625195.1). Classification (NCBI taxonomy): domain Bacteria; kingdom Pseudomonadati; phylum Pseudomonadota; class Betaproteobacteria; genus Candidatus Accumulibacter; species Accumulibacter sp. The sequence goes on from NZ_JAZKUG010000001.1 coordinate 4,115,101, forward strand.
GCGGACGCAGCGCGTGCAGCCCGGCGAGTACCTGCAGCTGCCAGCGGTGATGATCCTCGTCATCATGCTGCTCGCCGAGCAGGACGACATCAGCCGCGGCGGCGCGCGCCAACACCTCGTTGGCGGGGATACTCTCGCCATTCTCGCCGGCGATCCGCAGCCAGCCCACGGGCGCGGCGCAGGCTGCGCTGCGTGCTGCCGAGCCGGGCGGCAGCAGCGCAAGACCCAGGGCAGCGGCCACCACCAGCAGCGAAAACAACAGGAGCCAGCGACTACCGTGGCACGTCATCGGCTTCCCCTGGTCCATTCAGCCGAAACTCGGCTGCTCCCCGCTGCCGCCGGCAGGCATCCCAGCACTGAGGTCGTACTGCACACCCAAGTAGTAGATCACCCGGCCCTCGCGATCGAGCAGCGGGCGAATCGACAGCCGGTTGAGGAACATGCTGCCATCGCGGCGATAATTGCGCAGGGTCACGACGCAGGCTTCCTGTCTCGCCAGCGCGGCCCGGATCGTTGCCAGCGCCGGCTGCTCGCGATCGTCTCCCTGCAGGAACCGGCAGTTGCGACCAACGATCTCTTCCTGCGGGTAGCCCGACATTTCCTCAAACACCTTGTTCGCATAGACGATCGGGTTGTCGGGCAGATCGGGGTCGGACAGGGTGATGCCATTGACGCAGGAATCAAGAATCTGCGTCAGCACCCAAGGGATCAAACCGTCGTCTTTTGCCGTCGTGAACATGGCGATCTCCCGCAAGGCAGCATGGCGCTACAGTGGACTGGCGCACAGGGTCAGCCCCTGGCGAGCATTTCCTTCTCGATGAGCAGCTTCAGCGTCTTCACCGTCCGCCGGGCGCCGTCCTGCAGCGCGAGGCGAACCAGCTTCTCGAGCGGTCGCAGGCGTGGCTCGAGTGCCGCGATTTCGAAGCTGAAGCGGAGCCGAGTCGATGGATTGCAGTCGTCAAACTCGTAAAGCGATGCATAGGGAGCCGAAACCCCCTGGAAACGGACACGTCCCGGAGCCTCCAGTTCGCTCACCTCGAACACCGATTCGGACTTGTGGCCCTGGTCGACGCGCACCTGACGCGCCTGGAAACCGATCCGCACTGGACCCGCCGAGAGCGCCTGGAGGCTCTGCACCTCCGGCGACCAGCGCGGATAGTTGACCAGGAAGTCGAGCGCGACGAACTGGAAGACGCGGTCGATCTCCTCGAACACGAGGATGTCAGCCGTGGCGCCGATCATTGCTCAGCCCTTGTCCTCCATGGAGACTGCCACGCCGTCGTGCCACGTACCGCTCCGGCACCGCGCGGACTTCCGCTGCCGACAGCAGCGCGGCCCGAAACGGGGGTAGTCTGCTACCCTTCAACTGCAAAGTAAAGTCATCCGATCGCGCGCTCATCCGGCCGAAAACGTCGGGGTCTAGTCACGCGCGATGCCTGTCTGCTACCCTTCGACCTCAAAGCACACTTGGAGCACTGGCCTGATGTCTGCTCACCGAGGCACTTCGATGACTCCGCCGGATCTCCCATCGCGGAACGACGGCCCGTGCAAGTCTCCGCCGGTGACGGCATCCGGCCGACTTCGCCGCCGCGACGATGGGCGGTCGGCCGCTTGGGTAGAGGTCACGCGTCGGAGAAGCTGGTGAACGGGTTCTGGTTTCTCGAGTCGGTCAGCGCCCACGGCTCGCGCATCGTTTACAACGTGGGTCATCTGCCCTTCAGGATCGGTCGCGATACGGACAACGACCTTGCGGTCGCGGCCGCCGGCCTCAGCCGGCATCACGCGGTACTCACGGAAGACCTCAGCGGCCGTCTCAGGCTGACCGATCTCGACAGCCTGAACGGCACTTCGGTCAATCGGCAGCGTCTCGAAGGCTCGTGCCTGCTGCAGGAGAACGACATCGTGCACTTCGGCGGCGTCGAGTTCCGCCTGGGCCTGCGCACGGTGGAGCTGCCCCGGTTCGACCAGTCGCAGACGATGCTGGCTCCTGCGGACTCGACCCTGTCCGAACTCTTCGTGACCAATGAGGACGAGTTCCACCAGTTGCTCGCCGGCCACGGCATCAGCGGTGCAGCGCAAGCCATCGCCGATACCGGCGACGGAACGATCGTCGCCTACGAGTTTCTCGGCCGTGCCTACCATCCGCAGTTGCCGGTCGCGCCGCTGCCGCTGTTCAAGATCGCGCGCAACCTCAATCGCGAGGCCGAGCTCAGCCAGGCATTCCGCAACTTCGCACTGACGGTGATGGCGCCGCGCCTGGACGGTTTCACGCTCTTTGCCAACGTCCATCCCAAAGAGACCTTCAGCGCCGATTTCCTCGCCGCGCTGCGGCACACACGCCAGCACCTGCCCCGGCTTGACCTGGTGATCGAGGTACACGAAAGCGCCGTGACGGACGCGAAGGAACTGGTCGAACTGGCCGCCCGCCTGCGCGACATGGGCGTGCGCTTCGCCTATGATGACTTCGGCGCCGGACAGGCGCGCCTCAACGAACTGGGCGAGGCACCAGCACATTTCGTCAAGTTCGACATTGGGCTCGTGCGCAACATCCACCGCGCCAGCGAACGCAAACGGCACGTCGTGGGCGACCTCGTCAAGCTCGTCCTCGACCTCGGTTCGGTTCCGCTCGCCGAGGGGATCGAGTGCGCCGAGTCCGCCGCGACCTGTCACGCGATGGGGTTCAGACTCATCCAGGGCTTCCACGTCGGCAGACCGATCGCGGCGGACGACCTGCCGCCGGCGAGCGTGCTCACTGACTCCTGAGATGGTGGCGGGGGGCTTCCGCTCCCCGGATCCGGAGGAAAGCGTCGCGCACAGGCGGGCATCGCGGGCGCGGGCCCGACGACACCGACCAGATCAAGCGGCGAGCGAGCAGCGCCGACCCTGTCGGCTTGGTACAATGCCGGATTGACCGTCCTGCAGGCGCCCACACATGAAACGCTCCCGCTTCTCTTCCCGCAAACGCATCTCGGCCGATGCCACCGAACTGAGCCGCCTGGCGATCGGCCTTGCCGAGTCCGGCAGCAAGATGGAAGACCAGTTCTGGCAGGGGCGCCTGGTGGAGTTGGTCAACAGGCTGTTCCACGATGGCACGGAGGATGATTTCACGAGTGCGCTCGACCGTCTCTTCGACGCCCATCCGATGGCGCACGACGACCTCGCCGACATCATCGAAGCGAATGCCGAATCCTGCGTCGTCAGACATGGTGGGCAGGATTTCGATGTCCTCCTGCTGGCCGCGCCGGTGCTTGCCTGGTCACGCTTCTCGATCCCGACGCCGGCGATCGCGCGCAGCACGCTGCAAACGCTGAAGGTCCATCTGGGCGCACACGTTCTGGCAAGCGATGCGCGACTGGCTTTGGCTGACTACTTCTACAGCCCGGACCAGCTGCCGCATACTTTTGTCGACACTTGGCAGATGATGCGTCAGCTCGGCAAGGCGGCGCTGGAAGGTAGCGATCTCAACGTCGATGCGGCAGCGATGCCCGAAACCAATCGCTTCCTCTCCGACACGCGCTACCTGCTCGGCGCCGTGGTGGTGCCGCACCCGTTGCCGATCTTCCACTGGAACGAGAACACGAAGAGCAGCCGCGAGACGGTGCAGAAAGAGTGGCTGCGACAGGGCGGGCCGTGTTTCGAGTCCCTGCTCACTGGCTGCGCCTACCAGCCACTGCTGGCCGACGCCTACCATGCGGCCTGCCGCGCTGCCGACAGTGCATCCCGCCCCTACTCGCTCGATGCTTCGGTCGCTTTCCTGCAGGGCGCCCTCGGCCTGTCGCCGGAGAACCTGCGGGCGGTGGTCGGCGCCTTCCACGACCAGCGCCTCGAGGAGTTCCGCGTCGGCTTTGGTCCACGCGACAGCGAACTGATCTTCCACGGAGTCGTCTGGCCACTGCTGGGAATCGAGGACGAGAACACCGACATTGCCGGCGAGATCGAAACCACGTTGCGCAAGGCGGGGGTCAAGGAGGTTCTGCTACTCGACCAGCAGTTCCCCTACGAGTTCTGCGACGACTGCGGTGCCCCGCTCTACCCGAACGCGGACGGTGAAACCGTACACGCGGAGATGCCGGAACAGGACAACCACCCCTCGCAGACCCTGCATTGAACAGATGCCGACGGACCCACGACGCCGATGACCAGCAACCGCGAACTGCTCGAGCGCAGCCTCCGAGCCGTCTGGCACCCCTGCACGCAGATGAAGCACCACGCCGGCCAGGAAGCGGCGCTGCCCCTCGTACCGATTGCCAGAGGCCAGGGCGTCTGGCTGCATGACTTCGACGGCCATCGCTATCTCGACGGCATCAGCTCGTGGTGGGTCAACCTGTTCGGGCACTGTCATCCACGGATCAACGCCGCCCTGCGTGCGCAGCTCGATGAACTGGAGCACGTCATCCTCGCCGGCTTCACGCAGCGACCGGTGGTCGAACTGTCGGAGCGACTGGCGGCGCTGACCGGCGGCAGCCTTGGTCATTGCTTCTTCGCCTCCGACGGCGCCTCGGCGACCGAGATCGCCCTCAAGATGTCCTTCCATTCCTGGCAGAACCGCGGTCATGGCGAGAAACGGGAGTTTCTCTGCTTGGCGGGCGGTTACCACGGCGAGACCGTCGGCGCGCTGGCAGTGACCGATGTCGCGCTGTTCAGGGATGCCTACGCCGCACTGATTCGCCCGGCGGGAGTCGTCGATTCGCCGGACGCGCGCCTCGCGGCGGCTGGCGAGAGCGCAGTCGATGTCGCCAGGCGAGCCGCCAGCGCCCTCGAAGTGCGTCTCGAGCGGGAACACCGGCACATCGCCGCGCTCATCGTCGAGCCACTGATCCAGTGCGCCAGCGGCATGGCAATGCACGATCCGGAGTACCTGCGCCTCGCCCGCAGCCTCTGCGACCGTTACGGGGTGCACCTGATCTGCGACGAGATCGCCGTCGGCTGTGGTCGCAGCGGCAGCTTCTTCGCGCACGAACAGGCGGCGATCCGGCCGGACTTCCTGTGTCTGTCGAAGGGCATCTCGGGCGGCTACCTGCCGCTGTCGATCGTCATGACCAGCGATGCGGTCTACGCGGACTTCTACGATGACGCCACCAGCCGCGGCTTCCTGCATTCGCACTCCTACACGGGCAACGCGCTGGCCTGCCGTGCCGCACTGGCAACGCTCGACATTTTCGCCGACGAGCGGGTGATCGAGCGCAACCAGGTGCTCGCCCGGTACCTCGGCACCTGCCTGCAGCCGCTCGCCGCTCATCCGCAGGTGCGCCACCTGCGGCAACGCGGCATGATCGCCGCCTTCGACGTCGTCAGCGACGATCCGCTCTTCTCGCGCCACTTCTACGTCGAGGCGCTGGCGAACGGGATTCTCCTGCGACCGATCGGCAATACGGTCTACTTCATGCCGCCGTACATCATCAGCCCGGGCGAGATCGAATTTCTCGTCGAGCGGGCGACGGCGGCGCTGGAGGCAGCCCTGCGGCGATGATCTGGGACGAACTGCAGGGCGAACTCGACGCACTGCAACGCGCTGGCCTGCGACGCGCCCGACGCACCCTCGACGCGCCCTGCGGCCCCTTGGCGCGGGTCGACGGACGCTCGCTGATCAGCTTCTGCAGCAATGACTACCTCGGCCTGGCCAACGATCCGGCACTGGTCGCGGCGGCATGCGCCGGCGCACGCACCTGGGGAGTCGGCAGCGGCGCCTCGCACCTCGTCAGCGGTCACCTCGGACCGCATGCGGCGCTCGAGGAGAAGCTCGCCGCTTTCACCGGCTTCGACCGCGCGCTGCTCTTCTCCACCGGCTACATGGCCAACCTGGCCATCGTCCCGGCGCTGGTCGGGCGCGGCGACGCGGTGTTCGCCGACCGTCTCAACCACGCGTCGCTGATCGACGCCGTGCAACTCTCGCGCGCCGATGGCCAGCGCTATGCACACGCCGACCTGGCTGCGCTCGAGCGCCTGCTCGCTGCCAGCACCGCCCGGCGGCGCCTGATCCTCAGCGATGCCGTCTTCAGCATGGACGGCGACCTCGCGCCGCTGCCCGGCCTGCTGGCGCTCGCCGAGCGTTACGACGCCTGGCTGGTGGTCGATGACGCGCACGGTTTTGGCGTCCTCGGCCCACAGGGCCGCGGCAGCATCGGCCACTTCGGCCTGCCGGCAAGCCGCCGGCTGATCTGCATGGGAACCCTCGGCAAGGCCGCCGGCGCCGCCGGGGCTTTCGTCGCGGCGAATGCGACGGTCATCGAATGGCTTGTCCAGCGCGCCCGCAGCTACATCTTCACCACTGCCGGCAGCCCGCTGGTCGCCTGCGCACTGGCCACCAGCCTTGAGCTGATCGCCGCCGGCGACGAGCGCCGCGCCCATCTCTGGCGACTCGTCGCACAGTTGCGCGATGGCTTGGCCGGCACCCGCTGGCGCCTGCTGCCGTCGCCGACGGCGATCCAGCCGGTGATCGTCGGCGACAACCACGAAGCACTCCGGCTCGCCGCCGCGCTCGACGCGCGCGGTCTCTGGGTGCCGGCGATCCGGCCACCGACCGTACCGCAAGGAACGGCAAGGCTGCGGGTTTCGCTGAGCGCTGCCCACAGTGAGGCGCAGGTGGCGGTGTTGGTCGATGCACTGCGGGAACTGGCGTGCGCCTGATCGCCGGTGACGGGCCCGATCTCGCACTGATCCACGGCTGGGGACTGGGCAGTGCGGTCTGGCGGCCACTGCTCGAACCGCTGGCACGTTCGTGCCGACTGCACCTGGTCGAGCTGCCGGGGTACGGGCGCACGGCCGACGAATCGACGAGCCTGGCGGCCTGCGCCGAGTCGCTGCTCGCCAGCCTGCCGGCACCGGTGACGCTGTGCGGTTGGTCACTCGGTGGCCTGCTGGCGCTGCGCGCGGCGCTGCTGGCACCGCAACAGGTCGGCGGACTGATCCTGATCGGCAGCACCCCATGCTTCGTGCAGCGCCCGGACTGGCCGGCAGCACAGCCGGCAAGCGTGCTGGCCGGCTTTGCCGACCGCGTCGGCCAGTGGCCGGCCGAGACCTTGCAGCGCTTCGTCGCGCTGCTCTGCCAGGGAGACCGGCAGGCGCGGACGCTGACGCGCATGCTGCTCGGCCAGCTCCGCCAACAGCCTCTACCGTCGCCGGCGGCACTGCAGCGCGGTCTCGAATGGCTGCGCGACACCGACCTGCGCCCGCTGCTGGCCGGCATCCGCTGTCGCAGCCTGCTCCTGCACGGCGCCAGCGATGCCCTCAATCCGCTCGCCGCCGCGAGCTGGCTGGCACAGGCACTGCCCGGAGGCCGGCTCGAGGTCTTCCCCGGCACCGGGCATGCGCCCTTTCTCGCCGACCCCGCACGCTGCTCCGAACTGATCAACCAGTATTGCCATGCCACCCGTGCCCACTAGACAGCGTGTCCGCGAATCCTTCGACCGCGCCGCGGCCTCCTATGATGAGGCGGCGATCGTGCAGCGACAGGTCTGTCAGTTGCTGCTCGACCAATTCCGACCCTCGACCACGCCGGACTCGATCCTCGATGCCGGCTGCGGCACCGGCTACGGAATCGGCCTCTTGCAGCAGCGGTGGCCTGCGGCAGAGATCCTCGCCATCGACTTCGCGCCGGCGATGCTCGCCGCCGCCCGCCAGGGCGCCGATCTGTGCATCGCCGCCGACATCGAGGCCCTGCCCTGCCGCGACGCCAGCTGCAGCATCTGGTGGTCGAACCTGACCGTGCAGTGGTGTGATCTCGTGGCAGTCTGCCAGGAAGCGCACCGGGTCCTGCGTCCGCACGGCGAATTGGCGCTGAGCACGCTCGGTCCCGCGACCTTTGCCGAATTGCGCGAAGCCTTCGCCAGCATCGACCAGCACCGCCACACGATCCGCTTCAGAGAACCGGAGGCGATCGCCGGGGCGCTGCGCCACGCCGGCTTCGCCGGCGTCCGCCTGCACCGGCAAACCGTCAGCCATCACTACCCGGACCTCGTATCACTGTTGCGCGCGGTCAAGGACATCGGCGCCAACTCGGTCGGTGACGGTGTGCGCAGCGGCATGCTCGGACGCCGCGCCTGGCAAAGCGTGCAGGCGGCCTACGAACGACACCGCACGAGCGACGGCCTGCCGGCGCGTTACGATGTCATTCTTGCCTACGCCAACAAATGAAGAACATCCCCTTGGCGTGGTTCATCACCGGCACCGACACCGAGATCGGCAAGACCTTCGTTGCCTGCGCGCTGCTGCACGCCCTGCGCCGATCTGGCGCGCGTGCGGTGGCGATGAAGCCGATCGCTGCCGGCTGCGACGAACACGGGATCAACGACGACGTCGAGCGACTGCTCGCGGCGTCGTCGTTCGCGCCGCCGCGGCAGCTCGTCAACCCCTACGCCTTCCGCGCCGCCATCGCCCCGCACATCGCAGCCGCCGAGGAAGGCCGGCAGATCGAGCTGCCGGCCATCGCCACCGCCTTCGCCGAGCTGCGCTCGCTGGCCGACGTGGTCCTAGTCGAGGGAGTGGGCGGTTTCTGCGTTCCGCTCGACGCCACGACCGATACGGCTGACCTCGCTGCACTGCTCGATCTGCCGCTGATCCTGGTCGTCGGCATGCGCCTCGGCTGCATCAACCATGCCCTGTTGACGGCACAGGCGATCGCGGCACGCGGCCTGCCCCTGGCTGGCTGGGTTGCCAACCGGATCGATCCGGCGATGTCGCGTTTCAGCGAGAACCTGGCGGCGCTGCGCAGCCGGCTGCCGGCGCCGCTGCTCGGCGTCGTCGAGCACGGCACGACGCCGGCCGAGGCAGGACTCTCGCTACGGCTTCCGCAGGCACCTGGCCACTGAAAAAAGGACCCGGCCGCACAGCGGCCGGGTCCGGTTGGCCGCCGACGACGATCAGGCGCGTTCGAAGATCACCGCAATCCCCTGCCCGCCACCGATGCACATGGTGACCAGCGCATAGCGACCACCTGTGCGCTGCAGTTCGTGGATCGCCTTGGTGGCGATGAAGGCGCCCGAGCAGCCGACCGGATGGCCCAGCGCGATCGCGCCGCCGTTCGGGTTGGTCTTCACCGGATCGAGGCCAAGCCCCTTGTTGACCGCGATGGCCTGCGCCGCAAAGGCCTCGTTGGCTTCGATGACGTCCATCTGATCCAGTGCAAGCCCCGCCTTCTTCAGCGCCAGCCTGGTCGCCGGGATCGGTCCCTCACCCATGATGTCGTTCGGCACACCGGCGACCGCATACGAGACCAGCCGGGCCAGCGGCTTCTGGCCGGCACTGGCGGCCACATCCGCCGCGGCGAGGACGAGGAAAGCGGCCCCGTCATTGATTCCGGAGGCATTGCCGGCAGTGACGGTACCATCCTTGGCGAAGGCCGGCTTCATCTTGGCCAGGGTCTCGATGGTCGTGCCGCCCTTGACATGCTCGTCGGTATCGAACACCACATCGCCCTTGCGCGACTTGAGGACGATCGGCACGATCTGCGACTTGAAGCGCCCCTCGGCGATGGCGGCGGCAGCCCGGCGCTGCGACTCGACGGCGAAGGCGTCCTGCTCCTCGCGGCTGATGTTCCACTTCGTCGCCAGGTTCTCGGCGGTGACGCCCATGTGGCCGACGCCAAAGGGATCGGTCAGGGTCGCCACCATCATGTCGATCGCCTTGCTGTCACCCATGCGGGCGCCGGTGCGCATCGCCGGCAGCATGTAGGAACCGCGCGACATCACTTCGACGCCACCACCGATGCCGTAGTCGGCGTCGCCCAGCATGATGTTCTGGGCCGTCGTCACCACCCCCTGCAAGCCCGACGCGCAGAGGCGGTTGACCGCCATGGCGACCGAATCCATCGCCAGCCCCGCCTGGATCGAGGCGACGCGGGCGACGTAAGCGAAGCGCGAGTCGGTCGGAATGCAGTTGCCCACCGTGACATAACTGATCTGCTGCGCATCGACACCTGAGCGGGCGATCGACTCCTTCATCACGGCACCGGCCAGCTCATGCGGCTCCATGTTGGCGAGTGAACCACCGAAGGTGCCAATGGCTGAACGGACCGCGCTCAATACGACGACTTCTCTAGTCATGAAGAAACTCCTGTAAATGTTCGATCAACCCCTACCATAGCGGCAAGGCCCACCAGCAACGACGACAGCAAGCATAGCAGCAAATCGCGCCAAACCAGAGCCCTGGCGCTTTTCATGCAATCTGCATGAGCCTCGGCAGAGCTGCCGATCGCCAGCCGTTGGCGACGGACTGACGCTCACGCAGCGGTCGCCATCTTGCGCGGAGCAGCGCGGCCTGCAGGTGACGCAGGCTGATCAGGAACTCCTCTTCGGCGCCACCACGGGCGGCGTCGTCTGGCAACGCCAGGCGGACGCGGTACATGGCCCAGTTGCGCGGGACTTGCGGAACGCCGTCACTTCACGCAACATCTCGCTGCCAGGTCAGGAAGATCGCTCCACAATGAAACTGTCGTCAGTCTTTTACAAAGCGCCGAAGGGCCTCGATGAGATCGCCACGCGGGCTCACCACTTGCCTTCGCGCATGCGGGCCATGTTGATCCTGGTCGATGGCCACCGCACCGGCAGTGAGCTGGTCGCCCTCAGCAGTTCGGTCAGCGAGGGCCGGAAACAACTGTCGGCCCTGCTCGCCGGCGGCTTCGTCCAGACGCATCCGCCGAGTCGCCGCAGTGTCGTGGCAGGAGCCAGCCACGGCACCGCGAACGCAGCGGCTGACGACGACATCAGCCTGGCGCGCAGCTACGCCGCCCGCAGCCTGCGCGAGCTGCTGGGTGATCAGGCAGCGAGTCTGGTTGCCGAGATCGAACAGGTCCGGACGCGCGATGAACTGCAGCAGAATCTCGGCCGCCTGCGGGCTGCGCTGGCCGCAGCGCCGGATCAGACGCGTGCCAGGCAGTTGCTCGACCAGATCGAGCTGGTCCTCGATTGACCGTTGCCTGCGTCGGCAGGAGAGTGCAGGAAGGGGCGACATGCTCCGCCGCCCGGCGCCGGCAAGCGCGATTGCGGCGCCGATTGCTCGGCGCAACGGATTGCTAGCAGCCTGTCGGACTTGATGGGTCGAAGCGAAAAAAGTGGGAGACGAGCGCAGTTTTTCACGGATTTCAAGCGAATAGCTGTTCTATTCGTGCAGAAATACGGGGAGAAATGAGCCGTCTTCCCACTTTTTGCAGCCGACTTGGTCAAGTCCGACAGGCTGCTAGGGCTCGCCCTCAGCCAGCGCGCGGTACAGCGACATGATGATTCCCGCCGTCGCGCCCCAGATGAAGTGACCGCGGTAGGGCATCGCGTAGTAGTGCCGCAGCCGGCCACGGTAATGCAGTGAATGCCGCTGGTGGTTGACCGGGTCAAGCAGGAAGGAGAGCGGCACCTCGAACACTTCTGCCACCTCGTAGGCATCGAGCTGCAGCTCGAACGGGGGGCTCACCATGGCCACGACCGGGGTGACGCGAAAGCCGGTACTGGTCAGGTACTCGGGCAGATAGCCGGCGACATCGACATGCGCTGCTCCCAGGCCGATCTCCTCGGCTGCCTCGCGCAGGGCGGTATGCACCGGCGACGGGTCGGACGACTCGCAACGGCCACCCGGGAAACTGATCTGGCCCGGATGATCCTTCAGGTGTGCGGTCCGCTGCGTCAACAGCACGGTCGGCTCTTCATTGCGCTGGACGATCGGAAACAGCACCGCAGCGGGCATCAACTCCTCGTCGCCGACCCCGTCCTCGAGGACGATCCGCGTCGCGCACGGCACCGCATGCAGGACCTGCCGCACGCGATCGAGGTCGACCATCCGGCGCTCAGGCGGTGGTGGAGCCAGTGTCTGGTCAGCCGGCGACTGCGCACGCATCGTCGATCCTCGCTTGTGCCACGGCCAGCGCGTCGCGCAGGCTCTCTTCGGACAGCGCGTTGATCGCACTGGCAGCACGATCGGCCGCGCGGACCGAAGCCGACGGCAAATCCCGGCTGTCGAGAGAAGCGATCAGCGCCGCCGTCGCACCGACGACCTGCAGCAGTGTCTCGCGCTCGCGCATCAACATCTCGATTTCCTGCCCGAGCAGGCTGGCCGTACCATCGCGACGACGCATGTCAAGCCTTTCCTAGAAGCGCTTCCTGAGGGTCATCGATTGACCGTCGCGCTGCATCTCCATGCGGTTGAGGAAACTCATGCCGAGCAGAGCCAGTGGCAGGTCGTGTTCGTGAACGAGCGCATCGACATTGTTGACGGTGATCTCGCCAACGCGCACGCTGTCGAGCTTGACGCGCACGACCCGCGCCGGGCCGTTGGCCGTCATGGAAAAGTCCGGCACGCCCTTGCTGGTGTCGATGCCGATCCGCCGCGCGTCGCCTGCCCCCAGCCCGATCATCGTCGCGCCGGTATCGACCATGAAGCGCACCGTCGTCCCGTTTATGCTGCCGGTGGTGAGGAAATGGCCCTGCGCATCGGCCATCAGCGTCGCCCGGGCGCCGCCCGTTGGCGCCGCCGGCGAGGCAACGTTCTCGCCGACGCGCAGCCTGCGCTTCCTGCCATCGGACTCGATCGTCGCCGTCTCGCCATCGACCGCCAGTACCGCCACACCCTCGGCAGTCGTGCTGCCGACGGCAACGATCCGCGGCGCGCCGCCGTTGATCGTCAGCAGCGCCTTGCCGGGAAAGACGCCGGCCAGGCCGACATCGGCGGCCTGTGCCGCAGCGGCGAGCAGGCAGAAAACCGACAGTGGGGCGCGGCGCCCCGCATCCCGGGCGATCCTCGCGAGAAACCGCTCAACGTCGTGCACGCATCCTCCTTGCTCTGGCTGGCCCCTGCATTTGGCCATCGCCAGGCGGCCGCGCCAAGGCATTTTGCCACATTCCACTGCCGGCGCCAGGCAACTCAACCTCGTCGCCGCGCGCGCGCCGATCAGCGATAGACGAGAACCGGAATCTTCGAGTGCGTCAGAACCTTGTTGGTCTCGCTGCCGAGCAACAGCGCAGTGAAGCCACGACGCCCATGCGATGCCATGAAGATCAAGTCGCAGCCGGCCTCGGTCGCCGCGTCGATGATTGCCTGGTAGGGGATGTCACTGGTCATCGACAGCCTGTCGACCGGAACGCCGGCGCTCTCGCACAGTCCGGCGACGAAATCCAGCGTTTCTGCTGCCTGCCGCTCGGCCAGTTCGGCAAACTTCTCCGGCGTCGTCGGATCGATCAGCGCGCCTTCGCCGTAGTAGCTCACCGGGTACTCCGGCTTGGCATAGAAGGCCGTGATGCGGGCACCGGCTTCCTTGGCGAAGGAGACCGCCCGGCGGGCCGTATCCCTGGAGAGTTCAGAGCCGTCCGTGGGAACGAGAATGTGTTTGAACATGGCGCCACCTCCACTGTCAAGTGATTGCAATGTAAGCATGAACAGCGACATCAATCTTGATCGAGATCAAGCAGCAGATCAAGCTGCTGCGTCCCGCGCCCGCTCCGGCGCGACGGAACGGCCTGCGACATTTTGTCCTCTCGACGGCGGCGTCGGGCACCGGCATCATCGTCCGCTGCCTGCGGGTATCCGCGGGGCTCGCGCCGCCGACGCGCTCCTGCGAATTCCTTGACCCTGATCAACAGTGCCGCCGTCCGCTGGCAGGACAATCCGGACAGCGCTTCCACCGAGGTTTCTCATGCAGACGATCACCGCTTTCCTGTCCGCCGATCATCGCGCCTGCGATGAACTGCTTGCCGTCGTCGAGCACGCACTGGCCGACGGCCGATGGGAGCCCGCGCAAGCGGCCTTCGAGCGCTTTCGCGAGGGCATGCTGCACCACTTCGGCGCCGAGGAATCGCTCCTCTTTCCGCGCTTCGAGCAAAGCACCGGCATCTACCGCGGCCCGACGCAGGTGATGCGCGCCGAGCACCTGCAGATGCGGCAACTGCTGGCCGTGGCGGCAGCGGCACTGGCCGCGCGGGATGCGGATGACTACTCCGGCAACGCCGAGACCCTGCTGATCATGATGCAGCAACACAACGTCAAGGAAGAGAACGTCCTCTATCCGATGTGCGATCAGAGCCTGGCGGCGGAGTTGGCGACGCTGCTGGGAGAGCTGCAGCAGGAAATCGCCGCCGACCGCGGGCTTGCGCCATGACCCGTCCTCGCGCCGACGTCGTCATCGACGCCCGCGGCCTCGAGCCTCCAGAGCCGATGCTGCGCACCATGGAGGCGCTCGATCATCTCGAGCCGAATCACAAGCTGCTGGTGCTGCTGCCGCGCGAGCCCTTCCCGCTCTACCGGGCTCTCGAGCTCAACGGTTTCTCCTGGCAGACCGAGCATCAGGCCGACGGAACGGTGACGGTCCTGATCGAGCACCGCCGGCAGTAATGCAGGCGCTGCTCAGCTTCGACCAGGCACCACCGATCGCGGCGCCTTTCCGCTTCTTCCTGACGGCACCGGTCTTCACCCTGCTCGCCGGCCTGCTCATGCTGGCCAGCGGTCCGCAACTCCTCGCCTCGCGCTGGACGCCGGCAGCGCTGGCGCTGACGCACCTGATCACCGTCGGCTTCATGTTGCAGGTGATGCTCGGCGCGCTGATACAGATTCTGCCGGTGGTCGCCGGCGCGAACATCGCCCACCCGCTGCGCGTCGCCACCTGGGTACACGCCCTGCTTGTTCCCGGTACGCTGTTGCTGGCAGCCGGCCTGCTGACCTCCGATCCACTGGCTCTGCGGCTGGCGGCAGTGGCGCTCGCCCTCGGCGTCACGCTCTTCCTCGTCGCCGCTGGCCACGCGCTTGGCGGCGTGCCATCCGGCAATCCGACGATCCTGGGCCTGAAGCTGGCGTTGCTCGGCCTCGGCATCACCAGCGGGCTCGGCGTCGTCCTGGCGCTGGCGCTCGACGGATCACCCGAACTGCCGGTTCTGCAACTGACGGGCATCCACCTCGCCTGGGGCCTCGTCGGCTGGAGCACCATCCTGCTGGCTGCCGTCGCCCTGGTCGTCGTGCCGATGTTCCAGCTGACGCCGGCGTACCCGCAGTGGTTTGCCCGCCGATTCTTCTGGTCGCTGCTCGTCGTGCTCGCCTGCTGGAGCATCGCCAGCCTCGCCGGGTGGCATTGGCCGGCAACGCTTCTGGCGACCGGCATGCTGGCGCTGCTGGCCGTGTTCGCCGCCCTGACCCTGCACCTGCAGCGACAGAGCAAACGTGCCCGTCTCGACGCCACGCAACGCTACTGGCGCCTGGCGATGCTTTCGGCGCTGACCGCGTGCGCGCTCGCGCTGCTTTCCGTGCTCCTGCCGGAAGCGGCTGCCAGTCGGCCGCTGCCGCTGCTCTGGGGTGTTCTCGTGCTGCATGGCAGCCTGATTTCGGTCATCAACGGAATGCTCTACAAGATCGTTCCCTTTCTCGTCTGGCTGCATCTGCAGAACGCCGGCGGCGGTCGCATCCTGGCACCGAACATGCAGAAGGTGATCGACAGGCGGCAGATCGACCACCAGCTGCACGCACACCTCGTCGCCCTCGCCCTGTTGTCGGCGGCGGCGGTGCAGCCCGAATGGTTCACCTATCCGGCGGCAACCGCGCTGCTCGTCGCCAGCGGCTGGCTGCTGCGCAACCTGCTGGCAGCAACGGCATTCTATCGCCAGCATCGCGAGCGAATCGCCAGCCAGGCTCGCGCGACGCCAGTGCACAGGCCGGGGTGATGGGCTACCTGATCCTGAAACACCTGCACGTCGGCTGTGTCGTTCTCAGCGGCGCCGGGTTCCTGCTGCGTGGTCTGTGGATGCTTGCCGACTCACCGCTACTGCAGCGGCGCAGCGTCCGCATCGTGCCGCATGTCGTCGATACCGTCCTGCTCGGCAGCGCGATCGCGATGATGCTGATCAGCCAGCAGTACCCCTTCGTCAGCGGCTGGCTGACCGCCAAGCTCGCCGGCCTGCTGCTCTACATCGTCTGCGGCACGATGGCGCTGAAACGCGCGCGCAGCAAGCCGCAACGCGCCGCATTCCTGCTTGCCGCAGTGCTCAGCTTCGCCTGGATCGTCTCGGTGGCGCTGACGCGCAACCCGCTGGGTTTCTTCGCCGCCCTCGGCTGAACGCCGCGCGCAGCGGCCAGGCGCGTTGCTCAGCCGCGCTGATGGGTCATCAGCTTGCGCAGACCGGCGGTGTTGAGGATGCGCACCTTGCGCTGGTGCACGGCGACCAGTCCGTCTTCCTGAAAGCGCGAAAAGGCACGGCTGACGGTTTCCAGCTTGAGGCCGAGGTAGCTGCCGATTTCGTCGCGCGACATGCGCAGGTTGAACTCGGCCGGCGAATAGCCGCGCGCCTTGAAGCGCTGCGAGAGGTTGAGGAGAAAGGCCGCCAGACGTTCCTCGGCGCGCATCGTCCCGAGCAGCATCATGACCCCATGGTCACGCACGATCTCGCGGCTCATCACCTTGTGGAAATGGTGCTGCAAGGTGTGGATCTGCCGCGACAGGCTTTCCAGATGCGAGAACGGGATCGCGCAGACCTCGCTGTCCTCGAGGGCAATCGCATTGCAGGTGTGGATCTCGCTGCTGATGCCGTCGAGGCCGAGCAGCTCGCCGGTCATCTGGAAACCGGTGACTTGGTCACGCCCATCCTCGATCAGCACGTCGGTCTTGAAGAAACCGCTGCGCACGGCATAGATCGATTCGAATGCCTGCCCGGCACGATAGAGATGATCACCCCGTTTCAGGCGCCGGCGTGTCGAAACAAGCTCGTCGAGGCGACGCAGATCATCCTGTGGCAGGCCGATCGGCAGGCACAGCTCGCGCAAGTTGCAGTTGGAACAGGCAGTCTTCACGACCTCGAACGCCAGCCTCGCCGTTGCAGCATCGGTAGACATGTCAGCCCTTCGCTTCACTGACTGCCGTGTTTGATCCACGTCAACCCTGCACGCGGCATGGCGGCTGATAATGCCGCCAACCAACCTTGCACCGGGACGATGAGATCCGTCACTGGCAACCTCGTTTTCGATCCACAGATCATCCGCCGCTTCGACGTCAACGGGCCGCGCTACACGTCGTACCCGACCGCGGATCGCTTCGTCGAGGCCTTCGGCGCGGACGCGTCCAGACTCTGGCTCGGCAAGCGCAACATCGGCGCCATCAGCCGGCAGTTGTCATTGTACTTCCACATCCCGTTCTGCAACACTATCTGCTACTACTGCGCCTGCAACAAGATCATCACCAAGGACCACGGCCGCTCCGCCAAGTACCTGAAATACCTGGCGCGCGAGCTGGCACTGCAGAGCAGCTGCCTCGAGGGCGGCGACCAGGAGGTGGCGCAGTTGCACTGGGGCGGTGGCACGCCGACCTTCCTGTCGCACGACGAGATGCGCCAGTTGATGGCCGCGACCCGCAGGCACTTCCGGCTGGTCGAGGGTGGCGAATACTCGATCGAGGTCGATCCGCGCAAGGTGGACCAGGCGACCGTCGCCCTGCTCGGCGAACTCGGCTTCAATCGCATGAGCGTCGGCGTGCAGGATTTCGATGCCGGCGTGCAGCAGGCGGTGAATCGGCTGCAGAGCGAGGCGGAAACCCGTGCGGTGATCGACGCGGCGCGCGCCAGCGGCTTCAAGTCGGTCAGCATCGATCTGATCTACGGGCTGCCGAGGCAGACCGTCGCCGGCTTTGGCCGCACGCTCGAACGCGTCATCGACGCCAGCCCGGACCGCGTCTCGATCTACAACTATGCCCATCTGCCGAGCCTCTTCAAGCCGCAGCGGCGCATCCTCGAAGCGGACATGCCGTCGGCCGACAGCCGTCTGCAGATCCTGGCGCTCGCCATCCAGCAGATGACCGCAGCGGGCTACGTCTTCATCGGCATGGACCACTTCGCGAAGCCTGACGATGAACTCGCGATCGCCCAGAGACAGGGGCGGCTGCACCGCAATTTCCAGGGCTATTCGACGCACTCCGACTGCGACCTGCTGGCCTTCGGCATCTCTTCGATCAGCAAGGTGGGCCCGACCTACTGCCAGAACGTCAAGACGCTCGACGAGTACTACGACCTGCTCGACAGCGGCACCCTGCCGGTGTACCGCGGCATCGAGCTCAATGCCGACGATCTTCTGCGCCGTTCGATCATCCAGTCGCTGATGTGCCACTTCGAGCTGTCGATCGAGTCGATCGAGATCGCCCACCTGATCGACTTCCGCAAGTACTTCGCCACCGAACTCGATGAGCTCCGCGAGATGGTCGATGCCGGCCTCCTGCGCGTCGATGACCGCTGGATCACCGTCCTGCCCCGCGGCCGCATGCTGGTGCGTGCCATCTCGATGGTCTTCGACCGCTACCTGCGAGCCGACCGGCAGCGCACCCGCTATTCGAAGGTCATCTGAGGCGGAGGGCGACGATCAGCCGGGAACGAAGGAGTAGAATCGCAGCTCCCGTTCCCCGGACTGCCGCCCGCCAGCCATGCCCGAATCGAGTTTCCTCGCCCTGCTGCTCGTCGGCCTGCTTGGCGGAACCCATTGCGTCGGCATGTGCGGCGGCATCGTCGGCGCCCTGGCGATGGGTGCGCCTGCCCGCTGCAGCCTGCTGCTCGCCTACAACGCGGGGCGCATCCTGAGCTACGCCGTGGCGGGCGCGATCGTCGGTGCGGTCGGTGAGGCAAGCATCGCGCTGGCCGGGCAGCTGCCGCTGCGCGGCATCCTCTACCTGTTCGCTAACCTGATGCTGATCGCCCTCGGTCTCTACCTGCTCGGCGTCAGCAGCGCCCTCGCGTTCACCGAACGGATCGGTGACAGGCTCTGGCGACAGCTGCAGCCGCTGACCCGGCGCTACCTGCCTGCACGCAGCCCGCTGCAGGCCTTTCCGCTCGGGCTGCTGTGGGGCTGGCTGCCCTGCGGTCTGGTCTACAGTGCTCTGGCAACCGCCCTCAGCAGCGGCTCCGCCGCGCGGGGAGCCGGACTGATGCTCGCCTTTGGCGCGGGCACGCTGCCCAACCTGCTCCTCGCCGGCTTGCTCGCCGCACGCCTGCGCGCCTACACGAGCCGGCCGGCCGTGCGCACCGTCGCCGGCCTCGTCGTCCTCGGCTTCGGTGTCTGGGGACTGCTTGGCCTGCAGCATCTGTGGCACCCGTTCGCTGCCGTTTAGCCATGCCGACGGCGCAACGACATCCGGGCGCGACGGCAGCAGGCCGCGCACCGGCGGCGTGATGAGCACCCCGAACGACAGCCCGCAGCACCTCGACCTGCCGATCAGCGGCATGAGCTGCGCCGCCTGCGCCAGCCGTATCGAGCGCGTGCTGAACCGCATGCCCGGTGTCCGGGCCAACGTCAACCTGGCGACCGAGCGCGCCCAGGTGGAGATCGCCGGCGACGAAACGACGGCGACGCAGGTCGTTGCCGCCATCGACAGGGCGGGCTTCGCGGTGCCGTTGCAGACGCTCGAGCTGGCGATCGGCGGCATGAGCTGCGCCGCCTGCTCGACGCGGCTGGAGAAGGTGCTCAACCGCCTGCCGGGTGTCGAGGCGGCAGTCAATCTGGCCAGCGAGAGGGCGACGATCCGCTACCGTCCGGGCCTCGTCTCCGCCGTCGGGTTGATCGCCGCAATCGAAGCCGCGGGCTTCCACGGACGCCTGGCCGATGCGCAGTCGCGCGCCGACGAACGCGCGCGCAGGATCGCCGAGCAGCGCAGCGAGCTGCTTCGTTTCGTCATCGCCGCTGCCCTCACGCTGCCGCTGGCGGCGCAGATGCTGACCATGTTCGCCGGCGGCGCGCACGCGCACGCGGATCTGCTGCCCCGCTGGCTGCAGCTCGTTCTCGCGACACCGGTGCAGTTCTGGATCGGCTGGCGCTTTTACGAAGGCGCCTGGAAGTCCCTGCGCGGTGGTGGCGGCAACATGGACGTGCTGGTCGCGCTCGGCACCTCGATGGCCTACTTCTTCAGCCTCTTCGTCACGCTGTCGGGTGCGCCGGACCTGCACGTCTATTTCGAGGCGTCGGCCGCGGTCATCACCCTCGTCCTGCTCGGCAAGTTGCTCGAGGCGCGCGCCAAGGCGAAAACCGGCGAAGCGATCGAGGCACTCGTCCGCCTGCAACCGCGAACGGCGCGTGTCGAACGCGACGGCCGGCTGATCGAGCTCGATGCCTCCCTGCTGATCCCGGGCGATGTGTTCATCGTCCGCCCCGGCGACAGCATCCCGGTCGATGGCGAGGTGATCGACGGAGCCTCAAATGTGAACGAGGCGATGCTCACGGGCGAGAGCATGCCGGTAGCCAAGCATCGCGGCGAACGCGTCTTCGCCGCCACCGCCAACGCGGAAGGCATGCTGCGCTGCCGTGCCACCGGCGTCGGCGAGCACACGCTGCTGGCGGGAATCATCCGCCTGGTGGCCGCGGCGCAGGGCTCGAAGGCCCCCGTGCAGCGGCTGGCCGACCGCATATCGGAGGTCTTCGTTCCCGTCGTCTGCCTGGTCGCACTGTGCACTCTCCTCGGCTGGTGGCTCTACGACGGCATCTTCAGCACGGCGCTGATCAATGCCGTCGCCGTGCTCGTCATCGCCTGCCCCTGCGCCCTCGGACTCGCCACGCCGACCGCCATCATGGTCGGCAGTGGACGCGGCGCGGCAGCCGGCATCCTGATCCGGAACGCCGAGGCGCTCGAGCGGGCCGGTGAGATCGATGTACTCGCTCTGGACAAGACCGGCACGCTGACCCGCGGCGAACCCGAGCTGACCGAGGTCGTTCCCCTGGCCGCGGCTGCGGACGAGGCGCTGCAACTCGCTGCCAGCCTTGAGCAGTCCTCCGAACACCCGCTGGCGCGCGCGATCCTGCAACGCGCCCAGACCGCAGGCCTGAACCTGCCGACGGTCGAGGATTTCCGCGCCATTCCCGGGCGCGGCGTCGAGGGCCGCGTTGCCGACCGCTGGCTGCAGCTCGGGGCGCCCGCCGCCTT
Organism: Accumulibacter sp.; assembly: GCF_036625195.1. Lineage (NCBI taxonomy): Bacteria > Pseudomonadati > Pseudomonadota > Betaproteobacteria > Candidatus Accumulibacter > Accumulibacter sp. The sequence goes on from NZ_JAZKUG010000001.1 coordinate 4,135,946, forward strand.
CGTCGACGCGGCCTTGCCGCAGGCGGTGATCAGGCGCCTGCAGAACGCCGGCAAGACCGTCGTCGTTCTCGGCGAACTGCCGGCAAGCCATCGCGCCACTGCTGGCGGACAGCCGGTGCCGGCAGCCGTGGCACTGGCCGTGCTGGCGATTGCCGACCCGTTGCGCGCGAGCTCGCCACAGGCCGTCGGGCGCCTTGCCGCCCTGGGCATGCGGCTGGTGATGCTGACCGGTGACCACGCGGCAACCGCCGCGGCGATCGCCCGAGCGAGTGGCATCGACGATTTCCGCGCCGGCGTCCTGCCCGGCGACAAGGCGTCCGTGATCCAGTCACTCAAGGGGAGCGGCAAGGTCGTGGCGATGGTCGGCGATGGCATCAACGACGCACCGGCACTGGCGGCGGCCGACGTCAGCTTCGCCATTGGTGCCGGTTCGGATGCGGCGATTGCGGCGGCGGATGTGACGCTGGTACACAGTGATCTGAATGGCATCGCCGACGCCATCCTGCTGTCGCGTGCGACGCTGCGCAAAATCAGGCAGAATCTCTTCTGCGCCTTCGTTTACAATGTGCTCGGGATTCCCCTCGCGGCTCTGGGCATGCTCAACCCGGTGATGGCGGGCGCGGCGATGGCCCTGAGTTCGGTGTCCGTGGTCTCCAACTCGCTCCTCCTGCGGCGGTGGCGCCCGCAAAGCAGCGCGCCCGGCGGACGATCCGGGCAGCGCTTGACCTGATTGGAATGATGGATGGAAAGAATGCTGATCGATGTCTCCGGGATGAGCTGCCAGGGGTGCGTGAAGAGCGTCACCGCTGCCCTGACAGCAGTGGCCGGCGTCGAGCAGGTCGAGGTTTCGCTGCAGTCAGGACAGGCCGCGGTCCGTTTCGACCCGTCGCTCGTCAGCCTTGGCCGGCTGGCTGAAGCGATCGAGGCAGCAGGTTTCGAGGCCCGGCCGGCGCCCTGAGTGACGGTGAATGAATCGCCGCCGGCATGCCGTGACGCGAGGACGGGGTCCGCGTGCCTGCACGACGGGACCCGCCCGGTGAAACGATGTGCGCACGTGCAGGGCTGCACGCCGCTTGCGGCGCCCGGTCGCAGACTGCCCAAGCGACGGTCCGATCGTTGAGCTCCCCGTTTGCCCTGGGTCCCCGTCATCCGGACAGACCCACACTTCGCCCGAGGAAGAAGATGTCGAGAAAGAAGGAAAGAACCGTCGAACCCCAGGTTCCCACAACGGCTGCGGCCGAACCCCTGCGACTGACGCAGTTCTCGCATGGCGGTGGCTGTGGCTGCAAGATCGCCCCCGGAGTGCTCGAACGGATCCTCTCCCGGAGTGTCCCGGCAGTGGTGCCGCGCCAGCTCCTCGTCGGCATCGAGACCAGCGACGACGCTGCCGTGTACCAGTTCAACGACGAGCAGGCGGTGATCGCCACGACCGATTTCTTCATGCCGATCGTCGACGACCCTTTCGACTTCGGCCGCATCGCGGCGACGAATGCGCTGTCCGACGTCTACGCCATGGGTGGAACCCCGCTCCTGGCACTGGCGGTGGTCGGCATGCCGGTCAACCGCCTGCCGCTGGAAACCATCCAGCGCATCCTCGAAGGCGGCGAGGCGACCTGCGCGAAAGCCGGAATCCCGATCGCCGGTGGACACACGATCGACTCGGTGGAACCGATCTATGGCCTCGTCGCCATCGGGCTCGTCCACCCGCGACACGTGCAGCGCAACTCCGGCGCGCGCCCCGGTGACAAGCTGATTCTCGGCAAGGGCCTTGGTGTCGGCTTCTTCAGTGCGGCACTGAAGAAGGGACTCCTCTCACCAGCCTGCTATGCGGTGATGATCGCGTCGACGACGCAGCTCAACACGCCGGGCCGCGCCCTCGCCTGCCTCGCTGGCGTGCATGCGATGACCGATGTCACCGGCTTCGGGCTGCTCGGACATCTGGTCGAGATCTGCAAGGCATCCAGGCTTTCGGCCGTCATCGACTACCCGGCGATCCCGGTCCTGCCGAACGCCGTCGATTACGCTGCCAAGGGATGCATCACCGGTGCCTCCGGCCGCAACTGGTCGAGCTATGGCGAGCATGTCGAGCTCGACAGGAAGCTCGGCGACCTCGAACGTGCCCTGCTGACCGATCCGCAGACCAGCGGCGGGTTGCTCGTTGCCTGCGCGCCCGAGGTTGTCACCGAGGTCCTGGCGGTCTTCCTGCAGGAGGGCTTCGAGCAGGCGACGGTGATTGGTGAGTTGGGCGAAGGCAAACCGCAGGTATCGGTCATCAGGAGTCACTGACGCCCGAGCGGATCGGCGCGCAGGATGCCACGCGCCGCCCTCCTGACCACCTACCCTGGCTCACCGTCGAGCATCAGAGAGACCAGCCCGTCAGCCAGCTTCGGCTCGAACCAGGTCGACTTCGGCGGCATGACCTGCCCGATGTCGGCAACCGCCATCAGGTCCGCCATCTGCGTTGGATACATTGCGAAGGCGACGGCCATTTCGCCGCTGTCGACCCGCCGCTCCAGCTCGCCAAGGCCGCGCATGCCGCCGACGAAGTCGATGCGCGTATCGCGACGCAGGTCGCTGATCCCGAGAACCGGCGCGAGAAGCTGCTCGGCGAGAACCGAGACGTCCAGCCGGCGTACCGGGTCGGACAGCGGCACCAGATCCGCTCGTACCTGTAGCCGGTACCAGCGACCAGCGAGATACATGCCGCAAACCCCGCTGCACTCGGGTCGCAGCGGACCTGCCGCCGGACTGACGCGGTAGCGCTCGCCGACCGCCAGCAGGAAAGCGTCCACGCCGAGGCCGTTCAGATCCCTGACGACCCGGTTGTAGTCGAGGATCTGCATCTGCCTCGCCGGGAAGATCACCGCCAGGAACGAGTCGGCACCACCCCGCCCGGCCTGACGCCGGTTGGCCGCCACGCGCGATGCCGCCGCCGAACGGTGATGGCCATCAGCGATGTAGAGCGCCGGCATGGCGCCGAAGACGGTGCTGATGCGTGCCATGGTGGCACCGTCATCGATCAGCCACAGCGTGTGCCGGATGCCATCCGCCGCTTTCAGGTCGGCGACCGGCGTCTGCCCGGTCGCCCCCGCAAGTAGCTCTTCGGCCTGCGCGTCGTCGGGGTGGGCCAGCAGGACCGGCCCGGTCTGCGCATTCAGCGCCTCGATCTGACGTACCCGGTCATCCTCCTTGTCGGGCCGGGTAAACTCGTGCCTGCGGATGCGGTTGCTGTCGTAGGCAACGATCGAAGCGGCGGCCACCAGCCCGGTCTGCACGTGCTCACCCATCACCAGGCGGTAAGCGTAATAGGCGGGTCGCGGGTCGCGGCACAGGACACCGTCCTCGATCAGTCGCCGGAAGTTCAGCGCCGACCGGGCGTACACCTCTGGGGCGTAGTGATCGACTTCCGGTGGCAGGTCGATCTCGGCCTTCGACACATGCAGGAAGGACAGCGGCTTGCCGGCCGCAGCCAGCCGCGCCTCGTCACTCGACAGGACGTCGTAGGGTGGTGCGGCGACCGCCGCAGCATCGGCGCTGCGCGGCCGCAAACCGGCGAAGGGCCGGATCAGGGATGAATCGGATGTCACATGCGTCTCCCGTTCGAGCGAGTTCCTGGAAAGGGGGCGGCGGCGCGGCGGCGGCCGGTGGCGCCATCTGGCTCTGCACCGCAAACCTCTGTCGTCGCAGGCGTTCGCCTGCCGCAGCCAGTCCTGCGGACGGGGTTCAGCTCAGCGGCCCGTTGGGGCATCTCAGATGCTTCGGTACAGCGCCTCATAACGCAACGCGGAGTCGGCCCACGAGAAGTCCTGCGCCATCCCGCGCTTCTGCAGCTGTTGCCACGCGGCCGCATGACGCATCAGCTTCAGCGCGTCGCCGATTCGCGCGGCAAGAACACGACTGCTGGCGTGGTCGAAGACGAAGCCGTTCGCCGTCCCGGCCCGGAGATGCTCGGGGGTTGCGTCGACCACCGTGTCCGCCAGACCGCCAACCCGTCGCACGAGCGGAATGGTACCGTAACGCAGGGCATAGAGTTGCGTCAGACCACAAGGTTCAAAGCGCGAGGGAACGAGCAGGATGTCTGCTCCGGCCATGATGCGGTGCGACAAGGCGTCGTCGAAACCGAGATAGACCGAGACGGAGGCCGGGTGCGCCCTGGCTGCCGCCCGGAAGGCATTCTCGATCTCGGCGTCACCGCTGCCGATGACCACGAGCTGGCCGCCCGCCGCCAAGACATCCGGCAGCGCCCCGAGGACCAGATCCATCCCCTTCTGCGACGTCAGGCGGCTGACCACGGCGAGCAGAGGCGCCTTGCTCCTGAGCGCAAAGCCGAGCTCCGCCTGCAGCCTGAGCTTGCAGACCCTCTTGCCGCGCAGCCTGTCGGCAGTGTAGTTGTGCGCCAACGCCCGGTCACTGCCCGCATCCCATATCGAATAGTCGACGCCATTGAGGATTCCCGACAGATTGCTGCCACGGCCGCGCAGCAATCCATCAAGGCCCCAGCCGAACTCCGCCGTACAGATCTCGCGCGCGTAGGTCGGACTGACCGTATTGACGCGCGCGGAATGAAACAGCGCTGCCTTCATGAACGACAGCTGACCGTGGAACTCGAGCGCACTCTGATCCGCGCCGGAGATCATCAGTCCCAGATCATTGTGATGATCGAGCGGAAACAGACCACGGAAAGCCAGGTTGTGGATGGTGAACACGGTCGCCGTGTTCAGCGCCGGACACTGCGCGATGTACGCCGGCGCCAGCCCGGCGTGCCAGTCATGCGCATGCACCACCTCAGGTTGCCAGGAAGGGTCGAGTTCGCCTGCGGCCAGATGGGCGGCAATCCAGCCGAGCAAAGCGAAGCGGCGGTGGTTGTCGCGCCAGTCGCGACCGTCGGGACCGAGATAGGGGCTGCCGTCGCGCCGATACAGGAAGGGTGCATCGATGACATACGCCGGCAGCCCGCTGTCCGGCAGACGGCCGCGGCGCAGCGTCACCACCGCAGCGCCGAAGGCTGGACCGAGGCGGATGATCCGTTTTGCTTCGACGATCCCGCCGAGGATCGCCGGCATTCCCGGAAGCAGGACGCGAACGTCGAGCCCACGCGCGGCGAGCGCCGCCGGCAGGGCGGCCACGACGTCCGCCAGACCGCCGGTCTTGACCAGCGGGTAGATCTCTGTGGCGACGTGCAGGACGCGCAACCTCCCTCTCCCGTTCGCGTCAGACCAGTCGCTCGAGCATCTTGCGCGTCACCAGCGTGACACCGCCATTGGTGCGACGGAAGCGACGGGCATCGTCCTCCGGATCCTCGCCGATCACCATTCCAGCCGGGATGCTGCAACCGGCGTCGACGACGCAGTGGCTGAGGCGGGCCCGGGTACCAACCGTCGTGTCCGGCAGCAGCACGGACAGATTGACGCGAGCGTACGAATGGACTCGACAGCTCGAAAAGAGCAGCGAACGATTGACCTCGCCGGAGACGATCGAGCCGCTGGAAACGGTCGACTCGACTGCGGTCCCGCGACGGTCCATATGGTTATGGACGAATTTTGCCGGCGGCAACTGCTGCTGGTAGGTCCACACCGGCCAGTTGCGGTCGTACAGATTGAGCGATGGCACGGTGGCCGTGAGATCGACGTTGGCGTCCCAGTAGGCGTCGATGGTACCGACGTCGCGCCAGTAGTGCTCGCGCCGCACGTCGTCCGGCGCAATCACACAACTGCGCGAGAACGCATGCGCGGCGGCAACGCGGTTGGCAACGGCACGCGGAATGATGTCCTTGCCGAAGTCGTGGTTGGAACCGGGATCGGCGATGTCACGCTCGAGTTCGTCATAGAGGTACTTGGCGTTGAAGACATAGACGCCCATGCTGCACAACGACAGATCGGGATTGCCCGGCATCGCCGGTGGATCGGCCGGCTTCTCGACGAAGTCGGTGATCATCCCCCGGTCGTCGACGGCCATGACGCCGAATTCCCTGGCGTCGCGGCGCGGCACCTCGATGCAGGCGATCGTGCACTCGGCACCGCTCTCGACATGGTCGACGAGCATCAGCGCGTAGTTCATCTTGTACACGTGGTCGCCGGCCAGAACGATCACATACTCGGGTGACGGCCGGTAGGTCTCGAGGATGTCGATGTTCTGGTAAACGGCATCGGCGGTGCCACGGTACCATGACTCCTCGTCCACACGCTGTTGCGCCGGCAGCAGGTCGACGAACTCGTTGACCTCGCCATGCAGGAAGTTCCAGCCTCGCTGCAGATGGCGCAGCAGGCTGTGCGACTTGTACTGCGTCACCACGCCGATGCGCCGGAGCTGCGAATTGACGCAGTTCGACAGTGCGAAATCGATGATCCGGAACTTGCCTCCGAAATGGACTGCCGGCTTTGCCCGGCGATCCGTCAATTCATGCAGCCGGCTGCCACGTCCACCGGCCAGTACCAGGGCGATCGCCCTGCGCGGCAATTGGAATGTCCTCTTGTCAACCATCGTCGTATCCCCAGTTTGACTCGCTTCATCGCATCCGGCGGGAACGCCGGATGCCACCCTGCCCTAACTGATCACGTCTGCCTTCTCGCGCCCGGTAACCGCCTGGATCCGTGCCACCGCATCGGCCAACCGGATCAGCGGCGCCAGTGCCTCCTGCGTCGGCACCTCGTGCTGGCTGGGGTCGGCGACGAAACGCTCGAGATAGACGCGCAGCGTCGCACCCTCGGTGCCGGTGCCCGACAGGCGGAAGACGACCCGCGAACCGTCGTCGAGCATGACCCGCACGCCCTGACGCTCGGAACGCGAGCCATCGACTGGATCGGTATAGGAAAAATCATCGGCGGCAGCGATGTGCAGACCACAGGATTCCGAACCCGCCAGTTGCGGCAGGCGCGCGCGCAGTTCGTCCATCAGACGATCGGCACGATCGGTCTCGATCGCCTCGTAGTCATGGCGCGAATAGACGTTGCGCCCGAAACGCTGCCAGTGTTCGCGCACGATCACGTCGGCCGAAGTCGCGCGTACCGCAAGAATGTTGAGCCAGTAGAGAACCGCCCACAGGCCATCCTTCTCGCGCACGTGGTTGGAACCGGTACCGGCGCTCTCCTCACCGCAGAGCGTCGCCTTGCCGGCATCGAGCAGGGATCCGAAGTACTTCCAGCCGGTGGGTGTCTCGTAGCAGGGAATGCCGAGCGCCTGGGCGACGCGGTCGACGGCGCAACTCGTCGGCATCGAGCGCGCGACTCCTGCCAGACCGCCGGCGTAGGCCGGCACCAAAGCGTGGTTGGCGGCGAGCACGGCGAGGCTGTCGCTCGGACTGACGACGAAGTTCGGTCCAACGATCATGTTGCGGTCGCCATCCCCATCCGATGCGGCACCGAAGGACAGGCCGGAAGCCGGGTCGGCGAGTGCCGCAACGAGGTCGGCAGCCCACACCGGGTTCGGATCGGGGTGGCCACCGGCGAAGTCCGGCAATGGGATGCCGTTGACGACGGTACCCGCCGGAGCACCCAGCCGGTCCTCGAGAATCGCGCGCGCGTAAGGACCGGTCACCGCGTGCATGGCGTCGAAACGCATGCGGAAATCGGGACGGGCGAGCAACGCCGCAATGCGATCGAAATCGAACAGCGACTCGAGGAGTTCGGCATAGACGGCCACCGGATCGATGATGCTGACCCGCATCTCACCGATCCGCGACTCGCCGATCCGGCTCAGATCGACGGCCGGCGACTCGAGCGTGCGATAGGCACTGATCTCCTGCGTCCGCCGATGGACGGCATCGGTGAATGCTTCGTTCGCCGGTCCGCCATTGCCCAGGTTGTACTTGATGCCGAAATCGCCTTCGGGGCCGCCCTCGTTGTGGCTGGCCGAGAGGATGATGCCGCCGAAGGCCTGCCACTTGCGGATCACGGCACTGGCCGCCGGCGTGGACAGGATTCCGTCACGGCCCACCAGCACGCGGCCGAAACCCGCCGCAGCGGCCATGCGCAGGATCGTCTGGATCGCCACGTCATTGTAGTAGCGGCCGTCGCCACCGAGCACCAGGGTCTGTCCCTGCTGTCCCGACAGCGTATCGAAGATGGCCTGGACGAAGTTCTCCAGATAGCGCGCCTGACTGAAGACCTTCACCTTCTTCCGCAGCCCCGACGTGCCCGGCTTCTGGCCGGTAAACGGGGTACTCGGAACACTGATCACCTGCATAGTCATTTCATGCCTCGTCACAAATTGAACGCCTGAATCAATACCGTCAAGGTCGTCGGCACACCCGCTCAGCCGATGTGCTGCCTGGTGAACGCCAGCAGTGCCTGCGTCGAGGCATCGAGTGGTGCGGCCAGCGCCGGGTTGCCGATCGCCGGCAGGATGCTGTTGGCCACCGCCTTGCCGAGCTCGACACCCCACTGATCGAAGGAGTTGAGCCCCCAGATGACACCTTGGACAAAGACCTTGTGTTCGTACAGGGCGATCAGCGCGCCCAGCGTCTGCGGCTCAAGCCGCGTCAGCAGCAGCGTCGACGACGGCTGGTTGCCCGGAAACACCTTGTGTGGCAGCAGCGCCTCGAGCGCTGCCGGGGACATCGTTCCCTCGAGTTCGCTGCGCGCCTCGGCAGCCGTCTTGCCGAAGGCGAGCGCCGCGCTCTGCGCGAAGCAGTTGGCGAGCAGCGCCTCCTGGTGTCCGGGCAGCGGATAGTCGGCGCGCACGGCAGCAATGAAATCGCAGGGGACGAGCCGTCCGCCCTGGTGCAGCAACTGGAAGAAGGCGTGCTGGCCATTGTTGCCCAGCTCGCCCCAGACGATCGGGTTCGAGGCGCAGGCCAGCGGCTGCCCATCGCTGCCGACCGCCTTGCCGTTGCTCTCCATCTCGAGCTGCTGCAGGAAGGATGGGAAGTACTTCAACGATTCGTTGTACGGCAGCACGGCATTGCTCGTGGCACCAAGGAAGTTGGTGTTCCAGATGCCGATCAGCGCCATCACCACCGGCAGATTGCGCTCGTAGGGTGCGCTGCGGAAATGCTCGTCCATCCGTTCGGCGCCTGCCAGCAGCTCGGCAAAAGCCTGCGGTCCAATGGCGATCATCAGTGCCAGGCCGACCGCCGACCACAATGAAAAACGCCCGCCGACCCAATCCCAGAGCGGGAATACGGCCTCCTCCCTGATCCCGAACTGCACTGCCCGTTCCGGCTTGGCGGTCAAAGCGGCAAAGTGGCAGGACACCGCGGCGACGTCGCCGAGCCCGGCGAGCAGCCAGTCACGCGCCGTCTGCGCATTGAGCATCGTTTCCTGGGTGGTGAAGGTCTTGCTCGCCACCAGGAACAGTGTCGTGCGCGGATCGAGCGTCTGCAACAGGGGCGCCAGCTGGGCGCTGTCGAGGTTCGAAACGTAATGCACATCGAGTCCCGGCTGTGAAAGCGAACGCAGGGCGTAGGCAAGCATCTTCGGCCCAAGGTCCGAGCCGCCAATGCCGATATTGACCACACTGCGAATCGGCAGGCCGGTGAATCCAAGCGCCTTCCCGGAACGGATGTCTTCGGCGAAGCCAGCCATCCGCTGCCGCGTCGCCAGCACGTCGGGCATCACGTCGAGAGCGGGCGTCGGGAACGGGCTCCGCGAGCGGCGCAAAGCCACGTGCAACACCGAGCGGCCTTCGCTGGCGTTGATCTGCTCGCCGCCGAACATGCGCCCGGTCCAATGCTCGAGCTGCGCCTCACGGGCCAGCCCGGCCAGCAGCGGCAGGCTGGTCGAATCGATGCGCTGCTTCGAGAAATCGTAGAGGATTCCGTCGAAGCTCAGCGAGAGGGATGCCACGCGACCCGGATCGCGCGCAAAGAGTTCCCTGAGATGCAGCGGCGAAAGAGATTGCCGATGCGCTTCAATAGCCTTCCAGGCGACTGAGTTGGTGATGTTCATGATTGATGACAGTCATTGATGAATGATCGGGCCGTCTGCAGACGACCCATGGAAAGAGGTTCTGGATGCAATCCAAAGGGATATTCCGTATCGGTTGTCAGCTTGCCAGAATGCGTCGCAGAACGCAAAAAAGAATGGCAACCGGGCCGCGCGCAGGCCATTTCCGAGTATTTTTCTTGGTTATCTTGCCCTGCTGCCGATCATGGTTGGAAATTTTTCTCGCTGCGTCGATGGCCAGAAAGCCGTGCCGAGTCAAAGCCGACTGGCAGGCAGATTCAACTGCTGTCGGCCGGTCGCGGACCGTCTCCGGAGTGCGCCCGGCAATTCTTCACGCGGGCTGCGAAAGGACGGTCTTCGACGGCGATGTGGCGCTCGAACCAGTACTCGGCATAGCGCAGAAAGGAATGGACGTCGCGCGCGCCGTTGCGCACTTCGGCGAAGGCCTTCTGCAAGGCATGCAGGTTGTCACGATGGACGGTTGCGTGCCCGGCGAAGTCAACGCCGACCGCCGTCGCGATACGCTCTTCGCTGGCAAAGTGGTATTCGAGATAATCTAGAAGGCTTGCGAAATCGTCAAAGGAAACGGGGCCGCTTCCGAAACAGGCTAACTTCAACGATTCGATACGGCGAAAGATTTCTTCGTGTTGTGCATCAATTTCGGGCAGATCGATCAGCAATGCTTCCGGCAGCAGTCCGGCAAGGTTGAGATCCACAGCGAGTCTCTCCGGGAAAACGGTCTGTTTCGCAAGTTCACACAGTATAAAAAGGGCGCTCGCAGAATTCCAGTAAAATCAGCCCGAATTCAGGCGAAGACGCCGTGCAGGAACCAGCCCGACCGGCAGCGGAAAATCCACAGCCATTCGTCACGGCGTGAGATGGCGACAAAGTAGTCGCGACAGACATCGCCGAGCGCATCCGGCTCCGCCGCATCCCACCAGCCACTCTCGATTCGCTCGGGACCGGCAAGCAGGCGGAGGGGACCGCCGCACTGCGGCCGGCCAGCCTGCTCGCGCAAAGCCTGTGGCTGCGCCAGCAGGCACAGCGGACGCGGGCCAGCAGCCGAATGGCGCAGGGCCGCGGCAAGAAACGGGCTGGGCGGCGATCTGCCTCCGGTCAGCGACGCCGCCGCAACCCGCCGCCAGGCATTTTCCGGCCGATGTTCGGCCACAGCCGACAGCGCGTGCACGCCATCGTCGCCAAGGCGTGCCTGCAGCCGCTCGAGCAGCCCTGCCATCGATTGGCCGCCGGCGCCCTCACCACGCTCGGCGAACAGGCTGCGCGAGTGACCAACAAGTGCTGTCGGCGCCTCGGCCCGCAAGCCGATGCCCTCGACCGCGGCCGGCAGGTGCAGCCGCTGCAGCCGCTCGCCGAGGATGCGACTGATCCGCTCGGGGTCACGCGTGGCACCGGCAAAACCAAGGACAAGCACGGTCGCCGGCTGCTGCCTCGCGCCGCATTCATGCCCGAACTCGAAAACGCATTCACTGATCCCGCCACCACGCGTAGCCAGCCAGCCGCACAGGGCATCGATCAGGCGACGCGCAGCCCAGCCGAGCGCCGGCGCGTGCTCGACCCGCATCGGCAATTCCAGTCGGTCGGCAAAAAACTCGGGAAAAACGAAACGTCGACGGGGATCCGGCAGCTCGCCCAGTGCACGCGCCAGATCAGCCAACAGCCCGGGGCCCAGCCGCCGCGCCAAGCCGGCGCGCGGCCAGCGCAGCAGGTCGGCCAGCGAGCGCGCCCCGAAGCTGACGAGACGAGCCTCATCCGCTGCTGCCAGGGCGAGTACCGACAGCGGCAGACGGCCGAGGCGATGCGGCAGTTCGTCGAGCGTGCGACAGCACGGGTCGCCACCGCCGATGGCCAGCCACTGTGCGGCCAATGGAGTCGGGGCCAGCGCGGCCTGCGGCAGGTGACCCTGTGCGATGCAGCCGGCGACGACGCCTGCGAACAGCTTCGCGGCACCACCGAACAGGCGCAGCGAGGCGGCCACTTCGAGCAGCAGCATCGACGGCGGCAGGCAGCAGAGCTCGGAGGTGAAACCACCGGCCCAGCAGGCGAGTCGCCTCAAGGCGGCCTGCTCACGCTCGACGGCGCGCTCCCGCACCGCCAGATCAGGCAGCAATGCACGTGCCTCGGCCAGCCGCCTGCCGGCCACGACGCCCGCCGAGACCGCCGCGCGGTCAGCGACAATGACCCGCTCGCGATCGACGATGGCGCTAGGCGACGGCAGTTCGGGGAAGACTTCGAGCGGCAGGCAGGGCAGATGCAGGGCGAGCCAGAGCATGGCGCAGGTACAGCGGGCGTTGCACGGCGATCGGCAGCGGCAGCGGCTGCGCGCTGCCACGGCGCTTGAGCAGGTGCACGACGAGGTGTTCGCCCTCCCCTTCGAGAACCAGCCGCAGCGGCGCCGGCGAAGGCTGGCCGGAACAGGTTGCCGGACGAAAGACGAAGAGCAGAGACTGACTCGCCTCGGCAGCCAGCTGCAGGCGGCGCAACGGGGCGGCCTGGACCTCCGGCAGCCAGACGACGATGGCACCGACACCATCGGCGGCCAGCGAGCGTTCGCAGGCCCAGGCGGCATCGCGACCGGGAGCACTGGCAACCAACAGGCGCGAGAGATCGACGCCCCCGGCCTGCAATGCCGGTGCATAAAGCAGATAGGGCGGGGCAATGCAGACCAGCCAGGCCAGTTCGTCACGCGAAAGACGGGCCAGCGCCGGCAACAGCAGGCTCAGTTCGCCGACGCCGTGACGCCGCGGCAGGAGTTCGGTCAGACCGCCGCGCGGCCAGCCACCACCGGGCAACTCGCGGTCGAGATCGGCGAAACCCGTCGGCACGCCAGGCAGCGCTGCCCTGGCCAGCGCATCCCCCCGCCAGACATCGGGACGCTCGAGGATCTGCGCCAGCGTGGTCGATGATGACATGATCGAATCCGGGCGGCAGCCGCGGTGCCTCTCAGATCGTCTCGCCGCTGCGGATCAAGCCGACGGCGATGCCTTCGATGACCAGGGCCCGCCGCTCGGGATCGACGATGATCGGCGCGAAATCGCTATTCTCGGCAATCAGCTCGACGATGCCGTCGCGCCGCCGGAAGCGCTTGACCGTCACCTCGTCATCGAGCCGGGCGACGACGATCTGGCCGTTGCGTGCCTCGCTGCTGCGGTGTACGGCAACCAGGTCGCCATCGAGAATGCCGGCATCGATCATCGACAGGCCGCGCACCCGCAGGAGGAAATCGGCACGCGGCGAGAACAGGCCGGCATCGAGCGTGTAACGGCGCTGCACGTTCTCCACGGCGAGTATCGGGCTACCGGCAGCGACGCTGCCGATCAATGGCAGGCCGAGTTGTTCGACCAGGCGGATGCCGCGCGCCGAGCCCGGCTCGAGGGTGATCAGCCCCTTTCTGGCAAGCGCCCGCAGATGCTCTTCGGCCGCGTTGTGCGAGGCGAAGCCAAAGGCCGTGGCGATCTCCGCCCGCGTCGGCGGCGCGCCGAAGTTCTCCAGCGTGTTGCGAATGAATTCGAGTATTTCCTGTTGCCGCGTCGTGATCCTGAGCATGATCGGCACCCTCTGTTGGCATGACTGTATTTTTGTACAGCGCCGAGAAAAAAGCAAGCGTGCCGGCAGGAGCGCGCGGGTGCTTGACCCGCCCTCCCCTTTCTTACCACAATCGCTTCCTTCACTTCCGTTCTCCGAGGCCAGCCATGATCGAGCAGCCCGTCGAAGACTTCAGCCTGCCCGCCAGCGGCGGCCGGACCTTCACCCTCTCCGCCTGCCGCGGCAACACCGTGGTCCTCTATTTCTACCCCAGGGACAGCACGCCCGGCTGTACCAGCGAGGCGCAGGACTTTCGTGACCTGCACCCGCAGTTCGTCGCCGCCGGCGCGATCATCGCCGGCGTGTCGCGCGACAGCATCGGCTCGCACGACCGGTTCACGGCGAAACAGGAGTTGCCTTTCATCCTCATCAGCGACAGCGACGAAATGCTCTGCAACCGCTTCGCGGTGATCCGGATGAAATCGATGTACGGCAAGCAGGTGCGCGGCATCGAGCGCAGCACCTTCGTCATCGATGGCAACGGCGTCCTGCGGCGCGAGTGGCGTGGCGTCCGGGTGGCCGGGCACGCGCAGGAAGTCCTCGACTTCGTCAACCACCTCTGAGCGCCCGAACAACGCTGCGATCACTCCGGAAGGTCCCCGACATGTCCCGCAGGAACTCCGACGACAGCAACGCCGCGCCCGCTGCCGCGAGGAAGCTCTTCGTCCTCGACACCAATGTGTTGATGCATGACCCGACCTGCCTGTACCGCTTCCAGGAGCATGACGTATTTCTGCCGATCATGACCCTCGAGGAACTCGACGGCCACAAGAAGGGCATGTCGGAAATCGCCCGCAATGCCCGCCAGGTGACGCGCACCCTCGACGAAATCGTCAACAGCACGGCCGCCGCGATCGATCTGGGCATCGCTCTCGACGGCCCTTCGCACCAACTGGCGAGTGGCCGGCTCTTCCTGCAGACGGAAGTGATCACCGGCGAACTACCGGCGGGACTGCCGACGGCGAAGGCCGACAACCAGATCCTGGGCGTCGTCATCCACCTCCGGAACCGCCACCCCGAACGAACGGTGATCCTCGTCTCCAAGGACATCAACATGCGCATCAAGGCGCGTGCACTGGGATTGCAGGCGCAGGACTACTTCAACGACAAGGTGCTCGAAGACACCGACCTGCTGTACACCGGCATGCGCGAGCTGCCCGCCGACTTCTGGGACGAGCACGAGCAGGACATGGTGTCGCGCAGCCGGGACGGGCGAACGCGCTATCGCATCAGCGGTCCGCTGTGCCCGCAGTTCCTGGTCAACCAGTTCCTCTACCAGGAAGGCGAACGCCCGCTGCAGGCGATCGTCCGCTCGCTCGCCGGGACGAGCGCCGAGCTCGAGACGCTGATCGACTACACGCATTCGCGGAACGGCGTCTGGGGAATCACGGCGCGCAATCGCGAGCAGAACTTCGCTCTCAATGCACTGATGAACCCGGAAGTGGATTTCGTCACCCTGCTCGGCCAGGCCGGTACCGGCAAGACCCTGCTGACGCTGGCCGCCGGCCTGACGCAGGTGCTCGACGACAAGCGCTACGGCGAAATCATCGTCACCCGCGTGACGGTACCGGTCGGCGAGGACATCGGTTTCCTGCCGGGCACCGAGGAAGAGAAGATGGGACCGTGGATGGGCGCCCTCGAGGACAATCTCGAGGTACTCAACCGGAGCGACGAGCAGGCCGGCGACTGGGGCCGGGCAGCCACCCGCGACCTGATCCGCCACCGCATCCGGATCAAGTCGCTCAACTTCATGCGCGGCCGCACCTTCCTCAACCGCTACCTGATCATCGACGAGGCACAGAACCTGACGCCGAAGCAGATGAAGACACTGATCACCCGCGCCGGCCCCGGGACCAAGGTGATCTGCCTCGGCAATGTCGCGCAGATCGACACGCCCTACCTCAGCGAAGGCAGTTCCGGCCTGAGCTACGTCGTCGACCGCTTCAAGGGCTGGGAACATGCCGGCCACGTCACCCTGCAACGCGGCGAGCGCTCCCGCCTCGCGGATTACGCGGGTGAAGTGCTATAATCGTGGCCAGATTGGGCCGTGTCTGGTGACACGGCCCAGCCGTTTGTGGCCACCGATCGCTGCCGCCGAGCGTTGCCGGCAGTACCGAGCCTGCCGGAGAACCGATTGAAACGACGCCGTTTCCTTGCCCTTTCTGCACTGATTTCACTGCTGGCGCCGGCGCCGGCGCTCGCCGCCAGGAAGAAGGAAAAGAGCAGCAAACCAGGCAGCAAACCGGCAAGCGAATCGGCCAGCCGCAGCCAGCGCGAGACGAGAGCCGACAACCGCGGGCGGTCGCGCGGCAGACAGAGCTACCGCCCGGTCGCAGAGCAACCGGCGGCACCCGCGGCGGTGGCGCCCAGTTCTCCGGCGGCGACCAACGAACAGACCTACAACGCCATTGCGCTGCCGGACGAGCCGCAGCCGCAGTGGCGGACCTACGACGTCACCTCGCTGATCACGCTCAACCACGTCAAGGGCAGGGTGCGCCTCTGGCTGCCGCTGGCGCAATACCGTGACAACCCCTGGCAACGGGCGCTCGGGCACGACTGGCGGGGCAATTTCGACAGCGCTGGCGTCTACCGCGACCCGGTTGCCGACCTGGAAGTCTTCTACGCCGACTGGAACGATGGTGCGGCGACACCGAAGCTGCAACTGGTCAGCCAGGTGGCCAAACGCGACCGCAACTTCGACATCACCCGCCGCGGCGGTGTCGCCGAGCGTGGCGAGGTATTGCGCCGCTGCCTGCAGTCGAGCAACCTGGTGCCGACCGACGGACTCGTGCGGCGTACCGCCGAGACGGCGGTGGGTCGAATCAAGGATCCCGTGGCCCAGGGCAAGGCGATCTATGACTGGGTGATCGAGAACACCACCTACGACCCGGTGCCGACCGGCATCGGCCGCGGCGACGTCGAGGCGATGCTCGACAGCGGACGGCTGAGCGGCGGCAGCGCCGACATCTCCCTGCTCTTCGTTGCCCTGTGCCGTTCGATCGGCATCCCGGCACGACCGGTCTTCGGGCTGCGCATCGACGGTTCACGACTCTTCTCCGGGCTTGGTGCGACCGGCAACCTGCGCACCGGGCAGCACTGCCGCGCCGAGTTCTACACCCCGGGTTACGGATGGATCCCGGTCGACCCCGGCGATGTGCGCAAAGCCATCCGCGACGAGAACCTGGGCTATGCCGACCCGAAGCTGGTCGTCCTGCGCAAGCTTCTGTTCGGCTTCTGGGAGAGGAACTGGCTGGCGCTCAATACCGCCCAGGATGTCCAGCTGCACGGCGCCACCGGCGCCCCCCTGCCCTTCCTGGTGCTGCCGCAGATCGAGGCGGGCGGCCAGCGCTTCGACAGCAGCGACAGCCAGCGCTGCAGCTACACGGTCACCTCCAGCCGCGTCGAGGGCTGAGGCAACGGCGCCTGCGTCCGGCGCTCAGTACGATCCCGGGCTGGCAAAACTCTCGAAACGCGTGTATTCGCCAAGGAAGGTCAGGCGCACGGTGCCGATCGGACCGTTGCGCTGTTTGCCGATGATGATCTCGGCGACGCCCTTTTCGGGCGTGTCCGGGTTATAGACCTCGTCGCGATAGATGAACATGATCACGTCCGCATCCTGCTCGATGGCTCCGGATTCGCGCAGGTCGGACATCACCGGACGCTTGTTCGGCCGCTGCTCGAGCGAGCGGTTGAGCTGTGACAGCGCCATCAGCGGCACGCCGAGTTCCTTTGCCAGCCCCTTCAACGAACGTGAAATCTCGGAGATCTCGGTCGCCCGGTTCTCGCCATGCGAGGTTGCCGACATCAACTGCAGGTAATCGATGACGATCAGCCCGAGCTGGCCGCACTGACGGTAGAGACGGCGGGCGCGCGCCCGCAGGTCGATCGGGTTGAGGGCCGGCGTCTCGTCGATGTAGATCGGCGCCTCGTGCATGCGGCCAAGGGCGAACGACAGGCGCGACCATTCATCGTCGTTCAGGCGCCCGGTCCGCACCCGGTGCGCGTCGAGGCGGCCGACCGAGCAGAGCATGCGCATCGCCAGCTGCGTGCCACCCATCTCCATCGAGAAGATCGCCACCGGCAGCCCGACCTCGAGAGCCACGTGCTCGGCAATGTTCATCGCGAACGAGGTCTTGCCCATCGACGGCCGGCCGGCGACGATCAGCAGATCGCCGCTCTGCAGACCGGACGTCTTGCCGTCGAGATCATGGTAGCCGGTGGGCACACCGGTGATGTCGGACGGGTTGTCTCGGTCGTGCAGCTCCTGGATCCGTTCGACGACCTGCGTCAGCAGCGGATTGATGTGGACGAAGCCGGTCTGATGGCGGAAGCCGCCCTCGGCAATGGCAAACACCTTCGCCTCGGCTTCGTCGAGCAGCGTCTTCGCGTCGCGGCCGAGCGGGTTGAGCGCGCTGCCGGCGATCTCGTCGCCAGCCGTCACCAGCTGGCGGAGGATCGCGCGTTCGCGGACGATCTCGGCATAGCGACGGATGTTTGCCGCCGACGGCGTGTTCGCCGCCAGTTCGCCGAGGTAGGCGAGACCACCGGTCGCCTGGCCCTCACCGGCGAGATCGAGACTCTCGGCGACCGTTACCGCGTCGGCCGGCTTGCCGCTCTCGAGGAGCTTGCGCATCTGGCGATAGATGCGCCGGTGCTCATCGCGGTAGAAATCCCCTTCACCGACCAAGTCGGCGATCCGGTCGAAGGCCGCGTTGTCGAGCAGCAGGCCACCGAGGACCGACTGCTCGGCTTCCAGCGAATGGGGTGGTACACGCAGTTCGGGCAGTACGGAGTCGGGCTGCGGGCTGCTCCCTCGCCCCGGTCTGCGCCCGGCAGGGCGCCGTTGCCCGTCATCAGGGCTGGATGCATCGGACGAACTGGCCATCGGGGATCCAAGACGAAAAACGGGCAAGGCCAAGAGTCTAGCGCGCCGGCGCACGCTCCGGGGCCCAGAAGCAGAAAAGCCTTGCCATCAGGCAAGGCTCCTCGTTGACCGCAGGCAACCCGGCCTGCCGGGCCGCTGCCCTAGATCTTCGCCTGCTCGATGACCACGGCGACGGTGATCGTCGCCAGCACGTCGCTGTGCAGCGCCACTTCCAGTTGCGTCTCGCCGATCGTCTTCAGTGGTCCACCCGGCATGCGTACGGCTGACTTCTCGATCTCGAAGCCCTGCGCACGCAGGCCGTCGGCGACGTCGAAGTTGGTCACCGAACCAAACAGGCGACCGTCGACGCCCGCCTTGCGCTCGATGCGCACGACGATACCCGCCAGCTTTTCGGCATAGGCCTGCGCGTCGGCCAGCCTCGCCGCGGCCGCCTGCTCGAGTTCGGCCCGCTTCGCCTCGAACTCCTGCAGCGCCGCCGGCGTCGCGCGCCTGGCCTTGCCGGTCGGAATCAGGAAATTGCGCGCGTAGCCGTCCCTGACCTTGAGCAGATCGCCGAGATTGCCGAGGTTGGCGACCTTCTCCATCAGAATGATTTGCATCGTCGTCTCCTCGCTTACTGGTGATTGTCGGTGTAGGGCAACAGCGCCAGGAAACGCGCGCGCTTGATCGCCACCGACAGCATCCGCTGATAACCCGCCTTGGTACCCGTCAGGCGGGCCGGCATGATCTTGGCGTTCTCCGCGATGTACTCCTTGAACAGATCGACATCCTTGTAGTCGATCTCCTCCATCTTCTCGGCAGTGAAGCGGCAGAACTTGCGCCGCTTGAAGAGGCCGCTTCCGCGCTTCTTGACGTTCTTGTCATCCTTCTTCTTGAAAAACCTTGGCATCTTGATTTCCTTCGACAAATTCGATCTGGGTCACATGCAGCCGCGGCTGCCTGCTGTGGCGACTGCGGGCAGCGAGAAAGCCGCTCAACTGCAGCCGCGCCCCGGGATTCGCTGCCTGCAGCCACTGCGCCGTCTCGCCGAGCGCGATTGCCTGCACCTCACATTCGACGCGGCGGTTGCTGCCGGCCTCGAGCTGCTCCGACTGGTGACCAATCAGGCACTCGGTGACCGGCACGCCGGCCGGGGTGAAGCGCAGCGCCTTGCGCTCGAGCAGGACGCCGCCGAGCTCGACACGGTTGCGCAGCGCCGCCGACTCAGGCCGCTGGCTGCTCGCCGGCGGCGGCCGGGTCACGGACTTCCAGCAGCGACCGGGACTTCTCGTCCTTCATCATCGGCGACGGCGCACTGACGGCGCGCTTGGCCTTGATCGTCAGATGACGAAGGATCGCATCGTTGAACTTGAAGCCGTGCTCCAGCTCGTTCAGCGTCACGCTGTCGCACTCGATGTTGAGCAGCAGATAGTGGGCCTTGTGCAGCTTCTGGATCGGATAGGCGAGCTGGCGACGACCCCAGTCCTCGAGGCGGTGGATCTGTCCGCCACGCGAGGCAATGAGCCCCTTGTAGCGCTCGACCATCGCCGGCACCTGCTCACTCTGGTCAGGATGGACGATCAGGACGATTTCGTAATGGCGCATGAACACTCCTTATGGCTGAAGCCCCCCGCCATGCGAGCGGTGGAGCAAGGTGAAAAGCCCGCGATTATAGCGCTCCCGGAACCTTCCGGGCAATCACTTCGCAAGACCCGCAAGATCTCGCGACAGCGCCACACGGCGCCAGGCGTGTCTGCAGCCAGCGACTTCGCCAGCCGTGGCCAGCGGACGTCACCACAGCCTGCGCGTATCGATCCAGTTCACACGCCCGGTGCGTCGCTTCACTTCGTTGTACATGTGGCTCGTACCGCCCGGCCCGTCGCCACCGCCGCCGTTCCACAGGCAGACGAAGCGCACCTTGTCGACACCCCAGGCCAGCGCGGTATGAAGCAGCCAGAGGTTGCAGCGTTCGAAGGCGTTGACCGCCTTTCCCCGGCCTCCCGCGGGCAGTGGCCCCAGTTCCTCCGGCATGATCCGCGGCTCCTCGGCCAAAGCCCCGATGACGGCAAAGTAGCGCTCTCGCCACTGCTCACCATTGCCCGCCGGCAGGACCGAGCGCTCGATGAACTCCGGTTCGGCGAAGGGCAGCATCACCTGCAGGCGGGCGCCGCGTGCCTGGCAGGCCTCGAGAAACAACAGGTCAGCGCCGTTGGCCGCCTGCGACAGCGCCAGATCACCGGCAGCGACGCCAAGCTGGTCGAGAACCGCGGCAATCCGTTCGGCTGCCAGCCCTTCCCGGTCGGCAGGAAAGCGCGGCGGCGCGCGACCTGCCGCATCGATCATGTGGCCACTGAACAGCAGCACCTGCCGCGGCGCAAAGGGTGGCGTACTGCGCGCGATCTCGCGCTCGACGATGCTCATGGCAGCAGCCGTCTCCACCGGGCGAAAATCGACGTCGCGCAGGAGGCTCAAGCTCTGCCGGCTCGATTCGAGGGCGAACCAGTCCTGGTTGGCCGCGGCGACCATGTGGCTGAACTCCCGGCGCACCGACTCGACCGGCGCCAGCAGCAGGCACGCCTCGGCGTAGCTGGCACGCGCCCAGTAGTCCTTGCGATCACGCTCCTGCGCCGTCAGGCTGGCCCAGCGCACGCCCCCTGCGAGATTCTCGATCAGCCGCGGATCGCTGTCGCCACCCAGATGCTGCCGCAGCAGCATCAGCGTCAAAGCGTTGACGCCAGCGTAATGGTGCGCGGGATCGGCGACGAAGGCCTGATGATAGGGATCGATGGCCTCTTCCAGCGCCGCAGTCTCCAAAGTCGCGGCCTCGCGCATCTGCGCCGGCGAGAGTCCGGGCTGACGCCAGAGCGCTGCCCAGCGCTCCTTCTCGATGCGCCCGGCCAGCGCCCAGCACTCGGCGTCGCGCGGATGATCGGCGGTCAGCCGCTGCGCCAGTTCGCGGGCCTCCTCGAAGCGGCCGAGGCGGCCCAGACAGACCGACATCCTCTCCCGGCTCAGCTTGTCGTCGGCGTCGATCGTCAACGCCTGTTCGAACTGTTCGAGGGCCAGTTCGTACTGCTTGAGCTTGAGCAGCGCCTGCCCGGCGGTGCGCCTGGCCTCGAGCTGCAGCGCCCGCACCGGCGTCTCCCCGGCGAGGACGAGGATGTCTCCCGGCCGGTTCTTCTGCCGCGACACCTCCATCCGGCTGGCCCACCGCTCATAGGCTTCGGAAAACTCGTTGCGTTCGGCAAGCAGGAGCCGACGCCACTCCGGTTGCTCGAGCTGCGGCATCAACTGGAAGACGGGACTCACCTTGCGCCGGGTCGAACTGGCCATACTGGCGCAGACCATCGCCGTCAGCGCGGCGCGATCCTGCTCGACGGTCGCCGGGTCCGGCGCCCCGTCGCGCAGAGAGTAGCGCAGCTTGCGGTCGGTGTAGATGTCGAAGGGCTGGCTTGGCCGCGGCCCCTGTACCAGCACCACCCCGCGTGCGCGCAGGGCATGCCGCACGCCGAGCTCGTACCAGACGTTGGGATTGTCCAGGGTGAGATCGGCAACGACGAGGTCGGCGATCAGCAACTCCTGGAACATGTCGGTGCGGATGTCGCCGGCACGCTGTTCCTCGTCGGCACGAAACACCTCCAGCCCCGCCGCCTCGAGGGCCGGCCGGATGTACTCGGCATAGACGCGGTTGAAGTCGATCAGTTGCCCATCGGCTGCGGGCTTGCTGCCGAAGGGCATGGCAACGAAGGCGTGTGGCGGCATCGGTTTCTCCTCGGCGCGACGGACGGTGGCACTGGCGGCGGCCGCGGCCGGGCGGCGCTAGACATCGCCTGCCGGTCGCGTGCGGCGCGGCCGGCGGGAGCGGGGCGGCACGTCGCCGGCCGCCGGCGAAGCTGCGGCGCCGGCCGCCCGTCGTCCGCTGCCTGGCCAGACGTGCTCGGCCAGTGCGTCCAGGCGCCCGGCCGCGAGCTGCCACCCCGAATCGCCAGTGCTCACCCGACGGGCAGCGCAGAATCGTGACAGCATGCCGATCTGGCTGACGATCGAGTCGAGATCGCGCGGCCTCAGCGCCAGGTTGGCCAGCGTCTCGTCATAGGCGCGGGCGACTTCCTCATGCGCCCGCTCACCGGGTTCACCGGCCTGCAGCAGCTGCTGGTCGAGCAGCCGCTCGACCAGCAGCGCCTCGGCCGCGACGAGCGCACCCCAGGCGCCGCCGTCGCCCGCGTTGCCGGCGGTGACGCCCTGCCGGCAGTGCTCGGCGAGCGCGATTGCCGCCGCACGCTGCCCGTCATCCGGCAACAGCGCCTGCAGGGCCAGGCGATTGAGTACATGGTAGGGGCGGAACGAGCGCTCACCCGGCCTGCCCTCGCCGGCTGCGTAAGAGCGCACGCTGTCCAGCAGCGCGCCGTCCATCGCCGCCACCGCAGCCGTGTCCACCGCCTGCCGCTCCCCACTCTCGTGCCACGCGGCGAGCAGGCGGGTGGCATGGAGACTGGCCAGGCGTTTGGCGGCGCCACCGCGCAAGGCGCTGCGCTCCCCACCCGCCGTCGCCGGCGCCGCCGCATCCTGTTGCCGGCCGGCAGCGGCAACGACCTGATCGAGATCGGCGAGGCGTGCCAACGCCCTCTCGATCAGGCCGGCATCGGCGCTGGCCTCGCCAAGGCGCGCTTCGATGTTCGCCAGTTGCTCGATGGCGCCGATCGGCACCTCGCTTGCGTCATCGTCGCTGCGCAAGGCATCGAGATAGCAGGTGCGCGCCTCGGCGAACTGGCCGAGGTCGGCCCACAGTGCGCCGACCGCGAACTGCACGGACGGCAGGCGCAGCCAGCCAGCCGGGCACCGCTCCTTGAGCAGGCGGCGGAGACTCGTGGCGCAGGCATCGATCTCGCGTCGCGTCTGCTGGCGGCTGGCGCGCGCCAGACTGGCCCGCCGGCTGACCAGCTCATCGAGCAGTTCCTCGACCGAAGCGTAGCCCGCCTCAGCGTTGCCACCACTCTCCAGACTCGGCTCGGCCCGCCAGCCGGGATCGCCATAGGCCTGGAAGGCACCCCAGGTGATGTCCTGCGCGTTGCTCTTCCACACCGCCTTGCGCGCTTCGTACACTGCCTCGCCGAAAGGCAGCCGCTCGACCAGCAGATGGCGGTAGAAGGCGTTGCCGAAAACCAGTGCCCCCTGATCGTCGACCGCCCAGCCGGCAACGATGACGCAGCGCACGCCACAGTCGATCAGCTCGCGCGCCACGCTGGCGGCGAGCAGGTTGCCGTCGCGCACGGTCGCCTCCGGCGCCGTGTCGGCAGCCACGGCGGTGTCGATCCTGCCGAGATGACAGCAACTCAGGAACACCAGTTCGGGAACCGTCTCCATCGCCCTGATCTCGGCCGCGCTCAGCAGCAGCCCGTCGGAGAGGACGACGCCGCTGCGCCGCCGGCCATCGGCGTGCAGCTGGTCGAAGACGCCATGCGCCGAGATGTGCAGCAGGCGGTGGTTCTCCTGGTACAGTCGCGTGAGGACGTCGCAGGCGCGCCAGTCGGCACCGATCGCCGACAACACCTGATACCCCATCGCCTGCAGCAGGGCTGCCACTTCGTTCGCCTCGCTCTCGGCGCCCGGCAAGGGCGGCGGATTGCTTGCATCCGGCCGCCGCGGGTCGGGAAAGGCGCGCGTGAAGCCTTCGACCGAGGGGTTGCCGACGACGAAGGCGCGGCGCTCGAATCCCTGCCGCACCTGCCGCCGGAACTCGGCGGTGGCAAACTGCCGGACCACCGGCGTGCGCAGCGCCAACGGCAGCTTCTCGCCGCCGCCGCCCGGCGAGTCGGCGAACATCAGCTCCCACGGCAGGTTCGCCGTGTACTCGTCGACCACGAGGACGATCCGCTCGAGCTGCCGCGCCGCGTCCTTGAAGTCGTTCGGCACCATCAGCTGGAAGAGCGCGCGCCCGAAGCTTTCCTGCCAGACGGAGCTGTGGATCTGCTGCCGCACCAGCATCTCGACGAGGCCCGGCTGACGCTGATGAACGATCGACTCGGCACGCGCCCGCTGGCCGACGTAGAGAAAGCGCAGGCGATCGCTGACCGCCGTGCGCGTCACCCGCAGCGGCCGCCCGGCTGCCTCACCGGACGCCGCGACAGCAACCGGCGGCGGAGCCGCCGCCAGCGGCTCGCGCCGATCGGCGTCGTCGGTGATCATCAGCCGCGGCCAGTACGAGTAGGCAGAACCGCTGCGGTCGAACAGGCGCCGCCGCCAACCTTCACCCTGCTGCAGTTGCGGCCGACAGACGAGGGCGACCCCGTGCCGGCCAAGCACACCGGCAAGCCGCTCGGGCACCCGGCGCAAGGCGTAGGCGGCGGTGATCGCGGTGTCCTGGTACAGTTCGACGATCTCCACCCGGCTCACCCGCATTTGACGCCGGGTTGCCTCGTGGAAACGCGCGTTGGCCTCGACGACCCCGCGCACCAGCGCCTCGACCGAAGCCGCGACCGAAACGCTGGCCGACGAGTTGTAGCCGAGCAGCAGCGTCGCCAGCGGCAGGTCGCGATCCTCGTCACCGAGGACGTCGATCGCCTGCAGCAGATAGCGCAGCACGCCCGCCCGCACGGCGGCAGTCAGGTCCTCGATGTTGAGGCTGCCATCGTAGCGCCCGAGGCCACAGACGACGGCACCGCGGAGGCTGCCGCGGCGCCTTTCCTGTGCATTCGGCAGCCGCAAGACGACGGTCGCACTGCCCCGCGGTCCGGCATAGAGGCCAAGGTTGTAGCGCTCGCCGAGATCACCGGCGAGCAATTCGCGGTCGATCAGCGCCTCGGCGCCGGAAATCGGATCGGACTCGTAGTGACCGAGCAGGATCGGCAGATCGAGGAAGCGCAGGTCCATCGCCCGCACCGCCACCTCCAGGCGGCGCTTCGAACGCGCTGCGACACGGTTGCGCGGCGCGCCGCCGAGCAGTCCGACGGCCACCGCCTCACCGCTCGCCAGCGTCGGCGGTCCGGCATCATAGACGACCGGTCGCGCCTCGCCGTCGCCACGCACCGCCGGCGGACTGCGCAGCAGGGCACCGGTGGCGCCACTGTGCAGCAACTCGGCGAGCGCCGGATGGTACTCGCTGGTCGATGGCAGGTCGCCGTGCTGCGCCGGCATGTAATAGTAGCTGCCGATGTTTTCGATCCGCCCGGAGGCCCAGGTCACCGTGCCGTCCCCCTGCGGCGTGCCGACCAGCTTCAGCCGCCCCTTCTCCTCGCGGATGCCGCACGGCGTGTTGCGCGCAACGCCAAAGACATAGACCGACTGCTGCTCGTACTCCTTCGGCAGGGTGGGCGTCGCATCGCCATCCTGCCGCCACAGCCAGCTACCCTCGTCGAGCTCGGCCTGGCTCGGGGTCGCCGAGTTGCCGTCGCCAAACCAGAAATCCTTCACCTTCGGCCGGTAGCCCTGCCAGGTCTCGGCCCGCTGCAGCTGCTGCCCGTTCAGGCCGCCGTCCGGCTGCCCCTGGAAGCAGTCGACGAAACCCGGCTTCGGCAACAGTTGCAGGGCGCCACGGAAACCGCAGACGAGCTGCAGCACTTCGCGCATGTCGTGCCGGACGTCGAGGCGCACCAGCGAGCGCAGCGTATCTCCCTTGCCGAGCAGATTCTCGACCATCGAGTAAGCACCCTGGTTCGGCGTGCCGAGCATCACCAGCCGCGCGCCCGGCCGCGCCATCAGCGCATCCATCACCGGCCGCCGCCGGTGGATGCAGGCGCGCACGACCAGACCACCCATGCTGTGGGCCAACAGGCGGATCGGCTGCCTGGTCTCCTGCAGCAGCCGATCGAGCAGCGCCGCCAGGCGTTCGCCAAGCACGTCGAGCGGCTGCCGCCAGTCATAGGCAAAGCACTCGACACGGTGGCTGGCGGCAAGGAACTTGCACAGATCGCCATAGAACATGCCGAAGAGCTCCTCCGCCTCGACTTCCGGCTGCCCCCAGGCGATCTTGTCGAGACCGCCGCTGGCGATGTCCAGCGGATCGAACCAGACACGGTCTCGGCGCTTGACTTGCAGATGCGAGCCCATCACGCCCGGCAGGACGACGACCACCGGCAGATCGGCCGCCGCTTCGCCACCACGCCGCAGCCCGGCAGCCGGCATCGCAGCATCGGCGAAAGGCCCGGGCAACGGCTGGAACGCCGCCAGTGACCCGACGTCGTCGCTCACCAGCCAGTCACGCAGCGCGGCGCGCGTGTCGAGGTTGCTGAAGTAGGCAAAGTGCGACACCGCCGCGCCACGGTCGAACAGCGCCCGCGCGCGCGCCTGTGGCGCGATTCCGGCATACATCGAATCGGTATCGACGACCAGGTCGTTGTCGAGGTTGTCGAAGAGCAGGAAGTCGGTCAGCAGCACCCCCAGGCGCTGCAGCATGCCGCCACCCTCGATGTCGCCGGCGATCACCGCCATCTCGATTCCCGGACGTACCGGCGCGTCGCGCAGCAGGCGCGCCATCGGCGACTCGGGCAGCATCGCCTCGAGACCCGGTACCAGGTGGGCGCTCGTCCGGCGGCGGGCGATCTCGAGGACGACGCGCTTGCAGGCCGAATAGAGCGGGTTGCCAAAAAAGAACGGGATCTGCCCGAGCAGCGTCAACAACCCGGAAAGGAAGACGTCGAGGTTGCCGCTGGCCAGCCGTGTGCCCTGCGCCGGGCTGGCGACGCGGACGTAGCGCTGCACGACCGGCTTCTTCTCTGCCAGCTCGCCGGCCAGGGCACGCAGGAGCTGCCGCTGTTCGCCGTGCGCGTCGCCAAGCTCGCGCTGCACGACCGATGCCGCGGCGGTGTCGGTCTCGCCGCTCGCCGGCAGGTCGGAGCGGTAGTGTTCGATCAGGCTGTCGAAGTTTTCGAGGCAGATGAGATCGCCGACCAGGCCACCGCGCGAGTGCGTCACCAGACTGAGCCGCAGCCCTGCCGGCAGCGCTGCCAGCAACTGCCGCGCATTCTCGATCGGGCTCTCCGACAGCGTACGGTGCTCGAAGGCGTAGATGCGACCGTCGAACTGCCGCTCGAGGATGCTCCACAGTTCGCGCTCGTCGAGCTGCAGGTCACCGAAGCTGCCGCGTGTGCTCGACCCCGTGCCGTGGACGAAGACGAGGACCGGCTCACCCACGGCAGCAGCCGCCTGCAGCTCCCGCTGCGCGCGCGCCCGCGCCTGCTCGTCCGACTCGGCTGCCGCGGCACCCTGCACCGCCTGCCAGCAATAGATCCCCGGCTGCCGTTCCAGTCGCTTCTCGATGGCCCACATCAAGGCCTTGGTACCGAGCCAGGAAACCCCCAGTTCGATGGCCTCGGAAGCCCTGCCCCGTGTCAGCTCGCCAAGCTTCGCCCGCGCGTCGCTGATGATCGCGTCTTCGCTGGCGCCGACCGCCAGCGCGAAGACCCGGCTGATCAGGCCGCCGACGAGATCGGCGGCGAGCCCGCGCGTCGCCGCGCCGTCAGCACGCAGCCGGTCGAACAGGATCTCGCCCTGGCCGCCGAGCAGATCGGGACGACTGCGTGCAAGCGAGCCCTGCAGCTCGCTGGCGCTGGTGATCAGGACGCCGCCGTCGGCCAGTTCGATGACCAGCACCTCGTCCGCCTGCACCTCGAACTTCTGGCTGACGGCGGCGGCGCCGCGCGCCGTCGCGCCGAGTTCGAAGCAGGCGCGCGCTTGCAGGTAGCCCGGCGGCATGAAAGGATCATCGCCGGCATCGGTGGCGCGCCGGACGTTGCGCAGCAGTGCCGGCAAGGGCGCCTCGTCCTGCGGTGTGGCGGTCAGATCGAGAATGGTGGTCGACGACATCTTGTCCTCCTTCAGGCTCGCCGCGCGAGACGGATGAACCCCGAACGGGCCGGCCACTGCCGGCGTCAATCAAAGCAGAGCTGCCGCAGGATACGGGCGCATGGCGCGCGTACCCCAGGGGCGACCGCTCAGCTGAAGATCCGGCGCTGTCGCGCGTCGGCGCTGCCGAAGATCTGCGGCGTCTGCGGGTACGATGCCGAAGGCAGGCAGGCCGGCGTGATGCGGGCATACCAGTCGGCATAGGTGGCGGTGGCAGGCAGCGCGCGCAGCGTCTTCAACGCATAGTAGCTGAAGGCGCCGCACGGCCGGCCAGCGATCCTGGCATCGTAACTGAAGTTGTTCGGCCCTTCCTTGCAGCCGGCGAGCAGCAGGTCGCCAGCCATCCGCGACAGCGCCCCGGCAAAGGGCGACAGACCCGAGGTCACCTGCACGCTCGTCAAAGGCTGACCGCTGAAACCACGCGGCAACTGGTCGGCCGGCAGCCAGTTGCCCATCGGCATGAAGCGCGGTCGCGGCGCGTCCTCGGCGTCGGGATCGGCCAGCGCCGCCCGCGTCACCGTCCCCGAATGGCAGCTGTCGGAAATCAGCTGCAGCCGCACGCCCGCCTTGCGCGCTGCAAAAAGGCTGTTGATCTCGTCGTCGATCAGGGCGCCGCCACCGGTCTGCAGGTCGTAGGGACACAGTGCCTCGTCGAGCCCGTCGAGCTCGTCGCCATTCAGGTCCGGGACATAGGTGCCATGCCCCGAGAAGGTGATCACGACGACGTCGCCACTGACTGCCGCAGCGATCAACGACTGGATGCCACTGACCATCGCCGCCTTGGTTGCCTGGCTGTCGAGCAGCTTGCTGACGGCGAAACCGCGCGCCGCCAGTTCGCCCGCCCAGTCGTTGGCATCATTGACGCAGCCACTCAGGTCCATGTGCGTGCCGGGATAGTTGTTGATGCCGATGCAAAGCGCGCGCTTGCTCATGACTGCCTCCTGTGATCTGATGATTTATCGGGGATTGCGATCTTCAGTGTAGCAAGCGTCCGGCGAATGACAACCCCTGCCGGGGCAATCCCGTGCGCCCACGGCGGACGCGCCACTGCGCACGCGGCGAAAATCGGCGGGCGAAAAAAAGCGAGCCCGCGCGGAGCTCGCTTCTGCCACGGTCCGGCACTTGCCTACTGGACGCGGATCTCGACCCGGCGACCTTCCTCCGGACTGCCACTGCCGAGAGTCGACTCGGGGCGGCGGAGCTTCACGCGCAGCGCCGGAACGCCGCCGGAGACGAGGACGTCACGCACCGCAACGGCACGCAAGCGGGCCAGCTCGGCGTTGCGCTTCGGATCACCGGATGCATCGTGGAAGCCCGACAGGAGGACGATCGCCAGCGGCTTCTCGGCGAGCACCTGCTTCGTCCGCAGCACGACCAGGTGGTCTTCATCGACGAAGACTGCCTGGTCGACGGCGAAATAGACCTTCACCAACGGCTCGCCGACCGGTGCGATCTCGCTCACGGCGGCCGTCGCCTGCGGCAACCCCGGCGACGCGCCGCCGCTGAAGTAAACCGCCGCGACACAGAGCGCGATACCGCCGACCACCCCCGCCACGACACCAGCTACTTCGTCCTCATCGTCTTGCGCCGACATGCTCATCTCCCCAGGCAGATTGCTGGGCCTGTCGCCCAGATCAGGGCGAATTCTACCCCCGATCGTGATCCGAGAATCCCATTGCCGGGACGGCGGGCACCACGGCCCCTCGGCTGCCCGCCAACAGCGAGGTCATCGCCCCGCCTCCGCGACCGGCCGCCAGCACCTGCGACCCACCTGCCGCACTCGCCGTGGCGACGGCGCTCAATCCGGCGCCAGGTTGCGATAGTGATGCAGCTGCAGGAAACGGGCGACCTCGTCGATCTCGTCGTCGGTCCAACCCAGCGACGCCATGGCCTGCCAGCGGCGAACCTCGGCGCGCAGGCTGCGCCAGTCGCTGACCAGCCGCCCGTCACGCCAGTGTACCTCGCGGTCGTGGCAAGCGATGCAATGCGTCTCGTACAGCAGTTCACCGCGTTCCAGAGTCCGCTCCTCGCCGCCGGCGATCACCGGCGGCAGGGCAAGCGCGGCAACGAGAACCACCTCCATAACTCTTGGCAACATGGACTTCTCCATCGCTGATCACGACCCGGGCAGCTTGGCTGGGGCGCAACCCTAGTCGATCGGCACCTGCCTGCCCTTGGCCGCCGCCGCCTTCGGCAAGTTGATCTCCAGCACACCGTCCTTGAAGCTCGCCTTGGCCGCCTCCGTATCGACCTCGGCCGGCAACGACAGCGAACGCGAGAACGCGTTCGAGCGGATTTCACGCCGCCGGTAGTCGCCCTTCTCGTCGGCCTCCTCCTGCCTGCTCTGCGCCTGGATCGTGATCGAGTCGGCGGTCAGCGAGATCGAAATCCCTTCCTTGCTCACCCCCGGCAATTCGGCCCGCACGAAAACCTCGTTCTCACGCTCGATCAGGTCGACCGCCGGCGCACGAAAGCTCGGGCCCTCGAGCCAGCTCGGCCACTCGCGCTCGAAGGGCCGCATCCAGCGACCCGGCGAGAAACCGGAGAACATCCGGTCCATCATCCGCTCCATCTGTTCGAAGCGCTCCTCGAAGCCCCTGAATGGCGCCAGGCCTCCGCGCTGCATGGCCACCGATTTGCCGCCCTGCTCTTCGCGGGTTTCGGCACTGCTTTCCTTGTCGTTCATGACTCTCTCCTCGACAGAATGACTGCCTCTGCACTCTCGGCAGCGTTCGGCTGCCACTGCGGTCGGGCGGCAGCGAATTGCACCGCGGCCCAACCGCCCTTACCATAACCAAAATAGTATGTGCCGATCAGAAATCAAGAGCTCTTGCGCCCTCGCCCAACAAGGCTGGCGCAGAACCGGAAGGAAGGATCATGCGAAGCAACCACAGCGAGACCCCGGGCGAACCCACGCGCAGCGAGATCGACGCCTGCCCGGACCCCGTGCTGATCGAGTTCGGCGCCCGCTGGTGCGGACACTGCCAAGCGCTGCAGGCGCCGCTCGCGGCCGCGCTGGCGGCATACCCGGCGATCCGCCACCTGCGGATCGAGGACGGCCCGGGACGCCCGCTCGGCCGTTCCTTCGCCGTCCGCCTGTGGCCGACCCTGGTGTTCCTCCATCAGGGCCAGGAACTCATCCGCCTGGTGCGGCCGGCTGCCGCCGAGACGATCGAGCAGGCGCTCGCCGCACTCCACCTGCAGTCGGCCAACCCCAACTGCCAGGATTTGGCCTGAGCGGGCGAACCCCTGCCATGCCGGCCCAGCTGCGAGCGATCCACGCCGACATCACCACCCTGCAGGTGGATGCGGTGGTGAACGCCGCCAACCCCTCGCTGCTCGGCGGCGGCGGTGTCGATGGCGCCATCCACCGTGCCGCCGGACCGGAACTGCTGCAGGCGTGTCGCCTGCTCGGCGGCTGCCCGACCGGCGACGCCCGCCTCACCCGCGCCTACCGTCTGCCCGCCCGCTACGTCATCCACGCCGTCGGTCCGGTCTGGTGTGGAGGCGACAGTCGCGAAGCCGAGCTGCTGGCCTCGTGCTACCGACGCCTGGTCGAACTGGCCGCCGCGCACGAGATATCCAGCCTGGCGATTCCGAGCATCAGCACCGGCATCTACGGCTACCCGATTGCCGAAGCCGCCGAAATCGCGGTGAGCACGGTCCGCGCAACCGTTCCCGCAGCGCCGCGGCTGCACGAGGTGCTCTTCTGCTGTTTCTCGCCCGGCGACCTCAGCATCTACCGGACCCTGCTTGCCGAAGGCAGTGCCTGAGAGGCAGCCGGCGCCCGACGCCCGGTTCCCTGGCGCCGCCGCGCCACGCGCAGCTTGCCAAGGCGACCGGGCGCGCACCACAATGTCGATGGCACGGCCAGCGCTTTGCCGGCATGACGCGAGCACGGTTGCCGCCGGGATCGGCGGCGGATGACGATGGAGCACAACATGATGGATTTTGACGCACGTGCGGCGACCTGGGATTCGGACCCGGCAAAAGTCAGCCGCGCACTGGCCGTGGCCGCAGCAATCCGCAACCGCGTCGCGACCGGCCAGAGCACGCGGGTTCTCGAGTATGGCTGCGGCACGGGCCTGCTGGGCTTCGCCTTGCAGCCGCACTGCGGCCACATCACCCTCGCCGACAGCTCGGCCGGCATGCTCGCCACGCTGCAGGGCAAGATCGCGACCTCTGGCGCCAACAACCTGCAGGCGTTGCGACTCGACCTCGTCAGCGATCCGTTGCCGGCCGAACGCTTCGATCTGATCTGTTCGCTGATGACCTTCCACCACGTCGCCGATACCGCCAGGTTGCTGCGCGACCTCCACACGCTGCTCGACACGCGCGGCCACCTCTGCGTCGCCGACCTCGACAGCGAGGATGGCTCCTTCCACGGCCCGGGGTTCACCGGCCACCTGGGCTTCGACCGCGCCGCTCTCGCCGGCGAGGCGCAGGCAGCCGGCTTTCAGGACATCGATTTCAGCACCGTCTACCACGTGTCGAAGCCCGAGAGTGCCGGCCAGACCGACTTCCCGATCTTTCTCATGGTGACGCGCAAGTGACCGCTTCGCCGCCGGGCGCTGGCGATCGTCACTCCCCGATGGGCGCGCCCTGCCGCTGCGAGCGGGTGCCGATCAACGGCCTCGCCTACCACGTCCGTCACTGGGGCCCGCCCGACGCGCCGCTGCTGCTCATGCTGCACGGCTGGATGGATTCGTCGCCCAGCTTCCAGTTCACCGTCGATGCACTCCGGCAGTCGTGGCACGTGCTGGCGCCGGACTGGCGCGGCTACGGGCAAAGCGAGTGGCTGCACCGACGTTACTGGTTCGCCGACTACTACGCCGACCTCGAGGCCCTGCTCGACCATTACAGCCCCGACGCGCCGGTGCGCATCGTCGGCCACAGCATGGGTGGCGGGGTGGCGAGCATCTATGGCGGCGTCCGTCCGGAACGCGTCGCCGCACTGCTGATGGTCGACTTCCTCGGCCTGCCGAACAACGCGGCGGGCGAGGCGCCGGCCCGCATCCGCCAATGGCTCGACAACCGGCGCACACCACCCGTGATGCGCACCTATGTCAGCCACGAGCAACTGGCGGCGCGCCTGCTGCAGTTCAACCGCCGCCTGCTGCCCGAACGGGCGCTGTTTCTCGCCACCCACTGCACCAGTGAACGACCCGATGGCCGGCTGGTGGTCGCCTGTGACCCGTGGCACAAGGTGCCCTCGCCCCACCTCTACCATGTCGACGACGTGATGGCCTGCTGGCGCGCGATGACGGCCCCGGTCCTGCTGGTGATGGCCGACGAGGGCTACGTCCTGCAGCGCTTCGCCAGGCAGCCCGAAGAGCTGCAGCGGCGAATCGAGTGCTTCGCCAACGGCCAGCAGGTACGCATCGACGATTGCGGCCACAACGTCCAGCACGACCGGCCGGAGCGGCTCGCCGAACTGGTCGAGACTTTCTTCGGCACGACGCGTCAGCAATGAGCGGTGGCAAGAACCGCAGCGCAGGCGCCAGCGCGGCGAGAACCGGCGGCGACCAGCGCTGGCCGGCAACGCGAGCATGCCGAACGGCAGCGCAGTGCCGCCCGGCAACCCGCACAGACGGTCAGAGGGCTGGATACTTGGCCGGATCGAACATCTTCTCGAGTTCCTTGCCGAGTTCCGGTACGGTCAGCTTCTCATCGTAGATGCCGGCGCTCACCTGGATGCCGGTGGTGAAGGAGATGTCCGCCGCCAGGGCATAGGAAAGCTTCCGCGACAGCTTGCCGGCTCCCGGCTTCTGCCAGGCGTACTCGACCCAACCGCCACGTGGTTCGCTGCCCACCTTGCAGAGCTCGCGGAAGATGAACTTGCCCGAATTGTCGGTGATCTGCATGATCGGCTGCCCGACCAGGTCGGGCCGCAGGGGGTGGGCCATCATCCGGTTCCGACGGCAGTCATAGACAAAGACATAGCTGTCCTTCCACACCCATTTGCCGTCCTTGTTGTTGAACTCCGCATAACCTGCCGAACCCTTGTCGTGCAGGAACCTGGCTGCCGCCCGAACGTTGTTGACCGCCTCTTCGGCCGTCGCTGCGTCCGCCTCGGCGGCCATCGCCGAGGGCAGACAAGCGCATGCGGCAAACGCCGAGATCAAACCCATCACTTTCACATTTCTCATAGCATCCTGCTCCTTCAGAACCTTCTCACGGATGTCGGCAGAACCGGGCCTCGCCGGCCTCGCCGGCCTCGCCGGCCACTCTGGCACCCGGGCTGCCGACCGGTCGAACCCTAGGCAATCCACGGCCGGCCAACCGGCAGGACGTCACGGCCGAAGACGTCGGCGAAGATGATGTGGGCCATGATGTACCAGGCCATCGCCGCCGTCGCCATCAACTCGTAGCCGGCAACGACGGTCAGTTCGGGAAAGCCGAAATGCGCGAGATCGAGCAGGATGAAGCCGATCAGCAACAGTGTGAAAGTCAGTGCCAGAGCACCGTGAATGCGCAGCGAGCCGATCCACAGGATGAAGGTGAACATCGTCCAGGCGATCAGGAACCAGCCGACATCGGTCTTGCTCGAGGTGTAGAGATCGTAGTGGTTGCCGATCAGCAGGAGCGCCAGAGCGATCCAGAAACAGCCATAGGCAGTGAATGCGCAATAGCCGAAGTTGTTGCCCGTCTTCATCTCCTGCAAGCCGGCGATCATCTGCGCCAACCCGCCGAAGATCAGCCCCAGCCAGACGACGGGGCCCAGCCCCATCCAGCCGACGTTGTGGAACTGCAACACCATCGTCGTCAACCCGAAACCGGCCAGACCGACGACCGCCGGATTACCCAGCTTCTGCTCCGCCATCACTACCCCCTCTGAAAAAAAACGAGCGATGGCGCGCGCAACGAGCCACCGCGAGAACTGCGGTGGCGCACCCCGTCCAGCGTCGCACTTCCCCCGCAAGGCTTTGATTATACTACCATCCTGTCCTCACGGGTAAGCCGGGAACCAGTCAGATGTCGGCAAGACCAGCCCTTTGGCACTCGCAACTTGAGCCCATTCAATCACTTGCAAATCGTGTTTCCACAACAACAAGTACAGGCGCGTGATCGGTCAGCGGACACCCGCTGCCGCCAGGTAGGCGGCGATGGCGAGCATGTCGTCGATCGTCAACGTCGCCACCGTGGCCTGCATCGGCTGCACGCGTTCGCCGCTGCGCGCGCCGTGCCTGATGTCGTAGAGCTGGCGGAAGACGTAGCTCGGCGAGCGACCGACGATCGGCGGCACCTCGGCATCGCCGCGCAGTCCCGCCCCATGGCAGTCGGCACACGGCAGCGTCTTGCCGTTGCCGCCCGTCGTCACCAGCCACTCGCCGCGGGCAATGCTCCCCGGCGGTACGTAGGCGACGAAGCGCGCCCGCGAATCGCGGTTCTCGAACCGCTCGAAATCCTCGGGAAGCTCGACGATGCGCTGCCCGATCGGCTCCGCGCCACCGCCCGTGATGGCTTCGAGGATCCAGCTCGCGACCTGCGTCCGCGGCACGGAGCCGGTCTCGACGACACGCAGCCTGCTTTGCGGCCGCAGGCGTGAAAAGTACTCGGCCGCGGCAGCGGCCTCCTCGCTCGAGAGATGCGGCGCCATGTGCAGCTTGAGGCGGATCGGTGCCCGCGTCGGCACCGCGCTGCGTCGCGCCCCGCTCGCGAAGTCGGCGAGCTGCCGCACGATGTAGGCCGCCGGGAGACCCGCGATGTCGGCGTTTTCCGGCCCGCCGGAGCCGTCAGCCCGGTGGCAGTAGCCGCAGGCGTAGACGTCTGGCCGCCTCCCCTCGGCAACGACGCGGGGCAGAGCCGGATGATCGCCCGGATGCCACACCGGCGCGAGAAAGCGGTCGCGCAGTTGCGTCACCGAGTAGCGGGCCGCGCTGTCGGGAACGCTGCGTGCGACCCCGTCCTCCGGGCGGGGAACGAAGTCCGGCGGGTTCACCGGGTAGGCCCAGGAGGGCGGTTCGGCGACCACTGCCGGACTGGCCAGCAGCAGACTGGCGGCGAGAAACCCGGACGGCAAAAAGGTCGTCAGCAGGCGCACGAAGCCCCTCCTCCGTGCTCGGCACCGTACCGGGGCTCGAGATCGACCGGCAACGCACCGTCGCCTCGACCTTGCATCATTCCGGCCGGCAAGGATGCGGCCGGGTTCCACCGCCCACCGCCAGCGCCTGCCGGCAGCTGCCCGCGCCACCGCTTCATGCCGGCTTAAGGACGGCGCGCCACGATGCCGTCCTCCACGTTGCCGGACCGACGCGATGTTCTCCAGCCTGCATGTCACCTGCGGACCCCGGCAGCACCTGGCAAGCCTCCGCAAGCCCTTGCTGTTCCTCGCCCTGAGCGCCGCCCTCCTGCTCGCCATCGGCCAATACACGGACATCGACCTGTGGCTTGCCGACCTCCACTTCGATCGCGAACGTGGCCTGTTCCCGTGGGACCAGAGCTGGTTCGGCCGCACTTTCATGCACATCTGGGTGAAGAACGTCCTCGTCTGGAGCGGCTTCCTGCTCGTCGCCGCCGCCCTGTTCGACCTCGTGCGCCCGTGGCCGCGACTCGGCGCAGCCGGGCGCGCGCGGCTGCGGCTGCTGGCGCTGGCGGCAACCTTCGCTCCCATGCTGGTACGCAGCCTGAAAGCACGCTCGGCCATGCATTGCCCGTGGGGGATCGAACGCTACGACGGCAGCCATCCCTTCCTCCGCATCCTCGACGCCGTCCCGGCCGACTGGCCGGCCGGCCAGTGCTTCCCCGCCGGCCATGCCAGCGCCGGCATGTGGCTGGCGGCGCTGGCCGTCCTCTGGTTGCCGCACTCGCCGCGCAAGGCGCTGCTGGCCTATGCCGGCGGCAGCAGCGTCGGTCTGCTGCTCGGCTGGGTGCAACAGATGCGCGGTCAGCACTTTCTGACGCACACGCTGTGGACCGCCTGGCTGACCAGCGCGGTGCTCGTCGCGTTGCTGGCCGTCTTTGCCCGCCACCTGCTCCCGGCAGCGCCGGCGGCAGCCGCGGCGCGTTGGCCCGGCACCAGCCGGCGGTGCGCCAGCGGCGGTGACTGAGCCGCAACTGCCCGCGACGGGAGACCCTGTGTCCGTCAGCAACTACCGGCACAGCCGGCAGCCATGCCGGCGCTCACCGGCGCCAGCGGCCGGCCCTCGGCCGCCCAGGCGCGGATCCCGTCGCGAACGTTATAGACCGTGCGGTAGCCACCCTGCTGCGAGAGAAACTGGCTTGCCGCGCGCGTCCGGTTACCGCTGCGACAGATGACGATCACCGGCGAGTCGGGCTTCGCGACGCCCTGCACCTGCTGCAGCCAGGCCGGCGCGTCGGCGCGGCCGCGCTCGTCGAAGAAGGTCAGCAGCCGGCTGTTCGGGACGACGCCGGTCTCGCGCCACTCGCCGGCGGTGCGGATGTCGATCACCGGCACGCCGGCCGCCAGCAGGCGGGCCAGTTCGGCGTTGCCGATGTCGACCACCTCGGCGCGCAACTGCAACGGCAAGGACAGGGCCAGAAGAGAAAGGAGAAATTTGCCGAGCATCACCGATCACCCCAAGAAAGATTCGCAGCGCTCATCTTACACGCCGGCGCCGCTCGCCGACCGCCGGGCAGCTGCCCCGTGGATCAGGACAATGCCATCAAAAGGCGCAGCTTGCCGGCCGATCGCCAATTCCCCGCCCCGGCGCCATGAAACCGGTTGCCCCGCCGCCGCGAGCGGGCCCGCCGAAGCCCGCGCACAAGCCCTTTTCAGCGCCGCGGCGGCGCGCTACCATGGACCCCCCTGCAGCCCAGCGATCCTTGTCCCACTTGCCCAGCGACGAAAGGATACCCCAGTCTTGAAGCCAACCGACATCAGCGCTCCCGACTACTTCCACAAGGTCGTCGACTGCCAGTGGGCCTGCCCGGCACACACGCCCGTTCCCGAATACATCCGCCTGATCGCCGGCGGGCGCTACAGCGAAGCCTACATGGTGAACTGGGTGTCGAACGTCTTTCCCGGCATCCTCGGCCGCACCTGTGACCGCCCCTGCGAGCCCGCCTGCCGCCGCAGCCGCGTCGAGGACGAGACCCCCGACGGCCGCGAGCGCCGGGAGCCGGTCGCCATCTGCCGCCTGAAGCGCGTCGCCGCCGATTACAAGGAAGACATCCGCCACCTGCTGCCGCAACCGGCAGCGCAGAAGAACGGCCGCCGCATCGCCTGCATCGGCGCCGGCCCGGCGTCGCTGACCGTCGCCCGCGACCTCGCACCGCTCGGCTACGAGGTCGTCGTCTACGACGGCGACCGGCTCGCCGGCGGCATGATGCGCACGCAAATCCCCAAGTTTCGCCTGCCCGAGGGCGTCATCGACGAGGAGACCGGCTACATCCTCGACCTCGGGGTCGACTTCCGCGGTGGCCACTACATCCGTTCGCTGAAGGCGGTGCTCGACGAGGGCTACGACGCCGTCTTCGTCGGCTGTGGTGCGCCGCGCGGCCAGGATCTCGACATTCCCGGGCGCAAGGCGGCGGCCAAGCACATCCACCTCGGCATCGACTGGCTGGCGAATGTCGCCTTCGGCCACGTCAGCTCGATCAGCAAACGGGTCGTCGTCCTCGGTGGCGGCAACACCGCCATGGACTGCTGCCGCTCGGCAAGACGTCTCGGCGGCGAGGACGTCAAGGTCATCGTCCGCTCCGGCTTCGAGCAGATGAAGGCCAGCCCGTGGGAGAAGGAGGACGCGATGCACGAGGGCATCCCGATCCTCAACAACCTCGTGCCGAAGAACTTCACGCACAACGGCGGCCGCCTGACCGGCGTCACCTTCCAGAAGGTGCGCTCGGTCTATGACGAGAACGGGCGCCGGACGCTGGTCCCGACCGGCGAGCCCGACCCGCATTTCGAATGCGACACCGTGCTCGTCGCCGTCGGCCAGGAGAATGCCTTTCCGTGGATCGAGCGCGACATCGGCATCGAGTTCGACAAGTGGGGGCTGCCGAAGCTCGACGAACGGACGATGCAGTCGACGCTGCCGAACGTCTTCTTCGGTGGCGACGCCGCTTTCGGGCCGAAGAACATCATCTGGGCGGTGGCGCACGGCCACGAGGCGGCGGTATCGATCGACCGCCTGCTGAACGGCGAGGACGTCGCCGCACGACCGGCGCCGACGACCAGCCTGGTGTCGCAGAAGATGGGCATCCACGCCTGGCGCTACGACAACGCGATCTCGAACGACCGCCGCCTGCGCGTCCCGCTGCGCGACGTGTCGGCGGCGCTGAAGAACATCCGGATCGAGGTCGAGCTCGGCTTCGATCCGCAACTCGCCTTCCAGGAAGCGCAGCGCTGCCTGAACTGCGACGTGCAGACGGTATTCAGCAACCGCCTGTGCATCGAGTGCGACGCCTGCATGGACATCTGCCCGATGGACTGCATCAGCTTCACGCACAACGGCGACGAGGACGACCTGCGGACACGCCTGCAGGCGCCGGCGCTCAACCGGAGCCAGGACCTCTACGTCTCGGGCACGCTGAAGACCGGCCGGGTGATGGTCAAGGACGAGGATGTCTGCCTGCACTGCGGCCTGTGCGCCGAGCGCTGCCCGACCGGCGCCTGGGACATGCAGAAGTACCTGCTGGTCATGACGCATGCCGGCTGCGCGCGCACGGGCGCCAGCGAAGCACCGGCAGCGGTCACCTGAGGAGCGAAAAATGCAGAAGATCGAAGCAGTCAACGATTTCGTCGTCAAGTTCGCCAACATCAACGGCTCCGGATCGGCATCGGCGAACGAACTGTTTGCCCGCGCGATCCTGCGCATGGGGGTGCCGGTATCGCCGCGCAACATCTTCCCGTCGAACATCCAGGGATTGCCGACCTGGTTCGAGGTACGCGTCACCGAACACGGCTACCTCGGTCGCCGTGGCGGCGTCGACCTGATGGTGGCGATGAATCCGCAGAGCTGGGAGCAGGACGTGCGCGAGATCGACCCCGGCGGCTACCTCTTCTACGACAGCTCGAAGCCGGTGCCGCGCGCCCGCCTGCGCAACGACATCCACGTCCTCGGCATGCCGCTGACCGAGATCTGCAACGACACCTACAGCGATTCGCGCGAGCGCCAGCTGTTCAAGAACATCATCTACGTCGGCGCCCTGACGACCCTGCTCGACATCGACCCGCAGGAGATCGAGAAGCTCTTCGGCGAACAGTACAAGGGCAAGGAGAAGCTGTTCGACTCCAACCTGCAGGCGCTCAACCTCGGCCGCGAGTACGCCCGCCAGCACCTGAAGCCGATCGCCCTCAAGGTCGAGCGCCGCGACCGCGTCGGCGACATGATCTTCACCGACGGCAACAGCGCCGCCGCACTCGGCTGCATCTACGGCGGCGCGACGGTCTGCGCCTGGTACCCGATCACCCCCTCGTCGTCGGTCCCCGAAGCCTTCGAGCGCTACGCCCAGAAGCTGCGCACCGACCCGGCCAGCGGCGAGAAGCGCTACAGCATCGTGCAGGCCGAAGACGAGCTGGCGTCGATCGGCATGGTCATCGGCGCCGGCTGGAATGGCGCCCGCGCCTTCACCGCCACCTCCGGCCCCGGCATCTCGCTGATGGCCGAGTTCATCGGCCTCGCCTACTTCGCCGAGATCCCGGCGGTGCTGATCAACGTCCAGCGCGGCGGCCCGTCGACCGGCATGCCGACGCGCACGCAACAGGCCGACGTCCTCGCCTGCGCCTATGCCTCGCACGGCGACACCCGGCACGTCCTGCTGTTTCCCGAAGACCCCTACGAGTGCTTCGAGATGTCGGCGCAGGCGCTCGACCTCGCCGAGCGGCTGCAGACCCCGGTCTTCGTCATGACCGACCTCGACATCGGCATGAACCAGCGCCTCTGCCGCCCCTTCGCCTGGGACGACAACCGCGAGTACGACCGCGGCAAGGTGATGACGCGCGAAGCACTCGACGCCGGCACCGATTTCGGCCGCTACCTCGACGTCGATGGCGACGGCATCCCCTACCG
Organism: Accumulibacter sp.; assembly: GCF_036625195.1. NCBI lineage: Bacteria > Pseudomonadati > Pseudomonadota > Betaproteobacteria > Candidatus Accumulibacter > Accumulibacter sp. The sequence continues at coordinate 4,177,108 of NZ_JAZKUG010000001.1, forward strand.
CACCTATCCCGGAACGCACCCGACGAAGGGCGGCTACTTCACCCGCGGCACGACCAAGAACGCCTACGCCGTCTACTCGGAAGCCGGCGCCGACTACATCTACAACATGCAGCGGCTGCGGCAGAAGTTCGAGACCGCCAAGTCGCTGGTGCCGCTGCCGGTGCTCACCGCCGCCCGCTACCCGGCACGCTTCGCCGCCATCTTCTACGGCTCGACCGGCCCGGCGATGCAGGAAGCGCTGGCTGCGCTCGCCGAACAGGGCATCTACCTCAACGCCCTGCGGATTCGCGCCTTCCCCTTCCAGAACGAGATCGCCGACTTCATCGCCGCGCACTCGAAGGTCTTCGTCTTCGAACAGAACTTCGACGGACAGCTGACGACCCTGCTGATCAACGAGGCGCACGCCAACCCGGCCAGCCTGGTCCCGGTGCTGCACTACGACGGCACGCCGATCACCGCCCGCTTCATCACCCAAGAGATCGCCGAACGCGTCGCCCGGCTGAACGTCCGCCCACTCCGCGAGAACATGGTGGCCTGAGATGACCTACATTGCCAAACCGAAACTGCACCACCCGAGCCTGGTGAAGAACCGTGTCGGCTTCACCCGCCGCGACTACGAGGGCAAGATCTCGACCCTCTGCGCCGGCTGCGGCCACGACTCGATCTCGGCATCGATCATCCAGGCGTGCTGGGAACTCGACATCGAACCGCACCGTGTCGCCAAGCTGTCGGGAATCGGCTGCTCGTCAAAGACGCCCGACTACTTCCTCGGCAACTCGCACGGCTTCAACACCGTGCATGGCCGCATGCCCTCGGTGCTCACCGGCGCCTACCTCGCCAACCGCGAGCTGATCTACCTCGGCGTCTCGGGAGACGGCGACTCGGCGTCGATCGGCCTCGGCCAGTTCGCGCACGTCATGCGCCGCGGCGTGAACATGACCTACCTGGTCGAGAACAACGGCGTCTACGGCCTCACCAAGGGCCAGTTCTCGGCCACCGCCGACAAGGGCTCGCGCTCCAAGAAGGGGCAGAGCAACAACGACGCGCCGATCGACCTCGTGACGCTGGCGCTGGTCATGGGCGCCACCTTCGTCGCCCGCGGCTTCTCCGGCGACAAGGCGCAACTCGTGCCGCTGCTCCGCTCGGCGCTCGCCCACCAGGGCGCGGCGGTGATCGACATCCTGTCGCCGTGCATCACCTTCAACAACCACTCCGGCAGCACCAAGAGCTACGACTACGTGCGCGAGCACAACGAGGCGGTGAACCGCCTCGACTTCATCAGCCTGCGCGAGGAAATCACCGCAGACTACGCCGCCGGTGAAGTCATCGACGTGCGACAGCACGACGGTTCGATCGTCCGCCTGCGCAAGCTGCACGCGGACTACGACCCGACCGACCGCATCCGCGCCATGTCGTACATCCAGGAACACGCCGCGCGCGGCGAGGTCGTCACCGGCCTGCTCTACGTCGACCCCGAGGCCGCCGACCTGCACCGGCAACTCGGCACCGTCGAACAGCCGCTGAATACCCTCGGCGCCGCCGAGCTCTGTCCCGGCTCGAAGGCACTGGAGAAGATCAACGCCGCCCTGCGCTAGCCACCACGTGCGGCCGCCGGCCGCCGCCTGCGGCCGGCACGGCCGGCCAGGAAAATGATCGGCGCCATCACCCTGCTGCTCGTCTTCCAGCTGGTTGGCGAGGTGGTCGCCCGCGGCCTGGCCTTGCCGATTCCCGGTCCGGTGATCGGCATGGCCCTGCTCTTCGTCGCGCTCTGTTGGCGTGGCGGGCCTTCGACCGCGCTGCGCACGACCGCCCAGGGCATGCTGCAGCACCTCTCGCTGCTCTTCATCCCGGCTGGCACCGGCATCATGCTGCACTTCCAGCGCATGTCCGACGAACTGCTGCCGCTGCTCGTCTCGCTGCTCGTCAGCACCGTCGTCACCATCGCCGTGACGGCGCTTGCGCTGCGCTTCCTCGCCCGCCGCAGCGACAGGCAGGCAAGGACGCGATGAGCGCGAGCGCGCTCTGGGTCTACCTCGCCGCCTCGCCGCTTCTCGGCCTGACACTGACCCTGCTCGCCTACCTCGCAGCCAGCCGGATCCACCAGCGCTGCGGCGGCCACCCGCTCGCCAATCCGGTCCTGCTCGCGGTCGCAACCCTCGTCGGCCTGCTGTGGCTGACCGACACCCCCTACCGCACCTACTTCGACGGCGCCCAGTTCGTCCACTTCCTGCTCGGACCCGCCACCGTGGCGCTGGCGATCCCGCTGCACGCCCAGCTTCCCCGCCTGCGGCGAATGGCCATGCCACTGCTCCTCGCCCTGCTGATCGGCTCGCTGACTGCCGCCCTGTCGGCCGTCGCCATCGGCGCCCTGCTCGGAGCGAGCCGGGCGACGCTGCTGTCGCTGGCGCCGAAGTCGGTGACGACGCCGATCGCCATGGGCATCGCCGAGCGCACCGGCGGCCTGCCGTCGCTGACCGCCGTCCTGGTGATCATCACCGGCGTCCTCGGCGCGATTCTCGCCCGCTCGATCCATCGCGCGCTGCATATCGACGACGATGCGCAACGCGGCTTCGCCCTCGGCATCGCCGCGCACGGCATCGGCACCGCGCGCGCCTTCCAGGAAAGCGAACAGATGGGCGCCTTTGCCGCCCTGGCGATGGGTCTCAATGGCCTGCTGACGGCACTGCTGCTGCCGATCGTGATGCCGTTCGTCCTCGGCGGCTAGCGGCGCCAGCCGGAAACCGGCCTGGCCGGCCGCCGACGACGAGCGCGGCGCGCCGCGCCAGCGCCGCCGGCACGGCGCCTGCAGCAGTGCGCGGGCAATGAGCGTACACTCGAACCTGTCCGCAAGCCCGGCCGGCAGGCAGCCGGCAACCCGATGCCGAGGAGAACCGCATGCGCAGCAAGATCGTCACCGCCGAGGAAGCGATCGCCCTGATCCGCGACGGCGATACCCTGGCCAGTACCGGTTTCGTCCAGACCGGCTTCGCCGAGGCCCTGCTCTCGGCGCCCGAACGCCGCTTCCTCGCCAGCGGCAGCCCGAAGAACCTGACGCTGTTCGCCGCCGCCGGCCAGGGCGACGGCCACAGCCTCGGCCTCAACCACCTCGGCCACGAGGGACTGCTGCGCCGCGTCGTCGCCGGCCACTGGGGGCGCATGCCGAAGGTCGCGCAGCTCGCCCTCGACAACCGCATCCAGGCCTACAACCTGCCGCAGGGAATCATCTGCCAGCTCTTCCGCGACCTCGCCGGCGGCAAGCCCGGCTCCTTCTCCAAGGTCGGCCTGCACACCTTCGTCGATCCGCGCTACGGCGGTGGCCGGATCAATGCCGCGACGACGCGCGACATCGTCAAGCTGGTCGAGGTCGACGACGAGGAATGGCTGTTCTACAAGGTCGGCACGGTCAACGTCGCCTTCGTCCGCGGCACCACCGCCGACACCTTCGGCAACATCACCATGGAACGTGAAGCGCTCACCCTCAACAACCTGGCGATGGCGATGGCGGCCAAGAACAGCAACGGCATCGTCATCGCGCAGGTCGAGCGGATTGCCGAGCGCAACGGCCTGCCGCCGCGCCAGGTCAAGATCCCCGGCATCCTCGTCGATTGCGTCGTCATCGCCGAACCGGCGCAGCACATGCAGACGCTGGCGACACCGTACAGCGCCGCCTACGCCGGCGAGTTCCGCGTGCCGGCGGCGAGCATCGTCTCCACGCCGCTCAGCGAGCGCAAGATCATCGCCCGCCGTGCCGCCTTCGAGCTGCCGCCGAACGGCATCATCAACCTCGGCGTCGGCATGCCGGAGGGCGTCGCGGCGGTCGCCAACGAGGAGCGCATCTCGCACCTGCTGACGCTGACCGTCGAATCCGGGCTGATCGGCGGCATCCCGTCGAGCGGCGGCAACTTCGGCACCGGCGTCAACATGGACGCGGTGATCGACGAAAACCAGCAGTTCGACTTCTACGACGGCGGCGGCCTCGACATGGCCTGCCTCGGCATGGCCGAGTGCGACGCCGCCGGCAACGTCGACGTCAGCCGCTACGGTGGCCGCCTGACCGGCGCCGGCGGCTTCATCAACATCAGCCAGAACGCCCGCCTCGTCGTCTTCGTCGGCACCTTCACCGGCAAGGGCCTCAAGGTCGAGGTCGTCGACGGCAAGCTGCGGATCGTGCAGGAAGGGACGCAGCGCAAGTTCGTCCGGCAGGTCGAGCAGATCACCTTCAACGGCCAGTACGCCTACGATCGCTGCAAGCCGGTCTACTACGTCACGGAACGCTGCGTCTTCCGGCGCGTCCGCCGCGGTCTGGCGCTGATCGAGGTCGCCCCGGGAATCGACGTCGCGCGCGACATCCTGCCGCACATGGATTTCGAACCGATCATCGGCGACTACGCCGAGATGGACGCGCGCATCTTCGACAACAACCCGATGGGGCTCGAAGCCGAACTGCTCAACCTTTCGATGCCCGAGCGCGTCATCTACGACGCCGAGCGCAACATCCTCTTCCTCAACTTCGAGGGCATGTACGTGCGCGTCCGCGAGGACGTGCAGGCGATCTGGGACATCTGCGAACTGCGCTGCCGCCAGGCCGGCAAGCGCGTCGGCGTCATCATCAACTACGACCGCTTCCGCATCAACCAGGACATGTACGACGCCTACGCCGAAATGGACCGCTACTTCCTCGCCAACTACTTCATCCAGATCACCCGCTACGCCACCAGCGCCTTCCTGCGCGCCAAGCTCGGCGAAGCCTTCTCGGCGCGCAGCATCGCGCCGCACGTCTTCGAGCGGCGGGAAGAAGCGCAGGCCTACCTCGCCGGGCGCGGCGGCGAGAACGGGCGCGGCGGCTGAGGCGGCGCCGAAGCAGTGATGCCGGGCAATGCCGGCATCAGTCGCGCAGGTCGTCGACTTTGAGGCCAAGCGCCGCGGCGATCGCCCGCAGTGTCTTGAGGGAACCGACCCGCTTGCGCGTTTCGATCTGGCACAGGTAGGCCGTGCTGATCCCGGCCATCGTCGCCAGCCCCTCCTGGGTCAGGCTGCGCTGTTCGCGCCAGGCCTTCACCGGCTGCTCGCCGTCGAGAAGCGCATTCGCCACGGCTGCAGGAATGCGAAAGCCATCGTCGACGGTGCGTGCCGCATCGGCCAGCGCGGCATCGTCAGCATCTTCCAGCGCCGCGTCAAGGCGTTCGTACAACTCGATGGGGATCACCGTAAACTCGCGCTTGCCATCCCGCTCGATGAACTGGATTCCGGTCATTGACAAGCACCTCCACGGTAACCGGTAACTCTGCGGCGTTCGCCCCGCCTACGGAGCCTGCCGGTGCAGGGGAGAGCGCAGCGGGTTGGCGGCGAAGAGCGCTTTCCAGCAGCGGGGCGTGAGTTCGTGGACACGTTCCGCGGGATGCTGTCCGATACGTTGCAGGACATCGACCAGATAGTCGTAGGGGTTGATGCCGTGCAGTCGGCAGGTGACGATCAGGCTCTGCAGGATGCCGACATGCCGGGCGCCGAGTTCGGTCCAGCAGAACATCCAGTTGCGGCGACCCATCGGAATCACGCGCAGGGCGCGCTCGAGATGATTCGTATCGATCGGCACGTCCGGGTCGCTGAGGAACACCTCCAGGCCGAAGCGGCGGTCGCGTGCATAGGCCAGGGCCTTGGTCAGCGGATTGCTCGGCAGCAGACCCTGTGCCGCGAAGCGTTCATCGATCCAGGCGAAGAAGCGCTCGACGACCGGCTTGGCGTGCGCCAGCCGATGATCCTTCTTGCGCTCGCCCTTCAGCCCGGCCTGGCGAATGTCTTCCTCGACCTGATACAGCTCGCCGATCAGCGCCAGCGCCTCGGCGGCGGCTTCCGGCTCGGCGGCCTGCGCCTCGAAGAAGCCGCGGCGGGTATGCGTCCAGCACTGGGCATGAGTGATCCCGGTCTTCGCCGCGTAGTGGGCATAGGCGTGGTAGCCATCCGACAGCAGCACCGCCCGCTCGGCAGGCGTCAGCCCCAGCGCCGCCTCGACGTGCTTGATCTCGCGGCTCTCGAAGAAGGGAAAACAGATCTCGTCGCGTTCCCCATAGACTGGCCAGAAATAGCCTCGCTTCAGCTTCCCGGGCACGCCCTGTCCGGCCTTGATCGGTGTTTCATCCATCGCCTTGACCCGGGACTCGCGAATCGACGCCCACTGCGCCTCGTAGATCGCCTCGAGCAGGGCCGCCCCCTGCTGGGCGATCTGCGTCAGCCACGGCCGGCTGAGGGTGAAGCCCGCGTCGGCAAGGCGTTGGTGCTGGCGATACAGCGGCAGGTGGTAGGCGAACTTGTCGATCAACAGGCCGGCAACGAAGCTCACGTCCGCCCGGCTGCCGTCGATGACGTTGCTCGGCGCCGGCGCGCAGACGAGCGCTTCGCTGGCCTTGAGCTTCACCACGGGTCGCCGATACTTGATCACGACGTAACTCCCGGGGCGCTGCGCGAGACGGTAGCTCTCCTTGTGGCTGATGATCTCGTAGTCTTCGGGCGAGAGGCCCTCGGTTGCCGGTGCGGGCAGTTCGATGACCTCGACCGGCACCCGGGTCTCGTCGAAGAACGGCACGGCGTCGCCGTCATCCGGGCGCTGGGTCGCCGCTTTGCGGGTATGCGCGGCAATCAACCGGCTTGGAGGCTCCGGCAGCGCCGGCTGAGTCAGCCATTCGCCCAGACTCATCTGGCCGTTCGTACCGATCTCGATGCGGCGTTCGCTCTTCTGGCCGAAGAGCTGGCGCTTGAACCAGTCGAGTTGTTGTTTGAGGGCGATGATTTCGCCGTACAGGGTGTGGTACAGGTCGAGGACCTGCTGCGGGGTCAAGCTCGCGGCTTCTTCGAGAGTCAAAACGCGCTGGATTGCCGCTGAGTTCATGCCGGGATTATACCCCGACAGGAGGTCTCAAGTCCATGTTTCAACGTGATTTTATCTGCCATGTCGGGGGTCTCTGGGAGACGGTAGCGCTTGCGGATGCGCCCCGGCTCGATGCCCTCGAGGAGGAGTTTCAGGCCGGTCCAGTCGGTTTCCCGGGTGCTCGCCTTCGACCAGTCGGGAATGAAGCGGCCCGCCTCCAGACGCTTGGCCCAGACGCAGAAGCCGCTGCGGTCCCAGTAGAGCACCTTGACCAAGGTCGAGCGCCGGTTGAAGAAGACGAACAGTTGTCCGCTCACGGGGTCCTCGCGCAGCACGTGGCGCGTCAGCGCAATCAACCCGTCGAAGGATTGGCGCAGATCGACCGGGCGGCCATAGACCTGCACGCGAATTCGCGCTTCCGGGAAGAACATCAGCCGCGAACGAGCGACAGCTGCAGACCTCCGCCGAGGTCGAGGGTCAGTTCAAGGCGCGCAGCCGACGCGGGCACGCGCTGCAGAACGCCCGCGTCGAGGAAGGCGGCCGGCACCGCCCGGTCCGGTTGGCTGCTGCCGGCGGCCCGTAGGCGGCTTCGCCAGCGATGGAAGCTGGTATCGCTGATTCCTTCCCGCGCGCAGAATTCAGCAACGCTCAAACCGCTCCCGTCAAAGCGCGACAGCAGCACCCGCCACTGCTCCGCGCCGCGCTTCACCCGCAACCTCCTGCTCGTCGTCTCCATGCCTGCTCTCCATTCCGTCGTCCGAGGAAGGCATTCTCGGCCGGACGACAAGCGCAGGGAAGAACGCCGCCTGGTTACCGGTTACCCTCCACGTGGCGCGACGGCCAGCACATGAATCACCAACCGTCCCCCTTCGAGTCATGAATCACCCGCCAGTCGCCCACCCGCAACCGATATGTTTCGCGGCCGACCAGCTTCCTGACATCGTTGTTCGCCGCGAAAGGGTCTGCCGCCAGCGGCTCGATCTTGCCGCGTACCTGCAGCGCCACATTGCGCGGCATTGCCTTCAGGGCGTTGACCGCAGCGCGGGTGTATTCGATCTGGTACATGAGGCGATGTTAGCAAATTGCTAACAATCGACCACGTGCTTCAACATTCGCTGCGTTCAGGGCCACCGGGCGGCGGCCATTTTTCGGGTGTCTTCGGCGGTCGACCGCAGCAGGCGGTTGTGGGTGCCCCCAACAGGTGGTGGGCGCCGGCTTGACGGTGTAGCCAAGGTAGCAACCCAGCCCTGCTACCGAAGGGATCCAGAACGGCATCAACGGACGCCGAAGCGATTGCTCGGCAATCAGCTTCGAGGCGGGCAACGGCGAGAGCGGGCGGCTTCCCGAGGAGAACATCCCGGTATCGGCGCCCGGCTGCGACGCCCTCACCCCTGCCCGTCTCCCAAAGGGCGGGGGGGCAAACGACCGAGCGCCCGCGGGTGGTGGACTGGGAGCAGCCGGAGTACGACGACTTCCTGCTGGTCAGTCCGTTCAGCGCGGTCGGCAGCCGCTGCATCTGTCGGCCAGATCTGTCGGGCTCCGCCAACGACCTGCCCCGGGGTGGCGATCGAAGGCAGGAAACCCGGCGCGCCCGGCCTTGGATGAGCGCCCCACCCAGTACAGGCAGCAGCCCCGCAGCGCTTCTGGTTCAACGCCCGGCTGATCGCCAGCAAGGGCACCGCCAGCTGCGTCGGCTCGCGCACCGCCGACTGGCAGCGCTTCCTGCAGGGGAAGCGCACCGAGCGCGAGGACGTGCAGGCGATCTGGGACATCTGCGAACTGCGCTGCCGTGTCGCCGACAGGCGCGTCGGCGTCATCATCAACCACGACCGCTTCCGCATCAACCAGGACATGTACGACGCCTACGCCGAAATGGGCCGCCACTTCCTCGCCAACTTCTTCAGCCAGACCAGCCGCCACGCCAGCAGCGCCTCGCCGCGCGCCAAGCTCGGCGAAGCCTTCTCGGCGAGCACCGCAAGCTTGCCGTTGCCCTCCTGGTCGGCAACAATGGCGACAATTCGCGGCATGCCAACGCGGAGCCAACAACAATGACCAACGTGAGCGAACCACCAGGCAGGTACCCCCGCCGCATCCTCGTCGCCGTCACCGGCCTGTCGCCGCAGATCGTCACCGAGACCCTGTATGCGCTGGCGATCGGCGCCGAGGAAACACCCTTCGTCCCGACCGAGATCCATCTGATCACCACCCGCGGCGGTGCGGAGAAAGCGCGCCTGGCACTGCTTTCCGACGAACCCGGCTGGTTCCATCAGCTCTGCCACGACTACGAACTGCCGCCGATCCGCTTCGGCGCCGACACCATCCACGTCCTGCGCGACGGCAATGGCGATGCGCTCGACGACATCCGCTCGCCCGACGACAATCGCCACGCCGCCGACGGAATCACCGAACTCATTCGCGACTTCACCGCCGACCCGGACTGCGCGCTGCACGTATCGATCGCCGGTGGACGGAAAACGATGGGCTTCTTCCTCGGCTACGCGCTGTCACTATACGGCCGGCCGCAGGACCGGCTGTCGCACGTTCTGGTTTCCGAACCCTTCGAAGCAAGCGGTGGCTTCTACTATCCAACGCCCTGCAGCCGCGTCCTCGAGCTGCCCGGCGGCCGTCTCGTCGACACCGCGAACGCGCTGGTCACCCTGGCCGAACTGCCATTCGTGAGCCTGCGCCACGGCCTGCCGGAAGCACTGTTGACTGGCCATGCCAGCTACAACCAGACGGTCGAGGCCGCGCGCCTGGCGCTGGCGCCGCCCGAACTGCAGCTCGACCTCGCCACCCGCCGCGTCCGCGCAGCCGGCAAGGTCTTCGCCCTGCCACCGGCCGAACTCGCCCTGCTCAGCGTCTTCGCGCGGCGCGCGCTGCGTGGCGAGGCGCCAGTGCCTGCACCGCCGAAGGAACTGCCCGACCTCGCATGGAGACAGCGCTACCTGGTCGAGCTGCGCTGGATCGACGGCCTTCTCGGCGAACGCGACGACACCGAGCGCGCGCTGAAGAACGGCATGGACGGCAGCTACTTCTCGACCCATCTCTCCAAGTTGAGGAAGATCCTGCAGCGCGAACTCGGCCCCGCCGCCGCACCCTACCTGATCAGCGACGGGGGCTCCCGGCCGCGCCGCTATCGGCTCGACCTGCGGCCGACGGCGGTTGGTTACGACGCTCTTGAACAAGAGGGAGTGCGCGCATGAGAGAGCTGCTCGTCTCTTGCACCAATTCCCCGACACGCTTGCCGTGGCTCAAACCGTCTGCAGAAGACGTTATGCTGCAATAGGGCTCTCGGACATACCAGCATCCAGCCTACCATCCCGAACCGGTGAGGAAGAAAATGGCAAGAACACACATCGAGTACGACCTCAGCTTCGCCACGCCAGCCTTCGTCGGCGATGCGGCGCAGCAGGCACAGTGGCGCACCCCGCCGCTCAAGGCGTTGATTCGCCAATGGTGGCGAGTGGTCAAGGCACCCCAGGTCAGTTTCAATGTCGACGGTCCCTACGGACTCCGTGTCCACGAGGCCCAACTTTTCGGCAGTGCATCCGATAAGCAAGCAAACCAGTCCCTGGTAAAGCTGCGCTTGCAAGACTGGGCTGGGGGCCGCCTGGAGAACTCCACATGGCCCCGGCAGGAAATGGGCAAGATCCCGCTTGGCAAGCCGGGCCAAGTGATCCGTGCCGACCTCTACCTTGGCTTTGGGCCCATCACACCCGCAAGCTCGAAAAAGGGGCTTGCCGAACAAGTGCGGCGAGCAATCGACCCGCAGAAACAGCGCAACAAACTGTCGGTCTTTTTTGCCCGAACGGCAACCGAGAATCAGATCGACGAAGTTCGTCAGGCAATCCAACTGGCTTCCTGGTTTGGCGGCATTGGCAGCCGCTCGCGCAATGGGTGGGGGTCAATCACGCTGCAAGGCGACACGATCCCACGGCTGCCGCCGTCCCCAAACGTCTTGGCGGCCTACTGCCAACCGTTCCGCGGATGCTTCACGCTCGATCGTGACTGGCCGCATGCAATAGGAAAGGACGAACTGGGTCCGCTGGTCTGGGTAGGCAGAAGGGATGGAGCACCTTTCAGGAACTGGCGGGAGGCCGTGCTTTTCCTCGCCACCGTACGGAGATCCGTCCGATGTGCGGCGAAGCGATTCGGCCGCAACCAGGACATCTCGGCCAACCAGTTGATTGCATATCCGGTGACACAATCGAACAATGGCAAGTGGGGCAACGACGAACGTATCGCGGGCTCGCTACGCCTGAAAGTCGTTGAGACCGGGCAAGGACTGGTGCCGGTCGCGGTCCATCTGCCTTGCGCGGTTCCCCGGGTCCTGTTCGATAAACTGTCGTCGAGCGATCAGCAATGGATCAATAGTCATCAGCTCGACATCTGGGTGGCCGTGCATCGGGACATCGACCAGAAGATGAATCGCCTTGGAGCCGCCAAATGAACAGCCTCTGGAAAAAGAAACTCGCCGCTTGGCTGCACGATCCGGCCGAGAAGGCACTGGTTCTGATGCGCGACGACGTCGGGCACGAGCACGGTTCGGTACAAGCCCTTCGCGAACGGCTAGGCATCAAGGGCGCCGACTTCGACAAGCGCGCCGACTGGTTCGCCGCTGCGGCCGACCGGCCGCAATGGCCGTGCGAACCCGGCCGGCCGCGCCCGGCGTGGGCCAACGTCCGCTTCGCCAATCAGCCGCTGCTGATTCATCCCCTCTCGGGCGAAGAAATCGACCTCGGCAGTCTCGACGATATCTCGGCCAAGCACATCCGCACGGTCAGTCTCGACCACTTCAGCGATCTGATCGAATCCGACGCGAACGGCCAACCGAACCTGCGACTGACGCATCTCGCCTTCTGGCGCTTCGGCCCCGAGCCTGCCCTCGTCGCGCCGGAAATCGGGGATCTCTGGCGCGTCCTGCCCGCCGACACCCGCGTCCCCGATCACTCGATCTGGTCGCATCTGGACACCGTATCGGCGCTGGCCGGCGCGCTCGCCGACGACGAGCCGGCCCTGCTCAGCATGAGCTTCGGCCCCGTGCAGGGTTTCATCGCCCAGGCCCGTTCGACCTCCGATTTGTGGGCGGGATCGCACCTCCTCTCGTCGCTGGTCTGGGAAGGTCTCAAGCTCATCTGCGCAGCGCTCGGGCCTGACGCCATCGCCTTCCCGAGCCTACGCGGCGTCGCTGCGGTCGACCGCTGGCTGCTCGAAGTCGCCGACGCCGCCGGCCGCGGCGACCAGTGGCGCCAGCGCTTCACCAGCATCGACGCGGAGTGGCTGCAGCGCGCCACCGACGCCAACCCGCTGTTCGCCGCGACGCTGCCCAACAAGTTCATGGCCATCGTTCCGGCACGCCAGGCCGAGCAACTCGCGCGGCAGGTCATCGCAGCGGTCCGGGACGCGGCCCGCAATTGGGCTGCAAAAGCGGCGCAGCACGTCCTTGATGACCCTGCCGACGGACAGCACTGGCACGAGCAACTCGACCGCCAACTCGCCGGCTTCCCTGAAGCGCAGTGGGCCATCGCCGCGTGGCCGATCGGCAGCGGTAGCGACGGTCTGCCCGATGCCGATCGCTTGCGACAGGCCCTGGCCACTTACGGCACCGACAGCCTGTTCGGAGAAAAAGTCTGGCAAGTGCTCGGCCGCGAGGTCAGGGTCGATGGCGCCGAATTCTTCAAACCCAACGCCGGCATCGTCTACCCCGCCGTGCACGAACTGGCCGAACGCAGCCTGGCCGCAGCCAAGAGCCTGCGTCCCTTTGCGCCGCTGCCACAGCACGGCTACCGTTGCACGCTGTGCGGCGAACGCGAATGGCTCACCGACAAGGTCGCGCAACTGGATATCCCGGCCGGCGAGCGTCGCCAGACGCCTTGGCTGCGCACGGCAGAGGCCGGCCGGTTCGGCATCCGCAAGGGCGAACATCTGTGCGGCGTATGCACGCTCAAGCGCCTGTGGCCGACGCTGTTCGTCCAAGGCTTGGGCGAATTGCTTGAAGACAGGCCGGCGCGTTTCGTGATCAGCACGCACACCATGGCGCTGGCAACCTCGCTCGACCGCCTTGTCGAGAACTTCGGTCCGGAAACGCTCGGAAGACTCAGCTCGCTATCGCGCAGGTTCGCCCTCCTCGACTATCAGCCGGTGGCGCTTCCGGGCGCGCTGCACAGTCGCCTGTCCTCGCTACGGCCGACCACAGTCGTGGACATCGTCAAGCGCCTGCCTTCTGCCCTCGACGAAGCGCGCGGCGAAGACGCCGAAGAGCGACTCGCGGCAGGCATCGCCGAATTGCTCGACGCCAGACCCGAAACCTACTACGCGCTGATCCAGATGGACGGCGACCACATGGGCGCTTGGCTTGCCGGCAATGACCCCGACTATCAGTGCCGCTTCCCGGCGACTTGGCACCCGCAGGTCCGCGCGTCGCTCGATCGTTTCCGCGGCGACCCGACGCTGGCCGCCTACCTGGACTCGTCGCGGCCAGCCTCACCGGCCCGCCACACCGCCATCTCCGCGGCGCTCAACGACTTTTCGACGCACGTCGCCCGCCACATCGTCGAGAACGTCTGCAAGGGCAAGCTGCTCTACGCGGGCGGCGACGATGTCCTGGCCATGCTCTCGGTCGACGACCTGATGCCGGCGATGCTTCTGCTGCGCGCCGCCTGGAGCGGCAGCGGCGACTTGAGCGGCTTGCCCGGAGACATCGACGTCAAGGGACTGCATCTCGCCAAGGGCTACGCCCGCCTCAAGGGCCGCCTGATGCCGATGATGGGCAGCCGCGCCAGCGCCAGCATCGGCGCCGTGGTCGCCCACCACCAGGCGCCACTGTCGGCCGTGCTGCGCGAGTTGCGCCGCGCAGAGGCAGCAGCCAAGGCGCATGGCCGCAACGCCTTCTGCCTGCGGGTCATCAAGCGCGGAGGTGGCGAAGTGGGCGTCACCAGCCGCTTCTGGGAAATGCCGCACGCCGTGGGGGCAACACCCGCGGCACCGCTGCTCGCCGGCACGCCGTTGGGGCTGCTGCTGCGCTTTGCCGAAACGCTGGCGCAGCCCGAGGTATCGCGACGCGCTGTGTACAACACCCTCGAATGGCTAACCGGTTTGCCGGAACGCGGCTGCGGCGGCATGAGCGACGACGACTGGCGGCACATGCTCGCGAGCAATCTCGCCTTCCAGTTGCACAAGCAGGGCGGTGACAAGCTTTGCGAGCAGCAGTACGCGGGCGAGTTCGTTGATCTCGCGTGTCGCGAAAGTGCCAGGCCGGCGGAAACAGCCCGCGTCCTCGGCGAACTGCTGGTGACCGCCGAATTCTTCGCCCGCAACGGCCGTTGCTTCGGCCAAGCCGCCGCACAAGCAGGAGCACCCCGATGAGCAACTACCACTTCGTTCAGCCGCTTGACGTGCTGATGATCCGCGGCAACAAGTCCTTCGGTGGCGACGGTCAGCACGGTGAAGCCGTCATGCCGCCTTGGCCGTCGCTCTTTGCCGGTGCCTTCCGTTCGGTGCTGCTCGGCAAGGACGCCGGCCAACTCGCGAGCTTCGCGCATGGCGGCGACCGACTGGCCGGCAAGTTGGGCACGGTGCTCGGCAGCCGCGACGAGCCGGGCAGCTTTGCCATCAATTGGCTGTCACTCGCGATTCTCGGCGCCGAGGCCGATACGCCACAGGCGATCGTACCGCTGCCGGCGGACCTCGTTGCCTTCGACGCCCCCCGGGTCGAGACTTTGGTTTCACTGCAGCCGACCGCGGCGTCGGCCGGCTGCATGACGAGCGGCGAGTTGCCGCTCGTCGCCCACCTGCGTATCGCCAGGCAGGCCAAGCCAGAGACCGGCCGCTGGCTCGACACCGCCGGCCTAGCTGCGCACCTGCGCGGCGAACTGCCGGCACGCACGCTGAGCAGCACAGCTCTCTTCAAACGTGAAACCCGGCTGGGCATCGCTCTCGACGGCAACTCACGCACGGCCACCGACGGCGCGCTCTATACCAGCGAAGCGATCGCCCTCGGCCAAGCCGTTGGCTTCCTCGTCGGCTGCGAGGGAGACGACGGCCAATTGCCGAAATCAGGTCATTTGCGACTCGGCGGCGACGGCAAGGGCGCAAGCTACCGCGCAATGGCCTTCACCGCTCCCCTTGTAGCCCCGCATGAGATCGCCACCAGCCGCCGCTTCCGGGTCATCCTCGCTACCCCAGGCCTATTCGCCGACGGCTGGCTGCCCGAGGGTGTCACGCGGCGCGGCAGCGGGGAATACCGACTGCAAGGCGACGGCTTTTCGGCGCGCCTCGCCTGCGCCGCCGTCCCGCGCTTCGACACCATCTCTGGCTGGGACCTAGCCCGGCAGCAACCCAAGAGCGCCGAGCGAGTGGCACCGGCCGGCAGCGTGTACTGGTTCGACGACTTCGCGGGCGACGTCCGCAAGCTTGCCGAATGGCTGGCAAGCGGGCTGTGGGGCGATAATCCTGACCGACAACGCCGCGCCGAAGGTTTCAACCGCGCCTGGCTGGGATTGTGGAGAAATGCGGATTGACCCTCTCACCCACGCCGTACGCATTGAACACCCCCGCTGCAACCTGATCCCCGACGAAAGGTCACCCCCATGTTCGAAGCCCAGCAACTCGTTTTCTACTCCTGCGTCAGCCCCGTGCACATGGGGGCCGGCCAAGCGATTGGCGTCATCGACAACCCGATTCAGCGCGAAGTCCATACCGGCCACCCGCTGATCGCCGGCTCCGGCCTCAAGGGTGCGGTGCGGCACCACTTCACGCGCACCTGGAAGGACAGCGAGTTGATCAGCCGCCTGTTCGGACCCGAGCGCAACGCCTCCGACCATGCAGGCGCGATCGCCTTCAGCGATGCCACGCTGGTCACCTTCCCGGTGCGCTCGCTGCGCAACGCCTTCCTCCATGCCACCTGCCCGAGCGCCCTCGCTCGCCTCAAGCGGATCGCCGGAAGCACTGCGACATGGGCCGTGCCGACGGTCAGCGAGGGCAGTGCACAGCTTGCCAGTGCGGCCATCCTGACCAACCAGCGGCTGCTGCTTGAAGTGTTCGATTTCGCCGGCGCAGCAAACTCAAAAGTCACCGCCATCGCCGAATGGCTCGCCGCCAACGCCCTGCCACCCGGCGACGAACATGACTTCTTCCGCAGCAAGCTCAGGAATGACCTCGTCGTACTTTCCGACACCGATTTTGGACACTTCGTCCGCAACGCGACGGTCGTCGAGGCGCACGTCAGAATCGACGACCAGACTGGCGCGGCGGCCGCCGGCGCGCTGTTCTACACCGAGAACCTGCCGCCCGAGTCGCTTCTCGCCGGTCTGCTGCTCGCCAGCGTCGAGCGCCGCAAAGGCCCCGAAAAGGACCACCTTTACGACGCCGACCGCGTACTGGCCGCGGTGCTCCATGACCAAGGCGAACGGCACGGGCTGCATGACCACCTGCTGCAGGTCGGTGGCGACGCCACTACCGGCCGCGGCCTACTCGTCATCCATGCTGCTACGGGAGACCGCCCATGAACACCCTCGACCAAGAACGGGCGCAATACGCCTGGGAGCGTGCGAACCGCAACACCGTGGTCGACGGCTACCGCGAGATGGTCAAGGGCGCGCCGGCATTGGTGATGGGCAACGGACTGATGGCCACACTTGCCTACTACCGCTCACGTACCGGCTGCAACGAGCGTGCCGCCCAATTGATCCTTGGCGACCTGCTGGGTTGGCTGGCGAAACGGCACATCGTCCCAGCCGATTTCTCAACTGCAATGAATGCCTTCTTCAAAGCAGAGGCGCAAGACGTAATGCGCGCTACCGATGAAGCGTTGGCCATGCTTAGGTGGCTGCGCCAGTTTGCCGACGCTGTGAAGGACGCGTGATGAACGTTGCTGCCGTTCCCCAATACGTAGTCGAAGCCGCTGCTGGCTTCCGCAATTGCCCGCCTGGCCATCGCTTCAACCTCTATCTGGAGATCTGGCAGGAGGGCAACTGGCTTATCAGCAAGAATGGCAAGGCCGATGCCTTGCGTGGGTGTCTTGCCCTGGGTGACGCAGTGGCCTTATTGCAAGCACTGCGCGCTCGTCAAAAGGCTCTCGCGGAAGCCCTGCCCGAAGAACAACACCAGATCATCGACGCCGTCTCGACCGCTCCCTTCGCCACCGGACTGGGGCTTGAACACCCGGTCGACAATGGCTTCGCCTTTCTCTCGCCCTACGGGTTGCCTTACCTGGCTGGCAGCGGCATCAAGGGCGTGCTGCGTCAGGCCGCGAACGAACTTCGCGACGACGGCGATGCCGGGATGACGCAGCCACTGATCGATGCGCTGTTCGGCCAGGAATTGCAGAGCGCCGAAGCGCGGCGTGGCGCACTGACCTGCTGGGATGTCTTTCCGCAGCTGTCCGGCGACAGCCTCGTCGTCGAGATCATGACGCCCCACTTCGGCGACTACTACCAGAACAAGGGCACGCCTCACGACGCCGGCAGACCCAATCCGATTCCCTTCCTGGCCGTTCCCGCGCGCTCGCAATTCCGCTTCGTCGTGACCTGCGATCCCGCGCGCCTGCCGGCAGGGGCCCACGACTGGAAGGGTATCCTCGACCGCATCATCGAACACGCCTTCGCTTGGCTGGGTTTCGGCGCCAAGACCGCCGTCGGCTACGGCGCGCTGGCTGAAGACACCGCAGCTGCCGTAGAGCGGCAGCGCGTGCAGGATCAAGCGCGTCAGCAAGCGGCAGCCGCTGCCGAGGCCGAGCGCCGCGCGCAGCTCTCGCCCGCCGACCAGGAGCTGGAAGCCGCCCGCTTGGACATCGCAGTCTTGCGTAGCGCTTTTGAGGCTGCGAAAGCGAAAGGCAAGTACCAGCCCGGCTCGCCGATCGACGAGCAGCGCTTGAAGCTCTTCCAGCAGGCCGTTCAATGGCAAGGCCAAACCGCACGCCGCGAAGCCGTGGCGCTGCTTCGGGAAGTCATCAAGTGGACCGGCTGGCCAGGCAACAAGGAACGCAAGCAGCAGTTCCAAACCTGGCTGAGGGAGCTGGAATCATGAGCCGTGCGCAACAGGCGAGCCTCACGGAGCAAGTGGGACTGACCGTGTCGATCGCGCTCCGAATTCACCAGTACGGAACATCAGCATGAGCACCCTCATCAGTTTCCTTGGCAAGGGCGACCCGCGGAAGGGCTACCGTACTGCCACCTACCGCTTCGATTCGAATGTCGTGAAGACGGTGACCTTCTTCGGCCTCGCTCTGACCGACTACCTGAAACCCGATCGCCTGATCCTGCTTGGTACGCCAAGCAGCATGTGGGAAAACTTCTTCGACCGGGACGGCATCGATCCCGAGGCCATGGAGCCTCTGATCGATGCCGTTGCCGCCGGGAGAGTCGATGACCGCCTGCTCGACCTGCCGTGCCGCCAACTCGCCGAACAGATCGGCATCCCGGTCGACTGCCTGCTGATTCCCTATGCCCGCGAAGAGACCGAGCAAGCCGCGATCCTGCGCCTGCTGGCCGGTGTCGTACAGCCCGGAGAACGTCTCTGCCTCGACGTCACACACGGCTTTCGCCACCTGCCAATGCTCGCACTGGTGGCAGCACGCTACTTGGCAAGAGTGGTTCGCGTCGAAGTCGAAGAAATCTATTACGGCGCGCTGGAGATGACGCCACCTGCGGGCGAAACGCCGGTGCTCAGGCTTCGCGGCTTGCTGGATATGCTCGACTGGGTCGACGCCCTGGCGACATACGACAAGGACGGTGACTACGGGGTCTTCGCACCACTGCTCGCCAAGGACGGTATGGCCGAGGGCCGCGCGGAGTTGCTGGCTACCGCGGCCTATTGCGAGCGCACCAGCAATCCCGAACTCGCGCGCGAGAATCTCCGGCGCGCTTTTCCTGCACTCGATACGCACGACGGGCCCCTTGCGAGACTGTTTCGCGAGACGCTCAAGGAGCGTATCGGCTGGTTTCGCGGACTGACGCGCCACGACCGAGAACTCTCGCTCGCCGACGCGTACCTCAAGCGCAGTGACTATCTGCGGGCAACCACCTTCATGTACGAGGCCTTTGTCACACGTGCCTGCTACACACAGAAATGTGATGACGCTGACGCTCAGAGCCGTGACGACGCCTTCAATCACGCGAGAAAGAAAACACCTGCAGTCGGACAGCTAAAGAACCTGCGCAATGCACTCGCACACGGTGTCCGGGCGCGTGGCGAACACTCAGACGAGACCGCCGAGACTATCGCTGACGAACACAGCTTGCGCAACGTCCTGAAAAAGTTGCGCAATAAACTCTTCTAGCATGCGAGAACGAACTCACAGCATGAACCTCGACCCCCCGACCCTCACAGGTGCAAGTCAGCGACCCAGCAACCGTGCGCCCCTCGATGCCGCGGCCGTCACGAACCGCGGCGACACCTTCCCCGTCGCCCGCTACCGCCTGGAGTTCCGGGCGAAGCAGCCGATTCGCCTGCCCGACTACGCTGGCTCGATGCTGCGCGGCGCCTTCGGCCACGCCCTGCGCCAGCTCGCCTGTATGACGCGCCAAAAGGAATGCACCGGCTGTCCGCTGGTCGATGGATGCCCTTATCCGGCCATTTTCGCCCCCGTGCCACGGGCGACGCATGCCTTGCAGAACTTCAACCGGATTCCCGTGCCGCAGGTCATCGAGCCCCCCGCCTGGGGCGCCAGGGTGCTGACTGCCGGCGAGACGCTGACTTTTCACCAGGTGTTGGTCGGACGAGCGCGTCAGGAGCTGCCGCTGATCGTCCTTGCCTGGCGGCGCGCGCTTGCTCGCGGCATCGGTGCCGGCGACGGCACCGGCGAACTGATTCGCGTCGTCCACTGCGGCGAGAACGACGAGACTGAAATCCATCGTCCCGAGGTCGGAACCATCGCTGACCACATGCAGGAGATCGCGCTGCGGGCACCATCAGACGCCCGACTCGCCGAAGCGACCCTCCACATCCTCACTCCCCTGCGCCTGCAACACAACGGCCAAGCCCTGCCGCCGGCGAAACTGCAGCCGCGGACTCTGCTGCTGGCGCTCGCCCGGCGGGCAAACCTGCTCGCCGAGTTCCACGCGGACGGACCGCTGATCGACGACTTCGCGGCACTGAGCGACGCCGCCGCGCGGGTTGGCGATGAGCGGAACGTCTGCTGGCGTGACTGGAAACGCTACTCGTCGCGACAGCAGCGCGAAATGTGTCTGGGCGGAGTCGTCGGCACCTGGCGACTGCAAGGCCCGCTCGCTCCCTTCGCCGCCCTCCTCCGCCTGGGTCAGTGGCTGCACGTGGGCAAGGAAACCACCTTCGGTCTCGGTCAATACACTCTCGGCGGGTGCGCTCCGCGAGACATCTGCGCCGATAGCGGGAGAAACCGTGAACGCAACGCCCAACTCCTTGAAAGGAATGAACTAAACTGACAGGCGCGGTCAGTAAGTAGCCCTGAAAACAAAGGGATTGAGACTCGGGCCTGTACTCGATGCCGCTGTCTGCGCCGTCAGTAAGTAGCCCTGAAAACAAAGGGATTGAGACCTCATGGCAGCAGCCTTACTACGACGTCGATCGCCGTCAGTAAGTAGCCCTGAAAACAAAGGGATTGAGACTGAGATCCAGCAATTCGGAGTCTGGCCGATAACTGCGTCAGTAAGTAGCCCTGAAAACAAAGGGATTGAGACTTCCCCATTCAAACCGAAGAATTCAATCGTTGGGCGTCAGTAAGTAGCCCTGAAAACAAAGGGATTGAGACTTGTTCGGAGTTGTCTGGGTTCAAGGGGCAATCGGTCAGTAAGTAGCCCTGAAAACAAAGGGATTGAGACTTCGCCGGCCATGCTCGAAACAGGGAAGTCCTCGGTCAGTAAGTAGCCCTGAAAACAAAGGGATTGAGACTGCGTTGTTGTCGTTCGCCATTCTTGACCGCCGCGTCAGTAAGTAGCCCTGAAAACAAAGGGATTGAGACACTGCTCGATGATTCTTTTCATTGCCGCCTTGTTGTCAGTAAGTAGCCCTGAAAACAAAGGGATTGAGACTGAGATTATGTTTGCCAGCCGACCATTTCTGGCGTCAGTAAGTAGCCCTGAAAACAAAGGGATTGAGACCAAACCAACGATTGCCATTTAAATGCTTACCAGTCAGTAAGTAGCCCTGAAAACAAAGGGATTGAGACACATGTTTCTGGGGATGACCAAAATTCACAAGTGTGTCAGTAAGTAGCCCTGAAAACAAAGGGATTGAGACACCAATCGGCTTGTCAGTGTTGCCCTGACTGTGTCAGTAAGTAGCCCTGAAAACAAAGGGATTGAGACGTGAATTGGCGGTCCATCACAAATCATCCGTCGCGGTCAGTAAGTAGCCCTGAAAACAAAGGGATTGAGACTGAATCCGGGAATCCGGATAAGGATATAATCGAAGGTCAGTAAGTAGCCCTGAAAACAAAGGGATTGAGACAAAGCCAATTGGCGCTTGCTGCGCCAAGCCAAGAACGGTCAGTAAGTAGCCCTGAAAACAAAGGGATTGAGACGATTTGATGGTCATTGGCTACGAAATTCGACCTAGTCAGTAAGTAGCCCTGAAAACAAAGGGATTGAGACCTTGACTGACGCGGCGGAGATCGTGCTGTCCGCGCGTCAGTAAGTAGCCCTGAAAACAAAGGGATTGAGACCTTGCCTCGCTTGATGGCACGCTCGAAGGCATCGTGTCAGTAAGTAGCCCTGAAAACAAAGGGATTGAGACCGCATATCAGGCTGCCTCGTCAGCAGCGGGGTCAGTAAGTAGCCCTGAAAACAAAGGGATTGAGACATGGGGCGAGGTGCGCGAACCTTGGCGGGTTCGCTGTCAGTAAGTAGCCCTGAAAACAAAGGGATTGAGACTCAGCATGTCGTTCTCCCGTTGTTGATGGTTGCCGTCAGTAAGTAGCCCTGAAAACAAACGGATTGAGACCGCCGACCACATCGCTGACGTTCGCCATAGCGGTCAGTAAGTAGCCCTGAAAACAAAGGGATTGAGACCTTGCTAACCTCGACGGCCGCGGCATTGGCGCTGGTCAGTAAGTAGCCCTGAAAACAAAGGGATTGAGACATCGGGCGTCGTCCCGTGCTATCCGACGACAGGGTCAGTAAGTAGCCCTGAAAACAAAGGGATTGAGACCCATTTTCAATCCTCCAGTTGTCGCTGCAACATGGTCAGTAAGTAGCCCTGAAAACAAAGGGATTGAGACTGCGGGAGATCGTCTCAACTGAAACCCCGAAACGTCAGTAAGTAGCCCTGAAAACAAAGGGATTGAGACCTCTGCGAGATGTACAATGAACTCATCGTGAAACGTCAGTAAGTAGCCCTGAAAACAAAGGGATTGAGACCCGGCGTTACCAACTGGTACGTGACTGCCGTAAGTCAGTAAGTAGCCCTGAAAACAAAGGGATTGAGACACCTCGCGAGTACCGATGATCTTGAAAATCATCAGTCAGTAAGTAGCCCTGAAAACAAAGGGATTGAGACATGATCACGTGTTTCACAGATACGGATCCTCATGTCAGTAAGTAGCCCTGAAAACAAAGGGATTGAGACAGCCTTTCGGCAAGCCATTGCGCGCGCATGTGCGGTCAGTAAGTAGCCCTGAAAACAAAGGGATTGAGACGCTGCAAGCTGCCGCTGCAAATCGGCGATAATCGTCAGTAAGTAGCCCTGAAAACAAAGGGATTGAGACCAGGAAGTCATCACCCTCGACATCCACAGAAGCGGTCAGTAAGCAGCCCTGAAAACAAAGGGATTGAGACTGTGGAAGTTTCCCTTTCGGATATTTTCTCTCATGTCAGTAAGCAGCCCTGAAAACAAAGGGATTGAGACTGTGGAAGTTTCCCTTTCGGATATTTTCTCTCATGTCAGTAAGCAGCCCTGAAAACAAAGGGATTGAGACGGCCGCGGCCGCTTTGGCCTCGTCGGACTGCGGGTCAGTAAGCAGCCCTGAAAACAAAGGGATTGAGACCGGCCTTGGCGCCCCACTTGTCGCGGGCGACTGTCAGTAAGCAGCCCTGAAAACAAAGGGATTGAGACGTTTGGCTTCGGCAGCACTGCCACTGGTTAGGCCAGGTCAGTAAGCAGCCCTGAAAACAAAGGGATTGAGACGTTTGGCTTCGGCAGCACTGCCACTGGTTAGGCCAGGTCAGTAAGCAGCCCTGAAAACAAAGGGATTGAGACCTGCCATGCATTGCGTGCCTTGTCGCGCAACATCTGTCAGTAAGCAGCCCTGAAAACAAAGGGATTGAGACCCCGCGCCTTAGCCTCGACGGTCGTGGCATCGGTGTCAGTAAGCAGCCCTGAAAACAAAGGGATTGAGACGAAGTAGGGAAGGCTGGTTATCTCGTGGTCATTGTCAGTAAGCAGCCCTGAAAACAAAGGGATTGAGACTTGCTCTGCGCGGCTACATCATCAAGGTCAAGCTGTCAGTAAGCAGCCCTGAAAACAAAGGGATTGAGACAAGTTCGGCTGGATCAGGTATGCGTTCGAGTAGGTCAGTAAGCAGCCCTGAAAACAAAGGGATTGAGACAGATACGGTTTGCCCGGTTTATCCAGTCCTGCTGTCAGTAAGCAGCCCTGAAAACAAAGGGATTGCGACTTCCAGCGATGAAGCGCCCCTCAGCATGCCGGCGTCAGTAAGCAGCCCTGAAAACAAAGGGATTGAGACGGTGCAGGCTTGCCCTTTGCTGCGCCGGCCTGGGTCAGTAAGCAGCCCTGAAAACAAAGGGATTGAGACTGGCTCTTGATGTCCTGGGCCAGGATGTTCAAGGGTCAGTAAGCAGCCCTGAAAACAAAGGGATTGAGACCTGGATTTCCATGTCCGCTATCACTTGCAGTATGGGTCAGTAAGCAGCCCCCAAGACAAGGGGATTGAGACGGTTTATCAAAGCAAGGAAATCGGGCACGAAGTTTGCCAACCGGGAGGCGGGTCAAGGGCGGGCGCCAGCCCCGCGTAGCGAGCCCTTGACGTAACAGAGCACAGCGGGTACGCCGAGGCATGGCTGGGAACGCGGCATCTTCGGCGCTTACAGCCATGCAGACAGGCTCCTTTCTCCGCCAGATCTGTGCGCTTTCGCACCGCCAGCAACACCTGCCCGCCTACACCATCCCGGTGATGGAAAATCATCCAGATCATCGCTGCACCTTACCGGCAGATGGCATGGAGAGCCGCGAGTTGATACCATGAGGCCCGCCGCTTGGACCACAGACCAGTTCGTCGAACAAGCAACGATCCGACTGTTTGCGGCGCCGGCGCTGCCAGGTGCTGCCGCCCCTGCTCTCCGGCCGGATCGACGTGGAGGCCATCGACCATGCCTGACATTGCTCTACTCCCCACGGACTACACCGCGTTGCTGACCGACATCCGGCAGCGCGTGCGCCACGCGCAGACCCGCGCCGTGATGGCGGTGAATGCGGAACTGATCCGCCTGTACTGGGAGATCGGCGCCTTGATCGCCGAGCGACAGAAGCAAGAGGGCTGGGGCGCAGCGGTGATCCCCCGTCTGGCACGTGACCTGCACAACGAACTACCGGAAGAAAAGGGCTTTTCCGAGCGCAACATCAACCGGATGCTGGCGTTCCATCGCGCTTACCCGCATCTGGGACAGGTGCCACAGGCTGTGGCACAAACTGCAGCGCCGGAAAAAGGGCCACAGCCTGTGGCACTCTTTCCGCCGGAACTGCTGCTTTCGCTCCCCTGGGGACATCACGCCGAGTTGATGGCCAAGGTCAAGGACCCCGCAACCCGGCAGTGGTACATGCAAGCCGCCGTCCAATACGGTTGGAGCCGAAACATCCTGATGATGCAGGTGGAGACTTCTGCCCACCTGCGACAGGGAAGGGCAACCAGCAATTTCGCTGCTCGTCTGCCGCCCCCGGGATCCGACATGGCGCAGCAGACCCTGAAGGACCCTTACATCTTTGACTTCCTGACCTTGGCCGATACGTTCCAGGAAAGGGAACTGGAAACGGGGCTGGTGGCCCATCTGGAGAAGTTCCTGCTCGAGCTGGGACAGGGCTTCGCCTTTGTCGGGCGCCAATACCACCTGCACCTGGGCGGGGACGATTTCTACATCGACCTGCTCTTCTACCACCTGAAGCTGCGCTGTTATGTGGTGATCGACCTCAAGCGTGGCGCCTTCAAGCCCGAGTACGCGGGCAAGATCAACTTCTATTGCAACGTGGTCGATGACCGCCTGCGGCATGCCAGCGATGCCCCCACCATTGGCCTGATCCTGTGCCAGCTGCCCAACCGGGTGCTGGCCGAATATGCGCTGCGTGGCATGGACAAGCCGATCGGCGTCTCGACCTTTGAGCTGACGCGCGCGCTGCCCGCCGACCTGCAGAGCAGCCTGCCCAGCATCGAGGCCATCGAGCAGGCCCTGGCCGATGAGGTGGGTGAGGAAGACGCATGAGCCCCCACGCCTGGAGCGAAGACCAGCTCGTCGAGCGCGGCAGAAGTCGGCAGCGTGCTCGTCGCTGAAGCTGGCGCTCGAAGACATCCTCGACAGCGGACTGCCCAGCGCCTACGAGCCGGAGCTGTAGGGGCAGACGTGCACGGCACTCTTCGAACGTGTGTACGAACGCCACCCGGAGCGCAATGCCGGCGCCTACGCCGGGACGGGCTGAGTACTCGGGCAGGCGGGCGGGCAACCGGCTGCGGTGGACGGTCCGCCGCTGAAACGGATGACCGGGTTGGTGGCCGGGCGATGAATCTGCGAATGCGCTCGTAGCTGGCCGATCGACCACTCGTCCCATTCCGGATCATCCCGCAGAACATCGACCAGCACATTGCCATCAACCAGCAGCATCAGTCCTCGCCGCGCAACAGAGCCATCAATTCGTCGGTGCGCCACTTCACGTCGGCCTTGCCGCGTGCTGCGTCGAAACGATCCGGCTTGCGGCCGGACCGCTCATCCATCTTGTGCATGAGCAGCTCGCCGTCCTTGTTGACGGCGAATTCGACCGATGATCGGGGCGCCAGGTTGAGCGCGTCGCGGGTCCGCTTTGGGATGGTGACCCGCCCCTTGCTGCCGAGAGTCTTCGCCATGATGCCTCCTTCGGATTGCGGCCTGCATCATCGTAATACCTCGCAGGGATGCCTGCCACCGGCGCTGATTGGATCCGATCCGGCCTGCTTTCCTGATCGTACGGCGTGTTCATGGTGGCGTCGTCAGTCTGCCCCCAGCCTGTCGTGGCATGCGGCGCGCCCGGATTTCGCCGCCCAGGCGATGGCCGCCAGCCGGACGGAAGCGGGGCCACTTCGTTGCCGCTTGGCAAGCTTGCCGACGCGGACATCCGGCCTTTCGCAGGCTATCGTCGCACCATGAACGATGCGGCACGAACCCTCTACCTGGTCTGTTACGACGTCTGCGACTCGGCGGTGCGTCGTCGCGTGCAGAAGTACCTGACTGGGTTCAAGGTCGGCGGCCAGAAGTCCTTCTTCGAGTGCTGGCTGACCGCCGCGGAGTTGCGCGAGGTGCGGGCGACCCTGGCCGACCTGATCGACCTGGCCGAAGACCGCGCGCACATCTTCCAGCTCGACCCGCGCATGCAGCGCACCCTGCTGGGGCGAGCGACCGAAGCGGTGACGGATGTCTTCCTGATCGTCTGAACGAGGAACGATGCAATGACGAGTCTCTATGTAGACCGGCGTGGAATCACCCTGAAGGCCGACGGCGAGGCGCTGGTCTTCTACGAGAACGGTGAGCGCGTCGGTACGGTGCCGCTGGCGCCACTGTCGCGCGTCTTCATGCGCGGCGACGTCACGCTCTCCTCGGCGCTGCTCGGCAAGCTCGGCGAACGGGGAATCGGCGTGGTGGTGCTCTCCGGCCGCAAGGCGGTGCCGACGATGCTCCTCGGCCGGCCGCACAACGATGCGGCGCGGCGGGTGGCGCAGTACCGGCAGTCCCTCGACGCCGATTTCTGTCTGCGTTTCTCGCGCGCCATCGTCGAAGCGAAGCTGCGCGCACAGGCAGCCTTTCTCGACGAGCGCCGCGAGAGCGAGTTGCGCTCCCGCTATCTGCTGACCCTCTCGCTGCGTCGTGTGAACGGCAGCATCGCGGCAATCGACGCGCAAACGCGGATCGCCTCGTTGCGCGGACTCGAAGGTGCCGCGGCAGCGGCGTACTTCGAAGGCTTCGGCGACCTGCTGCCGAATCGCCTGAACTTCAGCGGACGCAACCGCCGGCCGCCCCGCGACCCGGTGAACGCGGTGCTCTCCCTCGGCTATACGCTGCTGCATGCGGAGGCGGTGCTGGCGCTCTACGGTTCCGGGCTCGACCCCTTCGTCGGCTTCTACCACACCCTCGACTTCGCCCGCGAGTCGCTCGCTTGCGATCTGGTCGAACCGCTGCGGGTGGAAATCGACAAGCACGTCCTGATGCTCTTCCGCAGCGAGAAACTGCGGCCAGAGGACTTCAGCCACAGCGAACTGGGCTGCCTGCTCGGCAAGGCCGGCCGGGCGCGCTTCTACGCCGAATGGGAGCAACTCGCGGCGCGCCTGCGCAAGCTGCTCGCCGAGAACGTCGCCGACGTCGCCAATGCGATCGGTCTGGCGGCCGCTCCGGTCTCCGACTCGGCCGACGATGGGAGCGACGGCGCCGAAGTGGCCAGCAGCGAGCTCGACGCGGGTGGCAACGGCGATGGGTTCTGAGCTCGCCTTCGTCATCGGCTACGACATCAGCGATCCGCGCCGGCTCCTGCGCGTGCATCGCGAGATGTGCAAGCACGCCACGCCGCTGGAGTACAGCGTATTCCTGCTGGTGGGCAGCGAGCGCGCGCGAAGCTACTGCCTGGACGAGATCCGGGTGCTGATCGATCCCGTCGCCGATGACGTCCGCTGCTATCCGCTGCCGGCGCGCGGCTTTCAGGGGCGCGTCGGTCGCGCCAGCCTGCCGGACGGAATCGTCTGGACCGGGCTGCCGGCAGCGATCACATGAGCCATTCCGTCTGCGCGCGTCTGGCGCCGAGGCGCGCCGCCAGCAGCAGGCGAAGACGGCAGTCGATGGCTATCCGATGCGCTGGTAAGAACCGCCGCCGATGCGCTATCCTGCCGTGGTTGCTCGATGGCGCGCTTGCGTCGTGTCCGCTGCCGCGCGCCGGCGCAGGGCTTTCCCTGCCCGCCGTGGCGGTGGCGGCGATCCGGTCGCGTCGTCGATGAACGGTGCAAGAAGTCTGTGAAGGAGTGGGCCGCTGAGCATGAACGATTTTCCCCTGCCGAAGCACCTGCTGCCGCCCATCGACGACGGTGCGGCGGCCCATCTCGCGGGCTCGCGGTTGCCCGCGCTGACGCTGACCGCGACCGACGGCACTTCGCTCGACCTTGCCCAAGTGCCCGGGCGCTGGGTGCTCTACGTCTATCCGATGACCGGTCGGCCGGGCGTCGCGCTGCCCGACGGCTGGGATGCAATCCCCGGCGCGCGCGGCTGCACGCCGCAATCGTGCGGCTTCCGCGATCACTTCGCCGAGTTGCAGGCGCTCGATACCGGCGTCTTCGGGCTCAGCGCGCAGGACAGCGACTACCAGCGCGAGGCGCGCGACCGGCTGCACCTGCCTTTCGAGCTGCTGAGCGACAGCGGGCTGCGCCTGAAGTCGGCGCTGCGGTTGCCAACCTTCCGCGTTGCCGGAACCGAGCTGTACCGGCGGCTGACGCTGGTGGTCGACGACGGACGCGTCGCCAAGCTCTTCTACCCGGTCTTTCCGCCCGACCGCAATGCCGACGAGGTGCTCGCTTGGCTGCGGGCGAACCCGCGCCCTTCTCCGACCCTCTCCTCCTGACCGGAATCACTGACCATGCTCCTCTACGTCGATGCCCAGTTTGCCTCGCCCTATGCCCTGTCGGCCTTCGTCGCGCTGCAGGAAAAGGGGCTGTCCTTCACCCTCGAGACCCTCGACCTCGCAGCCGGCGACCAGCAGCGGCCGGATTTCGCCCGCCTGTCGATCAGCGGCCGCGTGCCGACGCTGGTCGACGGCGACTTTGCCCTGTCGGAGTCGTCGGCGATCGCCGAGTATGTCGACGAGGTCCATCCCGGGCCGGCGCTCTATCCGTCGGCGCCGCGCGCCCGCGCCCGCGCGCGGCAGGTGCAGGCGTGGCTGCGCAGCGATTTTCTGCCGCTCCGGCAGGACCGCTCGACCGAGGTGATCTTCTACGGCCCGACAGCGCAGCCGCTCTCCGCCGCCGCCGAGCACTCGGCGGCGCGGCTCTTCGCCGGCGCCGGTGAACTGCTGGCGCACGGCGGCGACCACCTGTGCGGCGACGACTGGTGCATCGCCGACGTCGACCTGGCATTGATGCTCAACCGCCTGCTGCTCAACGGCGACGCCGTTCCCGACGCCCTCGCCCGCTACGCGACACGGCAGTGGCAGAGACCCAGCGTGCAGTCGTGGGCGCGCAGGCCGAGGCCGCCCCGCGTGGCGACGGCGTGAACCATTCGGGACGGCGCTGCCGCGCCCACACTCGTTGCGGGAGACGACACTGAACACCCACATCGTTCCGGCCTACGCCGCACTGCTGGGGCTATTTTTCATCGCCCTGAGCATCCGCACCCTGCGCCTGCGGCGCCAGCTTCGCATCGCCGTCGGCGATGGCGGCAACCCGGCGATGCTGCGCGCCATGCGCGTGCACGCGAACTTCGCCGAGTACGTTCCGCTCGGGCTGATCCTGCTCCATTTCGTCGAGGCGCAGGGGGCGCAGGCGATGCTGCTGCACGGCCTGTGCCTCTGCCTGCTGCTCGGCCGCGTCGCGCACGCCTTCGGCGTCAGCCAGACGGCCGAGAACTTCAGCTTCCGCGTCACGGGCATGGCGCTGACCTTCACGACGATCTTCTTCTCGTCGGCGTGGCTGCTGCTCGCCTTCGTTCGCCAGCATCTGGCCTGAGAGCGGGCGATGGCTTGCAGCCGGGGTTCGTCGCGCGCTATAGTCTCGCCGCGAATGGGAGAGCACGGCACTGCCGTCGCCGAAGGCGCAATCCACCCGGAAACGCTCAGGCAAGAGGACCGTTCGTGCAATGAACTCTGGAGAGCGGCGCCCGCTTCAGCAGGGCGCCCACCGATGGGGCCAGGACGACCGTAGAGCAGCGTGTCGGCCAGACAATCTCTCAGGTACATGGACAGAGGGGTGGACTCGAATCGGGTTCGCCCCTTTGCCGTTTCTGGAATCCACTTCAACACCTTCCTGCCAGGGATTGATACGATGCAGAAAACTGTCCTGAATGAGGAGCACCGCCGAAGCGGTGCACGAATGGTCGATTTCGCTGGCTGGGAGATGCCGCTCCACTATGGCTCGCAGATCGAGGAACACCATGCCGTGCGCCGCGATGCCGGCATGTTCGACGTCTCGCACATGTGCGCCGTCGATGTCACCGGCGACGATGCGCGCGCCTTCCTGCGGCGACTGCTGGCCAACAACGTCGATCGCCTGCAGCTTCCGGGCAAGGCGCTCTACAGCACGATGCTCAACGAGGCCGGTGGCGTCATCGACGATCTCATCGTCTACCATCTCGCTGCAGAGGACTTCCGCGTCGTCATCAACGCCGCGACCGCCGCCAACGACCTGCGCTGGATGACGGCCCGCCGCGACGAGTGGGGCCTGGCGGTGACGATCCGCGCGCGCCGGGAAGGCGCGGACGCGCTGGCGATGATTGCCGTGCAGGGCCCGCAGGCGAGGCAGAAGGTGTGGCAGGCGCTGCCCGAATGCCAGC
This sequence comes from Accumulibacter sp., assembly GCF_036625195.1. Classification (NCBI taxonomy): domain Bacteria; kingdom Pseudomonadati; phylum Pseudomonadota; class Betaproteobacteria; genus Candidatus Accumulibacter; species Accumulibacter sp. The sequence continues at coordinate 4,207,660 of NZ_JAZKUG010000001.1, forward strand.
CGGCCAGTGCCGCCCTGCAGCCCTTCTTCGCCGCCGCCGTCGGTGAACTCCTGATCGCCCGCACCGGTTACACCGGCGAGGACGGCTACGAGATCACGCTGCCCGCCGCGCAGGCCGTCGGGCTGTGGCAGCGCCTTGCCGAGGCGGGCGCGCGGCCCTGTGGTCTCGGTGCGCGCGACACGCTGCGCCTCGAGGCGGGAATGAATCTCTATGGCCAGGACATGGACGAGAGCGTGTCGCCGCTCGACGCCGGGCTGGCGTGGACCGTCGACCTCGCTGCGCCGCGCGACTTCGTCGGCAAGGCGGCGTTGCTGGCGAAACCGCAGCAGCACCGCTTCCTCGGCCTGCTGCTCCTCGACCGCGGCGTCCTGCGCGCCCACCAGCGGGTCGACAGCGCGCATGGCCAGGGGGAGATCACCAGCGGCAGCTTCTCGCCGACGCTGCAGCAGTCGATCGCCCTCGCCCGCCTGCCGCTGCCCGCCGCCGTCGGCGACGTCGTCCAGGTCAGCGTGCGCGACAGGCCGCTGGCGGCGCGTGTCGTCAAACCCTGCTTCGTCAGGAACGGCAGCATCCTCGTTTGATCCCGACCTGACCCACACCAGCCCTGCTTCCACTCATCAGGAGAGACCGTGAACATCCCGACCGACCTCAAATACACCCGCAGCCACGAATGGGTCCGCATCGAAGCCGACGGAGCGATCAGCGTCGGCATCACCGATCATGCGCAGGAATTGCTCGGCGACCTCGTCTTCATCGAATTGCCCGAGCCGGGACGCGAGTTGGCCGCCGGGCAGGAAGCGGCCGTCGTCGAATCGGTCAAGGCGGCGGCCGACGTCTATTCGCCGCTGTCGGGAAGCGTCATCGAGAACAACGCGGTGCTCGCCGATTCGCCCGAGCTGGTCAACCAGGACGCCTACGCGGCCTGGCTGTTCAGGATTCGTCCGGCGAGCGTCGCCGAGCTGGATGGCCTGCTCGACGCGGCCGCGTACCAAGAGATCGTTGCCGCCGCCTAGTCGCCGCGCGAACCACCGGAAGACACCATGGACGCCACCCCTCCCGCGCCGCCACTGGCGGCTCTCGAACGGCGCGACGACTTCGTCGGCCGCCACATCGGCCCGAACGCCGGCGAGATCGCCAGCATGCTGGCCAGCATCGGCGTTGCCAGCCTCGCCGAACTCGTCGCGCAGACGGTGCCGGCGGCGATCCGCCTGCCGGCGCCGCTGCCGCTCGCCGGACCGCGCAGCGAGATCGAGGCGCTGGCCGAGCTGCAGGCGATCGCGCGCCGCAACGACAAGCGGCATTCGCTGATCGGCATGGGCTACGCCGACAGCGTGACGCCAGCGGTCGTGCTGCGCAACCTGCTCGAGAATCCGGGCTGGTACACCGCCTACACGCCCTACCAGGCGGAACTCGCGCAGGGACGTCTGGAGGCGTTGCTCAATTACCAGCAGATGGTGATCGACCTGACCGGCCTCGAGCTGGCCAATGCCTCGCTGCTCGATGAGGCGACGGCGGCCGCCGAAGCGATGAGCATGGCCCGCCGGGTCAGCAGGTCGGCAGCGCAACGCTTCTTCGTCGACGCGGCGTGCCTGCCGCAGACCGCCGACGTGCTGCGCACCCGCGCCACCTGGTTCGGCTTCGAACTGGTCTTCGGCACGCCCGCCGAGGCGACGCGGCATGAGGTCTTCGGTGCGCTCTTCCAGTATCCGGACGATGCCGGCGAGGTCGCCGACCTCAGCGCGTCGATCGCCGCCGTCAAGGCGCGTGGCGGCGTCGTCGCCGTCGCCTCCGACCTGATGGCGCTGGTCCTGCTGCGCTCGCCCGGCGCGATGGGCGCCGACATCGCACTCGGTTCGGCGCAGCGCTTCGGCGTCCCGCTCGGTTTCGGTGGCCCGCATGCCGCCTTCTTCGCCACCCGTGACGAGTACAAGCGCGCCGTCCCCGGCCGCATCATCGGCGTCTCTGTCGACGCCCGCGGCAAGCGCGCGCTGCGCATGGCGCTGCAGACCCGCGAACAGCACATCCGGCGGGAAAAGGCCAATTCGAACATCTGCACCTCGCAGGTCCTGCTCGCCAACATCGCCGGCATGTACGCCGTCTACCACGGCCCGCAGGGGCTGCGCGGCATCGCCAGCCGCATCCACCGCCTCGCCGCCCTGCTCGCCGCCGGCCTGCGCGAGGGCGGGATCGAGCTGGGCAGCCGGCACTTTTTCGACACCGTGCGCCTGCGGCTGGCCGGCCGCGCTGCGGCGGTCCTGACGGCCGCCGCCGACGCCGGCTACAACCTGCGCCTCGTTTCCGCCGACGAACTCGCGATCGCGATCAACGAGAAGACGACGCGTGCCGACGTCGCTGCGCTGATCCAGCTGATCTCGGGCGTGGCTGCCGACCTCGACGGGCTCGACGAGCAACTGCGCCGTGCCGACCCCTTCCTGCCGGCGTCGCTGCTGCGCCCGGACGCGATCCTGACGCATCCGGTGTTCAACAGCCACCACACCGAGCACCAGATGCTGCGCTATCTGAAGAAGCTGCAGAACCGGGATCTGGCGCTCGACCATTCGATGATCTCGCTCGGCTCCTGCACCATGAAGCTCAACGCCAGCAGCGAGATGATCCCGATCACCTGGCCGGAGTTCAGCGACATCCACCCCTTCGCGCCGCTCGACCAGGCGCAGGGCTACCTGCGGATGATCGCCGACCTGGAAGCCTGGCTGAAGGCGATCACCGGTTTCGACGCCATCTGCCTGCAGCCGAACTCGGGCGCGCAGGGCGAGTACGCCGGCCTGGTCGCGATCGCCCGCTACCATGCCAGCCGGGGCGAAAGCCGCCGCAACGTCTGCCTGATCCCGAAATCGGCGCACGGCACCAATCCCGCCACGGCCCAGATGTGCGGCATGCGGGTGGTGGTCGTGGACTGTGACGACTCGGGCAACATCGATGTCGCCGACCTGGCGGCGAAGGCGGCACAGCATGCCGCCAACCTCGCCTGCCTGATGATCACCTATCCGTCGACGCACGGCGTCTTCGAGGAGGCGATCAGCGAGATCTGCGCCATCGTGCACCAGCATGGCGGCCAGGTCTACATGGACGGCGCCAACCTCAACGCCCAGGTCGGACTGACCTCGCCGGCGCTGATCGGCGCCGACGTCAGCCACATGAACCTGCACAAGACCTTCTGCATCCCGCATGGCGGCGGCGGCCCGGGCATGGGTCCGATCGGTCTCAAGGCACATCTCGCGCCGTTCATGGCCAACCACTGCGTGCAACCGGTTGCTGGCCCGCACCGCGGCCAGGGAGCGGTTGCCGCGGCGCCCTGGGGATCGGCGTCGATCCTGCCGATCTCCTGGATGTACATCGCGATGATGGGCGGCAGCGGACTGACGCGAGCGACCGAAGTGGCGATCCTCAACGCCAACTACATCGGCACCCGCCTGGCTCCGCATTACCCGGTGCTGTACACCGGCAGGAACGGCCGCGTCGCGCACGAGTGCATCCTCGACATCCGCCCGCTCAAGGCGGCGACCGGCGTTTCCGAGATCGACATCGCCAAGCGCCTGATGGACTATGGCTTCCACGCGCCGACGGTCAGCTTCCCGGTGGCGGGAACGATGATGGTCGAACCGACCGAATCGGAGGCAAAGGGCGAACTCGATCGCTTCATCGCCGCGATGATCGGCATTCGCCACGAGATCCGGCAGATCGAGAGCGGCCACTGGCCGGCCGACGACAACCCGCTGAAGCGCGCCCCGCACACCCAGGCCGACATCGTCGACGAGGCGTGGCAGCGGCCCTACAGCCGCCAGCAGGCGGCCTTTCCGCTGCCTTGGGTGGCGGAGAACAAGTTCTGGCCGAGCGTCAATCGCGTCGACGACGTGTACGGCGACCGCCATCTGTTCTGTTCCTGCATGCCGGTCGACGAGTCCGACGAGTCGGCGGAATCCGGCCCGGTCAACCACACCAGCGGAGTGAAGACATGAGCACAAGCATCCACGAGTTCAGCGCCGAGCTCCTCGGCGGCGGCACGCAGCCGCTGGCCGACTACGCCGGCAAGGTCCTGCTGATCGTCAACACCGCCAGCCAGTGCGGCTTCACGCCGCAGTACGCCGGCCTCGAGGCGCTTTACCAGCGCTATCGCGAGCGCGGCCTGGTCGTTCTCGGTTTTCCCTGCAACCAGTTCGGCGCGCAGGAGCCGGGCGATGCCAGCGAGATCGCCAGTTTCTGCCAGAAGAACTACGGCGTCAGCTTCCCGATGTTCGCCCGCATCGAGGTCAATGGCGACAACGCGCACCCGCTCTACCAGCATCTGAAGAAGGCCGCGCCGGGCCTGCTCGGCAGCGAGGCGATCAAGTGGAACTTCACCAAGTTCCTCGTCGATCGCGCGGGCGACGTCGTGCAGCGCTACGCCCCGGCAACCGCCCCGGACAGCATCGCCGACGACATCGAGAAACTGCTGTGAGCAACCACCGTCGGCAGACCGGCGACGACGGCAGGCGGCAGCCGCCGGCGTGCGCACGGCTGCCGGGCGACGACGAAACGCATGCACCGCGCTGAGTCGACGCCCGGATCGGCGCCGCTGCGGACTCCCGACCTCAGTGCCATGCTGCGCTGGCCGAACGTGCCGGCGTGCTACGGCTGGCTGGGACTCGATCGCCGCGGTCGCTGGCGCCTGCGCGGCGAAACGCTCACCCATGCCGGCCTCGTCGCCTTCCTCAACCGGCAGTACGGATGCGACCGGCAGGGCAACCATTTCGTCCAGAACGGTCCGCAGCGCGTCTACGTCGAGCTCGAGTACACCCCCTGGGTGGTGCGCCTGGGCGCCACCGGGCAGCTCGAGACGCACATCGGGACGCCGGTCGACGAGATTCGCGGCGCCGCCATCGACGAACAGGGCAACCTGCTGCTCGAGATCCCCGAGGGCGTTGCGCTGCTCTGCGACCACGACCTCGCTGCGCTGCACGGCTGCCTCCAGCTGGCGGACGGGATGCCGGCCGACGACGCCAGCGTGCTCGCCGCCATGTGCGCCGGCGACGGCGAGGCCAGCGCGCTGACGCTCTGCTGGCGCGGCCAACGGCTGCCGGTGCGTTCGCTCCGCCGGGCCGACGTCGCGCGACACTATGGCTTCGTCGCCATACCACGAGCAGGCGACGTGGAGGAAGGGCGTTGAACCCGCGGCAACTCGCCCTCGACGCCCTGCTGCTCGGCGACCCGGTGCTGAAATGCGCCGCCGTCGACGCCATGCCGCTGCCTGCCGGCGAGCGGACGCCGGCCGACCCGGACAGCAGCCGGCTGGCGCACGAAAGCCTGCCCGGCCGCTGCGCGCGGCCATTGCTGGTCGCGCCGGCGCAACTGGCGCAACGACCGGTCAGCACGCTCGCGGGACGCGCCGCGCTGTTCCACTCGCTGGCGCATATCGAGCTCAACGCCGTCAATCTGGCGCTCGACGCCGTCTGGCGCTTCGCCGGCATGCCGGGCGACTTCTACCGCGACTGGATCGGCGTCGCGCGTGAGGAGTCGCAACACTTCCAGTTGCTGCACCAGCACCTGCGGGCGATGGGCTACGCTTACGGCGACTTCCCGGCACACGACGGGCTCTGGGAAATGGCCGAGAAAACCCGTGACGACCTGCTGGCACGACTCGCGCTCGTGCCGCGCGTCCTCGAAGCGCGCGGCCTCGACGCCGCGCCGCTGATCCGCGACAAGCTGCGGCATGCCGGCGACGAGCACGGTGCGGCACTGCTCGAGATCATCCTGCGTGACGAGGTGGCGCATGTGCGCATCGGCAACCGCTGGTACCACTGGCTTTGCGAACGGCGCGGCCTCGACCCGCTGGCCTGCCAGGCGGAACTGGCCCGACGCCATCGCGCACCGCGCCCGCGTGGCCCGTTCAACCTCGCCGCGCGCCGCGCCGCCGGCTTCGACGAGCAGGAACTGGCGGCGCTGCAGGCTGGATGAGGGCAAGCGGGCGCAGCGGCCAGCGCGGCTGACCGGATGAAGCGGCCGTCCGCGACGGCCCATGTCAATCACTTACCGGCGGCACCGTCCGGGCTTTACTGGAGCGAGTCTCACCATGCGCTATCAGGTTTTCATGGAAGAAGAGGAAGGAGCCGACGGGTCCGGGGATCTCGCCAGCTTCGACACACTCGAGGGGGTGTGGGAATTCATCGGCAAGCATCTGCCGACTGGCGTCTACAGCGATCGCCGCCTGGTCTGGGTGAAGGACCGCGAGGCGAACGGCGAGGTGTCCTTCTCGGTCACGTCCAGTCTATGGACCGAGCATTGCGAAACGCCGCTCGCCTTCGCGCGCTGCTTCAAGATGTTCCTCGATTTCAGGCATCCCTAGCAGTGCGTGCAGCAGGCTGCAGGCGCCACCGCCGGCCGCCATGCTAGCGACGCCGCGCCCGTCCGCCGGCCTGGCGCTGCTGCTGACGACCCTGGTCGCCCTCGGCCCGCTATCGACGGATCTCTACCTGCCGGCGCTGCCGACTCTCGCCCGGGTCTTCGCCAGCGACGCCGCCGCGGTGCAACTGACGCTGTCGGTCTTTCTCGCCGGCTTCGCCTGTGGTCAGATCGTCTACGGCCCGCTGTCCGACCGCTTCGGACGCCGCCCGGCGCTGCTCGGCGGTCTGGCGCTCTACTGTCTCGGCTCGCTCGGCTGCGTCTTCGCCCCCGACATCGCGACACTGATCGGCGCCCGCTTCGTGCAGGCGCTCGGTGCCTGCGCCGGCCCGGTGATCGGGCGCGCGATCGTGCGCGACATCTGGGGAGCCAGCGAGTCGGCACGGATCATCGCCTACATGGGCAGCGCCATGGCCCTCGCGCCCCTGATCGGACCGACGCTTGGCGGCTTCCTCACCATCCTCTTCGGCTGGCAGTCGAATTTCGTGCTCCTGCTGCTGATCGCCGTGATGCAGCTTCTGGCCGTCGCGCGCGCCCTCGGCGAGAGCAACCTGCGGCGTGACCCGGACGCCACCAGGCCGCGCCGGATGCTCGCCAACTTCGCCCAACTGCTGGCCAACCGGGCCTACCTCGGCTACCTGCTCACCTTTTCCTTCTCCTACAGCGCACTCTTCGCCTTCATCTCGGGATCGTCCTTCGTCCTCGCCGAGCGGCACGGGCTGACGCCGCAGGTCTACGGCATCTGCTTCGGCAGCGTCGTCGCCGGCTACCTGCTCGGCTCGCTGATCTCCGGGCGACTGGTACGGCGCCTCGGCAGCGACCGGCTGCTCCTGATCGGCGCCTGCATCGGTGCCATCGCCGGCCTCGCCATGGCCCTGCTCGAGTACGCCGGCGTCCGCACGCTCGCCGCCATCCTCGTGCCGATGTTCTTCTGCACCATGGGAACCGGCCTCGTCATGCCGAACGCGATCGCGCGCGCACTCGCCCCCTATCCGGCGATGGCGGGCGCGGCGTCGGCGCTCATGGGCTTCGTCCAGATGAGCGTGGCGGCACTGGTCGGCATCGCCGTCGGCCACGGGCTCGCGGGCGGCGGCGCGGCACTGGCGACAGCGGTCGCCATCTGCACCCTGCTCGCGCCCGTTTCATGGTTGCTGCTGCTGCGCCGTGGCCGCTGACGCTGCGGCGTTCGCCCCACCCGGGAAGCCTGCCGGTGCACCGGAGAGCAGGACGGATGTGAACGAGCCATCAGAACCTGGGCAGCGCTTTCCACCTCACCCCTGGCCCGGAGTCAGCTCCCGCTGCCGGCGCGCCAGGGTGCGCAGGACCATGTCGAGAACCTCATCGAGATGCTTGCCGACATCCTCGGCGAGAAAGCGCAGCACGACATAACCGTTCTCCTGCAACAGCGCGTCCTTGCGCCGGTCGCGGCGGTAGGCTGTGGCGTCGGCCAAGTGTTGCGGGCCATCGACTTCGACCGCCACGCGCGCCTCAGCGGCGAGCAGATCCACCTCCATTCCGCCACGTCCGTCGAAAGGAATCGACAATACGACGTTGAGACGAAACTTCCCGGCGGTGTCAGGAAGCGTCTGCAAACGCCGATGGAGGAAGGCTTCGCTGGCGCTGCGCGCGCGCCCGGCACCGCTCGCCCCCGGCTCGAACGTGCCAGCGGCGTGCACGAACAGCTCGCCGAGCGGCGCGTCCACCCCGTCGCGCAGCAGGCGCTGGACGCTGGCAGCGTAAGCGCGCTTCCATTCCGCCTCGACCGGAAGCGGCACCTCCGGTGGCCAGCCGGGCACCGCGCTGGCCGGCAGCAGAATGGTGTACCCGACCGCTTCGTAGCCCTTGCAGCGCCGGTCGAACATCCGCGCCAGCAGCGGCACATTGAGGTCGGCGTAGTCGTAGATGCGGACCTCCCGCTTGCTGTCGTGCAGGCGATGCAGACGGCCGGCGTACTGGGCAATCGTTCCGCGCCAGGAGACCGGCAGCGTCAGGAACAGGGTGTCGAGACGGGCGTCGTCAAAGCCCTCGCCGAGGTAGCCACCGGTCGCCAGGACGACCCGTTCCTCGCTCTCCGGGATGGCCACCAGTCGCGCGAGCGCCTCCTGCAATTGCCTCCTGCCCATGCCGCCGCGCAGGACCACCAAGTGGCGCACGATCGGTTCCAGTCGCTCGGCCAGCTGTTCGAGATGACCGGTTCGTTCGGTCAGCACGACCGGCGAACGTCCCTCGCGCACTGCCGCCGCGACGTCGTCGACGATCAGTCGATTCCGTCTGTCGTCGGCGATCAGTGCCTCGTACAGATCATGGAACTGGACGCGCAGGTCGGCGCCGCCGGCGGAAGGCGCGTGGAAGGCCGTCGGACGCACCCAGACGTTGTGGATGAAAGGTCGCTCCGCTGCCTGTTCGCGCGCACTGACTCGATGGCGGACCGGTCCGCACTGCATGAAGACGATCGGGTGGTGCCCGTCCTTGCGGGTCACGGTCGCTGACAAGCCAAGGACATATCTGGCCTTCGCTCGCCGGACCAGCTGCTCGAAGCTCAATGCCGGCAGGTGATGGCATTCGTCCACGACCAGATGACCGTATTCCCCGACCCGGTCATCGACCACGCCCGCGCGGACGAGGCTCTGGATCAGCGCCACGTCGAGCGTGCCGTTCGGCTTGTTGCGACCGCCGCCGATGCGGCCGATGGCCTTGGACGGCAATCCCAGGAAGCTTGCCAGCCGTTCGACCCACTGCTCCAACAGTTGCTGGCGGTGGACGAGCACCAGCGTGCTGACGCCGCGCCTGGCGATCAGCCACGCCGCGACAACGGTCTTGCCGAAAGCGGTGGTCGCGGCGAGAACTCCGTGGTCGTGGCCGGCCAAGGCTTGGGCGGCGACCGCCTGCCGCGGCCGCAAGCTGCCCTGGAACGAGACGCCCAGCGGTACGCCGGAGTGGCGCTCGTCGCGCACGATGCATTCGATCCCGAGGCTGCCGAGCAGATCCTGGATCTCGTCCAGGCAGCCGCGTGGCAGACCAATATGCAGCGGATGCTGCTCGGCGCAGGAGATCACCCGTGGCGTGCCGAAGGTCGGCAGGCGCATCGCCTGCGCCCGGTAGAACTCCGGATTCTGGAACGCCGCCAACCGCAGCAGGCGATTGCGCAAGGCGGCGGGCAATCCCTCTTGGGCAAGATAGATCTCGTTGCCGAGGATCAGCTCCAGTCGTTCCGGCAAAGTCCCGACGATCGGCGGTTCGGCTCGGCGGCGCGAGGGCGGTGCGCTCCACGGCTCGACGTCGCCTTCCTGGTCTTCGTCGAGCACGGGAAAGCGAACTCCGACGACACGCCCGCGTTGCTCGGCGGCGCGAACAATGGACTCGGCTTGCGCGCGGGTGATCCTTTGCATGGTCGAGAGAAACGCCCACTGATCCGGCCAGGGAAGAAACCGTCCGTCGAGGAACACGCTGTCGTCGCTTTCCCGCGGGCGCTTCTGCAGCGGCAAGGCGATCAGGTTGCCGAAACCGCCCTTGGGCAGGGTGTCCTGGTTCGGAAACAACCGGTCGTACGAATCCAGACCGATTTCTGGTCGTCGTTCCATCGTCTCGGTGAGGATGTGCGCAGCGAGTTTCCTCGCCAGGACAGCCGGCAGGGCCTCGGCGAAGAACAACCACAGGTGGCCGCCGTTGCCCGAGCGCGATCGCTCGACCGCGGCCGGCAGCCCCAGTTCCCGGCACGTGTCGCGAACGGCGCCGATGTCCGCACACCAGCCTTGCTTGTCGAAATCGATGGCAAGAAAGAAGCAGGTCTCATCGAGAAGCATCGGGTAAACGCCGATGACGAACTCGCGACCACGGTCATCGTGGCCCGTCAGATGCTGGCGAATGGTTTCGTCGGTCAGCGGCAGGAATCGCCGACTGGGGCAGTCCTGGCACCTGACCGCCCGCTTGTCGCACAGTCCACGCGCCCACTCGTTGGCGCAGGCGGGAGTGTAACCCGTCAGACCCGTGCGGAGGCTTGCGAAACGGCGCGCATAGAGGTCGTCCCGCCCCCGGAAGAGCGACCGGAACAGGGCGATCTTGGCATCTACGGCGGAGTGCTGCGAGACTTCGGATACGGCGCCCATTACCGTGAAAGTCGCGTGAGCGACTGGCGAATCTCCCCTCGCCCGCTCGCGGGAGAGGGGTCGGGAGGGAGGGGAAAGGTCAAGGCTTTCATCATCGGAAGTGCCTGAGAAAGCCATGACCGTTGGGTCGAACGAACGGCCATGGGCAACGCTGACGAGTATAGGTGGCCCGCTCGTGGGCGGTCAATCGGGGTGACGTGCAGCGCCTCCCGGGATCTGGTTGCTCGCTGCCGATGCCCGCCCACAGCCATTTCACCGTAAGATAGCCGCGGGGATGGCGATTCGTGACCCTGCGGCACCGCCCGCCGACCGCGCATCGTCGAACGACCATCTTGTGGATGTGGGGTAAGACAGCTTGCTCGCCAGAGAAACGACGCCCAGCACCATCGTCAGGTACCTCGATGAGTACGTCATCGGCCAGGATGAGGCCAAGAAGGTGCTCGCCGTCGCGGTCTATTCGCACTACCGCAAGATCGCCACCCTGCGCAATGACCAGGGGGCGATCGCCAAGAGCAACGTGCTCCTCGTCGGCCCCTCCGGCACCGGCAAGACGCTGCTCTGCGACACGCTGTCGCGCCTGCTGAAGGTGCCCTTCGTCACCGCCGACGCCACCTCGCTGGCGCAGACCAAGTACGCCAACGAGGAAATCGAGGCGGCACTGCAGCGGCTGCTCGACAAGGCCGACGGCCGCATCGAGGACGCGCAGCGCGGCATCGTCTTCATCGACGAGATCGACAAGCTGCGCTCGCCGAACGCCGCGGCGGGAAGCAGTTCGGGCGAGAGCGTGCAGCATGCGCTGCTCAAGATCATGGAGGGCTCGCCGGTCAAGCTGAAGGACAACCGCTACATCGACACGGCGAACATCCTGTTCATCTGCGGCGGCGCCTTCGTCGGGCTCGAGAACATCATGGCGCGGACGCACGGCTTCGGCTTCATCGCCACCTCGGCCGACGACAACCAGAACATCCTCGACCGGCTCAACAAGCGCGTCAAGCCGACCGACCTGTTCGAGTTCGGGCTGATCCCCGAGTTCACCGGTCGCCTGCCGGTGATCGCCCGGCTGCACGAGCTGAGCAAGCCAATGCTGGTGCGCATCATGAGCACGGCCCGGAATTCGATCTATCGCCAGTACATCGCGATCTTCCGCGACGAAGGCGTCGAACTGAGCATCGGCCCGCGCGTGTTCGAGCAGATCGCCGAACTCGCCATGGAGTACAAGACCGGCGCACGCAGCCTGCGGGGCATCTTCGAGGAACTGATCACGCCGATCCTCTACCTGATACCGGACAACCCGGAGATCTGCAAGGTTGAAATCTCCTCATTGTTTGAAGACGCCCGTTATTTCCGGCGCAAGTGACGACCGCCCGGTCGCTGCCGGCGCCAGCCTCTGGCTGGGCAGCCGCGCCGCCGCCTCGGCGCTGCGCGTCATAGCCCTCTGCATCCTGTCCTATCTGCTCGCCTGCACGGGAATCGCCATGTTCCAGAACCATCTGCTCTACTTCCCGCAGCGCGCCGGCGTCGGCGAGATGACCTCCGGCGGCCTCGCTCCCTGGCCGGGCGCCGAGGACTTCCGCGGACTGCTGGCCGAGCCCGCCGGCCCGGCACGCGCGACGGCGATCGTCTTCCATGGCAATGCCGGGCACGCCGCCCACCGCCAGTTCTACAGCGACGCACTGGTGCCGCTCGGCCTGCGCGTCATCCTCGCCGAGTATCCGGCCTATGGACCGCGCGCCGGCGAGCTTGGCGAGACCAGCCTGGTGGCCGACGCCGAACGGACGATCGCGCTCGCGCATGAGCGTTACGGCGGACCCCTCCTGATCATTGGCGAATCGCTCGGCGCCGGCGTCGCCGCGGCAGCCAGTGCGCGCCAGCGCGCGGCGATCGGCGGCCTGCTGCTGATCACGCCGTGGGACAGGCTGGAAAACGTCGCCAGCCACCACTACCCGCTGCTGCCGGTGAAGCTGCTGCTGCGCGACCGTTACGACAGCAGCAGTCATCTCGCCGGCCTGCAGCGGCCGGTACTGGTCGCCGTTGCCGCCGACGACCGGATCGTCCCCGCCCGCTTCGGGCGCGCGCTGTACGATGGGCTGCCGCAACCCAAGCGCCTGGCGCTGATCGAGGGCGCCGATCACAACGACTGGTTCTATCGGCTCGACGAGAACTGGTGGCGGCAGGCGATCGACTTCCTGCTCGAGGTGCGCGACTGATCGCTGGCGAGGATCCAGGCCGGGGCATCGTCAGCCGGCGCCCCGGGTGCCCGCCGCGCAAAGGATCAGGCGTTCAGCGCCGTGTCCTCGCCGCCATCTCCTCGTGCAGCGTCCGCCTGGCCGGCCGCAGCGGCGTTCGGCTCTGCGTCCATCCGGATTGGCGCGGCGGCGTCAGCAGGCGCAGACGAGTCGCCAGCCAGCCGAACGCACGGTAAAGCAGCGGACGGGTGTACAGCGCGGCCCAGCCTGCCCAGACGGCGTCCATGAGGAGATTGCGCGCCGCCCCCTGGCCGAGCAACGGCCGCTGCCCGACGCGTGCGTCGTGCTGCGCTTCGCCGCGCAACCGGACCAGCAGCTCGGGAATCGGGATGCGCACCGGACAGACCTCGCCACAGGCGCCGCAGAGGCTGGACGCGGTCGGCAGGACGTGCGTCGCCGCCAGCCCGAGCAGGTGCGGCGAGATGATCTCGCCGATCGGGCCCGGGTAGGTCGTGCCATAGGCATGGCCGCCGATGCGCGTATAGACCGGGCAATGGTTCATGCAGGCGCCGCAGCGGATGCACTGCAGGGTGGCGCGCAGCTGCTCGTCGGCGTAGGCCTGGGTGCGCCCGTTGTCGACCAGGACCAGATGGACTTCGCGCGGCCCATCCTTCTCGCCCGGCTTGCGCGGCCCGCTGATCAGGTTGAAGTAGGTGGTGATCGCCTGTCCGGTCGCCGAGCGGGTGAGCAGCGCGAACAGCGGTGGCACGTGTTCGAGTTTCTCGACGACCTTCTCGATGCCGGTGATCGCGATGTGCACATCGGGCACCGTCGTACACATGCGACCATTGCCCTCGTTCTCGACCAGGCACAGCGTGCCGGTCTCGGCCACCGCGAAGTTGACTCCCGAGAGACCGATCTCGGCGGCCATGAACTTCTCGCGCAGCACGGCGCGGCCGATGCCGATCAGCTCGTCGACCGAATCGGTGTAGCGGGCGCCGGGGACCTTCTCCGCGAACAGGCGGGCGATCTCCTCCTTCGTCTTGTGGATCGCCGGCATGATGATGTGCGAGGGCTTCTCGCCGTCGAGCTGGACGATGTATTCGCCCATGTCGCTCTCCAGCGCCTCCATGCCGGCATCGGCCATCGCATGATTGAGTTCGATCTCCTCGCTGACCATCGACTTGCCCTTGACCATCAGCTTCGTCGCGTGTCGACGGGCGATGTCGATGATGATCCCGTTCGCCTCGGCCGGCGTTTCGGCCCAGTGCACGTGCACGCCATTCTCGGTCAGCCGGCGCTCGAGCAGTTCGAGCAGTTCCGGCAAGCGCGCCAGGCTGTACTTGCGGATGTGTTCGGCGAGCGCGCGCTGACGCTCGAAGGCAGCCAGATCGGGAAACTGCGCCGCCCGCTTGCCGATCAGGAAATCCATCGCGCCGCGAAAGCTGCGGCGCAGGTGCTCGTCGGCAACCGCCGTCGCCGCGCGCTCGCGGAACTCGCTGGCGGGAACAAAGTGCAGTGGCCGTGCGTTCATCGCGCGTCCTCCCCGTCGAGCAGCAGGACGACCAGTTCCTTCGGCCCGTGCGCGCCGTAGGCCAGCGTCACCTGGATATCGGCGGTCTTCGACGGCCCGGAGACGAGCAACGCGTTGGTCGGCAGGTGGCCGCTCCAGTCCTGTGCGCCGATCGCCGCCAGCAGGTTGGCATGGATCTGGTCGGCATCGAGGAGCGCGAAATGGATTGGCGGCACCAGCGACAGCAGGCGCGGCTCGCTGGCGTCCGGCCAGATGATCAGGGTGCCGGTCTCGGCGATGCCGCCGCGGGTCGAGGTCAGGCTGGCGTCGATGTCGCGAAAGAGCTCCGTCTTCCACTCCTCGAGCGGCCGGTCGTAACAGCGCAGGCCGGCGATGCCGCTGCCGGCCAGCACCGCGGCGTGCCGCTCGCCATGCAGCAGCGAGCGCACCCCCTTCGCCAGGCACAGCTCGCGCAGCTTCGCCGGCCAGTCGTCGCGACTGGTGCGGACGACCTCGCCGCGCCAGAAAGCCATCTTCTCGCAGAACAGCCGGATCCGCTCGCCGCGATCGCCGGCACCAGCCGCATCGGTGAGCGCGACCTGCTGGCCCCATACGTCGGGTGGCAACGGTAGCGGTCCCTGTGCTGCCTGCCGCAGTCGCTGCAGGATTTGGTCACGCGCGCTCACCGTGGTTCTCCGGCATCCGCGCCGCAGCGCCGCCAGAGAAAACTGGCCAGATGCTGTCCCTGCAGGCTGCTCCCCCTCTTCTGCAGCGTGTGGTTGAGATTGAGCATGCAGCCACAGTCGGCGGAAACGAAGGTCGTCGCGCCCGTCTCCTGCAGCGCATCGACCTTGTCGCCGGCCATTGCCCCCGAAATCGCCGGATGCTTGAGCGAAAAGGTGCCCCCGAAGCCGCAGCATTCCGCTTCGTGGGCATGCACCACGACATCGACCGCCGGCAACTGGTCGAGCAGCGCGCGGGCGTGCAGGTGCGTCCCCATTTCGCGGCGCGCGGCACACGAGGTATGCAGGGCGACGCGCTCGCGCGGCCCGCGGTCGCTGAGGCGGACCCTCGCCACCTCGAGCAGGAACTCCGACAGCTCGAACACGCGATCGGCAAGCGCCTGCGCCTCGGCCTGCAGCAGCGCGTCATCGGCGAACATGTTCGGGTAGTGGTGGCGCATCGTGCCGGCGCAGGAACCGGAAGGAACGATCACCGGCCACGGCTCGGGAAACAGCCGCAACTGGGCCAGAGCCACCGCCCGCGCCTGGTCGGGAAAGCCGCTGCTGTGTGCCGGTTGCCCGCAGCAGGTCTGGTCGGCAGGAAAGATCACTTTGATCCCCTCCCGCTCGAGCAGCCGGACCGCGTCCAGCCCGGCCTGCGGACAGAAGAGATCGATCAGACAGGTCCCGAAGAGGTACACCCGGGCCGGCTTTTCGGGATACTCGCGGCGCTCTGTCCCATCCATGGCATGCTCCTGCGCAAGTTTGAAGCGAAAGTGGTAAGACCACTTCAGGTTAACTTACGGTTGCCACGACCTTTTGTCAATCCTTGCCACACCCAGGGCAATTGTCCTGGCTGGCTGGCGGGTTGCAGGCATCCCAGGAATGCCCGCACGCGCGGGCCCGGGGCAACCCCGGTGAGCGCGCAACCAGCACGGCAACTGGTCAGACCAGATTCTTCCTGCAATAATCCGGCGCCGATGCCCGGAGGACACGAGAACCAGCGCATGACGCAAAGCAAACTCAAGTTGCCGAGGATTCCCGATGCCGTCGCGCATCAGCTCGAGACGCGGATCATCGAAGGCGCTCTGAAACCCGGCGACCGTCTGCCGGCCGAACGCGAACTGGCGCTCGAAATCGGCGTCTCACGCCCCTCGCTGCGCGAGGCGATCAAGCAGCTCGTTTCGCGCGGGCTGCTGCTGAGTCGCCATGGTGGCGGCACTTTCGTCACCGACCGGCTGACCACGAGCCTCGCCGATCCTTGGCAGCGATTGCTCGCTGAGCACCCGTTGCTGCACGATGACGTACTCGAATTCCGCCACCTGCTGGAAGCGTCGGCGGCCTCGCTGGCAGCACAACGGGCAACGGACAGCGATCTGGAACGTCTCGACCAGGCGTACCTGCGCCTCGACGCGGCTTATGCCGGCAACGACCGCAGCGCACAGGTCGCTGCCGACGTCGCTTTTCATCTGACGATTGCCGAATCGGCGCACAACGCCGTCTTCGCCCACCTGCTGGCAAGCATCCTGCGCCTGCTGCACGAACACGTGCGCCACACCCTGCGCGAAATCTCGGTCAGCATGGAAACCGGCCAGCAACTGATGCGCCAGCACGCGGCAATCCGCGACGCGATTGCCGGCCGCCAAGCCGAGGCGGCCCGCTTGGCGGCCGAGGCGCACATCAGCTATGTCCGGCAGCGGCTGATCGACGCCGCGCAACCCGAGCAGCGGCAGCAACGATCGCTGCGCCACCTGAGCTGAACGTCAGCCAACGAGGGGTGCTAGCAGCCTGTCGGACTTGACCAAGTCGGCTGCAAGAAGTGGGAAGACGGCTCATTTCTCCCCGTATTTCTGCACGAATAGAACCACTATTCGCTTGAAATCCGTGAAAAACTGCGCTCGTCTCCCACTTCTTTCGCTTCGACCCATCAAGTCCGACAGGCTGCTAGACCTTGACCCGCATCAGGCGCGCCTTCTCGCGCACCCAGTCGCGCTCCTTCTCGGCCTCGCGCTTGTCATGCTGTTTCTTGCCCTTGGCGAGACCGATCTCGACCTTGACGCGGCCGCGCAGCAGGTGCAGGTCGAGCGGCAGCAGCGTGTAGCCGGCACGCTCGACCTGGCCGATCAGTTTGCTGACCTGCCTGGCATGCAGCAGCAGCTTGCGCGTGCGCACCGGGTCCGGCCGCACATGCGACGACGCCGCCAGCAGCGGCGTGATGTGCATGCCGAAAAGAAAGACCTCGCCGTCACGAACGACGACGTAGGCCTCCTTGATGCTCGCACGACCGGCGCGGATCGCCTTGACCTCCCAGCCCTCGAGAACGATGCCCGCCTCCAGCTTCGATTCGATGAAGTAGTCGTGAAAGGCCTTCTTGTTGGCGACGATGCTCATGCGGCCGTATCTCGGTTGGGCGGGTTCCGGAGTGCTAGAATCCGCGATTCTACAGGATTCGCGAGGTGTGGCAGACGATGGCCATGGTCAAGAAGTCGGTGCTGATCGAGCATTCATCGCAACGGATGTTCGATCTCGTCGATCGTGTCGAGGACTATCCGCAGTTCCTGCCCTGGTGCAGCCAGACCCACTGCGAGTTCCGCGACGAGCGGCGGACGGTCGCGACGTTGCACATCAACTACCGCAGCGTCCGCTCGCACTTCACGACGGCAAACGACAAGGAGTCGCCGTTGTGGATGAAGATCACGCTGGTCGATGGACCGTTTCGCCGCCTCGACGGGTTGTGGCGATTCAAGCCACTGACCGCAGGCGCCTGCAAGATCGAGTTCCAGCTCTCCTACGAGTTCTCCAGCCGGATGTTCGAGAAGGTCATCGGCCCCGTCTTCAGCCAGATCGCCAACACCTTCGTCGAGGCTTTCGTCCGCCGTGCCGACGAGCTCCACGGGGCACGGCATGCCTGAGATGCTGACCATCGAGCTCATCTACGCACTGCCGACCAAGCAGCAGTTGCTCACCCTCAGGCTGCCGCAGGGCAGCACCGTGCAGCAGGCGATCGATGCCTCGGGGCTGCTGCAGAAGCACCCGGAGATCGACCTGAAGACGAACCGGATCGGTGTCTTCGGCAAGCTCAGCAAGCCGGACGCCCTGCTCCACGACCGCGACCGCGTCGAGATCTACCGGCCGCTGATCGCCGATCCGAAGGAGGTCCGCAAACAGCGAGCCGCTGCCGGCAAGGTGATGAAGAAGGGCGCTGGCGACGGCGAATGAGGGAGGCCGGCTACTTGCAGTCGCGCTGCAGGTCTTCGCGCATGCGCGAGATCAACTGCGCTCGCTCGCTGTCGTCGATGGGATAGCGCCCGCCCTTGCCGTCTGGCAGCAAGATGCGTTCGCCCGACTCGAGGCTGCGCAGGGACTTGCGCGCCGCCTCGCAGTCCTCGCGCTTGCGCGCATTCGCCCGCTGTTCGCTGTCGCTCTTCTCGGCGGCATCGCGCGCCTCCTGCTGCCGCTTGCGGAACTCCATGTCGCGATCGGCCAGCGTCTTCGCCGGCGTTGCAGCCGGCTCGCCCGCCGGCGGTGGTGCTGTCGTGTCGATCCGGCGCAGCTGCCGCACCGGACCAGACGGCGGACGATCCGAGATCACCGTCCTGTTTTGCTCATCCTGCCATTGATAGACCTGCGCCGGTGCAGCGATTGCGGTCGCCAGGGTGACAGCGGCAAGAGCAAAGCGTTTCATGGTCAGCGAGCCGTTGAGGAGCACGCTGTATAATACGTTTTTGTGACCTCGGATCAAAGGCCATGCGTGTAATCCAAAGGGCGCTGACGTTCGACGACGTCCTTCTCCTCCCCGCCCACTCGACGATCATGCCGCGCGATGTCACCCTGAAGACGCGCCTGACACGCAACATCAGCCTCAACCTGCCGCTCGTTTCGGCGGCGATGGACACCGTCACGGAAAGCCGGCTGGCGATCGCCCTGGCGCAGGAAGGTGGCATCGGCATCGTGCACAAGAACCTCAAGCCGAAGGCGCAGGCAAAGGAAGTCGCACGCGTCAAGCGTTTCGAATCCGGCGTGCTGAAGGATCCGATCACCGTGCCGCCGACAATGTCAGTGCGCGACGTCGTCGCCCTGACCCGGCTGCACAGGATTTCCGGCGTACCGGTGGTCGACGGCCAGGTCGTCGTCGGCATCGTCACCAACCGCGACCTGCGCTTCGAGACCCTGCTCGACCAGCCGGTGAGCAACATCATGACGCCACGCGATCGGCTGGTGACCGTGCACGAGGGAGCGACCGTCGAGGAAGGCAAGGCATTGATCCACAAGCACCGCCTCGAACGTGTGCTGGTGGTCAACGATGCCTTCGAGCTGCGCGGGCTGATCACCGTCAAGGACATCATCAAGACCACCGAACACCCTGACGCGAGCAAGGACGCGGGCGGTCGCCTGCGCGTCGGAGCCGCCATCGGCGTCGGTCCGGGTACCGAGGAGCGCGCCGAACTGCTCGTCGAGGCCGGGGTCGACGTCCTCGTCGTCGACACCGCGCATGGCCACTCGCAAGGGGTTCTCGACCGCGTCCGCTGGGTCAAGAGGACCTTCCCCGACGTCGAAGTGATCGGCGGCAACATCGCCACCGCCGATGCTGCGCGCGCCATGCTCGACCACGGCGCCGACGGCGTCAAGATCGGCATCGGCCCGGGTTCGATCTGCACGACACGCATCGTCGCCGGCGTCGGCGTACCGCAGATCACCGCCATCCAGATGGTGCAGGAAGCGCTGCGGGACAGCGACGTGCCGCTGATCGCCGACGGCGGCATCCGCTACTCCGGCGACATCGCCAAGGCGATCGCCGCCGGCGGCGACGCCGTCATGCTCGGCGGCCTGTTCGCCGGCACCGAGGAAGCCCCCGGCGAGGTCGAACTCTACCAGGGCCGTTCCTACAAGTCGTACCGCGGCATGGGGTCGATCGGCGCCATGGCCGCCGGCGCCGCGGATCGTTACTTCCAGGACACCGCCAACCTCGACAAGCTGGTGCCCGAAGGAATCGAAGGCCGTGTTCCGTACAAGGGCTCGGTGCTCGCGGTCATCCACCAGTTGATGGGCGGTCTGCGCTCGTCGATGGGTTACCTCGGCTGCTGCACCATCGCCGAGATGCACGAGCGCGCGAGCTTCGTCGAGATCACTTCCTCGGGCGTACGCGAATCACATGTCCACGACGTCCAGATCACCAAGGAAGCGCCAAACTACCACGTCGATTGAGCAGCAATCGACCACTGACGGGCGGCGACGAGCCGCCCGCTGCATTTGAGGCCGCAAGATGTCCCATCAGAAGATCCTCATCCTCGATTTCGGCTCGCAGGTCGCACAACTGATTGCCCGTCGCGTGCGCGAACAGCAGGTCTACTGCGAGTTGCATCCCTACGACGTCAGCGAGGATTTCGTCCGCGAATTCGGCGCGCGGGGCATCATCCTTTCCGGCGGGCCGAACTCGGTCTATGAGGTCGAGGATTTCCGGGCGCCGCCCGTCGTCTTCGAACTCGGCGTGCCGGTGCTCGGAATCTGCTACGGCATGCAGACGATGGCGGAACAACTCGGCGGCCGCGTCGAAAGCTCGCGGCGGCGCGAGTTCGGCTATGCCGAGATGCGGGCTCGCGGCCACTCGGCGCTGTTCAGCGACATCGAGGACCGCCGCAACGAGCACGGTCACGGACTGCTCGACGTCTGGATGAGCCACGGAGACAAGGTGACCGAACTGCCGCCGGGATTCAGCATCATCGGCAGCAACGATTCGACGCCGATCGCCGCCATGGCCGACGAAAAGCGCCGCTTCTACGCCGTGCAGTTCCACCCCGAGGTGACGCACACGATCAAGGGGGCGGAGATCATCGGCCGCTTCGTGCGCGATATCTGCGGCTGCGGACACGACTGGAACATGCCCGACTACGTCGTCGAGGCGGTGTCGCGGATTCGCGCGCAGGTCGGCAAGGATGAAGTCATCCTCGGCCTTTCGGGTGGGGTCGATTCATCGGTGGCGGCAGCGCTGATCCACCGTGCCATCGGCGACCAGCTGACCTGCGTCTTCGTCGACAACGGTCTCCTGCGTCTCAACGAGGCTGAGCAGGTGCAGCGCACCTTTGCCAGCAACCTGGGTGTGCGCGTCGTGCACGTCGACGCCACGACGCGCTTCATGTCGCCGTTGCGTGGCGTCTCCGACCCGGAGCAGAAGCGCCGGATCATCGGCCGCGTGTTCGTCGAGGTCTTCCAGGACGAGGCCGCACGCCTTCCCAATGCGCGCTGGCTGGCGCAGGGAACGATCTACCCTGATGTCATCGAGTCGGCGGGAGCGAAGACGAAGAAGGCGCACACCATCAAGAGCCACCACAACGTCGGTGGCTTGCCCGAGAGCCTCAACCTGACACTGCTCGAACCACTGCGCGAACTGTTCAAGGACGAGGTGCGCGAACTCGGGATCGCCCTCGGACTGCCGCACGAGATGGTCTATCGTCACCCCTTCCCCGGCCCCGGCCTCGGCGTGCGCATCCTCGGCGAGGTCAAACCCGAGTACGCCGACCTGCTGCGCCGCGCCGACGCGATCTTCGTCGACGAGTTGCGCGCCGCCGGCTGGTACGAAAAGACCAGCCAGGCCTTCGCCGTCTTCCTGCCGGTGCGCTCGGTCGGCGTCATGGGCGACGGGCGCACCTACGAGTACGTCGTCGCCCTGCGCGCGGTAGAGACCCTGGATTTCATGACCGCCCACTGGGCTGAACTGCCACACGCCCTGCTCGGCAAGGTCGCGAACCGGATCATCAATGAGGTACGGGGCATCAACCGCGTCGTCTACGACATCTCGAGCAAGCCGCCGGCGACGATCGAGTGGGAATAGTGCCGGCCGACGACACGAGGCGGCAAGCGACGGCCCGGAGAGGCGTCGGGATGGCGACACGGGCTGCGCGGGACGAAGCGAATGCTGCCGACCAGTCCGGCGAGCGGACTGCTCTTCACCTCGCTCGGACATGGCGACGTGGTGATGTGATGGGCCGCGAGCGCAAGCTGCTCGCCCCGTTCGCGGCGCTCTCTGGCATCCGGGTGGTCGGCCTGACGCGGACCGCAGTGCCCGGCATCCTGCAGAAGCCAAGCCAGGGATGGCCGCAGCGCCCAGCAGACCAGTCAAGCCGGCCGCCAGTTGGGCCGGCCAGCGTCGGCTGCGCCTGATCGGTCAGGCCTTCACGACCTCTCAGCAAACCAGCCGCTGTGCGTCATCGAGCAGGGTCCGGCGCCCGATCAGGTCGCGACGCGGGAAGCTGCACGGCAGCAGGCTGATCACGGGAGCGCTCCGCACGACCACCAGCGGCAGCGCGATGTCGACGGCGGCAGCGGGTGATCCTTCCGGGACGATGAGGTTCATTTGGTCGAGCCTTAGCCGGACCGTCTCGATGCGGAGATGGTCGGCGCCATGGGTCAGCACCTGTTGGATGCACTCGATGGCCTGTTCGAGGGCATCGCCGGGGGTCGCACACGCGGCGAGCGCCTGCTCGTTGCGCGCCAGACTGGCCCCGACCTCCGCGATCTGTCCTGCCGTCCGCCCGCCATGGCCGACCACCGTTTCGAGACCGGCCCGTTGGCCGCGCAGGATCATCAGCCGGCCAATGAGGATCGAACGTTCCATCGACAGATCCTTGCAGGCTGCCTCGGCCGAAACGATCTGCCGGAGCGCCTCGGTCACCAGGAACCTGAATGCACGGCGGCGAATCTCGAGCCGCGCCTCGTGCTCGCAGCCACTCGGCAGGACGACCTTCTTGTCGACACAGGAAACCGCCGTCCGCACGACGTCACGCTGCATCAGGTCACCGTTCGCCGCGACCACGACACGCGCTTCCTCGCGACGAATGAAACGCAGTGCTGCCCAGACCTGGTCGGCATCCGGCTCGCGGTCGAAGAAGTCCTGTACCGAGCGGCTGCGACTGAAGACCATCGGGACGTCTCGGGCAGTGGCAAAAACGGCGCGCAGGGTCGGACTGTCCGCCCACATCGCCGCAGTCGCCTCGATCGCCCTGGGAATCTGCGCCTCGATCGTCCGGCAGTAAACGATTGCCTGCTCGACGGCCGGAGCCAGCCTGCGGCGATACCCGGGGACGAGCTTCAGCCGCGGGTTGACGATCCCCACCACCTCGTCGATGCGCGCTTCGATGACCGTCGGGTCGACCAGAATCCCCGTCGCCGCGTCATCGCCGCCGAAAAGCCAATCGAGAATACCCATGTCTCCCCCCCGCCGCGCTCATTCTGCCGCTGCACCGTGTGTGCAGCAGCGAATCCGCGGCATTTTGCATTCAAGAATGCACGCCTGCGGCACCGGCGTCAATCCACCTCGAGGACACATCGAGTAGCGCCCGCCGCCGGTTGCCGGCTGGCGTTCCCTCTGTGCCAGACTGGTTGTCGCCTCGATGGGATCCGAAACAGAGCGCGACAAGGAGCAGACAGTCAAGGAACTGGAGCGGGAACTGAGGCGTGTGACGATCGACCGGACGAGGTCCTTCATCATCGTCAAGCGAACCGCGCTGCCATCGGCCGGGACCACCCGCAAGCCTCTCCAGCGCGGGATCGGCAAGGGTTCCTGCACCAGTCCCATCAGGTGCTGATTGACCTCGCCGAACACCAGCGCGTTGATCTTGTAACGTGCCTGGTAGAAGGCTTGGGCGGTGACCTCGCGGTCCGAGTCGGCGCGATTGCGCAGGTTGGCGAAAAACTGATCGAGTACCGACTGGACAGCGGCGTGGACGCTGGAGAGCAGAAAACTGAGGACGGCTGCAATCACGAGATCACCACCCCCGAGAAAGCTGCTCCTTCACCGCCTGGGGATCAAGCACCAAAGAGCAGCTTTCCCAGTCCGCATCCTCAACCTTGCTGTATTTCGCATCAAACGGATTGCGGGTAGCCACGGCCCGGTCAATGAGCTGGTGGGCTTCCTGTTCCTCGTCCAGCGCGATCTTGACCCAGACATCTTCCAAGGTATCAGGGATCTGGCCAAAAAGCTGATGGATGGATTCCAGCCGGTCGGCCAGCACTTGATGCACTCGGTCTTCCACGGAGTCACGGTAACGCAGATTGGCAATCCAGATTTCGCTGCGGGCCTGGCCAATCCGCTGGATGCGGCCCTTCCGCTGCTCCAGGCGCGTCGGGTTCCATGGCAGGTCGATATTGATGAGCGTACCGAGTCGCTGCAAGTTCAAGCCCTCGGAGGCCGCATCGGTACCCAGCAGCAGCTTGAGTTCGCCGGCCCTGACACGTGCCTTGAGTACTTCCCGCCGACAGCGCTGGAACCTGCCTTCGCGCCAGACGCCTGATCGATTACTTCCCGCGTAAAGCCCGATTTCCATGCCGGAAAACTCGGCGCGTCTTGCCAGTTCATCGCCGATCCAGCGCACCGTATCGTAATACTGCGAGAACAGGATGCAACCGAGATCGAGCCAGCTACGCGTGACACCGGGATGGGTCCCGCGAAGATAGCCGATCAGCGCTTCCAATTTTGGATCGTTAGTTCCACCTTGTCGGAGCAGGTCGAGGCAGCGGCGCAGCGATGTCACTTCCGCATCGGTGAAGTTCTTGAAATCGTTGCTGCCCTGCGGCGGTCGGCCAACTTGCGGGGGCGTTTCCTCTTCGGCATCATCTTCGTCCTCGTCGTCGGGGATGTCGGGTTCTTCGCCGAGGAGTTTACTCACCGTACGCCGCCCTGCTTCCATGGAGCTGCCCATGCGCCGCAACAACAGCGTCTTGAAAAACCCCGCCCCCCTGACCCGTTTCTGGAGGAGCAACGAAAACGCTTCCGCCTCCTGATACGCTTCGCGCAGGTAGCCGCCGAGAACGAGAGCGCCCTGGTCTTCCTCACCAAACAGCTTCACCGTGACCTTGGGCAAGAGATAGGCACCCGTGGCCGGATTGATCGTGGCTTCGAGGTAGGCACGGGTACGGCGCACGACGCAGCGCAGCAAGGGGTTGAAATTCTCGCCGTAGTGGGGGAGCAACCTGTTCTGGAGCTGGACGCGGCGGATCGCGAGCGACAGCTTTTCCAGGCTCTCGGGCTTGAATTGCCAGCGGGTGTCGCTGGCGTCGAGGCTACGGCGAATGCGGTCGAATGACGGGTCTTCAAACCGGGACGGCAGCGGGTCGCGAACGTATTGCCAGCCATCACGCACATCACGCGTGGGCACTGCGGCATCGCCGATGGCGATGGCGAGGCAATGGCTCGGTCGAAACCAGGGGCTGGTCTGCGTCCAGCCGCCGAGCACGCCCTCGTTGCCGTGGGAAAGAATATGCAGAAGATCCCACGCCTCGACCGGGTGAAGTTGCACCGGGGTCGCGGTGGCCAGCAGCATGCTTTTCGTCTTCGGGCCGATTTGCCGAAGAAACGCCATCAACTTGTTCGGGTCTGCCCGCGCGTCGATCTCATCGGCGTCAGCGTCTACCCTCGGCACCTTCCGACGGCGAGCGCGGTGGGCTTCATCGACGATGACACAGGTGTAGCGCCGGTTCAGCAGTTGATTGATCGCTTCCGACAGACCGCGCACCACCAGGCCCTGCGAAACCAGACCGATTCGGCGCGGACACTTGCCGAGCGACTTCGCTCCGTCCGACGGGTATTCCAGATCGTTCTCGTCCACCCAGGCGCGGCCATTCCACCGCGCAGAGGGCAGCAGGAGCAGTTCCATCAATTCATCCTGCCACTGCTGAAGAAGTGGCTTGGGGGCAAGCACCAGAATCGGGCCGCCGTCGGGATCGTCGAGCGCCATCAGGAGCGCAGCCATGGCGAGCTGAACGGTTTTCCCCAATCCGACCTGATCGGCGAGAACCAGACGCGCACCGCCCAGCCGGTGCCGTTCCAAAGCCAGGTGCGCGAAGTACTTCTGGTGCGGCCAGAGACCCTGTTCGCGACGATAGACCGGCGTTTCCACCGCAGCAGCGGCTGCGGCGCCGGTGGGGTCGGCGATAGTCTTGATGTCCGCCGCTTCGATGATCTTCCGCGAGATGATGCGCTGCACGTCCTGCGCGATGAACGGACAACAGGCGAGATCCACGGCGCGGGCGTCGTTCCACAGCGCATCGAACTCCTCCTGCACCCACGCAATCGTTTCCGGGTCGCTGTCTTCCCACAGCAACTCGTAGTTCAGCTTCCAGGCCGATGCACTTTCGTTGACGCTGCCCAGGAAAGCCGTCGCCGAGCCGTCGGCACGCCGCACGACCCCGGCCTTGCCGTGGATCAGGCCAAACGCCGAATTGGGCAGCACCCGCACTTCGATCGTTTTGCTGGTCAGCGCTGCGTAGAGGGCACGGTAACGCGGCAGTGCGGCGGGTGGCGCTTCCTCCGGCTTGCCGGAACACCAGCTTCGGCGCAGCGCGGCCTGTGCCGCCGCAGCCGTGATGAGGTCTTGCGGATCGAGATCGGCGTTGCAGACGATGCGCACCGGCCCCGCAACGTTTGCCAAGGCTTCCCCGGCCACCTCGAACAGGCTGGAGCGAAAGTAGCCGGCGATGCGATCGTAGGCAACGGCCCCGTCGAGACGCTGGTTCAGGACGGTCTGGTCGAGCCGGCTGCGGCGGCTGGAATGGCGAGTGAGCATGGCCAAAAGCTGGGCTGACGATCAATACCAAACCGGGATGGACGGCCAGAATCCACGCATCCTATTCGCCCGCCTGAGTTTCCAGAATCCGAACAATGTCGTCGGAAAGCCACAAGCCCGAGGCGCGAAGTTTTTCGATCCCTTCGCCGACAGAGACCAGCAGGCCGCGACGCTTGGCGAGCACCAACAGCTCACCCGTACCCAGCATCGGAATTCCCAGCGTCTGAGCACAACGCCGGGCGTCCATATCATCAATCACGGCGCGCAGCGGCGGGTTTGCCAGGGCATGGCTCAACACCGCCGTTTCGCCAGCGCCGAGATCCCATGCGGCCACTCGAGGCGAACTCACGACGTCCACACGCACTGGCCAGGGTTGCTCACTCAGGTCTCGCGCGGCACGGTCTTCCTGCCCCTGCACGACCACTTCCTGCCATACGGCTTCGGGCACCACGATCTGTTTGAACAAGCCCGGCAGCAAAGCACCCTGGCCACTACGGAACAGCGTGATCAACGGTGAGGCGTTGATCACTGCCGCATCAATCCGCATCGCGCAGTTCCTCGCTGAGCTCCTCGGCCGTGTATTGGAATGGGCTGACTCTGTAGCGCGAGAGGGCATCAATGAAACCTGCCCGAGTCAGGCCCGCGATCTCGGCGGCGCGGCCTTGCGAAAGCCGGCCGAGTTCATACCATTTCACGGCGGCGGCGACGCGCATCTCCTGCGCAAATTCCTTGGGCGCTTGATGCAGGGTGGCGAATGCCGATTCGGGCAGGTCAAGGGTTACTTGCGTCACGTTGATCTCCTTGCAGCAGGCTGGGATGGGTCACCTCAGGCATGGTCATTACGCAGGCGTCCGGCGAGGATGCGGGCGGCTTCGGAGTCGGTGGTCCATTCGTTCATTCCTTCGGCGTTGGCCAGCGCCGCAAGCCATTCGAGCAGCGCGATGAAGCCTTCGCGTTTGCCCCAGTAAGCCTGGCCAAAGGTATCGCGCAGGTATTGCCGGCCAGGCTCCGGGCTGTTGTCGGCGGCAGCGGTTTCGCGGATGGCGAACATCAGGTGCCGCAGCGGTGAAAGGGCAAACGGGTGGGGCGCGCCGGTGCCCGCGCGGCCACGGCGTGCCGGCAGTGCCGCGGGATTGGACTCCACCCCGTGGACGGGAGCGAGCAGGCTCGCCGCCAGGCCAGCGGGTGTGCACATACGGGTGCCGTTGGCCTTGTCGCTCTTCAGGAGCGGACGGATATCGGTGACGCCGAAGCCGCGCGCCAGTTCCTCATACATGCCCTTGCGGCGCTCGCCCCGGCTCTCGATGTCCAGCGCACGCAGATAGTAGCGCTCGACGAGCGACAGCTCGCGCCACGAGGCGTCCAGCCCACGCGGGACGAGGGTGTCGCAGGCGATGCCAAGGGCGCGCTCGATGACCGTCTGGAAGTCGCTTTTCTCGTTCTTCGCCCGCACGGCAAAGACTTCGTGCTCGACATCCTTGCCATCGAGCTTGCCATACTGGGTGAGCACCTTGAGCGCAGCGGCGTAAGCGGCGAGTTGGTAGTCGGCGTCGTTGAAGTTGGGTTCACCGTCTTCGTCGAGCGCCTGCATCGAAGCGATCTGGCGTTTCACCTCGTCCTCGACCATCGGATAAACCTCGTCGAGGAAACCGGGTTCGTTGGCAATGCGCTTGCGCAGGACCAGGCAGACGGTGCCCTGGACGTAGTTGCCCTTCTTGATGCCCGCCGAAGTTTCGGTGCTGATCGTCCAGGCCGCGGTGGCCTTGAGTCCGGCGGCCCAGAGGATCATGCCAAGGTCGGCCCAGACGGCCGGGTTCTGATGGGTGAACAAGACCATCTGCAAACCGTTGTCCGGCATGTGGCGGGCAAGGTTGCGGTATATCTCGACCATCGATCGCCGGAAGTCCTCGCCGTCACCGCGCACGGCCAACTCGGCGCGGGCGTCGGGGACCCATTCCGGGAAGGTCTTGGCCAACTGCTTGTCGTACCAGGCCAGGAAGAAGTCGCCAAGTTCGTGATAGTTGACTGCGTCTGCGTAAGGCGGATCGGTGATCCAGAGGTCGCAGGTATTCCGTAGCTCACGTGCATCAGCAACCGTAGTTCTGCAGGTGCAGCCGACCGTTATGGGGGATGAACCCTCAAGAAGTTGGAAAGTTGGCGCAATCTTCCCAAGCCCCCTGCCCGAATAGCTCATCAGTGTGTTCAAAGCCTGGTTGTTGAAAGTCTGATCGCCTTTTTCGTTAGATCCATGCCACATCCAAGCGCTACCGCGCGAGTCCCAATTCGCCATCCGCCCCAAACCAAGCAAGCATCCAACTTGGTCCGCCGTTGATTTAGCGAGTCGTCCTGACGTTTCAGCCAGCAGGCCATGCGTCAACAACTGCCGCGGCGTGAAGAGGTGGTGCCAGTGGGTCCAGCCGCGCTCGCGGATCGGCTGCTCCGTGTTGTAGCCGCTGACAATTGCCTTGGACGGGACAAAGCCCTCGCGTTGCCAGTCCGCAAATCGTTCGCGCAGCAGCTTGAGCACTGTCGCTTCACGGGCCAGATCGGCGTCGTCGGGAGCCGCATAACGGCGCCCCCCATCAGCGCCAACCCAGCGGACGCAATAAAGCCGTTCCTGAAACACATCGCCCGGGCGGGGCACGAGGTCGTCGTTGCTCCAGCGCCGCAGACCTTCCGGGCCGCGCAGCGCTTCCAACGACCAGGAGCGGCTGGGATCGAAGGGATCGACGACGCGGCTGTCTACTACCGTGGCCCCCTTCTTGTTCTTGTACAACTTCAGCTCACCATCAGAGACGACCGCGATCTCAGGCGTAAGTTGGTCCGACCCAGGAGTGCATTGCCAGCGGGCGACCACCTTGGATTTTTCGCCGACCAGCCAACTCGGAGCGAGCGGGATGAAGTAATCGCAACCCTCCGGCTTGACCTCCACGCAGTAGAGGTAGGCATCGGCGCGTTCGCCTTGCGCATTGTGCTCGATGCCCCACGCCGTCACTTGTCGGTCAGCGACAGTGAGTGCCTCGGCCTGCACGCGCATGACTTCTTCCTGCACTTGCCTGCCACCGCCCAGCAGATTGAGGCTGGCCCAGGTCAACAGGCCTGCAACGGGGTTGAGATCGGACCCGAATGCCTCGCATCCGATGCGTGCCGCCTCGAAGGGGATGGAACCACCGCCGCAGAAGCTATCCCCGACGCGCGGCGTGTGGCCGAAGGTACGCTGGCCGAGTTGTTCCACCAGTTCGCCAAGGCTCGCGGCCCTGGTGCCGAGGTGGACGTTGATCTCTGCCCAGGCTTCCACCGTCGGACCAGGAATGTTCTCCGGCCGTTCGCAGTCTTTGAGGCGTTCAGCGTAAGTCAGCGCGTCGAAGGTGGCGCGGTTTCTGTTTCTTCCTTTATTGCGCTGCCAGGTCCCGTCGTCATCCATGGTGAGAATCTTGAGAAAAATCTCCCGATCCCTTTTCGGATTAGTCGAGGCGGGCATCAACATGCCGAGGATGGAGGCGCGCACCAGAATGAGCGGTTTGCGCCCCCACCACTTGCCGAGGCGGGTGAGCGTCTGCCCGTTGTTCGCCTTGCGCTCCTTGTAAGACTCGGCAGACAGTCGGGCAATCGGGAACTGGGTCTCAATGAAGGTGCTCATTCGGTAGCCGCCCAGTTTTCCAGTTGCAGACCCCGGACTTTGGCAAACTCGCGGGTGTTGTTGGTGACCAGCACGGCATTGACGCTCAGTGCGTGCGCGGCAATCAGGGTGTCCAGGGAGCCAATCGGTTCCCCGCGGCGCTCCAGGTCAGCGCGCAGGTCACCATAAGCCCACATCGCCGCGGTATCAAAAGGGAGAATTTCCAGCGGAGCGAGAAACATTTCCAGCGCCTGGCGATTGCGCACCGAAGCGCTCTTGGCCACACCAAGGGCAAGTTCCGCAGCCACCACACTCGACAGCCCGATCTCACCCAGTCGGTACTGATGAAAACGCGCCAGCACTTCAGGCGGTCTGGTGTTGATGAGGTAAATGCAGATAGTGGTGTCGAGCAAGATCATGCGGCGATCTCGGCACGAACTTGCGTCGCGGGCTGCTCCCGTGTCATGACGAATCTTGGCTCGAACAATGAAAGTCCGGCTTCCAGCGTTTGCCAGGGGTCATCCATCGGTAACAAGAGAACGCCATTGCCAAAATGCTGCACAACCACTTCGGTGCCGGCAAACCGGTATTCCTTGGGTAGCCGAACCGCCTGGCTGCGGCCCGATTGAAAGAGGCGTGCGGTATCCATGGGAAGCTCCGAAAAAAAGGTGATTACCAATGATAGCTACTTGTTGTCGCGGTGTCAGCCGCAGATCGAGGAAGCGTTCAGCGAGTCAGCAAAGACTTCAGAGGGAAAGTGAGAGCTGCGAATGCCCGAGCAGCTCGCGGCGTGCCTTGGGCGAGAGGCCCTCGCCTTTGACAAAGGGGTTGTCCGCAATGGCGGCGCGTAGCGCCTTGCGCCAGCCGAGACCCTTCTGCATGGCCTGGCCGGTGGTGGCCACAGTCATGGTGTAGAGCCACCAGCGCTCTTCGGGGGCCAGCGCTTCCCAGTTGTGCAGCGCGTTCGGGATGTCGTCGGGCGAAGCGTCTTCCACCGCCCAGCAGAGGATGCAGAGCTCCTTGCCGAGTGATGGATGAACCGGCACCGGCTTGCCGGGATTCTTCTGGAACTTGGCGGCCGGCAGGCCGTTGACACGCAGGCGGCGGTTGGCCTCCTCCCAGAAAGCCGGGGCGAGCGCCAGCCAGCGGTTGCGGTCGATGACCACGCGCAGTGACGGGTCGTTGGGGGATGGCGCATCGACGGCGCGTGCACCCAGATGGTCGAGGTCATCGCCGCGATGCTCGGTGATGCAGACGAGTCCGCTGGCGCCACTGCCCTTCGGGATGTCGATCAGGAAGCCATGACGCGCTTCGTCCGGGAGAAAACCGAGACCGACGACTTTGCGTGCGGATGATGAGGAAACGACTGCCATCGCTCACTGGCTTACTTTGGCAACGTTGAATGGCTGCTTGGTGGCCACGAGCCAGTCGAGCAGTGCCTGCCCGTTGGGAAATGATAGCGCACCTGCGGTCATGCGCAGGCTGCCGTCTTTGACGATCTCCTGAAGCTTCTCCGCGACCGCTCTTGCTGCATCGGCATCGTAGCCGCCGTCCAGTGCCCCCGAATAGTCGACGTTCTGCTGGCCATCGCTGCTTTCTGCGGTGAGACTGAGATCATGTGCGCGGACACCGCTGGCTGCCGCCAAGCGCTGGATGAAGTCCCAAACCGCGCCGGCATCATCGAGTCTGGTCTGCTGGTTCCAGCGGGCGGGGAGTCCGGGATCTATCGGGGGGCGCACCGCCGGTCCTTGCTGTGGGATGGTGATCCGTAGCGTCTCGGAGTTCAGGTCATAGGCGCTTGATACGGCCATGGCGCACACCACGCGGCAATTCGCCGGCACGCGGAATGGCCCATCGTAAGTCGCAGCGCCTGCACTGGTTGGCGAGGAACCATCCGTGCTGTAGCGGATAGTGACCCCGTTGGCCTTGGGTAGGGCCAGCAGCTCCACTTCGTGATGACTACCGCGATTGTGGAGCTGATACTTCAACCGAAGCTTCGCGGTCCATTCCTTCACTGCACTGACGCGGACCATGTCGGCAGGATCGAAGGCGAGGAAGCGGTAACGCAAGCCGACAGCTTCAAAGCGGCTTGGCGTCGGCACGGGACTGGAAGCGCTGGTAGGGTCCGAGTCGCCGGTTTCATAAACGAGAGACGGCGCATGCAGCGGTTCGATTCTCAGATAGGTGTGACCGTCGCCGTCTTCCTGCACGGAGAGTTCGCGAAGAGAAACCTCGGGAAGGGGCGGGGGAAACGGACCGCGGCGGATGTGATTGCCTTCTTCGCGCCACAGCCCGCGCCGAACACAGTCGGCCTTGAGGTCATCGAGCGCCGAAATCTTGTGCAACGGCCAGTTGGTATTGACTGCGGCGGCACGTTTGAAGTCTGACCACAGGACGACTTTGCTCTGCGCCGAACCGAAAAGGCGAACCTCCGCCCGAGTGCGGAAGCTCTCGTCATCGATCCTGGTCGTGAACTTCTGCGCGCCTTCGAGCGTCCTGCGGATAGTGGCCTCGCCGCTCTGGTTGCCGGCGAAAGCGAGATCGGTACCGGTGGCTCGCAGCGCGGAACTGATCGACGGATAAACAATCTGGTCGAAGGCTTCCTTCAGGGCGGCGGTGAATTGCAGACCGACGCGGTCGCGGAGAACATCGAGCGCCCGCCACTGCGGATCGTCCGCTGGCGTGTTCTCCGACCGGAGTTCGTCGTCGATACTTTGCAGGGCGCGAGTCTGCCGCGCCGAATCGAGCACCTTCTGGAAAGTATCCCGCGAGCCGGTGAGGAAGAGGACGCGATTCTTGTATTGTTGCTGGCCCCACCACGCCTGCCAGTCCACGGAGATCGGCAACTGGTTTGCCTGGCCGCCAGGCCGCACGATGACCAGTGTGGTTTTTTCCTGCTCGACCTGAACTTCGTCGGGCGGGGGCAGGACTTTGATGACCTGGTAGCAGTCTCGGAGCGAAGCGGCAAAGTAGTCCTCCAGGTGCTTGCGGAGCATCCGGTCAACGGTTTCGGCGTGCAATGAGAGCGCCGTTGAACGCAGCTTGGCGGCGAGATTCTGCTGGTTCTTGAAGAACAGGCGGCCGTCTGCCGAATTGTGGAGATACCAGGCGCGCGTCGCCAGTTTGTCGACGACGTTGGCCTTGAAGGTGGAGAGGTCGCGACCGGGCCGCTGCAGACAATCGACCAGTTGATACTCGCGCAGCCCATGAATGGCGCCTGGCGTACTGGAGAGGGAGGCAACCAGAATGACGCGCGCGGCTTCGGAGGCGTCGGCATTCCCATTGGCCAGGTCGATCTGCTCAACTTCGGAGTCGCCCCCGTGAGCGATGTCATGCGCAATGGCTTCGCTCAACGAGGGGTTGATGGTGCGAATCTCGGAAGCGATCTCGTCGACGTTGAAATCAATGTCGTACGGACTGATCAGGTCCTTCGCAGCAGCTTTTTCCGATTTCCAGAGGTCGGAGACCACCATCTGCATCAGGCGGATGACGCCACGGGTCTGCTGAAAGCCTTCGTTTTCCTTGAACTTGCCGACAAGCTCACGCAAATCGGGATGAAAGGGGTAGGCATCGATCACTCGCGTATAGAGTGATTCCGGCGTGGTGGACGTCAGGTTCATGCGAACCGCCTCGCGCAGCGCATCCCGGTAGGCAGCGGCAACCCGCTCGCTTTCTGCCTGCGGTGCGACGTTCTGAAACAGCCGTTTGCGCAGGATGTGATAAAGCTCATCTCCGTTTGGATTCACCGGTGTGATCGGGACGGCAATTCGACGAGACTCTGAGGTGATGCCTTTCACGGCACGGTCGAACGCAGCTTGCAGGTTCGCCTGGCCCAGGCTGAAATTGCTGCCGGCAAGATCGGACAGGACGAGGCAAACGTTGTCCATCTCGGCAACAGCGACAAAGAGATTGCCGAGCGCCGTGGTCGTGACCACAGCCAGATCACCATTGCCGACCGGAACCGTCACCGCGTATTCTAGGTACGGTGGCAGCTCGTCCAGAAAAAGCACCAACGGGTCGCCGCCAAGCAACTGTTTCCAGGCCTCCGGGCCAGGCGCGCTGAGCAGCGGCGACACATAGCGGGCAAATTGCACCGCCTTCCCCAGCTGTTCGGCAATGGACCCCCAGATCCCTCCCGCAGCATCGGTGTTGCGTCCATTGAAGCCCACCACACGACAGCGCCCCAATTTGGGTGCCGGGTCCTTGTCCCCCAGGACGCGGCGGCGCAATTCCGGATCACGAGCGAGCAAGCCAAGCCCGATCATGCTGTGCGTCTTGCCGCCCCCCATCGCCTGCGACAGGAGGAAGACTGACGAACCGGCTCCGGAGCCCGAGAGGTGCCGAAACGCACGGTCAACCAGGGTCACCATGCCGTTGGTGAAGTAGTTCTCGTCGAAAAACTCGGAACCGTGAACCTGACCCTTGATGAACGTATCGAGGCTGAGCACCGTGGCCCGGCGGTCGGCGGCAAAGACGGAGGCTCGGGGATTGCAAAGAGTCTTGAGTGTCATGGATCGTCGTCGAACGCGATTGAACGAAAGCTCGTCGAGGGAGGCAGAATGGGTCACAAGGTTAACAGACTCTTGACGGTGATGTGCTGTCATGGTGCACGCCCAGATCAAGTTCTCCGTGCGAGACCCTTGTATATCGTAGGATTATGAGCCGAGAGATCAGCGGGACCCGCTATCGCAGGGCAGGCGAGGTCAACAGGTCGACAAGAAAAACCCCGCAAAACAGGGCGTTGAGCGGGGTGTTCGTTGTTGCTGCAGCGAGTTTCCAGCCAGTGTCCTGGCGGAGAGGGAGGGATTCGAACCCTCGGTAGGCTCACACCTACGCCTGATTTCGAGTCTCTGGCAGAATTCAGCTTTCACGGGCTTTGCGCGACGATTCGTTTCCGCAACAAAGCGCGTTCAGGCGGCCCGGAACGCCATGATTTCCGGGGGTGCGTGCCTAGGTTGCGGAAACGATTTTACAGATTTGGCATAGCCGCGCAAGACCACACTGCCAACCTCTTGACTTCGCCTCGCGTTTCGGTGCATGCTTCTGGCGTCGCTGCACATCAGCGATGCGGGTTTGGAAGCCCGGGATTCGTAGGCGGACGAGCCGCCACCAGTGCGGTATTTTTTCGTCCGTCGCATGGCAAGCCCTATGGGCGGGCCGTGTGGGAGGGTGTGAGCCCTGCCGGTGCCTACGACCGGTCTTCCAACCCGCACGGTTCCGCCCACCCGTTTGGAAGCGGGGAAGCGGAAGACACAACGCTTCGTAGGAGTCCTGCCATGAATGCCACCGCCACTGGCGCGTCCGCGCCGACCCGCAAGACCAAACCCCTCGCCTTCCGTCCCCGCCAGAAGTCCCCGATGCGCCGCCTGCCGTTCGTCGGCCGCGAGCACACCGCAGACCAGTCGTTCTCCATGTGGAACGTCCCCGCGAGCGGCGGCTACTTCGGCGGCGGTCGGTGTCGGGGTCCACATCAAATCAACGTCGGCCGCCTGTCGAGCGCCAGCGAGATATCCCGCATCAACTCTTCGGCAACGGCATCCGGCATGTTGTCGTTGCGCGCTTCGACGGACACGGCTTGTAGCAGCGAGTAGGCGCGGATGAGGAGTCTCCGCTGCAGCAGCACTTCAGCCTGCTGCGATTCTTGCGCGGCGACCCGGAACAACTCGTGATATGCCGCCGGCTCGTCCGGAGCGAGCCTGCTGCGTAGTTCCGTCGCCATCACTGCCCTCCGGCCTTCGCAGTCGGCTTGACCGACTTGTTGCTGCCGCCCACATCGCTGGCCTGCTGCCAGTCGATCACGTGATGCTGTCTCGGCTGCCGTCGATCCGGGATGTCCCCGTGCTCGAAGGCGCACCGGGTCTCCAGTTCCGTCATGCGCCTCTCCTGCGCCAGCGCGTAGCGCTCGAAACGCCGACTGTGCGTCTCGACCCGTTCTTCCAGTCGCTGCTCCAGGCCGACGATCGTCTCGGACAACTTGCCCACGGCGTTGACCAGAGCGCCGTGCTGCCGCTGGTTGTCGCGCAAGTACCAGCCGACCAGGCCGAACAAACCGGCCAGGATGTACGGCGTCAACTCGGCCATCAATGCGTTCATGCGATTCCTTTCACGTGCGATCCATTACGGATACCAGTCTGCCGTTGATCGTCGGTCATTGCATCCTCTCCGCTTGCCTGTTGAACCCGCGCATCACCGCCGCCATGCGCTCGTTGACCTCACGCGCCCTGCTGGCCGCATCGGGCTCGCCCCGGCTCAAGATGCCGCGACGAATCCCGCGCAGTTCGCGCACCTGACGCTCGGCGGCATTCCCGAGTGCCGCCAGTTCGAGAGCGTGCGGATGCTCTTGCAGGTAGGCAGCGATCCCGCCGCCGTCCTTCAGGCGCCCCTTGATCTCGCTTTCCGCGGCGTTCGCCTGCCGGATTCGCTCATAGAACGCTTCGCTCTGCCCGGATGTGCCGCCGGTGCTCCCGTACAGCCGACCGAGCAGCGGGATCCTGTACGGCGGCAGCTCCTCGCCGGTGAATGGCGCCGCCGCCGTGGCTGCCACCTTGCCCGCCTCGCGGCCGAGGCCTCCCGTCAACTGCCCGATCACGTAGTCGATCTGATCGGGGGTCGGTGACCACCCGCCAGGCGTGTACTCGGTGCCGCCGGTGATGGCGTTGATCGCCTCGGCAAAGCCCTTCGCCCAGGGCGTCGCAGAATCCTTCGCGCGCTGCGTCCCCGGTTTCTGGTCGAGGCTGTTGAAGTTCTCGATGTAGATCGGCTTCCCGGTCCAGTCCCTGTTCTGCGCCAGCGCCACGAACGGATCGAGAACCGTCGGCGCGGCGATCTGCAGCGCCGGCGCCGAGCCGCCCAGCGGGTTGAACGCATCCGCAAGAACGGTAGCGAGGCTCGCCATCTGCCTGCCAGCCGTCTTGTCCTTGTAGACCGCCATCTCGACGGCCAGGCGCCCGATGTTCGGCAGAAAGTGGAATCCGAGCGGCATCGGGATTGTGATGTACTTGCCCCTGCCGATCGGGATGATGAGCGAGCGCTCCTTGACGAACTCCGGGATCTTGCTCCACTCGTCGTCTTCTCCGTCGCCACCCCCCATTGCTGCAATGCCCATCACGGTGCTGACTGCGCCGGCCAGCACGCCGCCAGCCATGATCTTCCGCCCGGCCGGCCCGGCCAGCGTCTGCGCCATGCGCGTCGTGCCCTGCACGGCGGCATTGAAGAAGGCGTACAGGGCGCCCAGCTCGCGCGTCTGCCGGCCCTTGCGGTTGAAGTTCACCGTCAGGTTCTTGGCGAGGCTCGCCGCGCGCTCCTTGGTCATTCCGCTATCCAAGCCAGCCTTGTACGCAGCGAGCCGGACGGCTGTTTCCATCGCCTCGTTGTAGTCGCTCAGCCACGAAGCGACCGCATGGAACGCCTTTCTTGCGCCGCCACGATCGAGAGCCTTCATCTCCTCGAGAATGGTCTTGCTGCGATCTTCGGCGGTCAGGAATAGATCCCGGTATCCCGTCATGCCGCCGACCATGTTCAAGTCTTCCGAAAGCGCAGCCCACGGGCCTGTGGTTGGCAGCCGACCATAGTTCTTGAAGGATGCACTCAGGATTCTGA
Source organism: Accumulibacter sp. (assembly GCF_036625195.1). Lineage (NCBI taxonomy): Bacteria > Pseudomonadati > Pseudomonadota > Betaproteobacteria > Candidatus Accumulibacter > Accumulibacter sp. Next base: position 4,245,359 of record NZ_JAZKUG010000001.1, read on the forward strand.
GAGAGTCTTTCAGCACTTGTCCCTGTTTGCCTGCAAGCTCGGTCGTGCTCAAGTTCAGCGCCCCAGCCTGCAGGTCGCGCATCATGTTGATGACGCCGAAGATCGGGTTGTACTGCGTGTTGATCGAGGCAAACCAGCGCGTCATCTTCCCAACGATCGGGATGATGTAGTGCAAGTCATCGACGTCGAGGTTCTTCAGCGCCTGCGCCATGCGCAGCGCCTGCGGGTTGTGCTCGTTCATCGTGATCGCCACGTCCTTGCCGGCAATCCGTAGCGTCACGACGTTCGGACGGCTCTTATACAGAGGATCCGGAACGGACTTCACGAAGCCGGTCGCCTTGTCGATCGTGTCGAGCATCGGCACGGCGCCGACCTTCCACACGTCCGGCAGCCGGTTCTGGCGCGCCATGAGGTACAGCTTGAGCATCACGCGGTTCTTCTCGCCGCGCGTCAACGCCGCCTCGCGTTGCATGGCGATGTGCCCGAGGATGTGCGTCACCTTCTGGTTGCTACCGGTGCGCCGCTTGGCAGCATCGCCCTTCACGCTGAAGCCCTGCCCGACGGGATGGTTGGCGCTGTCCGGGTGCGCCTCGTCCCGGTGCAGGGGCACGTAGAACTGGTACGTCCGGCGCCAGGCATCGAGACTCGCCCCGCTCATCAGTCCGTAGTCGTCGAGGAGCTGCAGCGTGCCGGAGTTGATGTCATCCACCCTGGCGGCGAGCGCATCGAGATCCGCGCGCCGCTGCGGCGACAGCCCGGCCATGATCGCCGCCGCGGCTTGGTCCGTCATGCCGGAGAGTGAGCGGCGTTCCTGCTCGGTGCCGCTGAAGGCCTGCGCGCCATTCCACTTCACCAGATCCCCGCGCGCGTCGTTCAGCGCCTGTTCGATCGCCTTCGTCGCCAAGCCGCGGGCCTGTGCAGTCTGAAGGTTCCGCTCGAGTCGGTGCACAACCGCCGCCGCCTTTCTCCGGCCTGCGTCGATCTCCGCCTGGTTCGGATTGCGCTTCGCCATCTCGGCGTTCGCCTCCGGGGCATGGCGAGCATGGAGGAAGGATTCCAGTTCCTGCATGCCGACGCCGCGGGTCTTCATGTCGGCCAGGAGTGGCCGCAGCTCGGCCTTCAGGAAGTCCTGCGTCCGATGCGCCAGGCGCTTGTGATACAGTTCTTCGCCGAGGTAGGCATCGTTCAGGTCGGTGATCGTCCCGCCGATCTCCCGGATGTGATCCCGGATGCGGCGCAGGTCGACGTACTTGTCCTGCAGCTCGTAGATCAGCTTGTCGATCCGGCCCGGCGTCAGGAGCGCGGCGGCCTTGGCCTTGGCGGCTTGCCAGAGGTTGCCGGGAGACGCCGGCGGCGTGACGGCTGGCTGAGTGCCGGCGACGTTGAAGCGGATGTCGGGGTCGGTGGCGTCGAAGGTGCCGCGGTTGCCGGTGGCGGACTTGATCTGCTCCGGCTCAAAAACAACAAGGTGTCTGCCCGTGCTGCCCGGGCCGTAGTGAAGAATCCCGTCGAACCCGGCCGCTTTCGCCCCGGCAGTTACGCTTCCCGCTTTCTTCTCCAAGGTGAGCAAAGGTGCGGCGTCTACCCGCCGTCCGACGTAACTCGATAGTTTCTCCGTCGCGCCTTGGCTGAGCGGCTGTGTGATGTCCAGCAGGTTTCTGCTGCGAACAAACAGCCGCATCTCTTCGGTTTGTCCGCTTGGCGACCAAGGCGCGTCCACAGAAAGGTAAATCCCCGGGCCCCATACCGCGCTTGTGCTCGCCTTGGTCTCGTCAAATACCGTCCAAAGCGCCTTTGTCGTGTGGGTTGCCTCCATCGGTTCCCCCGTCTCCGGATCAACCACCTTCGAGACATTGCGGATGCCCGATGCGTCGTATAGAATGGGTTCGTCAGAGGTCGCCTTGACTTGAGACTGCTGGGAATTGGACCCGGCCGAGTTCTCAAGCCATTCGCGGCCTTTGCCTTTTTCGAGTCCGATCAGCAAACCGTCGTCGATCCAGTTCGCGATACTCGAATCGCGCTTCGGATGGATGCTGCGAATGTCGTTGATCTCCACTCCGTTCCGGGTTGCCTGCAGATCCATGACCACCACGATGTTCCCGTCTTCGTGACGGGCTTCCGTGACGACAACGCGATGGTCAGGGCCAGCTTTCGACTTGAAGATCGCCAGCGGAGCCTGGATGTTCATGGCGAGGTCGCGCAGATCTCCGAGGCCAACCTCATGCTTCTGCTTGACCGCCTTGGTGAGAACGCGCTGCGTCAAGTGAATCGGGGCGTCCGGAAAGCCGAACTGTTGCAGGATCGAACCCGGATGACCGATCTGGATGATCGTCCCGCTGGAGAGATTTCCTTTCTCCCACTTCTCGAGCTGATCGCTGACCCGCGCATTGTTCGCGCGAACCTCCCAATCTCCGAACCACGCCTTGAACGCCGGCGTCCGCACCTGCACCCACTGCCGGTAGTTCAGCTTCGTCTGGCCCGCCGCCTTCGCCTTGTCGTATGCCGCGCGCCCGCCGACCTTGCGCTCGGTGGCGGCGAACTGGTCTTCGGTGTCGAGGTTGAACCGCACCGCCTCATCCGCCGCCCGGATCGCCGCGTTCTCCTGCATCAGCGCCACGCCCTCGCGCAGCGCACGATCGAGCGCCGTTTCCGATGGCTGCGTCCTGATGCCAACGATCCGCGCGACGATCCGCACGAACCACTGCCAGGCGTTCTTCAGCGCCGAGTTTGCCGGCGCCGGAACGCCCTGCAGCGCATCCCGGAACTTCGGATTGCTGAACACCTCGGCGACGAACTCGTCAAGGTTGCGCATGCCGTATTGCCCGTCCAGCTTGCCCGACTTCTGCACGTGCTTGAACAGCGCCCGCATGCGCATCGCCGACACGCCGCCGACTGCAATCGCTTTCAGTGTTGCCGCATGGACCAGTTCGTGCAGCACATGCCGTTCTGCATCACGCGGCGTGAACAGCGCCACCTTGTCGGCCTTCGGACTGTAGGCCGCAGCGTACTTCTGCGCGTAGGACCGATTGCCGACTTGCCAGCCGCCCTGTGAGTCCGACGTGACGGCGGTCTGCAGCCCGGCCTTCTGCAGCGCGGTCGCCAACAACCTATTGAAGGGTCGCCGGCTGGCCTTGCTCAGGAAGGCGAGGATTTCCGCTGCGCCTTTGCCCTCGGAAGCCATGCCAAACACGGCGCGGTCGGCCGGCGAATAGCCGCTGGTTCCGTTGCGCGAGTACAGCGCGTCAGCAGGGTGATTGCGCCGCCACTGCTCGGCCAGTTTCTCGAACGCCGGGTAGTCGCGCACAGCCATCTCGTCGATACCGGCGAACCCGGCTGCTCGAGCACGATCGGACAGCCACCGCTCCTGTTGCGCCAAATCGTCCGCAAGCGTCTGGTCGCCGAGCGAGAACACAACCGCTCCCGGATTGATCCCAGGCTCTTTGCCTACCTGAGCCAGCGACGCCGGGTTCATTCCGCTGCCATAGACAATCACGTCCAGCAGCCTGACATCGACGTGGGACAGCGCTGTCTTCAGGTTGTTTTTCTGCCTTTCCGACAACTTGCCACCGGGGTCCGCGATGACTGCGCCCCGGGCATTCGCCTTGCTGGCCGCGCGGAACAGGCTCATGAGGCGGCCATGAACGCGCATCGAGCCCATTTCTTCGCCGCTGAACGGGACGAAGGACGAGACTCCGTTTTGCGAATCCACGAATACCACGCCTGCGCGGTCGCCAGCGATCTGCGGGATGATCCTCATGGACTCTGCCGGGCCTTCGAGCTTTTCCACGTCGTCGCGCCGATCGATCAGCTCCCGATCAACAACGGGCACTTTGACCGGCGAGCGCTTCGTCACGCGCACTTCTCCGCCGCCGACGATTGTGTGGTCGTACTTCACGACGCCGGCACGACTTCCTGCGCCGGTCATGGCGAACAACCCGTGGTACTGGATGCCGGAGCCGTCCAGCGCGTTCTGCAGGGCTTTGTCGAGACGGGTATCGTTTGCTGACAGCGCCGCCAGTCCGGACGGATGGTTATGTGCCGTCCAGAGGCTCTTCGCGCCATCGATGCGCGATAGCTCGCCGATCAGCGTGCTCAGCGGCGCGCCCACCGCTCCGACGTCGCCCTTGAACCCACCGATGATCGCCAGCGGTTTGCCGTCCTTGTCGGTAACGATGGCGTCGTAGTGCTCGACCGCCCAGCGCGGCAGGTACGCAAAAGCCTTTGCCGCGTCTTCCGTTGTGCGAATGCGCTCAACCGGAAGCTCGCGCTCTCCTACGGTGACGAGTTGCGTCGAGACGTAGTAGATCCCGGGGGTGTCTGGGGCTTGTCGGACGGCCAGTACTCGGGCAGCGGGTCCGGCCGCAGCATGTGCGGGGCTTGTGGTGAGCGACTTTCGCCCTGGTACATCTGATCTTCCGGCATTGGATAGGGCGTGCTCTGTTCCGGCGAAGAGGTCACTGGTAGCGCCACGGAAAACATCCTTGGTGATCGAATCTGGTTCATTGACATTGTAGACCGCGCGCTCCTGCTCGGCTACGTTCGGCGGTCTGACGACATGCGCCATGCGGATGAAGAACCCGCCGTCCCTGGCCCACATGTACGGGTCAATCGACCTGGCCTGGTCCTTCGTCAGTCTCTTTGCGATGACTCCGAAGATGGTCTTTCCAGCCTTCGTGACATGCTCAACGCGGGGAGCATCCGTCAGGAGCTTCCGCGGGTCGCCGGGTTTCTCTGGTTCCTGTATCGACTCGACGGTAGCCGGCGCCCCGGATGGCTGCACGATGCCTGCATCGTCCATCTTGCCGGCGTTGGCCGCCTTGGCGAAGTCGCGATCTGCCTCCCGCTTCTGTACGCGCGCCTTGTCTGCCGGCAGGGATCGGCCGACGACATCCATATTCTCGATACGCTCGAACAACTCCTTGACACTGGCGGCTTCGATCTCGCGCGAGTCTTGTGTCCGGAGTCCCTTCAGGCGCGATTGCTCGGTGATCTTGTCGATGATCACCACCCTGGTCTTGACACCGGTGCCGGCGCGCTCAAACGTCACCCCGGGAAGCCCGATAGACGCCCGCAGGTATGCGGTCGGGGCGCTCTTGACCGTGGCCGTGCGCGCCCCTGTTGGCTGCACGGCCCTGATCTGATCCGGGCGGTACCCGGTCGCCCACGCGTCTCCTTCGCGCTGCACGAACAACTTGCCTTCGCGGAAACCAGTCACTTTCCCGGTGACCGTGCTGGCACCAAGCACCCCGCCGGCAATGCCGGCCATTCCGGACACCTCGACGGTGGCCGTGTCGCCAAGGAACACGGCGCCGAATGTGCCCAGGTTGCTCGTGACGGGTTTCGCCTTGATCTGCTTGTCCCCGTGCAGCCAGTCGTCAAAGCGCTTGTTGGCAGAAGGTATGTCGGGGATCAAGGCAACCAGGCGCCCGCCGTCCGTGAGGTGCCCGAAAGCCTTGTCGAGGTGTTCGACCGCCATCTTTCCGCCAGTACCGAACGGCGGGTTCATCACGATCGCATCGTACTTGTTGATCGTGTCGTGGTTCTCGAAGCGATCGTTGACGAGTTTGGCGTCGGTCGCCAGGGTCAGGCGCGAAGCGAGTTCAAGCGACTGCTCGATGACCGTCCGATCGTTCTTGTCCGGGAACCAGCGCGCGATGGCACCATGGCCAGCGGAGGGCTCCAGAACGCGGTCGCCAGGCAGGATGCCGGCCCATTCCACCATCTTGAGCCCCAGGGGTTCGGGCGTGGCGTAGTAGTCCTCGCCCTCTGCGGCCTTGGTCCTGGCGGTCTTCTTCTGCTGCGCGAAGTAGAGCGATCGAGCGCGGTCCCATTCGGTGATCGCACTCACCAGGTCGCGGTCGCCAACCTTTCCGCCCCTGCCGTCCGCTTCGCCTGGCTCGTAATCTGGATCGCTGTTCTCGAACGCCTGGATGAACGCCTCGCGCAACCCGCGCGCCTGCTCGCCCATCGCCAGGTTTTCCGCAGTGCCGGCGCGGCGGGCGATTTTCGACCCGAACGCATAACGCTCCCAGTTCGTGCCCGTATTGAAATACTGGAAGTTGGCGTCCGACTTCTGGCCTACCCGGTAGATGCGACCCTCTTGCTGAATGGCCTCGATCGGCGCCACCGGCAGGCCCAGGTTGATCACGACCCGTCCGTGCTTGCCTGTCGTGTCGTGCCCGGACCAGCCCGCATTGGCCGTTTTCTGCACCAGCAACAGGTTCGCTTCTGGCTTGGCATCGTCGTTGAAGTCGCGAATCGACTGGACGCGCGTCTTCTTGTACTGACCCATGCCGTTGTAGACGCCGGCGCCCGGGAAAGCCTGGAGCAGTGTCGTCAGCGGCGACCCGTACTGACTGAAGTCGATCGCCTGCAGCTCCGGGCGAGCGGCCATGAACTCCCGGATCAATTGCGAGCGCGGAACCCTCTCGGTCTTGATCTGGCCGTATGCCGCAGCCCCCTGCCCGCGAGCAGGCACGTCGACACCATCCTTCTCGACGTCGTAACCGGGCATCCTCTCGGCGGCCTCGGCTTGCTTCAGTTGCTCGCCGAGGTTGAAGACGTTGATACCGCCGCCGCTGTTGAAGTCGTAGAAGACGACGACCTTGCGCCCAAGGGCGTGATGTTTCTTGATGTACGGGATGGCCGCGCGCGCCTTGATTGCCTCCAGCAGGCGTGAACGAGTCAGGTAGTCGAACTTCTCGTTGATGGCGTGATACAGGCTCCAGTACCGCCCGTTGTCCGTCTCGCGCAGCCACCGCAGGCCGTCGTCAATGGTTTGGCCGACGCCGCCCTGGATGAGGATGAACTTCCGCTCGTAGTCGTGATCGACGTCGAGCATGCGCGCCGACAGCACCCCCTCTTTGCGCAGCCAAGTGTTGAACTGGCGCTGCATCAGGTCGCTGTCTACTTCGGCCGGTGGTTGGGTCAGCTTCCCGTTGCGCATGCGCCAGCCGAAATGCTGCATCATGAACTTCTGGTACCCGCTCGGCGCGTTGTATCCGCGCCCGCTCACCTCGGGGAAGTCGTACAGGAAGCCCTCGCCCCATTGGATGCTCGGCTCGTAGGCAAACGGTGTCGCCGACAGGAACATCACGCGCGAGCGCTTCTCGCCCTGTCGCGCCATCACGTCGGCTTTGGTGCGCTCCAGAATGGCTCGCCACTCCTTGACATCAGCGTCGAGCTCCTTGCTCAGCGCGCCCACCCTCCTCTGTGCCGCCTCGAGCACTTGTTGCATTGTGTCGAGACTGGAAACGCTCCTCGTGATCGAATCGATCTCCTTTCTCGTGCGCTCGATGCGATCGACGAGACCCCGGTTCTGCATCTCGGCCCGCTGCAGCACGCCGTCCGGGTGAAGACTCACCGCGCGCAAGGCGTGCAGCGCCAGCGTTGCTTCGGCGTCCTTGCCGAGCATGAGGAGATGCGCCTCATCGATCGCCACAAAGTCGTAGTCGCGCTTCGCGATTTCGTCGTTCTGGCCAAAGTTGGCGTAGGTCGTGATGGCGATCCCTGAGCCGGCATCCTTGGTATCGGTCAGAGGCTTGATCTGCAGACCGAGCGCCGGCGCGCTCCTCACCCACTCGTTCATCACCGCCTCGTTCGGCACGACGACGATGCCGTTGCCCTTGCCCTGCTTGGTGAGGCGCTTGATGGCTCCGAGAGCCAGGAAGGTCTTGCCGGTCCCCGTGCCGTTGGTGAACAGCACGCCATAGCCGTCTGGGGCTGCCCAGCGCTTCTCGGCAAAGAGCACGTCCTCGCGCTGGCCTTCGGTGAGAAACGGCAGCGTGGCGTCGATGTTCGCCTTGTCACCGACGATGACCTTGATGGGCTCGGCGTCTTGCTGCTGCTGGAGCTTGTCCTTCTTCAGCTCCTGCGGATTGGTTTCCTCGATCGCTTCGCGCCCGGCCTTCACGTCGCTGATGTAGCGCAGAACGTAGGGCTTCATGGCCGCGATGGTGTCTTTGTCCATCCCGAACTGATCGCGCAGTGCGGCAATCAGGGCGCGCATCATTTCCACGATGTCGGCGCCGGCCTGTCGGACGTGGGCTAGGCCCGCCTGGAAGTACGGCTTGGCAGCGGCGTAGGTGTCCTCGTCAAACGACGGCCCGCTGCCGAGCGTCCCAGGCCTGGGCTTGAACAGTGCATTCAGGCCCTTGGCGACATCGGATAGCGCCAGGCCGGCATTCTTGACGGCGCTCCTGCCGGCCTCTGAGGCGGACCGCGGTCCTACACTCCCGCCAGCAGGTCGGCCAACTGCCGCAGCGCTTTCCCCTCGAGAAGCGGCCACTCCGCCCGGGCGTACATCAGGGCTTCCTTGACGCTGGTTATCTCCGGCAGGCAGCTTCTCAACTCCTGCCGGCCGCTTCGTACCAGGTACCGGCTGATCGCCTCGTTCTCCGCCAGAAGCGGCCCCAGCTCCTGATACGCCAGAGCCGCCAGGCCGTCCACCTCGGCTGTTTGCGTCAGGAACTGGTACTCCGCCGCCAAGTGTTGCGCTTTCTCGTCCTCGCTCATCTGAAAGAGCGCCCTCATCGCCTTGCTGCGCATCGGCCGCTTCGCGATCTCGTTGAGAATTTCTGACGGAACCCGGTTCATTGCCTTCTTCCTTGGGTTTGGAAAACGCGGCCTCGAGCTCGGCGTCGAACAAGGCATCGAGGTCGTCACTTGCCGTGTTGGCCACGGGTGGCAACTCACCAGCATTGCCTGTGAGTTCGACGACTTGCGGCCTGACCGCCTCGTCCGCCTTTGCCAGCCCCGTCGCCGCATACGCCTCAACCAGCATCTTCTCGATGCGGGATTTCTCGGCGCGCAACTCGGAGAGCTTCAGGTCCGTCACCCGCAGCCATGCCACCGTCTCGTCGACGCCTGAATCCACAAGCTCCTGCACGTCGCCATGCATGTCCGCCCGGTAGGCGTGCGCCGGGGACCGCGTGTTCATGTGCTTCAGCAGACAGGTGCGAACGCTCATTGCAAAATCTCCGTCAGCGCAATTGCTGTCAGGATGATGATTCTCGACGACGCCGGCATTCCCGGATTGTCCGGCAAGCGATACTGCATGAACCCGCCACCGCCACCGCCGTAATGCGCTGGCGGCTGCACGACCACCGGCGGCTCGCTGGCAGACGGGAACATCCCGAGCGTGGCGACATTATGCGGGATGACTGGCGATGACAGCCCGATCAGCGCGGCGCCAAGCAGGTTGATCATGTGCGCTCCACCACCACCGATCCGTCCGGGTTCTCAGTCACCGTCATCGTCAGCGTACCGTCCGTGATCGTCGTTACCGTTCCCGCCCTGCTCGTCGTCTGCGGATCGCCAAGCCCGAGCCGGCGCCAGACATCCGGCACGCAATTGCCCAGGAAGTCGCCGGCGGTCCCAGGCAGATACGACCCTGGAAGCGCCGTTCCCCACGGATCGCCCGCACTGCCGGCTGCATTCAGCTTGCTGCCCATCGTTCCAGCCACGTTGTAGCTCGCCGCCAAGGATCCCCACAAAGCCGCTGCCAGACCTTCAGGACTGAGCGCGTCGATTTCCTCGGTAGTCCCTGAGCAATAGCCTATTCCGTAGCACTCCGCGTAGCCATCCAGTCCGATCGTGGCGGTGCCGGAAGCGTATCCGATGCCACCGGCAGACGCCGTTCCGTCAAGGCCGATTGTGGCCGTTCCAGAGGCATTTGCGACGCCAGAGATTGAGCCTGTTGCGTCCAGACCGATCGTCGCTGTGCCCACGGCGCTAACAACCAGATTGCCGATCGCGTCAGCGTCCAGACCGATCGTTGCCGACCCGGATATCGCGACACCCTGCGCCGCCGCCCCGGTTGCATCGAGCCCCATACTGGCAAAACCGAGCACAGCGCCAGCGACGCGCGGCATGCGCCACGATGCGGACGGGTAGTAGCCGTGCGGCTTGCCGACCGTTGCCCGCGCTGTGCTCTCGCCATCTCGGACGATGAAATGCCACCACAGGCTTTTCCGGTTCGTGCTCAGGTTGCCGCGCGAGAGCGAGACGGCGCCGCCGCCGTAGCAGCGTCGAACGCTTTGATTCTCCCGCGCGAAGTTGCCAAGAATGCCCACGCTATGCGTTCCAGCCGAAGATGAAGTCGAAGTCGAACGCCGAGTTCGCCGGCGTTGCAACACCGCTTTTCCAGAGCAGATAGAGTGCCGCGCCGTCATAGACTGGAGGGAAACTTGGGAACGTCGTCGTGAAGTCCATCGCCGTATCCTGCCCAAGTACGTTCAGCGGGATGCGTCCAAGCTGCTTGACGTAGGCCACCGTGTAGCTGCCAGACGTGTAGGTCGCGTTGTTGCGAATGCCCTGAATCGACTGGATGCCCGCATCGGCTGCCTGCAGCGGCATGAACGGCCCCATTTTGCCGGCACCAGTCGCGCCGCTGTAGAGCACATGGCTGTTGGTCGCAGCCGTCTTGCCGATCGGCAGGCTCGGCGTCGTCGGAGTCGCCCGCGAGGCCGTTCCCGCGCTGTTGGTGTAGTTCAGAGCAAGCCCCGGAGTGCCCGCGCCGAGCGCCGTGGACGAAGGGTTGAAGAAGATCGCCTGCACGCCAGCACCATCGCTGTACCGCGGCAGCCGGCAGGTCAGCGTGTGCGTTCCGGTCCCCGCGTCGGTATAGGCAACGACCGTGCCGGCCAGAGCGTTGGCGTAGGATGTTGCCACCTTCGCCGTTGTCGCGCTCTGCCTGACCAGCCAGTAGTCCGTGCCGGCAGACAGCCCGGTCGGCAACGCGCCGCCTGAGTTCGTGAAGCGGACCTTCTGATAGTTGCTCCAGTCGTTCGCGTAGGTCAGCAGCAGCCCGGTCGAACTCGACGCCGTGAATGTGTTGCTGTTCACCGTCGCCTGTTCCGTCGTCGTCGTGACCGTCGTCACCCGATGGAATCCGAGCACATCGACCAGCAACAGCGAGCCCGGCACAACGGTAGCCGCCGCCGTATTGGCGATACCGGCAATCAGCGTCTTGAAGTCGTCGCCGTTTACGCCGACGTTGCCACCGTGGTAGATGCATCCGGCGTTCGTCGTGACATCGAACACGGACTGGAATTGCAGGTTCGTCCCGGCGTCGAAGATCGCATCAGCCTGCGGATAGCCGCCGCCGCGGAACAGCGTGTGCCACTCGTTCGCCACCGCCGCAGCGGTCGGGTTGAACTGCTTGGAACCAGATTGAATCCAGCGCCGTTGCTCGCCTGATACCTTGGCGACGAAGTTGTCATGCGAAGTGAAACCGCTCATGTGGTACTCCAAACCGTTGTGATATCGCCGGCAATCGGCGCGCTTGCCAGCGTGCCCACCGGCTTGCAGATGAAATTGAGATAGGCGTCATCCTTGATGGCCGGCAGTTCGCCGTACTCCAGCAAGAAGTCGGTTTCAGACGGCGATGTGATCTCGTAGCACGACAGCCGAGCGATCGGCTTGACCAGCACCAGCGCCAGCAGGCCCACGTCGCCGGTCAGGAACTCGACTTGCTGGATGCTGCGGACACCCGCGTCGCCATGATCCAAGGGCACGAACGGCCCCGAACAACCAGCGGTCGCCGTCGCCGACGTGGTGATCGTCCCGGACACGACTTGCGTATTGCAGACCATCGTCGGCGTCACCCTGCCGGCCACCCCGTCGCTGTTGGTATAGGTCAGCCGGAATTGCGCGTTCCCGACGTAGCTCGACTGTTCAACGACCATGATCTGCACCCCGCGGCCGTCCGTGTAGCGCGGCAGGGTCGCGACGTTGGTCAAGTCCTGCGTCCCGACATCCATCGCCACACCGGGGTAGAACATCAGGTAGTCCAGCAGGCGCAGCGCCAGCGGCGCAGCGGTCGCGGTCACGATCTGCAGGCAGACGTTCCGCAGCATCTTGGTGTAACCCGGCTTCGACTCGCCGTGATCGAGCCCGCCGTCCGTGCTGCGCGCCATCGGCATCGCGGCAAGAGGGGCGGCGAAGTAATACTGTGGCACCGGATTTCCTGGCGACATCGACAGGTCAAACCAGATCCCGCTTGCCGTCGTCTGGCTTGGCGTTTTGACGAACGAGGCGAACTGGGTTTGCCCGGCGAGATGCGCAGCGTTCAGGTCGGCGATGCGCAACGTCATGGTTCGCCCTCGGGCTGATCAGGCGGCAGCGCCTCGGCGTCTTCATCAACCACGTCGAAATCGGCGACGCAAGCGCAAGCCTTGTGATTCTGCGCCCCGTCGACACGGACGACCAAACCGCACTCCTGGCAGGTGTAGCGCAGAACCATATCAGGTCGCCGATACCGTCGCGTCGCCGATCTCGAAAACCGGCTTGATGTTCTGCCCAATCGCCAACTCCGCACCGAGCGTGCCGATGATCCCCTGCGAGATTGGCCCGCTGGCGGTGTCAACGATGACAAATGATCGAGCGTATTGGAGAGCCCCGCCGTCCGTCCGCTTGCCGAAGTTCCACTGCGTCGCGTTCGTGAACGAGCTCCCTCCGTCGGTCCATGCCGATGATTTTGTCAGCGCGATGCGCGCATAGCCCGTGTAGGTCAGTTCCGCAGCGATCGGCGCGGATTCGTCCGGCGAGGCCAGCGACACCAGCGCGACATACTGCGTTGCCCCGGCCCGATAGCTCGGGTCGGTGCCCTGAAGGTGCATCTTCAGGGTTGCGTTCTCGGTTGCGTCAGACATGCTCATTGCGTTACTCCTGTGGTGTGATTGTGAATCCGACTGGCATGCCGTCGCTGTTCATCTCGAAGCGAACGCGGACAGGCTTCCTCGGCTTGTCCTGCTTGGCGTCGCGCGCCGCGATGACCGACAGCATGCGCTTGGACATATCCTCAAGGCGCGCGCCCCACATCGCGTCACGAGCAGCGAGCAGGTCGCGGACGGCGGCCTCGGTCAACGCGGGCGGCAGTTCCGGTTTTGGCGGCGGCTCTGCGGGCTGCTGTTTGCGCGGCAACAGAATGGGCATGCGATCAGCCTCCAGCTATGCAGGCGCGGAATGCTTCCAGCGCGTCAATGTCTGCCTGCAGCGAGTTCAGAGCCGTGTCGGCATCGACTTCGTGGTCAACGAGCTTTCCTGAATCCGCGTCGAACGCCTTGATCTTCACGGTCTGGCTCTTGCGGAAACTCCTTGGCGGCAGCTTGGCCTGTTGTTGTGGAGCGTCAGGAGGCGTTTCACGCTCCGCAACTGGCGCAGCGGCCGGCGTAGGCTCTGCAACTGGCGACGGCTCGCCAAACCGCCCGAAATCCGGCTCGCCGCCCAGTTCGTCGATGACTGCATCGGCGTCGATCCCGCGCCCGGACGCAATCACACGGAAGTCTGCAATCTTCGCCCGCGCCGCATCAATGACCGCTTGCTTGTCCCGCAACTCAAGCGCCAGAATGTGACCGCGCCCGCGAGCACGCTCGACGCCAGCAAGTTCCCGCTCCACTTCGCGCAATCTGTTCAGCGCGATCCTGATTCGACTCAAAACCGCCGGCGGGACGGCTTCTGGCTGACTGCCGCTGGTAGCGCGGCTGGTTGGCTGAGCAGAAGGTTCTGCCGATGGCTGCTCAAAAAGCCCTCCCATCGGCTTTGCAGCGGCTTTTCCGTCCTCGCCAAACTGAAAATTGTCTGGGTTCTCCGCGCGCTTCTTGATCGCATCGTCGAGGGATTGCTTCTCTGCAGCCTTCTTGGCCGCCTCCTCTGCCGCTACTGCTTCCCTCTCGGCCTCTGCTCTTGCTCTCTCCTCGGCCTCAGCGGCGGCGACCTCTTCCGGAGTCTGGCCGCGCAGAGCCAGGGCTGGCCTGGCCTTGTCCTCCTCCTCCGCCTCCAGGCGGGCGAGGAACTCCGGGTAGTCATCAGCCAGTTTGGCCATGCGCTCGGTGAACACCGTCGCGCCGACCTCGTTCGGCGAGTACCGCATCGCGTTCGCGAAAGCGTCTCGGTACTGCTTGGAGAATTCCTCGTAGGAAAGGTTTGCCGCGGGCGCGGCCGGCGGAACGATTACTGCTTCTTGGCCGCCTTCGCCTTGGCTTCCGCCTCGGCCGCCACCTTGAGTAGCCGGGACCCCGCCTGCAGCGCTTCGTCGTCCCGGTCCTCCTCGCCCCGCTCCGCCAGAACCTGGCCCAGCAGGCGGCACGCCAGCGGGTTTTCTTTCGCCCTGTATTCCTTCATCGGCTCTGCCTTTCGTGATGTCCGCCAGCAGATCGGCGGCGCTCGTCCGGTTTCCAAACATGTCGGCGCCGGCGGACGTCGCGGACGCCAGAGAGAGATACTTCTCCAGATCGGAGACGAGTTTCTCCTTCCCGACGGCGCGCGTCAAGAACTTCCCGGTGTAGAACAGGCGCAGTGCTTCGACGGTCAGATCCGAAACCGCATCTCCGGTTTCGATGTCCCGCTGATTCACGAGATCGAACAGAGAAGCGCCGTCACGCCGCGCCTTCTGGATCAGGCGCACCGCAGCGACAAGGTTTCCGGTGATGTCTACCTCTGGCGCTATGGCCTCAAGCTTGGCCGAGTCGCGCATGTTGGCCCACGCGCCGGCCACCGCCTTGAGCGCTTCGCCGATCGCCTTGATGTCGGTGTCGATCGAGTCGAACAGCTCCGCTACCAGATCAGCGTCGCCATAGGCCGCATGCATCAGTGCGGCTTGGATTCTCTGCCGCCCCATCGGCGACAGCGTCCCGGCGTCGGTCATCATGCCGGCGATGTCCTGTCCGGACTGCTGCAGCCTGCCCACGAAGGCGCGAACGAAGTCGCGGTTGTCGGCAGCAGCGACGTCACCGGGACGGAAAAGCTCGAGCACGGACGAGTCGAGGAGCGGGGCATCCTGGCGGGCCAGCTCGGCCGGAGACATCCCGAGACCCTGCGCCTGGCTCTTGGCCGCCATACCGGCCGTGTTCGCGGTGTCGGAGTAGACGCGAACCAGGATCGGGTTCGGAGTGGCCTGCAGCGCGCCGGGAGAAATCCCGACGTTCGCCAGATCCTTCGCAAGCTCCGTCTGGTACGTGCCGGCGTTCCCCAGCTCGTAGGCGGCGCGCAGGCCGGCCGTTCTGCCGTTGTTCAGTGCCTTGATGGTGCCAGTCTGGCCAGCGGCGAACGCGGGATTCACGCGGCCATCGGCGAAGTTCGACGGCTCGACCTGGCTCGCGTCCACCACGGCATAGCCGAACGGCACGCGCTGTCCGTCGGACATCACCGCGACGTCTCCATTCCCGAAGCTCGTCGCCGGTATGCGCGAGAGATCGTCACCCACAGCGAACACCATGGGAGCGCCTGAATCCGGCGTGCGGCTCGGTCCGAGACGCATGTAGTC
Organism: Accumulibacter sp.; assembly: GCF_036625195.1. NCBI lineage: Bacteria > Pseudomonadati > Pseudomonadota > Betaproteobacteria > Candidatus Accumulibacter > Accumulibacter sp. The sequence goes on from NZ_JAZKUG010000001.1 coordinate 4,260,624, forward strand.
CGGGTTGCGCGCGATCTCGCTCATCTGGATGACCGATGCCGCCCGGGAGCGGTCCCGGTTCTGCAGGTTGACGTCCTGGCCGGTCGGCGCCGGCGCCGGTTGCGTGCCGGTATTCGGTGCCGTATTTGCCGGTTGCGTGCCGGTATTGCCTATTGTCCCGGCGGCACCGGATACCGCGGCGGATTGCGCTTGTTGTCCCGGTGCTGCCGGCTTGGTGATTTCGGTTTCGTTGCCACGTGGAACGGTTCCTTCTTGCGGTTGAGAAACGGGGACGCCCGCCGGCTCTGCCTGATTGGTGGGGAGAGAGGGTGCGGCAGTGGATACCGGGGCGGGGGAGATCCCCGGCGCGGCGGGCGTGTTCTGGACTGGCTCACTGCGCCATTGGAGCTTTCTTCTGAGGGCAGCGAGTTCTTTCGGAAGTTCTACACGAGACGGCGGAAGCACACCAAATACCGGATCGCCAGCGACTGACGGATGGTCGGCAGGAACATCAACATACCAAATGCCCATTTCAGGGCTACGCGACGCCCATCCTTCAGCATCGCGAAGATCAGATGTAAACCACAGCGGGCCATCGACAGATTCAGGGCTACCGCCGTGGTAATACCTGACAAACCCAGGTGCCGGGGATTGCTGCTGCGTATTCTGTGCGGCTGCGGCGAGGCCGGCTGCTGGCTGCTGTGTTCCATGTACTCCAGGAATTGTTCCCGGTGGAATCCCGTTTGTTCCCGGGGGAATCCCGGCCGGCGGCACTCCCCCTTCTTGGGGGATACCTTGGGGGATACCTTGGGGGATACCTTGTCCATCGTTTTGGGTGCCCGCTGGCGGAGCCGTTGCAGCACTGGCCTCTGCAGCCTTCTGCAACGGCCCCTTCGCAAGATGCGAACCGCCGCCTGTCACGCCGCCCATGACACCACCGATGGCAGCGCCAGACAGAGCGTCCGCGATGACGCCTTGCATGGCAGACTGGTTCGGGTCGAGATAGTCACGAGTCGCGACGTTCTGCACGGCTCGCTCGCCGCCAGACTGCAGCAGTTCTTGCCCTGCTTCCTTCGCAGCGTCCCGACCGATGGCGCCAAGGATTCCGCCCTTGGCTCCGGTTGTGACTCGCTGGAAAGCGCTGCCAAGCGCGCCGCCGCCAGTCAGAGCGCCGATGCCGCCAGTGGCAAGCGTGGTGCGCGCCATGATGTCCGCAGCGCCCTGCTCGGCGATCTGCTGCCGTGCGGCCTGCTCTCCGATCTGCGCTTCGAGCGCGGCGAAGCCCGGCATCTTCCGCAGTTCGGCCAGCGGCTTTTGCTCGATGTCCGACTTCCACTGCGCCGCATTCGACGCCCCGGCAACGGCGCCCTCTGCCGCGCCGAAGCCCAGCGCAGTCGGAACGCGAGCGGCGAGATTGCCGGCGAGGTTCGTAGCCCATCCGCCAATCGGCGCAGCCGTGCCGGCAGCAAGCGGCGCGAGCGCACCGCCAATGCCACGTGATGCCGCCATGCCGGCAGCGCCTCGCAGACCAGCAGCAGCGATGCCTCCTGGGATGGCAGCGGCAAGCACCGACGGCGCAGACTGCGCAGCGCCCATCGCGAGAGCCTGACCCCATCGGTCGCCAAGCTTCGGCAGTGCAGATCCTGGATCATCATCGAACACCTGCGACTGCGCGGCACGCTGGCCGGCCGGCGTCATGGACTTCAGAAACGCCTTCTGCGCGGTGTCTCCGGCGAGCCTGAGATTGCCGCCGGTCTCATCCGCCCCTGCTCTCTCCGCCAGGTAGCCGATACCCGATACGAGGCCGCCAACGCCGGATGCAGCGCCCTTCAGGTAGTCCGTGGCAGTCGGTTTCGCTCCTGCAGGAGACTCGTCGCCGAGAGGACGGAATGACGGCGACAGGGCTTCGTCATCGATCGGCCTGAATCCCATCTGCTTACTCCGTCACAAACCTTCTGCCGTTGATTACAACAATCTCGCCGGGCTTGATCTGGCCTGCCTTGAGGGCTGCGTTGGCATCTGCGTCCGTGGCGAATGACTTGTGTGATGGCTCGACGCCAACCCTCTTCCACGTGTTCGTCGCACGGTCGAGCCGGTCGGTTGTGCCGGTCTCCTGGTCGAAGCGCACCTGTTCGCCGGTCGTCGGGTCTATGTGGAAGCGGTACGGCGATTTCTCGTGCTTGCGCTCGTCGGTCGGCTTCAAGACTCCGGCTGCAATCCCTTTTGCCTGCGCCTTCTTGATCTTCGCCTCGTCGCCACTCTCAATGGCATCGGCGATTCCTGCGCGCGCCGCACGTTGCGCGGCCGTGTCCTGCAGCTTGTCGGCCGACTCCTGTTCACGGACGCTCTGCTCGCGGCCCTGAATGCCAAGCGAAGCCCGCCGGTAACTGTCGGTCGAGGCCAGTTCGGCCGCGGATTGCTTGGCCCTTGCTGCGACCGCCGCAGCCTCGTTCGTAGTCCTGGCGGCATCGTTGTCCATCCCGGCCGCGCGGCCGGCCATGCCCATCAGCAATCGTGCTGCGACTCCACCGCCTGGCCCCCTGCTTTCGTCGAGCAGGATCTTCTCGGCAGCCTGCCGGTAGCGGCCGGTGTCGGCTGGCTGCGCCGGCTGGCTGGCCTGCATGACGCCCATGCTCGCCGGCGTGGTGACAGACTGAGGCGCGGACGATGCGATGGACGGGCTGCCAACCGGCGTCACGGCGCCGGTGCGGTTGTTGCGGACGGAGCCAGTGCCAGACGGCACCGGGTCGCCAGGCTGCGGGAACTTCGCCTGCGACCCAACCGCGGCTGACGTTGCGGCGCCCGCAGGGGCCACGTTGACCGCTTGAATCGCTGACGGACGTCCTTCATTCGAGTATCCGTCAGCCGGCTGCGGCTGCGCTGGCCTTGTTGTGGCGACTGGCGCCGTAGCTGCCGGCAAGGCCGCATTGCTCGCCAGAATGCCGGAACTACGGCCCTCGTTCGAGAATGCCGCCTGCTGGGGCACGGCTCGGGGACCGGTGAGGCCGACATCCGGCCGCAGACCCTGCCCCTCGATCAGCCTTTGCTGGAAGTCGTTTGCCGGGGGCGCAGAACCGTACATCTGCTGTGCCGTGACCGGTTTCTGTGCGCCACCGATTGTCAGCGGCGATCCGATTGCTGGCGCATTCGCGATTGCCTGTGCAGCCTGTTGCCGGCCCTGCGGTGTTGCCAGTACTCCGCCTTCTGGCAGCGCCGACAAGAACTTCGGACGGCCGTCTTCCTGTGGAGAAGCGCCGGCGGCGTACTTCCCGCCATCGGCCATCGGCGCTGGCGGCTTGCCGTTGGTCTGCTCGATCACGTCTTCAACGGCGGCAACGGCGCCCGGCGTGCGCATCGTCTTGGCAGGCAGGACCGCGACGCCCTCGCCGTTCGACACGTGAACCTTGTGCCCGGCGAGCACGACCGGGATGCTGTCGGACGTTCCCGATCCGATGCCGAGCACCGGCAGAATCCCGCCGCGGGCGTGCCCGCCACCAGATCTTCGTGATGCCGACTCCCGACCGGGTGTGACCCCGTCGAGAATGCCGCCATCCGTCATGCACTTCCGTCGCTTCATCCTTCGCGCCCTCGTCGACACGCGTCTACCGATGGCCGCCAGCCTGCCATGATTGGCGAACGATTGACGACCTACGAACTGCTGCCGCTGGCACTCAACATGGTGTTGCGCGTCGCCATCGCTGCGCCGGACATCCGCGCCAGCATCTCGGCCTTCGCGACCTGCGCGTCGACGATCGCCCGGCCGCCGCCGAGCGTCACCTGCAACTCGGTACCCTTGGCCTGGTACCACGTCGCCAGCGCGGTGAGATCCAGAGACACGTTCTTCTGCAGCGCCTCGACCCGCATCTGCTCCTCGGCGACCGTCGCCGAGTACAGGCGCGTCGCCGCGTCATAGAGGTTCGACTTCGCCGCCAGGATGGTCTTGGCGTACTCGGCAGCGCCGTTGGGCTGGATCATGGCCGTCTTGATGAACTCGCCAAGAGCCCCGACGAACGCTGTGCGCAGCCCGATCGCCTGCTGAATCGCGAACTTGATGTTCTCGTTCGCCACGGTGAACGAGTTCACGGCGATGTCGCGCGCCACGGCCGCCATCCGGGTCGCCGACTCCTGCTGCAACGAGAGCAGCGCCGCCGCCGTGGCGCCAGTCGGCATCGAGAAGCCACGCGCTGCCGTGGCATCGATGATCGACTGCTCGGCGCGCCCAGCGTCCTGCATCTCCTTGTCGCGAGCACGGTTCCAGATTGCGTTCTCGACAGCCACCGGGACGTACCCGCCACTCGTGATCGTGTCGATGATCCACTGGTCCGATCCGCTGCGCACTGCCCCTGCGATGTCCGGGAAGAACTCCGCCAGGTAGTCGATGATCTGGGGCTTCAGGTCGGCGTTGAAACTGCCGAACGCATGGTCAAACGCATCCCTGACGTCGACGGAGAAGTCGGTCGTCGGTAGCATCGGCTTGGCGATCGCGCCCGGAATCACATCGGCCGGCGTCGGCGTCGCACCGGAGTAATCGCGGACGATCCCGCCAAGCGCCGCCGCGACGGTGACGTTCGTATTGCCCACCTCGGTGAGCGCCTGATCAGCCAGATCCTTGGCTTCCTGGAAGGCGTTGTTCGCTTCCTGGATGATGTCGTCGACGGTGGTCGTCATGCTGATTCCTCTCTACAAGTCTCCGATGGCCGCCAGTATTCCGGCGACGATCGTCTGTACCGCGTCGCGCTCCGGGTTCGCTGACCAGTTCGTACCGAGCAATTCCGCGACCTCGGAAGCGTGCGCCGGCGGGTCTTCCCGCAGGTACCCGCGCAACGTCTTCGCCCGGGCGCGCATGTCCAGATGCTTCAGCCCGGAGAACCGCAAGATGGCGTTCGCGCCGAGATGTGGGACCGGGGCCGTGAACATGACCCGGGCTGGCGTTCCTGGCGGATCAGATGGGTTGGGAGACTGCACGGGCGTCATGCCGACGACGACCAGCCTGCCGCGTGCTGTGTCCCACCGCATGCGCAGAATCCCGTAGATGTCGACGCCGTCGATCAGGTGGTCTGCCGGATCGACATCCCAGTCGCGCTGCCAGTACATGCCCAGGCTCCTCCCAGACCGAACGGCGCCGAAGAGGATTGCGTCCACGCGCCGCACCGATGCCGCGGCAGTGAACAGATGGAAGCTTTCCGGTTGCGGCCCGGGATACCGATTGTCGAACCCTGCGAGCGAGCTTTTCCGGATGGTCAGCAGGCGCAGGTACTCGGCGATGATGGCCGGCGCCGCCCATGTGATGTCGTTGGATGACACTATGGGCGGGTTGGCGAAGCCCTGGGAGAAACAGTATGCGGCTGGTGACCGGTCGGAGTAGGATTCGCTCCCGGTCCACAGGGTGCCAGGTGTATTCGGCAGCGACCCGGCTGCGTGCGCGTGCATGTCTGACAGGATCGGACCGCTTGTCTGCGGGGTATCCTGGTCGATGGCAGCCTCTGAGTGCTTCGTGTACCAGTTGTCGTAGACGTTGGAGTAGAACACGGACGAGAACAAGTCCTCTGTGGGGTCAGATACTTCTTTCCATGCCGCCTGGTACTCTGTTGTTGTTGATGTCCACGTCCCAGAATGTGTCTCCACCACATCAGACACAGCCCCGGCAGAGTCAGTCAGTTTGAAACGAAGCGAAACATCCCTTTTCTTCTGAGTCGTGCGTACGTTCTTTGCCCAGATCCCGCTAGTTGAATCGGTTGTGGCATCGTCAGACACGACGGTCTCAATAACCTCCTCGATCAGCGGAATATCGGTTGGTCCGAATACGCGTTGCAGCTTGATCGAAGCAGGATGGTTGCCCTTGACCACCGCGTCCCACTTCGGCCACAGATCGGGCTCCCCCGCGAAGTCGAACGCCATCGTGTCCCTGGTCATCGCCTCTGACCACGTCGACCTGCGGTCTAGCATGCGCGAGCAGAACTCGGACAACTGCGCGTCGGTCCATCCGGCTTGGCTCAATATGTTCGGCACCTGGTCCTCTCCGTTGGAGTAAACGCAGTCCGCCGGCACAGCGAATGTGACTGCCCGCGTCGGCACGTATCCGAACGGTCTCCCTGGATCGTACAAGTTCGAGTCATAGAACTGAATCGAGGTGGACCCGTCCCAGCCGTTGATCAGTCTTTCGTCTCTGGTGTCATAGGGGAACGTGGCAATCGTTTCCCCGTCGTCAAGGCAGACAATTGCGGTCGCCTCATAGTATGGGGATCCAAAGCCGTTATCGAGCACGCCATGTACCGACAGCTTCTTTCCCGGCCACGGGCTCGGGAACGACACCAGGCGGTAGTCGACGCCGGCCGGCTCCACGATGGCCATGTTCTTGTGCGCGTGATACTCCACCCTGACGCCGGTGGCGTCGTCCGTCGCTGACGGCGTGCCGAACGTCCGTCCGCCAAAGGTGGCGACCACCCTGTGCGCCGCGTCGATCTCGTCCTGGCCGACGGCAGACCCGTCGCGGCTGACGACTCGCAGCCCCTGCATGGCCTACACCCGCCTCCGGTCGCTTGGCGCGACGAGAAGCTCCAGCGCGTCGATCTCTGCGTCGGCGCCCGCCGTGTTGCTCAGTTCGATCTGCCAATAGACGCCGGCCAGACCCTTGCCGATCTGCACTTTGGCCGGGGCCATGGTGGCCGTGGCCCTCGAGAACGTGTAGCTGTACTCTTGCCCCTCGACTCGGCACGTCAGCACAAGCGGTTCGTCGCTCTGCGCGCCGACGTAGGCGGTGGGCACGCGCTTCACCCGGGACGACCCGAGGTTGGAAGTGCCCAGCGTGATCGTCATGTCGATCGGCACCGAGTCGTCCGCGTCGCCGCCCAGGCGGAAGATGCCCGCCTCGTTGGCGCCGTAGTATTCGCCGTCGATCAGGGCGAAGGAGTTGAAGCGGAACCCCTCGTAGAAACTGCCCGCGCCCGTGTTGAGGTTGTAGGCCCATCCATCCGTGAAGTCGGCAACGAACTGCAACCCGGTGAGCACGGAGACCAGCGAGGCAGCAGACACCGAGTACACCGCTGCGACAGGCGCCGAGGTGGACAGCGCCGAGTTGCTGTCGACGGCGACATCGAGAAGGCGATAGGCCGACGCCGTATGAACGGCGAGCACAGAGCTGTCGGCCAGCACAACCAGAATGACCGGCGACGACGCGCTGGACGAAGCCAGAACGGCGGAATCAGCGAACGCCAGGCGCAGCGGCTCGCCGATCAGGCCGGTGGCGACCGAGACGCCGCTGTCCACAGACACCGCGGCGACGCCGATCGCGGTGGCGCTACCGGTGATCGATGAAAGGCTCGCGCTCGACGAGCCCCCCGCCCCGGTGATGGCGCCTGCGCTTCCCGTGATGGCGCCCAGGGGCACGACGGACACGTTCCCCGACGACGCGGTTGCTGATCCGGTGATGCTGTCGAGCGTGACGGAACTGGTACCGGTGGCTGGCGGCGCCGACTCTTGAAGCTCAAAGTTCCAGAGGTGCCAATAACTCCGGCCGGAAGTTTCCGATATGGAGCCAGAGCTTGAACCGGATCCCCCAAGGGCTTTGGTTCCAACATCAATGTGGAAATTGCCGCCTGCTGTAGAGCTGTCGGCGGCAACTTCTCTGGACCAACCAGACGGAGTAGGCAGGCGCTCGCTGGCAGCCCCTCCCTGCCCCCACCACAAGTAACACGCAACCGAATTCGCGGCGGTAGACGTGATGCTTGAGACGCTTTCCCCAGCAACCGCTCCGGCGTTCTTTTGCCATGCGGCACCGATACCGGACGCCCCGGAGAATTGGCAGATCACACCATTCGCCGCGGTGCTGGCTGGGATGGTAACGGTTGGCGCTGTCTCTGAGCCGTCAGCGATCCGATACGCAAACGACGTGTAGCCGTACGACGCTTGCTGCTGCCCGTCGAGTTTCGTCCATCCGGCGGGCCAAGTATGCGTCCCGCTTGTTGATCCTGACGCAACGAACCCGAGCAAGAGATTGCCGGCCGTGACGCCAGACGGGAGGGTCAACGAGATGTCGTTGCCGAAATACTGTAACGAGGCCGCCGAGTTGACGAAGGAGATAGTCATGTTGGCCGCCGGTCAGATCAATCAGGCGTTCGGCATCGTGCGCTGGAACGAGGTGATGGAGGTTGCGATACCGCTCGTCAGGGCTGTGCTCGTCATGTTGATTTCGGCCCCGGACGTGCCGATCGATCCGTCCTCGCGGAAGAACGCCGCGGCCGAGTCCAGCGATCCCGCGTCAGCAACACTGCCGTACTGGCGGTAGTACCCGGCGGTGCCGGACGACGCATTCACCCCGGACCAAGTTTGCGAGGCCAGTTTCGACACGGCGCCGCTCGAGGGCTCGCCGAACTTCAGGCCGTTGGCCGGATTCACGCCGCCGGCCATGTTGCTGTCGGTCTTGGTGAGCGTCGTCGTGGTCGACGCGACCACGAATCCGTTCGGGCTTGCTCCGGTCCCGGGGAGCGCCTTGATCGTGACCACCGCCCCGCTGCTCGTGGCCGTGTACTCGACGTTCGACTTGTTCCGGTTGATCTGCAGGGCGATATCGGCCGCGGTCTGGGTCAGCGACGTGTTGTACGGCACTGCCCCACCGAGGATGTCCACGCTGTTGACGGTGAGCGTGTTGAGCGACCCGGATGCGCCACCGGTGAGCGTGACGCTGCCTGTGGCGAGAACTTCTGCCGTTCGCGCGGCGCTGTTGTCGGTGATGGTGCACAGCAGGGTTCCGGTCACCGCGGCATCGGCGTTCGCCGGCTGCGACCCGCTGTAAATCTCCATCCGCCCGTTTTGGAACATGTCCTTGTACGAACCACCCGCGGCGAGGAAATTTCTGGCCGCGGTCGAAAGCTTGATGGTCATGGCGTGCCTCTCAGGAGCTGGTCATCGTGATGGAACTGGTCACCTGCAGCAGGTCGTCGTCGAAGACCGATTTGGACGACGCGAAGCGCACGGCAGATACCAGGGTGCCGGTCGTTCCGCCCTTGGTCAGCAGGGACGACATCACAACACCGTAGACGGTCTTCGTCGCGTTCATGGTGAACACCGCTTTGCTCGCCGCGTTCGTGACGATTCCGCCGGATGCCGCGGCCGGCACCCACAGCACCCTGTTCGCCTCGTCGTAAGCGGTGCACTCGGTGGCCGCAGACGGGAACGTCGCCGCAGTCAGTCCGGCCACCGGCGTGTAGTTCCCCTCGAACAGCGCCACGTACCAGTTCGGCGTCGGAGAGCCGGCCCGCAGCGCCACGTTCAAGATGTGGTTCAGCCCCTCGGTCGGGACCAGGTTGTGGACGGTCTCGACATCGATCAGCTTGCCGTTGCGGATGTGCTCGACGACGTGCTCGAAACCGACGCGCAGGATGGCGCCGCATCGCTCGTGTTTCATGGTGTGCTTCTCCTGATGATCTCGGCTTCCGCGTAGGAGCCGCATTGCAGGCTCGATGCCTGCGCGTTGTTGCCGACGACGACGAACTGACGCAGGCTGTCCTTCTCACGGACCAGCGAGGCCGCGCCGCTCATGTCGCCGGGGGCGATCCGTTTCTCGGCGACGATCGACGCCTGGCCGCCGTCCAGTCCCACGATGGCCCCTCGCTCGGAGAACCAGATCGGATCACCAGTGCTCGGAATGATCGCCCGCGACCGCGGCACCCCACCGAATCCGAACACCGTCCGCATGCTGGCTTCCGGAGTGCCCGGAGCGCCGATCCAGTAGGTCTGATCGGCACAGACGTAGATCCCACTCGCCGCGGCCGCGATCAGCGACACGTCGGCCGGGAACTGGTAGAACTGCCTGCGCCGGTCGACGTGGTCGAAGTCCAGCGCCTCGGTGCCGAAGACCGTGTTGCCCCTGGCGATCCAGACCCGCCCCAGGCAGTAGTCCATGTCCGACCCGTAGGGCGGCGGCGTCATGTGTCTCGTGCGCAGTTCCGCACCGAACGATCCGCGCGTCGACAGGGTTGCCGCAGCCGCCACCTCGGCAACCCGAAAGAACGCCTCGCCGTTCGCCGTCGTCAGGTAAAGGCGCTTGGCGACGACGGCCGAATCGGATGGCACGGGCAGCCCGTAGAACCCGATGTCCGCCGGCGACGCGAGCGTGATGCTCGACGATACCGATGCGCCCGACTCCCGGCCGTCGGCCAGAACGTAGGTGATGACCGCGTGATAGGTGCCTGCATCGAGCGCACCCGGTCCCTGCACCATCAAGGGCGGCGACACCGGTACATCGACGCCCCAAGGCACGACAGCCAGGCTGTTATCGATCCGCCCACGGCTGGCCGCCGAGTTGAAGTAGACGCGCCCGTTGACCTCGATGTAGCAGAGCGGGCCGCTGTTCGGTGCCAGCGTGGTGATCGCCTCCTTCGTGCCGTCTGCGAACAGGCGCCAAAGCGACTGCCCGGAAACGAAGAAAGCGGCGCCCGAGCTGCTCGCCCACAGGCTGTGCGCGCCCGGCTCGGCAAGAAACGGAGAGAACCCCTTGCGCCGGCGAATCTTGCCCGACTCGAGCACGTCGGCGTTGACCGCCCGGCGGAGCGTTTTCGCGTCGAGCTCGTGGTCGGCGTGGATGTTGTCCATCCCCGATGGCCAGCCAGAGAAGGACAGGGGACGAATTCCTGCGTTCATCCTGCTTCCTCTCGAATCACGGGGCGCTCACTGCTGCTTCGGACGCATCCTGCAGCGCGGCGGATTCCATCGCGAGGCTCCACAGGATGGCGTAGAGCTCGCCGTGGGTGATCGTCTGGCCGGTGAGCGCGCCGGTTTCCGGGTTGCGCAGGGCAAGCGTGGCACTCGGGTCGTACCAGGTGGAGCGGCCGCAGGCCGCGGTAGGTGATGCCGGGGTCGCGGTAGCTGACGGTGAGGTCGCGGTAGTGGACGGGCATCATCAAAACCCCGCGAGTATCACGTTTTCGGTGATGGCTAGCATCAGAAAGCCACCTTGGCCGGGTTAGCCGCAAGGCACCATTCTCCGTCCCAGCGCAGAAATATAGGCCCCTCGCGGGAATACGTAGACGCTTCCAGAGTCGACAGAGAAATGAGATCAAGCTGACCTGCTGCCTGAAGCGTCAATACTGCCTGCAGAAACTCGGTCGCGAAGTTGATCGTATTGTTTCCGTCATCCGGCGGGCTGCCCGCATCTCCGTAGAACCGATGGAAATAGACCCAGCCCAACTCCTTCCCGGCTACACACAGATCGACCAACGTTTTGACGCTGCTGGCAGCATAGGTGTTTTTCAGGTCAAAGCCGCCGTACTGCCCGCCGGCATGATAAAAGCGGTTGTACTTTCCGTTGACCGGGATGTACCCCTGCGGAGTGACGATGTTCAGGTCGAGATTCCACAAACTTGTCAAATCGTTCCACGGTTGAACGCCGAACTCCGGGTCATTGACTTTTCCTCGCGCGCCGAGAATCCCGTAGTTTTGCAATACCGTCGCGTAGTCCGTCAGCGTCGTCGTTTTCTCGTTCGTATTCTGGTACTGAGTGGAAAACCGGGAGCGCCTCAGCCCGAACAGGTCGAACGCAGCGTCACCTCTCGCCAGATACTCGGTGAGTTGCTGCGCTGTCGTCGCGGCACCGATGCTGGTAATCGTTGGCACCGCAGAAACGTGCTGAATGATGTCCCAGCCGGCTTGCTCATACCGCGGCAAGTCTGCCGCGTCGCAGTCGCCATTGGACGGCACGCGCTCGCGACCAATGAGGGACAAGACTCCAGGAAGGCCGGCGTCAAGCATCGCGTCGCCGAGTTCATCCACAAATGATTGGTACGCGCCATCACCCTGAACGATCAACCGGGCTTTGTCCCATTCCGGGCTATACGCTCGCGACAGATAGACTGTCGCGGCTCCAGAGCAGGAAATCGTCAGATGCAGAGCCTTGACTTCATATTCCGGGGCGCTCTGGCCCCACGTCGCCGGACTCCCTGCCGTGTATTTGTTGCGGTAGGGGCTGCAAATATAAGTGCGGTACTGATCTATCCACCTCGCCGCACGATCAGGCCCCTGATTTCCGAACGGCGTCTTGACTGTCGCCGCTTCCGTGATGATCCAGTAAACTCGGTTTGCCGCAGCGGCGTCATTTGCCAGGCCAGCATACAGCCTCGTCGTCAAATCCGAATATTTCAGCCGAAAATGCACAGTCGGCAGAGCTTTCGGGTAAGCAGCCAGGTCGGTCTTGACCGGGATGATGACGACTTTTGACGACACCGCGCCTGACATGGTGAACTTCAGGACGAACCCGCCGAACTCGTTCGCGTCGGCCTCTGTGGTCATGACGACGCCAGACGGAACCGTTGCGGCTGCAAGATCGAGATTGCCGAATGCGGCTATCTGCCGATTTCTCGGCAACGGCAATTTCTGCGACTCCAGCCCCATGCTGCGATGCGCGGCCGCGTGCGCTGTGCTGGTATCAGCCAGCATCCCTGCGAGCAGTGAGCCCACGGTTGCCCGCTTTCCTACGCCGCCGGCTTCGCTGTCGGCGATCAGGAGGTTGTCTGAGTCTACCGGCGTTGCCTTGCTGCTGGCGCCGGCGATCGCGGCGCCGAGGGCGGCATCGGTCGAGTCGAGCTTGCCGGCAAGGGAAACTGACAGCCCTGTTACATCACTGACGACGTGAGCATGGATTGTCGGCGCAGCGCCAATGCTGGCCGGAGAGATTGCATCAGGCTGCCCTGTTGCGTGTGTCGCAGCGTGCGCTCCTGGGATCCCTGGTGTGTAAATCGGGGCTCCAGGGATACTGACGCGAACACGAACGCCATCAGACACTTGTCGTCACCTCCGGCAGCACAGTCAGCGCAGACTCGGACGAGCAGATCGCATCCACCGCTGTCGCACTGACAAGTTCGATATCAAACACGTAATCCCGCGCTGGAACAGCGTCGAGCGAGTCATCTTCCAGCCTGATCCACACCGTACTCGTCGCGGCGTCAATCTCCAGCGTCGCGTCCGTCGTGTTGAGCGCCAGAATCACATCGCCGCCGACGCGCGTCTTGACATCCATGCGGGCAGACGTGTAGCTGGTCAAGCTCATCGGCGCGTAGAACGCCAGGTATCCGCCGCTGGTGTAGGTCTTGAAGTTCGCCGAGCTGATTCCATCGAAATCGACCGTATCGGCGTCAATCCACGTGACGCGATGGAACTCGTTGTCCCGGATCGAATTGCTATCCACGGCGTTCAGTTCCGTCATGCCCTTCGCGTCGACGATCGCCACGTACCAGCCGTCCGGGATGTTGTGGCCGGGAGCAGTGACGCGCAGTGGGGCGGACTTCGCCATTGCCGAGATTGCGGCGAAGGATAGCGTTCCGGTTTCGAGGCGCAGCGGGATGTCGGCGGATGCGCCTTTGCGCACGGAAAGCTTGAGCTTGCTCAGCACGGCGCTGACCTCACACCCATGCCCTCACTCTGTGCGGCCGATTGGCGTTGTTGTTGCGCCGATGGTCCGCATCCGGCCGCCGGCCGAAGTAGTCTTCAAAGTCCGCGAGCCCCTGGTCGGCCCGCTTCTTGTCCCCGAAATCCGCATCCGGAACAGAGTAGGCCCGGTACCGAACCCAGCCGTCCAGCCGACGATGATGCGCGACGGAGATCTCCGGCTCATCAGAGTCGTCCGCCATCGGATTGACCGGTGTGCGATAGCACTCGAGCCTCAGCTCCGCGTACACCGCCACGATCCGGTTGAGCGTGATCGACGAATCGTCGTGGATGAAGGCGGTAGGCCGCTCGATGGTGTCTCGCCAGTCGCGGAGCAGCCGGTCCTGCTCGTAGCGATCGGACGCAGAAAGCCAGTACGTCGTAGCGCCCTCAACGATCCTCGCGGTGCGAACCTCGACGACCCGCGCCGGCAGCGCGATCTCGAAATCGCCGGGGATGAGCAACAGGTGAAGTGTCTCGCGCAGCAGGCTCTTGCGAATCGCCGCCTCTTCGACCGCTTCGTTGAACCAGCGCGTCAGATCGAGATTCGACCAGTTCGGTGGGGTGCTCGTGTCGCGCTCATCGACGCGAAACGCGCGGGTGAGTTCGGCGAGCGTCATCCGGCAATCCCGAACTGATCGACCAGGCGAACGGCCTGTTCGCGTAACGCGGCGACGCCGCTCCGCCCGTCGACAGGCGCCCGGTAGTTGGTGGTGATGAAATTGCGCAGCCCATCGCGGTCCATTGTGGCGATCGAGTCGCGGACCGACTGCTCCGGCGAATCGGCCCTCTCCCGCTTGTCAGCGACCTGGCCAATCGGCTCATCCAGACCATCCGAAGTGGGCTCCGCAGATACCGGATCGGCTCTCACGTACTGGTCGATGTGAACCAGCATCTTCGCCGCCACTTCAGGGATGACTGCCTTGACCTGTCCGCGGACCCACAGCCCGGTGCCGTAAAGCGCATCCAGGTACTCGTCGGTCTTGCCGATGTACTCTACCGGCGTGGCGACAACTCTCGACGCGCCGACGACATTGACCACATCTTGCATGCTGAACTCCTTAGGATCGGGCAGCCCGAGCATCCGGACTGCTCGACAAGCTGCCTCGATGGTTACGGCGCGCCGACGACCTGGCCGGTCACGATGACGTCGAGGATGCCGGCGGCCGAATGGTTGGCGCCAGCATTGGTCAGGACCAGGTATGCGTTCTTGGGCAGAACCACCGGCGCAACGGTCGCAGAGTTGACCAGCCTGGCCAGAGCCGACAGAGCCGTACCAGCGGCAAAGAAGAAGGCATCGTTCTGCGGCACGGCGGTCGAATCGACACCGTCGACGTACTGGAACCCGATCTTGCAGGTGGTGGACGCCGCGAATGCGTCCGAGATGATCAACTCGGCGTTCTGCAGCTCGGTGCCGGCCGGGATGATGCCCAGGCGAACCACGTCGCTGATGAGGATGGCCGTCGCCTGGTCCGAATCGACGATGACGCCGCTCGCGTTGGTGGTCATGTTGTACCGCTGCCGCCAGACGTTGCCATACGGCACGCCGCCGTGACTGCGAGCCTGGCGGATGTACTTCTTGGTGACTGTTGCCATGTGTTTCTCCTTCTGGGCGCGCGGTCAGCTTCGTTACCGCGCGCCGGTTGATCAGTTCGCCCTGGTTACGGAACCAGCCTGACGGCAGTGTCGATGGCGATGACTCCGTGGTCGGTGTATTCCATGCCAGACCCGAAGTCCATCAGGTAGCGAATCTTCGACTTGCCACCGATTCCGCCGACGAGCACTTCCAGCTTGTCGTCGTGGTCCAGTTCCTTCTCCGACCAGAAGTACGAGTCACCGCTCTTGCGCGCCTTGCCGAACGCCTCGCCAAGCGCCTGCCCGCCAAGCAGAATCGCCCGGTCGATGGCGAACGTCGTACCGAACGCCGCGGGCACGAGGTCCGTTGCCGTCTCGGTGAGGCTTGACGTCGACGCGCACCAGCGCAGGCTGTCGCCGGCAAAGAACCGGATCGGCTTCGGCATCTTGACGATGAGGATGCCGTTCCACAGGCCGGCCTCGCCCATGAAGATCGGGTGGTTCTTGGCCATCCCGGCACGTGCCATCGCGTTGGCCTGGAAGGTGCGGAAGTTGGTGCTCTGGACGATCGATGTGTACTGCTCGGACGACACCAGCAGCACGCGCAGCGGGGCATCATCGGCGGCCTGATCGCCGTCGAACCGGACCCCCTGCGGCGGCAACGGCATGCTGTCGAGTTTGGTGCGCAGCGCGTCGATCACATCGGCCGTCATGGTGTCGGTCGAGGCGATCGTGATCTCGTTACCGGCCGCAACGACCTTCTTGAGCGAACCGGACGACGCCAGGTAGTGCCTGTTGCGCGTCGGCGCGCGAACCGGGTTGATCATGATGCTGGAGAAATCGGGGTCGGAGGTCAGCGGCACAGCCCATTCGATGTTGTAGTCGGAGCCGCGTGCGCCGGCCAAATGCACCAGCGCCGACTGGTCCTCGTAGCGCTTGATGAAGTTGAGCGCCTGAGCCCTGGCCAGCTTGCGCAACTGATGCGGCGTGCGCTGCTGCGACATCGAGTCGCCACCACTGATCGGCTTGCGGTACTGGTTGATCCGCAGTGAGTCGAACGCGAAGTCCATGGGGTCGCCGTTACCCTCGGCGTATGCGGCGCCCATGATCGGCTTGCCGCCGATCGGTTGTACGAGGTCGAACTTGATCTCATCGCCTGGGCCTCGGGAGAGGTCCTTGCAGCGCACGATCGGGTAGTCGTTCGACGTGTGGAACCGCAACTTGTCTTCGGACTCGTCCTGCGTCGGCATCTTGCCGGCCAGGCGGTTGAGGATGGTGAGGCGCTGCATGCACGCCGAGAAAAGAGCAACCGACTGCAGACTGATCGCCTGCGGGGCGCCGTATGGGATGGCTGTGGTGGTCATTGTGTAGCTCCAGCTAAAGGGATTCGCGCGCCATCACGGCGGGCTTTTCGTCGGTTACAGGATTCGTGACACGGCGGCCTCGATCTGGTCCGGTGTCATCTTGGAGAACTTCGCGGACAGTTGAGCCGGGCTCATGTTGAGCATCGCCTCGGCCTCGTCGTGGTGCGGAACGGACGCAGACGGGATCGCCGACATGCTGTTCGGAGCGGGAGACCTGGCCTTGGCGATCGCCGCTGCGGCCTTGGCCTCGATGTCTCCGGCCCCGCTGGCGTCGGGCTTCGGCGGGGGCGGATCGACGTACATCTTGACCACTTTGGCCACCGCATCCGCGAGCGCCTTGTCAGGCGGCGAGCCGTTGTTCGCGTACAAGGCACTCAGCGCCTGCACTTGAGCGATGGCTTCGTGGTTCGCCTGCTGCCCGGTGTGATCCAGGAACGGATAGTCGGCGATCGCCTTGGCCGCAGCAGCCTCCACCGCCTGTTCTGCGGCGCGCTGCCTGGCCTCGGCATCACGGCGTTCGATCCTCTGGTACGCCGCTTCCTCGGCCCTGCGCGTCAACTCGGCGTCGATCTTCTCCTGAATCTCGGCCTCGAGCGTTTCGTTGTCAGCGAACACCGCCTCGCGCAGCTCGCGGCGCAGTTCCTTCAGATCGACGGGCGGAGTCGTTGCCGGCTCCATGGGTGTCTCGGCCTGCCGCTGGACAAGAGCCTCTTCGGCCCTCGCCTGCCAGTACCTGGCTTGCTCTCGGGCTGCCTGAAGCTCCTCGAACGGAATCGTGTGCTTTCCGTCCTTGGCCAACACGACTGGTGCTTCCGGCGGATCGCTGCTGGCTTCCGCAGGATCGACCTGCTGTTGCTCCGGGTTCGTCTCATCTTCTGCCGCAGCGTCGGGCGGAACGCTGGAAATTTCGCCCTCGATTGACTGGCCCTCTGCCAACTTGGCCTGGTCTTCGGCACTCAGTTGCTCGAACTCTTCCGGATGCGCCAGGAAGTAGTCGAAGTCCTTGCTCATTGCTACGCGCTCCATCTACGGGAGTCGCCTGCCCTCACGGCAGGCTATCCGGTCACATATCGCCGTGAAGCGGGATGTGAGCGGTGGTTGCTACAAATGGCCTGGCCCCGAGAGGCCAGACCTCCATCTGCTGCGGATTCGCGCGCCATCACGGCGGGCTTTCTGCCGGCTGAACTCCGGCTGCGCTATGTATAGCGCGCGCCGGTCATGATAGGAAGCGCTACCAGTCCATCCAGACGATGTTGGTCGCGGTCGTAGCGGCCATGACCCTGCCGCCAGAGACGTCGAGCTGCGCGCCTGCGGGCACGGCAGAAAACGTCACGGCTGCCCCGTCCACAGCGTTCTTGACGACGACGTTTCCTGTGCCACCGACGTACAGCCGCTTGAACTGCAAGTCGGTGCTATCGCTCGGCGTCACGGCGCCGTAACGGACGGCCGAACTCGATGTTCTCACGTTGCTCATAGCGTTTTCCTTTGCTCGGTTGCTCTTGCCATCCGGCCGTCCCTATCGACTCCGCTCGCTGGCCGATAGAAAACGTTTGGCATGGGGAGAGTCGGCCACGGCCAACCGTATGCCACAACAGACCCAGCCGCCAACGCCTCCGGCGCGTCGATTGACGCTTCTGTCCCCCAGATGTGCCCGCGCGACTCGATGTGCGAAAGCTTCCAAGTGTCGGTCGTCGGGAAACGATTCGGCGGCCCGGTCACACAGAGACGATCGATGTGCCCCTGATACGTCTCGCTCATGCCTCGCCTCCTTCGATCCCC
This sequence comes from Accumulibacter sp., assembly GCF_036625195.1. Classification (NCBI taxonomy): domain Bacteria; kingdom Pseudomonadati; phylum Pseudomonadota; class Betaproteobacteria; genus Candidatus Accumulibacter; species Accumulibacter sp. Next base: position 4,278,737 of record NZ_JAZKUG010000001.1, read on the forward strand.
GATCGCATGCCGACATCAGGGTTCGCCGGGTACAGCGGCGACGTGTTCTGGGGCAGATTGGCCACCTCGGCGCCTTCTGGCGCCTGGGCGATCAACGGCGCTGCGTCGTGGTCGGGCATTCCCGCGGAGCGAAGAATCTGGTCTGCCGACAGAGCGACGCCGGGAATCATGGCGATCTGGTTCGCCGCCTGCGTCGCGCTGAAGAATCCCTCGACGGCCTTTGTCGCGGCCTCGGCTACGACCTTTTGAACCTGTGCGTCGATCAGCGGCTGCTGTTGGTTCAGCTTCTGCATTTCCAGCTCGTACCGCGCCTTGATCAGCGCCTGTTCGACGGCCGCTCTGATCTGCTCCTGCACCTCCTCCGGCGTGGCGCTGGCGCCGGCGTCCTTGATGGCCCGGATGAGATCCTCGCGATTCGGGATGTCCATGAGCGCCAACAGGAACGGCAGCATCAGCGGCTGGAACTGTGCCGGCGCCGCTTTGAACGCCTCGGACATCGCCGCGAGCTGCTGCTGCTTGAACGTCGCCGCAGACGGAACGTTGTCGACCACCACTTTGGTCTTGACGCGCTCGATGTCGTTGTTCAGATACCGCACTCCGGTCTGGTCGTCGGTCGCCGGCGAGTTGAGAATCACCGTCCTGTCCGGCCGGATCCCGCCGCCGTTGATGAACACCGACTCCTGCTTGCCGATGCCATCCTCGATGATCAGCGACAGCAACAGATCACCGACGGCCGCCCGGGCCGTCTTGAAGTTGTCGAGGATGTCCGCCAGGCTCTGATTGCTCTGCTCGACCTGGGAGTTGAACTGCACGCCGCTGGTCGTGTTGGAGTTTTGCCCTTGGAACTCGGAATAGATGCCGCCGACCCTGCGCAGACCGTCCCGGGAGTCCTGTAGGCGCTGGAACTGCTGCTGCGTCAACTGCAGATCGGTTTCGACCTTGAACAGACCGCCGTCGCGCATCGCCTTGTCGTCGAGCACGATGTCGGCGTCTGGCCGCGCTACCTCCTGCCGGAATTGCTCCTCGCTGCCGACGACGGCGCCCTTGGTGCGCACCACGCGTCGCGCCGACATCATCCACTGCGATTTGCTGTGCAAGGCGTTGATCTGATCCTGCAGGTACATCATCCCGCGCGCCAGGGCAAATGGAACGCCGGTCCTGTCTTCACGTTTGCCCCAGAACGGAACGTAGGGGAACTTGTTGTGCCGGTACGGGCTCGGCCCGTCGGACAGCTTGTGCGGCCCCATCCACCACGCCAGCCGGACCCGTGACACGATCGCCCACTCCAACTCGACCGCGCCTTCGGCGACGACGAGCTGGTGCATCGCATCGCGCTTGTCGTACTCGACCACCCGGCCATCCGGCGACTTGATCACCAGCGCGCGCTCCCAGCGGCGATACCAGACCTCGAACAGACAGACGCGGCGGTTGTGCAGGTCGCGCCACTCCTGCTCCTCAATCGTCCATCCGCGCTCCTGATCGGCCGAGGCGTACAACTGCGCCGAATCGCCGCCATCCAGCGTCAGCGAACTGTAGTCGAGTCCAAGCCACCCGGAGCTCGCGCTATCGATCAACGTCGCCTTGTCGTGGAACATCAGTTTCGGGATCCGCCGGTCGAACCACTTGCGCCGCACCAGATAGCGCGCGTTGCTCAGGTCCGGTTTTGCGAACCAGTCGTGAAAGATCTCGTTGCGATGGACCGCCTCGACGACGTACTGGTACCTGAACGGATCCTGCTCGCGGCCGACGTAAACCCACCCGAGACCGACCTTGATCTGCGGCGCGAATGCTTCGGAGCACGCCGTATCGGCCCCGGATCGCGCCTCAGCCTGGTGCAGCTTGTAGTTGAGTGCGTCGGCGACATCATCGCTGTCATCCTGCGAGTCGGGGAGCACCTTCCAGTCACCGCGGTTCCGAACCTCGAGCCCGAGCACGGCGTCAATCGTCGGTCCCATCAGCGGTTCTACCGCCGGAGGAATACCGAGTTCCTGCATTCGGGCAAGGATCTCGCTGTCGAGCTGGTTGCCGTCGCAGTAGTCCATCTCCTTGTCGGCCTTGGTGCGCCACGCCGGCTGATCCCGGATCTCGTCGAGGAATTGCGTGAACTCCTCCAGCGACAGTTCGACGCCATCACCTCTGCCTGCCATCCCTACAACCTCCAATCCGATGTGCGCCTTGACGACCGCGACGACTCCGAAACCGTTGCCACAACGAACGTGTCGCCCCGATCAGCCACCTGTCCGAACTGCCGAAAGGCGTCCGCGCCATGAGAGTCGTCATTGTGCTCATGATCGTCCGACCAACAACCTCGCGCGCGATCCCAGCGCTTGCGGTATCCCGATAGCCGCTTGATGCCTTGCTGGCATCCCGACTCATCGAACAGGCACGACGCAAACTGTCGGCGAGTCGCCTGTATCCCGGCCATCAGTTGCGTCACCCGCGGCACCACTCTGAAGCGCTGACCGGGCAGCAACTCTTCCAACATCTCGCGAATGCTCTGGTTGTGGTCCGCGTCTCGGCCGATCCGCTTGTGGTCCGCCTCGTGCGGCAGGTAGTGGGTGCCGAAAATGAAGCCGGTTTTCTGCAGCTCGGAAGCGTAGTGGTCGAGATCCTCGCCGCTTGCCTCGTAGTACCGGATGAACCGGTTTTCCGGCCCGACACGCTGGTGGAACCAGATGCACGTCATGTCGTCCTTGCCGATGTCCCAGAAGGTGTTCACCGGAGCCGAGACGCGCGGCAGACTCGGCACGATGCGGCCCTGCAGGCGCGCCGTGGTGATCTGAGTCGCGTAGTAGCAGCCTTCCATCGACACGGAAAAGGCCTCGTCCGGATAGCTCGGGTACTCCTGCCACATCAGCGGCGCCTCGTCGGCGAAGTCCGATCGCCGAGTAGCCACGTACCACGCGCGCTTGCGCAGCGAGATCGGGCGCCCGATGATCGACTCGACGCGCCGGAAATACTCTTGGTCATGATCGGTCATGACGACGAGGCCCGGATCGAGCTCATACTCGTCGGCGTCCCACCACGAGAAGAAATGAAAGCGGTAGTCCTTCTCGGTCAGCGGGCGCCTCGCGTCAGCGGCCGCCTTGGCGATTTGCGCGAGGTCGTAGAAGGCCCCGTCCTGCCCCTCGGCGGTGCTTTCGACCACCAGTACGCCGGACGTCGGCACGGCCGGAATCGAGCCGGTGAGCACCTCCCGGGCCTTGAACGGATACTTCGCGGCGATCTTCCCCAGCTCGCTGACGTGAAGCCGATGGATCGTGCCCGACCTCATCGATGTCGCGACCCGGATCGTCGCGCCGTTGTGCGCAAAGACCAGCTCCGTCGCCGTCTTCTTCTCGAGCGGGAATTCCTTCTTCAACCAGGCCGGCAGGTGCTCGTAGGCGAACACGACCTTCGTCCTGAAGATCTCCTCCGCAGCCTCTCGCTCGTGGGCGATGATCCCGCAGTAAACCGGCCCCGTGGAAAACAGCGCCGTGTCGAGCCATAGAATCGCCATCAGCGTAGTGATGCCACGCTGGCGTGCCTTGAGTACCAGGTTTCGATGCCACAGCTTAGCCAACAGCTTGCGCTGCACGACGTTCGGATCGAAACGGACTACCAACTCATCATGATCGTCTTCGCCTTTGGTGATGATCCAGTACAGCCGGCTCAGGCGAATGTCCGGGTCGTCAAGGATCTCCCGTATCGCCTCGATGCTCTCAGCGTCGAACAGCTCGTCGCCAGGCTGCCGGCTACTCGCTGCTGGCACCGCTTGGCTCCTGCCGGTCACCGTGGCTTTTCTTCGGCACAATCACCTTGCCGCCGAGCGACGCGAGCATGTCGCGTATCGGCGTAGCCTGCTGCTCGTTGTCCTTCTCGTACAGGCCCAGGTGCCTGGCCGCCTTCTCCAGCGCCGCGTTCTTGTCCCAGAACCGGTACTTGATCCGCCCGTTCGCGTCGATCTCGAAGGACGCCACCGCTGCGCGTGTCGCAGCATCCAACTCGTGCGGCAACTTCACGCGCCCGTCCGGGTGCATGATCCCGGACACGTCGGAGTGCGCCAGCTTCGCGATCTCGTCCAGCACACGGGCGGCTTCCAGGGTCGAAGCCTTTGCTGCTGCGGCACGCAAGGCGGCAGTCCTTGCTTTTACCTTGTAACTCGCCGCCATCCTGCTGGCAGCCTCGTGAACCGTTTCTGGCGCCCACCGCAATGACCGCGGGTACGCTTGTCGATACGCGTCGGACAGGCTCGACCCGGCAGCCACGGCCACAGCAAACTCCTCCTGCTGCGCCGTCAAACCATGCTCGTTGAACCGGCTCATGTCTTTGCCCGATACCGCATGTAACGCGGGTTCCTGGCCACATCCCGCACCGCATCGACCAAACCCCATCGTCTCAGGCACAGGAGGGCCCAGGCCACCGACGGGTGCTTGAGCTTGAGAGCGCAGCGGATCTCGCACTGCCTCCTGAACACGGGCTCCGATCGCAGGTACTCGAGAACCATGCCGGTCGCAGTGGTCTGCGACGGGCTCACCTTGCCGTATGCGCTCTCTCCGGATTGCACGCGATGCGCTGTGGCAAGTGCCGACAGCTGGGCGGCGAGGCTGTATGGATCGTGCGTCATGGCTGAACAACTCACCGCCCGGTCACCCTGCACGAACAACATGCCACCGGGGACCGCCGGCCGGCGTCGTAACGCTCGTCAAGCCCGTTGCAACCGATCACCGCCGATCCTCCATTCCGTCGAAACATCCGCCACGAGCTGTCGCGCCGCAGCGTCGCCGCGCTTCTCCGCCACCTTCGCGTAGTACGCCTTGCGGTTCTGCGCTGGCCACCGCATGACGGTCCGGGCCTCGCAGCGGGCTCTGTGCGCCTCGCTCCAGGTGCACGACGGCGAGTCGCATGGCCTAGACCCGCACATTCACGCCGCCACCCATTGCAGGCCGTCCCAGCGTTTCCGAAGATTTCGCCCGGTCTCGTCGCAGACGCCAGACGACTTGTGACCGGAGAGAATGCCAGCAAGCTGGCTGTCGCCGAGTTCAGCGCCGCGCCGCAGGAAATCGAGCGCCCACTGCGACCGCAGTCGCTTCGCCCACTCCAGCGGATCGAGCGTGTCCATGCTCGGCGTCGCAAGTTGCTTCATATCGGCGTCACGCTTCATGCCGCCTCACCACCCTTGAGCTGCCGCAGAAGGCCAGCGATCCGCCGCCTGAATTCGGGATCATTCGGCATCGGAGCGGGCGGCCCGCCGATCAAGCCGGCGATGCAAGCGCCCTTTGCGTTGATCGGAGGGGGCAACAATCCAGCGGCGTGCTGGCTGCTCAATCGCCCGCTTGCCACCGCGCGATCAAGTGCCGCCTGCCGGCGCACCGGATCGCTGCCGAGACTCGGGAACCACCTGGGGGACTCTGGCCGCTCGCGCAGAATCCGCTCATAGGCATCCCGGAAGGCCATGCGCGCGCCCACCTCGTCGCCAGCGTCGAGGATCGGCTGAACTATCCCAGCGGCCTCAGCTATCTGCTCGGTCCAGACCACCGTTTCCGCCTCGTCGTGGGACGACAGAACCAGTGCCCACGCCTCGTTCGCCGTCGGGTGTCCGCCCGGAGCGCTCGGGTCTGGCTGCCGGCATAGCTTCACGAACTCAGGCAGTGTCGGCGGCCATTCCCTGGTCATGCACCCAGCAATGCCGGCGGATAGCTCGTCGCGGCTGAGGGAACCGAGCGTTTCCGCCCAAACGATCTTGACGTTGCGCAAGTCGCAGCTCTTCCAAGCGTCTGCGAACTTGGCGCCGTACATCGCTTCGAAGCGGGCGAAGAGGCGCTCGATCCACTCTTCAGGCAATGCGGATGACTTCGGCTGTGATGTCGCGAGGGTTTGGTTTGTCGGCTGCATGGCGGTTGCGCCCGGTGAGTTCGTCGAGAGTTGCTTTGCGCTGGTCGTTGGTCGTCTGCCGCGGCCCGGCCCTTGCTTGCTGGCCAACCCAACCCGCCTCGAATCCCGCCCAACCCTTGGCGCAGCAGAGCGTCAAGGCATCCTGCAGGCCCATCCCGGACTTACCAGCCTCCCTGACGATGGCCCGCATCGCCGTAGCCGTCGATGCCGCCTTCTTTCCCCTGCGAAGGGTCAGGAAATCGGCGGCGGTCTGCCGGTCTGCCCCGTGCTCGATCAGGAAATCCGCGGCGTCGAAACGATCAGCGGCGACAGCCGCCGGCTTTTCTGGTCGCGCCTGTACCGGGTTACTTGCCGGCTGCGCCGGTGTTTGTTCTTCTCCTTTCCTTTCCTTTCCCTTCCCTTCCTTTCCCTTCCCTTCCGGTAGTGAGTCCTCACTGATTACTCCGTGAGGACTCACTGAGGACTCAGTGAGTGTTCCGTGAGTGCTCCGTGAGTCGTCACTGAGTTCTGCGTGAGAGGCCGCATCGGAATGGTCTGCTGCAACGGCTGTGCTCACTGAATCAGCGTCGTCCTTGCCGGCGGCCGAGGGTTGCGGCGCGTTGCGCGGCGGCTCGGGGTAGCGGGACGTTGATCCTATTTTCCTCTGTTAGCCGCTGTCGGGAAGCGGCAAGAGCAGGGTTGGCAACGCAGGGAGCACCTCTTTGCGCGGCTTGGCGGCCAGGATTCTCTCGATGATGTAGCGTACCAAAGCGGCCCAGCGTTCCGGTTTGGTCAACTGTGGCGCATTTGCCCTGATCGTCTCGAAAGCCTTGCGGCCACAGGCGATCATCGCTTTGATCTGATCGCCGGCGGCATGGGTCAGCGTGATCAGGAGGCGGGATTGCCCGGCATGCTGAGTGAGGCGCGCGACGCCAGAGAGGAGCAAGGGGCGGGAGGTGATGGCTTCCCGGCGAGTCTTCGGATGGGCGAGGCGAACGTACCAGCTCCACCAGTTGTAGATCAGAGCGACGGCTCGGGCCGACAGGTTGCAGCGCTCGAGATCCTGCGTCGTATAGCCACCCCACCCCCACTGGTTGGTCAGCTCGTCAAAGCCGTTCTCGCAGTCGGCCCGATCACGATACAACTGTCCGAGGGCCGCGAGATCGTAATCGCTGTGGGTCACCAGAACGGCGTACTCCCAGTTCTTCGCGAGTTCCTCGCTGTTGCCGAACGGGAGTCTGTCCTGGCCCTTGCCGGCCTTTCGCGCGCGCGCTTTGACGGTCGTCTCCGGCTTCTGGCGGGCGCGCCGGACCACCACCACCCGTCGGGCGCAGGTCCAACCCATCAGCTGGAGCTTGGCCTCCACGGCTTGCTCGCCAGCTCCGACATCCTGCCAGTCACCGTTCTTCCAAAGACGCTCGATCAAGCGAACCACTCCCGCGCTTTGCCGTAGCTTGAAGAGGTAGGGTTGATCGATCGCTTCCAGTTCCTTCATGATCCGCTCGACCCCGAAGCCGATGTCGCCGCGTACCAGACGCGGACGCGCCTCGGGCGGTAGGCGGCCGAGAATTTCGAGCAGTCGCGGCAAGCCGTGGCACCCTGCGATGGCCTTGCCACTCTGGACTTCGGCATCGAGTACCAGACGCATCCCGGAGATCCAGTACGTGTGAACGACATGGCTTGGCCGACCGGGCTTCACGGGGTTGTAACCGATCTCCGCCCCGGCCTGATGACCATAGAGCACCTTGACCGTCGTGTCGATGTCGAGAATCCACTGCGTCCACAAGGCTTTTAGAATGCTCTCGCTCAACGCCGTTTCCATCCAGGCGCCGGTCCGCGCCAAACGAGCTTCTCGCTCCAGACGCTCCGCTTCGGAACAGCGCTTCGGTGCGGGCGCCAAGTGCGCGAGCGCACGCCGCAGACTCTCGTCGCTGATGATCGCGCTCATGCCGAGGATCTCCGGCGCCACCCCATCGCTGCGCAGTCCCGTCACATGGGCATAACGGCGTTGTCCATCCAGAATCGACAGCAGCCAAGTGCCCAGGACATTGCGCACAGACGGCGCATTCGGGCTCGTGTACGCCATCGGGCAGCCTTCCAGCCAACGCTCGAACAACCCCGAGAACTCCAGGAACTCCGCGAAGAACGCGAGCTGCCCCAGCGCCGTGGCGCTGCCACCCTCGTCCCAGCGAACCTGAAAGCGGCCCCCCGGTGTCGTCACCCGCAAGGTCTCTGCTACGACGGCACCCGGCGCGCTCAGCGCGTTCTGAACCGCCACCACCACCGCTCTTTGCTCGAAATGCTCTTCACCCATTGGGTGATCCCCCCTTCTCGGCTGAAACCCGCATCACATCACGGTCTCGGCCGGTTTGGCGAGTGTCAACTGAGGAAAATAGGTTGATGGACGATTGATGAGCTGATGGTGCCAGCCGGTGACGGACCACCAATTTCTGCCGTCAGCGGAGAACTCGAGGAGCAGGCCCTGCTTGACCATCTCGGCCACCCACTGCTCCACCTGGGCGGCGGTCACGTCGTCGGCCGGGAACACCTCGGCCTTGAGCGTCTTTGGAGATGCCGGGTGCACGCCCCGATCATCACAGAAATTCCAGAGGCCGATGAAGGCCAATCGCGCCAGCGGCGAGAGTTCCATCACCTGCTCGGATGTCCAGAACTCAGGCTTGATTGTGCGAATGCGGGCCATCAGGTTGATCTTCCTTCCACGATCGCCAGCGCCTCCTCAACCGAGCACGCAACCCCGGCCAGCCCTCCGGCCGACGCCACCTGATCGAGATACTGGCGCTGCTCCAGCGTCACAGTCCTGCGTGTCGAAGGCCGCTTCACTTCGATCGCGATCACCTTGCCGTCGCTCGAGAATCCGTCCAGATCGACGCGGCCCTTTGCGCAGGACCGGATGAACCGCGACGGCTTCCCGTCCTTGCCGACCAGGCGCCCGGCCATGACATTGATGCGCTCGATCCGCGCCACGGCAGGATGCAGCGACAGCGCGCGCAGAATGGCCCGCTGGATGTCGATTTCTGGCGGTTCCAGACGACGCACAGTGCCTGGCCTGCGCCGCTTTGGTTGCGCCGGCATCTCGGACGGCGGCACGAGCGGCGGCTGCACGGCCGATTCAGCCAGGTAGTCTGTCCAACGGCGGCGCATGGTCATTTCGCTGCGCACTCCGGGCATATCCATCCGCCGAGCTGATATTTCCTTCGCCCGGCCGTAGATTTCAGTTCGCCCAAGCATTTCCTGCACTTGTATGCGTATGCCGTAACGGTCGACGCCTTTCTGACGTTCCTGTCGGTGCGCTGGCGAAACTCTGCCAGCGCCAGCGGATGGGTGTTGAACAGGCTCACGCTTCGCCCTTCTGCCGCATCCGCATCAGCCTGTACATCCGCCAGCAAGCCGCCCACTGCTGCGCCGCCGTGAGCAGCGCATGCTGCCGAGAAAATTGCCTGACGCGCCTTTTCACGCACATACCCTTGCCTCCGGCGAGTGGTCGATAGACGCGTGCGACGACTTGCACGAGGAGCAAATCCGGTTTCTCGTTTTGTCCCACGACTTGAACGGCCGCCTGCAGCACATGCACGGGATCTCTTCCGCCGTCGTTTGTGCCGCCCCCTTGGAGGCGCGAATCACCTTTGCCTCAACATCATTCAGCAGCGGCACCACGTCTGTACCGAGAGCTTTGCGCAGCCGGATCAGACGCGACGAGACCGTCTTCGGATTGCGATCGAGCTCGATCCCGATCGATACCAGGGTCATGCCGTCGCGGTACATGCGCACCAGCTCGCGGTCGTCGCGCGACATCTCTTCTGGAGTTTTCGGCACCGCGGCTCCGACCGACTTACCGCTTGCCTCAATCCGTCGAGCCGCCTCTTCGTCGCTCAGGGTCGCCGGCAGCTGGCGCAGCGCCGTGATGCGCGAGGTCAGCATCCGCTCGTGGCGCCCAAGTTGACGCGAGATTTCCTTGTACGGGATGCCGGCATCGCGCATCTCGAGCAGTTTCCTGTCGAACGGAATCAGGCGGTCGAGAGCCGCTGATAGCGGCAGGTTGCGCGGCTTGTCTGATGACCTGGCCATCGTCTACCTACCAGGACCAAGGTAGATCGGCGCGTTCAGCATGTGCCGCAGTTCGGCCAGGTACCCACCGAGCGCGGCGTTCACGATGCGCACCGGCAGGCAGACCACCGACTCGATGCGCTTGCGGCGCACGGTCGCCTTGAACTCCGGCGTTTCGCTCAGATACGGCCCATTCATGACAGCACCCCCAGGCGCTTCGCCTCCCTGAGACCGGCTGCCGCCTTGGTCCTGATGCTCTCCATGTTCTGCCGCGGAGTCGTCGACCTGGGGTCCGACAGGTCGTGGACGTCGGCCAGGATGCAGTGCAGATAGCGCGCAAGATCGAGCACCTGCTTGTCGTTCTCGCCGCTCATGTCCCCGATCCTCCAAGCAGGTCGTCGCAGCCGTCCGCTCCGCTCAGGGCTGTGACCGACAGGCCGTCGCGCAGCCCGATCAGCACGAGTTCGACTTGCGCCAAAGCCGTGCGCAGGCGACCGATCTCGGCCTTCAGCAGCGCGATTTCTTCGTCGCGCGTATCCACCAACACCGGCAGAGCCGACAGATCGTCAGCGGAGATCCCGCCGTAGCCGTCGATCAGCTCGCCCAATTTTTCAAAGTCCACCGCCACCGTCATTTCCTCCGTTCTTGGTCCACCACCACCGGCTTGTCGCCGGCAACCCTGACCACTACTCTGGCCTCATGCAACTTCTGCTTCGCCCACTGATCCAGCAGCGCATTGATCACCGCCGTCCTGCACTTGCCGGTCGCCGAGCAATAGCCGTCGATCACAGCGACGGTCTCGGCGGCGGCATCAAAGCGGATTTCGGGCATCTCGAAGATTCAAAAAAATGCCGGCCGACGCGGAGTGCTCACGCGCCGGCCGACGAAGCCCGGCTGGGGTTGCCGGGTGGGCAGGAAGGAATTGGCGGTTGTCCGCAGTTCGATAGAATGGTGATGCCACTCGACCGATCCACCGAAAGGGACAACCATGGACGTTTCATACATCGGCGCCACCGTCAGCGCTTTGAATGCCGCCAAGGACATCGCCAAGGCCGCCGTCGGAATCAGGGACTTCAACGCGTGGGCAACCACGGTTTCGCAACTCAACGACCAGATCCTCAGGGCTCAGGACTCGCTGTTCTCTCATCAGTCGCAGCTGATAGCTCTCCAGGAAGAACTGCGAAAGGCGAAGGAGAGCTTGCGACTCGCCGAGAAGTTGCTGGAGGACAGAAGCCGCTACGAGCTTGTCGAACTCTCCGCCGGCGTCTTCGTATATCGCAACAAGGTTCTGGACGTGCCGTCCGCGACTCATACGGAGGTCCGTCACCTCCTGTGCCAACCGTGCTTCGATGCTGGCCGAAAGGCCGTCTTGATCCGACACGAGAGCCACACCACTATCTGTCATGGCTGCCCTCTCTGCCACGTGGAATACATGGAATCGACGAAGGAATGCACGTCGGACTCACGCCCAGCGCGCCATTGGATGGCTTAGGGCTCACGCCGCCTCCTCGACGGGCGCCGAGTGATTGGCGTCGGCCAGCTCAGGCCAGATTCGCGCCCAATCGTCCGGTCGCAGATCCCTACGGGTGACAGCGCCGCCGGTAGCGCGCTCGATGGCGGCGCACAGTTCTGCCGGGAATCGGCGCTTGCCGTCTCTCCAGAAACACACCGCCTGCGGGCTGACCCCGAGAACGGCTGCCGTTTTCGACGGCCCGCCAATGATCTCGATTGCCTTGTGGATTTCGCTCATGCAAATAATTCTACGAGTGTAGATTTTTGGTGTCAACACTTGTGGTTGCATGCCGTTCTACAGATGTTTAACTTTCGACCATGGCGCTAGGGAAGAACATTCGAAGGCACAGGACCGCCCAGGGTCTGACGCTGGAGCAACTTTCCGAGCGCTCGGGTGTTGACGTGGGGACGATCAGCGCCCTCGAGAACCGCGACAGCGTTCGCTCAAGATATGCCTCAGCGATTGCGCGCGGACTCGGCATGAGCGTCGAAGAGCTGGAACATGACGGACCGATCGCCGCTGCCGATCCGACAGCAATGGCAATGCGTCACGCCCCCACCGAACCCGGCGACAACCGCCTTCCTGTTCGACGCGTCAGGTTCAAGATCTCGGCCGGGATCAGCGGCTACGAGATCGAGTACGAGGACGGCGAGAGTGAGCCCATCTTCATGGCGCGCCGCTGGTTTGATCAGCACGGCTACCGGCCGGACCGGCTGCTGGCAATCAAGGTGACGGGGCGCAGCATGGAGCCCAGCCTGTACGATGGCGACCTGGTCATCGTCAACCTCGACGACACCCGTCTGCAGGATGGCCAGGTCTTCGCCGCCAACTACGAGGGCGAGCTGGTCATCAAGCGCTTGAAGCGCGACGCACAGCAGTGGTTCCTGTCATCCGACTCGCCGGACAAGATCCGCTTCGGCGACAAGCGCTGCACCGACGGTTGCGGCCTGATCGGGAGGGTCGTTTACAAGCAGAGCGAGCACATATGACGCGATCCATCACGGTCCATTTCTGCGTCACGACCTTGTTGATTCGCTACTTGAGATACAGAGCCATACCAACCAACTCGGGTTTGTGGATCTTTCGGCAGTCCGCGAAGAACTAATGGAGTAGGGAGAGTGCGGGTTTCACGTGCCGGACCCCGCCACCAGCGCGGATCGTCAATGGATAGTTCTGTCATGCGGACTCCATGATGCCATGATAGCCATTTGCTATTGCGTCGCTTCGATTGTTTCAGTCAAGCCGCGAACCAGGCCTTGCTGGACAAGATCCTGCAGATCGACGGCGGCGCGACGATGGACGATCTCATCGCCGAGACCTTGATCGAAGACGCGCACGGGCAGCAAGCATCGCGCCGTCAATGGCGATCCTGACGAACCGTTGCCGATGTGCCCGCCCCCGGGCAGGAGGCGGCTCGCCGTGCCAGAATTGGCTTGATTCCGAGAACCTGTAAGCCTATGCTGCAATCCAAGACAGGGCCGCTACCGACGTATTGAAGGGAAGGAAGACATGCCAGAGCAACACGAAGACCTGGTCCGGATGAAAGATCGCATCGCCCGCATTGCGGAAACCAGCGAAACGGTCAGCATCAACCTGCTGGCGGCCATCGACGAAACGCTCGGGGCGCTGCATGGAATGGCTAGCGTCATGTCCGGCATTTTTCAAATGCTGGACAAGTCAGCCGAGGAAATCGCGAGCATGCCGGTGATCGTAGGCAGATACATTGACGAGGACGACGCGGTCATCACATCGATGGACCGGGCGATCCTGGAACTGAAAACTCTCCTGTATCGCTTGGTTCTTCGGCACTCCCTGGTCGACAGGGATGGTCGCCTGAAAGACCATCACTGCGAATCGCTGCACGACGCCTACGAGCGCGTGGAAAGCGAGGTTGCCGGACTGATCGAGGTCCTGCACAACACCCGTGCAGCGGTCATTGCTCATGACCTGAGGGCCGAGCCGAGGGAAGGAATGGAAACCTTCGCCACCGTCGAGGAGCTGGTCGCGAGCCTGCGCTGCGCGTGACGGTCATCGGCGCAGGCGGGGTATCCATCGCCTCCTGGAAGAAGTCCAAGAGGTTCCACCGCGACTACGACAAGCTCTCGACCGATCTGCGCGACCGCGTAGACGCCAAGCTGCAGGATCTCGTTCGGGCAGCCAGGCCGCCCGGCTTGGTCTTCGAGAAGCTCAAAGGACACTCGTCCCCGGACATCTATAGCCTGCACGTCACCGGCAACTACAAGGTGACGATGGAGATCGATGGTAGTTGCGCCGTTCTCAGGCGCGTTGGCGACCACGACGACATAGATCGGGCGCCCTGAGCGATCCACCCTGCTGGATAGGCGCCCCACGTACCGTCTCTAATTCTTCGGTCCGTCCAGCTTCTTGAACGCGCGCTGCGTAGCCTTGATGCTCTTCTTCGTATCGGAAATAGGCGCGGACAGGGGCAGGAGTTCTGGCGGATGGCCCGAGATCTGCATCACCGCGTTTCGCACGATCCGCCCTACCGTCTCCGCCGCGGTCTCCAGCGGCTGCTGGCCATGGATGCGTTCGTTCCGGATCTTTGCCTCGGTCTGCGTCAGCCGGAACAGATTGGCTGCCAGCTCGTCGCGGCCCATCCGATCCAGCAAGGTGCCCGGGCCTTCGAAGCGCTTGAAGTTCTTCAGCTTCCAGATCGGCATGTTGTACATGCCCACGTACCCGGCATTCTGGAATCGCGCGTAATCCACCACTCCGCTTTGCTTGGCAGTGCCGGCGAGAGACTTCTCGTGACTTGAGATCTCTCCACGCACCACCAGCCGTTCCACTTCCGCGTTTTGCTGCATCGCCTCCCAGAACGACTCGGCCAGGCTCGCGAAGAAGCCCTGTGCCTGCGCCACCATGGGATTCCTGGGGTCGGCATTCATCACTGTCAGGTAGCAGGCGAACCGCGACAGCCGGTACTCCGGCGTGCGACCCTGCTCCAGCGCCGTGAAGTTCTCGGCCACGCTGATGTTGAGCATCATGCACACCCCAAGCGCCTTGTTCAGCGCCTTGTGCAGCGGCTCGGTGTCGGCGTAACCCAAGGCTCGGGCCAAGTCTGAGGCCATCCAGAAGCGGAACCCGTTCTGCTGCGCCAGCAGCTCAAACGGTGGCGGATCGCCGTCAAAGGCGGTTGCTACAGGCAGGTCGTCCATCAAGACATCACCCAGTTGGATCAGCGGTTGCTGCGGCCCAGAAGATAGCACCAACGAGCGACCAGGTACACGGCCGGCGAGCCGAAACCCCAGCTCGCCCCCCTCCCGGCATCCCCCACGCCATACCCCGCGCACCCGCCCATAGCCGCCCGCGCGAAGCAGACCAGCGTCAGCGTCGCCGGGGCATGGTGCACTATTCTACGCCTGTTGACATTGCGCAATCTACGCTTGTAGAATTCACCTCAACGGTTCGCGAGTGCATCAAGCCCCTCACCAAGGCTGCGGCGAGTCTTTCTGATCTCCACTCGACCGAATCAAGCGCCAAGCCGGCGTGTTTGGACAAGCCACGACCGGCAGAAGCGCTGCTCAGCGAGCCGTTGCTGTTGAGCGCCTTGGGGTGCCCGTGGATGTGCAAAGCCTGCCGCCAATGATCGGCGCCGATCGAGAGCGAGTCCGGACCGAAGGCACCGGCCACCACGAATCCCCTCAGGACGCTCAACAGCAGCAAGTGCCACCGGATGCCGCGCCGGATGTCGCGGACTGATACAGAAAGGAACCGCTGCGCGACGGGAAAGAAGGGGCCCGGCGCTTGCTGCAACGAATGGCGACCAGCGGCCCACGGCTGGCGTAACGGGAAAACGAAAGCCCCGTGACGGCCCGGAGAGCACGGGCAACCAGGCCAGAAAAACGCCCGAGCGGCGCAATCAGCCAAGCCAAGACGCCGCCCACGGGCGGATGAGGCGAAGGCGATACCACTGGCACAACAGGACGGAGAAATCCGGGTTCGAGTCACTGACGGGAGAACGACATGCTGCTCGAGATTCTGCTTCTGCTCGCACTGGTGGTAGGCGCGCCGGTGCTCATCGGCCACGTGATCAATGCCGGAGGAGGTCGTGATGAACGCAACTGACCGCGTGCGCGAGATCGTCGCGCAGCAACGCGCCGTCGAGGCGCGCCGGCCGCCGAAACTGGAAGGCGAGCCGAGGCTTGGTGATGTCGTGGCGTTTGTGCTGTCCGCCATCGTGTTGGGCTATGCGCTGATCGACACGGAGATCGGAGTGCTCCTGTGAGCGCCTTCGCCGCCACCAAATTCGAGCGCGAGTACGACGCGCCGCGGCAACAGCTTTGCGACGAGGACTGCGCCGAGTTTCTGTCCGGCGCCAGATTCGACATCCCGTTCCCGCCGGCACGTGCTCGCGACGAATCCGAGCAGCTGCGCACCATGCGCGACGCGCTGCAGAAGGCGTGGATCGTTCTCGACGCCCTGCGCGGATACCGGCCGGACTCCGAGTTGCTGGACCTGATCAACAGCGATCTGCTCGCCGACGCCCGCGAGGCTGTCCGGTTGGCTGGCTCTCTGCAAATCGGAGCGCCGAGATGAGCCACATGCCCGGGCCAGGAGACTCCGCCACTTGGCCGGCTTGTTGCGGCGCGCCTGGAGATCCAAGGTGCACCGACGTAGAGCCACGCGACGAGGTCAAGGAGTCTCAAGACCTTCTCGCCGAGATCCGGGAGCAACTGGATCGTGCAGAAACCGCGGTGTTCCGCCGCGACTGGCCGACCTACCGCATCGCCATGCTCAACGCGCACGACTTGGCCGGGAGCCTGTGGTCATGAGCGGCGCACCTTCGATCACCGTCCGAGCTTCGGCCTGGTCTGGCCTGTTCGACTGCGCCTATCGGTTCGAGGGAATCCACATCCTCGGCATGCGCAACGTAGTCGGCCTGAAAGCGGCGCTCGGCACTGCGATTCACGCCGGCACCGCGGCATTCGACCAGTCGCGCCTCGATGGCCAAGGCATGACAGTCGACGACGCAGCCGGCGTGCTGGTCGACAAGCTGCGCGATCCGGACAACGAGTTCGACCGCAACCGGGACGACCTCAGCATGCCAGAAGCCGAGCGCGTTGGCATCTCGCTCCTGTCCAAGTACTGCCTCGAGGTTTCCCCTCGGTACGAGTTCGTCGCGGTCGAGATGGACACCAAGCCGCTGGACATCGACTGCGGCTGGGGCGTGATCGTGCGGCTGACGGGCACGATGGACCGCGCGCGTATCCGCAAGGCGGAGCACGGCGTAGGTATCGCCGACCTCAAGAGCGGCACAACCGCCGTGGTGAAGCATCTCGCCAACACCAAGGGCCGCGCGGCGCAAGTCGGCACCTACGAACTGCTGTACGAGCACACCACCGGCGAGGCAATCACCGACGACGCCGAGATCATCGGGCTCAAGACGGAAGGCAAACCGGAAATCGCAACCGGATTGATTGCCGGCGCCAAGGCGGTGATGGTCGGCACCGACGACAGCCCCGGTCTCATCGAGTTCGCCGCAGACATGTTCCGGACCGGCAGGTTCTTCCCCAACCCCTCCTCTCTGCTCTGCTCAGAGCGCTATTGCCCGCGTTTCGGCACCTGCAGATTTCACTCCTGAAAGGACGCACATGAATGCCCCCGCTCCCGTTACCGACCTCGCAACGCTCCGCAACCCTCCCCCGCCTCCTGATCTGAAGGTCGACTTTTTCTCCCGCAACGGCTTCGACCTGGCGTGCCGGATCGCCAAGGCATACGCCACGAGCGACGCAGTTCCGGCAGCGTTCCGGTCGTTCACCGTCAAGAAGAACAAGGATTTCTCGGAAACCATCGTCGAAAATCCGGCAGCGATCGGGAACTGCCTCGTCGCCATCGAGGTGTCTGCCAGCGTGGGGCTGTCCATCACAAGCGTCATGCAGAACGCGGACGTGATCGAGGGAAAGCTCCGTTGGTCGTCGAAGTTCCAGATCGCCGCCGTCAATGCGTCTCGGCGGTTCTCGCCCCTGCGCTTCGCTCTAAAGAATCTCGGTCGCATCAAGGCCACTTACCGCGAGAAGCAGAACTGGAACAAGGCTCGTGGCAGCTACGACTACATCGACCGAACCGTCGAGATCGACAACTGGGAATGCACTGCCTGGGCCTACGTGCTCGATGGCAAAGGCGCCCCGACCAAGGAGGTCGTCCAGTCCATTCCCGTCACCATGCAGATGGCCGTCGAAGAGGGCTGGTATTCCAAGTCGGGGTCGAAGTGGCAGGGCGCCATGCGCTTCCAGATGCTCCAGTACCGGGCCGGCTCATTCTTCGCGAGCATCTACGCTCCCGACGTGATCATGGGCATGGGGCGGAGCATCGAAGATCACTTCGACGCGATCGAAGTGGTGCGCCAGGAGGACGGCGTCTTTGCCGCAGCCGCGCCAACCCTGCAGGAGCTCCGTGCGGGCGCTGACTCCGCGCAGGACGGCCAGCAGCAAGGTGGGGGTGACGTCAAGGGCGACACCCACGCTCAGATCGAGCACCAGCAGCCAGGCATGACCATCCCGCAGCAGACCGCGGCACCCGAGGCAGTCGCCGCGACGCAGGACGACGACGAGCGCGCCTACCAGCAGGCGCTCGCCGAGCAACTGGCCAAGGAAGAGCAGGCCGAGAAGGAAGGCAGGCTCCAGCGTCCGCGCCGCGAGCGCGGTGGGCTGGGCATCGAGTAACCACCACCAAGGACCAACCACCCCATGAAACCCATTCAAGACAACCTCAGGGCCGTCCGCATCGAGGACGAAGAAACCGGAGACCTGATGCCGCTGCTCGACTACGCCGGGCAGAAGTTCTCGTCTCTCATCAAGGCCGTCGCCGACACCGGCAAGGTCGGCAGCATCACGCTCAAGGTCACGGTTCGCCCGTCGACCGCTGGCGCGATGGCCGTCAAGCCGGAAGTCCGCGTCACCATGCCGAAGGGCCTGCCGGCGGAAGCCCTGCTGTGGCCGACCCCGGAAGGCAACCTCGTCGCCGAAGACCCGCGCCAAGAGAAGCTCGAACTGCGGCATGTTCCTGCGCAGAAGCTCAACGTCCAATCCGCCAAGTAAGGGAGCCCCCGCCACATGGAAAACACCGAAAACCAAACCCTGATCGATGCCGGCTGCGCGATGAGCAGCCATGAAACGCTGGTCGGAAGCGACATCCCGTTCTGCGTCGTTCCGGACCGGTACAAGGTCGTCGATCTCGAGCACCTGCTGACCGTTCCGACGCGCAAGCGCGCGGCCGTTCAGGCACACGACGCCAACAGCTTCTGCCGGTACTTCGAGCTTCACAGCAACTTCATGAAGAGCCAGATCTACGCCGACGTCGACCAGGCGGTCGAGCGCTTCAACGTCATCGCGGTTTTGGACGACCACGGCTTGGACACCGCCGGCTGGCGCGAGCACACCTGCACCCTCGCCCGCAAGACCTCGGTCGAATGGAAGCGCTGGACGAGCAAGCACAAGTCGCCCATGTCGCAGGCCGAGTTCGCGACGTTCATCGAGGACAACCTGGCCGACGTGATCAGCGCTGAAGGCATGCCGTCCGGCAGCGAAATGCTGCAGATGGCGCTGGCCTTCGAGCGCACGGCCGACAAGCGGCTGAAGAGCAAGGTCAACCTGCAGTCCGGCGGCGTCAGGCTGGAGTTCGTCGACGACGACAACGCCGACACGCGGACCGCCATGCAGGTGTTCAGCCGCTTCACAATCGGCATCCCGATCTTCGATGGCTCCAGCGTCGCTTACCAGATCGAGGCGCGCCTCAAGTACCGGGACAACAGCGGAAAACTCTCGTTCTGGTACGAGCTGATCCGCGCGGACAGGGCCTACCGGCAGGCCGTCGCCGAAGAACTGGATGCGATCGCAAAGACCACTGGCACGATCATCATCAACGGTACCTACGGGGCACCGAAGTGAAAGCGGGAAAAGTCATCAATCCGACACCAGAAGGCGTCAAGGCCGGCCTCGTTGTGCTCAACGCAGCGCTTCAGCATGGGTGGGACTTCGTGTTGTGCGTCAACGCAGGCGAGCGCGGATCGGTCCGTGTCACGCAGACGAACATGCGCAACAAGCTGAAGGTGGCGCGCATGCTGGAGAACTTCGCCAGGCGTGCAAGGAAGGGCGCGAAGTGACCGCAACGCTGTTGACCTTCCCGGTAGGTGCGGCGTATGCTGCGCGTGTCGCTGGTCTTCAGCGGCCGGGATTTGCAGCCCGAGTAGAGCGGCGAGAAGCCGCACAGAGTTTGCCCTGCGGCTTTTTTGTCGCCTTGGTTGCGTCCAGTTATGGGCGGCCGGGCGGGAGGGGTCGCAAGGCCCGCCGGAGCTCTACCGGTCTGCAAACTCCCGTTTCGGTCGCCCACCCGTTTTGCAGCGGGTCGGCGGTTCAATACCGCAACTGGATAGAGCACACCATGAACACCATCGCCCAAGGTGCGACAGCACCAGCCATCTTCACCTTCAATCATTCCGCCGTTCGCGTCATCGCCATTGATGGCGAGCCGTGGTTTGTCGCTGGCGACATCGCCGAAACGCTTGGCTATCGCGACGCGGCGAACATGATCCGCCTGCTTGACGACGACGAAAAGGGTACTCAGATTGTGAGTACCCTTGGCGGCGAACAGGAAGTCAGCATCGTCAGCGAATCCGGCATGTACGCCTGCGTGCTGAAGAGCCGGAAGCCGGAAGCAAAACCATTCCGCAAGTGTGTCACTGCCGAAGTCCTCCCTGCCATCCGCAAGACCGGCCGCTACGAGCACACCCCCTACACCACCAGCCCCAGCGACACCCTCACCGCCGACGAAGCTGACCTGCTGCGCACGATGCTGCGCGACGCCGTGGCGCTGCTGCCGAGCGATCGCCGCGCCGCCTTCATGATCGCCGGCTGGTCGAAGCTCAAGGCGCACTTCGGCGTGTCGTACCGCAGCATCCCGCGCGCCGAGTTCGAGGAAGCAGTCAGCATCCTCGCGCGGCACGTCGCCGACCAGACGCCGGCCCAGGTGACGCACGTCGCCCCCAGCCTCCCCGACGACCAGGCGCACATCCAGCGCTGCGTCGAAATCGCCAACGCCGCCCGGATCCAGATCTTCGCCGCCATGGCCGCATCGGCTGCCGGCGATCTGTCACGGGCCCGCCTCCTCGTCAGCGTCGACGGCGCCGCCGCGCACGCGCTGAAGCTCGACCGCGAAGACTGCGTGTTCAAGCTGGAGGCGCTCCCCGAGATCATCATCGACCCGGCGCTCATGATCGCCAGTTCGACGCTGACCAACCTCATCACCGCCAGCGCGACCCGTCTCGCGTCCCGCATGGGCAACAACCGCACCACCAGGAGAATCGCATGAAAATCACCGCCATCCAGACCAAGAGCTTCCTCGGCGCACGCGACGTCGACCTGAAGCTCACCAAGCCGGTCTGCCTCGTCGCCGGTCCGAACGGCTCCGGGAAAAGCAGCCTCCATGAGGCGGTCCGCCAAGCGCTCACCGGCGAGTCGGTGCGCGTCGCCTTGAAAAAGGATTACCAGAAGCTCATCACCGAAGGCGAGAAGGTCGGCTACGCCGTCGTGGAACATGACGGCGAGCGCTCGGCGATCACCCTGCCCAACGGAACCCACGAACACACCGGCAGTCGCCCGCCCGCCGCCGTCTCGTTCTGTCTCGACGCACAGCGCTTCGCCGCCAAGCTTGATGCCAACGAGCGCAGGCAGTTCCTGTTTGGCCTGATGGACCTGCAGACGGATGGCCCGGCCGTCACCGATCGCCTGGCCGCCAAAGGCTGCGATCCCGCCAAGATCGAAAGAATCGCCCCGTTCCTGCGGTCGGGATTCGACGCAGCCAGCAAGGAAGCTCTGGCCAAGGCGCGCGAGGCGAAAGCGGTCTGGAGGACGATCACCGGCGAGGCCTATGGGTCGACCAAGGCCGTCGCTTGGCGTGCCCAGAAGCCGCCAGTGGACGCGACGAGGCTGGCGCAGGCGCGCACAGAACTTAGCGCGCTCGGGCAGGAAATCGAAACAGCCTCAGTCTTCCTGGGCGAGATTCAGGGCCGGTCCAACGCCGCCGCCGCGCAAGCTGCCAGAATCGCTGGTCTTCGCCAGAAGGCCAGCCTGTACGCCAGAGTCGCCGACAAGCTGGCTCGCGACCAAGCTGAACTGAAGCAGTGGGAGGCAAAGGTCACAGCGCTGCGCGGCTCCTTGAAGTCGCAAGAAGCCATCCCCTGTCCGGACTGCGGTGTGATGCTGGTCATGACGGATGGCGCATTGGTGCCGGCCGCACCGATGGCAACGGGCACCGAAGATGATCTGGCCCGTCTGCCCGATTACGAGCGCGCACTCGAGCTGATGCAGCGGTCTGTCGCGAATGGCCTGAGAGACCTCGGCGCCGCAGACGCGGCCGCCAAGCAGATCGAGGAGGAGGAGAAGGCCGGCGTTGAAGCCCCTGACGAGGAGGAAATCAAGACGCTTCGCCTGCGCATCGACGACCTGAAGAAGCAGAGGGAACAGTTGCATGCTGTCATCCGGGGCTTGGAGGATGCAGAGCGCATGGCCAGCGACGCTGGCTCACAGACAGAGCGCGCCGCAGTTCTGCACAAGGACATCCAGCAGTGGGATCAGATCGGTAGCGCTCTGGCACCGGACGGGATACCTGGCGAACTGCTCGCCGAGGCGCTTGGCCCGATCAATGCGCGACTGGAAAGGTCGAGTTGCGCCGCTGACTGGCTGCGAGTCGTCATCGCAGCGGACATGACCATCACGGCCGACGGCGGGCGCCCCTACACGCTGCTGTCCGAGTCCGAGAAGTGGCGTGCCGACGCGATGATCGCCGAAGCGATCGCCCACCTGTCCGGGGTCCGCTTCCTGACGCTCGATCGATTCGACGTCCTCGACCTCAAGGGCCGCGAGGATCTGCTGTATTGGCTCGACGAGCTCGCCGACAACGGCGACATCGACACGGCGTTGGTCACCGGCACTCTGAAAGGCCTGCCGGCGCGCCTGCCGGAGCGGATCGAGGCGCACTGGATCGAGAACGGGCTCGTCGGGAAGATCCGGGAGGCCGCATGAGATTCACGACTCAATACGGAGCCTACGAGATCGAGTCGTTCCCGAGCCAGCCGCAGGTGGCTATCTGTCACGGGTTCTTTGTGCACCACGAAATCAGAGGACAGGGGTTCGGTCACCAGATCAAAGCGCACCAGTCCGATGCGCTGGTAGAACTCAAGTACGACTTCGCCATCTGCACGGTCGCTGCCAGCAACGAAGCGCAGAAGTGCGTGCTGAGGAAAGCCGGGTGGGTATGGCTCGCCGAGTTTGAGAACAGCAAGACCGGAGAGATGACTGAGTTGTGGGGATACGAGCTGTGACCCAAACGGCGTCGCACCCACCGCTCGGCAGCTTCATCCGTCCCGTGCCAGCCGCTCTGTACTGCTACCAGGTGATACAAGTTATTCCAGACGACGAAGATGGTTTGGAGTGCCTGTTCTGCAAGCGCTTCGGGTACGACCCGGAAACGCAACGACCTGTGCAAGACGGGCACCAGTATATTTACTACCTGAAGGGCCTCAAGCAGGTCATGGACGGCGTGTGGAAAGACGAGTGGGAGTTCGACACGCCCCGCTGGACATGCGTGCCGCTGTACTGGCGGAAGATGCACATCGATGATGTCAAGATCGCCGGCGACTCTGCGGCGATTCAACTATCGCTCTTCTGACGGAGAAGCTCGAAATGACCGCCTTCGAGACCCGAATCACCGCAGTGACACCGTCGTCCCTGTCGGATCTCCTATCTACGTCGAGATGGCTACGAAAATCGAAATCGTCGACGAGGCGGCTGGCGAGTTCGTCGAAGTGAAGCAGTGTCGCGGCCAGCCAGGCGACACCGGTTCGGTCCTGATCGCACCTGACGAATGGCCTGCAGTACGCAAGGCGATCGACAAGATGATCGGCGAGTGCAGGAGCGAAGAAAAGTGAGACGCAGATGGACCTCCGACGAGGACGAATACCTGCGCCAGAACTACCCGTGCCGGCCAACCGCAGAACTGGCGGCTGCTCTCGGCCGGACCACGCAAGCGGTCTACGGTAGAGCGGTCGACAAGTTTCGGTTGCGCAAGTCGCCGGCGTTCATGGCCGCACTCAAGGCCGAGATAGGCCGCAGGCTTGCCGATGCAGGGAAAGCCACGCAACTCCAGCCCGGTCTGGTTCCGTGGAACAAGGGCAAGCCGCACCCATCATCCGGGCGAACCGCGGAGACGCAGTTCAAGCCAGGAGGCTTGCCGCATACCTGGCGACCGATCGGCACGCGCCGCGTCACCCGAGATGGCTACATCGAAGAGAAGGTGGCCGACACCGGGTATACGCCGGATGACTACGTGCCGCTGCATCATCTGGTCTGGGCGGAAGCAGGCAACCCTCCGGTCCCGAAAGGCCATGCCTTGGTCTTCCGTGACGGCGACAAGAGGAACTTCGCCATCGAGAATCTCGAGCTGATCACCCGTGCAGAGCTGATGCGCCGCAACACGTACCACCGCTATGGCCCGGAGGTATCCCGGATCGTCCAACTGCGGGGGGCCATAACCCGCAAGATCAACCAGCAGAAGAGGAAAGAGAACCCATGAGCACGCTCGACCAACTGTACGGCGTCCTGTCCGCCACGCTCGCCGAACTGAAGGACCCGAACCATGAACCGGACTACAAGCGCATCCAGGCCATCAACGAGACAGCCGGCGCCATGACTGCGGTGGCGCGGCTCGAGATCGACTTCCGCAAGCTCAAGCCGAAGCACGGCGGGACGTTCTTCCCGTCCTTGCCGGCTGAAGCCGGCCGCGACGAAGAAAAACCTGAGGGTGAGGAAGAGAAGCCGGACGAGATCGGCGTCGTGACCCGCCTGACGGCGCACGGCAAGGAAACGATCACGCCTGACGGACCGGCGGCGGTTGTCCGCAGGCACATTCTGAGATGACAGCCATCTTCGAGCTGCCCCTGCCGTCTGAGACCCTGGCGGCCGATGAGCTGGCCGAGATCACCGGCGCGCTGACCAGCCGCGGACAGGCCGAGTGGCTCGCTGCTTCCGGTTGGCGTTACCATACCAACCGCGCAGGGAGGCCAATTGTCGGCCGGATGTATGCGCGCCTCAAGCTCGCCGGGATCGAGGCGTCAGCGATCACGCCGCAAGCCTGGCAGCCGGATTTCGGCAAGCTGCACGGGAGGACAGGGTAGTGATCAGGCCGAAGAGCAAGAACAACCAGGACTTGCCGCAACGCCTCATCCGGCGGACCCGGCGGCTTGTCAGCGGCAAGCTCTGGACCGGCTACTACTACAACGGCCGCGATGAATCCGGACGCCGGGTCGAGATCCCGCTTGGCTCCGATCGCATCGAGGCGCTGCGCAAGTGGGCTGAACTCGAGGCGGCGCCATTGCCCGCGGACGCCTCCACCATGCGCGCCGTGTTCGACAGATACGAGCGCGATGTCATCCCGACGAAAGCGACCAAGACGCAAGCGGCCAACCGGCTCGAGCTCGGACGCCTGCGCAGCGTCTTCGACTCCGCCCCGATCGACGCCATCACCCCGCAGCATGTCGCGCAGTACCGCGACGCCCGGATGTCCCAGACGCGGACACTGAAGGACGGCACAGTGATTCCCGCGCACCGAGCGACCGTCGCAGCAAACCGCGAACTGGCCCTGCTGTCTCACGTCATCAACATGGCGCGCGAGTGGGGTTACACGGCACGCGAGAACCCGGTCCGCGGCGTGCGCAAGAACCGCGAGGCTCCGCGCAGCTACTACGCCAGCCCGGAGGTATGGGCGGCCGTGCAAGCCTGCTCCGGAGAAGACCTGCGCGCGGCGATGGACCTCGCCTACCTGTCCGGCCAGCGCCCTGGTGATGTGCTTCGGATGACTGTTCGTGACATCGTCGACGACACGCTGGCGGTTAGCCAGGGCAAGACCGGAAAGCGCATACGGATCCGCCTGGCTGATGAAGACGGCCGGCGCACCGAGCTTGGGTGTGTCATCGATCGGATTCTCGGCCGAAAGGTGACGAGCCTGTATCTGGTCGCGACAGAGGCCGGGCGGCGGATGACCGCCGGCATGCTGCGGCTGCGGTTCGTCGCCGCCAGGGATGCGGCGGCGTCAGCGGCAGAGCAAGCTGGCGATGCCTGTCTGGCATCGAGCATCCGGCAGTTCCAGTTCCGCGATGCCCGACCGAAAGCAGCCAGCGAGATCGCCGACTTGGCGCAAGCGGCCGAGCTGCTGGGGCACTCCGACAAGCAGCTGACCCGGACGGTTTACACCCGGATCGGCAAGCTCGTGAAGCCGACCAGATGAGGGGTTGCGGAAATCGTTTCCGCAAGTTGCGGAAATGGGGTCTTGCCAGACAGCTACGAGATGGGGCTAAGTTCTTGATTATTGGCGGAGAGGGCGGGATTCGAACCCGCGGTAGGCTCACACCTACGCCTGATTTCGAGTCAGGTACATTCGGCCACTCTGCCACCTCTCCGTCGGGCGCGAATATTAGCACAGGAACAGCTGAATGCACCTGTTGCGAGCCTCGCTACCGGAAGTATTGTCCGCGGGCGCCGAACGGTGCCGGTCGGTGGCGCCAACAGCCACCGGCGACGCCGGCCCTTTCAGTTCGCCGGAATCGTCGCCATGCCGCCAAGATACGGACGCAGCACCTGCGGGATGCTGATACTGCCATCGGCATTCTGGTGGTTCTCCATCACCGCCACGAGCGTGCGCCCGACGGCAAGGCCAGAACCGTTCAGGGTGTGCACGAGTTCGGTCCGGTTGCGCTCGTTGCGGTAACGTGCCTGCATGCGCCGCGCCTGGAAGGCCTCGAAGTTGGAGCACGAAGATATCTCGCGGTAGGCTTTCTGCGCCGGCAACCAGACCTCGAGGTCGTAGGTCTTGGCCGACGAGAAGCCCATGTCACCGGTACACAGGGTGACTCGCCGGTAAGGAAGCTCGAGCAGCTCGAGGATGCGCTCGGCGTGGCGGGTGAGTTCCTCGTGCGCCGCCTCCGACGCGGACGGGGCGACGATCTGCACCAGCTCGACCTTGTCGAACTGGTGCTGGCGGATCATGCCGCGCGTGTCGCGACCGTAGGATCCGGCCTCGGAGCGAAAGCATGGCGTGTGACATACGAACCTGAGCGGCAGCTCGGCAGCGGCGAGAATCTCGTTGCGGACGATGTTGGTGACCGGCACCTCGGCAGTCGGAATCAGGTACAGCGGCTCGGCATCAGCGCGCGGAACCTTGAACAGATCCTCCTCGAACTTCGGCAACTGGCCGGTACCGGCCAGGCTCGCCGCGTTCACCAGATACGGCGAGTAGATCTCCTGATAACCGTGCTCGCCCGTGTGGACGTCGAGCATGAACTGGGCCAGAACACGGTGCAGTCGCGCCAGCGGGCCGCGAATCAGACAGAAGCGCGTGCCGGCAATCTTGGCGGCGGTGGCGAAGTCGAGCTGTGCCAGCGCCTCACCCAGGTCGACGTGATCCCTGACCGGAAAATCGAAGCTGCGCGGTGTTCCCCAACGCTTCACCTCGGCGTTGTCGGCGTCGCTGCTGCCGACCGGCACACTCTCTTGCGGTGGATTCGGCAGGGTCGCGAGAAAGCCCTCGAGCTCGCCGAGCAGCATGCCGAGGCGGGCTTCGTCGACCTCCAACTCGTCCTTCAGCGCCGCCACCTGCTGCATGAGCGAGGCCGCATCCTCGCCGCGCGCCCGCAGTCCGCCGACCTGTTTCGACAGGCTGTTGCGCTTCGCCTGCAGCTCCTGCGTGCGCGTCTGCAGATGCTTGCGCTCGCTCTCCAGCCGCTGAAACTCCGCACGGTCGAGGGTGAAGCCACGTGTGGCGAGCCGTTCGGCGACGGCGTCGATGTCGTTGCGCAACAGCTGGATGTCAAGCATGCTCAGTCCTTGTCCATTCTGGCCTGGCGATCGAGCTCGCGCAGGTGGGCGAGTTTCTCGCCGATCCGGATCTCGAGCCCACGCGCCACCGGCCGATACCATTCGACCGCCGGCATGCCCTCCGGGAGATAACTCTCGCCGGCGGCATAGGCTTCCGGCTCGTCGTGCGCGTAGCGATAGTCCTTGCCGTGACCGAGTGTCTTCATCAACCGCGTCGGCGCATTGCGCAGGTGGCGCGGCACCGGCCGCGAAGCGTCGTCGCCGATGAAGCCGCGGGCGGCATTATACGCGAGGTAGCCGGCGTTCGACTTGGCTGCCATCGCCAGGTAAAGGACGGCCTGTGCCAACGCCAGCTCGCCTTCGGGTGAACCGAGTCTCTCGAAGCTCTCGGCCGCGTCGAGCGCGATGCGCGCGGCACGCGGGTCGGCGAGGCCGATGTCTTCCCAGGCCATGCGGACGATCCGTCGCGCCAGGTAGCGCGGGTCGGCACCGCCATCGAGCATCCGGCACAACCAGTAGAGAGCCGCATCGGGCGATGAACCCCGCACCGCCTTGTGCAGTGCCGAGATCTGGTCGAAGAAGGCGTCGCCGCCCTTGTCGAAGCGTCGCAGGCTCTGCGCCAGCGCCTGTTCGACGAAAGCGCCGTCGATGCCCTGCGGCTGCGCCGCGCTGCATGCCGTGGCGATCTGTTCGACGACGTTCAGCAATCGCCGTGCGTCGCCATCGGCGAAACCGACCAGCCGCGCCCGTGCCTCGTCACTGACACTCATGCCGGGCAACGCGTACCGGAAGGCACGTTCGAGGAGTTCAGCCATGTCTGCGGCCGAGAGCGGCTGCAGGACGTAGACCGCAGCGCGCGAGAGCAGTGCCGAGTTGAGCTCGAATGACGGATTCTCCGTCGTCGCACCGACGAAGGTGAGCAACCCGCCCTCGACGTAGGGCAGGAAGGCGTCCTGCTGCGCCTTGTTGAAACGATGCACCTCGTCGACGAAGAGGATCGTCCGCCGGCCACTGCGGGCGCGGCTGACCTCGGCCCTGGTGACGGCCTCGCGAATGTCCCTGACGCCGGCAAAGACGGCCGACAGGGCGATGAAATCGGCAGCGAAGGCATCCGCCATCAGGCGCGCCAAAGTCGTCTTGCCCACGCCTGGAGGCCCCCAAAGGATCATGCTGTGCGGCTGCCCGGACTGGAAGGCAATGGCCAGCGGCTTGCCGGGTCCGAGCAGGTGTGCCTGCCCGATCACGTCGGCCAGCGTCCGTGGCCGCAGTCGCTCAGCCAGCGGCACGTGCGGTTGGTCTGCAGAAGACAGGCCGATCATTTTCATTTCCCTTCAGCAAACAAGCGGGACGAACGGTCCCGGCAGACAGGCGCGGTCGGGCTGATCGGCGGCGGCAGCCTGCAGGTCCAGCGTTTCGCCGCCGCGCTGCGAATGGCACGACGCGCCGGGAGACCGTCGGCGGCAGGATGGGAAACGTGAAATCCCGCACGGCGGAGATCGCGGGCAAGCGTATCGTCACGGCATCGCCTCGGGCGGTCATGGCAGGAGAAATCGAGTTGAAAACGCAGAGAGTCCGCAGTGGCAGTGACCGACGCCAAGAAGACGTCGGGCGCCCTGGCAAACTGCCGGAGCGCCGGCGGCAACCCGAGCGCCGGTTACCGGAGCTGAGCGAGGCCGCGGACGTCTCTTTCGAGGGCTTCCAGTTGCTCCTTGCCGAGCTCAAGGAATGTACCAGAAAGAAGCGATCAGCAGTGCGTGGTTGAATGACAACGCCCCTCGCGGGCTGCGCTCGGAGCGACCTGCCTGGCAGTGGCAATGCACTGTCCGCGCCGGCCGCTCCACCAGAGTCGCTGCGGAATGCTGCAATTCCGCCAGGCGACCAGGAGGCCGAGCTTTCCACCGGGTCCCCGCCCGGTTTTTTTTTGCTGCCGCCAGAGCCGGGCGGTCCGCGGGGAAGCCCACGCGGGCCTACGCTGCCGGTGCAGGAGTGGCGAAGGCATCGCTCACCGACTGCTCGAGTTCGCTGAACGCTTCACCGACGTAGTCGCTCAACCGCTCGAGATGCGGCAGTTCATCGGTCGCGATGAGGCCAAAGAACAGCCGACCGGCATAGCTGAAGAGTGTGATGTTGAGCAGGTTTCCCGGTGGCAGCGTGCTGATCGGGTGCAATTCCTCGATGCGCGCACCCTTGACGTAGAGATGATGCGGCGGACCGGGCACGTTCGAAACCAGCGTATTGCCGTTGGCCGGTGGCAGGCGGTCGCTGAGGTTGAGCTTCTCGGCGATGAGACCGACCAGCGAGGTGATCACCGTGTAGGACTCGATCGCTTCCGGCGCCACGCTGTCGATCAGCGTGCGCACGTTGCGCAGCGAAAAACCGATGTTGCGCAGGCGAACGTAGGGGTCGTCGGTTGGCGCCGACAACTCGACCTGCACGAAGCCGATCTTGTTGCCACCCCCCTCGTCGCCCTCCCGCCGCAGGTTGACCGGCATCTGGATCGTGATCGGCGTCCGCAAGGCCACGCCCTCGTCGCGCAGGTAGCGGTGCAAGGCCCCATCGAGGCAGGTCAGCGCCACATGGTTCAGCGTCGAGCGTGTACGCGCCCGGACGGCGTTCACCCGCTGCATGTCCACGCAGGCGGACGCGAACTGGCGACCGGCAGTCACCTGACCGGTCAACGGCGTGTTGCCATCGGCGGCGAACGGCAGCGAGATGGCGTTCTTCGTCAGTTTGACGCTCTCCAGCAGCATCATCGCGGCCAGACGGCCAACCCCGAGAACGCGTTTTCCAGCACCGAGCAGATCACCGAGCAGCGAGGTGGCCAGCCTTTCGCGCTCGCGCTGCAGCCTGCGCTCCGCGTGCCCGTGGCGGACCGACCACACCGGCCGCAGTTCGCCATCGTCAGCGCTGGTCGACAGCGATTCCGCCGCCCAGCGCATCATCGTCACGCCGTCTGCACAGGCATGGTGCATCTTCAGGTACAAGGCGAAACGCGCACCGCTCAGACCGTCGACGACGTGCAGCTCCCACAGCGGTCGTGAGCGATCGAGCATTGGCTGGTGCAACTCGGCAACCAGCTGATAGAGCTCGCGCTGGCCGTTCCTGCCACGCCGCAGCCGATGGTAGAGGACGTGCTGCTCGAGGTCGACGGTCTCAGCCTGGCGCCAACTCGGCATCGACGTCAGCGAGAACTCGATCAGGCGGTTGAACGGTGGCTGAACATCGGTGCATGCCAGCATCTCGCGGTGCAGATCGCTGGCGAAACCACTCTTCGACCCGGCCGGTCTCTTGCAGATCATCAGTCCACCCACGTGCTTCGGGCTCTCGGCCGATTCGGCGATGAAGAAACCGAAATCGAGCAGGGAAAGCTTGTTCATGACGGTCTCCTTGCGGGTCAGGCGGGAATGCGGTCAGCACAGCAACCGGGCGACACCTTAACACAGCGCCCAATTTCTGGCCGCCGGCGGCCAGTCGTTTAGTGTGCTTCCTCTAGCGATGCCGACTAGACTCGGCGGCGTTGGCTGAGTGAGGGACGGGCGACTGCAGCGACTGAAGCTGCTCCCCTCCCCGCTTGTGCGAGGGCCACGGGCGTGCGGTCCGGGCTCTTCCGCGGCGTCGCCGCCGGCGACGTGCAGCCAGGACCCTCAGGTAAACGCCGGAAGTCCGGCATCCTGTTCGACGAAGGAGATTCAAATGAGCAACCCAAGCAGCAACCTGATTGATCGCATGCACGCCGAACAACTGCTGTCCCAGACTCGTGACGGACTGCGCAAGCTCTGGTTGTGCGGTCTGGGCGCCTACTCACTGGCGACCCGCAGCAGCATGCAGACCTTCGCAGCGCTGGTTCGTGAAGGCCAGGCGATGCAGCCGAAGGCACGCCAGCAGATCGAGGAAACGTCGGCCGAACTGAAGAGCAGCGCAACGGCGACGATCGAGCGCGGTGAGCAACTCGTCCGGGAGCGCTTTCTCAGACCGCTCGACTTCGTCATCCTCGCCACCCGGCGCGACATCGAGCAGCTCTCGCTGCGCGTCATCCAGCTCAGCGCTGAAGTCCAGAAGCTGGCCAGTGGCAAGATCAAGTCGCTGGACAAACCCGCAGCCAAGGCCGAAGCGGGCCCCATCGTCGGCAGCGCCTGAGCGGCCACGGCGGAGCCGGACGCGCAGCGACCGATCTCCGGCCAGCTGCCAGTGCGGCGCGCGTCGGACGGCTCCAGCGACGCGCGCCGCTGTCATTGTTGAACGACCTTCGCCGCCTCGCGCAGTAGCCACTGTCGGAACGACTGCACCGGCGGGCGCTCGGCAACCGCCTCCGGCACGACCAGATAGTAGGCCTGCGTCCGCCGAATCACGAGCTCAAAGGGCTGCACCAGCCTGCCGGCCGCCACCTCGGCCTGTACCAGGGGCTGCGACGCAAGGGCAATGCCGACGCCATCGATCGCCGCCGACAGCACCAGTCCGGAATCGCTGAAATGCGTCCCGGCGTCGGGATCGATGCCGCTGACCCCGGCGAGGTGCAGCCACTCCGCCCAGGTCGGGCGATCGAGCAGTTCCATGATCGACTCGTCGTGGAGGAGATTGTGCCAGCGGAGATCCGCCGGCACTTTCAGCGGGCGCATCGAGAACAGCAGGCGCGGACTGCAAACGACGGCATAGCGCGGCGAAAACAGGCGGTCGACGCGGCAACCATCATACTGGCCGCGGCCGAAGCGAATGAATACCTCGGTCTCGTCCTCACGCAGGTCGACCCTCGCCAGCCCCGAAACACGTCCGGCATCCCGCGCATCGATGGTCTCGATCGACGCCGACATGTGCAGCCGCACTTCCGGATGCTCGGCCGTGAAACCGGGCAGATGGCGGATCAGCCAGCGGCTGCCGAAAGCGGGCGGCGTCGTCAGCAGCAAGCGCCCACCAGGCTCGCGCTGACGGGTGTTCTCGATCGCCGCGGCGAAGCACTGCAGTCCCTCGCGCACCTTGGGCAACATCAGCCGACCCTCGCGCGTCAGTTCCATGGCCCGCGTCAGCCGCCGGAACAGGTCGAAGCCGAGGTATTCCTCGAGGCCGCGAATCTGGTGACTGATCGCCGTCGGCGTCACTGAGAGCTCGGCGGCAGCATCCTTGAAACTCAGGTGCCTTGCCGCTGCCTCGAAAGCGCGCAGCGAGTTCAACGGTGGAAGGCGATAGGTCATATGGCTGAAATTTTCTCACCTGTTGCGTGATTATTGATCGTTTGCCGGCGTTCTGGCAAGCGAATACAGTGACGTCACTCTCTCGGAACAACCGGGAAACCAACCAGGAAGAAACAAATGAAAACCGATCTTAGCCGCGAACAGATGATGATGATTGTTGAACGTGCCCGTTATCAGCGGAGCATTGCCGCTGGCGACATGGTCGTCAGCCTCACGCGCCGGGCGCTGTCGTCTCTCGCCAGATGGACCGACCGATTCCTGCACGCACTGCTGATGTCGCCGACCGCCCGCCAGTGATCGCCGCGATGGCCTAGAATGCAAGCCTCGCCCGCCATTCCAGCCAAAGCCACGTCATGCCAAGAATCCGCATCGAGCTGCCCGAACAGTTCAGCTTCTCGACCGACATCGCGCTCTACGTCGGCCACATGAACTATGGCGGGCACCTCGACAACGCCCTGCTGCTGTCGGTGGTATCGGAGGCCCGCGCCCGCTTCTTCGGCTCGCTCGGCTACAGCGAGCTTGATGTCGAGGGCCTCGGCATCATCATTGCCGACGCCGCGCTGCAGTATCGTTCGGAGGCTTTCCACGGTGAAGTCATGCAGGTGCGCATGACGGCCACCGACTTTGGCAGCAAGGGCTGCGACCTGCTCTGGTGCATGAACGAGAAATCCAGCCAGCGCGAGGTCGCCCGCGGCAAGACCGGGATCGTCTTCTTCGATTACCGCCTGCGGCAGGCGGCACCGGTGCCCGAAGCCTTCCGCCGCCGCGCAACGGCCGGCATCTGCGCGGCCTAAGCGGGCAGGTACTCGCGACTCAGTCTCCTCTGCAGGTTCTGGACCTGCTTCAGCGACTCCCTGAGGATCAGCCGGTCGAGTTCATGCAACTCGTCCGGATCGACCCGGTTGGTCCCGGCCAGCAGCGGCGCTGCCGCTTGGCGCGCCAGCCGTAGACGCTGGATGTGCTGGAAGGCATCGACGAACGCTGCCAGCTCCGAGTCGGCGATACCACGCCTCTCGCCCATGACGCGCAAGCGTTCGACGGTGTTCGTATCGGGGATGCGCAGTGCCAGGGCGTAGATCCGTGCAGCATCGACGAAGGGACGCGAACCGTGCTTCTTGAGGTCGATGGTATGCGGAAACTCCTTGTCGCCGTCGTAGCGGAACCCTTTCCACCAGTTCAGTGGTGACTCCCAGTTGAGCGAGTTCTCGACCATCGCACGCATGAAGATCGGGTAGGACGCGGCCCTTTCCAGGAGCCACGCACGGAGCTCATTGGCCAGGCCGTCGTGTCCGTAAAGGGCCCGCAGATCAAAGAAGATGCTCGAGTTGAGCAGCGCGTCGGGCTGCGGATCGGTCAGCCAGCCCAAGAAGGCCGCCCGCCATTCGCTCGTGGACAGGCACCACTGCGGGTTGCTGGCCATGATGTTGCCCTTGCAGAGCGGAAAACCGCAGGCGTCGAGCGCCTCATTGACCGACCGGGCAAAGGGAAGGAACGCCTCCCGCAGGGCCGGTGCGTCGTCATCCGACTCGGCGGCAAAGATCAGCCCGTTGTCCTGATCGGTGGCCAGCGTCTGCTCCAGCCTTCCTTCCGAGCCGAAGACCAGCCAGCACCATGGCACGTAGGGCAGTTCGAACTGCCCGCCGAGCACTTCGATCACCTGCATCGTCAGCAGATCGTTGAGCGCGGAGATCCGCTGACAGAGTGTCTCGGCGCCAGCGCGTTCGGCAACGAGGCGGGCAACGAACTCCCGCACGTCGCGCGCCAGGGCAACCAGGGTGGCGACATCGCGAGCACCCAGGATCGCCTGCACGAGGTCGCCCTGGCGTGCTCCCGGCAGGGAATGCAGGTCTGCCTGCGAAACCAGGTGGAAATAGCTGCCGTCACTCTCGGTGAGCACCAGATGATGCACGCCGCGGCGAACCATCACCACGCTCGCCTGGTGCGCGGTGCCGTCGGCCGGAACGGTGATCAGGCCGCTGGTCATCACTGACGCAACCGGAGCCTGCAGATCGCAGGTCTCGAGGGCAATCCGTCGCACCACGTCGTGCAGCGTGAGGATGCCGAGCGGCATCCGGCTGCGCTGATCGACGACGACCACCGCGTCGGCCTGTCGCTGGTCGAGAAGCAACAGGGTGTCCCTCACGCTGGCCGCCGGTGCGACGGTAAGCGCCTCGCCACGTACCAGCGAGCGCAGCGAGACGTAAGACGAGAATGGGGCGGCGCCCGCCGCGTGCTCAGTACTTGAGCCGGGCATGGAAGGTCTTCTGGCTGGCTTCGCGCGCCTGCCGCAGGGTGCGGATACCCATCTCGGCGAGCAACGGCAGCATCTTCAGGAAGACTTCGCCGGTCACCATCGCGTCACCGAGCGCCGTGTGACGACCGAACACCGACACCCCGAGGCGCTCGGCGATCGCCTCGAGCCGGTGCGTCGGCTGGTTGCTGTGCAGCACCGCCGACAGCAGCAAGGTATCGAGAACGGGCTGTTCGAAGCGCACGCCGGTCTGCTCTTCCTTGAGCTGCAGGAATCGCATGTCGAAAGCGGCATTGTGTCCGACGAGTACCGTATCGGCGCAGAACGCGCGAAACTTCGGCAACACGACATCGATCGTCGGCTGGTCGACGAGAAGTTCGCGCGTGATGCCGTGCACCTCGATCGACTGCGGCGACAGCCGGCACTGCGGATTGATCAGCTGGTCGAAGCACTCGTGGCGAAGCAGGCGACGATTGACGATCCGCGTCGCGCCGATCTGGATGATCTCGTCTCCCTGCGACGGCTGCAGTCCGGTGGTCTCGGTGTCGAAGACGGTGTAGGAGAGTTCCGTGAGGAGTCGCTCGTCGAGCTCGTGACTGGTATCCGACCAGCTGAACAGATCGAAGTCGTAGAACTCCGGTCGCTCTCCCTCGGCTGCGGCGATGACCGCCCGTGGCAGGTCGGTCGGCGCCTCGGCGATCGGCAGCATGGTGCGAAAGAAGGCGCGATGTGACACCCGCTCGCGCTGGAACCAGATGTCGCCATTGCAGCGCTCGACGACATCGGTGACGCTGAGCGGCGAGGCATCACCGGCGATAGACATCGGATCCTGCAGCCACCCCATCGCCGTTTCGTTGTTCATGAAGGTACCCAGCCACGACAGGTCGAGTTGCGCCAGCTGCCCGCTGCGGGTCAGCGACAGGCGGACTTCGCGCACCGCGTACTCATCCTGCAGGCGCAGGGCGAGGTAGCGCAGCGCCTGGAACAAGCCGTAGCCATCGACGCGCAGCCAGAGATCCTCGTCGACGTTCTCGGTCTTCACGGCCAAGGCCCGCCGCTCGCCGGATCGCCTCTCGCCGATGCGCCGGGCGGCGACGACCAACACTTCGGCACCACGCATCTCCTCCAGCAACCAGCGCTCGCGCAGGTCGTTCGAGAACGCGCTGGCAGCAGCCTCGAACTGCGCCGACAGTTTTGCCGCCTCGTCATGGACCACCCGCAGGAAGCGAGCACGCTGTTGCGCCGGCATGTCTGCCACCTCGGACAGCATCTCCGCTGCCGCGCGGATGCTGCCCAAAGGTCCGCGCCCGCCCTCGATCAGCGACTGGATCAACGCGTCACGCCGCGCATGCCGCTCGTTGCTGCTGGTCACGTCCTCGAGAACGAGGACGAAACCGGTGATCGACAGACCACCAACCTGTGCATGGTGCGGCCCGTCGCCGCCGAGGACCGGCGACATGCGCGCCCGCAGCAGGCGACCAGCCGGCGTCGCCGTGACGAACTGAGCCGAACCGAGGAGTTGCCTGCTGTCGGCCTCTCCGAGCTCGCGGCTGGCCTGCTGCAGGCGCTCGAGCGCGTGGGTGATGAGCGCGCGATCGAAAACCGTGTAGATCGAGCGACCGAGCCCGAGCAACTCGGCTTGGCCGCCGTCGGCCCCGGCCGTCAGCTCCTGCCGGGCCCGCTGGTTGTAGAGCAGCACACGCCCATCCAGGTTGCAGACGACGACGCTCTGGCTGAGGTCCGCCATCAGTGCCGCCAGCCGGCTCCTCTCTTCCTCGAGCGATGCCCGCGCCTCGCGCACCCGCGCGGCGACGTCGTTCTCGTTCGCCTCGCGCAACACGAGCAGCTGATTGACCGCCTGCGCCAGCACCCGCAACTCGCTCGCACCCTGCTCAGCCACGCGCAAAGCGCCGTGCGCCAGGGTCGCCGTCACCTCTTCCGCCATGCGCAGGGGCGAAGCTGCGTACAGCTCATGCAGCCGGGCGATCACCCAGCAGCAGAAGGTGCCGGCAAGCAACAGCAGCACGACCAGAACGACGACACGCTCTTCCGGCGACCTGCCGACCCCCGCTGCATCGGGCTCGCCGGCCAGCATCAATGCCGCCGTTGCGCCGACCAGGACAAGCGTGAACAGGCTGGCAGCAACGACCGCGAGGATGAGCTTGCGGGGGGCTGTCATCGCCTACATGCCGAGCAGCTTGCGCACCTCGGCCAGCAGTTCCTTGGTCGAAAAGGGCTTCGTCATGTAGCCGTCGGCGCCGAGCCCCAGCCCCTTGCTCACCTCCGTGTCGCGCCCCTTGGCCGTCAGCATCAGGATCCGCGTGGCAGAGAGATCGGGATCGGAGCGCAATGCCTGACAGACATCAAAGCCATTCATCTTCGGCATCATCACGTCGAGCAGCACGAGGTCCGGCCTCTCGCCCCGAACCTTCGCCAGGGCTTCTTCGCCATCGCCCGCGACGAGCACCTCGAAGCCCTCCCGGCGCAGCAGGAATTCGATCGAAATGACGATGTTTTGCTCGTCGTCGGCAATCAGAATTTTCTTGTTCATCGGTACTCCGCTCCTCCATCAACCACGCCCGCCGGATTGGCCAGGCTGCTCCGGCTGCCCAACCGCCGGCTCGTGCTGCGGCGCAAAAGGCAGGGTAAACAGGAAGGTCGCGCCCTCGCCCGGGACGCTCTCCACCCACAACCGGCCGCCGAGATGCTCGACGATGCGCCGGCTGATCGGCAGACCGAGACCGGTTCCAGATGGCTTGGCGGTCATCGTGTCGCCAACCTGGCGGAACTTCTCGAAGATCAGCTCCTGATCCTGCGGCCGGATTCCCGGCCCGTTGTCGGTGACGCTCACCTGCAGTCCGTCTGCCAGCAGGGACAACACCACCCGCACCCGGCCACTGCCCGGCGGCAGAAACTTGGCCGCGTTCGAAAGCAGATTCAGCATCACCTGGATCAGGCGGTCTCGGTCACCCATGATCTGCGGCAGATTATCCGGCAGATCGAGATCGACATGCGCCTCTTTCTCGCGAAAAAGTTGGCTGGTCGCCGCGACCGACTGCTCGATCACTTCCTTCAGATCGAGCTCGCAGGCATTCCAGTCGGCGCGCCCGGACTCGATCTTAGCCAGATCGAGCGTCTGGTTGATCAGTCGCGTCAGGCGCTCGGTCTCACTGACGATGAGACCGAGAAAGCGCTCACGATCCGGCAGGTGCATCTTCGGATCATCGCGCAGCAGTTCGGAGAAGGCACGGATCGAGGTCAGCGGCGTGCGCAACTCGTGCGTCACCGACGACATGATGTCATCCTTGACTCGGTCGAGTTCCTGCAGGCGCTCGTTGGCCTCGCGCAACTCGAGCGTCGCCGCCGTCAGCTCGCGCGACTTGCGCTCGAGTTCGCGGCTGTAGGTGCGCAGTTGCGAAGCTTCGTCGAGAATGTGCATCACCTCCTCGATGCTCAGCGGCTCCTCTTTGGCCACCGAGGCCACCATGACCCGCGCCGAGGCGCTGCCGATGGCGCCGGCGAGCAGTGATTCGGCAAACTGCACCAGACGCGCATCGGCTTCCGGCTTGTCGCCCTGCCGGCTGCCATGACGACGGGCATAGCCGGCAAAGGCCACCTCCGCCCGCGCCGGTCCGAGAAAGCGCCCGACCAGCTCCTGCAGGTCGCTGACCTTCGCCCGGCCGCGCCAGAGGACGGCGCCGATCGGCCCCGCCTCCTGCAGCGCATCGACGAAGACCGTCGCCTGCGTCGCCTCGGCGGCCGTCGGCGGCCGCAGCAGCGAGACGCCGACATAGGCGCCGATGTTGGCCAGGAAACTCCAGAACAGGCAGTGCGAGATCTCGTCGATGCCGGTCAGTCCGAACAGTTGCAGTGGTCGCAGGAGATCGATGCCGGACAGCCCCTGCGTCAGGAAGTCGCCCGGCAGCCATCCCGACTTGGCAAAGGACGGCAGCAGCAGCGTGTAGCCCCAGACGACGAAACCCGCCAGAAGCCCCGCCAGCGCACCGCCGCGCGTGCCGCCCCGCCAGTACATGCCGCCGATGATCGCCGGCGCGAACTGGGCCACGGCGGAGAAACTGATCAGACCGATGGCGACGAGTGCATAGGCCTCTCCCGCCAGCCGGAAATAGCAATAGCCGAGCAGCAGGATGAGGACGATCGCGCCGCGCCGGATGCCCAGAAGCAGGCCCGAAAGGTCCTTCGCTTCGCTCAGCGCGAGCCCGCGATGGCGCAACAGAAGTGGCATGACGAGGTCGTTGCAGACCATCGTCGACAGCGCGATGGTTTCCACGATGACCATCCCGGTGCCGGCCGACAGGCCGCCGATGAACACCAGCAGCGCCAGCCCCTCCTGCCGCTGCGACATCGGCAGCGTCAGGACGAAGGTGTCGGCGTCGACGCCCTGCCCCGCGAAATGCATCAGCCCACCGAGCGCGATCGGCAGGACGAAGATGTTGATCAGCAACAGGTAGAGCGGAAACAACCAGGCGGCGCGCCGGAGGTGCGACTCATCGACGTTTTCGACGACGGCCACCTGGAACTGGCGTGGCAGGAAGAGCACCGCCAGCGCCGAGAGGACGATCAGCGAGAACCAGCCGGTATATCCCTGACCGGACGGAATCGCGGTCGCCAGCCGCCGCAGTTCGGGGTGCGTCGCCAGATGTTCGAAGATGTCGCCGAATCCCCCATAGATGCCGTAGGTGACGAAGACGCCGACGGCGACGAAGGCCACCAGCTTGACCACCGACTCGAGGGCGATCGCCGCCACCATGCCTTCGTGGCGCTCGGTGGCATCGAGGTGGCGGGTACCGAAGACGATCGTGAACGCAGCCAGGATCAGGGCGATGTAGAAGCTGATGTCGGCTGCCACCGACATCGTCGGGCTGCGATGCGGCATGACGATGTCGGGATAGCCCAGCAGCAGACCGACCGTGCTCGACACCGCCTTCAACTGCAGCGCGATGTAGGGAACGATGCCGATCACCGCGATGATCGTCACCAGCCCGCCGAGGAGATGGCTCTTGCCGTAGCGCGACGAAATGAAGTCGGCGATCGAGGTGATGCGATTGGCCTTGACGATGCGGATCATCTTGCGCAGGATGAACCAGCCCAGCGCCATCACCAGCGTCGGCCCGAGGTACACCGGCAGGAAGCCGATGCCCGAGACGGCGGCTCGCCCGACGCTGCCGTAAAAGGTCCAGGTCGTGCAGTACACCGCCATCGACAGGGCGTAGATCGTCGCGCTGTCGATCAGAGACCGGCCTTGGTCGGCTCGCCGGTCGCCCCACCAGGCGACGGCGAACAGCAGGCCGAGGTAGAGCAGCGAGACGGCAATCAGGACCGGCGCTTGCAGCATCGTCGCGGCCTAGCCGGAACGCGCTTCGCTCGCCCAGGCCATCAGGGCGATGACCAGCGCCCAGGCAAAGAAGATGTAGGCGAAGATCAACGGAATGTCGAAGACCTCGCTCGGCCGGTCGAAAACCGACAGCAGCGGGTAGTTGAAAAGCACGCAGCCCGCGAGAAAAGCCGCAACCAAGCGATCCCTGCCGAGTATCCTGCGCTGCATCGGAGCCTCCTCGCCAATGCTGTTGGCCGCATGCGCAGCAGCCCTGAAGGCGCGCTGCCGGCATCCAGTCAGTCTTCGTCAAACGCTATACTGCCGCCTTCTCCCCCTTCGCCGAGGAACCATCTGGATGATCCGCCCCGCTCTCGATTGGCAGCCACGCGTCGCCGACGCCACCTACAGCGACATCCGCTACGACGCTGCCGAGGGCATCGCCCGCATTGTCATCAATCGGCCCGAGCGACGCAATGCCTTTCGCCCCGAAACCGTCGAGCAACTGATCGATGCCATGCACCGGGCGCAGTTCGATGCCGCCATCGGTGTCATCGTCCTGACCGGCGCCGGACACCTCGCCTTCTGCTCGGGCGGCGACCAGTTCGTGCGCGGCGATGACGGCGGCTACCACGACGAAGCGGGCATGCCGCACCTCAATGTGCTCGACCTGCAGATGCAGATTCGCCGCTGCCCGAAGCCCGTGGTGGCGATGGTCGCGGGTTACGCGATCGGT
Source organism: Accumulibacter sp. (assembly GCF_036625195.1). NCBI lineage: Bacteria > Pseudomonadati > Pseudomonadota > Betaproteobacteria > Candidatus Accumulibacter > Accumulibacter sp. Next base: position 4,319,560 of record NZ_JAZKUG010000001.1, read on the forward strand.
GGCGGGCACGTCCTGCACCTCGTCTGCGACCTGACGATAGCCGCCGACAACGCCCGTTTTGGCCAGACCGGCCCGCGCGTCGGCAGTTTCGACGCCGGCCTCGGCGCCGGGCTGATGGCGCGGACGATCGGTCTCAAGCGGGCGAAGGAGATCTGGCTACTCTGCCGCCAGTATGACGCGGCGCAGGCGCTGTCGATGGGGCTGGTGAATGCGGTCGTTCCCCTCGCCGGACTCGAGGAGGAGACCGTGCGCTGGTGTCGCGAGATGCTGCAGCTCTCGCCGATGGCGCTGCGCATGATCAAGGCCGGCTTCAACGCCGATACCGACGGTCTTGCCGGGATCCAGGAACTCGCCGGCAATGCCACCGGCCTCTTCTACATGACCGCCGAAGGCCAGGAGGGACGCAATGCCTGGGTCGAGAAGCGGCGACCGGATTTCTCGCGCTATCGCCGGCGGCCCTGAGCGTCATCGGCGCCCGCGCTGCGACAGCGGCCGGGACTCCGCGCGCGGGTCCGGCGGCACGGCGCTGGCAACCACTTCCGGCGGACCGCCGCGACGCCGATGAAGCTCGCTGCAGCGAGCGTTCACCCCTATCGGCTGCCGCTGCGGTCGCCTTGGCTGACGGCGGGCGCCAGCGTCGACGAACGCTGCGGCTGGCTGCTCTGCCTGCAGGACGACAGCGGACGCCGCGCCTACGGTGACTGCGCGCCGCTGCCCGGCAGCGGTGGCGAGAACGCGCCGGCCGCGGCACAGGCGCTGCGCTCGCTGCTGCTGCCGCTGATCGGCCTCACCGCCCGGGCAGCGCTCGAGCGGCTCGCGCCGGACGGCGACTGTCCCACGCCGGTCGCGCGCTGTGCCGTCGAGACGGCGCTCCTCGACCTGCTGGCGCAGGGTTCCGGGATGCCGCTTGCGGCCTACCTCAGCGGCACCCGCCTGCGGCACGGGATGTGCTCGGCGCCACCGCCCCCCGTACGGATCAACGCCGCCTGTGGCAGTCTGCACAACCTCGGCGCCAACGACATTCGCGCCGCCTGCAACGCCGGCTTCGCGATTCTCAAGATGAAGGTCGGCGTGCTCGCCATCGACGACGAGGTCGCCCTCCTGCAGCAGATCGCCACCGTCCTGCCACCCGGCTGCCGCCTGCGCCTCGACGCCAACCGCGCCTGGCCGGACGCGGCGGCGACCCGCTTCCTGCAGGCCTGCGCCAAGCTGCCGATCGAGATGCTCGAGGAACCGCTGGCCGCTCCCGACATCGACCGGTTGCAGGCCCTGCAGGACAGCACGACGATCGCCATTGCCGTCGACGAGTCGATCCGCCACCTCGACGGCGAGGCCCTCGTCGGGCGGCGGGCGGTGCGCCGCCTGGTGCTCAAGCCGCCGCGGCATGGCGGCCTGCTGCCGACCCTCGCACTGGCGCGCCAGGCCGGCAACGCCGGCGTCGAATGCATCATCACCAGCAGCCTCGACAGCGCCTGCGGCATCACCGCTGCCGCCCACGTCGCGGCAGCACTCGACAACGGGCTGGCGCACGGTCTTGCCACCTCGGCGTGGCTGCACGAGGATACCGGGTCGCCACCCCGCATCGGCCGCGGCCTGCTGCTGCTCGACGCCTCGCCAGGGCTCGGCTTCGTGCCCGAACGGCAGCGACGCTTCCTGCCACTCGACGCGCTATACTGTCGATAATTACAGTGACCAGGAGGCGGCGTGGTCGACGACACGGGCAAGCAGGCGGCCGCACGAGTGGCTGGCAGGATACGCGCCGGGCATCCGCGTGCGACACCGGTGAGCAACGCGCCGAGGATGCGCATTCCTGATGACGGGTACCCGACTGCCCCGGTTGAGCGAATCGCGTCGCTCAACCCGGCGCAGCGGGCTGCGGTCGGCTTCGGCATCGAAGCACAGCGCGGCGGAGAACAGCGGCACCCGCCCTTGCTGGTGATCGCCGGCGCCGGCTCGGGCAAGACCAGCACACTCGCGCACCGGGTCGCGCAGTTGATCGACTGCGGTGCCGACCCCACCCGCCTGCTCCTGCTCACCTTCTCGCGCCGTGCCGCCGACGAGATGAGCCGCCGCGTCGGGCGTCTGCTCGGCCGGCGTGCAGCCGGCACACCACCGTTGCCCTGGGCAGGCACCTTTCACGGCATCGCTGCCCGCCTGTTGCGCGAGTACGCCGCGCGCATCGGCATCGACCCCGCCTTCAGCATCCATGACCGGCAGGATTCGGCCGACCTGCTCAACCTCGCCCGCCACAGCCTGGGCTTCTCGGCAAGGGCGAAGCGCTTCCCGTTGAAGGGCACCTGCCTGGCGATCTACTCGGCGGTGCTGAACACGCAGGTGGCGCTCGGCGAAGTGCTGCAGACGAGCTTTCCGTGGTGCGCCGAATGGGAAACCGAGCTCAAGAGCCTGTTCCGCGAATACGTGCGCAGCAAGCAGGGCCAGCAGGTACTCGACTACGACGACCTGCTCCTCTATTGGGCACAGATGGTCGGCGAGGGCGAACTCGGTCGCGAGATCGGCGATCGCTTCAGCCACGTGCTGGTGGACGAGTACCAGGATACCAACCGTCTGCAGGCAGCGATCCTGCTGGCGATGAAACCCGATGGCAACGGCCTCACCGTCGTCGGCGACGACGCGCAGTCGATCTACGCCTTTCGCGGTGCAACGGTGCGCAACATCCTCGACTTTCCGCAGCACTTCGCACCACCCGCGCAGGTGCTCACCCTCGACCGCAATTACCGGTCTACGCAGCCGATCCTCGACGCTGCCAACCGGGTGATCGCGCTCGCCAAGGAGCGCTTCACCAAGGATCTGTGGAGCGAGCGCCGAGCCGGCGAGAAGCCGCGGCTCGTCGCCGTGCGCGACGAAGCCGACCAGGCCGCCTACGTCGTCGAGCAGGTGCTCGCGCGTCGCGAAGCCGGCCTCCGCCTGAAGTCGCAGGCGGTGCTGTTCCGCACCGCGCAGCACAGCGTGCGCATCGAGATCGAACTGCGGCGGCGCAACATCCCCTTCGTCAAGTTCGGTGGACTCAGGTTCCTCGAAGCCGCGCACGTCAAGGACGTCCTCGCCATCCTCCGCTGGGGGCAGAACCAACGTGACCGCATGGCCGGCTTCCGTGCCATGCAACTGGTTGCCGGGATCGGTCCGAAAAGCGCCAGTCGCGTGCTCGACAACATCGCTTCGGCGGCGGCCGCCTGCCTGCTGCTCGACGAGCAACCCGTCGCCGAGGCGGTAAAGCCCGCCTGGCGCGAGTTCGCCGCACTGGTCGCCGATTGCGGCCCCGGTCGCGCACCGTGGCCGACCGCCTGCGAGCGGGTCTGCCACTGGTATCAGGAACAGATCGATCGTCTGCACGAAGATCCGCTGCCGCGGCAGGCGGACATCGAACAGCTGGCACTGATCGCTGCCACCTATCCGAATGCCGAGCGCTTCCTCACCGAACTGACGCTCGACCCGCCCGCTGCCAGCAGCGACGAGGCCGGACCACCGCTGCTCGACGAGGACTACCTGATCCTGTCGACGATCCACTCCGCCAAGGGGCAGGAATGGACCGCCGTGTTCGTCCTCAATGCAGTCGATGGCTGCATCCCGTCAGACATGGCAACCGGTTCGACGGCAGCGCTCGAGGAGGAGCGACGGCTGCTCTACGTTGCCATGACGCGGGCGCGGACACACCTGGAGCTGATCCTGCCGCAGCGTTTCCACGTCGCGCAGCAGCCGGCCCATGGCGACCGGTACGTCCATGCCGCGCGCACGCGTTTCATCCCGCATGCACTGCTGCCCGACTATGAGCAACTTTCCTGGCCGCAGCCGGCCGTTGTCGTGGCGCCTGCCAATCCGCACGCTCGGCAGCAGGTGTTCGACCTGACGGCGCGGATGCGCGCGATGTGGGAATGAAGGGCGGCGCGCCGTCGCGTCAGGCGGCGCGACGATCCACTTCGCCGTTGACCTCCTGCCGCAGCACTTCGGCGAATTCCTGGCCGACCTGGCTCAACGACTTCATCTGCTGGAACAGCTTGTCCTCGACATGCTGCAGTTCGTCGATCCGCTGCTCAAGCGTATCGGTCGCCTGATGGATCCGCTTGATGCTCTCGAGTCGCCGCTTGAGATGAATCTGGTGCTCGCGGATCTGGATCTCCAGCGGCGCCATGACCGCTTTCAACCATGACTCGGCGTCGCGATTGGCTCGCTCGAAGGTCTTGCGCACCTGCACCGCCACGTCTTCGAAGAAACGCTGCATCAACTGGCTCTTCTCATGCACCATCAACTGGAACATGCTGCTGACGTGCGTTTGGCACCAGTCGTCGAGGCGGTCGATCTCCTTCTCGTAGCGCAGCAGCGAAAAGCCTACGGGCGTTCCCAACTTGAGCCCGTGCTCGACCGAGAACTTCTTGTGGATCGCCTCCATCATGGACTTGATCTCCCTGACATCGTCCTCCGATCGCTGCAGGCTGCCGCGCGCCTCGTCGAAATAGTGGGTCATCGCTGCCGCCAGCGTCTTCGAGAAGGTGGCCTTGGCCATCGCCTCGCGTGTCGTCGTACTCAGCATGCGCATCGCATCGAGCCCGAGGTGCGCGAACAGGTTGTTCGTCAACTGTGAAAAAACACTGCGCACGGCGTAGTAGCGCTGCAGGCCAGACTCGAACTCCTCCTTCTCGACACGCACCTTGCCCATCATGTACTCGACGACACCCTTGTTCTTGCCACGCAATTCGGTCAATTCGGTGAGTTGTTCGTGCAACCCGGCGAGGCGCGAATCGAGCAGGCTGCGCGTGCGCTGGAAGCAGTCGGCAAACTCGGCCTCGATGCCGTCGCGAACGATTTCCTGCTTGGCTGGAATCAGCTCCTGCGAGAGGGCTTTCTCGAGTTCCGACAGACGACTGCGCTGCAACAGCTCGCCGTCGTCGTTGATCTTGGCAACCAATGCCTTCTGCGCGGAAACCGGGAAAATCTGGTTCTCCGCCAGATCGAGCGTCCAGGCACAGGTGTCGACCTGCCGCTCGATCTCGGCGGCGATCTCCGGCGCCGACTTGAGTTCGTCCCACAGCGTGTCGATCTTGTTGAGGACCACGATCCGGCCCTTGCTGCGGCCGCCAGCGGCGGCGATGTGTTCGCGCCAGACCGTCAGGTCGGACTGGGTCACGCCGGTGTCGGCAGCCAGTATGAACAACACGGCATGCGCGTTCGGCAACAGCGAAAGCGTCAGTTCGGGTTCGGTGCCGATGGCGTTGAGACCCGGCGTGTCAAGAATCACCAGCCCCTGCTCGAGCAGTGGATGCGGGAAGTTGATCACCGCATGCCGCCAGCGGGGAATCTCGACACAACCATCGTCACCGCGGCGCAACACTTCCGAGTCACCGTCGGCAAGCGTGAAACCGAGGCTTTCGGCCACCGTCGGCAGCACGCGGATGACGTCACTGACGTGCCGCAGCGCCTCCTGCATGGACTCGGCCGAGGTCGTGTCGATCGCTACGGTGTGCCACTCGTCAGGAAAGCGCTTGTACTCGCTGATGCTCGTCTTCGCCTCCCGCGTCTCGATGGGCAGCAGTTCGATCGACGGCGCCCTGCTTCGGTCGAACAGCAGCTCCGTCGGACACATCGTCGTCCTGCCTGCGGTCGACGGAAGGACACGGTTGCCATAGCCGGCGAAGAAGATGGCGTTGATCAGCTCCGACTTGCCGCGCGAGAACTCGGCGACGAACGCCACCTGCAGGCGATCCTCGCGCAGCTTCTCGAGCAGGCGAGCGAGCCGTCTGTCGGTCTGCGCATCGTTCAGTTCGTGGTCCAGCAACCAGCCCGAGAACTTTCCGATGATTTCCGAAACACGGGCGCGCCATTCGCTGTAGGCGGCAAAGTGTTGGGCAAGCGTCATGGCAGAATCCAGGACAATGTCGGTGGCGGCACTCTATCACAAAGTCGTCGTGCCTCCCTGGCACGCCGTTGCCGCTTCAGCGTTGGCAGCGGCGGCAGTAGAAGCTCGATCGCCCGCACTGCCGGATCATCTGCACCGGCCCGCCACATGCCGGACAGGGTTCGCCGGCTCGGTCGTAGACTGCGCAGCTGAGCTGGAAGCAGCCGGCGCCGCCATCACTGTGCACATAGTCGCGGACACTGCTGCCGCCGGCGGCGATCGCTGCCGACAGGGTCGAGCGGACGGCCGCCGCCAGCAGGTGATAGCGCGCTTGGCTGATGCGGTTGGCCGCGCGGCGCGGCGAGATGCCGGCAAGATGGAGACTCTCGGCGGCATAGATGTTGCCGATGCCGACCACCAGCCGGCTGTCCATCAACACTGGCTTGATCGGCGCGCGCCGCCCGCGCGTTGCCGCATGCAACCAGTCGCCATCGAAGGCGGCGGACAGAGGCTCGATGCCGAGATCGGCCAGCAGGGGATGCGTCTCCACCCTTTCGCCTTCGTGCCAGAGCAGCGCTCCGAAGCGCCGCGGGTCACGCAGGCGAAGGACGGTGTCTGCGAACAGCAGGTCGAAATGATCGTGCGCCTGAGCCGGCGTCTCCAGCGCCACCAGGCGCAGGCTGCCGGACATGCCGAGATGAATGATCAGCCAGCCACCGCCATGCGTGCTCTGGCAGTCGAAAAGCAGATACTTGCCGCGGCGCCGTATCGTCTCGACACGTAGGCCGGCCAGGCGCGCGCCGAGACCCGGGGGAATCTCATGTCGCAGTCGCGGCGTGCGCACGATGGCGCCAGCAATGCGTTGCTGCGACAGAAAGGGAAGCAATCCCTGGCGACTGACTTCGACTTCGGGGAGTTCCGGCATTGCTGCGACCACGAAAAGTCCATAACATGCGCGAACGGATTATGACGCAAAGCAGCCGTCGTTTCGCGCAACCGTCTGCGTCAGGCAAGGAAGAAATGAAACCGATCTCCCGAAGGGCCCTCTGCGCCGCCTTCGCGCTCGCCTGCAGCGTTCCATCGCTCGCGGCCGAAGAAGCGATCATCAGCCAGCAGGCCGCGTCGTCAAGCCGTCAGTCCCGCAAGGCACCGCCGCTGCCGCCGCGTACCGACGACAAGGACTACAGCGGGCTCAGCGGACAGGTCATCTACCAGGCACTGCTCGCAGAAGTCGCCCTGCAGCGTGGCAAGAGCGAATTCGCCAGCGAAGCCTATGCCGACCTGGCGCGCCGGACGCGCGACCCCGCCATCATCGCCCGCGCCGTCGAAGTGTCCGGGCAGGCGCGGCGGGTCGAACTCGTCCTCGCGCTCGCACGCCTGTGGATCGAGGTCGAGCCGGAGTCGAAGCGCGCGCAGCAGGTGCTGGTCGGCGTTCAGATCATGAGCAATCAACTCGACGGCCTCGCCCCGCAGTTGATCAGCATGCTCCAGAGTGACCCTGCCGCCCTGCCGGCAAACCTCGTGGCGCTCAACCGGATGTTCGCCCGCAGCCCCGATCGGCAAGCTGTTCTGGCGCTCGTCAGTCAGGTCTGCGCACCGTTTTTTGGCCTCGCCGAAGCGCACTACGCGGTGTCCATAGCGGCCAGCAGCGCCGGCCAGGAGGCACGCGCGCTCGCCGAAGCGCGGCAGGCTCTGGAGTTGCGTCCGGACTGGGAAGCGGCAGCATTGCTCGAAGCGCAGCTCCTTGCCCAGAAATCGCCGGCGGCGGCGATCAGCGCGCTGCAGGGCTTCGTCGCCCGCCATCCGAAGTCACCGGATGCCGAGCTGCATTTGGCACGACTCCTGGTCGGGGAAAAGCGCTACAGCGAGGCGAAGCGTCACTTCGACCACCTGCTCCTGAGTTACCCGGACAAGCCGGACGTGGTTTTCCCGGTCGCCCTGCTGGCACTGCAGGAAAACGACGTCGCGCTCGCCGAGAAGCAGCTCAAGCACCTGCTGACACTTGAACTGCAGAACAAGAGCGCGCCCTACTACTACCTCGGTCAGATTGCCGAAGACGGCAAGCGGCCTGACGAGGCGCTCGCTTACTACGGGCAGGTTGGTCCAGGCGAACAGTACCTGCCGGCGCAACTGCGCAGCGCTGCGATCGTCGCCCGCTCGGGCAAGCTCGACGAGGCACGCAGCCTGCTCCAGCAGGCGGCCGCCAACCGGCCCGAATTGCGCGTGCAGCTGGTGATCGCCGAAGCCGCATTGCTGCGCGACGCCAAGCAGGCGGAAGCGGCACTGGCCATCCTGGAACGCGAACTCAGGCAGCAGCCGCAACAGCCCGAGCTGCTTTACGAGTCGGCCTTGCTGAGCGAAAGGCTGGGCAACCTGGAGGTCGCCGAGAGCCGCCTGCGCAAGCTGATCGAGCTGCAACCGGACAATGCGCAGGCCCACAATGCGCTCGGCTACACCTACGCCGACCGCAACATGCGTCTCGCCGAGGCGCGGCAACTGATCGAGAGGGCGCTGCAACTCGCGCCCAACGACGGCTACATCCTCGACAGCATGGGCTGGGTCCTGTACCGCCAGGGCGATCTGGATGGTGCCCTCGAGTACCTGCAACGTGCTCTCGCTCAGCGCCATGATGCGGAGATCGCGGCCCACCTCGGCGAGGTCCTGTGGTCTCTCGGCCGCAAGCACGAGGCGCAGCGGATCATGCTCGAGGCGCAGAAAAAGGATCCATCGCACGAAGCGCTCAACGAGGCGATCAGGAAGTTCAGCCCGTGAGCCGGAGAAGCGCTTCCTCGCCCGGCAACCGGGAGACCGCGTGTCGTTGCCTTGGCCTGCTCGTCGCGGCGCTCGCGCTGGCTGCCTGCAGCAGCCAGCCACCGCTCCGGCAGTACCGTCCGGCTGCCCTGCAGCGCGACCATCTGCAGGACTTCGTCCTCGTCGGCCGCTTCGCACTGCGCGACGCCGCGCAGAGCTACGCCGGAAGGATCGAGTGGCATCATGCCGGTGGGAGCGACAGGCTGCTGCTGGCATCGCCGTTCGGCCAGGGCCTGGCCGAGATCGTCGGCGACGCATCCGGGGCCCGCCTGCGCCGCAGCGACGGCAGCGAGCAGGCTGCCGCCAGCGGCGACGAGCTGCTGCAGACCGTCCTCGGCCAGCCGATCGGCCTCGTCCGACTGCTCAACTGGCTGCGCGGCAGCGATGCCGACGAGGCACGCCTCGAACGCGACGCGCTCGGCCGTCCGTTGCGGCTGCAACACGAGGACTGGCGAATCGCCTACGAGTACGACGACGACACGCCGCAGGCGCTGCCCGGCCGCTTGTTCGTCGAACGGGAGGGCGGCTTCGTGCTGCGCCTGCGCATCGAGGAGTGGCGCTTGCCGACAGCGACGGATGACGCGCAGTGACCCCGGCAGGCTGCCGCTGGAGCTGGGACAGCAGCTACCCGGCACCGGCCAAGCTCAACCTGTTCCTGCGCGTGACCGGCCGGCGCGCTGACGGCTACCACCTGCTGCAGACGGTCTTCCGCTTTCTCGACCACGCTGACCGACTGCATTTCTCGCCGCGCGCCGATGCCGCGGTACGGCTGGTCACACCCTTGCCCGGAGTGCCGCCGGAGAACGACCTGAGCGTGCGCGCGGCGCGCCTCCTGCAGGCGGCCAGCGGCTGCCGGCAAGGCGTCGACATTCGCATCGAGAAACGCCTGCCAATGGGTGGCGGGCTTGGCGGAGGCAGCTCCGACGCGGCAAGTGTGCTGCTCGCCCTCAATCATCTCTGGCAGATCGCGCTGCCGCGCCAGCGCCTGCAGGAAATCGGCCTGACCCTCGGTGCCGACGTGCCGGTCTTCATCTTCGGTCGCAACGCCTTTGCCGAGGGTGTCGGCGAAACGCTGCGGGCGGTCGAGCTGCCGCCGCGCTGCTATGTCGTCGTCGAGCCGCCGGTACAGGTGCCGACCGCAGCCATCTTTGCCGCCCCCGAACTGCGCCGCGACTCGCCGCCGATCGAAGCCCGCGACTGGGCCCGCGACGACATCGGCAACGACCTCGAGGCGATCGCCTGCGCCCGCTTCCCGGCGATCGCCAGTTGCCTCCGCCACCTGGCGGCGGCAGCGGCACCCGCCCGCGCCCGCATGACGGGTTCGGGTGCCTGTGTCTTCGCCGAGTGCAGCAACCCGGAAGAGGCGGCAGCAGCGCTGCGGCGCCTGCCGACCGGGCTGCGTGCCTGGACGAGCGCCGGCGCCAGCGCGCACCCGCTGCTCGATCTGGCGCGCTGACGAGGCACGCCGCCGCACGGGGAGCGCGGTCTGCGGACGGCTGGCGCCGGACTCCGCGCCGCCGGCCAGCGCCCTTTTTTTCCTGGCGAATCCCCGCTATAATTCGCGCCTCGCTCGCCATCAGGGCGTTGTGAGAGACCGCTGGGGAGTCGCCAAGTTGGTCAAGGCACCGGATTTTGATTCCGGCATTCGAAGGTTCGAATCCTTCTTCCCCAGCCATTCGATTTCTGTCAACGCGGGCAGGCTTCCTAACCTGCCCGTCTTGCTTTGTGGGGCGCCCGGGCGCAGAGCCACAGGGGAAGCGCAAAATGGCCTACGACAGCCTGATGGTCTTTACCGGCAACGCCAACCCGGCCCTCGCCGCGGATGTCGTCAAACACCTCAACATCTCGCTTGGTCGTGCGCATGTCGGACGCTTCTCGGATGGCGAGATCAGTGTCGAAATCCAGGAGCACGTCCGCGGCATGGACGTCTTCATCCTGCAGTCCACCTGCGCGCCGGCGAACGAAAACCTGATGGAGCTGCTGATCATGGTCGACGCGCTGAAGCGCGCCTCGGCCGCCCGCATCACCGCCGCCATACCCTATTTCGGCTATGCACGCCAGGACCGCCGCGTGCGCTCGGTGCGCGTATCGATCGCCGCCAAGCTCGTGGCGGACCTGCTCACCGCTGCCGGCGTACACCGCGTGCTGACGATGGACCTGCATACGGAGCAGATCCAGGGCTTCTTCAGCATCCCCGTCGACAACATCTATTCACTGCCGATCATGCTCGGCGACGTCTGGAAGAATGATTTCGACAAGTTGTTGGTCGTCTCGCCCGACGTCGGCGGCGTCGTCCGCGCCCGCGCATTGGCCAAGCGCCTCGAATGCGATCTGGCGATCATCGACAAGCGTCGCCCAAAAGCCAATGTCTCCGAGGTCATGAACATCATCGGCGAGGTCGAGGGCCGTACCTGCGTCATCATGGACGACCTGGTCGACACCGCCGGCACGCTCTGCAAGGCAGCCACCGCGCTCAAGGAACACGGGGCGAAGAAGGTGCTCTCCTATTGCGTGCACCCCGTCCTCTCGGGCAAGGCCGTCGACCGCATCAACCACTCCGACCTCGACGAACTGGTCGTCACCGACACGATCCCGTTGCGTGAGGACGCGCAGGAGTCGCCGCGAATCCGCGTTCTCTCGGTCGCCGGTATGCTGGCGGAAACGATCCGCCGCATCAGCAACGAGGACTCCGTGTCGTCACTGTTCATCGAATAGCAGGAGGCAGCCGCGCGCACCAGCGACGCGCCGCCTCGCACCTTCCTTCTCAACCCCCCGCCTGGTCGCGGGCGGGGTTCGTCCAACCAGGAGCTGTCCATGAAGTTTCAGATTGAAGCGCGCAAGCGCACCCAGCAGGGGTCCGGAGCGAGCCGCCGCCTGCGTCGCCAGGGCCGTGTTCCGGCCATCATCTACGGCGGTCCGAAAGCGGCCGAACTGATCGACATCGATCACAACGAAACCCTGCTCAACCTTGCCAAGGAAGCCTTCCACTCGTCGGTCCTGACGCTCCGGGTCGATGGCGTCGCCGAGAGCGTCGTCCTGCGTGACTCACAGGTGCACCCATGGAAGCCGCTCGTCCTGCACTGCGATTTCCAGCGGGTTGACACCGAGCACCTCATCCATCAGCGGGTTCCGCTGCATTTCGTCAATGCCGAGATTGCTCCCGGCGTCAAACTGAGCGGCGGCAACGTGTCGCACGTGCACAATGACATCGAGGTGAGTTGCCTGCCGCAGGATCTGCCGGCCTTCATCGAGGTCGACCTCCAGAACCTCGAGTCGGGCCACTCGATTCACGCCTCCGAAGTCGCCCTGCCCGCCGGCGTCAAGCTGGTGCTGCATGGCGACGACTATGTCGTGGCGTCGATTCCGGCCAGGAAGAGCGGCGCCGGTGCCGACGAAGGTGAAGCCGGGACCGCCGCCTAGGGCCGCTTTACCCACCGGGCCGGTGCCGGGCAGTCACCGCCGGCGGCGGCCCGTTTGTTCCCCGCGTACGAGAACCCATGCCCGCACCCCGCCTGATCGTCGGTCTCGGCAACCCCGGCAGCGAGTATGAAGAGACGCGGCACAACGTCGGCTTCTGGTTCCTTGACCATCTGGCGCGACGCCTGCAGCTGCGGCTGACGCCGCAAGGAAAGTTTTTCGCTCGCCTCGCGCGGCACGATGATCTCTGGCTCGTGCAACCAACGACCTACATGAATCTTTCCGGGCAGGCCGTCGCCTCCCTCGCCCGCTTCTACCGCATCGCCAGCGAAGAAATCCTCGTCGTCCATGATGATCTCGACCTGCCACCCGGCAGCATCCGTCTCAAGCAGGGTGGTGGCAACGGTGGCCACAATGGACTCAAGGATATCCAGTCGCGCCTGGCAACGCCCGATTTCTGGCGGCTGCGATTGGGAATCGGCCATCCGGGTGAGCGCAGCGAGGTTGTCAACTACGTTCTCAAGGCGCCGCGGCGAGAGGAGCGAGACCTGATCGACCCTGCCATCGACCGCTGCCTCCTCGCCTGGCCGCTGCTGGCAGCCGGCGACTACGCCGCGGCACAGCGACAGTTGCACCTGAAAACCGTCTGACCATGGAAACCAGCGTATGAGCCTCCAATGCGGAATCGTCGGCCTGCCGAACGTCGGCAAGTCCACCCTTTTCAACGCCTTGACCAAAGCGGGAATCGCGGCCGAGAACTATCCCTTCTGCACCATCGAGCCGAACGTCGGCATCGTCGAGGTTCCCGACCCGAGACTGCAACAGATCGCCGCCATCGCCAGACCACAGCGTGTGCAACCTGCGATCGTCGAGTTTGTCGACATTGCCGGTCTGGTTGCCGGCGCGTCGAAGGGCGAAGGCCTCGGCAACCAGTTCCTGGCCAACATCCGCGAGACGGACGCCATCGTCAGCGTCGTCCGCTGCTTCGAGGACGAGAACGTGGTCCATGTCTCCGGCCGTGTCGACCCGCTCGCGGACATCGAGACCATCCTCACCGAACTGGCACTGGCCGACCTCAGCGCCGTCGAGCGCACGATGAATCGCGACATCAAGAAGGCACGGGCCGGCGACCGGGAAGCGCAGAAGATGGTCAACGTCCTCGAGCGGTTGCAACCCCACCTCAACGAAGGCCGGCCCGCACGCACCCTGCAGATTACCGCCGACGATCGCGCGCTGCTCAAGCCGCTCTGCCTGCTGACGATCAAGCCGACGATGTACGTCGGCAACGTTCTCGAAGACGGCTTCGAGAACAATCCGCACCTTGAGCGCCTCCGCCAGCACGCTGCCGCCGAGGGAGCACCAGTGGTCGCCCTCTGCGCCAAGATCGAGGCCGAACTGGCCGACCTCGAAGACGACGACAAGGCCGTCTTCCTGGCCGACCTCGGCTTCGATGAACCCGGGCTCAACCGCCTGATCCGCGCCGCCTACCAACTGCTCGGCCTGCAGACCTACTTCACCGCCGGCCCCAAGGAAGTCCGTGCGTGGACCATCCACATCGGCGACACGGCGCCGCAGGCGGCCGGCGTCATCCACAGCGACTTCGAGCGTGGCTTCATCCGCGCGCAGACGATTTCCTTCGCCGACTTCATCGCCTGCAAGGGCGAACAGGGCGCCCGTGAAGCCGGCAAGATGCGCGCCGAAGGCAAGGAATACGTCGTCCGGGACGGCGATGTGCTGAATTTCCTGTTCAACGTCTGAGCCCGGGCGGTGCGCACGACCAAGTTGCGGCGCAGATGGTATGCCTGGAGCTTGCCGGCGGGCCAGCCAACGTCAAGAACAGCGACCTCAATCGGATGTATGAGGCGAATCAAGAGTTCGATGTAAACGGCACCACTGCAAAGACTGTACGCCGAACGCTTGGTCTGATGGCGGAAGTATTCCCGGAAAAGACGCCGGAATTGGAGCGCTACAACGCTATCGCGTTGTACTGCGTTATTGCCGAGCTTCAGCGTGTGTACGCGACAAGAGGTGGTCGCGGCAACCAAGCTGGGTGAGATGGGAACCATGGTCACGCAGACGCACTGGAGGACCTTGGCGACTTTCGGGCAGTACCTCTTGCCGCTGATGTGCGTGGCGGGCGCAGGCATCTTGGCGTGGCATCGGCAAGCACGCCGCAAGCTCATCGCGGATGTCGGCCAACGCAAGGCAGCCGACGCACTCGACGGCATGAGCTGGCGCGAGTTTGAAAACATGCTGGTGGGCGAGGCCTTCCGGCTGCAAGGCTACGGCGTACTTGAAACGGGCGGCGGCGGCGCCGATGGTGGTGTCGATCTGGTGCTCTCCAAGGGTACTGAGAAGTACCTTTGTTCAATGCAAGCGGTGGAAGGCTTTCAAGGTCGGCGTGGACGTGGTGCGCGAACTCTACGGCGTCATGGCGGCCAAGGGCGCAGCCGGCGGCTTGGTAGTGACCTCGGGGCGGTTCACCGAAGATGCAGTTGGCTTCGCCAGCGGGCGCAATCTGAAACTCATTGACGGGCCGTTGCTGCACGACTTGATTCGTCAGGCTCGGAATTCGAGACGGCAGACACCTGCACGGCAGAGCAGATCGTCGTCAGGTTCGGCGGCTCCGGCGGATACGCCTTCGGTGCCAGGCTGCCCGACCTGTAGCAAGCCCATGTTGAAGCGCACGGCGAAGCGCGGAGCCAACGCGGGCGAGGAATTTTGGGGCTGCTCGGCTTATCCGGCTTGTCGTGGCACGAGGCAAATTGGATGAGATCTTCCCGAGGCCGTGCGATCGGTTGGCTATCACCGGCATCTGTGTCCTGCCAGAGTGCCTTGAGGACTACGCGCAATGAACACCATGCAGCAATTTGCGATGGGGCAGACTGCGATACCGGCTTCGACAGCCTGGTATCTCGCTGATTTGGGCGAATTCCGCGGCAAGCAGGAACTCTACACCCGACAGTCACCGCAGCGCCTCAAAGCCTTGCGTGAACATGCGCTGATCGAAAGCGCAGTGTCGTCGAACCGCATCGAGGGCGTCTCTGTCGAGGCCTCTCGGGTGCGCGATGTGCTCGTATCGCCCAGACCGCTGTTCCGGGATCGCGACGAGGAAGAAGTGCGCGGCTACCGCGACGCCTTGACCTGGATTCACCAGGATGCCCAGCGCCTTCCGGTTTCCAATGAAACCATCCAGCGCCTCCACGCGATGACGCGGGGACAAATCTGGGATGCCGGCCTGTACAAGGAGAAGGATGGCGACATCATCGAACGCTATCTCGATGGCCGCGAGCGGGTGCGCTTTTGCACCATGCCGGCCAAGGAAACGCCGGCAGCCATGGGCCAGTTGGTCGGCGACTGGCAGGCCTGCCTCGAAGAGCGCTGGGTTCCGCCGCTGATCGCACTGGCCGCGTTCAATCTCGACTTCCTGTGCATCCATCCGTTCCGCGATGGCAATGGCCGGGTGTCCCGGCTGCTCTGGCTGCTGCAGAGCTACCAACTGGGTTTCGAGGTCGGCCGATACATCAGCCTGGAACGCTTGGTCGAGCAGAACAAGGACCGTTACTACGAAACCCTGGAACTCAGTTCGCACCGCTGGCACGAGGGCAAGCACGATCCGTGGCCCTACATCAATTACGTGCTGTTCATTCTCAAGAGCGCTTATCGTGAGTTCGTCGAGCGCGTTGGGGAAACCTCGAAGCCGCGGGGATCGAAAACTCAGATGGTGCTGGAGGCGATCGCCAAGATGCCGAGAACATTCTCCCTGGCCGACTTGGAGCGTGCTTGCCCGGGGGTGAGCCGCGACATGATCCGGCGGGTGCTCAAAACGCAGAAGGGACAGTCCGTCGACTGCATCGGCCGAGGCCCCGGCGCGCTTTGGCAGAGAAGAGGTAATTAGCGTGAAAGGATGTAATAAAAAGGGTAATGTCTTCAAGGAACCGGGAGCGGGAGACAAGAAATTCAGGAGGGCGCTGAAAGTGGCGGCGCCAGCCGCGGGGGATGCCTTCACCGGCCAGGCCAGAGTCGGATACCGCGCCAAGAGGCACGTTGCCAAACCTGCGCCGAGCCTTCTGCCATGAGCGAGTACCAGTACTACGAATTCGCCGCCATCGACCGGCCGCTCACTCCCACCGAGATTGCGGAGCTTCGTGCCGTTTCAACGCGCGCCGTGATTACGCCCTCGGGGTTCGTAAACCATTACGAATGGGGTGACCTGAAAGCCGATCCGGCCGACTGGATCAGGCGTTACTTCGATGCATTCATCTATACCGCCAACTGGTGCAGTTGCCGATTGGCCCTGCGGGTGCCGTTGGCCACTTTCCGCAAAGCCGAACTGAAGCCCTTCGCCACCAAGTATGTATTAACCGTCGACGCCAACGACGAGCACTGGATCTTCGACTGGGCGCTTGATGAAAGCGAAGACTACGACCGCTTCGCCGCGGACGACGGCAGCGGCTGGATGCCACGCCTGATGCCGATGCGCGATGAACTGCTGCATGGCGACTTGCGGCCGCTCTACCTAGGGTGGCTGGCCGGGGCCAGCGGCGGCGAGCTCCGTGAGGATGCGCAGGAACCCGAGGTGCCGCCCGGATTGTCGGAGTTGTCCCCACCGCAGCAGGCGCTGGTCGAATTCCTGGAAATCGATCCCGCCACGCCCAGACGCAGCGTGGCCGAGCTGCGGGAGCTCGCAGAATCCGCTGCCGCAGTGCGACTGGAGCGCGAAGCGAAGGAGCGCTCGAAGCAGGAAGCCGAACGCGGCCGGCAGCGTAAAGCCCATCTGCGACAGCTGATGGCCGAGGTGGACAAGTACTGGGACGCCATCGATGCTCAAGCGAAGCGCGGTTCCGCATCGGGCTACACGCAGGCGGTGCGGGTTCTTGTCGATTTGGCCGAAGGCTACACGCTCACATCCAGCCGCAAGGAGTTCGAGCGCGCATTGCGGCGCTTCGTCGTGCGCCATGCGACCCGAGATGCCTTGTTGTGGCGGTTGAAGGAAGCAGGCCTGTGGTCGGGATGACGACGGGCAGGGACGCCGAAGTCGTCCGGCTGCGTGCCGAGAACGCCCGGCTGATCGGTTTGCTGGAAGCCCACGGCATCGCCTGGCACCAGCCCGAACCCAGCAGTGTGCCGACTGCGGCGGCATCACTGACCACCGACGAAAAGGTCGCTTTCTTCCGCCGTCTGTTTCGGGGCCGTATGGATGTCTATCCGGTCCGTTGGGAAAACAAGGCCGGCAAGAGCGGGTATTCGCCGGCCTGCGCCAACGAGTGGCGCGCCGGCTATTGCGAGAAGCCCCGCATCAAGTGTGCAGACTGTGGCAACCGGCTGCTGATGCCCCTGACGGACCAGACGATCTACGACCACCTCGCCGGCCGCCACACCGTCGGCGTATATCCGCTACTGGCGGATGACAGCTGCCATTTCGTCGCGGTGGATTTCGACGACGCCGATTGGCGCAGCGATACGCAGGCCTTCGCCCGATCCTGTCGCGAGCTGGGCGTCCCCGTCGCGCTGGAAATCTCACGCTCGGGCAACGGCGCCCATGGGTGGATTTTCTTCTCCTCGAACGTCGCTGCACGAGATGCACGGCGGCTCGGCACCGCCATCATCAGCCACACCTGTGCCCGCACCCGGCAACTAGAGCTCACGTCCTACGACCGGCTGTTCCCGAACCAGGACACCATGCCCAAGGGTGGCTTCGGCAACCTGATCGCCCTGCCGCTGCAGAAGGTTCCGCGCGAGAACGGTGGCAGCGTATTCGCGGACGATGCGTTGCGGCCTTATCCCGACCAATGGGCGTTCCTGACGTCGGTGCAGCCCATGGCGCCGCACGATATCGAACCGACGATCCATCGGGCCACCGGCGGCTCGCACCCGCTCGATGTCACATTCATCACCGAAGAGGATCAACAGGAGCCGTGGAAACGCGCGACACCAGCCAGGCAGCGGCTGGCGGGCCCGATGCCGGCATCCCTGACGGTGATTCATGCCAATCTCCTCTACTTCGACAAGGCGCAGCTTCCGCAAGCACTTGCGAACCGCCTGATCCGTTTGGCGGCCTTCCAGAACCCGGAGTTCTACAAGGCGCAGGCGATGCGCCTGCCGGTGTGGGACGAGCCGCGGGTGATCGGGTGCGCCGAGAATTTCCCGAACCACATCGCCTTGCCGCGCGGCTCCCTCGACGCCGCCCAGGAGTTGCTGCGTGAAAACGGCATTCGCTGCGAGTTGCGAGACGAGCGCTTCGGTGGTGAGTCGCTGGACGTGAGCTTCGCCGGGACACTTCGGCCGGATCAGGAGATGGCCGTGTCCGCGATGCTCCGTCACGATACTGGCATCCTGTGCGCGCCGACTGCCTTCGGCAAAACCGTCACGGCGGCGGCAGTGATAGCCCGGCGAGGAGTGAACACACTGGTGCTGGTGCATCGCACCGAGCTGCTCAAGCAGTGGCAGGAGCGGCTGCAGGCTTTTCTGGGAGCCGGGAAAGGCGTGATTGGCACCATCGGCGGCGGCAAAGCCAAGCCCACGGGCAAGATCGACATCGCAGTGATGCAGTCGCTCTCAAGGCAAGGCGAGACCAGCGAACTCGTCGAGAACTACGGGCAGGTGATCGTCGACGAATGCCATCACCTCTCGGCGTTCTCGTTCGAGGCAATCCTGAAGCGTGCCCGGGCCAAGTACGTGCTCGGGCTCACCGCCACGCCGATCCGGCGCGACGGGCGGCAGCCGATCATCTTCATGCAGTGCGGGCCGATCCGACATACGGCTTCGAAGCCAGCCGGCGCGCCACAGACTCTGGAGGTGATTTCCCGCTACTTGGCAGCTCGCATCGACCTCGCCGCCGATGCCGCCATCCAGGACGTGTTCAGGCACGTCGCCAGCGACACCAGCCGCACGGCGACCATTGCGGACGAGATCGCGGATGTCTTCACGCAAGGGCACAAGGTGCTGGTACTGACCGAGCGTACTGAGCACCTCGATGCCATCGGCACCGCGCTGAGGGACCGTATCCAGCCGCCGTTCACTCTGCACGGCCGCATGTCGAAGAAGCAGCGCGCCACGATGATCAGCGAACTGGATGCCCTACCCGCCGACGCACCCCGGGTACTCTTGTCCACCGGCAAGCTGGTCGGCGAGGGATTCGATCACCCGCCACTCGACACGCTGGTGCTGGCCATGCCAATTTCGTGGAAGGGCACGCTGCAGCAGTACGCCGGCCGTCTGCATCGCGAACACACCGACAAGACCCGTGTACGCATCATCGATTTCGTCGATGCCGGCCACCCGGCCCTGTTGCGGATGTGGGAGCGGCGACGGCACGGCTACCAGGCAATGGGCTACCGGATTCTCTCCGCCCCGGCCAGTTACAATCTGGGCTTCGAGTTGGTCGCTTCGAACGAGGCGAGTTCAGCCATCCCAGAAGCGGGTATGAAAGCGGGTACGAAGTGAAGCCTGAAAAGCCAGATTCCAGCACCGGCGCGGCCCGCCACCCGCTCTTCCTGTTCAACGTCTGAGCCCAGGCGGTGGCATCAGGGCATCCCACACCACGCCAGGAAACCCCGAAAATCCCCGTGATCACGAGGTTTATTGTTGGTGGCGGTTTCATGACGTCCCTTTGCCTCCCACAAAAGGGCGGGTAGGTCGGCCGCCGCCCGCTCGGCCCCACCGAGCGCTACGAGCTCTGGCTCAAGCCGGACAACGGGGCGAGCGCAAGTTCACCATCAACACCCGCATCATGCCGGCGCGCCGAGGGCATGAGGTCAGCCTCATCGTCACCGGGCACCGCGTGCCGCAGGTACTGGTTCGGGCCAACTGGACCACGATCGATGGCGTCAACTACGCGCGCACCGATGCGCCATAGCTGGTCCGTGCCTGGGACCTCGTGGCGCTGCCGGCCACCTTTCTGACGATGGCCATTCTTTGCGGTGATGCCGACATGGTGCCGTTCGTACCGGCTGCGCTCAGGTACTTGGCGGCGGCCGGCATCGGGCAGGCCATGGCGCGAACCCGGCGGGCTGCCCAGGTGAACCGGGGAGAGAGGCGAACGCACCATCGGCGCCGGCCTTAACGGGTGCAAATGGGTGCACAAGCGGGCATCGCCACACACGGCATGCAACACCGAGACCCGGCGACCTCTGCAATTGCAATTTTCCGCAAGAATGGGTGTGAATGGATGTAGTATTGGACGCCATGATTCAGTCCAACGCGGTCCAGATTACCCCCGAAGTCCTGAGCCTCATCGCTGGTATCGATGAGTTCAAGGGCGCCTGGCGTGCTCTCGGCACGCTGGCGCCGGATCGACTCTCGGCGCTGCGGCGGGTCGCCACCATCGAGAGCATCGGCTCGTCCACCCGCATCGAGGGCAGCAAGCTGTCGGACCGTGAGGTCGAGCGTCTGCTGGCCAGCCTGCAGATCAAGGCCTTCACGACGCGCGACGAGCAGGAGGTCGCCGGCTACGCCGAAGTCATGGAACTGGCGTTCTCCTCTTGGCAGGACATCACCCTGACCGAGAACCACATCAAGCAACTGCATCGGGATCTGCTGGCCTACAGCGAAAAAGACGCCTGGCACCGGGGTAACTACAAGACCTCATCCAACAGCGTCGTCGCCTTCGACGAAGGCGGCAAGCAGATCGGCGTGGTGTTCGAGACGGCGACACCCTACGACACGCCGCGTCTGATGACTGAACTGGTGACCTGGTTCAACGAGTTGCGGACCAATGACGGGCTCCATCCCCTGTTGCTCATCGGCGTGTGGGTCGTGGTGTTCCTGGAGATACACCCTTTCCAGGATGGCAACGGCCGCCTGAGCCGCGTACTGACCACCTTGCTTCTGCTGCAGGCCGGCTATGCCTACGTGCCTTACAGCTCACTCGAAAGCGTGATCGAGCAGAGCAAGGAAGCCTACTACCTCGCCTTGCGGCAGACCCAGGGCACGATCCGGACCGAAGCACCGAACTGGCAGCCTTGGCTGATTTTCTTCCTGCGCGCCTTGGCAGAGCAAGTGCGGCGGCTCAAACGCAAGGTCGAGCGCGAAAAGCTGGTTCTCGCCGCCCTGCCCGAACTGTCGCTACAGATCGTCGAGTTCGCGCGTGAGCATGGCCGCATCGCGATGGGCGAGGCAATCCGCCTGACTGGGGGCAACCGCAACACCCTCAAACAGCACTTCCGCGCTCTGGTGGAGCGCGGTCACCTCAGTCAACGCGGCAGTGGCCGTGGAGTTTGGTATGAATTGCGATAGCGGCAACCCGCCTGAGAATCCTCAGCCGATGAGCCTACGGCGCGAAAAGAGGTAGGGGGCTACGCTTGGACGTCTTCGATTTCCGCCAGCACATCGTCAACGAGTGCTCGGAGTTCACCCGCAGTTCCACCCGCATCAGGCGAGGACATACAGTCGTATGTCACCAAGGCTTACGACTCGCAAAAGTACTGGCCCGAGCCACTGATCCAGGTCAACCCGAATTTCAAGCCGGCCTCCTGCAACGCGGAAGGCGAACTCGAACGGGATCACTCCAATGCCGACCAGAATCTACCTGGTGCGCCACGGCGCCACCGAACTCACTGCTGAAGACCGGTTCGCCGGCTCCTCCGATGTGCCCCTCTCCGACGAAGGCCGCCGGCAGGTGGCTTGCCTCGCCGAGCGGCTGAAGCGGGAGAAGCTGGATGCCGCTTACGCCAGTCCGCTGCAGCGTACCATGGACACCGCCCGTGCCGTCGTACTGGCCCACGGCCTGAAGCCGATAGCCGAGCCCGGCCTGCGCGAGATCGACTACGGTCATTGGGAGGGCCTGCGTCGATCGGACGTGCAGTGCACCTTCCAGGCCGAGTACGGCAGCTGGCAGGATGATCCGTTCGCCGTCGCTCCCCTCGGCGGAGAATCCGGCGTCAATGTACTCAATCGTGCTTTGCCCACACTGCGCGCCATCGTCGAGCGCCATCGCCAGCGTACGGTTCTGCTGGTCTCCCACAAGGGAACCAACCGGCTGCTGATCTGCAGCCTGCTCGGCCTCGACCCACGTACCTACCGCGACCGCCTCGAACAAAGCCCCGCAGCGCTGAGCATTCTCGAATTCACCAGTGGGCTGCGCGTCCGGTTGTGCCTGCTCAACGACACCTCGCACTACACCGGCGGACAGGAAATCGAACAGGCTCCTTGACGAAGCTTGTCGGAGTGGTCCGCCCTCGTCTCGAAACCGACCGCGGTTCGCGCATGCCGATGGCCCCGCAGGATTCCACCCTGCCGCGGGAGCAGCGCGCGAACCGTGATTCTCCCGGCCACTGGCGGCACCCCGCCGATGCGCAGCCATTCGCCAAGATGCGGCGCCAGTCCGCGAGCGGACGGTCGCATTCTCGGGCGCCGCGCTGTGCGGATCAGTCGCCGAGGTCGCCGAGCCTGATGGGCTTCGTCCGCGGCCCGGGGTTGCGCGGCAAGAGCAGCGACAGCAGGCCGGCGACGAGGACGAATGCCGACGACGCCCAGAGGCAGGCGACGAGGCCGCCACTGGGCCCGCTCTGCAGCCCCCACTGGTAGAGAGCACCGGACATCACCGTGCCGGCGAGGCGACCAGCGGCATTCGCCATGTAGTAGAAACCGACGTTCATCGCCACCTTGTCGCTGTCGGTGTAGGCGAGGATCAGGTAGGAATGCACCGCCGAGTTGAGCGCAAAGACGGCGCCAAAGACGATCAGTCCGGCGACGACGACCACTGCCGGCGCAATGCCGGCGGCCAGCGCCAGCGCAATCGCTGCCGGCAGCGCAGCGAGAACGAAAGCGAGGATCGTTGCCGTCCGCCCATCGGGCTCGTGCTGCTCGTCGACACGGCTGCGCAGCAGGCCGGGCGTGCTCGCCTGGACGATGCCGTAGCCGATCACCCACACCGCGAGGAAGCCACCGGACTGCCAGAAGGTCCAGCCGAGGACGCTGGACAGGAAGACCGGCAGGCCGACGACGAACCAGACGTCGCGCGCGCCGAAAAGGAAGATGCGCGCCGCTGCCAGCTTGTTGACGGCGCCGTTGCGCGAGAACATCTGGCCGAATTTGGCCTTCCTGTTCGCCTCGCCGAGACCGCCGCGCATCAGCAGCGCGGCAGCGATCAGGGTCACCGCGACGAGTGCGGCGAGAAGCTGCAGCGCGGTCTGGAAACCGAGCAGCGTCAGCAGCAGACCGCCGAGGAAAAAGCCGACGCCCTTGAGCGCGTTCTTCGATCCCGTGAGGATCGACACCCAGCGGTACAGGGTCGCCGAAGCGTCCTCGGGGACGATCAGCTTGACGGCGCTCTTCGAACTCATCTTGGTCATGTCCTTGGCGATGCCGCTCAACGCCTGCGAGACCATCACCCAGGCAACGACCAGCCAGGACTGCGGCGCGAAGGCGAGCATCGACAGCGCCGCGAGCTGCGTGCCAAGGCCGACGAACAGTGTCGTCTTGAGGCCGAAACGGGCACCGATGTAACCACCGAAGAGGTTCGTCAGGATGCCAAAGACTTCATAGAAGATGAACAGCGAGGCGACGGCGAACGGCGTGTAGCCAAGTCCGTAGAAGTAGAACAGCACCAGCATGCGCACCGCACCGTCGGTCACCGTGTCCGCCCAGTAGGCGCCGGTGACCAGGATGTAGTTGCGCAGCCCGGCGCGCGCCGGGTTACTCTTGCCTGCCGCTGGGTCGCTCATGTCGTGCCTCTCCTTTGGCGCCGTCGCTGCGACGCCTTCGCCCGCGGGCGGGCTTCCTTGCCGCCACCGCGGCGGCAGCTTCGATCGCCAGGCGTCTAGAGCGACGCCGCCACTTTCGCCGCCAGTTCGACATAGCGGTTGGCGTAGCCCCATTCGTTGTCGTACCAGGCGTAAATCTTCACCAGGGTGCCGTTGATCACCAGGGTGTGCGCCGCATCGATGATCGACGAGCGCGGATCGGTCGCGTAGTCCATCGATACCAGCGGCCGCTCCTCGTAGCCGAGGATCCCCTGCAGCGCGCCGTTCGCCGCCGCCTTGAGCAGGCCATTGACCTCGTCGACCGTCGTCGGCCGACGCATCTCGAAGACGCAATCGGTGAGCGAGGCGTTGAGCAGCGGCACGCGGACCGCGTGGCCGTCGAGCTTGCCCTTGAGTTCCGGGAAGATCAGCGCGATCGCCGTCGCCGACCCGGTCGTCGTCGGCACCAGCGACAGGCTGGAAGCGCGCGCGCGGCGCAGGTCCTTGTGCATCTGGTCATGCACGCTCTGCGTGTTGGTCGAACTGTGAATGGTGGTGATCATTCCGTGCGAGATGCCGATCGCCTCATGAACGACCTTGACCACCGGCGCGAGGCAGTTGGTCGTGCAGGAAGCGGCCGTGACGATGTGGTCGTTCGCCGGGTCGTAGAGATGGTCGTTGATCCCCATGACGATGTTGAGGACGTCGCCATCCTTGACCGGCGCAGCGACGATCACCTTTTTCACACCCGCCGCGAGATAGGGCGAGAGCTGCTCGACCGTTCGCCACTTGCCGCTCGCCTCGAGGACGATGTCGACGCCCGCCTCGCGCCAGGGACCGCCGGCGACGTCCTTCGCCATGCTGTAACCGATCGACCGGCCATCGATCACGATGCGACCATTGCTGACGCCGACCTCGTGCTGCCAGCGGCGATGCACCGAGTCGAACTCGAGCAGGTGCGCGGCGGCTTCCACTGGCCCGTTCGCTTCGTTGATGTGCACGAACTCGAGTTCCGGATTGTTCCACGCGGCGCGCAGCGCCAGCCTGCCGATGCGACCGAAACCATTGATGCCGACCTTGACCGTCATTGCTCGTTCCTCCGAAGGGTGGATGATGCTCCGCTGAAGCCCAGCGAACTGCAGAAGCGAGCGCCACGCACGGCGCTCGCTCGATTTACGTTTCTATATTGCTAGAATTTTGAAAACATGTAAACCCCGAGCTGCGTTCGCTCCGGCACCCCGGCGCAACTGCTCCTGGCACCGCATAGCCTTTGCGTGGCGACGAGTATTTCGGTATCGTTGGAACGATGAACCGTACCGATGCCGTCACCACGCTGGCTGCGCTGGCCCAGGAAAGCCGCCTCGCCATCTTCCGCCTGCTGGTGCAACATGCGCCGACCGGCCTGACCGTCGGCGTGATTGCCGAGCAACTCGAGCTACCCGCGCCAACGCTGTCCTTTCACCTGAAGACGCTGCTCCATGCCGGCCTCGTAAACACCGTCCAGGAAGGCCGTTTCGTCCGCGTCCATGCCTGCATCGAGCGGATCGACGGGCTCGTCGGCTTCCTGACCGAGAACTGTTGCAACGGTCGACCGGAAGTCTGCCGACCACCCTTGCGGCCCGCGGTGGATCCAGCCGGCTGACCGTCTGCCTGGAGGGGCAGGTAAGCGGGAAGCAGGGAAGTTCAGTTCCATGTTTCCAGAAATTTACTGTTGTGTTAGTGTTCGTCCTTCGATGACTTGCCGACCACCGGAGGCCAGGACCGACATGAGCCACACCTCGCGAGCCTGCGGCGACGGCGACCGGGACGCCGAGCCGCGCCGGATGAACAGCGTCTTCGAACGCTACCTGAGCCTCTGGGTGCTGCTCTGCATCGTCGGCGGCATCGCCCTCGGCAAGCTCGCGCCCGGCGTCGCCCAGGAACTCGATCGCATGTCGCTCGATGTCGCGGGCGCGCCGGTGGTTTCCATCCCGATCGCGGTCTGCCTGTTCTTCATGATGTACCCGATCATGGTCAAGATCGACTTCGCCTCGGTCATCCAGGCCGGACGCAGCGGCCGGCCAGTGCTGCTGACGCTGTTCGTGAACTGGGCGGTGAAGCCATTCACCATGTACGCCATCGCCTTCCTCTTCCTCGGCGTGCTGCTGCGGTCGCTGATCGGCGACAGTGCCGTCGACCTGGTCAAGATGCCCTTCGGGCTCGACCTGCCCGTCGGCGTCGCGCACGGCGCCGGCGTCGTCGTCCTGCACGACGGCGTCCGCATGCTCGAGGTCCCGCTCTGGCGCAGCTATCTCGCCGGCTGCATCCTGCTCGGCATCGCCCCATGCACGGCGATGGTCCTCGTCTGGGGTTACCTGGCGCGCGGCAACGACGGGCTGACGCTGGTCATGGTGGCGATCAATTCGCTGACCATGCTGCTGCTCTACGGTGTTCTCGGCGGCTTTCTGCTCGGCATCGGTCGCCTGCCGGTGCCATGGCAGGCGCTGCTGCTGTCGATCGGCATCTACGTTGCGCTGCCACTGGCCGCAGGCTATCTGTCGCGGCGCTGGATCATCGCCAGCAAGGGCGAGGCCTGGTTCAAGGAACGCTTCCTGCACGTGCTCACCCCGATCACCATCGTCGCCCTGCTGATCACGCTGGTACTGCTGTTCTCGTTCAAGGGCGAGGTGATCCTCGCCAACCCGCTGACCATCGTCTGGATCGCCATCCCGCTGTTCCTGCAGACGGTGCTGATCTTTGCCCTCGGCTACGCCCTGGCGCTCTGGCTGCGTCTGCCCTACCGGGATGCCGCGCCGGCGGCGATGATCGGCGCCTCGAACCACTTCGAAGTCGCGATCGCCACCGCCGTGATGCTCTTCGGACTCTCCTCGGGCGCGGCGCTGGCGACCGTCGTCGGGGTACTGATCGAGGTGCCGGTCATGCTCGCCCTGGTCGAGATCTGCCGGCGCACGGCGCACTGGTTTCCGGCGCCGCCGGCCGGCATCGCGCCTGCGCCAGGCGGGCAATGACGCGCCGTCGCTTGCCGCCGTCGACGCCTCGTGCCCTGCTTGCCGACCCGACGCGGCAAGCAAGGCAGCCCGATGCGGACGGGTTCTAGCCCAGGCAGAAGACGTCGAGCTTGTTGCCGTCAAGATCGCGGAAATAGCCGGCGTAGAAGCCGTCACCGCGCGGACCGACCGCACCTTCATCCGTCCCGCCAAGAGCGAGCGCCCGCGCATGGACCCGTCCGACCTGCTCGCGCGACGTTGCGGCCAGCGCCACCATGACGCCGTTGCCGACACTCGCCGGGCGTCCATCGAAGGGCGTCATGATGCACAGACTGGGTTTGTCCTCGGCCACTCCCCAGGCAATGCCGCGCGGAAACTCCCAAAGGCGCCGGGCACCGACCTCCTTCAGCAACTCGTCATAGAAGGCCGCTGCCCTTGCCAGATCGTTGGTACCCAGTGTCACATAGCCAATCATCGCGCTTCTCCTTCAGAGTCCAAGAGGCAACAGTCTATACTAACAGCAGCCGTATCCCTGGATCGCGCCGAGCGCATCGAGGAAGTCTCCTGAAACCGCCACATGAAGACCCCTGGCGCAACAACCAGTGCCCGCTCCGCGCTCGTCTGCCTGCTGGCATTCGCCGCCTTCTCCTCGCTGGCCGCCGCCGCGTCGCCGACGTGGATCGAGATCGACGCTGCCGGCGAGCGACGGGTTCACCTCTACTTCTTCTGGACGAGTACCTGCCCGCACTGCCAGGCCGCACGCCCCTTCGTCGAAGCACTGCCCGCGCGCCATCGCTGGTTGCTGCTGCACAGCCGCAATCTCTCGACCGATCGCGAGGCAGCGGCGGCCTACGTCGCGCTCGCCGAGTCGCTGGGAGAGGAAGCGAGCAGCGTGCCCGCGTTCATCTTCTGCGGCCGGATGGAAGTCGGTTTCGACCGGCCCGAAACGAGCGGGCGAGCACTCGAGGAGGCCCTGCAGTCGTGCCGGGAGAGCGACGGCGAGCCACCTGCGGCAGCCAGCCCGGCGGACACCCGGGCAACCGGGATCAGTCTCCCGCTGCTCGGCAGAATTGCGCCGGAGCAGTTCTCACTACCGGTGTTCACCATCCTCATCGCTGGCCTCGATGCCTTCAATCCCTGTGCTTTCTTCGTCCTCCTGTTCCTGCTCTCGCTGCTGATCCACGCCGGCAGTCGTGCCCGCATGCTGTTCATCGGCAGCGTCTTCCTCTTCTTCTCCGGCCTCATCTACTTCCTGTTCATGGCTGCCTGGCTCAACATCTTCCACTGGCTGGGCGAAGTCGCTCTGGTGACGACGGCCGCCGGAGTGCTCGCCATCGTCATTGCGCTGTTCAACATCAAGGATTACTTCTGGTTCAGGAGAGGACCGTCGCTGAGCATCCCCGAAGCCGCCAAGCCCGGACTGTACGGGCGGATGCGCGGGCTGCTGCGTGCCGAAAGCCTGCCCGTACTGACGCTCGGAACGATTGCCCTGGCGATCGTCGCCAACTCTTACGAACTCCTGTGCACCGCCGGCTTTCCGATGGTCTACACGCGCCTGCTGACGCTGTCGGAGCTGCCACCGTGGCAACACTACGCTTTTCTCGTCTTCTACAACCTCGTCTACGTCAGCCCACTGCTGCTCATCACCCTGATCTTCACCTGCACCCTCGGCTCGCGCAAGCTCTCGGCCGCCGAGGGCCGCCTGCTCAAGCTGCTGTCCGGGGTCATGATGCTCGGCCTCGGCGGACTGCTGGTCGTGGCACCGGCAGCGCTCAACGACCTTCGCGTCGCGCTGGCACTGCTCACCGGCGCGATCGGCGTTTCCTGGCTGGCCCATCGACTGCGGCCGCCGACACTTGCTCCGGCCGACCCGGTCGACCGACAATGACGGCAGATGCCTGCCACCGAACCATGAACAGACTCCTTCCCGTCTTGCTGCTGGCCCTCGCCGCCCCGGCAGCAGCTGGCGGGCCCTGGCGGGCGAGCGAGACGAATACCCGTGGCTGGCAACTGATGACGCCGGAAGAGCGCATTGAGCATCAGGCGAGGATTCGCGGCTTCAGGAGCTACGACGAGTGCCGCAGCTACCAGCTCGCGCATCATCGGCTGATGGAGGAACGGGCCCGACAGCGGGGGATCGAGCTGCCACGTGGCCGGCGCGACGTCTGTGAGCACCTGCGGCAGGCCGCCGAGCCCGCTGCGCGTGCCGACTGATCGCTGCCGCCAGACATGCTGAGCCCCGCCCGGAACCGGTTGACGATCCCGCTGCTCCTCTTGGCGTCGACGGCAGCCCCGGTATTTTGGGCGCTGCCGGAGGATCTGCCGCCTCTGCGCAGTCTCGGCATCATCCTCGGCTGGGCCGGCTGCGGCATGCTCTTCGGCAGCCTGCTGCTGATGCTGCGCGAAACCTGGCTGTCGCACTGGCTGGGCGGCCTTGCCGCCATGTATCGTTGGCATCACCGCGCCGGCGTCATCGCCTACGTCGTCCTGCTCGCGCATCCGCTGGCGCTCGCCGCCGATGCCTTGCCGGCGTCCCCGGCCCTCGCCTGGCAGACGCTGTCGCCATTCGCTAACGGCTGGGCGGTGCGGCTCGGTTGGCTGTCTCTGCTGCTGCTGATGTTCGGACTGGCCGCCACTTTCGCGAGCCGCATTCCGTACCGAATCTGGCGCTGGCTGCACGCTGCGCTCGGCATCGGCGTCGTCCTCGGCCTTGGCCACCTGCTGCAACTGGGAATCGACGAACCGGTGCTGCCGCTACTGGCGCTGGCAGTGCTGCTGCTTGGCTGGCGCTTCATCCGCGACGATGCAGGACTCGCCGCACGGCCGTACATCGTCCGCTCGGCGACGCCAATCGCCGACGGCGTCGTCGAGATCAGCCTGCGACCACTAGCCCAGCCGATCGCAGCCGACGCAGGGCAGTTCGTCGTCGTCGCCTTCCACAGCGGAGCGGGATTCCGTGGCTGCGGCCAGTTTCACCCGTTCACCATCAGCTCGATCGCCGGCGACGGTGAAATCCGGATTGGTGTCAAGGCCCTGGGCGATTGCACCCGACACCTTCAGTCGATCGCAACAGGTGTCCCGGCGCGGGTGCATGGCGCCTTTGGCCATTTCCTCGCCGGCCGACCGACGACGGCGCAACTCTGGCTGGCCGGCGGCATCGGTGTCACGCCCTTCGTTGCCCTGTTGCGCGGCGGCCCGCTGCACCAGCCGACCACCCTCATCTACCTCTACCGCAGCGAGACCGACGCCGCCTATCTGCACGAACTGCAGACGCTCGCTGCCGCCGATCGACTGCTGTCGCTGCAAGCATACGCCACCGGCGAGGAGCCACCGGAACTGGCATCGTTGTTGCCCGCCAGCCATGACCTCAGCAACCGCGAGTGCCATGTCTGCGGCCCGCCGGCAATGGTCGCCGCCGTCCGCAAGGCCCTGTGCCAGCGCGGCATCACCACCCGCCACATCCACTTCGAGAACTTCGACTTTCGCTGATGCGCCGACTGTACGTCTACGCCACTGGCGTCTTCTGGCTGCTCGTCACCACCGTCGCGATCGTCGGCCACGGGGTGCCGGAGCCACCGGGCCACGCGCCTGCCTCCGAACGGCTGATACCGCTCGCGGAACTCGCCCGGCACGCACGGCCTGACGACTGCTGGATGGCCATCCACGGTGCCGTCCATGACCTCGGCGCCTATATCCCGGAGCATCCATCGCAGCCGAGTGTGGTCGTACCGTGGTGTGGCAGGGAGGCGACGGAAGCCTACGCAACCAAGGGTCGCGGTCGCCCGCATTCGCCACACGCGGATGAATTGCTCACCAGGTACCGCATCGGTCGCCTCGCCGGGGAGCAACCGTGAGCAACGTCACGACCGCCGCCGCAGCGCCTTTGGTCGGGCGGCGGGAGTCCACCGGCGCCGCCTGTGGATGGCAGACGGGCGGCCCGGCGGCGATCGCCCCTGCACACCCGCCGCCGGCGGCAGCCACAGCGCGGCCCGACGCATGAATCCGACGCCAGTTTCAGTGGTCATGCCGTCCCTCAATCAGGCTGCGTTCATCGAAGCGGCTGCGCGCAGCGTACTGCAGCAGGACTACCCGGCACTCGAACTGGTGGTCGCCGACGGCGGCTCGACCGACGATACGCACGCGACATTGGAACGTCTGTCGCACGAGTTCGGCGATCGCCTGCGCTGGCAGGCTGCGCCCGACTCCGGGCCGGCGAACGCTGTCAACAAGGCACTGGCGCTGGCCCGCGGCGGCATCGTCGGTTGGCTGAATGCGGATGACCTCTACAAACCCGGAGCGATCGCAGCGGCCGTTGCGGCATTGCAGGCTGATCCGTCGCTGGTGATGGTGTTCGGCGAAGCCGAACACATCGACGAGTCCGACCGCATCATCGATCGCTATCCAACCCGACCGGCAACGACACCGGTCGCGCACTTCCAGGACGGCTGCTTCATATGCCAGCCCACCGTCTTTCTGCGGCGAAGTGTCCTTGACGAGGTCGGCGGGCTGGATGAGACGCTCTCGACCGCCTTCGACTTCGATCTCTGGTTGCGCATCTTTCTCACCTTCCCCGGTCACATCGCCCACCTGCCCCGGGTGCAGGCACAGTCCCGCCTGCACCCGGGGTGCATCACGCGACGCCTGCGGCGGACGATCGCAGCCGAGTCCGTACGCGTCCTCGCCCGTCACCTCGGCACGGCGAATCCGCATTGGCTGCTGACCTACGTCGAGGAGCAGTGCAACTCCTATCCGCATGGAGACTCTCCCGCGGACCTCCAGCAGGATGTCGAGTCGCTGGCCGCGGAACTGGCCGGATGTTTTTCTGCGGATGGCCGCGAGCTGCTTCGCCATCGCCTGACGACGGATGCGCGCTTGCGCCTCGCCTTGCCGGAAGCCTTCGCCGCCGTGACGGCGGATGGCTGGGCAACGGCGACGCTGCGCATCAGGCTGCGGCAGACTGCAGCCATTCCAGGCCGACGCAGCATCGGGACGCGGCAGCCAGTTGTCGCCGCGGCGAGCCCTGCGGGTCGCGCCCGCACGATCCTCGTCCGCCTGTGGAGCCGGCTGCGTCGCTGGCTGCCCGGTGACCGCCGCTCATACCTGCAACTCGCATGCGTGCACGCAGCGCCACTCACCTCGCCGCTGGCACTCTCGATTCGCAGCGGGCAAGAGGCCGCCGAGTGCCGCGTCGTCAGCCGGCACGGCCGCTTCTCGCTCTTCCTGCCACTGTCCGCTGCGATCGGCCCGCAAGCGGAAATCGAAATCATCCCCAACCAGGTCTTCATCCCCGGACTCGTCGATGAGCAATCCTCCGACTTGCGCGAGCTGTCCTTTCGCGTCGAAGACATGACGATCATCTGAGAGCCGGCCGGCAGCGACGCCGGGGATCCCGGGAGCTGGCTCATGGAAGCGGCCCCGCCCACCGCTGCAACACGCCGACACCGGGGCGACGAGCGGCAACACGCCGTCGTCGCCAGGGCGCAGGATGTCATCGGCTGCGCTTCGGGCAGCACGGCCAGGGCAGTCGTCAGGCCGCTGACTAAGTCTGGCAACGTCCCTTGCTTGTGGCGCACTGATGCCTTAGCATCAGCGCATCACGTGCAAGGAGGACACTCATGCGCACCACACTCGATATCGAAGACGATGTCCTGCTGGCTGCCAAGGAGCTTGCCCGGCGTGGCGGGACGACGGCCGGCCGGGTGATCTCGCAGCTCTTGCGGCAAGCCCTGACCCAGTCGCCGCCATCGACGACCAGCAGCACCGGCGAGCCCGCGGCCGTCCACGGTTTCCGACCGTTCCCGTCACGGGGGAAAGTGGTCACCAACGAGCAGGTCGACCAGCTGAGAGACGAGGAAGGCGTTTGATGCGCGCCTTGCTCGATGTGAATGTGCTGATCGCCCTGCTGGACAGCGATCACCTGCACCACGGCAGAGCCACGGCCTGGCTGCAGGAGAATATCCAATCGGGCTGGGCGTCGTGCCCGCTGACCGAAAACGGTTGCATCCGGATCATGTCACAAGCCGGCTACCCCAACCCACTGCCGGCCGGGGCCATCGCCGAACGCCTCGCCGCGGCGACCGCGACCGGCCATCACGTCTTCTGGTCGGATGCCGTGAGCATCCTCGATCGCGGACGAATTGCCTGGAATGCCGTCCTCGGATCCCGTCAGGTAACTGACGTCTATCTGCTGGCGCTGGCGGTGCAGCAAGGCGGCCGCCTGGTGACGCTGGATCGCGCGGTACCGCTGCAAGCCGTTCCCGAGGCAGGAAGCCGTCATCTCGTGCTGATCTGACAGGTTGTGAAGAAATCGTCGCGAGCAGGCCGAGATGCAAGGCGCGAGCGAGCGAACGACGAGACATATCAGATGGACAGGCGACGAGTCAGCGAGTGAGCAACGCCGCAGATCGCTCGCGCAGTAGATCGATTCACAACCTGTGAGTCCCCACGGCAGGCCAGCCGTTTGCTGGCGGCTTCTCCGCTCCACCGATCCTGTTGCAAGCTCGGGCGAAGCGCTGTTCGACAGCTTGCTGCGGTGGACGCCCGCGGGGCGACCGTTCAACCGCAGAGCATGCGCTCGATCATGGCGGGCTCCAGTTGCTGCAGCAGGGCCTCGATTTCGCCGGCGCGCACGGCGTCGCCAATGATTTCGAGCCCTTGCGGGGTGACCCGGAGACGAACGCGAACACGCCGGCCGACGGGGTCGCCTTCGTGATCATCGGCGTTCAGCCGGTCGGGCAACCGTCGTCTGCCCGCTCGCCGCCGCTCGGGGCGGGATCAGTGCGCCTCGCCCAGCCGTCAGAACCTGCCGCGTCAGCCCTGCCAGCAATGCCGATGACGCTCTCACATACTGCCAGTACAGCGGCACGTCCAAGGCGGTATCTGGCACCAGCTCGACGAGCGAACGATCGTCAAGCTGGGCGGTGATCAGCGACTGCGGATGAAGCCCCCAACCCATGCCGGACAACGTGGCGGTCACGAACGCTTGCGTCGACGGCAAGCTGTGGTGCGGCAATTCAATGTGCCGCTGGCAAAGTCGCTGCGCCCAGCGCGTCTGCAGCTCGTCCCTGGCATTGAAGGCCAGACTCGGTGCGCGCGCCAGACTGCCCGCGCTGACCCCGTCACGGAAATGACGTTCCATGAAGGATGGACTGCAAGCCGCCAGATAGCGCATCGCACCCAGCGGCTCGCTGTTGCAGCCGACGGCAGGGCGGGCTGAGCCAGTGACGGCGGCGAGGACGATGCCGTTGCGCAACCATTCGGCGGTATGGTCCTGATCGTCCACCGCAACCTCCATCAGAACCGGAGCTTCGGCCGCGAACGTGGCGAGTGCCGGTGCGAACCAGGTCGCCAGGCTGTCGGCATTGACCGCAATGGGCAGCGGCACCCTGAAGTCGCCCGTCGGTGCAAGTGTCGGCAACGCCTCGTGCAACTCCTGCTCCAGAAGACGCACCCGGTCGACGTGCTGGCACAGGCGCCGACCCATTGCCGTGGCCTCGCAGGGCTGTCCGCGAACCACCAGGGCGCAACCGACACGATCCTCCAGCAACCGAATCCGCTGTGAGATGGCCGACGGCGTCACGTGCAGCGCACGGGCGGCACGCTCGAAGCTGCCCTCGCGAACGATGGCAGCCAAAGCGGCCAGTGAAGCATAGTCGAGCATGATGCAGTTTTTCTGAATTGAGTTCAGGAAAGACAGTTTGCCTTCATGCTGCCAAGCTGACAAGCTGGCCACCCATTCACGCAAAAGGCGTTCAGCCGATGTTCTTCGCAGTATTCGTTCAGGGCCTCGCCCTCGGTCTTGGACTCATCGTCGCCATCGGCGCGCAGAATGCCTTCGTGCTGCGGCAGGGCCTGCGCCGGGAGCATGTCGGCAGCGTCGTCGCCTTCTGTGCCCTGACGGACGCACTGTTGATCGCCGCCGGCGTCATGGGCATGGCGCAAGCGCTCGCCGACAGCGCCAAACTGGCACAGGCCCTGGCTCTGGCCGGCGCTGCCTTCCTGAGCTTCTACGGCATCCAGGCGCTGCACCGTGCGCGCAGTCCGCAGCACCTGCAGGCAGCGCCGGGCGGTGCCGGGCTCAGCCACGGGGCCGCCGTGGCCCAGGCGGCCGCGTTTTCGCTTCTCAACCCCCACGTCTACCTCGACACGGTGCTCCTGGTCGGCAGCATCGGCGCCCAGCAACCTGCCGACCTGCGCTGCTGGTTCGTCCTCGGGGCAAGCACGGCCAGCATCGTCTGGTTTGGTCTGCTGGGCTTTGGCGCGCGCTGGCTGGCACCCTGGTTTACCCGGCCACGCGCCTGGCAGGTGCTCGACGCGTTGACCGGTGTGACCATGTGCGTCCTGGCAGCGCTGCTCCTGCGTCACGTCGGCGATGGTTGTTGAACCTCTTTTCCTCACTTGACGCTCGCCAGACCTGCCGAAACCGTGGTGTGATGCGGGTTTGAGCCGAGACGGAGGGGTCACCCAATGGGTGAAGAGGTGCACGGGTGGATGCCCAGCAGATGCTCGGGCCGCGCCTGGCCAGTCTGATCGTCATGCTCGGCCTGCGCTATCGGCTCTCGCGCGCCAAGGTTCAAGAGCTCCTCGGTGAGTTGCTCGGACTGCAACTGTCCGCCGGACTCATCGACCAGACCATACGGCAAAGCGCCGGCCCGGTCGCGCTGGTCGAAGACCTGCTGCTGGAGGAGATCGAGCGCGCCGGCCTGCTGCACCTGGACGAGACGCCGTGGCGAGAACGTGGCCAGTTGCTGTGGCTGTGGGTGTTCAACGCCGTGACGACGGTAGTCCATTTCATCGGCGCACGCAGCGCCGAGATCTTCATCAATGCCCTCCAGGGCGGTGTCGCTGGCTGCCTGATGAGCGACGGCTACGCAGTTTAGCGTTCGTACCTCAACCGTATTCGCTGCCTGGCGCATCTCCTGGGCGAGGCACGCGGACTGACCGAGGCCACTTGCCGGCACACCAGTCAGGTCGGACAGCACCTCCTCGACCTCATGGGTGGCCTGATACAGGCGACCCAGGCTGCCCGCGATGGCCCTTTCGACGACTTGGCCGAGCGTCAGGCGCCAGCCCTCGCCCAACTCAAGGCCTTGTGCAAACGCCACCGACACAGTCCCTTCGTCAAACTCGGCGAATTCTGCCGCGAGATGCTCAACGCTTGGGAAGCGATCATCCGGCCGCCACTCGACCGCAGCCTGCCGCTCACCAACAATGCGGCCGAACGTCTGTTGCGCCACTGGGTCATCGCCCGTTGCCTGAGCTTCGGTACCCGCAGCGAGCAAGGAACTCGAGCGTTTGCGCTGCTCGCCAGCATCATCGATACTTGTCGCGCAAGGAAAGCGTCCGCTTGGGATTAGCTCAGCGCCGCCCTTCAGGCCGGCCGCCAAGGACTACCGATGCCGCCTTTGCCCGCGATTTCAGTGGGGGGGTGATTGGTTACGGTCAACCAGGGCCTCGGCTCCCGTTTGTCAGAGCGGCCTGAGGCCAAGAATCCTCAGCCGAGCGTCGCCCGGCCGGCAGATGTTAGTGGCTGCGAAGAACCGCGGATATCTGGCGCGCAAAGATGGCGAAGAATGGTTGACTGTTGAGGTCGACATAAAAAGGGGCCGCTGAGGCCCCTTGAAGTCTGAGCGACCGGCGATGTTCAGAATGGGGGTTCGTCAGGCCAGTCGTCGGCTGTGCTGTGGTTACCGGGAAGTGTTTCGCCCGGACCGGTGCGTTCATCTCGCAGCAGATCGAGGAGCGCGAGGTCGTAGTGGGCCCAGATGCGGTCACGCAGATCTTCGAGCAGTTCGACGACGGCCAGCGCCTGCTCCGGGGTCCAGTCGGCACAGATCAGGAAATCGAGCCCAGCGCCCAGTCCGGAAGGCAGGTGATAAGGCTTCATGCGGCAGCCCCGACGGTGGATCGACGTTTCTGGGTGCGCTGCTCCGTCCGTTCCTGCGCCTCCTTGCGCCGATAGGATTCCCCCTTGATGGCGACGATCTCGGCGTGATGAACGAGACGATCGATCAGGGCGACGGTACAGGCCGCATTGGGGAAGACCTCCGACCACTCGGAGAACGAACGGTTGGTCGTGATCAGCGTGCTGCGGCACTCGTGGCGCCGGTTGACCAGCTCGAAGAGCAGATCGGCGTGGCGGTTCGAATACGACAGATAGCCGACCTCGTCGATCACCAGCAGCGCCGGCGCCGCATAATGACGCAGTCGCCGGCGCAGAGCCGAATCGCTGTCGATCGCTGCCAGGTCGCCGAGGAGCTGACCGGCGGTGGTGAACAGCACCGTATGCCCGGACAGGACGGCCCGGTGTGCGATGTTACGGGCGATCGTCGACTTGCCCAGCCCACTCGCCCCGACCAGAATGGCATTGCTCGCGCTCTTCAGGAACTCCAGGCTCATCAACTCGCTGATCGCTGTCCGATCGCACTGCTCCGGCCAGTCCCAATCGAAATCCGCGAGCGGCTTGAAGCGACCGATGTGCGCCTCGGCGAGACGGCGCTCCAGACTGCGCCGGGCCCGTTCGGTCTCCTCCCAAGTCAGCAAGGGCTCGACCCAAGCGCACTCGGCCAGCTCCGACCAATGCGCCAGCAAGCCGTGCAGATGCAAGGCTTCCGCCCGTTTGCGCAAGGCCTCACTCGGGATCATCGGTCGCCCCCGTCAGCCGGTCGTAGGGTTCCAGCCGATGCGGCCAGACCGGCGTATCGCGGCGCTGCAGGTGCTCGGGCAAGGGGATCTCGACCGGTGGCGGCCGGTCGGTCGCTTCGCGCCGGCGCTCCAGCGCCAGGCGCACCGCATTCGGGTGCGGCACCTGACGGGCCAAGGCCTCCTCGATGCCCGCCCGCAACTCGCTTGCACCGTAGCGATCGAGCAGACGCAACAGCGCCGCCGTGATCGTTCCCAGATTCGCCCCCCGGCCGGCCGCCTGGACGAGCAACTCCCGGCTTTCCGGTACCGCCCGCGTCAGCCGGTCGGTCCCCCGGTGCAGACTCGCTTGGTGCTTCTGTTCGACCAGCGTCGCGATATGGGCGGGATCCTCGATGCACTGCCCCCGGTCATAACTGCGCCGGTGCGTCGCCAGTAGCGTCGGCCCATCGACGATGCGCACTCGCAGCGGGTCGGCGACCACCGTCAGCGTCTGCTGCACCTGCTCCGGCGGCACCGAATAGTCATTCAGGTCGAAGCGCACATAGGGCGTCTTGCCGACCTTCACCGCCACCTGCTCATCGGTCGGATACGCATGCTCCGGCAGCGCCAGCAGATGGGCGGCTTCCAGCGCGAAGGCTTCGCGCACGCTCAGCGAAGGGTCCTCGGGGCAACGCCGGTCCGCCGCCTCTCCCGAACACCAAGCTTCCGCCCGTGCATTGAGGTCCGCCAGATCCAGGAAGCTGCGACCGGCGAAGAAGGCTTCGCGAACATAGCGAATGGCCCTTTCCACGCGCCCCTTCTCATTGCCCCGCGCGATCGCCACCGGGCGAGGCTCGTAGCGATAATGACCGGCGAACTGCAGTAGGGTGGGATTGAAACGGATCGCCTGCCCTTGTCGCTCGAGGACGGCGCTCTTGAGGTTGTCGTACAGCAGCACTCTCGGCAGACCCCTCCAGGCGTCAAACGCTCCGACATGGCCGCGCAGGAAGTTCTCCATGCGCGCATCGAGAAAGAAGCGCAGATAGATCATGCGCGACCACGCCAGCACCATCACGAAAGCCAGCAGTGCCCGGCGAGCGCGGCCGATTTCCAGGTGGCCGAAGTGCCCCCAATCGACCTGTGCCTGTTCGCCGGGCAGCGTCGAGAGCCGCAGGTAGGCTTCCGCCTTCGGTCGCGGACGATGCAAGGCGACCAGATGACGAAAGTGATCGGGACCGCCGGAGTAGCCGCGTTCCTTGACCATGACGTACAGCCGCCTGGCCGTCAGGGTCGGAAACTGCGCCAGGGTCGCGTGGATCAAGGGCAGGTAGGGGTCGATGCGGGAAGGCCGCGGCGCGATGCCGGTGCGTGGCAGACCCGCCTGCGTCAGGACACGCCGGACGGTGCCATGATGGACGCCCAGCTGGCTGGCGATGGTGCCGATGCGCCAGCGCTCGGCATGGTAGTAGCGCAGAATCTGCGCTTGCGTATCAGTGGAAATGCTCAACTCGGGTTCCTCTTCGATCAGGTGAGATAGCGGATGGAACCCGGCAGCTGCCCAGGAAGCCCTGCCTGAGCCAGCCCGAACAGCGCATCCCGCAGAAATGGCAGCGCACCGTCCGGGAAGGGGCGGTCGAACCGACTGCCGCCGGTTCCGGGCCCACTGCCGAGTTCGCCGGCAGTAAATCATCTGGTGCCGGTGGCATAGAACCCTGATGCGTCACATTCTGCTGACGCAGCCGGTAACGGCGGTTTCTTTCGGCATGCTTGAGGCGGCCATTCCGGCTCTTCTGGTAACGGCGGCCGGCTCCCTGGAGGGAAGCGCGGCGGGCCGCCTCGGCGCAGCCAGCAGCACAGTAGATCTGGCCCCGGTCGCAGCGGCTGCAGACGACGACCTGGGTGCGGCAGCAATGGCACAGGAAGAGTCGGCCGGTGGCTTCCATTGGCGGTTCCCGTCACGCCAATGAGCTATCGACAGGAAGACGCCGCTCGTGAAATACTCTCCCTGCACCCGTGCCCAGCACGGTGTGGGGCACGACATCGGCGTGGACTTTGCGGGTTTGGCCGGTGTCGTGCCCGTTCTCCTTGGCGGGTCCTTTTTACCGCATCGCGAGCGGGCTTATCATCCCCGCCTGCAACCCTTGGCCGCATCCGCGGCAGGTTTCCCCGATGGCCGCCGCGCGGCAGGAGGGCGCGTCTCCAGTCGCCCTTCGGGCTCCTTCCGACGCGCCCTCCTGCCGCACCATCGGTCGCCCAGCCGCCCCGAAACCCCAATCCGTCTCGACCATGGACCATCCCTCCCCGGTCACATCCTCGACCGCTCGCAGCCAGTTATCGGCGCTTCTTGACCACCATTGACAGCAGAAGCAGTTCCGCACCCGATGTGCCTGGATCCGGATCGTCCGCAGGTCGATTTCCGGGAAAAAGGCTTGAGGGTCGCGCCGAGGTGGACCAGATCATCCACCAGACGTCCCATTTCCTTCCGGTGATGCTCGATCAGCCCGCCAGCTCCGCGCGCTTGGCGATCAGGGCCGCAACGACGTAGGCCTCTGCCAAAAGAAATCCTCCCGTCCAGTGAAGACGAGAGAATTCTCGTCGAGCAGGGCGTCATCCTTGCGACTGACCACGTGGAATTCCGAATTCTCGACACTTGTTGGCGTGTTACACTGGTCCCCGTGTAACAACACAAGGAGGCAGCATGGCAACGGTCAACTTCACCGGATCCGTGGATCGCGACCTGCTCAAGCGCGCCAAGATCATCGCGGCCAAGACCGATACCTCGGTCAATGCCCTGTTCAATGCCGAACTGCGCCACCTGGTCGAGACCTTCGAGGCGGCGGAAGCGACCGGCAACGAGAACTTCAGGCTCCTGCTCGACTTTTCGCTGGGCCGGATCGCCGACGACAAGCTCATGCAGGCGCTCGGCATCGACAGCGACGAAGATCTCTTCCTGCTGATGGCGCAAGCCCATTTGCCAATGCCACGGCTGGCAGCGGCGGCGACGCAGGCCATGGTCGATCAGTTGCGCGCCTTGCCGACCGTTTGAGCAGGGCGCAGTGGCGTCTCCCCGGGACATCACGCTGCTGCCCGATGCCGGGCCGCTGATCACGCTCGCTTACGCCGAAGCCCTCGACCTGCTGTTAAAACCGGGCTGGACCGTCGCGCTGGTCGACATGGTCCTGCATGAGGTCACGCGCAGCCGGACGCCGACCAGCGGCAAGGTGGCGTCCTGGGCTGCTGCGGCGCAAGTCCCTGTCATTTCGACGAGGACCTTCAGACACTTCCAGCAAGCGACGATCGAAAACCCGTCGACACGGACCCGAAACCTTGGCGAACTGGCGATTCAGGAGACGATGAACGACCTCGCCCTCCGGGTGCCGCCCACGACCGCCGTGTTCCTGTTTGAAGACCACAGGATCGCGCGCGCCAGCTTCCTGCTGCCGGAGAATTGTCGCAAGGTGAGTACGCGCGCGTTTCTGGCTTTTCTGGCGCAGCGCGGATGGATTGAATCGGCAGCAGACATCGAGCGGCGCGCGCTGCAGGCGGGGCGAGCGTTTTCGACTCTGAGATTTCCGCCATGACGGTCTGTCGCTGCCGCGGCTGCGCTGCGCGTCGTCCGCGCTGCGCGGTCGATGGATGTTGCGATGGGTTTGCTCCGTTTCGATTGGAACATGGAACCACGCATGGGATCGCAGATGCAGAGGAATCGACACGGAAGCGACGCCGCCACGCCGCACACGCCAATGATGCAGCAGTATCTCCGCCTGAAGGCTGAGCATCCCGGCCTGCTGCTGTTCTACCGCATGGGCGACTTCTACGAGCTGTTCCATGAAGACGCCGAGAAGGCGGCACGCCTGCTCGACATCACGTTGACGACGCGCGGGCAGTCCGCCGGGCAGCCGATCCGGATGGCCGGCGTTCCGTACCACGCCGTCGAGCAGTACCTGGCGAAGCTGGTGAAGCTCGGCGAGTCGGTGGTCATCTGCGAGCAGGTGGGCGACCCGGCGACCAGCAAGGGGCCGGTCGAGCGCGCAGTGTCGCGCATCGTCACCCCGGGCACGCTGACCGACGCGGCGTTGCTCGAAGAAAAGCGCGACACGCTGCTGTTGGCGATCCATTTCACCCGCCAGCTCGCGGGTCTGGCGTGGATCAACCTGGCGAGCGGCGAGTTCCGTGTCTGCGAAGTGGCCCCCGGCCGGGTCGCCGCCACCCTTGAACGCATCCGGCCCGCCGAGATCGTCGTTGGCGAGACGCTGGCGCCCAACTTCACCGCCGATTGTGCGCTGACCCGACAGCCCGACTGGCATTTCGACTTCGAGGCCGGTGGCCGCGAACTGTGCGCGCATTTCGGAACGAGTTCGCTCGCCGGTTTTGGCGCCGATGGCCTGCGGCCGGCGATTGCCGCTGCCGGCGCACTGCTGCGCTACGCGCGGGCGACGCAGACGCGCGCCCTGCCCCACCTGCGGGCGCTGGTCGTCGAACGCGACGCCACCTTCCTCGGGCTGGACACGGCCACGCGGCGCAACCTCGAACTGACCGAAACCCTGCGCGGGCAGCCGGCACCGACGCTGTACAGCCTGCTCGACACTTGCGTCTGTGCCATGGGCTCGCGGCTCCT
Source organism: Accumulibacter sp. (assembly GCF_036625195.1). Lineage (NCBI taxonomy): Bacteria > Pseudomonadati > Pseudomonadota > Betaproteobacteria > Candidatus Accumulibacter > Accumulibacter sp. The sequence goes on from NZ_JAZKUG010000001.1 coordinate 4,361,548, forward strand.
GCGGCACGCGCTGCATCATCCGTGGCGCGAGCCGGCGATCCCGGCCGCGCGGCACGCGGCGATCGCCATGCTGCTCGACGACGGGGGCCACAGCCTGCGCGCGCTGCGCCTGGCGCTGCGCGGCTTCGCCGACATCGAGCGGATCGCCGGCCGCATCGCCCTCCACAGCGCACGCCCGCGCGACCTGTCGAGCCTGCGCGACAGCCTGCAGCGACTGGCCGACCTGCGCGCGCCGCTGCAGGCGATCAGCGGTGCGCCACTGCTCGCCGAGTTGCTGCTGCAACTGGCGACGCCTGCAGGCGCCCTCGAGCTGCTGCAGCGCTCGATCCAGTGCGAGCCGGCAGCACTGGTCCGCGACGGCGGCGTCATCGCCAAGGGCTTCGACGCCGAGCTCGACGACCTGCGCGCGCTGAACGACAACTGTGGCGCCTTCCTCGTCGAACTCGAGGCCCGCGAGCGCGAGCGGACCGGAATCGCCAACCTGAAGGTCGAATACAACCGCGTGCACGGCTTCTACATCGAAGTCAGCCATGCCAATGCCGGCCGCGTGCCCGACGACTACCGCCGGCGGCAGACGCTGAAGAATGCCGAGCGCTACCTGACGCCGGAGCTCAAGTCCTTCGAGGACAAGGCACTGTCGGCGCAGGATCGGGCGCTGGCGCGCGAGCGGCTGCTCTACGATGGCGTCCTCGCTGCCCTGCAACCCGAGCTGCCGGAGCTGCAGCGGGTGGCGCAGGCGGTCGCCAGCGTCGACCTGTTGACGAGCCTCGCCGACACGGCGCAACGGCGCAACTACTGCCGGCCGGAGTTCAGCGCTGAACCGGGGTTGCTGATCGAAGGCGGCCGCCACCCGGTGGTCGAACAGCAACTCGCTGGCGGCGAGAGCTTCATCGCCAACGACACCCGCCTCGGCAACATGCGGCGGCTGCTCTTGATCACCGGTCCCAACATGGGTGGCAAGTCGACCTACATGCGGCAGACGGCGCTGATCGCACTGCTCGCCCACATCGGCAGCTATGTGCCGGCGACCCGTGCCGTGCTCGGTCCGCTCGACCAGATCTTCACCCGCATCGGCGCCGCCGACGATCTAGCGGGCGGACGGTCGACCTTCATGGTCGAGATGACCGAGGCGGCCGCCATCCTGCACCACGCCAGCGAGCAGAGCCTGGTGCTGATGGACGAGGTCGGCCGCGGCACCTCGACCTTCGACGGCATGGCGCTGGCTTTCGCCATCTGCCGGCAGCTGATCGAGAAGAATCGCTGCCTGACACTGTTCGCCACGCACTACTTCGAGCTGACCCTGCTCGCCAACGAGTACACCGACCTGGCGAACGTGCATCTGGGCGCGATCGAGCACGGGCAGCGCATCGTCTTCCTGCATGCCGTCGAGGAAGGTCCGGCCAACCAGAGCTACGGCATCCAGGTGGCGGCACTGGCTGGCATCCCGGCGGCGGTGCTGAAGGCGGCGCGGCGGCAGCTGCGCGAGTTCGAGCAGCGGGCGTCGATCAACCCGTTGCAGCCCGATCTCTTTGCCAGCGCACTGTCGACCGCCGCCGAGGCCAGTGAGCCCGCGACGCAGCCGGCGATCGAACGGCTGCAAGCCATCGATCCCGACCGGCTGACGCCCCGCGAGGCGCTCGCTGCGCTCTACGAGCTGCGGGCCCTGCTGCCGTGAGGCGGACCGCAACCGTCGGGCGACTGCTCGCCGCCCTCGGCGGCCTGCTGCTGGCTGGCACGCTGCATGCGGAAACCTGGCGCTTCGCGGCGATCGGCGACACCCCCTACAGCAGTCACGAACTGCGCGAGCTGCCGCGGATGCTCGCCGACATCGCCGCCGAGCATCCGGCGTTCATCGTGCACGCGGGCGACCTCAAGGGCAGTCGCGAGATCTGCAGCGATACGCTGCTCGAAGCCCGCCGCGACCTTCTCGACGCCTCGCCGGCACCGCTGATCTACGTTCCCGGTGACAACGAATGGGCTGACTGCCGCCATCTCCCGGCCGGCAAGTTCGATCCGCTCGAGCGCCTGCAGAAGCTGCGGCAGCTGTTCTTTGCCGCGCCACGCTCGCGCGGACAGTCGGTGCTGCCGGTCGAGCAACAGCCCGGAGACTACCCGGAGCATCTGCGCTGGCGGCTGGGCCCGGTGCTCTTCATCTCGCTCAACGTTCCCGGGCCGAACAACAACTTCGGTCTCGGCACGGAGCCATCCCGCGAGTTCATCGTCCGCAACCCGGTCGTCATCGACTGGTTGCGCCAGGGCTTTGCCGTCGCCCGACGTGAACGCCTCGCCGGCATCGTCATCCTCATGCAGGGCAACCCGGCATTCCGCCACCACGCCGCCGGCCTGCCGCATGCCGGCTATCGCGAGTTGCTCGACACCCTGGGCCAGGAGGCCGTCACCTTCGCCGGACAGGTGTTGCTGATCCACGGCGACACGCACTGGCAACGCATCGACCAACCCTTGCACCATCCACTGACGAAGCAGCCGATCAGCAGCTTCACCCGCCTGGAGACTTTCGGCTCGCCGTTCATGGGCTGGGTGAAGGTCATCATCGACGAGCAGCAGCCGCAGCTCTTCCGCTTCGAGGTACACCCGCATCCGCGTCGCCTGCCCTGAGGGCGCAGAAGCCTGTCGACAGCAGCCGGCACACGCTCTAGACTTGACTGACGAAAGCGTCCGCATCGCGCTGGCCAGGAACCCTCTCGGGCTGCTGGCCGGGTTGACGGGCGAGTGCAAGCGGTCGGGCCAGGCCGACTGGCGGGTGTGACCCCGGTCGTGACAGCCTGATCGGCACGGCTTCCTGTCGCTTCAGGAGGGATGGATCATGAGACTGACCGTCTGGCTGCGCGCTGCGCTGGCTTCGCTTCTCGCCGTTCTTGCCGTGACCGCCAGCGCCGATATCGTCATTGGCCAAGTCGCCGCTTTCAGCGGCCCGCTTGCCCCCACCGGCACACACATGCGGGCGGGTGCGCAGCTCCTGTTCGACGCCGTCAACGCCGAGGGGGGAATTCACGGTGCGCGGATTCGGCTGCTGTCGGCCGACGATGGCTACAAGACCGAAGAGACCGTCCGCCTCGCGCGCGAAATGCTCCGGAACGAGCAGCCGCTGGCCTTCATCGGCTTCGTCGGCACCGGCAACGTCGAGGCGATGCTTGACCAGAAGGTGCTCGCCGACGCCGGCATTCCGCTGATCGCCGTGCGCTCGGGCGCGGAAAGCCTGGTCCGCCGCAACGACCCCTTCCTGTTCATGACGCGCGCCAGCTACGCCGAGGAGATCGACAAGATCACCGACCAGTACGCGACCACCGGCTACAAGCGCTTCGCCGTGCTCTACCAGGACGACGCGTTCGGCAAGGGCGCCCTGGCGAGTGCGAGGGAGTCGATCCAGAAGGCGGCTGGCAGCCTCGTGGCCGAGGCAGGATACGAAAAGAACACGACCCACGTCGCCGCCGCGGTGAAGACGATCGCTGCCGCGCAGCCACAGGCGGTCATCCTGATCGCCAACACCGCCGCCAGCGCCGAGTTTCTGCAACAGTCACGTGCCGCCGGCAACCTCGCCCAGTATGTCGCGCTGTCGGTCACCGACGCCGCCCAGGTGGTGCAGAAGATCGGTGCCGACAAGGCCGAGGGGCTGGCACTGACGCAGGTGGTGCCCGATCCGAACAGCCACACGGTGCCGCTGATCCGGGAGATCCAGCACAATTTCAGGAAGTTCAAGCCGAAGGACGTGACGCTCAACCACACCTTCGTCGAGGGCTATCTCGGCGCCAAGGTGCTGGTCGAAGCACTGCGCCGGGCAGGGCCCGAGCCGACACGGCGCAAGCTGCGTGACACGCTGGAGGGGCTGTCGCAGCATGACTTCGGCGGCGTCTTCATCAGCTTCTCGTCGCGGCGCCACGCCGGGTCGCGTTTCGTGGATATCACCATTCTCAACCGCAGCGGCAAGCTGCTGCGCTGATTCGCCGCCCGCGAACTCAGCCGCAGAGCAGTCGCCAGAACTCGAGCAGCAGGCGGACCGCGCCGGCGATCGACAGCGCCGTGGCCACCGACAGTGCGATCGAGAAGCCGGCCTGGCGCATGCCTATCGTGCGCAGCATCAGCGCGAAGGTCGATACACAGGGAATGTAGAAGGTGATGAAGACGAGGAAGGTGGCGATCTGCACCTCGTCGAGCGGCGGCACGATCTCGATCGTGCCCAGCGCCTGATGGATCATCAGCAGCGACAGCTCCTTGCGCAGCACGCCAAACAGGATCGGCACGCCGAGCAGGGCCGGCAGACCCAGCCACCACTGAGTGACCGGCGACAGAGCCAAGTTGATCCATTCGTCGGCGCCGAAGTGGTCGAGCAGCGCCAGCAGGATGCTGCCCAGCACCAGCAGCGGCGTGACGATGGTGACGATGTCGCTGCACCGCTCCCAGGTCCTTGCCAGCACCGGACGCCAACGCGGCAGCGCATATGGGGGAATTTCCTGGATCAGTCCGACGGCAGCAACGTTGGCGTAGCGTCGCGCGAGCAGGCTGCCGAGCACCGTGAGAACGACGAAGGTGAGGGCGAAGATGGCGAAGACGCCGAATCCGCCAAGGTACTTGCCCCCCATCGCGAGGATGATCGCCGAGCGCGCCGAGCAGGGGACGAAGGCGAGCAGCAGCGTCGCGACGAGCCGCTCCTTGCCGCTGCTGGTTGCCGCCACCATCGAGATGGCCGGCACATTGCAGCCGAGGCCGACGAGGAACGGCGCGGCGACGCCCCCGTGCAGACCGATGCGGTGAAAGCCACGGTCGACGACAAAGGCGACGCGGTGCATGATCCCGGCTTCCTCGAGCGCCACCAGCAACAGCACCAGCGGCAGCATGTAGGGGACGACGATGGCGATGAGACCGATCAGTCCGTCTACCACCGCCCGCCCGACCACTGCCGGGGTGGACGTGGGACGCCACTGCTGCGCCCACTCGACGAGGGGTGCGGCGGTCCACGCGTCGATCGTGCCGCTGATTTCGAACACCACCACAAGGACCAGCGCAAAGACCAGCGTGCTGCCGAGCAGGCCCCAGCGCGGATGCAGGAAGACGCCGTCGAGCAACCGCTGCCAGCGGCCGGCAGCGGCCGTACCACCAAAGCGGCTGACGCTCTCGAAGAGGATCGCTGCCTGATGGTGGCGGTCGGCGTGCAGCTCATCCGGCAGAGGCCGCGGCAGCCGCCGCGCGGCAGCCGCACGCGCTGCCAACACCTGCGGCAGCAATTGCGGCAGATGGCTGGCCAACTCCTGCAGGAAGTACTCGTTGTTCGCCGCCAGCTGCACGCACAGGAAGGGCAGGGGAACGCGCAAGCTCTGCGCCACCGCCGGCTGCGCGAGCAGCGAGCGCAGCGGCTCCAGCGCCGCTGCGAGGTGCGGTCCCGGCGTCCGCACGGGCGGCAACGCCGGCACGCGCGCGGCCTCCAGCGCAGCGGCAAAGAGATCGGTGACACCAATTCCCATGTGCGCCACGGTCGCCCAAACCGGCACGCCGAGCTGCTCCGACAGGGCACGGCCATTCACGTAGACACCCTTGCGGCGTGCCTCGTCGACACGGTTGAGAGCGATCAGCAGCGGCTTGCCGAGCAGGCACAGTTCGAGGCTGAGTTCGAGGTCCCGTTGCAGCGCTGTCGCGTCGACGACCTGGATGAGGACGTCGGGCGCGTCGAAGGACTCTGCCGGCAGGTCGTCCTCGTGTGCCGCCACCGCTGGCTGGCGGTCGCCCCAGAGCAGGTACTCCAGCAACCGGAGGTCACGCGACCCGGGCGCGTGCAGCGAGCCCACCGCGGGCAGATCCACCAATGAGATCTGCTCGAGCCCGATATCGACGACGCACTCATCGCGGGCATCGCCATGGCGCAGAAGTCGGTGCTGCGGCAAAGCACTCGACGCAGCGACGAACAGGCTGCTCTTGCCCGTGCGCTGGTGGCCGACCAGCGCCACGCGCGGTCGCCGCCTGCCGCGCAGCAGGGGCTGCGGCAGCAGGATGCCGACCCTGCCCGTGTTCACCATGCGGCCATCGCTCGCGCCCTCGCCGCCAGCCCGGGCGCGGCGCGGCGCGGCCGCTCAGGGCCGCCAGCCGCCGCAGACGGCGGGCAACCGCCGCTGCTCAGTCGCTGCCGTCGGCAACCAGTCTGCGAATGCCACACGGTGGCGCGACCCAGCGCTCAGTCCTCATCGTCCTGGTCGTCGTCGTGGGTATGGCCATGCCTGATTTCATCGGCGGTCGCCGGACGAACCGCGGTTACCGTGCAGGTGAAGATCAGCGCCATGCCGGCCAACGGGTGGTTGCCATCGAGCACCACCTTGTCGGCGGCGATCTCGGTGACGCGGTAGATCAGGACATCCTCGTCGTCGTCCTCATCGCCGCCCTCTGGAATGCCCTCGAACTGCATGCCCACTTGTAGTTCGTCGGGGAACTGGCTCCGCGGTTCGAGCTGGACGAGCGTTGCATCGTACTCACCGAAGGCGTCGTCGGGCTGCATCCTGACCACCACCGACTCGCCGATGCGCTTGCCGTGGACGGCCTCCTCGATCATCGGGAAAATGTCGTCGTAACCGCCGTGCAGATAGACGAGCGGTTCCTGGCCAGCATCGACCAGTTCGCCTTCGAAGTCGGTGACGCTGTAATCAAGCGTGACGACGGTATTCTTGGCAACTTGCATGTTCATGAATTCAGTTCCTTCACTGCCCGCAGCATGGCGAGCGCGTGGCCCTTGGCGCTGACTCCGTACTCCGCGAGCCGAAGGACGCCTTGTTTGTCGATGATGAAAGTCGAGCGGACAATTCCGGATCTCCGGACACCATTCACCTCTTTCTCCTGCCAGACACCGTACTGCCTGCACGCCAGCCCGTCTTCGTCCGACAGCAGGCTGATGGAGATGCCGTGCTCGTCGCGGAACTCGGCATGTTTCAGACAATCGTCGCGACTGATGCCGAAGATCTGGCAATCGAGCCGCGCGAACTCGTCCTCGTGATCCGAGAAGTCAGTTGCCTGCAGGGTACAGCACGGCGCGCCATCCCTCGGGTAGAAAAAGAGGATGACATTGCTTCTGCCCTGAAAGCGGGCCATGTCGATGAGTTCCATGTCCGCATCGGGGAGGACGAACATCGGCGCCGCCTGTCCTGCTTTCAGCATGCTACCCCCTCAAAGACCCCAACCGCGCACGGATCGTGCGCGGGCGGAGCAGATTCTAACCAAGCTTCCCGGATCTGACTACCGGAAAGAAAAGCTGCAATGCGGCTAGAATGTTCCCCTTCGCCGGCCGGCGGCCCGCCCGCGCAACAGTGCCGCGACCAGCGGGGCGGCGACCACGAGAGACCTCATCCGTAGCAAGCGTCCGAACTGGAGAGAAAATGAAAGCACTCACCGCCCTGCGCCACGCCCTCCCCGTCCTCGCCCTGCTGTCTGCGTCACCCGCCTTGGCGGCAGCCGACCGCCAGACGACCATCGAGCTGGCTGCCGAAGCCAGCCGGCCAGCGGCCAACGACCTGGCGCGCGCGACCGTCTTCGCCGAAGCGACCGGAGCAACGCCGGGCGAGCTGGGCAAACGGGTCAACGGTCTCATCACGGACGGGCTGAAGATGGCCCGCTCCTACGGCAACGTCCGCGTACAGAGTGGCGCCACCCACACGCATCCCGTTTACGGCAAGGGCAACCGGATTGAAGGCTGGCGCATGCGCTCGGATCTGACACTCGAGTCCACCGACGCGGCAGCGCTGTCGGAACTGCTCGGCAAGCTGCAAGCCTCGCTCGGCGTTGCCAACCTGAGCATGCTGCCCGCAGCCGAAACCCGTCGCAAGGCAGAGACCGAGGCGACGCTCGCCGCGCTGGCGGCCTTCCGCGAACGCGCCAAGGTGATCGCCGATGCACTAGGCAAGCCATTCCGGATCCGGCACCTGAGCGTCAGCAGCAGCGGCCGGCCACCGGTGATGCCGGTCATGCGCGCAGCGGCAATGGCGGCCGACGCGGCGCCACCGCCGATGCCGCTGGAAGCCGGCGAGAGTCTGGTCAGCAGCACGGTCTCGGGGCAGATCGAGCTGATCGAATAGCGCTTCCCGCTCGTTCGGCGGGCGGCGGCTGCAGGCTGCTAGGGCCGGACCGTCTTCCCCGTCTGCGCCGCTGCTCCGGACGGATTGCCGGCTGCGGCCTTGGCGGGTGCCGACCCTGCCGCCTTGGCGACCGGCGCGGGCGGCGGTTTCCCGGGCATCACCACCGCCCTCTGGTCTGCCGCCGGCTTTTCCGGAATCTGGACGAAGACCTCTCCCTGCTTCACCATCCCGAGTTCGAAGCGGGCACGCTCCTCGATCGCGTCATAGCCCTGCTTGAGGTCGCGTACTTCGGCATCGAGCCCGGCGTTGCGCAACTCGAGCACCTTGTTGGTCTCCTTCTGCTCCGCCAGTTGCCGGTCAACCTCCCAGACGCGCAACCAGCCGCCCTTGCCCAGCCACAGCGGGTGCTGCAGCAGGACGATGACGACCAGCAGCGCGATAGCCAGCCAGCGCACCTTGTGTCAACCGCGAGCGGCGGTCAGGCGAGGTTGTAGAAGGCGTCGCGACCGGGGTAACCGGCGGTGTCACCAAGATCCTCCTCGATGCGCAGCAACTGGTTGTACTTGGCGATGCGGTCGGAACGCGACAGCGAACCCGTCTTGATCTGCAGTGCATTCATGCCGACCGCGATGTCGGCGATCGTGCTGTCCTCGGTCTCGCCCGAGCGGTGCGAGATGACCGCCGTATAGCGCGCGCGCTTGGCCATCTCGATGGCGGCGAAGGTTTCGGAAAGCGTGCCGATCTGGTTGATCTTGATCAGGATCGAGTTGCCGATTCCCTGCCTGATGCCTTCCTTGAAGATACGCGTGTTGGTGACGAAGACGTCGTCGCCGACGATCTGCACCCCCTTGCCGAGGCGGGCGGTCAACAGCTTCCAGCCGTCCCAGTCGCCTTCGGCCATGCCATCCTCGATCGAGACGATCGGGAAGCGATCGGCCAGATTGGCGAGGTAATCGACCAACTCGTGCGGACTCAGTTGCAGGTGCTCGCCGGCCAGATGGTAGCGACCATCGCGGTAGAGTTCGGACGCGGCACAATCGAGGCCGATCAGGACGTCTCCACCGGGGCCGTAACCGGCGTTCTCGATCGCCTGCATGATCAGTTGCAGCGCCTCGGCATGGCTGCCGAGATTGGGCGCGAAACCGCCCTCATCGCCGACCGCGGTGGAGAAACCTTTCTTGTGCAGGAGCTTTTTCAGGGCGTGAAAGACCTCGGCGCCGCAGCGCAGTGCTTCGCGGAACGACGCCTGGCTGACCGGGAGAATCATGAATTCCTGGAAATCGAGGCTGTTGTTGGCATGCTCACCGCCGTTGATGATGTTCATCATCGGCACCGGCATCTGCATCGGCCCCGAGCCGCCGAAGTAGCGGTAGAGCGGCAGACCGGATTCCTCGGCAGCCGCCTTGGCAACCGCCATCGACACCGCGAGCATCGCGTTCGCCCCGAGACGGCCCTTGTTGTCGCTGCCGTCGAGATGGATCAGCGTCTGGTCGATGAATGCCTGCTCCTGCGCATCGAGACCGACGATCGCCTCGGAAATCTCCGTGTTGACGTTCTCGACCGCCTGCAGGACGCCCTTGCCGAGATAGCGGGCGGCATCACCGTCGCGCAGTTCGATTGCCTCACGCGAGCCGGTGGAGGCACCAGACGGGACCGCAGCCCGGCCCATCACCCCGGACTCGAGGAGGACGTCGCATTCGACGGTTGGGTTGCCACGCGAATCCAGCACTTCGCGGGCGACGACATCAACGACTGAGCTCATGGTCTTTCCTTTGTAGATCGCAACACAATCAAAGCGGCAATCCTTCGACGACCAGCATGTTCATGGTCGCCGCGTCGCGGCGTGCGGCTCGCGCCTGCTGGTACTCGGGCGAATCATAAAACCTCTTCGCCTGCTCGGGCGAATCGAACTCGACGATCACCAGCCGTTCCGGCACCTGCCAGTTCCCTTCCAGCACCTCGATCCGCCCGCCGCGTGCGAGATAGCGGCCACCGTGGCGAGCGATCGCCACCGCCGCCAGCTCCTTGTACGCAGCATAGGCCTGCGCGTCGGAAACCTTCGCCTCGACCAGCAGATAGGCCTTCACCGCCCGTTCTCCGCCAGACCCGCGGTCTTCACCAGGCGGTCGATGGCGACCAGGATCGCCAACAGGCTCGCCATGCGTGCCAGCGGCCAGCTGTTGGGGCCGTCCGACAGGGCCTGTTCCGGACGTGGATGGGTTTCCATGAACAAGCCGGCAACCCCGGCGGCGACCGCCGCCCGCGCGAGCACGGGGATGAATTCGCGCTGCCCTCCCGAAACCGTTCCCTGGCCGCCGGGCAGCTGCACCGAATGGGTGGCGTCGAAGACCACCGGGCAGCCGCTGTCGCGCATGATCGCCAGGCTCCGCATGTCCGCGACGAGGTTGTTGTAGCCGAAGGAGACGCCGCGCTCGCAAACCATGATGGTGTCAGCGGCGCCAGCGGCGCTGCGCGCCTTGTCGACCACGTTGCGCATGTCGGCCGGTGCCAGGAACTGGCCCTTCTTGATATTGACCGGCTTGCCCGAGGCGGCGACAGCCTCGATGAAGTCGGTCTGCCGGCAGAGGAAGGCCGGTGTCTGGAGGACGTCAACGACCGCAGCGACGGCGGCGATGTCCTGCTCGCGATGGACGTCGGTGAGGACGGGGACGGCGATCTGCCGTCGCACCTCGGCCAGGATGCGCAGCCCCTCGTCGATCCCGGGCCCCCGCGGCGACCGCCCGGAACTGCGGTTCGCCTTGTCATAGGAGGCTTTGAAGATGTACGGCAGGCCCAGGCGGGAACAGATCTCCTTCATCTGCCCGGCGACCTCGAGGCAGAGGCCGAGAGACTCGGCGGTGCACGGACCAGCGATCAGGAAGAGCGGCTTGCCCAGCCCGACCTCGAAGTCGCAGAGCCTCATGCCGCACCCCGCCGAGCCGCCGCTGCCTGGACGAAGGAAGTGAAGAGCGGATGACCCCGGCGCGGCGACGAGGTGAACTCGGGGTGGAACTGGCAACCGAGGAACCACGGATGGGCATGGGGGCCCTCTTTCGGCAGTTCGACGATCTCGCACAGTCCGCTGACCGGCGCCCGCCCGGAAACCACAAGCCCGACCTGTTCGAGTTCGCCGAGCAGCCTGTTGTTCACCTCGTAACGATGACGATGCCGCTCGACGATCTCCTCGCGACCGTAGATCGCCCGCGCCATCGTCCCTTCTGCCAAGCGGCAGAGCTGGCCACCGAGCCGCATCGTGCCGCCGAGATCGGAATTCTCGTCACGCGTCTCGACGCGTCCCGATGCGTCCTGCCACTCGGTGATCAGGCCGACGACCGGATGCGGCGAATCCGGGTCGAACTCGCTGCTGTGCGCGCCGGCCATGCCGGCGACGTCACGGGCAAACTCGACGACCGCCAGCTGCATGCCGAGACAGATGCCGAGGAAGGGAACCCCGTGCTCGCGGGCGTGGCGGATCGCGGCGATCTTGCCCTCGGTGCCACGGCGGCCGAAGCCCCCCGGTACGAGGATCGCATCCATTCCCTGCAGGGCGTGGCAACCGTCGCGCTCGATCTCCTCGGAGTCGATGTAGCTGATGCGGACCTTGCTGCGGGTGGCGATGCCGGCGTGGACGAGGGCTTCGGTGAGCGACTTGTACGACTCGGTGAGGTCGACGTACTTGCCGACAAAGGCGATGTCGAGCACCCGCTCCGGGTTCTCCAGCGCCTGCACGATGTTCTTCCAGACGCCGAGATCGGCCGCCCGGGCAAGGATCCCGAGCTTGTGGCAGACGATCTCATCGAGCATCTGGTCGTGCAGCATGGCCGGGATCTTGTAGATGGAATCGGCATCGCGCGCCTCGATCACCGCTTCGCGCTGCACGTTGCAGAACAGCGCCATCTTGCGCTTGTCGTCCTCGGGAATCGGCCGGTCGGTACGACAGAGCAGGATATCCGGCTGGATGCCGATCTCGCGCAGTTCCTTGACCGAATGCTGTGTCGGCTTGGTCTTAAGCTCGCCGGCGGTGGCGATGTACGGCACCAGCGTCAGGTGCATGTAGCAGGCGTTGGTGCGTCCCTCCTGCAACGCCATCTGGCGAATCGCCTCGAGGAAGGGCAGCGATTCGATGTCGCCGACCGTCCCGCCCACCTCGACGATCGCCAGGTCGGCGCCCTCGGCGCCACGCCGGATGTGTGCCTTGATCTCGTCGGTGATGTGCGGAATCACCTGCACGGTCTTGCCGAGATATTCGCCGCGCCGCTCCTTCCTGATCACCGAATCGTAAATCTGGCCGGTGGTGAAGTTGTTGCGCCGCTCCATGCGGGCATTGGTGAAGCGCTCGTAATGGCCGAGGTCGAGGTCGGTCTCGGCGCCATCCTCGGTGACGAAGACCTCACCATGCTGGAAGGGGCTCATCGTGCCGGGATCGACGTTGATGTACGGGTCGAGCTTGAGATGGGTGACCCTGATTCCGCGCGACTCGAGGATCGCCCCGAGCGAGGCGGCGGCGATTCCCTTGCCAAGGGACGAAACGACGCCACCGGTGACGAAAACGTACTTGATCATGGAGATGGCTGCAGCGGGAAAGCCCGATTGTAGCCGATAAGCCCTACCCTCTCCAAACGATGGCGGAGAGCAACGACCGACGTCACCGTCCGGCATGCCTGCGGCCCGCCGTGTTTGGTCGCACGCCCGCCGCTTGCCGGACGGACACCCGGCTGTTGCGCCATCGCCAGCGCAGCACCAATTCCCGACTCGCACCGTGTTCCTTGATCTATCCTCTCCAGGAGGATAGGATAAGCGGATGAGCACACACGCCTCCCATCCGGAGATCATCAAGCGCCTGAAAAGGGCCGAGGGCCACCTGCACAGCATCGTCGGCATGCTCGAGGAAAACCGTGGCTGCCTCGATATCGCGCAGCAACTGCAGGCCGTCGAGCGTGCCATCGCCAGCGCCAAGAAGACGCTGGTGCACGACCACATCGATCACTGTCTCGACCAGGCCAGCGGCGACGGCCCGCGCCGCCCGCATGACGCCATCCGCGAGTTCAAGGAAATCTGCAAGTATCTCTGAAACGCCCGAGGAGCAACCGCATGCAACAAGCCGAGACATCTTCCTGGCGCCACACGCACGTCTTCGACGAAGGCAACCTGGCAGCGGAGAGGGGTACCCGCGCGGTGGTGCTGATCACTGCGACGATGATGTTCGTCGAGATCGTCGCCGGCTGGTGGTTCAACTCGATGGCGCTGCTCGCCGATGGCTGGCACATGAGTTCACATGCAGTCGCGATCGGCCTCTCGGCCCTCGCCTACAGCGCCGCCAGGCGCTACGCGGACGATCGGCGTTTCGCCTTCGGCACGTGGAAAATCGAGATTCTCGCCGGCTTCGCCAGTGCCATCTTCCTGCTCGGCGTGGCGCTCATGATGGTCAGCGGCTCGCTCGAACGTCTGCTGTCGCCACAGCCGATCCGGTTCGCCGAGGCCATCGTCGTCGCCGCGCTCGGGCTGGCGGTCAACATCGTGTCGGCGCTGATCCTGCATGCGGCACACGACCACGGGCACACCCACCACCACGCGCACGCGCACGATGATCACGAACACCATGCCGATCGTGAGGCCGGAGCCCTTGGGCGCCCGCCTGGCGAGCGGGCACAACACGGGCACGCAGCGCATGGCCACGGCGGCGCTTCCGACCTCAATCTGCGCGCCGCCTACCTGCACGTCGTCGCTGACGCCGCGACCTCCGTGCTCGCCATCGTCGCCTTGTTGGGCGGCATGGTGTACGGCTGGCAGTGGCTCGATCCGGTGATGGGAATCCTCGGCAGCCTGCTTGTCGCGCGTTGGGCATGGGGCCTGATCCGCGACACCGCCCGCGTACTCCTCGACCGCGAGATGGACCATCCGGTGGTCGACCAGGTGCGACGGGAACTGGTCACCAACACCGCCTGGCGATCGCCGCCGCGAATCGACGACCTGCACGTCTGGCGTGTTGGCCGCGAGAGCTTCGCGGTGATTGCCAGTCTGGCGAGCGATGATCCCTCGCTCACCCCGACAGCCGTGCGCCACCTCCTGTCGCGACACGCCGGGCTGGCGCACATCTCGGTCGAGGTCAATCGCCCCGGCGACCTGCACGCGTTGCAGCTACCGCAGACAGGAGCCTGATCGATTCGCCGCATTGCATGTCCTGGCACTGCAGCGGCCATGGCGACGAGGTCGCTTCGCGCAACAGGTGCCCGCCCCACAAGCTCCGAGGGCAGCACGCCACCGACTTCTGTCGGCTGCCGCCGTTCGCGAGCGGCAAAAGGAAAAAGCCGTTTGGCTACGTCGCCAAACGGCTTCCTTCTCGCCCGTGTCGGGCCGCCGCCCAATCTGGCGGCCCGTTCCGTGCTTGCTCAGGCTGCCTTGCGACGCCGCATGCCGGCCATGCCGAGAAGCGCCAGGCCCATCACGCTCAGCGTTGCCGGCTCGGGCAGCGCCACACCGCGGATGTCGATGCTGCCGCTGGCGGCATAACCCGCGGTAGCCGAACCGCTGTTGAAGCTGCTGCCCAGGGCCGCATCACTGCCACCCGGGAAAGCGTTGGTGTCGAGGTAGAGCTGCGCGGGGCCGCCGGTGAAGTTCAGCAGACCGTTGCCAGCGCCACTGCCGATGGTGCCGAGGCTGCCGCTGAGGATGAACGAGTCGAGGGCGATCGGCGTGCCGACACCATCGAGGCAGTTGTCGGCGGCGGTGCAAAGCCGGGTCGTCGCGCCGGTGGCGTCAACCCAGAGGTTGCCAGCCGATATGGTGGCCTTATCGGCTGCGAAGCTGCCGGTCGGCACGAACTCGGTCGCCGAGGTATAAAAATGGATGGCGCCACCGGAGAACAGGACGTTGAATGGCGGATTGCCCGGAACAGCGGAATTGATCGCCTGAGTCTTGTAGCCGTCGAACCAGTAGCTCAGGAACACGCCGTTCTGGCCGCGCGACCAAGTGACGTTGCCCTGCGAATCCTTGAAGTTGTCGATGCGACCGACGCCAGCCAGAATCTGCCCCGGAGCGGTGATGGCCAGGGTTCCATCGGAGGCGAGAGTGCCCTCATAGACGTCACCCACCTCGAAATAGGCGCCCCCAGCGAACGAAACTCCGTTGACCGTTGCCGCGCCTGCCACACCCGCGCCCATGGCGAGAGCAACGGCGAGAGCGATGCCAGTTTTGTTCATGATTGATACTCCTTATAGTAGAAAGACCCCAGGTTTTCTCGCACCTGGGTGCGCAACCGGATAAAAGCAACATGCGTGCCAGGAATTTGTCAGAACCACAACAAGCTGTTTTTATGAACAATTGTTCTCCCGCCTGCGGTGGCTTGGCGTCGACGGCTAGAGCAACTGTAAAAAAAGCCGACGCTTCAAGGGTGGCTCGCCAGCGGCGGACAGCCCGCTGGCTCACCAGGCCAAAAGATGGAACAAGGCGAGGTTGCCGCTGGCCTCGACGGCAGCGCGCGGTCATGTCCGTAAAAGGCCCGCCGCTGGCCAGGCAGCCGCATGCGCTGCGAGCCGGTTCGACCGCCAGCAGGGAACGGCGTGGAATCAGCCGCTCATGCGGCCGGTCCCGCTGCTACGGCTCTTCCGGGAATCCGGCCAGCAGTTGCTCGACGATCCAGCGCGCCTCGGCTTCGCTGAGGAAGCGGTGCCAGGGCGGCATCGGCGTTCCCGGCCGGCCGCCGTGGATCGTCGCGACGAGCGAGTCGGCCGGCTTGTCGCGCAGTGCTTCGGGCTTCAGCGATGGGCCAAGCCCCCCTTGCAGCGTCATGCCGTGGCACGAGCCGCAGTCCTGCCGCACGAGATGGACGAGTTCGCGTTGCCTGGCTGCCGTGGGCAACGGCTCTGCCCGTAGCGGCGTGGCGGCGACGAGAACGCAGAAGACGACGAGATGGCGCATGCGTGACGAGGCCGATCAGACGCCGGCTGCGACACTATGTCGCAGCCGGCGAGATGGCGAAGGACACTAAGATTGCATCATTCTAGCCGAACCGCCGAGACAGTCCAGGGAGACGACGATGCAGGACAACGATCATCCGTACAACGACGACAACGACGGCGAACTGGCCTCACTGCTGCTCGGCGCCGGCTTCGCCCTGGCGTCGTTGATCATCCTGCCGGCCATCGCCCAGCGCGTCGGCATCGGCAGCAGCCTGACGATCGCCCTGCGCGGCGCCCTCATGCGGGCTGCCAACCGCGTCTGACGACGGGCGCGAAGCCGCTGCACCTGCACGGACCGCCGCCGCTGGCGAGCGAAGCGGTCCGCAGTTCCTGCCCTGATGCCTGTCTCGCGTCCAAGCCACCTCGCTTTGGGTCTGCTCTGTTGCGGCGGCGCCCTCTTCGCCGTCAGCCTTGCCGACGCTGCCCGCCTGCGGCAGCAACGTGCCGACTCCGGTCAGGCGATGCAGGCGCTGGTGCGGCAGCTGCAGCTCACCGACCTCTGCCTGTTCACCGAGGCCCGCTATACCCGCCACCCGTCGCAGACCGACCTGCACTCGGCTTTTCAGGACCACCCGCTGGCGCTCGAACACTTTCCCAGCGGCTCGCTGCTGTTGCCACCCGCCAACCTGCGCGGCCACCATGAACGTCTGGATCGAGAAACAGAAGTACCTGATTGACTTCACCGTCGCGTCGCTCGCCCGGCGCAAGGCGAAGAACCTCGGCCTGCTGCTGGTCTACTCGCTGATCGTCTTCCTGCTCGCCTCGGTGATGCTGTTCACGCACGCTTTGCGCCAGGCTGCGAACGAGCTGCTCGCCGGCGCTCCCGAAATCGTCCTGCAGCGCATGGTCGCCGGCCGCCATGACCTGATCCCGCCCGGCTACCTCGAGCGCATCGCTCGCCTGCGCGGCGTCCAGGAGAAACAGGGACGCCTCTGGGGTTACTACTACGACCCGGTGGTCAAGGCCAACTACACGTTCATGGTCGCCGACGACCGGCTGCTGGCGCCGGGTACGCTGGTCGTCGGCGCCGGGCTCGCGCGCACACGCGGCGTCGCGCCGGGCAACCTCATTTCCTTCCGCGCCTATTCCGGCAAGCTGTTCACCTTCAGCATCGCCGACATCCTGCCGGCGAAGTCGGAACTGCTCAGCGCCGACCTGGTGCTGCTCAGCGAAGCAGACTTCCGCGCCTTCTTCGACATCCCGCCCGGCCATTACACCGACATCACGCTGCGCGTCGCCAATCCGCTCGAGGTGCGCAACATCGCGGGCAAGCTGGCACAGCAGTTTCCCGACTCGCGTCCGATCCTGCGCGAAGAGATCCTGCGCACCTACGATTCGATCTTCAGCTGGCGGGAAGGCATCGTTCTTGCCCTTGCGACGCTCGCCCTGCTCGCCTTCGCCATCCTCGCCTGGGAAAAGGCCTCCGGACTGTCGGCCGACGAGCGGCGCGAGATCGGCATCCTCAAGGCGATCGGCTGGGAGACCGGCGACGTCCTGCGGATGAAGTTCTGGGAAGGCGCCTTGTTGTCGCTGAGCGCATTCCTGCTCGGCTACCTTGCCGCCTACGTGCATGTCTTCCACTTCTCCGCATCGCTGCTCGCGCCGGTGCTCATGGGGTGGGCGGTTCTCTATCCGCGCTTCGAACTCAGTCCGGTGATCGACGGCCTGCAGGTAACGACGCTGTTCTTCTTCACGGTCTTCCCCTATGCGGCCGCGACACTGGTACCCATCTGGCGCGCCGCGATCAGCGACCCCGACGCGGTGATGCGCGGCTGAACCGGCGATGATCGAACTCAGGCAGATCCACAAGACATTCAACGCCGGACGCGAGAACGAGTTCCGCGCCCTCAACGGCATCGACCTGCACCTGCCGGCGGAGCGCGTGACGGCCTTGCGCGGCCCGAGCGGCTCCGGCAAGACGACGCTGCTGTCGATCATCGGCTGTCTCGCGCGACCGACGAGTGGTCGCGTCCGCCTGCTCGAGCGCGACATCTCGGGCCTGCCCGAACGCTTCCTGACCGAAGTCCGGCGCCGCACCTTCGGCTTCGTCTTCCAGCAGTTCAACCTCATCGGTGGCCTCTCTGCGAGCGAGAACGTCATGCTGCCCGCCTACCCGCTCGGCGGCGACCGGCACGCACTGCAGGCCCGTGCCGAGGAACTGCTCGCCGGCCTGCGCCTGGCCCACCGGCGGACGACGCGCGTCGAGCTGCTCTCCGGCGGCGAACAGCAGCGCGTGGCGATCGCCCGCGCGCTGATCAACGAACCGCCGGTGATCATTGCCGACGAACCGACGGCCAATCTCGACACGGCGCTGGCAATGGAATTCATGGCGATCATCGAGGAACTCGCCGGCACCGGCCGCACGGTGCTGCTCAGCAGCCACGACCCGTTGCTCGTCGAATCGTCGCTGGTGGACCGCGTGGTCGACATGCGTGACGGACGCATCGTCGACGCGGCAGTGCCGGCCCGGGCCGGCCGATGATCTTCCAGCCGGCGATCCTCGCCCTGCTGCTCTCTTCGCTGCTCTGCATCGGGCTGCTGCTGGCGGCGACGCCGCATGCCATCGACCTCATCCGCCACTGGGACCTGTCCAGCGGCAGCGAACGCCAGTTGCTGCGCGAACGCCGCACCTATCTGCTGTCGACCCTGCTCGCCTTCGTCTTCGCGACACAGCTCGTCGCGCTGCTGCTCTTCGTCTTCAACGCCGATCGCATGGCGTCGCTGTTCGTCGGCGCGATGTGCGCCGTCGGCACCCTGGAGGCCAACGCTTTAGGCTTCCCGGCGCTGCTGGCGCAGATCCTCGTCTTCTTTCTCGCCGCCGTCTGGCTGGTGATCAACCACGTCGACACGCGAGCTCCGGACTACCCTCTGCTGCGCATCAAGTACGTCCTGCTGCTCTGCCTGCTGCCGTTCCTGCTCGCCGCCGCCGTGCTGCAGTGGCGCTTCTTCCTCGCGCTGCGGGCCGACGTCATCACGTCGTGCTGTGGCAGCCTGTTCTCCGACGCGACGCCCGGAGTCACCGCCGACCTGGCTGCGGCGCCACCGCTGCCGACGATGCTCGCCTTCTACCTCAGTCTGGCGCTGGCCAGCGGCTGTGCGCTGCTGTATCGCAGAGGGCAGAGCGCCGGCTACCTCGTTGCCCTCTTGTCGGCGGTCGCGTTTGCCGTCACCATGGCGGCCTTGCTGGCCTTCATCTCGCTCTACGTGTACGAACACCCGCACCACCACTGCCCTTTCTGTATCCTCAAGCCGGATTACTCCTACCAGGGTTACGCGCTTTACGTGCCACTGTTCGTCGGCACGGCTGCCGGTCTCGGCGTCGGAGCGGTGCAGGCTTTCGCCAGAGTTCCCAGCCTGCAGTCCGTCATACCGGCCTTCGCCGGCAGGCTGGCCGGGCTCGCGGCAGCCATGTTCATCGCCGTCGCCGTCGTCGCTTCGCTGATCGTCATCAACTCCCGCCTGCTCCTCGTCGAGAATTGAACACGCGGCGCCGGCAGACCCACCTCGCGCTCGCCCTGCTGACCCTCATCGTGGCTGGCTGCGACGGAAGTGGCGGCGTCCGGCTGAACATCGGCGACGAGGCACCGGCCTTTGCCGCGCCCACCCTCGACGCCGGCCCGCTCAGCTTCCCCGGCGAGTTGCGCGGCAAACCGGTGGTCATCCGCTTCTGGGCCGACTGGTGCCGCTTCTGCGCCGACGAGATGCGCGCGATCGATGGCGTCTGGCAGCGTCATCGGCAACGGGGGCTGGTCGTGCTGGCGATCAACGCCGGCCAGAGCCGGCAGGAGGTCGAGGCCTTCATCCGTCGCATCGGCGTCGGTTATCCCGTGCTGCTCGACGCCCAGGCTGCGATTTCGCGCCAGTACGGGGTCGTCGGTCTGCCGACGACCTATTTCGTCGCCGGCGATGGCCGCATCCGTGGCAAACTTCTCGGCGAGGCCGATGCCGCGACCTTCGAGCGTCTGGCGGACGAGCTGCTGCGATGAGCGAACGGAACGACTGCCACCTGTGCGGCCTCGACTGCGGCAAGAGGCCGCTGCTGCTGCAGACGGCGGCGGCGGAGCTGCGCTTCTGCTGCGAAGGCTGCAAGGGAATCTTCCTGATGTTGCACGACATCAAGGAAGTGCCGGGAAATTCGACGCACGCTGGCGGGGACAAGCCGACCGGCTGACAGGGAGGAGTGCACGATGATGAACGGAAGCACGATGGAAGCACTGGGACACGTGATGAACAGGCCGGCGGCACACGCGGCGGCAATCGGCGGCGCCGCCGCGCACGGCGTCGTCGCGGCGCGCACGCTGCTGCTCAACCCGCTGACCCTGCTCGCCGTCGGCGCCGCCGGCGGCATGGTCGCCGGCTTCCTGCTCTGCCGCTACCGCAAGGAGATCGCGCTGTCGGTCTCGCGGGCGTGCGGCATGGGCAAGGATTTCGTCCTGCAGCAGAAGGAAAGCCTCGCCGACCTGCTCGAGGAGACCCGTGAACGCGAGGCGGATGCGGCGGTGCCGACTGGCGAAGACGGCGACGCGGAGGTTCCGCCGCAGGCGGCCAGCTGAATCCGCCACCAGCAGAGGCAGCCATGGTGATTCCGTCTACCGACCCTGCCGACGACTGGTCGCGGCGGATTTTCGTTCGCTACCGCGCAGCCGGCCACCTGCGGCTGGAACTGCCGGCGGCGATCTGTTCGCCCGCCAGCGCACACTGCATCGAAACGGCCCTGCGTCGGCAGGAAGGGGTCTATCGCGTCGGACTGCACGCCGGCGAGCGCAAGTTGTCCGTGTTCTACGATGCGCACGTCTGCGACGCCGGCGCCATCGCCCGCTGCCTGCAGCAGGTGCTGCCGCGGCTGCCGGCAACCGATGCCCCGCCGCAGGCTGCCGCGGGCGAAACTGCCGCCGACCCGGCGTCAACGGCGGCGGCACGTGGCCGGGCACACCGGGTCGGCACGGCCACGCAGTTCGAGGCTGCCGCCCGACGCTCGCTGCGCCGCCTGTTGCGCGGCCTGGACCGCTACCCGCAATTGCAGGGCGTGCGAAGCCGCGTGCAACCGGTGCTCGAGAGCGCGCTGAGCGAACGGGCGATCGTCAACTTCCTCAACGACCTGCTGGCTTTCCATCTCATCCGCGTACACTGGGACCTCATCAACCAGCAGTGGCTGCGCGACCCGCTGAAGTTCCGATCCGCGTGGCTGACGATCTTCTACCTGGTGTTCCTGCTCGTTCGCTACCGCAAGGGCGGCGGCCGGAAATGACTTCCGGCGGCTACCGCAACCTGCACATCGTGCACCGGCTGCGGCGCCGGGTGCGCCTGGTTGCGCCACCGCTGGCACGCGACGACGAGCGCTGCTGCATCGTCGAGATCCTGCTGCGCAAGCGGCCCGGAGTTCGCGACGTACGTGCCGTTCCGGCTCTCGGCTCGCTGGCGATCCACTACGATCCGCGCCAACTGCCCGAAGCCCGCCTGCTGACCAGCGTCGACGACCTGATCGGCCGCCTCGCCGCCTGCCCGCCGGCGCGACCGCCGGTTGTCCGTGCCGCTGCCGACGCACCGCTGCAGGAATCCTCACTGGCCATTGAAGGCCTGAGCTGCGCCTCGTGCGCCCTGCTGATCGAACTCTCGCTGCGCCGTGATCCGCGCGTCCATCTGGCGAACGTCAATTTCGCCGCGCAGACGGCCGTCGTGCGCGGCACGATCGGCCGCGACGAGGTTTTCGCGCTGGTCAACGGGCTCGGCTACCGGGCACAGGCGATGGATACGGTGGCCCAGCGCCGCCTGCTCGTTGAACGCGAGAAGGCGAGACTCGCGCAGGCAAAGCGGCGCGTCGTCGTCGCCGCAGCCCTGACCGCGCCGGTGATGGCGCTCGGCATGGCCATGCATCGCTCACCCGCGCTGCGCCTGCTCGAGTTCGCCCTGGCAACGCCGGTGCTCTTCGGCCCTGGCCGCGACATCTTCGGCAAGGCCTGGCAGATGGCGCGGCAGCGGAGCGCCAACATGGACTCGCTGGTCGCGATCGGCGCCGGTTCTGCCTACCTGTACAGCCTGCCGGGCCTTTTCCTCAGCTCGCACCATGTCTATTTCGAGGCCGCCGCCGGCATCGTCAGCTTCGTCCTCCTCGGCCGCTTCCTTGAGGAACGCGCCAAGGGGCAGGCCAGCGAAGCGATCCGCAAGCTGATCGAGCTGCAGGTGACGACCGCCGTCGTCCTGCGCGACGGTCGCGAAGAGGTGGTGCCGATCGACTTGGTCGTCGTCGGCGACCTGCTGCGCGTGCGCCCCGGCGAGCGCATTCCGGCTGATGGCGTCGTCGTCGCCGGCAGCTCGGAAGTCGACGAGGCGCTGCTCAGTGGCGAGTCGCTGCCGGTCGGCAAGGGCTGCGGCGATCCGGTCCATGCCGGCTGCGTCAACGGCAACGGCAGTTTCACGCTGCGTGCGACCGCGGTCGGTGCCGACACCGTGCTCGCCGGCATCGTCCGCCTGGTCGACCAGGCACAGGGCAGCAAGCTGCCGGTGCAGAAACTGGCCGACCGCATCGCGCAACGCTTCGTTCCTGCCGTCGCCGGCGTCGCCGGGCTGACCCTTGGCGGCTGGCTGCTCGCCGGCAGTCCGCCGGCGACGGCGCTGGCGCACGCCATCGCCGTCCTGCTCATCGCCTGCCCGTGTGCGCTCGGTCTGGCGACGCCAACGGCGATCATGGTCGGTACCGGCCAAGCCGCGCGGCGCGGCATCTACATCCGCAATGGCGAGGCGCTGGAGAGCGCTGCCGGGCTGAACACGCTGGTCTTCGACAAGACCGGGACGATCACCGAAGGCCGACCGGCGGTCACCGACTTCTTCCCGGCCGCGAACGCCGACCGGGTCAGGCTGCTGGCGCTCATGGCAGCTGCCGAGGCCGGCTCCGAGCACTTCCTCGGCCGGGCGATTGTCGCCTGGTGCGCGACCCAGGCGATCGTTCCAGCAGCATGCAGCGAATTCACGGCGATCCCCGGGCGCGGCGTGCGCGCCGTCTGCGACCACCGGACGATGCTGATCGGCAACTCGGCGCTGCTCGCCGAGGCCGGCATCGACTGTGCTGCCAGCGAGGCGCAGGCGGCGGCGCTCGCCGACCAGGGCCGGACACCGGTCTTCGTCGCCGTCGACGGCCATGCGCTCGCGCTGCTGGCGATCGCCGACCAGCCGCGCGCCGGCGCGCGCGAGGCGATCGAACGACTGCATCGCCTCGGCATCGAGACGGTGATGGCCACTGGCGACGTCGCCGCCGTCGCCCGCCAGATCGCGCGCCAGGTGGGGATCGGGCGCGTCGTCGCGCGCGCCACGCCGGCCGACAAGCTGGCCCTGATCCGCGACCTGCAGCGCCAGGGGAGGCGCGTCGGCATGATCGGCGACGGCATCAACGACGCGCCGGCGCTGACCGCCGCCGACGTCGGGCTGGCCATCGGCAGCGCGGCCGACATCGCCCTCGAGGCGGCCGACATCACCCTCGTCGGTGGCGACATCGGCCGCGTCACGGCGACGATCGAGCTGTCCCGGCAGACGATGCGAATCATCCGCCAGAATCTGTTCTGGGCCCTCGGCTACAACGTCGTGGCGATTCCGGTCGCCGCCGCCGGCCGCCTCAGCCCGATGATCGCCTCGGCGGCGATGGCGCTGTCGTCGGTTTCCGTCGTCAGCAACTCGCTGCGCCTGCAAAAGAACTGAGCTTGGACCACACGCAGCATCAGGCACTGGCCGAGTTCTCCTACTGGCTCGCCTTCATGACCGGCATCCTCGGCAGCGGTCACTGCCTCGGCATGTGCGGCGGGCTCGTCTCCGGCTTCTTCATCAAGCTCGGCGCGCGCAGCTTCGCGCCCTATCTCGCTTACCACCTGACGCGCGTCGGCGTCTATGCGTTGATCGGCCTGCTGGCGGCGGCGCTCGGCACGGTCCTCGTGCAGACCGGCGCCTTCGGCAAGCTGCAGGGACTGTTGCAGATCGTCGCCGGCTGCATCGTCATCCTGCTCGGCCTCGACCTGCTCGGCGTTTCACCATGGCGCAACACGCTCGCCTTCGCCCCGGTCGACTGGCTGCGCCGCCAGTTCGTCAGTGCCAGCGCGCGCGGCGTGCTGCCGGGAGCGATGATCGGCGGTGCGATCAACGGTCTCATGCCGTGCTCGATGACGATGGCAATGGCAATCAAGGCCACCACCGCACCCTCGGTCGTCGAAGGCGGTCTGTTGCTGCTCGCCTTCGGCGCAGGCACGCTGCCGTCGATGCTCTCGGCGAGTTTCCTCTTCGGCAGGCTCGGCGTGCGCACGCGCGGCTGGCTGTTGCGCGGCGCCGCGCTGTTCGTCATCGTCCTCGGTCTGACGACCGTCTGGCAGGGCATCCGCTATTACGTCGTGATGCAGCGACTGGCCGGCTGATCCCGATTGCGTCCTGGCCGGCGTCGGTGTCGCGGACGCTGCCGAAGACACGCGCCGCGGACCCACGGCAAGCTCACGGCAACCGCCCGCGGGCGACGCGACTCGCCAGCGCGGACGGCACCGGGGTGCTGCAGCAGGCGAAGCTCCGCCGGCAGCGCCAGAGCGCCCGCGCCGCCGGGCCGCTGCGACGATTTGCCGCAGTTCGCCACGCGGCAAAGGCCCTACCATGCGCCTTGACGCCACCCCGCACTGCTCCCCCCATCGCCGGACAGGAAAATGATCGTGAAACGCCGTGATCTGCTGAAACTCTCGCTGGCCGCGAGCGGCCTGCTCGCCACCGGCGCCGAGGCGCAACCCGCCTGTGCCACCGACGGCACCCCGGCGCAATTCATCCCGAAGAAGGTGGCCGATCCCCGACCGGCCGACAGCGACCTCGAGAAATTCCCCAAATGCCCGTATTGCGGCATGGATCGTCGCCAGTTCCATCATTCGCGCATGCTGCTGCAGTACAGCGACGATCTGCCCGACGGCGTCTGCTCACTGCATTGCGCGGCAATCAGCCTGGCGGTGAATGTCGACCGCGAACCGAAGACCATCTGGGTCGCCGACAACGCGTCAAGCGCCGAGGCCAAGCCTCTGCTCGTCGTCGATCAGGCCACCTTTCTGGTCGGCAGCCGCATCCGGGCGGTGATGAGCAGGCGCAGCAAGGTGGCATACGGCAGCGAAGCGGCTGCGCGGGCGGCGATGGCGGAAAACGGCGGCGAACTCGCAAACTTCGACCAGGCGCTGCTCGCCGCCTACACCGACATGTCGCAGGATGTCGCGATGATCCGCAGGAGCCGTGAGGAGCGGCGACAGCGGGCGGCTGGCCGACCGCACGGCTGAACGCTGCCGCGATGTCGTCGCGACCGGCGCGCTGGCTGGTTGCCGGGGCACTCTGGCTGGCCGCCGGCCTCGCGCTGGCGAGCGCGTTGCCACCGAAGCCGGGCGAGCGTGACCTCTGCCCGGTCTGCGGCATGCTCGTCTCGCGCTACCCGAACTGGATCGCGGTGGTCGCCTACCGTGATGGCCAGGCACACTTCTTCGATGGCGCCAAAGACCTCTTCAAGTACCTCGGCAACCTGACGCGCCACGCGCCTGGCCGCAGCACCGGCGACATCGCCAGCATCTGGGTCACCGAGTACTACGGACTGACCCGCATCGACGCCCGCCGCGCCTTCTACGTCACCGGTTCCGACGTAACCGGGCCGATGGGGCACGAGTTCGTTCCCTTCGCGACACGCGCCGATGCGGAAGAGTTTCTCAAGGAACACCGCGGCCGCCGCATTGTTGCCTTCCGCGAGGCGACCGCAGAACTGGCGGCACGCGTCGACAAGGGGCTCTTCGACTGACCGGTCGAGCCAGCAACGGACGAAAAACCAGCTCGTCGGCTCAGGGCAGCGTCAGGATCCAGCGCACGAGAACGCGGATGTTGTCGATGCCGGCACGCTTGTTGGCCGACATGTAGTCATTCCCCCAGACGCCACCGCCGCCTTCGTACACCTTCTTGACCAGGATTTCCTCGACTTCCGGCTGGCCGCGGTAGCGCTTGGCGACGTCGCGCCAAGCAGGGCCGCGCAGCGTCTCATCGACATCGTGGCAGGTCAGGCAGCGGCTCTGGTCAGCCAGTTCGAGCATCGCCGGATCGACCGGCGGCGGCGCTGCCAGCGTGATCGACGGCAACAGCGCGAAACAGAGAGTCAGGGCCTTCGCTTTCATTGCTTCTCCTATGGCCGACGGCCAGGTACTGTCTCGTCCGCCGCGGCGTACGACGAAAACGGGGGGCCGCAGCCCCCCGTTCGCTTCGACTGCGGTCTCTGCGATCAGTAGATGTCGCGCTGCGTGTTGTACACGTTGAACTTGCCGGTCGGCGTCACGAGACGCGGGTCCTTGATCACGCTCTTGACCGTCCGCGTCTTGTCATCGACGACGACGATCGCCGAAGGCTCGGTCTTGTTGCCGGTCCACACCGAGAACCAGACCTCATCGCCCTTCTCGTTGTACTCGCCATGCACGACGCGCTGGATGCCCTTCGTCTTGCCGAGGTTGGCGGCGGCTGCGAGATCGATCACCTGCGGTTTCGGATCCGGGTTGCCAAGGTCGTCGATGTTGTAGACCGTGACCGAACCGGCCAGTTTCGGATCGGGGTTCAGCGGCGCGTCGGCCCACAGGTTCTTCGACTTCGGATGGGTCTTGACGAACAGCGAATTGGCGCCGTGGTTCTTCACTTCCTGCACGACCTTCCACGCATGCTGCGGGTTCTTCGCCGGATCGGTTCCGATGATGCTGATCACGTCGGCGCCGAGGTGCGAGGTGGCCCAGACCGGACCGTACTTCGGATGGTTGAAGTTGGCGCCACGACCCGGATGCGGGATCTTGGCGGTGTCGACCAGTGCTGCCAGCTTGCCTTCCTTGGTGTCGACGACCGCGACCTTGTTCGACGCATTGGCAGCGACGAGGAAGTAGCGCTTGGAAGCGTCCCAGCCGCCATCGTGCAGGAACTTGGCCGAGTTGACGGTCACTTCCTTCAGGTTGTTGATGTCCGAGTAGTCGACCAGCTTGATCATGCCGGTCTCCTTGATGTTGATCACCCACTCGGGCTTGTCGTGCGACGAGACGATCGACGCCACGCGCGGCTCCGGATGGTACTCGCCATCGACGGTGACGCCACGCGTCGAAATCAGCTTCAACGGCTCGAGGGTCTCGCCGTCGAGGATGGCGTACTGCGGCGGCCAGTACGCGCCGACGACGGCGTACTTGTCCTCGAATCCCTTGTACTTCGAGGTGTCGACCGAGCGCGCCTCGTAGCCGGCCTTCATCGTCGCGACGATCGTCGGCTTCTCGTACCACATGTCGATCAGATCGTAACGACCATCGCGGCCGATCACGTGCACGTAGCGCCCGGAAGCGGAGACGCGCGAGATGTGGACAGCATAGCCGGTCTTGACGATGCCCCAGATCTGCTTGGTATCGCCGTCGATCAGGGCCACTTCGCCCGAATCACGCAAGGTGACGGCAAAAACGTTCTTCAGGTTGACGTTGTTCATCTGCTTCGTCGGCCGCTGTGCGACCGGAACGTGCAGCTTCCAGCTTGCCTTCATGTCCTTCATGCCCCATTCCGGCGGCGCTTCGGCAGGCATCTGGATGTAGGTCGCCATGTTGGCGATTTCCTTCTTCGACAGGATGTCGTCGAAGTTCGGCATGCCGCCTTCGGTTCCGTAGGACATGATTTTCTCGAGCCGCGAGGTGCCCAGCTTGGTTGTGTTGGCCGGTTCGAGGTTCTTGCCGGTGGCGCCCTTGCGCAGCATGCCGTGACAGCCGGCGCAGCGCTCGAAGTAGGTCTTGCCGGCAGCGGCCTTGTCCTCTGCCGAAAGTGTCGGGCCTGCAGCCGGAGCGGCACTGGCGGCTGGTGCGGCAGCCTTCTCGGCTGGTGCGGCGAACGCCAGGTTGATCGCCAGCGGCAGGCTTGCCAGCATCAGTACGTTACGGATTCCCTTCTGCATTGTTCGATTCCTCTCCTCTTGAAGTTGCTTGTTCAGCGCTCGCGGTCAGACCCGTGTCAGACTCCGCGCAGGATGACATGCCACCCCTGCCAGCCCTGAAGCATGACCCGCGCAGCCCAGTCGTAGCAAGGCTTGACGGCCACCGCAAAAAAAGGCTTTCGCAAAGGAGGGCTAGACAATTTTCGAGGCCTTTGGCAGAATAGGCTGAGGTTAGCGGATCTGCGTTTCTGGTGAAGGTTGTGCGATGGATGCGATGACGCCGAGCAGTTGGGTGCACTGCGGCCGGGAGTTCAGTGCGCGAGAGGTTGCCGACATCTGCGCGACGGTGGCGTGGCTGCCCGGGTTGGCGCGCCATGAACTGGCGGCGACGCTGTGCGAGCATCTGGGCTGGGTGACGCTGACGGGGACGGCGAAGACGGGCGCCTGCCTGGAGTTCCTGCAGCGCTTGCAGGCGGCCGGCCTGCTCGTCCTGCCCGCACAGCGGGCCGCGCGGGTATCCCGTTCGACGCCACGCTGCCCGGCGCAGCCCCGGGCCGTTGCCGAGCCGATGGTCGAGCCGACTCCGGTGGAGGTTTCGCTGTCGGCCCTGGCCCCGGTCCGCCTGGAAGTGATCCACGACACCGCCTTGGCGAAGCAATGGGATGATCTGATGGCGCGCTGGCACCCGCTCGGTTTCCAGGGTGCCTTCGGCTACCGGTTGCGTTACTTCATCACGGCGGGCGAGCTGCGGCTCGGTTGTGTCCTGTTGTCCGGTGCCGCCCGGGCAGTGGCCGTGCGCGACGACTGGATCGGCTGGACCGCTCAGACCCGGCGCCACAACCTGCCACGGGTACTCAACAACAGTCGCTTCCTGATCTTCCCGCACGTTCGCGTACCGCATCTGGCCAGCCAGGTGCTCGGCCAACTCGCGCGTCGTGCGCGCAGCGACTGGCTCGAACATTGGGGCTTCGAGCCCCTGCTGCTGGAAAGCTTCGTCGACCCGCGACAGCATACCGGCACCTGCTACCGGGCTGCCGGTTGGCAATTGCTCGGAGAGACCAGCGGACGCGGGCTGGCCCGCCCTGGGCGGACCTATCACAGCACGCCTCGGCAAGTATGGGTCAAGCCGCTCGGCAGCGACGGTCGGGACCGGCTGTGCGCCGTGACCGAGCCCACCCGGCGATGAGCAAACCCTGCAGTCGTCCGACGCGTGCCGGCATTCGGGCGCAACGCAGCGACAAGAGACGGCAGGAGCAGGCGCTGAACGCGAAGCGGCGCGCGATGGGACAACGGCCCCAGTCACCCCCGCCGCTGCCCAACCGATGCTCGGCCTTCACGACCATCGACGAAGAACGGGCAGCCCGCGAGGACGCCGTGAGCAAGCAGGCACGCCTCCTGCGCCAGGAGCTGCCGGCCTTGCTCGACCAGCTGGAACGGATTCCCGACCCGCGGGCCCCCAGGAAGCGCCGGCACAAGCTGACCGCGCTGCTGCTCTATGGGCTGCTGATGTTCGTCTTCCAGTTCGCCTCCCGGCGCGAGACCAACCGCGAAATGACCCGTCCGCAGTTCCTCGCCAACCTGCAATTGCTGTTCCCGCAGATCGAGGCCCTGCCGCACGCCGACACCCTCTATCGGCTGCTGCGCGACATCGACCTGACGCAACTCGAACAGGCGCACGTCGACCTGGTGCGCCGCCTGATCCGCGGCAAGAGCTTCCGGCGTTATCTGATCAACCACTGCCATCCGATCGCCATCGATGGCTCGCAGAAGCTCGCCGGCGACACCCTCTGGGCGGAGGAACTCCTGCAGCGCAGCGTCGGCAAGGACGAAAACCGCCACACCCAGTACTTCGTCTACGTGCTCGAAGCCAGCCTCGTCTTCCACGGCGGTCTGGTCATCCCGTTGCTCAGCGAGTTCCTCGAACACGCGCTGGGCGACAGCGAAGCGCAGAAGCAGGATTGCGAGCTGCGCGGCTTTGCGCGCTTGAGCGACCGGCTCAAGAGGCTGTTCCCGCGCCTGCCGATCCTGCTCGTGCTCGACGGACTCTACGCCAACGGGCCGGTGATGCAACGCTGCCGGCGCGCCGGCTGGCAGTTCATGATCGTCCTCCGGGACAAGGATCTGCCCTCGGTCTGGGAGGAGTTCCGCGCGCTGCAGCCCCGGCAGTCGCAAACCCGGCAGCTGGACTGGGGCAAACGCCAACAGCACTTCAGCTGGGTCAATGACATCGAGTATGCCTTTGGCGCGAACGGTCGTTGCCGGCTCAAGCTGCACGTGGTCGTCTGTGAGGAAAGCTGGCAGCGGGTCGACCAACAGGCCGCCATCGTGACCGAGACGGCACGCCACGCCTGGCTCTCCAGTCGGCCGCTCAGCTGCGAGAACGTCCATGTGCGTTGCAATCTCGGCGCCCGCCACCGCTGGGGCATCGAAGCGGGCTTCCTCGTCGAGAAACACCAGGGCTACCACTACGAGCATGCCTTTGCCCTCGACTGGAATGCGATGCGCGGCTACCACCTCCTGATGCGGCTGGCGCATGTCTTCAATACCCTGGCGCGCTTCACGCGACAGCTGCGCGATCTGTTCGACCAACTCGGCGTGCGCGGGGCCATCGCCTTCATCCGAAATTCCTGCGCTGCGCCCTGGCTCGATTCCGCGCGGATGCGCGTGCTTCTCGCCAAACCCTTTCTGCTGCAACTCGAGTGACCTCTCCAGGACGGCCCCAGGAACCACCCCGCGCGGTGCGCTCCGTGCAGGGAGAGGCTCGCCCAGAGATCACAACGGAGTTCCTGCCACCGATCGACACCCTCTTCACGGACCCCACACCACCCACGCATCCAGCCCTCACCTGCCACCAGCCTCCAGCAATCTGACCGCTTCAGCGCCGAAAACGGGGGCTTCCGGCAAGCGGGGCCGATTCAGCAGGGTCATGCTTCAGGGCTGCACCCCTGCGCGGATCCTTGACTTTCATCAAAACACGCAAGGCCAACGGCAGGCGGCGGCAGATCAGTTGAACATGCTGGCGCGGACGCTTATGCTTGCGCCTCAACGAAAGATCGGGAACAGTACCATGAGTCAGTCGCCTCCGTCAGCAACCCGCGGTACCGTCTACATCGTCGGCAGCGGGCCTGGCGACCTCGACCTGCTGACGCTGCGCGCCGCACGCCTCATCGGCGAGGCGGACGCGATCGTCTACGACCACCTGATCGCCGATGGCGTGCTCGAACTGGCGCGTCCGGATGCCGAAAGGATCTACGCCGGCAAGGAAAGCTCGAATCACAGCGTACCGCAGGCGGAACTCAACCGGATGCTCGTGCGTCTGGCGCGCAGTGGCAAGGCCGTGGTCCGCCTCAAGGGCGGTGATCCGTTCGTCTTCGGTCGCGGAGGCGAGGAGATCGAAGCGCTGGTCGAATCGGGCATCCCGTTCGAGGTCGTCCCGGGCGTCACCGCGGCCGCCGGTTGCGCCGCCTACGCCGGCATCCCGCTGACGCATCGCGATCACGCACAGGCGGTCGCCTTCGCCACCGGCCACCTGAAGGACGGCACGATCAATCTCGACTGGCCGTCGCTGGCGCGGCCCCGGCAGACCGTCGTCTTCTACATGGGAGTCGGCGGGCTGTGCGAAATCTGCCGCCAGTTGATGGCGCATGGACTGCCCGCCGAGCACCCGGCGGCGGTCGTCCAGAATGGCACGACGCGGCGACAGCGCGTGCTGACCGCCGACCTCGCGACCCTGCCGGCGAAGGTGGCGGCTGCCGGCATCAGGTCACCGGCCCTGATCATCGTCGGCACGGTGGTTCGCCTGCAATCGACGCTCGCCTGGTTCCCTCGCCCGGGCAGCGACGAGGCTAAGGGTTAAGGCACGCGCACCAGCAAGCCGAGGGCGAGCAGGAAGGCAAAGACCATCTGCAGCCCGGCAGTGCCGGCGAGCAGTGTGTTGTACTCTGATCCGGCAGCGCGGCGAAAACGCACGATCTGACGCGCAGCCAACGGCAGCGCCAGACACGGCAGGACGAGCCAGATACCACGGTCAGTCAGCGCCGCCAGCCATGGCAGAAGCGCGAAGGGCAGCAATATTTCGCCGGAGTAGATGGCGCATGCTGCCCGCCGCCCGCAGAGAACCGACAGCGTTCGCCGTCCGGCACGGGCGTCGGTCTCACGGTCACGCGTGTTGTTGATGGTGATCAGGGCGGCCGCCAGCAGGCCGACGATGGTACCGGCCAGCACGGCGGCGGGCGCCAGCGACAGGGTCTGCAGGTAGTAGCTGCCGCTGACCGCCAGCACGCCGAAGAAGAGCAGAACGAAGAACTCGCCGAGCGGCGTGCAGGCGATTGGCCGCGGCCCGCCGGTGTAGGCCCAGCCAGCCGCCAGCGATGCCAGACCGATGGCGACGATCGGCCAACCGCCGTGACCAGCGAGATAGACGCCGAGACTGAACGCCAGGGCAAAGGCGACCCACGCGCCGCGCCGCACCACCGTTCCGGGCAGCCAGCCCATGGCCGTCGCGCGCGGCGGCCCGAGGCGCTCGGCGCCATCGACGCCGCGCTCGAAATCGGCGACATCGTTGTGCAGGTTGGTGCCGATCTGGATCAGCAACGCGGCAAGCAGCGCGACCAGCGCCGGCAGCCAGAGGACGGCGGCCTGCTGCGACCACGCCAGCGCACTGCCGATGAGCACTGGCACCAGTGACACGCCGAGCGTCTTCGGACGCACCGCCAGCCACCAGGCGTAGCCCCGGCGCGGGGTCGGACCGCCCGCTCTCATCGCCAGCGGGCGACCTGCGCCACAGCTGCCACAAGCGCTTGCCCTGCAGTCAGCGGCAACGCGAGAGCGCGCGCAAAAAGCGGCGCTGCCCGCCCGCCCAGCCGGCGCCGGAGCACTTGCCCTGGGTCCTCGTCCCCTCTCGCCGCACACCGGCGTCGGCTCGCCAAGCTCCCGGTACCGCCGCTGCGGGCAACCTGTCGGGAGACTGCCAGGCCGGGTGCTATAATCGGCCGCTTTGAACGCACGGGTCGTTGTTGTGTCGTGGTGCCGAGAGGGGGAATCGAACCCCCACGCCTTGCGGCGGCGGATTTTGAGTCCGCTGCGTCTACCGATTCCGCCATCTCGGCCTGAGCGCGCCGTCTGCGCGCGGCATGTGGCGGCGATTATCGCGCATTCCGCGACCGCGAACAAGCCAAGACCGGCGGCGCCGAACTCCCGGCCACCACGCTGCGATGCTGACCCTCGACGACTTTGACTTCGAGCTCCCGGCCGAGCTGATCGCCCAGCAGCCCGCAGCCGAACGCAGCGGCAGCCGGCTGCTGCGGCTGCTCGACACGGGCATCAGCGACCACCGCTTCGACGAGTTGCCGGCGCTGCTCGATGCCGGTGACCTGCTGGTCTTCAACGACGCGCGCGTCATCCGCGGCCGCATGTTCGGTCGCAAGGCGAGCGGCGGCCGCATCGAGGTCCTGTTCGAGCGCATCATCGACGCCCGCCATGCACTTGCGCAGATCCGCGCCAGCAAGTCCCCCAAACCGGGCAGCCGGATTCTGCTGGAGGAGACGATCCCGATGCTCGTCGGTGAGCGAAGCGGCGAGCAGGGCGAGTTCTTCGCGCTCGAACTCGCTGCCGATGACGACCTGTGGCGCCTCGTCGAGCGCCACGGGCGGCTGCCGCTGCCGCCCTACATCAGGCATGCCGCGACGGCCGCCGACGAGGCTCGCTACCAGACCGTCTTCGCCCGCTCACCCGGCGCGGTGGCAGCGCCAACCGCCGGGCTGCATTTCGATGAACCGCTGCTGCAGCAACTCGCCGGGCACGGTGTCGGCAGCGCCTGGCTGACGCTGCATGTCGGCGCCGGGACCTTTCAGCCGGTGCGCACGCACGACCTGCGCGAACACCGGATGCACACCGAGCGCTTCGACCTTCCCGCCGAGACGGTCGCCGCGATCGCCCGTACGCGCCGCAGCGGTGGTTGTGTGGTCGCCGTCGGTACGACCAGTCTGCGGGCGCTCGAGGCGGCGGCGCGAACGGGTGAACTGCGTGCCGGCACGGACGAGACCGATCTTTTCATCACCCCTGGCTACGAATTCCGGGTGGTCGACCGCCTGCTGACCAACTTCCACCTGCCGCGGTCGACGCTGCTGATGCTGGTCGCCGCCTTCGCCGGTCATGCGCCCGTCCGTAGCGCGTACGAACATGCGATTCGCGAGCGCTATCGCTTCTTCAGTTACGGTGATGCGATGTTGCTGACTCGGCATGGCGCGTCGCCCCTTCGTCACACCATCTGAACCGCAAGAGACAATGTCCAGGAAGCCACTGAACAGCAGCGCCTTCGAACAGCTCGATACCCTCGGCCTGGCGCCCGACACGCACAGGGTGGCACTCGCCTGCGCGCTGCTGTGGGCCGGCCGGTCGGCAACCGACGTGCAACGGCTGCTCGTCGTCAGCGGCCTGAAGACGAGAAACGGCCATGCCTTCAGCCTCGCCGACGTCAGGAAGGCCTGGCTGCAGTTGGCGGAGCGGGACCTGCTGCGCGAGGATCCGTCGCGCCACGGGGTTTCCCAGTTGGTGGACACGCTGCGCGCGGCACTCTACCGACAGTGGCTCGATACCGCCACGGGCAGCGCGCTGGTCGATCTGGTCTGTCAAGCCGATCGTTTCCACCCGGGCCAGTCCAGCTACCACTGGAGTACTGGCAGCATGGCAACGACCGTCGCCTACGTTCGTGCCAAGTACTTCAGCGGTGCGCCGACGACCGAACTGCAGTCGATCAGAAGCCTCGTGTCGCGCTCGTTCAACTGGGAGAGCATCGTCCTGCAAGCGATCCTGCCCGGCTTCGACGGCCCCAGCTTTGCCCGCATCGACGGACCCGAACGCTGGTCCATCGCCTACCAGGCGACCGTCAGCGTCTGCCTGAACTACACTGAAAGCTACTTGCCGATCGTCGATTGGGCGTGCGCAGAACTCGCCCGGGACGCGACTGTCGTGCCCGAAAACCTGCGCCTCGTTCTCGCCGACCTGGCGTTGCTGCGCGCCGATGCCGACCTGCTGCAGGCTGCTCTGCTCGGCATCGACAATGGCTGGGTTGCCGGCATCCGGGCAGCGCAGCGGGTACTCGCAGGCGAATGGGCCGATGGGCAGGCAGCCTTCGAAGCGGCCCTCAAGCAGCGCCGGTCCGAGATCGGCGGCAGCAAGCACTTCCTGTCCGCCAGCATCGCCTGGTTCTACCCCCTGTCATTGCTCGCGCAGGCGACAACGCGCCATCTCGAGCTGGCGCGCAAGTTCTGTGCCACCGAGTCCGGCCGACGCCAGCCTGATGCGGAATCCGGCTGGGGTCGCTGGGTGCATGTGATCGACGTCCGTCTCGGCCGGGCTTCACTCATCGGCAACGCCGTCCTGCCCCTCCAGGCTTCGCGTGACACGCTGTTCGGGGCGCCGCTCGACGCCCTGTGGGGAATCCTTCTCGCCGCCTGGCTGAGCAGGGAAACCATCACGGGTTTTGGGGCCGCCGACCCGCAGCGGGCATGGCGGGATCCGATCGCACTGCTGCGTGGCAAGCTGCGCGCCTGCCGGATGCAAGCGCTGTTGCATCAGCTCGACGACGCCGCTGCGGTACTCGAGGGGCATGATCCGCCGGCCGGCTCCTTCATCGCCGGCGGCAGCGAACGCTGGCACGAAGTCCTTGTCACGCTGCAGTCGCTTGGCGGCCAGGACGGCAAGGCGGCGGCCGGTGCGGCCACCAGACTGCTGTGGGAAGTCGACATCGGCAACGCGGGGCAACTCGCCGGCATCCGCCCGCTCGAGCAGAAGCGCGGCCAGCGCGGCTGGAATCGGCCGCGCGCCATCAGTCTGGCGCGACTCGTCGACAACCAGCAGCTCTCGGCGGCCGACGCCAAGGTGGCGAGGGCGATCCGAGTCGAGCCCGGCTACGGCAACCGCATGTACCTCGACCTGGCGGCGGCGATCGTCGCCCTCGTCGGACACCCGACGGTCTTCCTGGCAAGCGCGCCGGAGCAGTTCGTCGATCTGACCGAAAGCCCGCCGGAACTCGAACTGATCCGCGATGGCGACCGCTACCGGATGCGCATCGATCCACCCCTGCGGCTCCACACCGACATCGACATCGACGCTTACTACCTGGACGGCGAGCAGATTCGCGCGGCCGAAGCGCTGCGCCTGATCACCCTCATTCCAGACGGCCCGCAGCGATTGCGGCTGATCCGCTTCTCGGCCGAACAGCAGCAGGCCGCGCGGCTCGTCGGCGGCCACTTTGCCATTCCCGCCAACGCCCCCGGCGTACAGGAAGAGGTCGAGAAGACGCTGCGCGCGCTGGCGGCGCGCTTTCAGGTCCATGCCGACGCGGCACAGGCGGCACGACAGGTCGCCAGCGACTCGCGCCTACGCGCCGAGCTGGCGCCCGTCGATGCGGATCTGTCGCTGCGCCTGGTCGTGACCCCCCTCGGCAGCGATGGTCCGCGACTGACGCCGGGCAGCGGCCGCAGGCAGTTGATGGCGGTCATTGGCAGCGAGACGGTCGGCACCGAGCGCGATCTGGCCGGCGAGAGACGGCATCTCGAGGCGATCCTCGACGCCCTGCCCTTCCTCGACGGCAGCGAGCGCAGTTGCGAATGGCTGATCGACGATGCGGAGAACGCGCTTGCTGCGGTCGAGAAGTTGCCAACCCTGCCCGAACTGGCCGCCGTCGAATGGCCGAAGGGCAAGTGCGTGCGCGTCGTCTCGCTCGGCCCGCGGCAGCTTGGCATGCGCGTGGCTCGCGAGCGCGACTGGTTCCGGCTCGACGGTGAGGCGAAGGTCGATGAAGGTCTGGTGCTGCAGTTGTCGACCCTCCTCGGCGCCGCGCGCGACCGTTCGCGTTTCGTGCCGATGGGCAACGGCATCTACGCCGCGCTGACCCGCTCGCTGAAGCAGAAGCTCGCCGATCTGGCGGCGGTACTCGAGCCCGACCGGGATGGCGGCAAGGCGCCTCTGGTCGCCGCCGCCTGGCTCGACGAGATCCTCGACGGGACCGAACTCGATGCCGGCGCGGACTTTCGCCAGGCGATCGATCGCCTGCGCAGCGCCCAGGAGATCGCGCCGCAGCCACCGAAGCTGCTGCAGGCCAGCCTGCGGCCGTATCAGGAAGACGGCTACCAGTGGGCGATGCGCCTCGCGACGGCCGGCATGGGCGGCTGCCTCGCCGACGACATGGGTCTCGGCAAGACCCTGCAGGCCCTCGCCGTGCTGCTCGAGCGGGCGGCGGGGGGGCCGGCTCTGGTCATCGCGCCGACCTCTGTGTGCGGCAACTGGCTTGCCGAGTGCCAGCGCTTCGCACCGACGCTCAACGCCCGCATCTATGGCGAGGCGGGAGAGGGTGAACGCGAATCGCTGGTCGGCGATGCCGGGCCACGGGATCTGCTGATCGTCTCGTACACGCTGCTGCAACTGGCGCAGGAGCGCTTTGCCGGCCGCAGCTGGCATACGCTGATCGCCGACGAAGCGCAGGCGGTCAAGAACGCCGCCGCCAAGCGCTCGCAGGCGCTCTTCGAGCTGAGCGCGGATTTCCGCCTGGCGCTGACCGGAACGCCGGTCGAGAACCGCCTTGCCGACCTCTGGTCGATCATGCGCTTCGCCAACCCCGGTCTGCTCGGAACGAGCAACCGTTTCAACGAGCGTTTCGCCGGGCCGATCGAGCGCAACCGCGACCGCGAGGCGCAACATGTGCTGAAACGGCTGGTCGGCCCGTTCGTCCTGCGGCGAACGAAGTCCGAGGTGTTGCAGGACTTGCCGTCGCGCACCGAGTTGATCCTCAACGTTGCGCCGGAAGCGGCCGAAGCGGCGCATTACGAAGCGCTGCGCCGCGAGGCGGCACGTGAGATCGACGCCACGCTCGAGGACGCCCCCGCTGCGCAGGCGCGCTTCAACGTCCTCGCGCAACTGACCCGCCTGCGCCGCGCCGCCTGCGACCCGCGCCTGTGCAGCCCGCAATTCGGCATCGCCGGCGCCAAGGTGCAGGCCTTCGCCGACCTCGCCGGCGAACTGATCGCCAACGGCCACAAGGCTCTGGTCTTCAGCCAGTTCGTCGACTTCCTGCAGATCCTGCGCGAACCACTCGATGCGTCGGGGTTCAGCTACCAGTACCTCGACGGCGCCACGCCGGCCGCCGAACGCAGCCGCCGCGTCGCCGCCTTCCAGGCCGGCGAAGGCGATCTCTTCCTGATCAGCCTGAAGGCCGGCGGCTTCGGCCTCAACCTCACCGCCGCCGACTACGTGGTCATCACCGACCCATGGTGGAACCCGGCGGCCGAGGACCAGGCAATGGGCCGCGCGCATCGCATCGGCCAGTTGCGACCGGTGACCGTCTACCGTCTGGTCAGCCGCGGCACGGTCGAGGAACGGATCGTGGACCTGCACCACGAGAAACGCGCCCTCGCGGAAAGCATCCTCGCCGACGGCGAGGCGAGCGCGCTGCCGTCCACCGAGGATCTGGTGGCGCTGATCCGCGGCGAGTGAGCAGCAGTCGGTCGTCGACTACCCGACCGCCTCGGCAAGAACCGCCCTGGCGCTCATCGCCAACCTGCCGTCGGGCCCCTGCGCCGCGAGCGCATAGCCGCCATCTTCGGGGGTGCACACCAGCCGGAAGGGCGCCAGGTCGAAGAGCGGTGCCAGGCCGCGAAAGCTGTACTCCTGCACCGGGCGTGTCACTTGCCGTCGCAGCAGTTCCATCAGCAGCACGGCAGTCAGCGGACCATGCACGACGAGGCCAGGGTAGCCCTCCTCTTCGATCGCGTACGGACGATCGTAATGAATCCGGTGCGCGTTGAAGGTCAGCGCCGAGAAGCGGAAGAGCAGCCGCGGATCGGGTGTGACGATGCGTGCGCAGGCTGCCGCCGACAGCGGCGGCCAGTCGACGACCGTTGGCGCCGGCAATGCCGGACCTGGTTCGCGGTAGACGATGTCCTGCTCTTCGTCGATGCACAGGCGATCGCCCTGATGATAGCCGTGGTGCAGTGAAACGAAGGCGAGTGAGCCGGAGCGTCCGCTCTTCAAGCGGACATCGCGAATGGTGGTGACGCGCCGCGCCGGCTGGCCGAGCAGCAACGGCGAGTGAAAGCGCAGCCGGGCGCCGGCGAACATCCGTCTCGGGAAAGGAATCGGCGGCATGAAGCCGCCGCGCTGCGGATGCCCGTCGACTCCGAGGCCCGCCTGCGGCACGCGGGGCAGAAAGTAGAACCAGTGCCAGAGCGGCGGCAGCGCGCTGCCGCAGGTGAAGCTCTCCGAGCCATCGCCGAGCGTCGCCGCGGCCGCCAGCGCTGCCGCCAGCCCGAGATCGTCGTCGGTGCTGTCCTGGCGACCGATCCAGGCGCTGAAGTCGCTGTCGGGGTCGCTCATCTACTTGCACCCCGCCACGCGCTTCGGGCGTGAGGTCGGCATCAGGGCTGTCTCATCGACATGGACCGGGCTCTCATTGCTGGACACCGCGGCAAGGAGGACCAGCTCCGCATCAGTGATCGTCGCCGTTGCCGCAGTCATGCCGGTCGACACAGATTCGACATCTGGAGGGTTCTTGGGATTCATGGCGGTCCTTTCTGCTGATCATCGGCGGTTCCCGCCGCACGAGGACGAAGGGCTTCCGCTGCTGCCGGCGCAGGCCGATTGTCTCGCGCTTTGTCGTTGCCGTGTACCTGTTTCGTCGCGACCCGATCTTCTGGCTGCCTCTCGACGTGGAACTGCCGCGGTTTCCAGAACAGGCCGATGTCGACGCACTGGCACCGGATGTCGGGCCTGCATCGGGAGACGAGAACGTGGGCGACGACCACGGGGCTGCACAGCATCAGCAGGATGCCGCTGGTCAGCAGCGCAGCCGGGCTGCCCAGCCGAGGCAACACGAAAGCGTCGCGGAACACCCCGTTTGCCACCGCCAGGGCCCGGATGACCAGCCAGGCAGCGAAGGCCGGCCGGCAACCGACAAAGCCAAGAATGAATCCGCGAGCCGAAC
The DNA here is from genome assembly GCF_036625195.1 of Accumulibacter sp. Lineage (NCBI taxonomy): Bacteria > Pseudomonadati > Pseudomonadota > Betaproteobacteria > Candidatus Accumulibacter > Accumulibacter sp. Next base: position 4,401,466 of record NZ_JAZKUG010000001.1, read on the forward strand.
TGGTCCATTGCAGTTGCACTGCTGGCTTTCGCAGTGCCTGGTCAGCGAAGGTGACCCGCCTGCCTTGCATGATGCGCCGCGCCGCCGTCCCCGACCGCGTTCCCCGCATGCCGTTCGGCCCGGAAACGGCAGCCCGCGGCAAGGCGCTGGCCGCCGCTTCCGGCTTCGCGCGAGGCGAAACGGGGAGGCGGCCGCCGGCGCACGCTCTATCGCCGAAACAGACTACTTGCCGGCCTCACGCTTCTTGCGGGAGGTCGCCATCAAGGTGGCCTCGCCGTCGATGACCACCTTTTCGCCGACGGTGCACACGGTATCGAGCACCACCCGGCACTTGTCTTCGATCACTTCCTTGACTGTGACCCTGGCGCGCACCGTGTCGCCCGGACGAACCGGGGCGCGGAAGCGCAGCGACTGATTCATGTAGATCGTTCCGGGTCCGGGCAGGCGATTTCCCAAAACCGCCGAGATCAGGCTGGCCGACAACATGCCGTGCGCAATGCGGCCACCGAACATCGTCGTGCGACCGAACTCCTCGTCCATATGAACCGCATTGACGTCCGTCGACACCCCGGCGAAGAGCACGAGGTCGGCATCGGTGATGGTCTTGGCAGTTTCCGCACTCATGCCGACCGACAGGTCTTCAATGTCGTAACCGTTTTGTGGATTCATGACAGTCCTTTCTGCTGAACATCGGCGCGGTTTTGGCCGCGCCTGGGAAAAAGGCGCTCGCGACTGCCAGCGCCCGTCTGATCATCCCGCCGGTCCTGCCGTGCGCCTGGTCTCTCGCCAGGACGACGATCACGACCGCAGGAAGCAAAGCATTGTCGCGACAGACAATTCCTCGCTGAGCCGGCAGCATTCAGCACCGTCGGAAGCCTGATCGGCGCCGCCTGCCATGGCTAGTTCATCACAATCACGACCTTACCCGTCGACTTGCGGCTGAGCACCTGATTCAGCGCCTCGACCGCCCGTGCAAGTGGATAGGTCGCAGAAACATGTGGCTTGATCGCGCCGTCGACCATCCACTGCATCAGCCTCCGGAAGCTCTCGCTCATCAGCTGCGGGCGCATGTCGGCGTAGGCGGGCCAGTTGACGCCGATCACGTCGACGTTCTTGACCAGCAGGTGATTGGCGGGGATCTGGGGGACGCCGCCGCCCGCGAAACCAATCACCAGGATCCGGCCCTCAAAGGCCATGCTGCGCAGCGAGGCGGTGAACAGGTCGCCGCCGACCGGATCGTACACCACGTCGGCGCCGTGGCCACCGGTCAGTTCCTTGATCCGCAGGCGGACATCGTCCACGCTGGTGTCAATCAGATGATCGGCGCCGTTTTCGCGGGCTACCTGCAGCTTCGCCTGCCCGTTGGCGGTGGCAATGACCCTGGCCTGCAACAGCTTGCCGATGGCGACGGCGGTCAGGCCGACGCCGCCGGCCGCGCCATGCACGACCAGCGTCTCGCCGGCGCGCAGGCGCGCCCGATGCCACAAGGCAACATGCGAGGTGCCGAAGACTACCGGAAACGCGGCTCCGTCCTCCCACGACATCGCTGCCGGCATCACCACACAGCGGTTCACATCGGCGACCAGTTGCTCGGCGTAACCCCCGTGCGGAGTCAGGGCAATCACCCGATCACCGACGGCAAGACCCTGCGCGCCGGCACCGCGTTCGAGAACCTCGCCGGCAACTTCAAAACCCGGGCTGAACGGCGGCTGCGGCTGCTTCTGGTACTGGCCGCGGGTGATCAGGCTGTCGGCAAAATTGACACCACAGGCGCGAACGCGAATGCGCACCTGGCCAGGACCGGGACGAGGCTCGGCAACATCGTCGAGGCGCAGCCCATCGGGCCCGGTGAGCGCATGGCAAACGATGGCTTTCATGGCTGGGGCTCAGGCAGTCAGGGCATGTGGCCGCCCTTCCCTGCTGTGACCGCAAGGAAGGGAGCCGGAGGGATCCCGGCGACGTTGCCACGACTCGTGCTCATTCCCCTCCCCGGCAAAGGGAGGGGAAAACACGACATCGGATCAACTCGAACAAGCGCAGCTCATTCGCCGATGATCTTGCGCACGACGTCGGTCATCGAGATGACGCCGACCGGTTGATCGTTCTCGGTGACGACCAGGCGATGCATCCGCCGTGCAGTCAACAGGCTGACCGCGTCGCTCAACAGCATGTCGGCGTCGCAGGTCGCGCAGCCGGGCGTCATCACCTCCCGCGCCAGCATCGTCCGCGCCTGCTCCGCGGTCCGGCCCTGCCGCGCCAGCACCATGTCGGTCTGCGAGACGACACCGATCGCCTTGCCGTCCGGGTCCATCACGATGACCGCGTGGATTTCCTTGTCCACCATGATCTTGGCGACCGAACCGACATTGTCGTCGGGCGAGCACGAGATGATGCCGAAATGCATAAGGTCGCGGACGCGGGTGCCGTCGTCGGCGATCGTGATCGGTTCGCCCTCGGCGATGCCTGGCAGCGGAACGGACATCGGGTACGGCGCCGGCGTGGTATGCACGTCGCCCTTGGGCAGCGTCGGATGGACCATTGCCACCGGCGCCTTGCCGCTCGCACCGAGACCGAAGCCGGTGGCACTGATCAGCACCGACATGTTGCCGTGTGGATGCTTGTTGTCGTGCATCAGTTGATGGGCAATCGGCAATTCTTCGTAGCTGAAGGCGCGCGACATGCAGGGATCGAGCTGGCCGCGTAGCGCCAGCTGATTCATTTCGTTCGACTGCACCGCGTTGGCGAAATGCGAACCCTGCAGGCGCTTCTGCCGCATCCACAGGTAGCGCAGATCGACCGTCGCATTATAGCCCGTCGTACCGGCACAGACGACCACCATGCCACCCGTTTCACAAACGAAGATCGAAGTCGGAATCGTCGTCTCGCCGGGATGCTCGAAGACGACGTTGGGTGCCCGCCGCTCACCGAGGATGTCCCAGATCTTCGAACCGAAGGCGCGCACACCCTTGAGCCATTTGGCGTAGCCGGCGTTGTCCTTCCAGTGCGGCAACATGCCCCAGTGGTCGAACTCGTTGCGATTGATGCAGCCCTTGGCGCCGAGCTTCATGCAGTAGTCGTACTTGTCCTCGCCGGAGACGACGGCGACCGACGTGGCGCCAACCGCCTTGGCAATCTGGATCGCCATCGACCCGAGTCCACCGGCCCCCCCCCAGATCAGCGCCACATCGCCCTTCTTGATCGAACTGGCGCCCCAGCCGTGCAGCATCCGCCAGGCGGTCGCTGCCACCAGCGTATAGGCTGCCGACTCTTCCCAGGTCATGTGCTTGGGTTTCGGCATGCACTGGTGACCCTGCACCCGGGTGAACTGGGCAAAGCTGCCGAAGTTGGTCTCGTAGCCCCAGATGCGGAAGCTGGGCGAGTACATCGGATCGCCGCCGTTCTTCACCCAGTCGCAGTTGCGGCTCCACTGGCCACAGTGCATGACCACCTCGTCGCCGACCTTGACATGGGTGACGTCCTTGCCGACCCTGTACACGATGCCGGAAGCGTCGCTGCCGCCGATGTGGAAATCTTCCGGTTCGCCGCCCTTGTTGCGCGCAGCGATGACGTTCACCGGGATGCCGAGCGCCGCCCAGACGTTGTTGTAGTTGATGCCGGCCGCCATCACCAGGACCAATACTTCGTCATCGGCAATCGACGGCGTGTTGACCACTTCCTTCTGAAATGCCTCGGTCGGCTTGCCAAAGCGCTCCGGGCGGATCAGCCAGGCGTGCATCTTCTCCGGGACTTCGCCCAAAGGAGGCAGTTCGCCAAGTGCATACAGTTGCTTGCTCATCAGATGCTCCTCTTATGGTGAAAGGGTCGGTTGGTTGACCGACAGCAAACGGGAAAGAATATGCTCTCGCATATGCTCGTACTCCTCGAACTGACTCGATCGACACGCGCCCAGCCGCTCCTCGATGGCGGTACGGCCGCCGACCAGCCCCAGGCCGAAAGTGCCGAACTCCTCCTTCAGCAGCCGCAACACCCAGGCACTCTGGTGCTGGCTGCGCTGCCGCTCAAGGAGGCCGGCCGCGACGAGGAAGCGTCGGTGTCGATCGAAGTGCGCGTGAAACTCCTTGATCCCGGTCTGCATGGTCGCGCTCAGCAGGCAGACCGGGTAATCCCACCCCTCGCGGCGATCCTGCCGCGGGGCACTGCGACCGATCTCGCTCGCCGTCTTGCGGGCTGCGGCGCCGAGGTCAGCCTTGTTGACGGCGAAGATGTCGGGGATTTCGATGATGCCCGACTTGAGATACTGGATCGTGTCACCGGACGCTGGCTGCGCCACATAGCAGACGGTGTCGCCGATCTCGGCGATGTCGATCTCCGTCTGGCCGACGCCGACGGTCTCGATGACGACGATGTCGAAACAGGCCAGCATCAGCCAGCTCATCGGCCACACTTCGCTGGCGACGCCACCCAACTGGTTGCGATTGGCGAGCGAGCGGATGAAGAGCCCGTCGTCCTGCCCTACGGTCTTGATCCGGATGCGGTCGCCGAGAAGCGCGCCGCCCCCGAGCTGCGGCCGGCTCGACGGATCGACCGCCAGCACGCCGACCGTCGTGCCGGCGAGCCGCCATTCGCGGATCATCGCCGACACCAGCGACGACTTGCCGGCGCCCGGCGGACCGGTGACCCCGATCAGGTGCCCGGTGCTCAGCCAACGCTCGCCGGACAGGCACGCGAGCAGCCGCACCGCGCGGCTGCGTGCCGCCGGCAGCCGGTTGTCCAGCAGGTTCAGTCCGCTGGCAACCGCTGCCCGCTCACCGCACTGGATCCGGGTTGCGAGCCGTTCGGGATCGGGAAGGCCGGGATTCCTCATCGACCTCTCAGGACAGCGACCCGAGCCGCTCGAGACCGTTGCTTTCCCGCACGACGTCGACGATGTCGCCCATGATCGCGTTCAGGTTGAAGTCCTTCGGCGTGTAGATCGCGCGCACCCCGAGCGCCAGCAACCGGTCGGCGTCGGCCGGCGGGATGATGCCACCGGCGACCACCGGCACGCCCGCCAGATCGCGGGCACGCAGTTCCTGCAGCACCGACCCGACCAGCTCCATGTGGCTTCCCGAGAGGATCGACAGCCCGACGACGTGCACACCCTCTTCCTGCGCCGCCTGGGCGATCTGCTGCGGCGTCAGCCGGATGCCGTCATAGACGACCTCGAAACCGACATCGCGTGCCTTCACCGCCACCTGTTCGGCGCCGTTCGAATGGCCATCGAGCCCCGGTTTGCCGACGAGAATCTTCAGCGGCCGACCGAGCGCGCTACCGGTACGGGCCACCCGTTCCCTGAGGTCGGTCACCTGGTCCTTCCTGCCGAGCACCTCGCGACTGTCGATGGCGATGTCGACCCCCGTCGGCGGCCGGAACTCACCGAACACGGCACGCAGCGAGTCACCCCACTCACCGGTGGTGACACCGGCCAGCGCGCAGCGGATCGAGCTCGGCATGATGTTGTCACCGGTCTTCGCCGCGTCGGCCAGCCCCTGCAGGGCAGCGCGCACGTCGGCATCGCTGCGCTGCCGCCGATGCTCCTGTAGCCTTTCGATCTGCTGCCGCTCGGCCGCTGGGTCGGACTTCATGATGGCGTCATCGCTGCCGGCAGTCAGCGGTGACTCGGCGGTCTCGTGGAAACAGTTGACGCCGATGATCTTCAGCTCACCCGCCTCGATGGCACGCAGGCGGCTCATGTGGCTGCCGACCAGTTCGCGCTTGATGTAGCCCGACTCGATCGCGGCAATGATGCCCCCCTGCGCATCGACGTTCTCGATCTCGCGCCGGGCGCCCTCGACCAGTTCGGCGACCTTGGCGGCAATCACCGGCGACCCGTCGAAGATGTCCTCATACTCGAGGAGGTCGGTCTCGAAGGCCATCACCTGCTGTATCCGCAGCGCCCATTGCTGATCCCACGGACGGGGCAGACCCATCGCCTCGTTCCATGCCGGCAGCTGGATCGCACGCGCGCGCGCGCGCTTGGAAAGCGCGACCGCGAGCATTTCGAGAACGATCCGCTGCACATTGTTTTCCGGCTGCGCCTCGGTCAGACCCAGCGAGTTCACCTGCACGCCGTAGCGAAAGCGGCGCAGCTTGGGATCCTGCACCTGGTAGCGGGTCAGCGTCAGCTCGTCCCACATCTCGCCGAAAGCCCGCAGCTTGCAGCATTCCTCGATGAAGCGGATGCCGGCATTCACGAAGAACGAGATCCGCTCGACGACCTGCGGAAACTCGTCGGCTGGGATCTCGCCCGAGGCCTTGACCCGGTCGAGAACCGCCATGGCGGTACACAAGGCATAAGCGAGTTCCTGCACCGGCGTCGCCCCCGCTTCCTGCAGGTGGTAGCTGCAGACGTTGGTCGGGTTCCACTTCGGCACGTTCTTCACCGTGTAGTTGATCGTGTCGGCGATCAGCCGCATCGACGGACCCGGCGGGTAGATGTAGGTGCCACGCGACAGGTATTCCTTGATGATGTCGTTCTGGGTGGTGCCGCTGAGCGTCTTCGGATCGATCCCTCGCCGCTGCGCGAGACCGATGTACAGCGACAGCAGCCACGCCGCGGTGGCGTTGATCGTCATCGAGGTGTTCATCTGGTCGAGCGGGATCTGGTCGAACAACTGATCCATGTCCTCGATGCTCGAGATCGGCACGCCGACCTTGCCGACCTCGCCGCGCGCCAGCGGACTGTCGGCGTCGTAGCCGGTCTGCGTCGGCAGGTCGAAGGCGACCGACAAGCCGGTCTGCCCCTTGGCGAGATTCGTACGATAGAGCGTGTTGGACGCTCTGGCGGAGCTGTGACCGCTGTAGGTCCGCATCAACCACGGCTGGTCCTTCTTCCTGCGCGGGGCAACCATGACTATCTCCTCTTCCTGATCAAGAGACGCCTCTCGATCTCAAAAATCTTCTCGTCGATCTTGTCCTTGCCGAGATCCTTCTTGTCGTTCTCCTTGATGAACAGATCGGCACCATGCCTCGCCAGCGCGGCGGCGGCGCTGACGTTCTTGACACCGATGAGCTGGAAGCTGACGACGCCGAAGCGGGCGGCGAGGTCGCCCGGAGCCTCCTCGCACGCCAGCACGCGCGACAGCGCGGCAACGGTGTCGCCGGCGATCGCCGGCTGCGTGTGATAGCCCTCGGTGAAACCGAGCTCCCAGACGCTGTTGTCGCTGACATCGCGGCTGGCAAGTCCCTCCAGCCAGGCGAAGACGAGGCCGCCGTAGACGATCGGATCGCCGCTCATCTTGCCCGACAGGCCCGAACTGAAGACGCGGTCGAAATGCAGTGGGTGGGTGTTGCCGACCGCATAGGTCAGCGCCAGGTGCTCGTCGGTGATCGTCCGGCCATTGGCATGGACGATGATCTCGCCGACCGCGAAATCCTCGAAACACGAGCGCGGACCGCTGAGCCCGGCAGGCAGGACGGCCGGAAAACGGGGCAGGAAGACCTCGGCGTCATCGACCCACGGGAACGCCGGCATCAGCCCGTCCGCCGACGCCGGCAACGGTGTCGTCGGCGGCCTACCACCCTGCCCGGCAACCATGATCTTGCGCTGGTACTGCAGCACGACCTGCTCGTTCTGGTTGATCCCCAGCGTGCGGATGGTGACGATCCCCGGCTTGCCGGCACCGCGTTCCTTGCGATCGATCACCTTGGTCAGCGAGCGGATCGTATCCTGCGCGTACACCGGCCGCAGATACTGCGCATCGTAGTAGCCGAGGTTGGCCATCGCCTTCTCCGAGTCGTTCTGCACGCCCAGCGAGAGAACGACGTTGAAGACCATCTGCGGCGACGCCGGCAGGCCGTCGAAGCCGCTCGCCCGGGCGAACTCCTCGTTCAGGTAGAGCGGATTGCACTGCATGTAGGTGCGTGCGAAGGCTTCCATCTGCGCCCGGAAGAAAGTGAAGCCGCGCGGGTGGACGAAGACCTGTCCGGGCGCGAACTCCTCGAGATAGCGGCCATAGTGCGGATGACGGACTTGGTCGACGGCCACCCCGAGCTTCGGCGCGAGTTCGACCTGCGGTCGGAAACGAATTGCCTGCGACATGGAAACCTCCTCTTGCAAGACGCAGTGGCGGCGCCAGCCCGTATCAGACGGCGTCGATCAGTGAGCGGGCGATGACCTTCAGGGCCAGGGTTTCCTCGGCACCCTCGAAGATCGACAGCACGCGCGCATCAAGGAAATAACGGCTGACCGCCGTTTCCTCGGCGTAGCCCATGCCGCCGTGAATCTGCATCGCCTCACGGGTCAACCATTCGGCAGTGCGACAGGTGAACAGCTTGACCATGCTCGCTTCCATCTGCCCGCCGCCCTGGTCCATGAGGCGACCGACGGCATAGGTGAACTGGCGCGAGACGGTCAGCAGCGTCGCCATGCGCGCCAGCTTGACGCGCGTCAGCTGGAAGTCGCCGATCGGCTTGCCGAACGCCTTACGCTCCTGGGCATAGGAAACTGCCTTCTCGAAGGCTGCCTGCATGACGCCGATGGCGCGCGCCGCGGTCTGGATGCGGCCGCCGGCGAAGCCGGCCATGGTGAAGTAGAAACCCTTGCCTTCGCCCTCCGGCCCGCCGACGAGGTTCTCGTCGGGAACGAAGACGTGGTCGAAGAAGACCTCGTAGGAGTGCATCCCGCGATAGCCGATGGTGGCGATCGCACGGCCGCTGAGCACGCCTCCGCCGGGCTGGCGGTACTCGAAGTCGTGTCCCTCGTACGAGTCCTTCTCGACCAGGAACATGCTGAGGCCCTTGTGGCCGAGTGAGCGGTCGGGGTTGGAGCGGGCGAGGACGAGCAGCAGACCGGCCTTGCCGGCCATTGTGCACCAGGTCTTGACCCCGTCGAGAATCCAGCCACCCTCGCACTTGCTGGCCTTGAGGCGCATGGCTGCGACGTCGGAGCCGGTATCCGGCTCGGTGACGGCGATCGCGCACAGCGGCTTGCCCATCGCCACTTTCGGCAACCATTTCTCGCGCTGCTCCTCGGTACCACCCTTGAGCAACGAACGGCTGAGGATTTCCGGCCGCGTGATCAGGCTGCCGGCGCCACCGAGCGAGCCCCGCGACAACTCTTCGGTGACCACGATCATCCCCATGTTATCCTCGTGGTCGTCGCTCTGGATGCCGCCGTAGCGCTCGGGGATCGACAGCCCGAAGCAACCCATCTCGGTCAGCGGCTCGAGAATCTCCTGCGGAATGATCCGGTCATGGCGATGGATCTCCTCGGCCAGCGGCATCACCACGTTCGTCGCCAGCTTGCGGAATGAATCCTGCATCATCGTCGCGTCGTCGCTGAGCATGTAGGCGCCGCTGGCACCGTTCAGCGCCACGACATCGCGACCGAGCGCTTCGAGATGAGCGGCATCGAGCTGCGCCTGGCAGAAACGGCTGAGGCCGGACGAAGCGAGCGCGGCAACGTCCGCCTCGCCGAGACCGAAACTCTGCGGCCTCGCCCACAAGCGGTTGTGGATGTTCTGCAGGGCCTCGGCGCAGAACGCCAGCGCCATCCGCTCCTCGAGGCAGACGCCCTCGGCGTACTGTCCTGCCGCCAAGACCCTGGCTGCGTAATCGGCAGCAAAACGCGCGGCGGTCGCCTCGGCGGCACACCAGGCGAGATCGAAGCTGGCCATCTGCTGCGCGTCGAGTTTCTCGCTCGAAAGGCCCTTGCTGCCTGTGCACTGCTGCTTCATCCAGAGCAGCGCTTTCCTGATTGCCGCATCGGCGGCATCGAGATACGGCAACGCCCCCTGTATCCCGCAGTTCACCTCAGTCATCACACATCCCTTTCCAGTTGCGTGGTGCCGGAGCAGAGTCTATTTCCGCGTCCGGTTATTGACGATGCGGACGAACGAGCGCGAGCGCAATTCGTCCAGAGTGATCCCGGTCGCCAGGACTTCCTGCTCGGTGATGGCACCGCAGGCCATGCCGCGCAGGAAGAAGTTGAGCAACCCCTGGCCCGTCGCGGCGTCGTCGAAGGTATTGCCCACGAGCGTCGCCTGTGCTGCCTTGTTGAGGAAGGCGTTCAGCCGCGCCGAAGCATCCTGCAGGCCACTGAGGAAGAAGGTGTCGACTGCCGCATAACGGACCGGCAACTGCCCGGGATTGAGATCCCACCCCTGATAGTAGGCATGCTGCAGTGAATGCATGATGTTGTCGTAGTGCAGCTTCCACGCGCCATGCACGACGGCGCGGTTCTCGTCCAGCTGCTGCGGCGAGAGCACGGCCCCGGCGGCCGCCTTGTGCGGTCCGATCGGCATGCTGGTGGTCGCGCCATCGCTGATCGTGATGCCTGTGCCGGCGAGGCTGACCTGCAGCACGTGGCGGGCGAAGTCGCACGAGGGGTGCGTGTGGCTCTGGTGCGCCGCCGTGATGTTGCACGAGGCGGTGTAATCGTAGGTACCGAAGATCGCCGACCGACAGCGGCCGGCAGCGGCGGCAACGAGCAGCGGCACCGTATTCTCGCCGCGGTGGTTGATGATCGACTGCGTCGTTTCGATCATGATCTCCATGCGCAGCGAGTCCTTCGGATAACCCAGCCGCGCCTCGAGCTTCGCCAGGATGCCGGCGCAGGCTGCGACCTGCTCGGGAGTCGTCACCTTGGGCAGGGTGACGATGAAGTTCTCCGGCAACCGGCCGCCGGTCTTCTCGGCCAAGCGGGTGAGGAAGATGTCGAGCGTGCGGATCGAACGGACCTTGCACTCGTCGGAAAAAGTCTTGATGCGGATGCCGATGAACGGCGAGAGGACGTTCTCGCTCATCCCCCTGGCGATCTCGTCCGCAGCCGCGACGGCGTGACCATCCTCCTCGTCGTCCGGCCGATTGCCGTAGCCGTCCTCGAAGTCGACGCGGTTGTCCTCGATGGGCTCCGTCCGCAGCTTCTTGACTACCCGGTTATAGACGGTGAACGCCAGCCAAGCCGCCTGCTTGACCTCGCGCACCTGCTCCGGGTTGTGTTCCAGCGCGCGCGTCAGGCTATCGATTTCGACCGGGTTGCTGGGCAGGGTCTCCGCACCCGGCAAACCGAGAACGCGGGCGAAGACGTGATAGTTCGGCGCATAGGTGTCGAGGGTCTTCAGTGCCACCTCGCCGAGCTTGCCGGCAAAGCCAGCCTTGAACAGGTTGGCGCCGCCGTAAACGGTGTGAACCGGCTGCCGCTCGGAGGAATCCGCGGGGTAATGCCCCTTGAAGGCTGCATTCGCCTCGTGCAGCTCGCCATAGCAGGCGTTCAGTTCGTCAGGGGTCAGCGTGAGCTTCATGTGTTGCCTCCGTAATCGTTGCTGAAGTCAGGGGAATACGTCATTCGCGTGCCAGTCGCGCCAGCGCTGCACGAGCAGCCCCTCGCCCGCGCTCGGCCGAGCAAGTGGTGATCGGGAAAGGCTCTCGGGCGTCCACCAGCAGGCAGAGGCGTTTGCAGGACTGCCGTCGCAGGCGGCTGACGAGTTGGTCATGGGGGCGGCGAGCAAGCCGCTGCGACAGCGAGACGAATCCTCCGGCAGCGAGCCGGATGCGTGCGGCGCGCGCGCCAGGCAGGCGCCGTCGCCACTGAGAAACCAGGCATGCGAATGGCCACCGGCAGGGCCGCCGGTTGACGTCGGACCACACCATTCGGAGCCGTTGCAGGATCGGGGACGAGGGAACGCCTCCCGGCAACCACAGGCTGCTCCCTGGCTTCCTCTTCGCCGGTCCCGTTCCACCTTCGACTCGCAAATGTCGTCGTCCGGCAAACGAAACCCTCTGCGGGCCACCTGCAGCCCCAGCTCCGCTTGCCCCCCGATTGCCTCTGCCGGCGCCTGAGACGCCTGCGACCCACACCACCGCGCTTTCACACAGAGGATGACTGCCGCCACTGCGGGTGCCACGGCGACGCCTCGACCCCGCGACACAGGGCGACCCGACCATTCCCGCAAGAGCGAAACCACTATAGCCCATCGCCGACCACTTTTCCAGCCCGCTTTCCGACTTCCGGAAGTTGCCGGCGCCGGTCGCTCGGGCACCTCGCCCAATGGCCGTCCTGCCGGACGCAAGACCGTCACCAGCAAACCGTAGACGTGGCCCGGTTGCCCACAGCCCACTGCGACAAGGCAACGCAACCTGTACCGGCGACTGCTTTTTGAAACTATACTGCGAGCCTTCGTCGGCGCCGGGTGGCACGTGCCTGGCGATCTGCGCAGCGCTCGGGCCCGGCGCGCGACGATCGCAGTGGCCCGCCGGCGACCGAGAGGGGTGGCGGAGATGGCCGGATCACGCGACGCACAGCAGGGAGGATCGGCAATGACAGGGGAGCCAGCCTCGACCAAGCCTGCCAGACAGCAGGCTGCGTTGACGGGTGACGCGAGCGACGAGCTGGTCGTGACAAGCAGGCCGTCGTCCGAGGAGGAGCATGAACGCCCGCTGGACGGTGACCGGCTGCCAATGAGCGGCCTGCGTGTCATCGACGTCGGCACCTTCCTCGCCGGCCCCTATGCGGCATCGATCCTCGGCGAGTTCGGCGCCGAGGTTCTCAAGGTGGAACATCCGGTCGCCGGCGATCCGATGCGACGTTTCGGCACGGCGTCGAAGCGTCACGACGCGACCCTGGCGTGGCTCAGCGAAGGCCGCAACCGCAAGTCGGTGACTCTCGACCTGCGGCAACGCGAAGGGGTCGAGCTGTTCCTGAAGCTCGTCGCCAAGTCCGATGTCCTGATCGAGAACTTCCGCCCCGGGACGATGGAAGAGTGGGGACTTGGCTGGGAGGAACTGCGACAGGCCAACCGCGGCTTGGTGATGCTGCGTGTCTCGGGTTACGGGCAGAGCGGACCGTACCGCCGGCGCTCGGGCTTTGCCCATATCGCGCACGGCTTCGCTGGCCTGTCCTATCTCGCCGGCTTTCCGGGGGAAACCCCGGTGGTCCCGGGCACCGCGCCGCTCGGCGACTACCTTTCGAGCCTCTACGGTGCAATCGGCATCCTGCTCGCCTTGCGTCATCGTGAAGTCAGCGGTGAGGGACAGATCATCGACATCGCCATCTACGAGGCGGTCTTCCGCCAGATGGACGAGATCGCCGCGGCCTACGGCCTCTTCGGCAAGGTCCGCGAGCGGGAGGGTGCCGGCAGCTTCGTCGCCGTGCCGCACGGACACTTTCGCACGGTCGACGACAAGTGGGTGGCGATTGCCTGCACGACCGACCGGATGTTCGAACGTTTCGCTGCCGTGATGGGCAAACCCGAACTGGCCGCCGCGGATCGCTACGGCAACCAGCGCCAGCGCCTGGCGGCACGTGACGAGGTCAACCGGCTGGTGATCGAATGGGTTGGCTCGCTGACCCGCGAGCAGGTGATGAAACGGTGCATCGACGGCGAGGTGCCGGTCGGCAAGCTCAACAGTATCGCCGACATCTTCGTCGATGAGCACTTCCAGGCTCGCGGCAACCTCGCCCGACTGTGCGAAGAAGGGCTCGGCGAAGTCGTCATCCCCGGCGTCGTTCCCACCCTTTCCGAGACCCCGGGCCGCATCGCCAACCTCGGTCCGCCCCTGGGCAACGCCACCTACGAGATCCTGCGCGAGTTGCTCGACATCCCGGCGCAGGAGATCAGGCGCCTGCGGCAGCGCCGGATCATCTGAACCGAGAGCACAGTGAGGACGGCCATGTCCAAGGCAGACGACGCGGAAAACCGATTGCCGCTCGCCGGCATCCGTGTCATCGACGCGGCGACGGTGATTGCCGCACCCTACAGCGCCAGCATCTTGGGCGAGTTCGGCGCCGAGGTACTGAAGGTCGAGAATCCGCAGGGCGGCGACCCGATGCGCCACTTCGGCACGCCGACGCGGCGCAAGGACACGCTCGCCTGGCTGAGCGAAGCGCGCAACAAGAAATCGGTGACCCTCGACCTGCGCCTGCCCGAAGGTGTCGAACTGTTCAAGGCGCTGATCGAGAAATCGGATGTGCTGTGCGAGAACTTTCGCCCTGGCACCCTCGAAAAGTGGGGGCTCGGCTGGGAGGTGCTGCGGCAGATCAACCCGCGGCTGATCATGCTGCGCGTCACCGGTTATGGCCAGACCGGCCCCTACCGCGACCGGCCCGGTTTTGCCCGCGTCGCGCACGCCGTCGGCGGCATCGCCTTCCTCTCCGGGATGCCGCGCGGCACACCAGTGACACCGGGATCGACGACGCTTGGCGACTATCTCACCGGCCTCTACGGCTGCCTCGGCATCCTGATGGCCCTGCGCCATCGCGACCGCACCGGCCAGGGGCAGTACATCGACGCCGCACTCTACGAATCGGTCTTTCGCTGCACCGACGAACTGGCGCCGGCTTACGGCATGTTCGGTCGCGTGCGCGAGCGGCACGGGCCGACGCACAACGATTTCGCCTGTCCGCACGGACACTTCCCGACCAAGGATGACGGCAAGTGGGTGGCGATCTCGTGCGTCACCGACAAACTCTTCGAACGGCTGGCGACGGCCATGGGACGACCGGAGCTGGCAGCGCCACACGTCTATGGCGACCAGAAGACACGGCTGGAAAACCGTCACGACGTGAACGAGATAGTCCGCGACTGGTGCGGCTCGCTGCATCGCGACGAGATCCTCGATCGCTGCTTCGCCGCCGGCGCACCGGCCGGCCCGCTGAACAGCATCGCGGACATCTTCGGCGACCGGCAGTTCCATGCCCGGCGCAACTTGGTCGCGATCGACGAGCCGGACATCGGCGAGACGGTCATCGTGCCATCCGTGCTGCCGCGGCTGTCGCTGACACCGGGGCGCATCAGGCACCTGGGACCGCGCCTCGGACAGCATACCGACGAGGTGCTGAACGAACTGCTCGGCCTCGACGCGGCCGAAATCGAAGAACTGCGCCGCAAGCGCGTCATCTGACACGAGGGAGTCGAGCCAACGATGCAGGGAATTCTCAGCGGTTTGCGAGTCGTCGAGGGCTCAGCTTTCGTCGCCGCGCCACTCGGCGGAATGACGCTCGCGCAGCTCGGTGCCGAGGTCATCCGCTTCGACCCGCCTGGTGGCGGCCTCGACCAGGGTCGCTGGCCGCTGACCCTCGATGGTCGGCACAGCCTGTTCTGGGCCGGACTGAACAAGGGCAAGCGGTCGATCGTCGTCGATTTCCGTTTCCCCCGCGGGCAGGAACTGCTGACGCAACTGATCTGCGCACCGGGTGAGCAGGCAGGACTCTTCAGCACCAACTTCCCGGCCAGGGGCTGGCTGGCCTACGAGACACTGCAGGCACACCGCCCGGATCTGATCATGGTCAACCTCAGCGGCCGACGTGATGGCAGCTCGGAAGTGGACTACACGCTGAACCCGCAGGTCGGCCTGCCGATGATGACCGGGCCGATCAGCTCGCCGGAGATGGTCAATCACGTCTTTCCCGCCTGGGATTTCATCAGCGGCCAGATGATCGCCGTCGGCCTGCTCGCCGCCGAGCGGCATCGGCGGCTCAGCGGCGAAGGCCAGCTCGTCCGTCTGGCGCTGAAGGACGTGGCGCTGGCGATGCTCGGCAATTTCGGCATGCTGGCCGAGGTGATGGTCAATGACAGCGACCGCCCGCGCCAGGGCAACTATCTCTATGGCGCCTTCGGCCGCGACTTCTGCACGCTCGACGGCAAGCGACTGATGATCGTCGGCCTGACGGCCATGCAGTGGCACCGCCTGCTCAAGGCGACCGGCCTGCGGCAGGCGATTGCCGAACTCGCTGCCCGCCTCGGCCTCGACCTCGAAGACGAAGGCAACCGCTACCGCGCGCGGCAGCAGATCGCCGCCCTGCTCGAGCCCTGGTTCCACGCCCGTACCCTCGCCGAGGCGGCGCAGACGCTCGATGCGCATGGCGTCACCTGGGGTCCGTACCGCAGCGTCCGTGAAGCGATCGCCCGCGACCCCGACTGTTCGACCGACAACCCGATGTTCTCGCTCGTCGAGCAACCGGGCATCGGTTCCTACCTGATGCCGGCAACGCCGCTCGACTTCAGTCGCGTGCCGCGCCTGCCGCCGATGCCGGCACCGCGACTCGGAGAACACACCGACGAGATCCTGCTCGACATCCTCGGCTTGAGCGAGGCCGAGGTTGGCCGCCTGCACGACGCGTGCATCGTCGCCGGGCCGGCCTGACATCGCGGCCGCCGGCCGCATCCTGCCGCTGCACCCACACGCCTTCTTGCCACCAGGGGAAACGCCATGAAACTGCCCGTCCATTTCTACAAACCGCTCGCCATCGGTGCGCCGCAACCCCTGCGTGAACTGCCCGTACGGCCGGAACGGATGATCCACTTCTTTCCGCCGCACATCGAGAAGATTCGCGCCAAGGCGCCGGAGACCGCCCGCCAGTGTGACGTCCTGTGCGGCAACCTCGAGGACGCGATCCCGATCGACGCCAAGGAGGCGGCGCGTGCCGGTTTCATCGAACTGTTGAGTCAGCACGATTTCGGCGATACGGCAATGTGGGTACGCGTCAATGCGCTGAACAGCCCGTGGCTGCTCGACGACCTCGAACAGATCATCCGCCATGTCGGCAACCGGCTCGATGTCATCATGATTCCCAAGGTCGAGGGACCGTGGGACATCCATTTCGTCGATCAGTACGTCGCATTGCTCGAAGCGAAGTACTCGGTGCGCAAGCCGATCCTGCTGCACGCACTGCTCGAGACCGCGCAGGGGGTGAGCAACGTTGAGGCGATCTGCGGCGCCAGCCCGCGCATGCATGGCCTCAGCCTCGGCCCGGCCGACCTGGCCGCTTCCCGCGGCATGAAGACGACGCGGGTTGGCGGTGGTCATCCCGGCTACGGCGTCCTCGCCGATCCCGAGGCGGGTCACGATCAACGCGCCTTCTTCCAGCAGGACCTCTGGCATTACACGGTCGCGCGCATGGTCGACGCCGCCGTCGCGCACGGGCTCCGCTCGTTCTACGGTCCGTTTGGCGATCTCAAGGACGAAGCCGCGTGCGAAGCGCAGTTCCGCAATGCCTTCCTGATGGGCTGCTCGGGAGCCTGGTCGCTGGCACCCAACCAGATCGCGATCGCCAAGCGCGTTTTCAGCCCCGAGATCAAGGAAGTCCTCTTCGCCAGGCGTATCCTCGAGGCCATGCCTGACGGCAGCGGCGTGGCGACGATCGACGGCAAGATGCAGGACGACGCCACCTGGAAACAGGCGAAGGTCATCGTCGATCTGGCGCGACTGGTCGCCCGACGCGACCCGGAACTCGCCGCCGCCTATGGCCTGTAGCACACAAGATCAACGGCAGAGGGAGGACATGCAGTGAGTGCAAAGAACAGACTCGGCAACTTCTTTGAGGACTTCCAGGTTGGCCAGAAGATCGCGCACGCGCCGCCGCGGACGATCACCGAAGGCGATGTCGCCCTGTACACGGCGCTCACCGGTTCGCGCTTCGCGACCACCTCGGCCGATACCTTCGCCCACAGCCTCGGTTTCCCACGCGCGCCGGTCGACGACCTCCTCGCCTTCAACATGGTGTTCGGGCGCACGGTACAGGACATCTCGCTCAACGCCATCGCCAACCTGGGCTACGCCGCCGGCCGTTTCGGCCACCCGGTCTATCCGGGCGACACACTCAGCGCCGACTCGACGGTGATCGGACTCCGGGAGAACAGTGACGGCCGGTCAGGCATCGTTCATGTCCGGTCGTGCGGCGTCAACCAGCGCGGACAGATCGCCCTCGAGTACTGCCGCTGGGTGATGGTGCGCAAACGCGATCCGCAGTCGCCGGCCTCGCCGACCTGCGTTCCCGAGTTCCCCGACGCGATCGATGTCGGCGAACTGGTCGTTCCGGCGGGAATCCGCCTCACCCAGTACGACACTTCGCTATCCGGCAGCAACGAGCTCTGGGACGACTATGCCGCCGGCGAGCGCATCGATCACGTCGATGGCGTGACCATCGAAGAGAGCGAACACATGCTGGCCACGCGCCTCTACCAGAACGCGTCACGCGTCCATTTCAACCAGCAGAGCGAGCGCGGCGGGCGTTTCGGGCGGCGCGTCGTCTACGGCGGCCACATCGTCAGCCTGGCGCGTGCTTTGTCGTTCAACGGGCTGGCCAATGCCTTCACCATCGCCGCCATCAATGGCGGCCGGCATGTCAGCCCGGCCTTCGCCGGCGACACCATCTATGCGTGGACGGAAATCATCGAGCCGCTGGCGCTGCCCGGGCGCAGCGACGTCGGCGCGCTGCGCCTGCGCACCGTGGCGACCAAGGACCTGCCGTGTACCAACTTTCCGTACAAGACGGCCGACGGTGCCCACGAGGCGGGAGTACTTCTAGATCTCGACTATACGGTGCTGATTCCCCGGCGAGCCTGACGGTGCCGGTGATTGCTGCGCTGCTCGCCGCACCGGGCGGCTCGCGCATCGCCGCCTGCATCCCGTTGGGAAGCGCCCGGACCGCCCACCTGCTGGCGCGCTCAGCGCCCTTCCAGTGGCAGCAGCGGCAACGTCAGGCTACGGAAGCCTTGCTGCTGCCGCGGCAGCTTCTTGCACTCGCCGCCGCCTGCGGATCTGACCCCTCCGTCATCGCTGAGCAGCTGGACGAGCCGGCTGCCGGGGACGGCGAACAGGGCTTCCGGACGGAGATCCTGCAGATCGACGCCGGCCAGTGCCTGCGGCGCATCGTCCGCAGCGCCGGACCAGCGGAACAGCATGAAGCTGCCGCTATCGGCCGGCGGACCGGCGACGATCAGGTACGACGGGCCTACCCGTTCGATGCTGCGAATGCCGCGCTCGGCAAGATCGAGCTCGATGGCCTGCGCCAGATCTGCCGCCTGCTCGCCCGCCACCACCGCCGCCGGGTTGAGCAGCGGAACGAGCAGCGCACGCCGCTGCGGCAACGGGTTGCGCAGCCCGATCAACAGACCGCCGTCCGGCGTTGCCGCCAGTCCTTCGATGTTGAACCCACCTGCCGCCTCGGCCGCCCGCCGCGCGGCGTCGCGCAAACGGTAGGGGCGCAACTCGGGGGCCTTTTCCATCGCCCGCAACAGACCCGTATAGGGCGTGCCGACGGTTCGCAGATACGGCGGGCGGCCGTCCGCGGCATCGACGATGTCCGTGGCAAAGAAACGCCGGCGGCTCTCTTCCTTGCGGCCGGAACTGCTCCGGCCATGCGAGCTGATCCAGTAGATCCGCCGGCCGACGCGTGCCGCCGCCTCGATATCCACTTCGTCGCCGGCAGACACGTCGAGGAAACGCGACAGATCGAGGCCACGCCCGACCGCCATCGCCTGTCCGCGTCGATAGACCCGCAGGACTGCATCCTCGTCGTTGCCGACGACGAAATGCTCGGCATCGAGGGCGACTGCGGCCGACGCATCGCACGGTCCGCGATAGCTGAACAGCTCCGGCGGGTCTGCCCGGCTTGCCGGACTGACCGCTGCGAGCAGGGTGACGACCACGACGGTCAGCACGGCTTTCATTGGCTGGCTCCCTGGTGACGGCTCGACGACGAGGTCGTGCGTAGCCCACATCATACTCTGGCCGCGGGCGGTGCTGGCGGCCGGGAACGCTTGCCGCCGCAGCCGGCGCCGCTTCGCTTCACATCGTGACGGGAACTTTCACCATACGCCGAGGTATCGTTGTTTTCATCGGCCTGGAACTCGGATATGCTGCGCGAACGTCGAAAGAACGATGTAAAACAATGGAGGAATTATGTTCCAGGTCCGCATACACGGTCGCGGCGGCCAAGGCGTGGTGACGGCTGCCGAGATGTTGTCGATTGCTGCTTTTGAGGAAGGCCGCCACGCCCAGGCCTTTCCAAGTTTCGGTTCGGAACGCACCGGAGCCCCTGTCGTCGCCTTCTGCCGCATCGCCGACAAGGAGATTCGCCTGCGCGAGCCGATCATGGAACCGGACGCACTGATCATCCAGGACCCCACCCTGCTCTATCAGGTCGATGTCTTCAGCGGCCTGAAGAAGAATGGTTACATCCTGATCAATACCAGCCGTAGCTTCGACGAACTGGGCCTCGGTGATTATGTCCGCGACTGGCCGCCGGATCGCCTGTGCACGGTACCAGCCACCGACCTCAGCCGCAAGCATGTCGGACGGCCGATGCCGAACGTGCCGCTGCTGGCAGGTTTCGCCGCCGCCTCGGGAGTCATCCGGCTGGAATCGGTGATCCAGGCGATCAATGCCAAGTTCTCCGACAAGGTGGCGAGCAACAACGTCGCTGCCGCCAGCGAGGCTTACCAGTTCGTCGTCGATGAGGTCGCGCACGCGCGGCACGGGGAGACTGCACATGCTTAAACAGACCGAGGGTTCACACGCCGTCGCCGAAGCGGTCGCGCTCTGTCGGCCGGAGGTGATCTGCGCCTATCCGATCTCGCCGCAGACGCACATCGTCGAAGGCCTCGGCGAAATGGTCAAGGCGGGCGAGGTTGCCAACTGCGAGTTCATCAACGTCGAGTCCGAATTCGCCGCGATGAGCGTCGCCATCGGCTCGTCCGCCACCGGCGCCCGGACCTACACCGCCACCGCATCGCAGGGCCTGCTGTTCATGGTCGAGGCGGTATACAACGCTGCCGGCCTCGGCCTGCCGATCGTGATGACGGTTGCCAACCGCGCCATCGGTGCGCCGATCAACATCTGGAACGACCACTCCGACTCGCTGTCGCAGCGCGACTGCGGCTGGATCCAGTTGTTTGCCGAGACCAACCAGGAGGCGCTCGACCTGCACATCCAGGCCTTCAAGCTGGCGGAGGAGGTCAGCCTCCCGGTCATGGTGTGCATGGACGGGTTCATCCTGACGCACGCCTACGAACGGGTGGACGTACCGACACAGGAGCAGGTCGACGCCTTCCTGCCGCCCTATGAGCCGCGCCAGGTGCTCGATCCGAAGGAGCCGGTGTCGATCGGCGCCATGGTCGGTCCGGAGGCCTTTTCCGAGGTCCGTTACCTGGCGCACGCGAAGCAGATGCAGGCGCTCGAGCGGATTCCACAACTGGCCGAGCAGTTCAAGACGGTTTTCGGCCGCGATTCCGGTGGCCTGACCCACAGTTACCTGGTTGACGATGCCGACATCGTCGTCGTCGCCATGGGCTCGGTCCTCGGCACGATCAAGGACACCGTCGACGAGATGCGCCAGGAGGGCCAGCGGATCGGCGTCCTCGGCATCACCTCGTACCGTCCGTTCCCGCTCGACAGCGTCCGTGCCGCGCTGCAGAACGCGCAGCGCGTGGTGGTCCTCGAGAAGAGCCTGGCGGTCGGCATCGGCGGCATCCTGTCGACCGACGTGCGCATGGCGATGTCCGGCCTGCAACTGCATGGCCACACCGTCGTCGCCGGACTCGGCGGCCGCGCGATCACGCGCAAGTCGCTGCGCGGACTGTTCAGCAAGGCGATCAATGGCGAACTCGGCCACCTCACGTTCCTCGATCTCGACTGGAACGTCGTCAACAAGCAGCTCGAACGCGAGCGCACCAAGCGCCGTTCGGGTCCGGCAGCCGAGAGCATGCTGCGCGACATCGGCGTCGTTGCCGCCCGCATTGGCTGAGGAGAACGACCATGAGCTTCCAACCCGTTCATTTCTACCAGACCGGCACCTTCACCGTCGGCAACCGCCTGCTCTCCGCCGAAGAGCGCAGCGTGCAGGCCAACGTCGAACGGACCAACTCACTGAACTCGGGACACCGCGCCTGCCAGGGCTGCGGCGAGGCGCTCGGCGCCCGGTACGCCATCGACGCGGCGATGAACGCCGCCCGCGGGCGCCTGATCGCCGCCAACGCCACCGGCTGCCTCGAGGTCTTCTCGACCCCTTACCCGGAAACATCCTGGCAAATCCCGTGGGTTCACTCGCTGTTCGGCAACACGGCGGCAATCGGTACCGGCATCGCCGCGGCGATCAAGGTCAAGCGGCAGAAGGGCCAGATGGATGACGTCCGCGTCGTCGCCCAGGGGGGTGACGGCGGCACGACCGACATCGGTTTCGGCTGTCTTTCCGGGATGTTCGAGCGCAACGACGACGTGCTCTACATCTGTTACGACAACGGCGGCTACATGAACACCGGCGTCCAGCGCAGTTCGGCGACGCCACCGGCGGCGCGTACGGCGACCACCATGCCGGTCGGACCGGAGCCGGGCAACAACTTCGGCCAGGGCAAGTTCGTACCGGCGATCGCCATGGCACACGAGATCCCCTACGTCGCAACGGCGACCGTCGCCGACCTGCGCGATCTCGAGTACAAGGTCACCAAGGCGATGGGCCTGCGTGGTGCCCGCTACATCCACATTCTCGTACCCTGCCCTCTCGGCTGGGGCGCGGCGTCGCAGGACACCATCAAGCTGGCGCGACTGGCGAAGGAAACCGGCATCTTCCCGGTGTTCGAGGCCGAAAATGGCGAGGTCACCGGCGTTCTCAAGATCCGCCGGCCCCAGCCCGTCGAGGAGTATCTGAAGTTGCAGAAGCGCTATGCGCACCTCTTCGGCAAGAAACCCGCGGTGGAAACGATCGCTCGCCTGCAGGCAGCGGCAGACAAGAACATTCGCAAGTACGGACTGCTCGACCAGGAGGCGAACTGATGGACAAACCCTTTGCGATCACGCTGGATCCCGGCTCATCGCTGGCCAACCGCACCGGCTCCTGGCGCACCTCGCGGCCGGTCTATCTCGACCGGCTGCCACCGTGCAACAAGCAGTGCCCAGCCGGCGAGGACATCCAGGGCTGGCTGTTCCACGCCGAATCGGGCGACTATGAAAGCGCCTGGCGGCACCTGACGAAGGACAACCCTTTCCCGGCGATCATGGGGCGGGTCTGTTATCACACCTGCGAGGGCGCCTGCAACCGCGGCCAGCTCGATGCGCCGGTGGGGATCAATTCGGTCGAGCGCTTCCTCGGCGACGAGGCGCTGAAGCGCGGCTGGAAACTGACGCCGCCGGCCAGTGAGTCGGGCAAGCACGTCTTGATCGTCGGCGCCGGCCCCTCGGGCATGTCGGCCGCCTACCACCTGCGCCGCCTCGGCCACCGGGTGACGGTACAGGAAGCGGGGCCGCTGCTCGGCGGCATGATGCGCTTCGGCATTCCCAAGTACCGCTTGCCGCGCGACGTTCTGGAAGCCGAGATGCAGCGGGTCGTTGACCTCGGGGTCACGGTGAAGCTTGGCAGCAAGGTCGAGAACATCCTCGCGACGATGCAGGACGGCGGTTTCGACGCCGCCTTCCTCGCGGTCGGCGCACACATCGGCAAACGGGCAATGATTCCCGCCGGTGACGCGGCGAAGATCATCGATGCCATCTCGCTGCTGCGCAGCATGGAGGGCGAGGACAAGCCACTGCTCGGTCGCCGCGTCGTCGTCTATGGCGGCGGCAACACGGCCATCGACGTCGCCCGTACCGCCAAGCGCATGGGCGCCGAGCCGCTGATCGTCTATCGCCGCACGCGCGAGAAGATGCCGGCACACGACTTCGAAGTCGAAGAGGCGCTGCAGGAAGGAATCATGGTCAAGTGGCTGTCGACGATCAAGCAGGCGCACGAATCCTCTTTGACGATCGAGAAGATGGCGCTCGACAGCAAGGGCTTCCCGCAGCCGACGGGCGAGTACGAGACGATCGAGGCTGACTCGCTGGTGCTGGCTCTGGGTCAGGATGTCGATCTCGGCCTGCTCGAAGGGGTGCCCGGACTCGAGGTCAGCGACGGGGTGGTGCAGGTCAACGCCAACATGATGACCGGTCACGCCGGAATCTTCGCCGGCGGCGACATGGTGCCGGCCGAGCGCAACGTCACGGTTGCCATCGGTCACGGCAAGAAAGCGGCGAGGAACATCGATGCCTGGCTGCGCGGCGAAGAGTATGTGGCACCACCGAAGAAGGAGGTGGCGACCTTCGACAACCTCAATACCTGGTACTACGCCGACGCACCGAAGACGGTGCGGCCGATGCTCGACATCATTCGCCGCCAGTCCACCTTCGAAGAGGTGCAGGGCGGACTGGACGAGAGCAATGCCCTCTTCGAGGCGCGGCGCTGCCTGTCCTGTGGCAACTGCTTCGAATGCGACAACTGCTATGGCGTCTGCCCCGACAACGCCGTGATCAAGCTCGGCCCCGGCAAGCGCTTCGAGTTCAATTACGACTACTGCAAGGGCTGCGGCATGTGCGTTGCCGAATGCCCCTGCGGCGCAATCAAGATGGAGGCGGAGGAGATATAGTATCGTCCGCCTTTCCCGGGCTCTGGCGCCCCTGATCAGCAGCGGCACAGCCACACCGTGATCCGGCGCAGGCGTCCGGATCACCGATTCTCGGGGCACTGCGAACGTGCCGTTCGAAGTGCCCTTTCCTTCTTTCCTCACTAACGGGGTGTTTATGTCAACTGCAAGCAAGAACGTATACGTATTCGGTTCCGCGCGAACCGACGGCGACGCCAAGATGAAGAACCTGCTCGGCGGCAAGGGCGCCAACCTGGCCGAGATGTGCCGGCTCGGAATCGCCGTCCCGCCCGGGTTTACGATCAGCACCGAGGTGTGCACGGTCTACACTGAGCAGGGTCAGGACGCGGTCCTGAAGCTGATCGATGCCGAAGTGCGCGCCGGTGTTGCCTATGTCGAACAGGAGATGGGCAAGAAGTTCGGTGATTCCTCCGACCCGCTGCTGCTTTCGGTACGTTCGGGCTCGCGCGCCTCGATGCCGGGAATGATGGACACCATCCTCAACCTCGGGCTCAACGACGAGGCCGTCGAAGGACTGGCGCGCAAAGCGAACAACGAGCGCTTTGCCTGGGACTCCTATCGCCGCTTCATCCAGATGTACGGTGACGTCGTCATGGGCCTCAAGCCGGTGTCGAAGGAGGATCACGATCCGTTCGAGGTCGTTATCGACATGGTCAAGGAGAAGAAGGGGGTCCAGCTCGATACCGAACTCGACACCGCCGATCTCAAGGAACTCGTGACACGCTTCAAGGGCTTGATTCGCGCGCGCGTTGGCCGCGAGTTCCCGAGCGACCCCTGGGAACAGCTCTGGGGATCGGTGATGGCGGTCTTCCAGAGCTGGAACAACGACCGCGCGAAGGTCTACCGCGAACTGAACGACATCCCGGAGAGCTGGGGAACGGCGGTCAACGTGCAGGCGATGGTCTTCGGCAACCTCGGCGAGAACAGCGGCACCGGCGTCGCCTTCACGCGCGACGCGAGTACCGGCGAGGACCTGTTCAACGGCGAGTTCCTGATCAACGCCCAGGGCGAGGACGTCGTCGCGGGCATCCGGACGCCACAGCAGGTGACCCTCGAGGGCTCGCGCCGCTGGGCGCAACTGGCGATGGTCAACGAAGACGAGCGCCGCACGCGCTTCCCTTCGCTCGAGGAACTGATGCCGGAGATCTACCAGCAGCTGCTGCAGGCCGAGACCAAACTCGAACGGCACTATGCCGACATGCAGGACGTCGAGTTCACCATCCAGGAAGGCCGCCTGTGGATGCTGCAGACGCGCAACGGCAAGCGCACCGGCGCGGCGATGGTGCGCATCGCGATGGAAATGCTGCGGCAGGGGATCATCGACGAGAAGGAAGCGCTGCGGCGCGTCAACCCCGAGCGACTGAACGAACTGCTGCACCCGGTGTTCGACCCGGTGGCGATCCGCAAGGCGCGGGTCATCGCGCATGGCCTGCCGGCTTCGCCCGGTGCGGCGACCGGACAGATCGTCTTCTTCGCCGACGAGGCCGAAGATTGGGTGCGCAAGGGCAGGACCGTCATCCTCGTACGCCAGGAAACCTCACCCGAAGACCTGCGCGGCATGAGCGTTGCCAAGGGCATCCTCACCGCCCGCGGTGGCATGACCTCGCACGCCGCGGTCGTCGCGCGCGGCATGGGCAAGTGCTGCGTTTCCGGCGCCGGCGCGGTGCACGTCGACTACCACGCACGCACCATGTCGGTCGGAGGCGAGACCTGGAAGGAAGGCGAGTGGCTCTCGCTCGATGGTTCGACGGGAGACGTCTTCCTCGGCCAGGTGCCGACCAAGGAAGCCGAGCTGACCGGCGACTTCGGCGCCCTGATGGAGCTGGCCGACCGGCATCGGCGGCTTGGCGTGCGTGCCAATGCCGATACGCCGGAAGACGCCAAGGTGGCGCGCAACTTCGGTGCCAAGGGCATCGGCCTGTGCCGCACCGAGCACATGTTCTTCGAGGGCGACCGCATCAAGGCAGTACGCGAGATGATCCTGGCCGACGACGAAACCGGTCGCCGCAAGGCGCTGGCGAAGCTGCTGCCGATGCAGCGCGGCGACTTCGAGGGCCTGTTTCGCGAGATGAACGGTCTCGCGGTCACCATCCGCCTGCTCGATCCGCCGTTGCACGAGTTCGTTCCGCACGACGAAGAGAACCAGCGCGTGATGGCGCACGAGATGAACCTGCCGCTGCCGGTGATCAAGATGCGCGTCGATGATCTGCATGAGTTCAACCCGATGATGGGTCACCGCGGCTGTCGTCTTGGCATCACCTACCCGGAAATCACCGAGATGCAGACGCGCGCCATCCTCGAGGCCGGCCTCAACATGAAGGCCAAGGGAATCGAGGTCAAGGCCGAGATCATGATCCCGCTGGTCGGTACGGTGCGTGAATTCAACGCCCAGGCGAAGGTGATCCGGGCGACGGCGGCGGCGGTCTTCGCGGAGCGTGGCGAGAAGCTCGACTACCTGCTCGGCACCATGATCGAAACGCCACGCGCCGCCCTGATCGCCGACAGCATCGGCCAGCAGGCGGAGTTCTTCTCCTTCGGTACCAACGACCTGACGCAGATGACCATGGGCTTCTCGCGCGACGACGCCGGCAAGTTCCTGCCGAGCTACCTCAAGGACGGCATGTACGAGCATGATCCGTTCCAGTCGATAGACCAGAAGGGCGTCGGCCTGCTGGTGCGGATGGCGGTCGAGAAAGGCCGTTCGGTGCGCCCGGGCATCAAGCTCGGCGTCTGTGGCGAGCACGGTGGCGATCCGGCTTCGGTCGATTTCTTCCATCGCGTCGGCCTCGACTACGTCAGTTGCTCGCCGTTCCGCGTGCCGATCGCCCGTCTGGCAGCCGCCCAGGCAGCGATCGACAATCCCGCCTGAGGCGGCACTGCCTGCCCTGCTGGCCGGTGTACCGGTCGGCAGGTCCTTTCCGCCCGGGCCCGGCGACCGCCGGCCGGGCGTTTCCTTTCTGCCGCCACGCTGATGGCCGGCAGTCCTGCTCCGATCGAGCCGAACAGCGATGAAATTCGAGCTCCTCGCCAGCGATGGCGCAGCCCGTCGCGGTCTGCTGCACCTCCGCCATGGCACGGTCGACACGCCCGCTTTCATGCCCGTCGGCACCTATGGCGCGGTGAAGGCGATGAGCCCGCGTGAGCTGCTCGCCACCGGCAGCCAGATCTGTCTCGGCAACACCTTCCACCTCTGGCTGCGCCCGGGCCTCGAGGTAATCGCGGCACATTCCGGGCTGCACCGCTTCATGTCCTGGGAGCGGCCGATCCTCACCGACTCCGGCGGCTTCCAGGTGTTCTCGCTCGGCGCCCTGCGCCGCATCAGCGAGGAAGGCGTCCGCTTCCAGTCGCCAGTCAACGGCGACCGCCTCTTCCTGACACCCGAGGAGTCGATGCGCATCCAGCAGGTTCTCGACTCGGACATCGCCATGATCCTCGACGAATGCACCCCCTACCCTGTCAGCCACGCCGAGGCGGCGGCTTCGCTGCACCTGTCGCTGCGCTGGGCCCGCCGCTCGCGCGCGGCGCATGACCGCCTGGAGAACGGCAACGCCCTGTTCGGCATCGTACAGGGCGGCATGCATGAGGAGCTGCGCGACGAGTCGCTCGCCGGGCTGCTCGACATCGGCTTCGACGGTTTCGCCATCGGCGGTCTCTCGGTCGGCGAACCGAAGGACGAAATGCAGCGCATCCTGGCGCATACGGCGCCGCGGCTGCCGCCGCAGAGGCCGCGCTATCTGATGGGCGTCGGCACGCCGGAGGACCTGGTCGGCGCCGTCGCCGCCGGCATCGACATGTTCGACTGCGTCCTGCCGACGCGGAACGCGCGCAACGGCCATCTGTTCACCCGCCACGGCGACATCCGCATCCGCAACGCCCGCCACCGCAGCGACCGGCGACCCCTCGACGCGAGCTGCTCCTGCTACACCTGCCAGAATTTCTCGCGCGCCTATCTGCATCACCTCAACCGCACGGGCGAGATCCTGGGCGCGCAACTCGCGACGCTGCACAACCTCCACTACTACCAGGATCTGATGCGCGACCTGCGCCAGGCGATCGGCTCCGGCACGCTGCCGGCGACGGTGGCGTCTTTCCACCTGGCGCGTTCCCAGCACGGCGAAGGCTAGTGGTACAATCGCCGGCTCGATTTCAACGCCAATGTTTTCTCAGGAGAATGATGTGCTGATCAGCACCGCCCACGCCCAACAGGCAGCTTCTTCCGACCCGACCGGCGGCTTCATGCAACTGCTGCCGATCATCCTGATGTTCGTCGTCCTCTACTTCCTGATGATCCGGCCACAGATGAAACGCGCCAAGGAACACAAGGCGATGGTCGAGGCGCTCGCCAGGGGCGACGAAGTCGTCACCGGCGGCGGCATCGCCGGCCGCATCACCAAGGTCGGCGAGCAGTTCATCAGTCTCGAAGTCGCCGAGGGCATCGAGATTCAGGTGCAGAAGCCGGCCGTGCAGCTGGTGCTGCCCAAAGGCTCGCTGAAAGCCCTCTGACCAGCTCGCTCGTTGCCCAGCCCAAGGGCAACTCGCGCACACCACTGACGGCAAGCATCCATGAATCGTTATCCGCCCTGGAAATACGTCATCGTCGGCCTCGCACTGGTCTTCGGCCTGATTTACACGCTGCCCAACCTCTTCGGCGAGTCACCGGCCGTGCAGGTCTCCAGCGCCAAGGCGACGATCAAGATCGATGAACGGACCCGCGAGCGTGTCGCCAATGCTTTGCAGTCTGCCGCCATCGCCGACAGCGGCATCTTCCTCGACAGCAACGGCGTCAAGGTCCGGCTGGCAACGACCGACCAGCAGTTGCAGGCGAAGGATGTGCTCGAGAAGCAATTCAATCCGGACCCGGGTGACCCGCAGTACGTCGTCGCGCTCAACCTGCTGTCGAGTTCGCCGCGCTGGCTGACCAGCCTGCACGCACTGCCGATGTACCTCGGTCTCGACCTGCGCGGCGGGGTTCACTTCCTCCTGCAGGTGGACATGAAGGGCGCCGTGACCAAGCGGCTCGACGCCCTGGGCGGCGACCTGCGCAGCCTGCTGCGCGACAGGAACATCCGCCATGCCGGCATCAGCCGCGAGGGCGAGCGCATGGTGATCCGCTTCCGCGACGGCGAGACGCGCAACAAGGCGCGCATCGTACTCGAGGACAACCAGTCGGAATTGCTCCTTGCCGACCAGGGGGACGGCGACGATCTGCGGCTCGTTGGCACGCTCAGGCCGGAGGCAATCAAACGAATCCAGGAATTCGCGATCAAGCAGAACATGACGACGCTGCACAACCGGATCAACGAACTCGGCGTCGCCGAGCCGGTGATCGCGCAGCAAGGGGTAGACCGGATCGTCGTCCAGTTGCCGGGCGTCCAGGATACCGCCAAGGCCAAGGACATCCTCGGCCGGACGGCAACGCTGGAAATCCGCATGGTCGAAGAAACCCCAGGGGCGATAGAAGCCGCCCTCGCCGGGCAAGTACCCTTTGGCACCGAGTTCTACGTCGAACGTGGCGGCATGCCGCTGCTGGTGAAGAAGCAAGTGGTGCTCACCGGTGACCGGCTGACCGACGCGCAGCCCGGTTTCGACAACCAGACATCGGAACCGGCGGTACACCTGACGCTCGATTCCGCCGGCGCGCGTATCTTCAAGGACGTCACGCGCGACAACGTCGGCAAGCGAATGGCGATCGTGCTGATCGAAAAAGGCAAGGGCGAAGTGATCACGGCGCCAGTCATCCGGGCCGAGATCGCCGGCGGGCGCGTGCAGATATCGGGCCGCATGAGTACCGTCGAGGCCAACGACACGGCGTTGCTGTTGCGCGCCGGCTCGCTCGCCGCGCCGATGGAGATCATCGAGGAACGGACCATTGGCCCCAGCCTCGGCGCCGAGAACATCCGCAAGGGATTCCATTCGACGATGTGGGGCTTCGCAGCGATTGCCGTCTTCATGATCGCCTACTACCAACTCTTCGGAGTGGTATCGGTCGTCGCCCTGGCGGCCAACCTGCTCTTTCTCGTTGCCCTGCTCTCGTTGCTGCAGGCGACCCTGACGCTGCCGGGAATCGCCGCCATCGCGCTGACGCTGGGCATGGCGATCGACGCCAACGTGCTGATCAACGAGCGCATCCGCGAGGAACTGCGCAATGGATCGAGTCCTCAGGCGGCGATCCATACCGGCTACGAGCGCGCCTTCGGTACCATCCTCGACTCGAACATCACCACCCTGATCGCCGGCATCGCGCTGTTGATCTTCGGCTCGGGACCGGTGCGAGGTTTTGCCGTGGTGCACTGTCTCGGCATTCTGACCTCGCTGTTCTCCGCCGTCGTCGTCTCGCGCGCGATGATCAACCTGATCTACGGCCGTCGCCGCAAGCTCGAGTCGCTGGCCATCGGCCAGGTCTGGAAGCCGACCGATACCGGCGCCGCGACCGCCAGATAGGAAACGGAACGATGGAATTCTTCCGCATCAGAAAAGACATCCCGTTCATGCGCCACGCGGTGACGTTCAACGTCATCTCGCTGCTCACATTTCTGCTGTCTGTCGTCTTCCTCGTCAGTCGTGGCCTGCACCTTTCGGTCGAGTTCACCGGCGGCACGCTGATCGAGATCAACTACGCGCAGGCGGCCGATCTTGAAAAAGTCCGCGAGGGGCTCGGCAAAGCCGGCTTCACCGACTTCTCGGTGCAGAACTTCGGCTCCAGCCGCGATGTGCTGATACGCCTGCCACTCAAGGCGGAGCAGAACACCACCCGGATCGGCGAGTCGGTGATGCAGGCACTGACTGCCGAAGCACCGGGTGCCAAGCTGCAAAGGGTCGAGTTCGTTGGCCCGCAGGTCGGCAGGGAACTGGCCGAGAATGGCGCGCTGGCACTGCTGCTGGTGGTCGTCGGCATCGTGGTCTATCTGGCTTTCCGCTTCGAGTGGCGTTTCTCGGTCTCGGCGATCATCGCCAACCTCCATGACGTGGTGATCATTCTCGGCTTCTTCGCCTTCTTCCAGTGGGAGTTCTCGCTCTCGGTCCTGGCCGCCGTGCTGGCCGTCCTCGGCTATTCCGTCAATGAATCGGTGGTCGTCTTCGACCGCGTGCGCGAGACCTTCAAGAAGACGCGTGGCCTGACGACACCGCAGGTGCTCGACCACGCGATCACCAGCACGATTTCGCGCACCATCATCACGCATGGTTCGACGCAGATGATGGTCCTGTCGATGCTCATCTTCGGTGGCGAGACGCTGTACTATTTCTCGTTGGCGCTGACCATCGGCATCTGCTTCGGCATCTACTCGTCGGTACTCGTCGCCAGCCCGCTGGTGATGTGGCTGGGCGTGTCGCGCGAGCAGTTCGTCAAGGCGAAGCGGCAGATCGAAGGCGCCAACGAGGAAGGCGCGGTCGTCTGACCGGCAACGCCGCCACGACTGCGCGCAAGGACGGAGGTCAGGAGATGAGCGACACGCAGCGCATCCGCGTCTGGGATTTGCCGACACGGGTCTTCCATTGGGCTCTCGTGCTGCTCGTCGTCGCATCCTTCGTCAGCGGCAAGATCGGCGGCAATGCGATGGTCTGGCACGGCCGCTTCGGTCTCGCCATCCTCGGTCTGCTGAGCTTTCGCCTGCTGTGGGGACTGATCGGCTCGACCTACGCCCGCTTCCTCTCCTTCCTGCCGACGCCCAACGCCATCCTCGCCTACCTGCGTGGCCAGTGGCGCGGACTCGGCCACAACCCGCTTGGCGCGCTCTCGGTCTTCGGGCTGCTTGGGTTGCTCGCCTTCCAAGTCTCCAGCGGCCTCTTCGCCAATGACGACATTGCCTTCCGCGGGCCCCTGTACGCACTGGTCAGCAGCGAGTTCAGCGAGCGTCTGACCGGCTGGCACAAGCTTTCGGTCAACCTGCTCGTGCTGCTGGTTCTGCTGCACCTGGCGGCAATCGGCTTCTACGCGCACGCCAAGAAGGAGAACCTGGTCAGGCCGATGCTGACCGGCTGGAAGGAGGTCGCTCCGGAGGACGGCCCGCCCGCCACCGGAGGCGGGCCGCTGGCGTTCATCGTCGCGCTGGTGTTTGCCGTCGCGGCCGTCTATGCGGGCAGCGGCGAGTGGGTACCCCCGCCGGCGGCCGCGCCGGTATCCGCTCCCGCCTGGTAGAGCCGGCAATCGGCAGCGCAGCGGCGTCGCTGCCTGCCGCACGCGGTCCGGCAGCGACGTGTGCCGCCGCAGTCAGTCCTTGCGGAACTTGTCGTGGCAGGCCTTGCAGCTTTCGCCAGTCTTGCCGAACTGTACCTTCACCGCCGCCGCGTCGCCCGTGGCAGCCACCTTCTGCAACTCGTTGGCTTCCTTGATGTAGGCCATCGCCAGTTCCTTGACCTTGTCCTGTTCCTTGAAGAACTCCGGCTTGACACGCGTCTTCTCGCCGCCGACGTCCTTGTCGGTACCCGCACCAAACAAGGCGCCCATGCCGGAATTGGCGGTCGCTGCGACGACGTTGGCGGCGGCGATCACCTGCTCCTTGTTGTAGGTACCTTCGAGATTGGCCTTGATCTTGCCCATGTTCCACGCCATGAAGCTGTAACCGGCCTTGCGATACTTGATCATCTCCTCCGGCTTCAGGGCCTGCTGGGCGTAAACGGCCCCGGCGCAGGTGGTCAGCAAGAGTGCTGCGACGACTTTCTTCATGGCTTTTCTCCGTTGTGGTTGAGGTAGTGGTTCATAGCGCAAAGACGTGCTTCGTGCGCAAGGTCCGCTGCTCGCTGACGAGCAGCAGCAGGCGGTCGATGTTGGGATGCCGGCCGGGGTTGGCGCGCGCCTCATCGACGTGTTCGGCAAACAGTTCGAGACCCTTCGCCGCCGCCTCGGGCGTGATCGCGCCATAGGTCTGCGCGAGGTGATTGTAGATCGCGAGCGCGCCCTGGCTTCCGGCACGGTTCTCGATGCTGTCGACGATGTCGCCCGTCGCATCCAGCAGGCGGATCGCCTGCAGGTGCGATATCCCCGGCAGCTTGCGCAGATTCCCGGCAAAGACCGACACGGCTCAGCGTCGCCAGTTCACGGCCATGCCGATGACGATCCCCGCTGCCGCACAACCGAAAGTCGTCAGCAGCACCGGCGTCCACGTCGTCTGTTCCGGCCCGACGAAGGATGACCAAGCGGCGCTGGCCAGCCCGCCGGTCAGGAAACCAAAGATCCAGCCGAGCATGCCACCACGCACCAGCGCGCCGCGGCGCCCATCCTCACCGCAGCAATGTGGGCAATAGGCCGAGCCTGCCGGCACCAGTCGCTCGCAACTCGGGCAGGCGACCATTCCCGGCACCGCCTCGCCATCCGGACTGATGCCGGCGGGCGAATGCTGTTTGGCACCCATCAGATTCTCCTCGCCAACTCGGCCGCCATGCCGGTGTAGGTCGCGGGGGTCATGCGCATCAGTTCAGCCGTGGCTGCCTCGGGCAGCCCGAGCGATTCGACGAAGGCGCGCATCTCTGCCGGCGAAACGCGCTTGCCACGCGTCAGCTCCTTGAGTCTTTCGTAGGGGTTGGCGACGCCATGCCGGCGCATGACGGTCTGCACCGGTTCGGCCAACAGCTCCCAGTTCGCATCGAGATCGGCGTGCAGGCGCCCGGCGTCGGCTTCCAGCTTGCCGAGGCCGCGCAGCAGCGAGTCGTAGGCGAGCAGTGTGTAACCGAGCGCAACCCCCATGTTGCGCAGCACCGTTGAATCACTGAGATCGCGTTGCCAGCGCGAGATTGGCAATTTGTCGGCGAGATGGCGCAAGAGCGCATTCGCCAGGCCGAGGTTGCCCTCCGAGTTCTCGAAGTCGATCGGATTCACCTTGTGCGGCATCGTCGACGAACCGATCTCCCCGGCCTTGAGCTTCTGCCGGAAGAATCCGAGCGAGATATAGCCCCAGATGTCGCGGTTGACATCGATCAGGATCAGGTTCGCACGTGCGAAGGCATCGAACAGCTCCGCCATCGAGTCATGCGGCTCGATCTGGATTGTGTAGGGATTGAACTCCAGCCCGAGCGACTCGACGAAGCGACGCGCGAAGCCCTCCCAGTCATGGTCCGGGTATGCGGCCAGATGCGCGTTGTAGTTGCCAACGGCACCGTTGATCTTGCCCAGCAGGCGGACACCGGCGATCGCCGAGCGCGCGCGCCGCAGCCGGAAGGCGACGTTCGCCATTTCCTTGCCCAGCGTCGTCGGCGTGGCCGGCTGACCATGCGTGCGCGACATCATCGGCAGATCGGCAAACTCGTGTGCCAGTTCGCGCAGACGCTCGACGATCCGGTCCAGCGTCGGCAACATCGTCTCGCCGCGCGCCCCCTGCAGCATCAACGCATGTGCCAGGTTGTTGATGTCCTCCGAGGTGCAGGCGAAATGGATGAATCCGGCGACGCGCATGACCTCGACGTTGTCCGCCAGCCTCTTCCGGAGCCAGTACTCGAGCGCCTTGACATCGTGGTTGGTGACCGCCTCGATTTCTTTCACCTCAGCCGCCTCGGCCGGACCAAAGTCGGCCACCAGGGCATCGAGCTGACACCGCGTGGCGGCCGAGAAGGGCGGCACCTCGTCCAGTTGCGGATCGGCAGCGAGCGCCTGCAGCCATGCCACTTCGACCTGCAGGCGGCGCCTGATCAGGCCGCACTCGGAAAACTGCGGGCGCAGCGCATCCACCTTTCCGGCGTAGCGGCCATCGAGCGGAGAGAGCGATGTGAGTGGTGAAGGCAACATGCAGGACAATCCTTGAACGGTCGACGGGACACCCGAGTATTCTACCCGTCCCTGAGGTGTAGCCGTAACCGGGATGCGGGCCCGATGCTATAATCGTGCGCAGTTTTTTGACATTGGGAAACAGATGAAGCTCATCGGATCACTGACCAGTCCGTACGTCCGCAAGACGCGGGTCGTCCTGGCCGAGAAGAAGATCGACTACGAATTCGAGATCGACTCGCCATGGCTGCCCGAGAACCAGGTGAGCCACGCCAATCCGCTGGGCAAGATCCCGGTCCTCGTCCTCGACGACAACACCGTCCTGTTCGATTCGCGAGTCATCGTCGAATACCTCGACAACGTCGCGCCCAACAACAAGTTGATGCCCGCGCCAAACCGCGAACGTTCCGAAGTGAGGCGCTGGGAGGCACTCGCCGACGGAATCTGTGACGCTGCGGCGCTGGTGTTCCTCGAGAGGAAGCGGCCGGCCGTGCAGCAAAGCCCGGAGTGGATCACTCGTCAGCAGCTCAAGATCATCACCAGTCTGGAATACATGGCGAGCGAACTTGCCGACGCCAACTGGTGCATGGGCACCCACTTCTCGCTTGCCGACGTCGCCAGCGGCTGTGCGCTCGGCTACCTCGTCTTCCGCTTTCCGGAGATCGACTGGCGTGGCAAGCACCCGAATCTCGCACGCCTCTACGAAAAGCTGATGCTGCGCCCGGCGTTCAGCGAGACCGTACCGCAGGGCTGAGCCGACTGCACGGGACGAACGGGAGGCTCGGGCCTGCCGCGGCGGGTCGTCTCGGAAGCCCCGGGCGATCGCGCCGGGTATCGACAGCGATCTCCCTCGCCATCCCCTCGCCGCTGCTGAACTGTTTCGGTCTGCCGGCGAGACTCATTTCGCGGGCGCTGCCGGCGCGCTGACAGCATTCGGATCAAGTCCCTGCGCGCCAACTTCGACCGCGTCCACCTTGCCGTCCTCCTGCAACAACGCCTCCTCCGCCCTGCGGTTCAGGACGACGATGCTGATGCGGCGATTGATCGAACTCAGGGGATCGTTGCGATCGAAGAGGACCGTCGAAGCCAGACCGACGACGCGCAGGACCTTGTGCTCATCCATGCCGCCGGAGATCAGTTCGCGTCGCGATGCGTTCGCCCGGTTTGCCGACAGCTCCCAATTCGAGAAGCCCTTGTCGCCACCGCCGAACTGGGCGGCGTCGGTATGGCCGGAAAGGCTCAGCTTGTTCGGCACCGCGTTCAGCGCTTTGCCGATCTCACGCAGGATCACCCGGGTATGAGGCTTCAGTTCGGCGCTGCTGGTGTCGAACATCGGCCGGTTCTGCTCGTCTACGATCTGGATGCGCAGCCCCTCGCTGGTCACGTCCACCAGCAACTGGTTCTTGAACTGTCTGAGCGCGGGATTGCTCTCGATCAGCTTCTCGATGCTCTGCTTCAGTTCGCCGAGTTGCACCTTCTCGCGCTCTTCGAACTCCCGGCGCGCCTGCTCGGCGTTGGTTTCCTTCAGGCTGACCGTCTTGTTCTTGGCATCGATGTCGCCCCCCTTGACCTGGCCCGCCGAGCGCGTCAAGTCCTTGCCACCGCCCTTGAGCACGCTCGAGCTGTCACCCGTTCCCGACCCGCCCTGCGAGGCGATCTTCAGCGGGTTCTGGAAGTAGTCTGCAATTCCCTTGAGATCGCCGCTGGCCGTCGATCCGAGCAGCCACATAAGCAGGAAAAACGCCATCATCGCTGTCACGAAGTCGGCGTAGGCAATCTTCCAGGCACCGCCATGATGGCCGCCGGCAACCTTCTTGACCCGTTTGACGACTATCGGGCGCAGATCATCGCTCATTCATTCTCCCCAATCAGTCGCCGCCCCCGCGCCTACTTGCCCTTGCGGTTCTTGAGCTCCTCTTCCAGCTCGCGGAAACTCGGACGGACATCGGTCGCCAGTGCCTTCCTGCCAAACTCGACGGCCACCTGCGGCGCATAACCCGACATCGACGCCAGCAGGACGACCTTGATCACCTGGTAGATCTTCGACCCCTCGTGTGCCTTCTGCTCGAGCAGGCTGGCCACCGGCGCCACGAAACCGTAGGCGATCAGGATGCCGAGAAAGGTGCCGACCAGCGCGCCGCCGATCATCTTGCCGAGCACGGCCGGCGGCTCGCCCACCGATCCCATGACGTTGACCACCCCCATCACGGCGACGACGATACCAAAGGCGGGCACCGCATCACCCACCTTCGCGACCACATGGCCGGGCGTCTCGACCTCGTGGTGGTGCGTTTCGATCTCGATGTCCATCAGGCTTTCGATCTCGATGGCGTTCAGGTTGCCGCCGACCATCATCCGCAAGTAATCGGTGATGAACTCGATCACATGATGGTCGCCGGCGAGCGCCGGATACTTGCTGAAGATCGGGCTCTCCTTCGGATTCTCGACATCGTTCTCGATCGACATCAAACCCTCCTTGCGGACCTTCGCCAGAATCTCGAAGAGCATCGCCAGCAGGTCGATGTACAGCGCCCGGGTATACTTCGAACCCTTGAACAGGCTCGGCAGCGCGCCGATCGTCGTCTTGATGATCTTGATATCGTTCGAAGCGACGAAGCCGCCAACCGTCAGGCCGACAATCGCCACGTACTCAAGGGGCACCCAGAGTGCGGCCAAGCTGCCGTGAACCGCGTAGGTCCCCAGCGCCGCCGCCAGAATGACCACATAGCCAACGATCAGAAACATCCGCCCCCCCTTGTCTTGGCGCGTCCGCACGGTCCGGCTTCTCGAACCCGACCACAGTCGCGCATTGTAGCCACATTGCACCGCATCGGCATCGGCCAAAGGTCCTTATATTGGGCTCAGGCGACTGCCTTCCGGGCACTCGGCCATGGCTCCCCACGGCACAGCGCCAGGAGTGCCGGCAACGCCTCATCGCGGACAAATCGTTTACACTGGCGGCGTGCGCAGCCCGCACCCGAGGCCATCAAGAAGATGAAGCATTGCAGTGAATGTGGGGCCATGGTCGAACTGGCGATCCCGGCAGGTGACAGCCTGCCACGACACGTCTGCCGACAATGCGGAACCATTCATTACCAGAATCCGAAACTGGTGGTTGGCTGCATCGCCGAATGGCAGGACCGCATCCTGCTGTGCCGGCGTTCGATCGAGCCACGCTACGGCCTGTGGACCCTGCCCGCCGGGTTCATGGAGAACGGCGAGTCGACGGCCCAGGCGGCGATTCGCGAAACGCTCGAGGAAGCCTGTGCGCGCGTCGAGATCGAGCAGCTTTTTTCGCTCGTCGATGTGCCGCACATCAACCAGGTGCACCTCTTCTATCGCGCCCGCCTGCTCGACACCGGCTTCGCTGCCGGCCTCGAAACGCTCGAAACCGCGCTTTTTTGCGAAGAAGAACTGCCTTGGCAATCACTCGCCTTCCAGAGCGTCACCCTGTGCCTGCAGGCCTACTTTTCCGATCGCCGGAAGGGCAGGTTCCGGTTGCACGAAGACGCGATCCTGCGCCGCCAGGAGGGGCCTAGCGCGCATCGTCGAGCGTGAATTCGACCGGCAGCAGGATGCGAAAATCCCGCCCCCTGAGTCCCGCCGGCAGAAGCGTGGCCGCCGCAGCCTGTTCGAGGATCGCGACCGCCTGCTGATCGAGCGGGGCATGACCGCTCGAGCGAGCAAGCGAGAATTGCGGGCGTGGTTGCCAAGCGCTGACGCTGATGGCGACCTCGACCCGTCCCTCCCAGCCACGCTCGCGCGCCAGCACCGGATAGCCCTTGAAGCGACGCGATGCGATCGCCAGGTCGATCCGGTACTGCCGCAGGTCATCCGCACTGACTGCCGTGGCCGGCGTCCCGCCGCCCAACCGGGAGTCTGTCGCCGGCACTTCGCCCGCTGCCACTCCGCTGTCCGACAACGATCCAGATGCTGATGGCCGTGACGGGCCGATCTTCTCCGCTCCGGAGACGCCCGCCGACGAAGCCGCCGGCTCCCGGGGTGCCGGTCGGTGTGCCGGGGGGCGAGGCGCGGCAACGGCTGCCGTTGGCCAAGGCTGAGGTGCCGCCCGCCCGCTGGACGCGGCAGGACCCGATGCCGCGCCGCGCCCTGCGGGCGCCGCGGCCGGCGCAGGTGGGCGTTCGACGAGCCTGGCGACGACGGGGACGGCCGCCTGCGCGAGCGGCCGTGCCGGCAAATGGTAGACGGGTACCAGCAAGCACGCGTGCGCCAGCAGCGAAGACAACAGCGCAAGCTGCATCCGTCGGCGCGCCGCCTCAGCCATCGTCCCTGGCGCCCACGCGCAGAGCTGGCCTCGAGTCGATCACGCCACGGCGCCGACCTCCACCCGCCCCGCCGTCAGCTGGGCCGACGTTGCTCCGGGGCAGGCGGCAGCGCCGGCATGACGCCACCTGGGGCCGGCGACATCCCGCCTGCGACCGCGCCACCGGCAGACCTGCGGCGACCGCTCGCGCCAACCCCGCGTGGCCGGCGGCCCAAGCCTCCTGGGTCAGTCGCCGGCAAACGCCGGCGGCGGCTGGATCGTCGTCGCCTACTTGCGGCCCTGCGCCTCTTCCTCGCGCATCCTCGCGCTGAAAAAGCGCGCAAAACCGACCGCCATGGCGATCACGAAGACGATGACCAACAAACTGGACAGACCATAGTCGGTCGACAACAACAGTTCCCAAGCCATGCTCAAGCTCCTCTCTCAATTGCCCCGCGTCACGGACTGCGGCGGACGCCGAGCCCGCAAACTCAACACCCCATCCGGCTCGACGACCCACTCGCCAAGCAGACGCCACTCCTGCCCATCGTCTTCGAGGACGACATGCCAGCGCCCCTGCAGCGGTCGCAAAGCACCACCGTAGACAGCCCCGCCTTCCGCGCGCAGCGACAACTTTTGATCGAGACCTGGACGAGTCGGGTGGGCGATGCGCAGAATCAGCGACTCCGGCATGCGGACGCCTTCCCGGGTCTGCAGCAAGACCCGTATGCGGTCGCCGCTTCCGCCCAGCACCAGTTCCGC
The DNA here is from genome assembly GCF_036625195.1 of Accumulibacter sp. Taxonomy (NCBI): domain Bacteria; kingdom Pseudomonadati; phylum Pseudomonadota; class Betaproteobacteria; genus Candidatus Accumulibacter; species Accumulibacter sp. The sequence continues at coordinate 4,441,319 of NZ_JAZKUG010000001.1, forward strand.
GCCGATCCCGAGATCGGCGGCGCGCTGATCGCGAGCGGTGCGCTGGTTGATCCCCAGCCCCTCCTTGTAATAGTCGTCGACGACCAGCCCATCGTTGCTGACCACCGCCAGATAGGCGGTGGCCACCCCGGCAATGACGACCACCAGCGGCCCGAGCATCAGCAGCCATGGCCAGGGCTCTCGGTACCACGCCTTTGCCGGCGAGTTCGCCGTCCTGCTCATGGCTGGAAGAAGCTCGTCTTCTCGCGCACGGCGATGTCCGGATCCTCGTCGGCACGAATCTCGAAGTAGACGACGTTGGAGCCCTTCCTGCCGACGCCCGGCTCGGCGCGCACTGACAGCAGGAGGGTCTTCGACGACGCCGCCGGCACCTCGACGCTGCGCTCGCCGGCGATCTCGATTCCCTCGAGCCCGCTGACACCGACCGCGTAGCGGTGGTCGGCTTCGTCGGTATTCGAAATGTGCAGGCTGAAGACGTTCTCGGTGCGTCCGTCGTCCGCCTCGCGCGAGAGGGTCGAGCGGTCACGCAGGACATCCACCTTCAGCGGCACACGATGCGACAGGCTCCACACGGTCGCCACGATGATCGCAAGCAGAACGCTCGCGTAGAGCAGCGTTCGCGGCCGCAACAGGTGCGCCGCCATCTGCCGCACCGTATAGTGCCGCGCCATGGCGTTCTCTGTCGAGTAACGGATCAGGCCGCGCGGTGAGCCGACCTTGTCCATCACCTGGTCGCAGGCGTCGATGCACGCGGCACAGGCGATGCACTCGAGCTGCAGACCATTCCGGATGTCGATCCCGGTCGGACAGACCTGCACGCAGATGCTGCAGTCCACGCAGTCGCCGAGCGCCGCCGACTTCACCGCGCCCCCCTTCCGGCGAGCGCCGCGCGGCTCCCCGCGCTCCGGGTCATAGCTGATGATCAGCGTGTCGGGGTCGAACATCACGCCCTGGAAACGCGCATACGGGCACATGTACTTGCACACCTGCTCGCGCAGAAAGCCCGCCATCATGTAGAGGAAAGCGGCGTAGAACAGGATCCAGAAGGTCTCCCACGGCCCGAGGGCAAACGCGGCGATCGCCGGCAGCAGTTCCCTGATCGGGGTGAAGTAACCGACGAAGGTGATGCCGGTCCATAAAGCGATCAGCAGCCACAGAGCGTGCTTGATGAACTTGAGACGAAACTTGCGCGCACTCATCGGCTGCGCGTCGAGCTTCATCCGCGCCGGCCGCTCGCCTTCGATCCTGCGCTCGATCCACATCAGAATCTCGGTATACACCGTCTGCGGGCAGGCGTAACCGCAGAACAGGCGGCCACCGACAGCAGTGACAAGGAACAGGCCGTAGGCCGAAATGACGAGCAGAATCGCCAAATAGATCACGTCCTGCGGCCAGAAGACCATCCCGAAGATGTAGAAGCGACGCTCCTCGATGTGGAAGAGAACCGCCTGCCGGCCACCCCATTCCAGCCAGCAGAGCCCGTAGAACAGCGCCTGCGTGAAGCAGACCATCGCCCAGCGCCAGTTGTTGAAGATCCCCGTGGTACTGCGTGCGTAGACCGTGCGATGCTTCTCGTACAGCCCGTCGACGTTGATGGGAATTGCCTTGGCCTTGCCCGCCGCCTGGTCCATGATCTCAGCTCCGATCCTCTTCCGAATTGCACCAAACTCTAATATTAGCTTGTGGCATGAGAGCGAACTTGATCTGAATCAGTCACGGTCGCATCGGCAACCGCGGGGGACAACTGGCGGGAAAGAACCGGGCGCAGGCGTTGCGCCGGAAAGACCGACACCGGGAAGCCTGCGGCGCCCTGGCCGGGAAAGACAAGAACGGAGCGGCGATGCGCTCCGTTCTTCAGCCATCACGATCTACTTGCCGCCTGTGGTCGGGCCCAGGCTCAGGACGTAGGCTGCCAGCAGATGCACCTTCTCGTCGCCGAGGAACTCCTTCCAGGCCGGCATCTGGTTGTTGCGGCCCTTGGTGATGGTCTCCATGATCGTCGCCTCGGAACTGCCGTAGAGCCAGACCTTGTCGGTCAGGTTGGGTGCGCCCAGCGCCTGCATCCCCTTGCCATCGGGACCATGGCAACCGGCACAGCCGGCGCTGTTGAACGCCTCCTGACCCTTTGCGGCACGCAGCGAATCAGCGGGAAGACCGGACAGCGAACGGACATGATTGGCCAGGTCCTTGATGGTCTCGACACCGAGTTGGGCGTGTGGCGGCATGACGCCGTTGCGACCGACGGCGATCGTCTCGACGATCTGCGCCGGCTCCCCACCCCACTGCCAGTCACTGTCCGTCAGGTTCGGAAAACCCTTCGAGCCCTTGGCATCGGCGCCATGACACTGGACGCAATAGGTCAGGTACAGGCGCTTGCCGGTCTCCATGCCAACCTTGTCGGCCGCCAGCGCCTTGAGGTCGGTCTGCAGGTACTTGGCGTAGAGCGGCTTGGTCTGCTCGTCGAATTTCGCCATCTCCTTGGCCCACTGGCCACTCGACGACCAGCCAAGAACCCCGGGGAAGCTGCCCAGCGCCGGGTAGAGCACACTGTAGCCCAAGGCGAAGAACACCGTGATGTAGAACAGCCACATCCACCATCTGGGCAGCGGGTGATTGTACTCCTCGAGGTTCTCGTCCCAGACGTGGCCCGTCGTGTCGAGCTTCGCCGGTGGTGGTGTGCTCTGCACCCAAAGCAGCACGGCACAGGCGATGATGCTCCCCAGTACGAGCAGAATGACGTACCAGTTCCAAAACTGACTCACAAAATCGTTCATGATGCTTTCCTCTGTCCGTTGCGATCCAAGCCAAGTTCGATCCGATCCGCTTCTTCATCGGTGAACGGCAGCATCGCTGCTTCTTCGAAGCGCTTCCTGTTGCCCTTGACGCCGTAGGCCCACCAGACGATCCCGAGGAAGGTCAGCAGGGAAACGACGGTGACGATAGACCGAATGTCGTTGATGTCCATGCGCTCACCTGGCGTTCTTCAGTTCCAGGCCCATCCCCTGCAGGTAGGCAATGAGGGCGTCGAGTTCGCTCTTGCCCTCAAGCTGTTTCTTCGCACCGGCGATCTCCTCGTCGGTATAGGGAACGCCGACCCGACGGAGGGCGCGCATCTTCGCCTCGATGGTGCTGGCGTCGGCCGGCGCCTTCTCGAGGAAGGCGAAGGCAGGCATGTTGGACTCGGGAACGACATCCCGCGGATTGATCAGGTGCACCCGGTGCCACTCGTCGGAGTAACGTCCGCCGACGCGGGCGAGGTCGGGACCGGTTCGCTTCGAACCCCACTGGAAGGGGTGGTCATAGACGAACTCGCCGGCGACCGAATAATGCCCGTAGCGCTCGGTCTCGGCACGGAACGGACGGATCATCTGCGAATGGCAGAGAAAACAGCCTTCGCGGATGTAGACGTCGCGCCCCGTGAGCCGGACCGGATCGTAGGGCTTGAGCCCGGTCACCGGTTGGGTGGTCGACTTCTGGAAGAACTGTGGAACGATTTCCACCAGTCCGCCGACGCTGACCACCAGCAGGGTCAGCACGATCATCAGCGGGACACTGCGTTCAACTGCATCTTGCGTGATCTTCATTGCTTCTTCCTTGTCAGGCGTGGTGGGCGGCAGGCACCAGGACGCGCGCGTCGTCGACCGTACGCCCGCCTGCGATCGTCTTGAACATGTTGTAGGCCATCACCAGCATGCCGACCAGGAACAGGACGCCACCGAGGAACCGGATCGCCCAGAAGGGATAGGAGGCCTTGACCGATTCGACGAAGCTGTAGGTCAGCGTGCCGTCGGCATTGACCGCGCGCCACATGAGGCCCTGCATCACGCCGGCGATCCACATCGACGCGATGTAGAGCACGACGCCGATGGTCGCCACCCAGAAGTGCACCGTGATCAGCCTGACGCTGAACATCTCGCTCTTGCCAAACAGCCGCGGCAGCAGGTAGTAGACCGAGCCGATCGAGATCATCGCCACCCAGCCCAGCGCACCCGAGTGCACGTGGCCGACGGTCCAGTCCGTGTAGTGCGACAGGGCATTGACCGTCTTGATCGACATCATCGGTCCCTCGAAGGTCGACATGCCGTAGAAGGACAGCGAGGTGATCAGGAACTTCAGGATCGGATCGTCGCGCAGCTTGTGCCAGGCGCCCGAAAGCGTCATCACCCCGTTGATCATGCCGCCCCACGACGGTGCCAGCAGGATCAGCGAGAACAGCATGCCGACCGACTGCGTCCAGTCGGGCAGCGCCGTGTAGTGCAGGTGGTGCGGCCCGGCCCACATGTAGGTGAAGATCAGCGCCCAGAAGTGCACCACCGACAGGCGGTACGAGTAGATGGGGCGCTCGGCCTGCTTTGGAACGAAGTAGTACATCATGCCGAGGAAGCCGGCGGTGAGGAAGAAACCGACCGCGTTGTGCCCGTACCACCACTGGATCATCGCGTCCTGGACACCGGCATAGGCCGAGTACGACTTGGTCAGCGTCACCGGAATCTCCGCGCTGTTGACCACGTGCAGCAGCGCCACGGCAAGGATGAAGCCGCCGTAGAACCAGTTCGCGACATAGATGTGACTCACCTTGCGCTTGGCGAGGGTACCGAAGAAGACGACCGCGTAAGCCACCCAGACGAGCGTGATCAGGATGTCGACCGGCCACTCGAGTTCGGCGTACTCCTTGCCCGAGGTGATCCCCAGTGGCAGCGTCACGGCGGCGAGCACGATGATCAGCTGCCAGCCCCAGAAGGTGAACGCCGCCAGCCCGTCGGAAAAGAGCCGTGTGTGGCAGGTCCGCTGGACGACGTAGTACGAGGTGGCGAACAGCGCGCTGCCGCCGAAGGCGAAGATCACCGCGTTGGTGTGCAGCGGGCGCAGGCGGCCGAAGTGCAGGAAACCAAGGTTGAGTTCGGGCCAGACCAGTTGGGCGGCGATGATCACCCCCACCAGCATCCCGACTATCCCCCAGATGACCGTCATCACGGCAAACTGCCGCACCACCTTGTAATTGTATGTTGACTGAGTTTCCGACATGGACTCACCTCGTTCCTGATCAAGAAAACCGGTTTTCACCGCCCTGAATGCCCTTGTCCCGGGCACTGAATAAACGGATGCTATTCTAACCTGACGGTGTCAAATTTGACACAGATCAACCTCCGCGCACGAGCGGACGGCGCCAGCGGGCAAAAAAATGGGTGCGCCGAGACGCACCCGAAACCCCAACAGAGAAACATCCCTGGACGCCCCGGGCAGCGAATGCCGAAACATCCACGCCGGCGACCGGCGAATTATCCCCGACCGACAAGAAGCCGCATTGACCTGCATCAAGAGTCGCGTGGATCGGCAGGCGACCGGCCTGGCCGCCTGTCGTCGGCGCCTGCCGCGGGTGGGGAACGGTCGTCATCCATCAGGATGCGGTAGGCCGGCCCCTCCATGTCGTCGAACTGACCGCTGCGCAGCGACCACCAGAAGGCGAGCGCGATCAGGAAGACGAGCACGACCGAAATCGGGATCAGCAGGTACAGGGTTTCCATCGTCGATCAGCTTCCACCAGTCTTCTGCAGTCGCAACGAATTCGCCACCACCAGCAACGAGCTGCCGGACATGCCGATGCCGGCCATCCACGGCGTGATGAAGCCGGCGATCGCCAGCGGCAGGACGACGAAATTGTAGGCGAATGACCACCAGAGGTTCTGCCGGATGACGCGCAGCGCGCGGCGCGACACCCGGATGCCACGACGCAGGTGGTCGAGGTTCTCCGACAGCAGGACCAGATCCGCCTGCGTGCGAGCCAGCTCCGAACCCCCGCCCATGGCCACCGAGACCTGTGCCTGCGCCAGGACAGGCGCGTCGTTCACCCCGTCGCCGACCATCGCGACGACCGCGCCAGCGGCCTGCAGGCGGTGCACGTGCTGATGCTTCGCCTGCGGCGACGCATCCGCCACCACCTCGTCGATCGCCAGACCGCGTGCGACACGCCGGGCAACCGGCTCGCAGTCGCCGGTCAACAGCACGACCCGCCGGCCGGCGGCACGCAGGTCGGCGAGCAAAGCGGCGGCTTCCGGCCGCACGTCGTCGCCGAGGCGAAAGAGGGCGATCCAGCCGCCTTCGTCGCCGAGGGCGATTACCGTGTCGCCGCTGTCCAGAACGGCATTCGCCGACTCCGGCAGCGGCCGGCCGTGCAACGAATGCACATACGCCGGCCGGCCGAGACGCAGGCGGCGGCCATCAAGCACCGCCGTGACGCCGCAACCCGGCTCGTTGCCCGGCGCCTCGACGGCCGGCAACGGACGACCGGCCGCAGCCTCGCGCAGCGCCCTGCCGAGCGGGTGCTCCGAGGCCTGCTCGAGCGCCGCTGCCAGGCACAGGCACGACTCGGCGGTGTCTTCCGCAAGAGGCAGTACTTGCAGCACGCGCATCTCGCCGGTGGTCAGCGTACCGGTCTTGTCGAGGACGAAGTGGCTCGCCCGCGCCAGCGTCTCGACGGCATGGCTGCGGGTGACCAGCAGGCCGGCGCGCGCCATGGCGCCACTGGCAACGGTCAGCGCCACCGGCGTCGCCAGCGACAGCGCGCAGGGGCAGGTGACGACGAGAACCGAAACGGTGATCCACAGCGCCTGGCGCGGATCGATGAACCACCAGACCAGCGCCACCGCCGTGGCCAGGACGAGCAATGCAATGATGAAATGGCTGGCGATGCGATCGGCCAGCTCGACGATCCGCGGCTTCGCCGTCGCTGCCCGCTCCATCAGGCGGATGATCGCCGACAGCCGGGTCGCCTCGCCCACCCGTGTCACCTCGACCAGCAGCGGGCTCTCGACATTGAGCGCGCCACCGGTCACCGCCGATCCCGGACGCTTGTCGACCGGCGCACTCTCCCCGGTCAGCAGCGACTCGTTGGCGCTGCTCTCGCCTTCCAGAACCTTGCCGTCGGCCGGGATCGTCTCGCCGGCACGCACCAGCACCACCTCACCGGGCTGCAGGTTGGCGACCAGGACCTGTTCCTGCTGCCGTCTGGCCGGGTATTCCGGCAACCGGGTGGCGACCGCCGGCATCAGCCGGGCCAGTGCCTCGGTGGTGCTGACCGCCCGCTGGCGAGCAGTCATTTCCAGGAAGCGCCCGCTCAGCAGGAAGAAGACGAACATCGTCACCGAATCGAAATAGACCTCGCCGCTCGCCGTCAGCGTCGCCCAGACGCTCGCCAGGAAGGCGGCGCCGACGCCCAGCGCGACCGGCACGTCCATGCCGGCACGGCGCAGTCGCAGGTCGCGCCAGGCGTTGGTGAAGAAGGGCGCCGCCGAATAGAACACCACCGGCAGCGTCAGCGTCAGGCTGGCCCAGCGCATCAGCTGCGCGACCTCCGGCGTCATCTCGCCATCGCCCGCCAGATAGACCGGAACGGCGTACATCATCACCTGCATCATGCCGAAGCCGGCGACGAACACCCGCCACAGGGCGCGGCGCCGCTCGTCGCGCGCGAGTTCCTCGCTCTTCGCCGGATCGTAGGGATACGCGCGATAGCCGATGGTCGCGATCGCCGCCAGGATCCCGGACAGCCGGATCCGCCGCTCGTCCCAGCGGACGCGCGCGCGGCGCGTGGCGTAATTGATCTCCACCGCGGTCACGCCGGCGAGCCGCGACAGGTGCTGCTCGTTGAGCCAGATGCACGCCGAACAGGTGATCCCTTCGAGGATCAGCGAGGCTTCGCGCTCGCTCCCGCCGGCCTCATCGGGCAGGACGCGGACGAAGCTCTTCTGGAAATCGGCATGGTCGTAGAGCTGCAGCCCGTCGACGATCGCCGGCATCGCCTCGCGCGGCGCGTCGGGCAGCGCATCGCGGGTGCGGTAGTAGTCGCCGAGGCCGTTGTCGACGATCGCCTTCGCCACCGCCTGGCAACCGGCACAGCACATCGCGCGCGGCGCTCCGTCGATGCGCGTGGCGAGGTCGACGCCCGCCGGAATGGCTTGGCCACAATGGTAGCAATTGCCGATGTTCATCACCGCGACAGACGAGGAAAAAGCCGCCGGCGCCAGCCGGCGCGGCAGCAGGCCGGTTATAATCGCACGTTTTGTCCGCTCCCACTCGCGCCCGATGCTCGTCTATCGCGGATTTTCACAGACAGCGCCCAGCGCCACCGTCCTCACCATAGGCAATTTCGATGGCGTTCATCTCGGCCATCGCGCCCTGCTCGCCCGCCTGACTGCGGCTGCCGCCAGCGCCGGGCTGCCGGCGGCCGTCCTCACCTTCGAGCCGCATCCACGCGAGTTCTTCGCCCCGCAGGATGCGCCGCCACGCCTGTCGACACTGCGCGAGAAGCTCGAACTGCTCGCTGACGATGGTGTCGACCTGGTGCATGTCTGCCATTTCAACGCCGCCTTCGCCTCGCTGACCGCAGCCGATTTCATCGAGCGGGTCCTGCTCGGCGCACTGCGTGTGCGGCTGCTGATCGTCGGTGACGATTTCCGCTTCGGCGCCGGCCGCAGTGGCGACTTCGCACTGCTCCGCGCCACCGGCGCGCGGCTCGGCTTCCGCGTCGAGGCCATGGAAAGCGTCACCCTGGACGGCGAGCGCGCGTCCAGTTCGGCGGTGCGCGACGCGCTGCAGGCCGGGCGGATCGAACACGCGGCACGGCTGCTCGGCCGCCCCTACGCGATCGACGGCCGCGTCGTCCGCGGTGACGGCATCGGACGCCAGCTCGGCTTCCACACCGCCAACATCCGCATCAAGCACGAGCGCCCACCGCTGCGCGGGGTCTTTGCCGTCGAGGTCCGCGGACTGCCCGGCGGACCGCACCGGGGCGCCGCCAACCTCGGCTACCGGCCGAGCGCCAACCAGGTGGCGCGCCCCCTGCTCGAGGTCCATCTGCTCGATTTCAGCGCCGACATCTATGGCGCCCACCTCAGCGTCCGTTTCCTGCACAAGCTGCGCGACGAGATGAAATTCCCCGACTTCGCCGCGCTGCGCGCCCAGATCGCCAGCGACGTTGCCGCCATCAAGGCCCATTTCCAGTTGTGAGAACCCGTATGGCCGACTACCGGAAGACCCTCAACCTGACCGACACCCCGTTCCCGATGCGCGGCGACCTCGCCCGACGCGAACCGCAATGGGTCGCCGAATGGCAGGAATCCGGTCTGTACGAGCGCATCCGCGCGGTATCGCAGGGCCGCCCGCGCTTCGTCCTGCACGACGGGCCACCCTACGCCAACGGCGACATCCACATCGGCCACGCGGTGAACAAGATCCTCAAGGACATCATCGTCCGCGCCCGCACGCTCGCTGGCTTCGATGCGCCTTACGTCCCCGGCTGGGACTGCCACGGCCTGCCGATCGAACACCAGATCGAGAAGCTGCATGGCAAGCACCTCCCGGCCGACCGTGTGCGCGCCCTCTGCCGCGCCTTCGCCAGCGAGCAGATCGAGCGTCAGAAGAGAGACTTCATCCGCCTCGGCGTCCTGGGCGCGTGGCAACAGCCCTATCTGACGATGGAGTTCAAGACCGAGGCCGACGAGATCCGCGCACTCGGCCGCATCCTCGACCAGGGTTACCTCTACCAGGGGCTGAAACCGGTCAACTGGTGCCTCGACTGCGGCTCGGCACTCGCCGAGGCCGAGGTGGAATATGAGGACAAGAGCTCGCTGGCGATCGACGTCGCTTTCGAAGTGCACCCCAACCACGCTGCCAGACTGGCCCGTGCCTGCGGCCTGACGCACCTGCGCGGACCGGCCTTCGCCGTCATCTGGACGACGACGCCGTGGACGCTGCCCGCCAACGAGGCGGTCTGCGCCCACCCGGATTTCGTCTACGACCTGATCGAGACGGCGAAGGGAGCGCTGCTCCTGGTGCGCGAGCTGGCGCCGGCATGCCTGCAGCGTTACGGACTGAGCGGCACGGTGATCGGCTCGGCGACCGGCGCCGAACTCGAGCAGCTGCTGCTCCGGCACCCCTTCCAGGCGCGCGACGTGGCGCTGATCTGCGGCCGCCACGTCACCCTCGAGGCCGGCACCGGCCTGGTACATACGGCACCGGCGCACGGCACCGACGACTACCTGATCGGCAAGGTCTACGGCCTGCCGATGAACAATCCGGTTGCCGACGATGGCCGCTTCGTTGCCGGTACGCCGCCCCTGGGCAGCGGCGAACTCAGTGGCCGGTCGGTCTGGGAAGCCAACCCGCAGGTCGTCGATGAGCTCGCCGGCAGCGGCCACCTGCTGCACTCGGAAACCATCCGCCACAGTTATCCGCACTGCTGGCGCCACAAGACCCCGATCATCTTTCGCGCCACGACGCAGTGGTTCATCGGCATGGAGCACCGCCCGCCGGCCCCGCCGTCGTCGCCGACACACACCGGCGCCGAGGAGCCGACGCTGCGCTGGCGCGCCGAACGCGCGGTCGACGAGACGCAGTTCTTCCCCAGCTGGGGACGCGCGCGGCTCGAGGCGATGATGCGTACCCGACCGGACTGGTGCGTCTCGCGGCAGCGCAACTGGGGCGTGCCGCTGCCCTTCTTCCTGCACCGCGAGAGCGGCGCTCTGCATCCGCGCACCGCCGAGCTGATCGAAGCCGTCGCGCAACGCGTCGAACGAGCCGGCATCGAAGCCTGGTTCGCCCTCGACCCGGCCGAGCTGCTCGGCAGCGAAGCCGCGCACTACCGCAAGATGAGCGACACGCTCGACGTCTGGTTCGACTCCGGATCGACCCACTCGAGCGTCCTGCGCGGCTCGCACCGCGACGAACTCGCCTATCCGGCCGATCTCTACCTCGAAGGCTCCGACCAGCACCGCGGCTGGTTCCAGAGCTCGCTGCTGATCGGCTGCGCGATCGACGGGCGTGCGCCGTACAAGGCCCTGCTGACGCACGGCTTCGTCGTCGACGGCAAGGGCCTCAAGATGTCGAAGTCGAAGGGCAACGTCATCGCCCCGCAGAAGATCGCCGATACCCTCGGCGCCGAGATCCTGCGGCTGTGGGTGGCGGCGACCGACTATTCGGGCGAGTTGTCGATCTCCGACGAGATCCTCAAGCGCGTCGTCGAAAGCTACCGCCGCATCCGCAACACCTTGCGCTTCCTGCTCGCCAACACCGCCGACTTCGACCCCAGTCGAGACATGCCGGCGGTCGGGCAGTGGCTGGAGATCGACCGCTACGCACTGGCGATGACACGGCAAATGCAGGCGCAGTGCGAGGCCGACTACGAGCGCTTCGAGTTCCACCGCGTCATGCAGGCGCTGCAGACCTTCTGCTCCGAGGATCTCGGCGGCTTCTACCTCGACATCCTCAAGGACCGCCTGTACACCACGGCTGCCGCTTCGCACGCCCGCCGTTCGGCGCAGGGCGCGCTGTGGCACATCCTGCAGTGTCTGCTCAAGCTGATGGCGCCGGTGCTCTGTTTCACCGCCGAGGAAATCTGGCAATTGCAGAGCGGGGATCGCCGCGACTCGGTGATGCTGCACACCTGGCAACCGCTGCCGGCGCCCGCGGACGAAGCGGAACTGGTCGACAAGTGGCGCCGCCTGCGCGGCTACCGTGCCGAGGTCATGCGCGCACTCGAGGAATTGCGCATCGCCGGCCGCATCGGCTCGTCGCTGCAGGCGGAGGTGCGCATCCACTGCGCGGGCGAGAAGTACGACACACTGGCGGCGCTCGGCGACGACCTGCGCTTCGTCCTCATCTGCTCGCAGACGACCCTGGTCCACGACAGCCGGGAAGAACTGGTCTGCGCGCCCCTGCCGCACGCCAAGTGCGAACGCTGCTGGCACGTGCGCGCCGATGTCGGCAGGCATGCCGAGCACCCCGGGCTCTGTGGCCGCTGTCTCGACAATCTCTTCGGTGCGGGCGAAGCACGTGCCTTCGCGTAACATCGACCGCTGGCTGTGGCTGGCCGGCATCGTCGTCGTCCTCGACCAGATCAGCAAGTGGCTGGTCCTCGGCTGGCTGCGGCCGGGCGACAGCGTCTACTTCGCGCCATTCTTCAACTGGGTACTGGTCTTCAACCCGGGCGCCGCGTTCAGCTTCCTCTCCGATGCCGGCGGCTGGCAGCGCTGGTTCTTCACCGCGCTGGCGATCGCCATCGCCGCCTGGATCGTCAGCATCCTGCCGCGCCACAGCGGCGAGTTCCGGCTCTCGCTGGCGCTCACCATGATCCTCGGCGGCGCCGTCGGCAACGTCATCGACCGCCTGCGCTTCGGCGCCGTCGTCGACTTCATCCAGTGGCACGCGGCCGGCTTCTACTGGCCGGCGTTCAACCTCGCCGACGCGGCGATCTGCCTCGGTGCCGGACTGATGATCTGGGACCAGTTCGCCAGCGGCAGCGCCCGGCGCCAAGGCAGCCCGCCCTGAGCAGGGAGCGGCCGCCGTGCCGCCGCCCTTCCATCGCCACCACGCACGGGAAAACGCATGCCGCCAACCGCCACGCCAGCAGCCGCCAGCGTCGATCGTGACAGCTACCTGACGCTGCACTACAGCCTCGCCGACCTCGCTGGCAACGAATACGTCAGCACCTTCGGGCTGTCGCCCGCCACCCTGCAGATGGGTAGCGGCCAGCTTGCCGAGACCCTCGAGGAGTGCCTCCTCGGTCTCGCCGTCGGCGGACGCCACGTCTTCGAACTGGCGGCGAGCGAGGCCTTCGGCGAGCACAATCCGCGCCTGGTCGAACGCATCGCGCGCAACGCGCTGCCGCCGGACATCGAACTCCGGACGAACTCGCTGATCGAATTCAGCTCGACCGACGGCGCCAGCTTCGCCGGACTCCTCTGCGAACTCGACGACAGCAGCGCGCTGTTCGACTTCAACCATCCACTCGCCGGCAAACCGATCCGCTTCGAGGTCGAGCTCATCGCCATTCTCTGAGGTCCAGCGCATGCAAATCCTGCTCGCCAACCCCCGCGGTTTCTGCGCCGGCGTCGACCGGGCCATCGCCATCGTCGAACGAGCGATCGAGAAGTTCGGCGCGCCGATCTACGTCCGCCACGAAGTCGTGCACAACCGCTTCGTCTGCGATGACCTGCGCGCCAAGGGCGCCGTCTTCGTCGACGACCTCGCCGAGGTGCCCGCCGGCAGCATCGTCATCTTCAGCGCACACGGCGTCGCCAGGGCGGTCATCGAGGAGGCCGCCGAACGCGGCCTGCGGGTCTTCGACGCCACCTGCCCGCTGGTCACCAAGGTCCATGTCGAGGTCGCCCGGATGCGGCGCGAGGGACGCGAGATCGTCATGATCGGCCACCGCGGCCACCCCGAGGTCGAGGGGACGATGGGCCAGAGCGCCGACGGCATGTACCTCGTCGAAACCGTCGCCGACGTCCGGGAACTCGCCGTCCAGACTCCGGCACGCCTCGCCTACGTCACGCAGACGACGCTCTCGGTCGACGACGCCGCACAGGTCGTCGCCGCGCTCAGGGAGCGCTTCCCGGAGATCGTCGGGCCGAAGAAGGACGACATCTGCTATGCGACGCAGAACCGCCAGGATGCAGTCAAGCAGCTGGCGGGCCAGAGCGAGGTCGTCCTCGTCGTCGGCAGCCCCTCGAGTTCCAACTCGAACCGGCTGCGTGAGGTCGCCGAACTCGCCGGCGCCCGCGCCTACCTGATCGATGAAGCCCGACAGATCGATCCCGGGTGGCTCGCCGGCGTCAGCCGCATCGGCGTCACCGCCGGCGCCTCGGCACCGGAAATCCTCGTCGACCGCGTCGTCGAGCACCTGTCGGCCGGCGAAGCGGATCGTGTTGACCAGCTCGCCGGCAGCGAGGAGAACGTCACCTTCGCCCTGCCGCGCGAACTGCAGACCTGAAGCGCCAGCGGCGACCGCTCACCGCCCGCTGCCGGGCGTCTGCGACGCGGCGCCGGCGCGCGGCGAGGCAGGCCGCAAGCTGGAACGATCGCTGGCATGGCTGCTGCCGGCAGCAGCCTCATCGAAGTCGAGCTCGAAGCGCGCCTCGCTGCGCACGGCGACGCCCTCGATCTCGCCCGGACGAAAACGCAGGCCGGCGAAAGCGGCCTGCGCGGCGTCGCTGACCGCGGCGGGCACGCCGCTGCCGAGCACTTCGACGCGATCGACCGCGCCATCGGCGGCGATCAGCAGCCGCAGCCGGACGCGCGCACCCCGCCCGGGGCTGCTGCCCGGAGGCGGCTGCAGCAAGGGCTCGTCCTGCAGCACGGGCGGCAGCGTCAGGTCGCGGCGCGGAAAATACCAGGTCTCTGCCAGCGGCGGCAAAGACGGGACCGCGGCCAGATAGGGCGGCCGCTCGGCCAGCAGCCGGCGCTCACCGACGGCGGCGAGCGCCGGCTCGGCCGCCACCGGCGGGCGCTCGGCCGGCGCAGACGAAGCGGCTGCTTCGCCTGGCGCGTCCGCCGCCGAGCCAGCGGCAGCCGACACCTCTGGCGGCGACGGATCCCTTGCCATCGCCTCAACGCTCGCTGCAGTGGCCGGCGCCAGCGGCACGCGCAGCGTCGCCGGCATCCGCGCCAACGGCGGCGCCCCGCGGCTGCCGGCCGCCGACGGGAAGGTTGCGAGCGCCTGGCAGAGCAGGAGATGCAGCAGCAACGAGGCGAACAGCGCCCGACCGAGGCGGCTGCGCTGCTCGTGCTCCAGCGCACTGCCGGAAATCGCTGCGGTTGACGGAAGCACAGGCAGGACGGAGGATGCCGGAGCCGGCGGAAGCTGGATTCTACCGTCCGTCGCGCCGCCACCGCCGCCACTCGTCCGCCCAAAAAAACCGCACGTCGCTCACGCCTTGTCACGGCAGCCGTACGAGCTATCATCCACACAAGCCGTTGACCGGGACGCGACGTCGTCCCCACATTCGCAAGGGAGTTAAGTGCCGTGAAGAGACCAGATGGCTTCACCCTGATCGAGGTCATGATCGTCGTCGCGATCATCAGCATCCTGGCCGCCATCGCCATCCCGAACTACAACGACTACCTGATCCGCTCGCGCATCACGCACGCGACCTCGCAACTCGCCGAGCGACGCGTCCGCCTCGAGCAATTCTTCCAGGACAACCACCTCTACTACCAGGCAGCCTCCGGCGGCAATCCGGCAGTCATGTCGCCCGCCTGCGACCCGAACACGACCGACACGACGACCAGCACGTACTTCGACTTCAGTTGCCCGGGCGCGACCGCCACCACCTACACGCTCACCGCCACCGGCAAGAGTTCGATGACCGGCTTCACCTACACCGTCAACCAGGCGAACGTGCGGCAGACCACGGCCGTCATCAGTGGCTGGGGCACGCCGCCGGTCAACTGCTGGGTGACCAGCAAGGGAGGCGGCTGTTGAACGCACACCGCGGCTTCAGCCTGACCGAGCTGATCGTCGGCATCGTCATCCTCGGCGTCCTGATGGCGATGGCCGTCCCCCGCTTCAGCGACTGGCTGCGCAACGCCCGCATCCGTAGCTCGGCCGAGGCGATCCAGAACGGCCTGCAACTCGCCCGGGCGGAAGCCGTCCGGCGCAACGCAACGGTCCGCTTCCAGCTCGTCAGCGCCATCGACGACACCTGCGCCCTCGCCACCACTGGCCCGCACTGGGTCGTCAGCATGGACAACCCGGCCGGACAGTGCGCGACGGCGCCATCCGACACGGCAGCACCGCGCATCATCCAGGTGCGCAACCGCGCCGAGGGATCGCAGCAGACGCAGGTCGCCGCCGGCCAGTCAGCCTTCGTCTTCAACGGCCTCGGAAGGCTGATACCGGTGCCGGCGGCGAACGTCGCGATCGACGTCTCGAACACGACCGGCGGTACCTGTGTCGCCAGCGGCGGTTCGGTGCGCTGCCTGCGCCTGGTGGTCTCGGTCGGCGGCCAGATCCGCATGTGTGACCCGGCTTTGCCGGCTGGCGACGCGCAGGCCTGCTGATGAAAGCGACGAACAACTCCCCCGCCACCGGCCAGTCCGGCGTCATGCTGCTCGAGGCGCTGATCGCCATCCTGATCTTCTCGCTCGGCATCCTCTCGCTCGTCGCGCTGCAGGCGACCGCCGTCCAGCTCACCAGCGACGCCAAGTACCGGACCGACGCAACCTTGCTCGCCAACCGGCTGATCGGCCAGATGTGGACCAGCAGCGGCAACCTGACGGCACTGAAGACCGCTTTCCAGACCGGCGGCACGGCCTACAATGCCTGGCTCGCCGACGTCTCCGGCAGGGAAGGTCTGCCCGGCGTCGTCGCCGCATCGTCCGGCGTCGTCGCCACCCTGCCGACGGTGACCGTCGACGACACGGCCGGCGCCACCGCCGGCCAAGTGGTCATCACCCTCTTCTGGCGAACGCCGGAAATGCCGCTGAACGCTGCCGGGCACCGTCACGTCGTCGTCTCGCAGATTTCGCGCAACCCCTGATCCCGCATGAAAACGCCCGCGCCCCCGCTGCAGCACCCCACCGCCCGCGGCTTCACGCTCGTCGAGGTGATGGTCGCCATGGTCATCGGCATGATCGGCATGATCATCATGCTGCAGGTCTTCGCGACGGCCGAAGGACAGCGTCGTTCGACGACCGGCACCGGCGACGCGCAGGGCAGCGGCGCCATGGCGCTGTACACGCTGCAACGCGACATCCGGCAGGCCGGCTTCGGCTTCAACGCGCTGAATGCGCTCGGCTGCCCGCTCACCCTGCCGGCACCGGCAAGTCGCACGCTGGCGCAGCTCGCACCGGTGGTGATCAATCCGCCGACGACCGACGTCCCGGCCGGCGACGCCAACAGCGACACGCTGCTGATCACCTTCGGCAGCGGCAATGGCTCGCCCGAAGGCGACGTCGTCACCGCCGTCATGGGCCTGCAGCTCGGGCTGCAGACGGCCGGCTCCTTCGCCAACAATGACCGGGTCATCGCCGGCCCTTCGGCGCCGACGGTCGGTTGCGCGCTGACCCTGGCGACGGTGACCGCGGTGACGCCGCCGGTCATCACCGTGCCCAGCAGCGGTGCCGTCGACGGCGGGACGCTGTTCAACCTCGGCCAGAACCCGCGCATCCTCGCCTATGCGGTGCGCGCCGGCAACCTCACCGTCTGCGACTACCTGGCGGCCAACTGTGGCGCCGCCTGCACCGCCACCGACGGCACCTGCAGCGCCAACTGGGTGCCGATCGTCAACAACATCGCCGCGCTGCGCGCGCAGTATGGACACGCGTCGACCGCCACCAGCGGCGTCGACACCTGGGACCAGGTGACGCCGCAACAGCCCAGCCCGCCGAATCAGGACACCCTCGCTTGCAGTTGGGCGCGAACCTCGGCGCTGCGCATCGTCGTCGTCGCCCGCAACAGCCAGGTCGACCGCGATCAGCTCACCCAACAGGCGCCGGTGTGGGCCGGCAGCGGTGGCGTGGCGATCAACCTCAGCGCACGCACCAACTGGCAGAACTACCGTTACCGGACCTTCGAGACCGTGATCCCGATTCGCAACCTGCCCTGGATGGCGACATGTTGATGCCCCTCGATCCGTCGCGCCATCGTCTGGCGGCGGCCCGCAGCAACCGGCAGCAGGGTGTCGTCCTGCTCGTCGCGCTGATCGTCCTCGTCGCACTGACGCTCGCCGGCGTCGCCCTCGTCCGCTCGGTCGATACCGCCAACCTCGTCGCCGGCAACCTGTCGTTCCACCAGACCGCAGTGCAGGCCGGCGAGCGCAGCACCGAAATGGCGCTGAACAACTGGCTGCAACCCAACAGCGTCATGGGGAACACGACCCTGCACAACGATGCCACCGGCTACGTCGCCGCAGGCAGCGCGCAGTCGCCGGCCGCCGGCCAGTCGTGGGATGCCTACTGGGCCGCCGTGGTTGCCGGCGGCGTGACGCCGAGCGCCGGCGGCACCGATGCCGCCGGCAACACCGTCCAGTACATCGTCCACCGCCTGTGCGCGACGACCGGTGCACCGCATCTCGCCAACTGCGCGCGCGAGCCGGCGAGCACCAACACCGGCGGCAGCCAGAGTGCCGGCGGCCTCGCGCCGATCGGCAACAACCGAGTCTACTACCGCATCACGACGCGCATCGCAGGCCCGCGCCGCACCGTCGCCTACATCCAGACCATCGTTGCCCTGTAGCTGCAGGGGGTTTCACGAGGAGCTTGCCATGACCACCGCCATCCGCACCATCCGCTCGATCGCCCTGCTGAGCATGCTGATGCTCGGCGGCAACGTCCTGGCAGCGCCGACGCAACTCGCCAACTCGCCGATCTCGGGCGCCTCGTCGGTCGAGATCGCACCGAACATCCTCTTCGTCCTCGACGACTCGGGCAGCATGGACTGGGACTACCTGCCCGACTGGGCGGGCCTCGCCGCCGGTCTCCACCAGGCGAAGAACGCCGGCTTCAACGGCCTCGCCTACAATCCGGCGATCACCTACCTGCCGCCGAAGTACTTCGACGCCAGCGGTGCGCCCGACACCACCACCTACCCCAGCCAGACCTCGGCCAACACCAGCGCCTGGACCTCGGTCAAGGATGACGGCTACGGCGTGCAGAGCACCGGGCGCAGCAACCTGATCGGCATCGCTTACTACTACACGACGGTGGCCGGCGAGTACTGCACCAACCAGAGCATGAAGACCTGTGTCGCCGCCACCGCGCCGAGCGCCACCTATCCGGTCGCGGCGCGCTTGCGCTGGTGCCGCACGGCCGCCGATGCCACCGCCGCGACACCCACCGCCGGCGCCTGCCAGGCGACGCAGATCGACCCCAACCCGGGACCGCCGGCGACGCCGACCAACATCCCGTACAACTTCCCGCGCATGCCGGCGCCGCGCGCCAGCGTCCTCAGCATCAGCGGCAGCAGCAGCACCTCGGTCAGCAGCATCACCGTCGGCGGCCAGCAGATCCTCTCGGCGGCGACGCCGGCGACGAGCAGTCCGGCGCTGCTCGCCGGCTACATCGAGAGCGCGATCAACGCCTGCAGCTTCACCCTGGTCTCGCCGTGCCAGGTCGTCGGCTACCGCGCCGTCGCCGTCGGCGACACGGTGACGATCAGCGCGCCGGGCCTCAGCAGCGCGACGCCGGTCCTGACGCAAACCGGAACGATGACGCTGAGCGCGACCGCCTTCGCCCGGCCGGCGAGCAACCTCGCCCCCGGCGAGAACCTGCTGACCGTCATCACCCCCAGCGTCACGCTGCCGGCCAAGGCGGCGACGCGCAGCGACTGTGCCGCCGACCCGTGCACCAACGCCGAGGAGATGACCAACTACGCCAACTGGTGGGCCTATTACCGCACCCGCATGCAGTCGATGAAGACCGCCAGCAGCCTGTCGTTCCAGCCGATCGGCAGCTCGTACCGCATCGGCTACATGAGCATCAACAACAACACGACGCTGGACTTCCAGAACATCGACACCTTCAGCGCCACCCAGAAGAAAGCCTGGTACGACAAGGTGTTCGCCGCCGTCCCGAACCAGAACACGCCGCTGCGCGTCGCGCTGGCCAACGCCGGCCGCCTCTACGCCGGCCGCCTCAACGGCAGCACGCTCAACGGCGTCAGCGTCGTCGATCCGGTGCAGTTCTACTGCCAGCCGAACGTCACGCTGCTGTCCACCGACGGCTACTGGAACCAGGGCGCCGGTTTCCAGTGGGACGGCACCACCGCCGTCGGTGACCAGGACGGCCCGGGTCTCGAGGTGCGCCCGCAACTCGACGGCGGCCCGTGGAAGCAGCAGAGGATCACGACGCAGATCACCGAAACGCAGACGCCGACGCAGGCGACGCAGGCACAGGAGACGAGGAGCCAGTTGCAGAGATTGGACGCACTAGTCGAGGAAAAAACCTTCACGCAGCCGCAGGAGAGCACTTCCCGCCTGCAGAGCATGGACGGCCAATGGCAGACCCGAACCTCGGAACTTGGTGGCAGCACCTTCACGCAGGCACAGACCAGCACGCTGACGCAACTGCAACGGCGACGGATGTTGCTGCAGAGCCGAACCGGCCCGCTGCAGCAGAGAACCGGGACGCTGCAGACGCGATCGCAGACGCAGATGCAGACCCGCACCGCACAATTGCAGAGCATGACGGCGCAGCTGCAGAGCAAGACCTACCAGTTGCAGCAGCGGGTGACGCAGGTGCAACAGCGTACGTCGACGAACGCCGGCACGACCTGGAGTACCTGGACCGACACGACCTCGTGTTCGCAACTCACCAAGGGCGCCACCGGCACCAATCGTACCGAGTGCCGGGTATTGTCGCAGACCGCGTGGACCGATGTTGCGAGCTGCTCGGTCGCGGCCGGCGGAGCGGTGCTCGTCAACCCCGGTCTCGACAGCGAGGCGACGCTCTACACCACCGACTCGCAGTGCCAGTACACCTCGCCCTCGTGGGTGAATGCCGCCAGTTGCACCGCGATCGCCAAATCCCCTGGACCGACCAACTACACGGTCGGAACGGCGGTCGACTGCCAGACGACTTGGCCGAATCCGTGGGTGAATGCCTCGTCCTGCACCAGATCGCCGACCGTCGATTGCCGTTACGACAGCTGGACGGCCTACAGCAACGTCAGCTCGTGCACCGCGCAAGCGCAGTCTTCGGGACCGGACTACACCGTCGGTCTCGCGCGCGAGTGCCTGAGCAACCAGTGGACCCCGTGGACCAACGCCAGCGGCAGCTGCACCAGTTCGTCGACCGTCGAATGCCAGTACCTCTGGACCGGCTGGAACAACGTCAGCAGCTGTACCGCCAATCCCGCCTCGACCGCATCGCCTTACAGCGTGACGAGCCCGGTCGAATGCCAAGTCGCCTACGGATCATGGAGCAGTCCCTTCAGTGGAAGCTGCACCGAGGTCACCACCGGTGGCACCCGGAAACAGTGCCAGTACACCGGCATCTGGGACGGTGTCACCCCCAGCAACCCCGGCGGCTGGTCGAACGTCCTGAGCTGCAGTGCCGTAGCGCCCTCGACGGGTCCGACCTACACCACCGTAGTGGAGTGTCAGATGGGCTGGACGAGTTTCACCAATACCGCCAGTTGCACCGCCAACGCAACGACCCAATGCCAGACGACTTGGACCAACTGGAACCCGATGCCTTCGTGTACCGTTTCGTCGACCCAGCAATGCAGCTATGGCGCGTGGTCGGGCTATAGCAACGTTGCCTCATGCAGCCCAGTAAACAAGTCTCCTGGACCAACGAACTACACCGTGGCGCTCGCCAGGGAATGCAAACCGACCTGGCCGAATGCATGGGTCGACGCGACTTCCTGCACCGTCTCGTCCACCTCTTCCCTGCTCAGGCAGTGCCAGTACACGGCGTGGAGTGGTTACACCGACACCGGCTCCTGCACCGCGGTGGCGCGGTCGACGGGTCCGACAAGCTACAGCGTCGGCGTCGCCCGGCAGTGCCAGACGACGTGGACCCCGTGGTCGGCAGTGGCGTCCTGCACGCCGGTCAGCGGCTCGCGCGAATGCCAGACGAGCTGGCCCAATCCCTGGGTGAACGCCAGCACCTGCAGCCCCAGTGCCACCCAGCAGTGCCGGGATTGGCCAATCATTGGCAGCTGGACGAACGTCGCCTCCTGCACCCCCGGTACCGTCGCCGGCCTGACGACCAGCTGCCAGTACGTGGTGCCGCCGCCCACCTCGCAGTTCGTCGCCAGCTGTACGCCGGGAACCTCCGGCACCGGCGTCGTCACCAGCTGCAGCACCGACACCGTCGGTCCGGTCGACGTCGCCTCCTGTACCCCCGAACCCGCCACTGCGGCCAACAACTACGTCGAGACGACCTGCCCGATCGTCGCCCTGGGTGCGACCGCGGACACCCTCGCCGACGTCGCCGAGTACTACTGGAAGACCGACCTGCGCGACCCGTCGCAGACCCCCGATCGCTGCACCGGCGGACCGGTCGTCGCCGGCGGCGTGACGACGCAGAACAATGTGTGCACCAACGACACCAAGTATCCGCGGCAGTACATGAGCACCTACACCCTCGGTCTCGGCGCCTCCGGCCTGATGCAGTACCAGGCCGACTACCTGACCGCTGCCAGTGGCGACTTCAACAGCGTCAAGCTCGGTCTCGTCGCCGACCCGAGCACCGGCATCTGCCCCTGGCAGACGATCGGCGAGTGCAACTGGCCGAAACCGGAGAGCAACACGCAGAGCAACATCGACGACCTCTGGCATGCGGCGGTCAATGGCCGCGGCACCTACTTCAGCGCGACCGACCCATCGTCGCTCGCCGCCGGCATCAGTGGCGCGCTGCAGACGGTCACCGTCCGCGACGGCGCCCTCGCCGCCGTGACGGTGACCACCGCGAATCTCGCGCCGGGCAGCAACGAGATTTTCGAGGTCTCTTTCCGCGTCGGCGAGTGGTCGGGCGACATCGTCAAGCGGACGATCGACGGCACGACCGGCGCCATCTCGAGCACCCCGGCCTGGTCGGCGCAGGCACAGCTCGACACCAAGGTCTCGGCAGCAACCCATACCGCACGCACGATCTACCTGTTCGAAGCCGGTGGCAACAGTTCCGGCAGCGGCGTGGACAATCTCAAGTTCTTCCTTTGGGCGAATCTCAGCACGAGCCAGAAGAACAATTTCCTGTCGCCGCACATCGACACCCTGACGCAGCTCTGCAGCATCGGCACGACCTGCCTGACGAGCACGGCGAAGGCCAGCGCCGAAGGCGAGAACCTGCTCAACTTCATCCGCGGCGACAAGAGCAACGAGGGGCCGATTGCCGACCTCGGCAAGTACTATCGCCAAAGGACCCACATCCTCGGCGACATCGTCGGTTCGGAAGCGGTGTACGTCCAGGGATCGCCGTGGAACTACGTCGACTACAACTACGCCGGCTTCAAGACCGCCAACCAGAGCCGCACCGCGATGGTCTATGTCGGTGCCAACGACGGCATGCTGCACGCCTTCAACGCCAGCACCGGCGAGGAGGCGTGGGCCTACGTGCCGGGCGCGGTCCTCTCGCGCCTGTTCAAGCTCGCCGACAAGAACTACGGGGCGCAGAACATGCACCAGTTCACCGTCGATGGCACGCCGGTGGTCGGCGACATCTGCGTCAGTGACTGCGCGACGCCCGCGTCCGGGTCGCTGCCGACCGTCTGGAAGACGATCCTCGTCGGCGGCCTGAACAACGGTGGCCGCGGCTACTACGCGCTCGACATCACCAACCCGGCAGCGCCGAAGGCCTTGTGGGAATTCACCCACAACGACCTCGGCTACAGCTATGGCAACCCGGTGATCACGAAGCTCAAGGACGGCACCTGGGTGGTCGTCGTCACCTCGGGATACAACAACCTGTCGCCGGGTGACGGCGGTGGCCACCTGTTCATCATCCGGGCCAGCGACGGCACGCTGCTGCGCACGATCTCGACCGGTGCCGGCGACACCACGACGCCGAGCGGCCTGTCGCGCATCTCGGCCTGGGCCAACTTCCCCGACGCCAACAACACCGCGCAGCGCGTCTATGGCGGCGACCAGCTCGGCAACCTCTGGCGCTTCGACGTCAATGGCGACATCCCGGTGCCCGCCGTCCCGCCCGCAACGCCGGTGTACGACGTACAGCGCCTCGCCACGCTGAAGGATCCGTCGGGTGTCGCGCAGCCGATCACCACCCGGCCGGAACTCGGCAAGGTCGGCCCGCACGCCGTCGTGTACGTTGGGACCGGACAACTGCTCGGCACCGACGACCTGGCGACGACGCAGACGCAGACGATCTACGCCATCAAGGACCGTCTGCTCGACGAGGACTACGGCAGCCCGCGGCCGCTCAGCCCGCCACAGACGACACCGCCGCCTGGCGATTTCGTCGCCCAGACGCTCACCTCGGCGACCTGCCCGACGGGCAACCCGTTCTGCACGGCCGGCCGGCCGATCGTTCTCGGCACCAGCAACCCGGTGGACTTCGACGTCAACGACGGCTGGTACGCCGACTTCCCGGTCGCTGGCGAGCGCGTCAATACCGAACTGCGCCTGCAACTCGGCACGCTGGCGCTGAACACCAATACGCCGACGCTGGGTGCCTGCGTTCCGGTCGGCATCAGCTTCGCCTACTTCTTCGACTACAGCGGCGGCAGCCCGGTCGACGGCACCAGCGGCCTCTCCGGCATCCGGCTCGGCGATTATCTGAGCAGCACGCCCAGCGTCATCCGGCTGGTCGACGGCACGATCAAGGAACTGATCCGGACCGACGCCCCCGGCACCATCAGCACGCCGGTGCCGACGGCGCCATCGCCGCTCGACACCCGCCGCGTCTCGTGGCGCGAGCTGGTCACCGAGCAGTAGCGCCCGATCCCGCCCGATCCTGCACCAACGGAAAGCCGCGCAAGCGGCTTTCCTTTTTTTGGTCACCGCAGTCGCCGAAGTCCCCGGCGACACCCACCGCGTCGCTGCAGAGTGTCGGAAATCTTTACACCGAGCTTCCTGGACACCGCCTGGACGAACCGAGCCCATATCTTATCAATTTTTAAATCAACATACTGGAAAGAGTCTGTGAAATCTGGCACGGTAACTGCTTTCTTTTCTTTGCGGGACGAAGCGTTCTTCCCGGACTGACCAACTGAAGAGAGGACAACATGAAAAAACTCAACAAGGCACTGGCCGTCGCGGCCGTTGCAGTGAGCGCAGCCTACATGCCGGCCGCCCAAGCCACCGACGTGGCTCTCGAACTCGCTCTCCTGATCGATGTCTCGGGCAGCGTCGACGCCAGCGAGTACGCTCTGCAGAAGGGTGGCTATGTGCAGGCCTTCCAGAGCGCCGGCATCCAGAACCTGATCGAGAACTTCACCGGTGGCAAGGGCATCGCCGTGACCTACATCGAATGGTCGAGCGCCAACGAGCAGGCTCAACTGGTGGGCTGGACGCACCTGCAGACTGCTGCCGACGCCAACGCCTTCGCTGCCGCCGTCAACGGCACGGCTCGTGCATTCAGCGGCCTGACCGCCCCCGGCAGCGCGATCAATTTCGCCGCTCCGCTGTTCAACAACAGTTTTGACGGCCGCCAGGTCATCGACGTTTCGGGCGACGGCGAAGAGAACGACGGCGCCAATACGGCGACGGCTCGCAACAACGCCCTCGTCGGCGGTGTCAACGCAATCAACGGTCTGGCCATCGGTGGTGCTGGTCTCATCGCTTGGTACGACGCCAACATCAAGGGCGGAACCAACGCCTTCGTCATCGGAGTATCGCAGTTCTCCGACTTCGCCGGCGCCGTCGAGACCAAGATCGGTCGCGAAATCACCGGCGCTCCCGAGCCGGGTTCGCTGGCCCTCGCCGGCCTCGCCCTGGCCGGTGTCGCAGGCCTGCGCCGCAAGCAGCGTTCCTGATCGCAGTTCGATCGGCATAGGGGCGGTCAGAGTACCTGACCGTTCCCCTGCCACACCACCCGGCATGCGGGTCCGCACCGGGCGGTTCAAGTAGTTGAGGTTATGAGAGACGCGGCACGCCGAGTCGGTCGAAGTAAGCGATCGGCATCACACGATTCAGCGCGAAGCAGCTGTTACGCCACCATCGACGGCTGTTTGCGGCGATCCGATGGGCATCCGGCTTAGCAGCACCCAACGCCAGCAATTCCCGATACATCGTCGTACCCCGACGCCAGTGCTTGAGTTGCAGAGCACGCAACCGGTGACGCAACCACTCGTCGAGTTCGCGGAACACTTTCGGCGTCTGCGCAAGCTGAAAGTATCCCTTCCAGCCCGGCATGTAAGTCCGGAGCCGTTCCACTACGTCCGGCAGGCTACGCCCGCCCGAGCGACGCGTCAGTTGTCGGATGCGTTGCTTGTAGGTTTCTTTTGCCTTGTCGGCAACCCGGCATTTCACTTGGCCACCTGGACCATACCAGAAGCTAAAGCTCAGGAACTTGCGACCAGATGCCGGTGCAACCGCCGTCTTGGCTTCATTCACCTTCAGGTGAAGTTGCTCATAGAGTCGGCGCAGCCCATTGAGTACCCGCTCACCGGCCTGCCGACTGCGCACATAGACATTGCAGTCGTCGGCATAGCGAACGAAACGATGACCACGCGTTTCCAGCGCACGATCCACCTCGTCGAGCAACACATTAGCCAGCAGCGGCGACAGCGGGCCGCCTTGCGGCGTCCCCTCGTACCGCTGCATGACCACGCCGCCATCCATGATGCCGGCCACAAGGTAACGACGAATCAGCCGCAGCACGGCCTTGTCGTCGATTCGCCTCGATAACCGTTCCATCAGAATGTCGTGATTGACCCGGTCGAAGAACTTCTCCAAATCGACATCGACCACCATCCGGTAACCGTCCTGCACGTAGCGCCGCGCCGTGAGCACGGCGTCGTGCGCACGGCGTCCGGGTCGGAAGCCGAAGCTGTATTCGGAGAACGTCGGATCAATCATCGGCTGCAAGACCTGCAGCAGGGCTTGCTGGATCAGCCGATCCGTCACCGTCGGAATCCCCAATTCCCGCATCCCGCCACCGCTCTTCGGAATCTGTACGCGCCGCACTGGCTCAGGCCGGTAACTGCCGTTCAGTAATGCCTCCCGAATCCCCGGCCAGTGCGTTCTCAGGTACGCCGCCGTCTCGACAATCGTCCGTCCATCCACCCCAGCACTGCCGCGATTGGCTTTGACGCGTTTCCACGCCATTACCATGTTCGCGCTCGCGAGCGCCTGCGTGAGCAGGTCATCTCGCCCTGAACCTTCGAGTCCCTGTCGCGCCGGCCGTGCTTCATCACGCAACGCTTCGGGCTTGGCTTCACCTCGCCCTCCCACCTTGCGCCCCGGTTGCCCGAGCTTCTGATGCATTGCACTTCCAAGCAACATGGCCGTCGGCCCTCCTACTCGTTCGACCCTTCGCCCGCTACCGGCGGCTACTATGGCCTCTGCTGACTTCTCGCTCCGGCTTGTCTCCGTCGGCCTTTCAGCCGTAAGGCGAGAGCTCCCCAGGTAAGAACGCACTCCTTCCCTGCACAGCCGCCGAATCTACGCCACTTCGCCTTGATCACGAGAGCTTCGCGGTCTCTGGCCCGCTCGCCCTGCTCGGCAGCGCCTTCTATCCGGTTCTTGTTCATCGGCTCGCAGTTTCGCTCCACGCTTCCTTCCCACCATCGGTCGCCCTCAGGCAGTTGCGCTTCGCTTCGTTCGCTGTGATCAACTTACGGCGGGACTTGCACCCGCAAGAGTGCGCCCATGCTGGGCGCACCAGCGAAAAGGCCGGCACCCTCGGGTTGCCGGCCTTTTTCATTCTGCAACCGGCCGCCACGCCTGCGGCCGTGACCAGCGGAGTCCTGCAGCTCCCGCCCGCTCCGTCCGGACAATCACTCTTTCCCCTGACGGCGAACGAACGGGCACCAGCATCGCTCCTGCCAGGCGGTGGCCAGCCGCACGTGGCGGTCGATGTCCCCTACGGCAACGACGGCTCGATCGCCCGACACGCGCCACCCGTCGTGGCCCGGAAGGGCCAGCGAGCCCATGGCACCGGTTCCCCACTGCTCCGGCAGGAGGCGCTCCTTGCTCCCGCCGCATCGCCGCAAGCCTCCAGCGACAGCCGCCACGCCACGGCCCGATGTCGAAACTTTTTACACTCCCCCGCGACGGCGACTCCGGGAAAGCCGGTTCCGGAGTTGGAAAAGGTTCTAAATCCGTTGCTTGATTGACTCATTCGATGGTTGGCACGGTTTCTGCTTAGATAGATCGCGGGACGAAATGTTCTTCCCGAACCAACCAACTCAAGTGAGGACAACATGAACAAAATCAGCAAGGCACTGGCCGTCGCGGCCGTTGCAGTCAGCGCCGCTTACATGCCGGCCGCCCAAGCCACCGACGTCGCCGTCGAACTGGCTCTCCTGATCGACGTCTCGGGCAGCGTCGACGGCACCGAGTACGCTCTGCAGAAGGGCGGCTACGTGCAGGCCTTCCAGAGCGCCAGCATCCAGAACCTGATCGAGAACTTCACCGGTGGCAAGGGCATCGCCGTCACCTTCGTCGAGTGGTCGGGCGCCGGCGAGCAGGCGCAGACGGTCGGATGGACGCACCTGCAGACGGCTGCCGACGCGAACGCCTTTGCCGCCGCCATCGCCGGCACGGCCCGCCAGTTCAGCGGCCTGACCGCTCCGGGCAGCGCGATCAACTTTGCCGCTCCGCTGTTCACCAACAGTTTTGACGGCCGCCAGGTCATCGACGTTTCGGGTGACGGCGAAGAGAACGACGGCGCCAATACCGCGACGGCTCGCAACAACGCCCTCGCCGGCGGCGTCAACTCAATCAACGGTCTGCCGATCGGTGGCGCCGGTCTTGCCGCATGGTACGCCGCCAACATCCAGGGCGGCGCCGGTTCCTTCGTCATCCCGGCCAACGACTTCGCCGCCTTCGCCGGCGCCGTCGAGACCAAGATCGGTCGCGAGATCACCGGTGCTCCCGAGCCGGGTTCGCTGGCCCTCGCCGGCCTCGCGCTGGCCGGTGTCGCAGGCCTGCGCCGCAAGCAGCGTTCCTGATCGCAGTTCGCAGCGAAAGGGCCGGCACCCTCGGGTTGCCGGCCTTTTTCATTCTGCAACCGGCCGCCACGCCTGCGGCCGTGACCAGCGCAGTGCGGCGGCTCCTGCTCCATGCGGGCGATCACGGGCACCTGCAATCGCCGCCAGCCACGCCCGACGCAAGGCCGGACACTGGTCCGGAAGACGCCATCGGGCGCACGCCGCCCGCGGCCCGCTCACTTCCCGCCGCGCCGATCGCCGCCACCGAGGCACTTGCCGACTTCCAATTCCTTGCCCTCCTTCACCGCCAGGTACTTCTGGAAGAAGGATTCGTCGATCTGCCGCAGATCGGCGCGCTGCTTCGGCTGGCGGAAGCGTGTGAGGTGTCCCGGCCCGCCGTTGTAGACCGCGTAGGTGCCCCGTGCCAGGTCGTCGACATCGGCCGCATCGGGCTGCTCGGCTCTCGCCAGCGCATAGTCGCGCAGGTAGTGGTGCAGAATCTCGGCGCCCGCGCGGCCGTTGTAGCCGACATCCCCGTGCAACCCGGCAACGTCATAGAAGCCGCGCCAAACGCGCGGGTAGACCTGCATCAGGCCGACGGCGCCGATCCCCGACTGGATCGGCTGCACTTTCCCCTGCCGGCGGACGAACTGGCGCCAGCAGCTCTCCTGCCAGGCAGTGGCCAGGACCAGGTGGCGGTAGAGCCCATGAAACGGCGGCTCGATCGCCCGTCCGGCGGTCTCTCGCTGTTGCAGCGTGGCGTCGGCGGTCCGTTGCAACAGCGTCCGCATCGCCGGCAGGTACTCCGCCAGATCGCTGCGTGTCGGCAGCCAGTTGTTCAGCCGCTGCGCCAGGGCTGCCGCCTCCAGGTCGATCACCGGCGCCACCGCCACCGGCGCACCATGGGCCGCAGCCATGAGCCAATGGCCGCCAGCCCGGCCTGCCGGCGGGCTGGCACCGAGCAGCGGGCTCGGCTGCGCTGGCGGCAGCGGCGCGCCGAAGCCGAAGAGCAGGCGCAGCTCCGGGTCGAGCGCGAGGTCGTAGGCCAGCGGATCGCCGGCGCCGGCCGGCAGGATCAGACGGGCCAGCTCGCGCAGTGCCTGCGGCGTCACCCGCAAACCAAACGCCTCGCCGAGCGCCGGCGCCGCCTGCAGCGCATCACCGGCGTCGATCAGCGCGCGCAGCGATTGTGCCGCCTGGCGATCGAGATCCTTCGCCAGATGCCGCAACTCCGGCGCCAGCCGCTCCCAGCTCGACACGAACAGCGCGCGCAAAGGCTCGGGAACCGGTGCCTCGCTCGCCAGCAACGCCACCCCGTCGTGGCGACCGCTGAGCAGGACAAGCAGGAAGCGCTGCCGCCGGGCGGCGTCGTCCGACCCGGCCGCGACGTGCTTGATGATTCGCGTCAGCACGGCATCCCACAGCTCGGCAGCCTCGACCTTGGACTCCGCCGCCCGCGGCCGCCGCCGATCCGGCGCCGGCGGCCCGCCCTGGCGCAGGATTTCTCCGACGATCCGCCACGGGTCGGGTACGGCGTCGCGCGCCAGCCCCGGCATCGCCGTGGCGCCGAGCAGCAGTGCGAGGAGCGGTGCGGCGAACACCCGCAGCGGCGTCGCGCGCCGGCCAGGCCCCGGCTGCAAGTCGGGCATCGGCTTCGCGGCCGCCGCCCGAGCACCCGCGGCAACGGCAGTACGACCGTCCGCGTTGGCGACGGTGGCGCGGACGCTCAGCGACGCGGCCACGCGAGCCAGTCGCGGACCGCCAGCCCGGTGCCGAAGCCCCAGGGCTTGAGCTTCTCGCGAGCGATCAGCCGGAACTCGGCGAGTTCCTCGTTCAGCCGGATCTCGCCGTGCGCCGGCAGATGGTAGGCGATGAGCACCTCGTGCCGGCGCGCGAACGGATAGACGCCGATCAGCGTCGCCGCGCCACTGCTCAGGCCCAGCTCTTCGCGCACTTCACGCGCGACGCCGGCTGCCGGATCCTCGTCGCGTTCGAGGAAGCCGCTGATCAGGCCGAAGGCGCCGGGCGCCCAGGCACGGTTGCGGGCGAGCAGGATGCGCCCCTCGTACTCGACCAGAGCCGCCAACACGGGCGCCGGATTGTCCCAATGGACGAAGCCGCAGCCGGCCTCGCAGACCTGCCGCCGGCGACCGCCTTCGTCGCCGGCGACGAGCCTCGCGGCGCAACGCGGGCAGAAACGCCAGTCGCTCATTCGCCGCCCGCCGCCAGTTCGCGGATGTCGGCGAGCAGGCGATCGACCGTCTCCGGCGCGGTGTCCCAGCCGCACATGAAACGGCTGCCGCCGGCGGCGATGAAGTCGTAGAACAGCCAGCCGCGCGCGCGCAGCCCGGCCTCGACAGGCTCCGGCAGGTGCACGAAGACACCGTTCGCCTGCACCGGAAAGATCGCCGGCCAGCCGGTCGCCTCGGCCAGCCCACCGGCCAGCCGGCGCGCCATCGCGTTGGCGTGCGCCGCATGCCGCAGCCACGCGCCGTCTTCGAGAATGCCGAGCCACGGCGCCGACAGGAAGCGCATCTTCGACGCCAGTTGCCCGGCCTGCTTGCAGCGATAGGCGAAGTCCTCGGCCAGGCGGCGGTCGAAGAAGAGCACCGCCTCGCCGACCGGCAAGCCCATCTTGGTACCGCCGAAACAGAGGACATCGACGCCGGCGCGCCAGGTCAGTTCCGCCGGGCTGACGCCGAGACCGGCGACGGCGTTGGCAAAGCGGGCACCATCCATGTGCACGCGCAGACCGTGTTCTCGCGCCGTGTCGGCGAGGGCACGCAGTTCGTCCGGGCGGTAGACGGTGCCGACCTCGGTCGCCTGTGTCAGCGTCACGACTTTCGGCTTCGGATAGTGGATGTCGCTGCGCCGCGTCACCGCCTCGACGATCGCCGCCGGCGTCAGTTTCCCCTGCTCGCCGGCGACCGGCAGCAGCTTGGCGCCGTTGGAGAAGAACTCCGGCGCACCGCATTCGTCGGTGGCGACGTGCGCCAGGCGGTGACAGATGACGCTGTGGTACGACTGGCAGAGCGCCGCCAGTGCCAGCGAGTTGGCCGCCGTGCCGTTGAAGACGAAGTAGACGTCGCAATCGGTCTCGAAGACGGCGCGCAGGCGGTCGGCGACACGCAGCGTCCATTCGTCGTCGCCATAGGAGCGGACGTGGCCGTCGTTCGCCGCCAACAGCGCGCCCAGCGCCTCCGGGCAGATGCCGGCGTAGTTGTCGCTGGCGAAATGCTGCATCGGCGTCGTTCAGCCGGCCCGCTGATCGCCGCCGGCTGCCGGCATCGGTCGCCGGCGCCGCATCACAGCCGCTGCTCGACCCAGGCGCGCACCGAGGCCAGCGCCGCCGGCAGCTTCTCCGGTTCGCTGCCACCGGCTTGCGCCATGTCGGCACGGCCGCCGCCCTTGCCACCGACCTGCTGCGCAACCATGTTCACCAGCTCGCCGGCGCGGACCTTGCCGGTCAGGTCGGCGCTGACGCCGGCGATCAGCGTGATGCGCTCGCCGCTGGTCGACGCGAGGACGACGGCGGCGCTCTTCAGCCTGTCGCGCAGCTTGTCGATCGTCGACCGCAGCGTGTTGACGTCGGCGCCGTCGACGACCGCCGCGACGACATGCGCACCCTTGACGGCGACCGCCTGCGCCAGCAGATCGTCGCCCTGCGACGACGCCAGCTTCTGCTTCAGGCGTGCGAGTTCGCGCTCCAGCGAACGAACGTTGTCCAGGACCTGCGCCAGCTTCGCCGGTACCTCCGCCGGCGGCACCTTGATCGCTGCCGCGGCCTCGCTGAGCAGCGCCTGCTGCTCCTGCACCAGCGCCAGCGCGGCATCGCCGGTGACCGCCTCGACGCGCCGCACGCCGGCGGCAACGCCACTCTCGGCGACGATCTTGAACAGCCCGATGTCACCGCTGCGCTGCACATGGACGCCGCCGCAGAGTTCCTTCGACGAGCCGATGGTGACGACGCGCACCTCTTCGCCGTACTTCTCGCCGAAGAGCATCATCGCGCCTGCTCGCCTGGCCTCATCGATCGGCAGGATGGCCGCCTCGCGCGCGGCATTGGCGAGTATTTCGTCGTTCACCAGGACCTCGACGCGGCGAATCTGCTCGGCAGTCATCGGCGCATGGTGCGCGAAGTCGAAGCGCGTCCGCTCGGCATCGACGAGCGATCCCTTCTGCTGCACGTGTGCGCCGAGCACCTCGCGCAACGCCCGGTGCATCAGGTGCGTCGCCGAGTGGTTGCGCACCGTGCGGGCGCGCGCAACGACGTCGACGCGCGCCGAGACCCGGTCGCCGACGCTGATGCGGCCAGTCCGGACGACGCCCTGGTGGCCGAAGACTGCGGCCTGGATCTTTTGCGTGTCCTCGACGGCGAAAATGCCCTGCGGACCCTGCAATGCGCCACGGTCACCGACCTGGCCGCCGGACTCGGCATAGAACGGCGTTTCGTCGAGGACGACGACACCCAGTTCGCCCTCGCCCAGTTGCTCGACGGCGCTGCCATCGCGGTAGAGCGCGAGCACCGTACCGCCGTGCTCGAGCGCCTCGTACCCGTGGAAGGCGGTTTCCGGGCCGCTGTATTCGAGCGCTGCCGCCATGCGGAACTTGCCGGCGGCACGCGCCTGCTGCTTCTGCTGCGCCATCGCCGCATCGAAAGCGGGAACATCGACCCGCACCCCACGCTCGCGACAGACGTCGGCCGTCAGGTCGAGCGGGAAACCGAAGGTGTCGTGCAGCCTGAACGCGGTCCGCCCGTCGAGGACGCCGCCGTCGGCCAGCGCCGCGAGTTCGCTGTCGAGGATGCCCATGCCATGCTCGATGGTCTCGAAGAAGCGCACCTCCTCCTGCCGCAGAACCTCGACGACACGCGCCTGCTGGCTGAGCAGTTCGGGATAGGCGCCGCCCATCTCGGCGACCAGGTCGGGCACCAGGCGATGGAAGAACGGGGCGCGCGCGCTGAGCTTGTAACCATGCCGGATGGCGCGGCGGATGATCCGCCGCAGGACGTAGCCGCGCCCCTCGTTGCCCGGGATCACGCCATCGGCGATCAGGAACGAGCAGGCGCGGATGTGGTCGGCGAGGACGCGCAGCGACGGGCTGGCGAGGTCGGTCGCCGCGGTTTCGCGCGCGGCGGCGGCGATCAGGTTCACGAAGAGGTCGATCTCGTAGTTGCTGTGCACGTGCTGCAGGACCGCCGCCGTCCGCTCGAGGCCCATGCCGGTATCGACCGACGGCTTCGGCAACGGATGCATGACGCCGGCTTCGTCACGGTTGAACTGCATGAAGACGTTGTTCCAGATCTCGATGTAGCGGTCGCCCTCCTCGTCCGGCGACCCCGGCGGCCCGCCGGGAATTCCCTCGCCGTGGTCGTAGAAGATCTCGGTGCACGGCCCGCAGGGGCCGGTGTCGCCCATCATCCAGAAGTTATCCGAGGCGTAGCGCGCGCCCTTGTTGTCGCCGATGCGCACGACGCGCTCGGGCGGCACGCCGATGTCGCGCGTCCACAGCTCGTAGGCCTCGTCATCCTCGGCATAGACGCTGACCCAGAGGCGCTCGGCGGGCAGCTTGTAGACCTCGACCAGCAGTTCCCAGGCGTAGCGGATCGCGTCGCGCTTGAAATAATCGCCGAAGGAGAAGTTGCCAAGCATCTCGAAGAAGGTGTGGTGGCGCGCCGTGTAGCCGACGTTCTCGAGGTCGTTGTGCTTGCCGCCGGCGCGCACGCACTTTTGCGATGTCGTCGCACGCAGGTAGGGCCGCTTGTCGAAGCCGAGGAAGACGTCCTTGAACTGGTTCATGCCGGCATTGGTGAACAACAGCGTCGGATCGTCATGTGGCACGAGCGAACTCGAGGCAACGATCTGGTGGCCCTTGGATTCGAAGAACCTGAGGAACTTCTCGCGGATTTCAGCACTTTTCATCGTCGTCGGTGGCCGTTCGGGCGTTTTCGGGGAGTCGCGATTCTAACTTGAAAGTCGCACCGGCGACGGCATTCGCCGTCTGACTGCCGCGCCAGCGGAACTTCGTCGACGCCGGCGTGCTGGACGTTCGTCAGCGATTCGGCGACCGCGATGGAGTGTTTCGCGGCAGCCTGCACCGCCACCACTGCGGCCGGGACGACCTGCGCCAGCGCCGCAGACGAGTCGGCACTGCGCCGGGCAGTTGCCTGCCGCCCTGCCGCTCCGCTTCGGCGCTCAACTCCGGAAGATGGCGGGCGATTTCACCGCACGCGACTTTCACATTCACATTAACTCAACGGACAAAATGGCTTGGTCGAGCCGGAAAAACAGATGCAAGCGGCAGCGTTTGGTCCTAAACTGCGCCCGTCGGCAAGAAAAACAACGGAGGGCATCATGGAGGGCCTGGACAGGGTGCGGCCAACGGCACTGGTCGCGTCGATCATCATCACCGGCGCTGCACTGACAGGCTGCATGACGGCGCCGTACAGCGAAACGCCGCTGGCAACCAATTTCCCCACCGCACCCCAACCCAAGCTGCAGGCCGCCGCCCACTGGGTGACTGTTGCCGATGCCACCGCCGAAGCGCTCGTCGCGTCGCTCGGCCTTGGCGACCCGTGTGCCGCCGCCCCGGCGTGTCCACGCGTCTTCGTCCGCCGGCCAGCGCAGCAGACCGACTTCGCGCGGGGCTTCCACTCGGCCTTGATCACTGCGCTGCTGCGCCACAAGGTCGCCGTCAGCCACGCACCCGCCGGCGCCATCGGCCTCGACATCGACATCCAGACCGTCCGTTTCTCGCCCAACCGGCCAGACGCACGCTTCTTGCCACTCAGCGTACTCTACGCGGGCGGCTGGGCGGCCTACGGTGTGGCGAAGCATGCCGCGCCAGCAGCCGCCGGGCTCGCCGGCGCCGCTCTCGCTGGCGGCATCGACGTTTATCGCTGGAACACCTCCGACTGGGCCAGCGGCCCGACGCCGCAGACCGAACTGATCGTCACCGTTTCCGCCAGCGACGCCACGCGCTACCTCGGCCGTGTCAGCAACGTCTATTACGTTGCCGACACGGATGCTTCGCTCTACGTCGGGCCGCCGCAACTCTACGACATAGCCGTCGGAGGCGACCGATGAAAGCGCCCGCGCTCGCTGCCGCCCTCATCGCCTGCCTCGCCGCCGCTTGCGCCAACGAAACGGCCCGCCAGCGCGTACCCGAAGTCACTTACGCCGAGGCGGCGAACAGCGAACTCATCGCCGCCAATTATCGCGCCGCCGACGCCTTGATGGCACAGTTCGGCGGCAGCCCGACCGCCGGCCCGCTGATCGTCGCCACTGTGGTCAACATCGATGCCCTGGAGTTGTCGTCGACGCTCGGCCGCATGATTTCCGAACAGGTTTCGGCGCGCTTCTCGCAGCGCGGCTGGCTGATGGTCGAAATGAAGCTGCGCGGATCGATCTACATGCGGCGCGGTGAAGGCGAACTGATCCTGACGCGCGAGATCGGCGACATCGCACGCACCAACCAGGCGCAGGCGGTCATCGTCGGCAGCTACGCCCTCGGCGCCAGCGCCGTCTATGTCAATCTCAAGATCGTCCAGCCAGTCAGCAACGCCGTCCTGTCCGCCTACGATTACGTCCTGCCGGCAAATCAGGAAATCCGCACCCTGCTCGGCCGCAACCTCAGCCGCTGAAGGTGACGCGCGCCAGCTGGCGGTCTTTTCGGCTCCCCCGTCTGACGGAAAGCTGCGGATCGGATCTGAACCGGTTTAATATACTGTCACCCTTTTTATCGTCACCCTTTTTATCATGGCTTGAGGGAAGGGAGAAGCAATGAGTGTCCGACATCGCCTCATGACTCTGATTCTCGTGGCGATCATCGCGCTGGCGTCGGCGATCGCGGTCGCCCTGTTCGGCATCTCGCTGCTGAAGGCATCGCAGGTGGAGAGCAGCGAGCGCAACCGGGCGCAATCGATCGCCGGTGAAGCCTCCTGGCTCGGCGTCCGGTATTACCAGATCATCGCGGACACCGTCATCAACCGCGACCTCGTCGCCGCCAGGACTTCGTTGCAGGCGCTCGACCAGACAGCAGCCCGTGATCTTGAGGCGCTCGCCCGAGATGCCGACACGGCGCAGGAGAAGGCCGACGTGCAAAGGGCGCGGGAGGGACTGCAAGTCTTGCGCCGTCTCTTCCACGACGAACTCCTTCCCGCTCTGTCCGCCCAGAATCAAGTGGTGGAGCCGATCCGTGAAGTCGATGCCAAGGCCGACGCGGCGGTGCGCGACGTGCGTGAGAATCTGGCGCGTATCGCCGAATCGATGGGCCAAGAGGCGAGCGACGCCAGGCAGACGTTTCTCGCGACGGCACGGCAAACGATGATTGCCGCAGTGCTGGTCGCCGTTCTCTCCGCGGGGCTCCTGATTCTCGCCGGAACCTGGATTGCTCGCTCGATCGTGCGCCCACTGGATGAAGTGGTCGAGATCGCACGCCGCATCGCCGCCGGCGATCTCAGTACCGACATCGAGCCACGCGGCAGGGACGAGTTCGCCGTGCTGGTGCGGAGTTGCAGGGAAATGCAGGATGGTCTGCGCGCGATCGCCGGCCAGTTGCAGGGCAGCAGCAGCAAGCTTGCATCGATGGGTGCACGCTTGGCCGCAAGTACCTCCCAGCTCTCCGTCTCGAGCGAACGGCAGAGCGAGGCATCGGTGGCCATCGCCGCGACAGTGGAGGAACTGGCGACCAGCGTCGCTGCCATCGAGGAACTCGCCGGATCGGTTCGCCTGTCGGCCAGCACCTCCGGTGAATCCGGAAGCGCGATCATCCGCCGCATGATCGACAGCGGTCGGACGACCATCGACGCCGTAAATCGGACTGCGGGTGAGGTCAACCAGCTGAACGAGCTGTCCACTCAGGTTTCGACCGTGGTCAACGTCATCCGTGAGGTCGCCGACCAGACCAACCTGCTGGCGCTCAACGCAGCGATCGAAGCCGCCCGAGCCGGGGAACTCGGGCGCGGCTTCGCCGTCGTCGCTGACGAAGTGCGCAAACTGGCCGAGCGGACCGGGCAATCCACCCGCGAAATCGGTGAAATGATCGAGCGCATCCAGACGGTGACCCACGACGTGGCCCACAGCATCGATGCGGCAGTGCGCCAGATGAATCAGGTCGACGACCTGTCGCGCGATGCCGAGACAGCGGTCCACGCGCTCAGCGAACAGTCGAAAACCATCGTCGATGCGGTCGAAGACATCAGCACCGCACTGCTTCAACAGCGTACGGCGAGCGAAGAGATCGCACACAAGATCGAGGACAGCGCGCAGATGAGCGAGGAAAATGCGGCATCGGTCCGGGAAACCGCCAGTGCGGCGGCACAGCTGGAACAGCTTGCCAAGACGCTGACGGCTACGGCCTACCGCTTCAAGCTCGCCTGAGCCACGGTGACGCGACCGTCGCCATGTCGCTGAGGAGGCTCCCGGCTTGGCGAGGCGGCTCTGCGGTCAGCATCGCCCTGGCCATCCCGCAGCCCGTCGCAGGCGCACTTCAGGCCAGTTGGGTACGGACACTGGCCAACAGCAGCGCCGGAACCACCGGCTTGGTGATGTAACCGACCGCTCCCAAGTCGCAGGGGTACGCCTCATCGCCTTGGGGATCCGTCACGGTGAGCAGGATGACCGGGACGCCGGCGGTTTCGGGCGCCGCTTTCAGCCGACGCAGGACCTCGTAGCCATCGATCTCCGGCATCATGACGTCGAGCAGGACCAGGTCGGGATAGGGCGGCCGGCGCACCGCGCCGAGAGCGGCAGCGCCACCATTGGCGACGCGAACCCGATAGTGCGGTTGCAACAGCGAACCGATGGCACGGAGGCTCTCCGCGGTGTCGTCGACCAGCAGGATGATCTTGCGGTCATCCGTCCGGGCGGAATCGGCGGACGGGGGCGACAGCTTGGTTTCCCGTCCCGCCGGCGGCCCACTGTCGCGGGCACCAAGTGTCGGTCGAAGCGCCTGACCCGGCTGCTCCGGACGGGCCCGATCGTCAGACGCCTTCACCGCTGCATCGGTTGGCATCGGCACTGCAACCAGCAGTTGGTGCCACGCAGCGGCAAGTTCGGCAGACAGCCTGCGGACCAGCTCGCCGTCGCGTTCGAGGATCTGATCCTCCTTCAGGCACGCATCGAGCCGCGTGGCGAGGTCGGCGATGGCGAGCAGGCCGAGCGTGGCCGCGGCCCCTTTCAGCGAATGGGCGATGCGACCGGCAGCCGCACGCTCACCGGCCGCCAGTCGTGCGTCGAGAGCGACCAGATCCGGTTCGTGCACTCGGACGAACTGTCCGAGCAGCCGCCAATAGGAATCAGCCCGTCCGTTCAGGAAGAGCAGGCCACGTTCGACATCGATGCCCGGAAGGCTCCGGAGTACGTCCAGATCTGCCGCCAGGGGCGTCGTGGCTGTCGTCCCCTGTAGTGCCGCCGTGTCCTCGGGGTGACGAACGGCGCCCGGCAGCCAGCGCAGCAGCGCGTCGTAGAGCAGCGCCGGATCGACCGGCTTGGTCAGCACATCGCTCATGCCGGATTCGAGACAGGCGCGGCGGTCCTCGGCAAAAGCGTTCGCCGTCAGGGCCAGAATCGGCGTCGTTGCGTAGGTGGAGATGCAGCGTATCGCTCTTGTCGCCGCGAGCCCGTCCATCTCCGGCATCTGCATGTCCATCAGGATCAGGTCGAAGCGCTGCTCGCCGACCATCTCCAGCGCGACGCGACCGTTCTCGGCGACGGCAACGTCCAAGCCGGCGGCGTGGATGATCTGGGTGACGACCTCGGCATTGATCGGGTTGTCCTCGGCGAGCAGCAGGCGAGCACCGCGGTGGCCCTTGCGCAGCCGCAGTTCGGCGGCCTGCATCGTGTCGGCCTTGTCGGTCATGGGCATCGGGCCATGTCCGCGCTGCAGCGTGACGCTGAACCAGAAGG
The DNA here is from genome assembly GCF_036625195.1 of Accumulibacter sp. Taxonomy (NCBI): domain Bacteria; kingdom Pseudomonadati; phylum Pseudomonadota; class Betaproteobacteria; genus Candidatus Accumulibacter; species Accumulibacter sp. The sequence goes on from NZ_JAZKUG010000001.1 coordinate 4,480,559, forward strand.
TGCTCCCGTGCCCCACCGTGCTGTCAACGCCGACCTCGCCGCCCATCATCTCGACCAGTCGCTTGGTCAGGGCGAGGCCGAGTCCGGTGCCGCCGTACTTGCGGGCGGTGGAACTGTCCGCCTGCCTGAAGCTCTCGAACAGGAGCGCATGCTGCTCCTGCGTCAGGCCAATGCCGCTATCCGCCACCTCGAAGCGCACCTGCAGGGCCTCGCCCCGCGATTCCAGCAGCACGGCGCGGATGACGATGCTGCCCCGATCGGTAAACTTGACCGCGTTGCTGGCAAGGTTGAGGAGTGACTGTCGCAGGCGGGTCACGTCGCCGCGCAGCCAGAGCGGCACGCCGTCAGGATCGACTTCGAGGTCGAGGCCCTTGCCGCGTACGGACTCGCGGATGATCGAGGCGACGTTGTCGATCACGGCGGAAAGGTGAAAATTGTCGGCTTCGATTTCCAGCCGCCCGGCTTCGATCTTGGAGAGATCGAGGATGTCGTTGATGATCGACAGCAGGTGGCGACTGGCGACCTCCATTTTCTTCAGCCGCTCGACCTGTTCCGGCGTCATGGTGTCGGCCTGCATCAGGTGGTTGAGGCCGAGGATGGCGTTGAGCGGGGTGCGGATTTCGTGTGACATGTTGGCGAGAAATGCGCTCTTCGCCGTGCTGGCCTCCTCGGCCGCCACCTTTGCCGCGCGCAAGTCCCGCTCGGCCTGCTTGCGTTCGGTGATGTCGAGCATGAAGGAGATCATGCGGCTCGGCGCGTCGCCCGCCTCCGGGTGATAGTACACCGTCATCTCGACGGGCACGCGACTGCCATCCTTCCGGGTCTGTTCGGTCTCGAACTTCAGGAACCCCTGCTGGCGGATGCGCTCGTTGATTTCCCTGAAGGCCGGTTCGGGAAAGTTGCGATCGATTTCGGACACCGTGCGCTGCAACAACTCTTCCCGCGTGTAGCCGAGCACCTCGGCAGCGAATTGATTGACATGGATGAACCGTCCGGTGACGTAGTCGACCCAGTGGATGCCGATGCCGACCTTGTCCATGGCAAACTCGGTATCGCGCAGCTTGGCGTAGCTGGCCTCCAGGTCAGCGGTGTTCTGCCGGACCCGGCTTCCAAGCTCTTCGTTGAGCCGATGCAGTGCCTTCTCGGCTGCCTTGCGCTCAGTGACATCCCTGATCACGGCATGGAGGGCACGTCTGCCGGAAAATTCCATCGCCGAAAGGGTCACTTCCGCATCGAAATCCATGCCGTCAGATCGTTTGTGGACCCACTCGAAACGATGGACGCCCGTGCGATCGGCCTGTTCCATCAGGCGCTCGGCCTTGAGGCGGGAGGATTCGCCATCGGGTTGATATTCCGGTGACAGTTCCCCCGGATGAATGTCGAAAAAATCGGCTTCCTGGGTTTTCCCGAAGAGACGGATCGCGGCAGCGTTGGCTTGGATGAACCGATGCCCTTCCAGGATCCAGGCTGCATCGGGCGAAGACTCGAACAGGTGGCGAAAACGGGCTTCGCTTTCCTGCAGCCGCGCTTCAGCCAGCTTGCGCTCGGAAATGTCGATCCCGGCCCCGACCAACATGGGCTGGCCGCCCATCTCGATCCGCCGACCAGTGAAGTAGTACGGGATGCGACGACCGTCCTTGGTCACCAGTTCGGCCTCGGCAGTACTTTCGCCCTCGGCGAGCGCCCGCCGGATGCGCTCCGCAACATGGCTTCGGCCCTCACCTTCAAACAGGTCCAGGGCGTTGATTTGCGCCAGTTCATCAGCGCTGCGACCGGTCACATCCTCGAAACTGCGAGTCCAGAAGTGGAAATCGCCACTGGCACCGATGGCATACGAAATGCCAGGTATGGATTCCAGAAAGGTGTCGCGGATTCGCCGTTCTTCCTGCAATGCGGTCTCGGCCTTCTTGCCCAGCGTGATGTCGTCATAGACTCCAAGTACGCCGACCACGGCACCCCGTTCGTCCCGCAGTGGTACCTTAGACGTCCTGAGAATGATCGTCTGGCCGTCCGGCGTCGTTTGCGGTTCCTCGAAATTCAGCCTGGAGACGCCGGACGCCATGATCTGGCGGTCGTCGGCACGATATCGCTCAGCCTGATCGGCCCATCCCATGTCGGAATCCAGCCGGCCGACCACCTCGTCGGGGGTGACCTTGCCGGCGTCAGAGGCAAACAAGGGATTGCAGCCGAGGTAGCGCGAATTCCTGTCCTTCCAGAAGATGCGGACGGGAGCCGAGTCGAGGACGGAGCGGAGAAGGGTCTGCGCTGTGGCGAGATCCTGTGCCGCACGCTGTTGCAGCGTGATGTCCTGCACGGTACCGAGCCCGCGCAACACTCTGCCGGCAGCATCCTGCTCGATGACGGCCCGTTCGCGCACCCAGCGCACTTCGTGGCCGACCACGATGCGGTGCTCGATGTCGTACGGTGCGCCGGCGAGTGCGGCACTCCATGCCGCACGCACGCGCTCCAGGTCATCCGGATGGACGCTGGCGAGGAAGCGATCGAGGGTCAGCGGAGCACCGGAGGCGATGCCGAAGATGCGACAGGCCTCTTCCGACCATTCGAGCCGGTCGACGTCGATGTCCAACACCCAGCTGCCGACACGAGCGACGGCCTGGGCACGCTGCAGCGTTTCTCTGCTCTCCCGCAGTTCATCCTGCTGGCGGCGTAACTCGCTGATGTCCTGGGCAATGCCCAGCACGCCGATGACGCTTCCGTCGGTCCGGCACATCGGCGTCTTGGTAGTCATCAGCAAGGCTTGGTGCCCGTCGCTGGCATAAGTGATCCACTCTTCATTGACCGTCGGCTTGCCGGCCTGCATCGCGGCACGGTCATGGCCACGAAAAAACTCGGCAAGCTCCCGGTCCATGAAATCGTGATCGGACCTGCCGACGATTGCCGCTTCAGGGTGCCCGAAGAAGCGCTCGAACTCGGCATTGCATGCGAGGTATACGCCGTCCGGATCCTTCAGCCACACCAGGTTCGGGATCGTCCGGACCAGGGCTTTCAGGAAGCCGCGTTCACTTTCCAGGCCATCCAGGGCGTCCTGGAGGCGTCCGGCAAGCCGCTTGTGGTCACTGATGTCGATGAGCGTGCTCTGTATGCCGACCACGCTACCGGTGGAGTCAGTCAGTGGGCACGAATTGTTGAGAACGGTGATGATGGCGCCGTCCTTGCGTCGCAACTTGTGCTCGCAGTTGACCAGGCGACCTCCACCGAGCAACTGCTCGTGCGCCGGCAGGACCGAGGCCGGGTCAGCGTCCACGTCCGGGATGCTGAGGGACAGCAACTCATCCCGACTGTAACCCAGAAGTTCGAGGCCGGCCTGGTTGCTGTCGCGGAAGCGCTTGGCGTTGTCGAAAACGTAGATCGCCGTCACCGCCTCGTCGAAAATGCCGCGATACTTCTCCTCGCTGCTCCGCAGCCGGCTTTCGGCGAGCTTGCGACCGCTGATGTCGCGAGCAATGGTGACCGCGACGTTGCGGCCGCCTATCCGGCCATGCCGGATCGTCACTTCAGCGTCGTAGACTGAACCGTCCTTGCGAATATAACGGGTTTCGGCCGTGCAGACGGTCGCCGGCGACGGCACACAGCGGACGCCAGGATCGGCTTCGGACAGGTTGACATCCCAGTCCCATGGGTGCTTGCCCGGCAGCTCGGACGCCTCGTAACCCAGCATCGATGCAAAAGCTTCGTTGGCTTCCAGCACGGTGTGGGTGTCGTCGCAGACGCAGATGCCGTCAACCGTGTTCTGCAGCAGCGCGTGGTACCAGTCCGCCGCGCGGCGAAGGGCATTGCCAGCCTCCTTGTCGACGGCCACATCGCGGAACTCCCACAACACCAGGGACCCGCCGCCGCTTTCGAGGAAACTGCCGGAAATCAGGTGCGGAACATTGCCGCGCGGGGTCAACAAATGCGCTTCGACCTCGCTCACCCGCCCACGGCGATCGAGCTCGGCGAAGCAGCCGTCGCGCTCGTCGCTGCGCGCCCAGACGCCCAGTTCCATCAAAGCCCTGCCAATGGCGTCTTCACGACCGATACCGGTGGTGCGCGTCCAGGCATCGTTGACGTCGACGATCCGACCCGTTGCGGCGCCGGTGAGCACCATCCCGCTACTCGCGGCGTCGAAGATCGCCCGGTAGTCGATGACGAAGGGCGAATCGGGTTTCGGTGTGCTCATCTACCTCGGCATGACCCAACGCTTCTTCTGTTCGGCACATGCAGGCGGCCCACGTCCTGATGTCCCGCAAAGCCCCTACAACAGCTCATGTATTGGATTCTACATGCAAATTGCCCACTCGGGGCGATGATCCCGGCAAGTCGTTGGCCCTATGGTGAACAGACCGATGGATCATCGTTCGCGCAATCGATATGCCCCGGCGCCTTCGCCCGACCGCCACGCAGTAATCCGCAGCGTCAGCGGTTCTCCAGCCGATTGTAGTCCAGCAGCCCGGCAGTCAGCGGCGCCAGCTTCAGGTGCGTCGCCTGCAGTTCGTCGCTGTATTTCCAGAAGGCCGGATCGCTGCGGCGAACGGCGAAGCGGTCGGCGAGCACGCGGTAGTCTTCCTCGCTGCCGAGTTGCCCGATGGTGCGCGCCAGCTCGCCGATCTGCGGGCGCTGCACACGGTAGATGGCGTTCGGATAGGCGCCGACGAAGCCGCGGGCGACGCTCAGCGTGTTCTCCTCGGGCAACAGCTCGCGACCCTCCCGCAGCAGGCTCGAGACGTTGCTGTGGCCGGTGTTGCGCAGCAGGGTCACGTAACGTGCTGCGCGCGCTCCGTCTTCGATGCGCAGGATCACCAGTTCCGGCAGCCAGGACAGCGCCGGCCCGCGGACAGCGGCAAGAAGTGCGAGATCGGCCTGCACGGCGGCATCGCCGACTCCGCCGAGTTCGTGGCGACGGTCGGCTACCGGCGCCAGACGCTGCTGCAGGAGGCCGAAGAACTCGCGCCGCGCATCGCCGCTGCGGAAAGGAATGCCGCTCTCGACATCGAAGCGTGCCAGGCTGCCATAGACATGCTCCCTGACCTCGTCGCTGGCACCGCGATACCAGTAGTCGCGTACGGCCAGACGCTGGTCCGGCGGCAGGAAGGAGAGGAAGTTGAACTCGCCCTCCATGCGCAGGAAATCCATGTACAGGCGTGACAGCAGTTGGTGACCGACGTTGCCGTAGACGTCGAAGCCGGCGACCAGCAGGTAATGGATCCGTTCCAGCAGGGGGTAGCCGATCACCCAGCCGGTCTTCGGCACCTCGCCAACCAGCCCCTTGACCACCGTGGCACTGTCGAAGTGGCGGAAAACGGTCAGCGCCGCGTTCGGGTTGCTGCCGTCGCCGTTCCAGATCCAGTTCAGGTCCGGCCGGCCGCGCTGGCTGGAGCGGCTCGCGAGGTAGGCCGACTTGTCCTGCAGGTATTTTTCTTCCTTCTTCGCGTACTCACGCCACGGGCCGATGATCCCGGCGTCGCTACCCTTCGCCGTTGGCAATTCGAGGACCCTCGACTCGCGCTCGAGGAACTCGTCGGCCGCCTGACCGGAGCCATCGTTGGCAAGGAAAAAGACCCAGAAGCGATCCTGGATGACGTTCAATGCCACCTGACCGCGGCACACCGGCCCCTTGATGAAGCCCATGATCGTGAACTCGGCTTCGTCGAGCATGAACTGGTAGCGCGCACGCACCGGCAGGTCACGGAAGGTGACGAAGGGATTGGCACCGGCAGCGAGTGAGTATGGAGGCAGTTCGTCGACAGGGTAATCAGGCTGCAGGAACAGCTCCCGCCAGCGCGCCATGCGCTTCTCGCCGAGGGCGTAGGGCATGTGCGTCTTGTCGACGATGGTTTCCCTCTCGCGCTCCAGGCGATAGTGGAAATCCTCGCCGCCGGGGTCGTCGTACGGTCGCCGGCTGGCGATCGGCTCGATCGGCTGCCCCGGTGGCGTGCGCGACCGCACGAGCCGAAAGAAGTGGTGCTGCGGGTCGCCGTCGAAGTACAGGTGGGCGAGGAAGAGGTGCTCGTAGATGTAGCGGCTGACCAGGCGCTCCTTGCGCGAACCACCATTGAAAAAGCGTTCCCATTCGGCGACCTGCCGCTCGACGGCAGCCGGCAATGGCGGCAGCCCTTCGAACGGCCCCCCCTGCTGCAACCAGTTGCGCAGCGTCGCTAATTCGGCGTCGCTCAGCCCCGGCAGACCGAAGGGCATCCCCCACAGCGGGTTGGCGGCGGCGAAGGCGTCATATTCCTCGATCCGCGGGCACTGCTGCGCGCGGTCGAGCGAGAAGTCGAAGGTCGCCGGGAGCACCGCCATTTCCGGCAATGGGTGGCTGTGCTTGAGCTGCAGCGCGCGGTAGATGACGCTCGCTGCCAGATTCGCCGCCGGCGTCTCCCCGCGCTCATTGAGTACCGGGTAGAAACCCCGCTGCCGCCACTCCGATGCCTTGCCGGCGTCGACGAACAGTCGCGAAGGTGCCGCCTCGCTCAGACGCCCACCGTCGTATACCAACTCGTCGCTGGCGCCGCGGGCGATTCCCTCCCAGGCGCCGAGCTTCAGCTGGCAAGGTGCGTCGTAGCAGGCGTGACAGACGACACAACGACGCTCGATAATCGGCTGCACGTCGGCATGATAGGAAAGGCCGCCGCTCGGCGCCCGCGGGACATCGAAGCGCTGCGGCTCGGCGGGACCGTACCGCTGGTCGAGCGTGTGCCGGCTGATGACGGTACAACCACTGAGCAAGGCGAGCAGCAGTGGCAGGAGGCTCCTGACGAGGGTCATGGCGACATTTCCCGGACAACAGGCCGCGCCCGCGAACGGGCGACTTCTGGCAAGGAACGAAGGATAGCGAATGCAGTCGCCACTCCGCCAGCCCGAGGGACGGTGATCCGCAGGCGGAACGAGCAAAAGCGCCTGTTTACCGCACGCCCGCATGCAGTTTCCACGATAATAGCGACAGGAGGAAAGCGAACATGCGGGATTCCGAACGAGCCCGGCAACTGCCCTGACGGTCCGGCTGACAGAATGGCCTCTGAACAGCTCGACCCCACCCTGGTCTTTGCCAGGACCGCTGCCGGCGAGGAAGCCATGGCGCAGCGGACGCGGGTCGTCCAGCGCAACGTCCGCATGGTGCTCATCCTCGTCGACGGCAATGCGACGGTTGCCGACCTGTGCGAGAAGACGGGCAACGTCCAGCTCACCGAAAATGCGCTGGTCGAGCTGGAATCCGATGGCTTCATCGAACGCCGCGCCGAGACGCGGTCGGTCTGGCGACTGACCGGCAATGCGGCCAGCCGCAAGCAAACGACGCAGCCGCGGCCGCACTCCGACTTCTCGACCTTCGGGTCGAGCGGTCTGTCGACACCGGCGAGTTCGCCCCTTTCGGGCACACCGGAAACGCAGATCATTCCTTTCCCGAATGTGCGGCCGGGCAGGACGACACCGCTGCCGGATACGTCGGCGCCGAGCACCCTGACGCCAAGCACCCTGACGCCGAGCACGCTCGGCCCTCCCACGCCGACGACGGGCGCAGCCAGTTCCTCCCTCGCAGCGGACGATCTGGCAGCGGAATCGCTGGCGTCGCCAGGAACTGCGAGCGACGACCGGCCATCGCTCCTCGCGCGCCTGCGGGCACGCCTGGCACCGGGCCCGAGGGATTCAAGCACCGGGCTCAGGCCAGTCCGCAGGAGCCGACAGCGCCGAACGCTGACCTGGCCCCTGGCCACCCTGATCGGACTGGCGCTTCTCGCAGCCGCCCTGTCCCTCGGCGTTCTGCTCTTCCCCTATGGCATCTATCTGCCCGAGGTCGAAGCGGCCCTCGCCCAGAGCAGCGCTCGGCCGGCGCGAATCGCTGCCATGCGCGTTACCGTCTATCCCCGACCGGGATTGCTGCTCGAGCAGGTGCGGCTGGGTGAGGATGGCGCCACCGACCAGGTCAGCATGGCTTCGCTGCGCCTGCGGCCGGAGCTGCGCAGCTTGCTCTCGCCACAGATCGTCTTTGGCGAGGCAGAGCTGATCGGCATCACGCTGTCGGCCGCAGCCCTGGACACCTTGGCGCAGGCGCTCGATGCGTCGGCCAACGCGCCGGCACGGGCCCGCGTCGTCCAGGTTTCGCTCAGCGAAGCCGGGATCGCGTTCGGCGACCTCGTCTTCACCGGCCTTGCCGGTCGGTTGCAGCTGTCCGCCGATCATCGGCTGCAGTCAGCCTTGCTGCAGTCGCCCAGCAAGAACCTGCTGGTCGAGCTGCAACCGGCGACCGGTGGAGGGATGAACGTCAAGCTCGAAGGAACCGCCTGGCGACCGGAGCCGAAATCTCCCTATCTGTTCGATTCGCTCGACCTGCAGGGACGGATCTCCGGGCCCGAATTCCTGATCGACCGCGTCGAGGCACGCATCTTCGACGGCGTGCTGCGCGGCAACAGCGCCCTGCGCAGCGGCAGCAAGGCCGCTGTGACCGGCGACCTTTCTTTCGAACGGATCAATACCGGCGCGCTGGCGGCAGCCCTCGGCTTCAACGGGCGCATCGGCGGCGAAGCCAGGGGCAGGTTGAGTTTCTCGACCAGCGCCGACAGTCTGCCGAACGCCGTCGCCCGGCTGCAGGCCAGCGGCAACTTCACCATCCACCGCGGACACCTGGGCGGCCTTGATCTGGCCGAGGCGGTGCGCCGTTTTTCGGTGGTACCGCTGACCCTTGGCGGAGCAACCCGCTTCGAGGAGTTGTCTGGCATCCTCACGCTGACCCCGAACGCGCTGCGTCTGTCGCGTCTCAGCCTGACTGCCGGGCTGATGCAGGCGAACGGTCAGATCGAGATCGGCCGCGACCTGCAACTGCGGGGGCGGATGGATGTCATGATGGCGCGCCGACGCGCCGATCATACGGCCATGCCGGTGCTGATCAGCGGGGCCCTGGAGTCACCGCTGACCCAGACGGCGCGCTGACGACCCGCGGCCGACAGACTGGTGGGGTGAGGCTGGCGGCCGCTTGTGGGCGAGTCAGAGCACCGTCGCGATGGCCTCGGCAACGTAGCCGACGTTGCGCGTGTTCAGCGCCGCCAGACAGATGCGGCCGGTGCTGACAGCGTAGATGCCGAATTCATCGCGCAGGCGGTCGACCTGCGCCGGGTTCAGGCCGGTATAGGAAAACATCCCGCGCTGCCGGTTGATGAACGAGAAGTCGGCACCGGCACCGCCACCCTGCAGATGCTCGACGAGGCTGCGTCGCATGTCGAGAATGCGCTGGCGCATCTGCGCCAGTTCGTCCGCCCACAACCCGCGCAGTTCGGCGCTGGCAAGAACCGCCGCCACGATGGCGCCACCGTGCGTCGGCGGATTCGAATAGTTGGTGCGCACCAGGCGCTTGATCTGCGAGAGCACGCGTGCCGTCTCGTCGCGACTGGCGGTGACCACCGAGAGCGCACCGACCCGCTCGCCATAGAGCGAGAACGACTTCGAGAACGAGCTGGCGATCAGGAACTGCAGACCCGAGGCGGCGAACAGGTCGAGGGCAACGGCGTCCTCACGGATGCCGTCGGCGAAGCCCTGATAGGCGATGTCGATGAACGGGACCAGACCGCGTGCCGCGACGATGTCGATGACTTCGCGCCACTGTGCGGCATCGAGGTCGGCGCCCGTCGGGTTGTGGCAACAGGCGTGCAGGACGACGATCGATCCTGCCGGCAGCGTGCTCAACCCCGCCTTCATCGCGGCGAAGTCGACGCCACGTGTCGTCGCGTCATAGTAGGGGTACGAGTCGACGCGGAAACCGGCAAACTCGAACAGTGCGCGATGGTTTTCCCAGCTCGGATCGCTGATGTAGACCGTCGCCCCTGGCAGCAGGCGGCGCAGGTAGTCGGCACCCACCTTGAGGCCACCAGTGCCACCCAGCGCCTCGATGGTCAGGACACGGCCTTCGCCGAGCAGCGCCGACTGCTCGCCGAAGAGCAGTTTCTGCACCGCCTGGTTGTAGGCGGGCAGACCATCGATCGGCTGGTAGCCGCGTGGCGGCAGCGCCTCCAGGCGCACCTTCTCGGCGAGTTTCACCGCCGCCAGCAGCGGCACCTTGCCGCTGTCGTCGAGATACACGCCGACGCCCAGATTGACCTTGCTCGAGCGACTGTCGGCATTGAAGGCCTCGGTCAGGCCGAGGATCGGGTCACGTGGAGCCATCTCCACGGCAGCAAAGATCGAAGCGGTCATGGTCTGTTCTTCCCGTAGTGATGGGTCAGGAGGCCGAGGCCAATGGCGCACCCGCTCGCAGTGACGACCGGTGCGCACAAAAAAACGTAAAATTCTAGCATGGCAAAGCAAGATCAAACGCTCGACAGGCCTCCTCCGCTGACCTTCACGGGCAGTCCGTTCCGGCTCCATCAGCCGTTCCAGCCGGCCGGCGACCAACCGCAGGCCATCGAACAATTGCTCGCCGGCCTGCGGGACGGCCTGTCGTTCCAGACGCTGCTCGGCGTCACCGGCTCGGGCAAGACTTTCACCATGGCCAACGTCATCGCCCGCAGTGGTCGCCCGGCGCTCGTCCTGGCGCCCAACAAGACGCTGGCGGCGCAGCTTTACGCCGAGTTCCGCGAGTTCTTCCCGGAGAACGCCGTCGAGTACTTCGTCTCCTACTACGACTATTACCAGCCCGAGGCCTATGTGCCGTCGCGGGACCTGTACATCGAGAAGGACTCGTCGATCAACGAACACATCGAGCAAATGCGCCTCTCGGCCACGAAGAGCCTGCTCGAACGGCGCGACTGTGTGTTGGTGGCAACGGTATCGTGCATCTACGGCATCGGCGACCGCGACGAGTACCACCGGATGATCCTCACCATGCGCGTCGGCGACCGGCTGGGGCAGCGCGAGATCATCAAGCGCCTGACGGCGATGCAGTACGAGCGCAACGAGACCGATTTCCGCCGCGGCAGCTTCCGCGTCCGCGGCGACGTCATCGACGTCTTTCCCGCCGAGCACGCCGAGCAGGCGATCCGCATCTCGCTCTTCGACGACGAGATCGACGGCCTGCAGCTCTTCGACCCGCTGACCGGCCACCTGCAGAACCGCCTGCTGCGCTTCACCATCTTTCCTTCGTCGCACTACGTGACGCCGCGCGAGACGGTGTTGCGGGCGATCGAGGCAATCAAGGTCGAGCTGGCAGAGCGGGTCGCCAGCTTCCAGGCCGCTGGCCGCCTGGTCGAGGCGCAGCGGATCGAGCAGCGCACCCGCTTCGACCTCGAGATGCTCGATCAGGTCGGCTTCTGCAAGGGAATCGAGAACTACTCGCGGCATCTCTCGGGACGCCAGCCCGGGCAGCCGCCGCCGACGCTGCTCGACTATCTCGCCGCCGATGCCCTGCTCTTCATCGACGAGTCGCATGTCGCGGTGTCGCAGGTCGGCGGCATGTACAAGGGCGACCGCTCGCGCAAGGAGAACCTCGTCGACTACGGTTTCCGCCTGCCCTCGGCGCTCGACAACCGGCCGCTGCGGTTCGCCGAGTTCGAGGCCCTGTTGCGGCAGACGATCTTCGTCTCGGCCACCCCGGGCGACTACGAGGCGGCGCATCAGGGACAGGTCGTCGAGCAGCTCGTGCGCCCAACCGGACTGGTCGACCCGGTGCTCATCGTGCGCCCGGCGTCGACGCAGGTCGACGACCTGCTCTCCGAGATCCGGCGCCGCGCCGAAACTGGTGAACGCGTCCTGGTGACCACCCTGACGAAACGGATGGCAGAGGACCTGACCGACTTCCTCGACGAACACGAAGTGCGCGTCCGCTACCTGCATTCCGACATCGACACCGTCGAACGCGTCGAGATCATCCGTGACCTGCGCCTCGGCAAGTTCGATGTCCTGGTCGGCATCAACCTGCTGCGCGAAGGGCTCGACATTCCGGAAGTGTCACTGGTCGCCATCCTCGATGCCGACAAGGAAGGCTTCCTGCGCTCGGAGCGATCGCTGATCCAGACCATCGGCCGCGCCGCCCGCCATCTGCACGGGACCGCAATCCTCTACGCCGACCGGGTCACCGGATCGATGCAGCGGGCGATCGCCGAAACCGAACGCCGCCGGCTACGGCAGATCGACTTCAATGACAGCCACGGCATCGTCCCCACCGGCATCAGCAAGCGGATCATCGATATCATCGACGGCGTCTACGACAGCGAAAGCGCGCAGAAGGAACTCAAGGCGGCGCAAAAAAAGGCCGGCTACGACGCCATGAGCGAGAAGGAACTGGCGCGCGAGCTGCGGCGTCTGGAAAAGGAGATGCTCGACTGCGCCAGGAACCTCGAATTCGAGAAAGCGGCGGCAGCACGTGACGAGCTCTTCCGGCTGCGCCGGCAGGTCTTCGGGATCAGTGGCGAGGAGGCTCCCCTGCCACCGTCTTAGGCCGCGCCGGGAGGAGGCTCCGGAGCACCCTCGTCGTCGCGCGAGCGATGCGCGGACGGATCGCGCCGCCGGCTGGTGAGCCGGCGTCCGTGCCGCTTGGGCTGGCGTGTCCGGAGCAGTTCCCCCCGATTTCGCCGGCAAGACCGCTGCCGCAATCGCCGGGCCGGGCACCGCGCCTTTCGCCATCTCGACGAGTGTCGGTCTTCTTTACACTGCGACGAACGGTGGGAAGTCAAGCATCTGTTTCGTCAAGGAAAAACCAAGTGGATCGAAACTTGCTTCCAACTCCAGACGGACAGGAATGGCGGTGGCTGAGCGACACGAATGTTGGCGACCAGGACTGTGGGGGCCAGAGTGCTGCCTGGAACAACCTCGGGAATCTCAATTCCCGATCAACAGAGAGGATGACGATGAAAGTGGAATGGAAAACACTGGGTGCATTGGCCATGGCTGCAGCGATGGGCATGCCGGTCTCGGCCAACGCTTCGCTGCAGACGATGTCGGACCTGTTCGTGTTTGGCGACAGCCTGTCGGATGGAGGAAACAGCGGCTTGGCCAGCCAGGCCTATCCGCCGGCTGCGCCGTCGGGCGTGGTCTTCCCGCCTCCGCCCTATTACAACGGGCAGTACTCCAATGGCCCGGTCGCCGTCGAGTATCTGTGGAGAAGCTACAACCCGGGCAACCCCAGCGCCTTCAAGCCCTCTCTGGCCGGTGGCACCAACTACGCGATCGGGGGTGCGACAACCGGGCTGGAGAGCTACAACTCGGTCAATCCCTCGACAGGTCCTTTCGCGCCAGCCTATGCGCAGAAAGCCAATGCTTGGCAGCTGGCCACCTTCCAGGGCCAGTTGCAAAGCGGGCGGGCATTCGACCCTGCGACTTCATTGTTCGTCATCTGGCTGTTTCCCAACGATGTCTTTTACCTGAATGCGACCGGGAGTACGCCCGGCACGGCATCCGGACTGCCAGGTGTTCCCGGCAACGTGTCGGCGCTGATCGGCAACGGGATCAACAACATCATTTCGACCGTCGTCGGACTGGCCAGCGCCGGAGCCGAGCATTTCCTCGTTGCCAACATGCCCGATCTTGGAACGACACCGGAGTTTCTCGGCAAACCCAACGCCGGCGACTTGACGGCATTGACCGTGGGCTTCAATGCCTCCCTGGCCTCCGCACTGAATCTCCTCGACGCCCAGCTTTCGGCCGAGATCGTCCAGTTCGACACCTTCGCCACTTTCGCCAGCGTACGGCAGGATCCGGCGGCCTACGGCATCAGAAACACGACCATGCAGTGCATCCAGAATTACGCTGCCTGTGCTGCCGACAACTTCCAGTGGCTGTTCTGGGACGGTGTGCACCCCACGACCTACGCGCACAGCATCATCGGCGCACAGTTCCGGGCTGCCGTTCCCGAACCCGAGTCAATTCTTCTCCTCGCCATCGGTCTGTTGGGAATTGTCGCAACCGCGCAGCGCAGGCAGCAACAGCGTTTCTGACGGAGCCCCTCGGCCAGGGACGCGGAGCGCGCTGGCCAGCCCTGCGCGGTTGGGCGCTGGGCGGCTTGCCCGGCAGGCGAGGCAGCGGGGAATCGTCGTCGGGTGCGCCTTCGCCGGACGACCATGCTCCGTACACACGCCGGCAGAGTCAGGACGACGGACTGCCCAGGTCTTCGCCGACGCCCGGCGATTCCTGGCGTGCCCGGTCAGCGAATGAACTCGCGGCTGATCGCGCGAAAGACCTCACTCCCCGCCTGCCGCAGCCACTCGAAGACGACCATCTCGCGCGACACGATGTCGGCGCCGTGCCGGCGCATGCGCTCGACCGCCAGGGCCTTGTCGCTGGCGCGCCGCGAGCCGATCGCCTCATCGACGACGAAAACCTTGCGGCCGGCTGACAGCAGGTCGAGCACCGTCTGCTGCACACAGACATGCGCTTCGGTGCCGGCGACGATGAACTGCGCCCGATCGCCGCCGGCAAGCTGCAGGAGCCTGCCGTCGGCCAGCGCCGAGAAGTGCGTCTTCTCGATCACGCATTCCTCCGGCAGCAACTGACGCAGGTCCGACATCGTCGGCCCGAGTCCTTTGACGTACTGCTCGGTACAGATCACAGGCACCTGCAGCCGCTGCGCGACGCGCGTCAGCCAGATGCTGGCCGCAAGCACCGAAGCGGCATCATGGATCGCCGGCTGCAGCCGCTCCTGCAGATCGACGAGCAGGAGAACCGAATGATCAACGCGCATCAACATCGACAAGCCCTCCCGGGAATCACGACGCTGCACTGCGCCGCTTCGCCCGCGATGGTAATACCGTACTCGCCTGCGGCCAAGGCCTGCGGTCCACGCCTACCGTCCAGCGAAGACAGGAAGCAATTGCTGCGGCGCAACATCAGTGCTATATTTCCTCATGGTGGAAGCGTTCCGCCGACGGCTGTGCGAGGCACCGATGTATGTCGTTGATGACCCGACCCTGGCGCTGATCTCCCGCTTTGTCGGCGGCGGCGAACGTCCGGAACTGTCGGACGAGGAGTTCTTCGCAAGGCAACTGGCAACCGTCCAGACTTACGTCGCGTCCTTTCCGGAAGCCGAGCGCGAGACGCGGGCGCTGGCCTGGATCGAGAACAATGCCCGCCTCTATCGCCAGCAATGGCAGAAGCGCACCGCCGTCGCGACGCTGCAGGCGACACGCTGCCCGGACTGCCCGCTGGCCAACGGCAGCGATCGGCACACACCGTGCGCCATCCACGCGCGCTGGCTGGAGTTGCTCCGCAGCTACGTCGGCAGCCAGATCAGCTCGCACGACTATGTCGAACACAGTCTCGCGCTGCTCGCCCGGCACAAGGCCGGGCTGCGCGCCGGGCACGCGCGGAGCGCGGCTTCGGCGCTGGCCGTGAGGTCCGACGCCGGCGCCGCCGGCAACCGCCAGCGCTGTGGCGACGAGGATCGACCGGCGCACCCAAGCACCCCGGTGCCAGCCTGACGGGGCAGCCGACAACGCCGCACACACCATGCATGCGGCATTGTGCCACGCAACACGCAAGGCTTGCGGAGACACCCCACACACACCCGGCAGCACGCTCCGGGGGCAACGCCAGCAGCAACCGGCGCGGCGAGCGGCTGCCCACGCCGACGCTGCAGCGCACCGGCCGCAGCGCATCACCGCCCGCCGAGCAACTGCTCGAGCACGAAGGGCAGGATGCCGCCGGCACGGTAGTAGCTGACCTCGATCGGCGTGTCGATGCGGCAGAGCAGCGCACACTCGCGTCGCTCGCCGTCGGCACGCGTGATCGCCAGCGCGACCGTCTGCATCGGCGACAGCCCGCCGGCCAGCCCGGTGATGTCGAAGCGCTCGTCGCCGCGCAGGCCGAGCGAGGCGACCGAGTCTTCGCCGATGAACTGCAACGGCAGGACGCCCATGCCGACCAGGTTGGCGCGGTGAATCCGCTCGTAGCTGCGGGCGATCACCGCGCGCACACCGAGCAGGCGTGTTCCCTTGGCTGCCCAGTCACGCGACGAGCCGGTGCCATACTCCTCACCGGCAACGACGATGCTGGGTATCCCCCGCTCCAGATAGCTCATCGCCGCCGCAAAAACGGTCGTCAGCCGCCCGTCGAGCAGCGTGTGGCCACCCTCCCGCCGACGGCCGTCAGCGTCGGGCGGCAGCATCAGGTTGCGAATCCGGACATTGGCAAAGGTGCCGCGCATCATCACCTCATGATGGCCGCGGCGGGATCCGTAGGAGTTGAAATCGGCGCGCTCGACCCCCTGTGCGCGCAGCCACTCCCCCGCCGGCGTCGCCTCGCCGAACGAGCCGGCCGGCGAGATGTGGTCGGTAGTCACCGAATCGCCGAGCAGCAGCAGCGCGCGGGCGCCACGAATGTCGCCGACAGCCTGCGGCGGCAGTTCGAAGAACGGAGGCCGGGCAATGTAGCTCGACGGTGGCCAGTCGTATACCTCGCCGCTCGGCGCCGGGATCGACTGCCACAGATCCTGGTCGGCGCTGAAATCGGCGTAGCGCCGGCGGAAGGTCTGCGGATCGAGCGCCAGCGGCAGTACGGCGTCGATCTCGTCCGAACTCGGCCAGATGTCCCGCAGATACACCGGCTGCCCATCGGCGCCGGTTCCCAAGGGCTCGTTCTCAAGGTCGATGTTGACCCGGCCGGCAATCGCGAACGCCACCACCAGCGGCGGTGACGCCAGATAGTTGGCACGCAGGGCGGGGTGGATGCGCGCCTCGAAGTTACGGTTGCCCGAGAGCACCGCCGCAGCGATCAGCTGCTGCTCGGCAATCGTCCTGTTGAACGCCGGATCGAGATCGCCGGCGTTGCCGATGCAGGTCGTGCAGCCATAGCCGACCAGCGCGAAGCCCAGTTCGGCCAGCGGCGCCAGCAGCCCCGCGCGGTCGAGATAATCGGTCACCACCCGCGAACCGGGAGCGAGTGAAGTCTTGATGTGCTGCCTGACCCGCAGCCCCTTTGCCACCGCCTTTCTCGCCAGCAGCCCGGCAGCGATCATCACCGCCGGATTGCTGGTGTTGGTGCACGAGGTGATCGCCGCAATCAGGACGTCGCCATGACCGAGGTCGACGCCGGGGAGCCCGGTCGGATGGCGCTGCGCCAGGCTCGCCGGCGGCCGTCCGAAGCCGTCCGCCGACTCCGCGGCGGTCAACAGGGCACTGAAGCGGCTGGCCATCTCGGGCAAGACGATCCGGTCCTGCGGCCGCTTCGGGCCAGCGAGCGAGGGCACGATCGTCGACAGGTCGAGGTACACGCGGCGCGAATAGTCGACCTCGCCCGCGCGCGGGATGCCGAACAGGCCCTGGGCGCGGAAATACGCCTCGAACAGCTCGCAGTCCTCATCGCTGCGGCCGCTGCTGCGCATGTAGCCGACGGTCTTCTCGTCGATCGGGAAGAAACCCATCGTCGCCCCGTACTCCGGCGCCATGTTGGCCAGCGTCGCGCGATCGGTCACCGACAGCGTGCTCGCGCCCTCGCCAAAATACTCGACGAAGGTGCCCACCACCTTCTCGCGCCGCAGCAGCTCGGTCACCGTCAGCACCAGATCGGTCGCGGTGACGCCTTCGCGCAGGCGGCCGCCGAGTTCGACACCGACCACGTCCGGGGTCAGAAAGTAGACCGGCTGGCCAAGCATCGCCGCCTCGGCCTCGATGCCGCCGACGCCCCAGCCGACGACGCCGACGGCATTGATCATCGTCGTGTGCGAATCGGTACCAACCAGCGTGTCGGGAAAACACAGCCTGCCGTCGGTCGTCTCCTGCTGCCGCACGCCGCGGAACAGGTACTCGAGGTTGACCTGATGGACGATGCCGACTCCGGGCGGCACGACGCGGAAGGTGTCGAAGGCCTGCATGCCCCACTTCATGAACTGATAGCGTTCGCCATTGCGCGCGAACTCGCGGCGCATGTTCTGCTGCAGCGCCTGCGGCGTCCCGTAATGATCGACCTGAATCGAATGGTCGACGACCAGATCGACCGGCACCAGCGGCTCGATGCGCCGCGGATCGAGTCCGCGTTCGGCCGCGACGTGGCGCATGGCCGCCAGATCGCAGAGCAACGGCACGCCGGTGAAGTCCTGCAGGACGACGCGCGCAACGACGAATGGAATCTCCTCGCTGCGCTCCGCCCGCGGTCGCCATTGCGCCAGCTCGACGATGTGCTTCTCGCTCACCCGCAGCCCGTCGCAGTGACGCAGCAGTGCCTCGAGGACGATCCGCAGCGACACCGGCAGGCGATCGACATGGCCGATACCGGCGCTGGCGAGTGCCGGCAGCGAGTAATACAGGGCCTCCGGCTGACCGGGCGGACTGAAGCGGGACAGGGTGTTGAATGGCGATTGGCGCATGCGGGTTCTCCAGAAGGGCGCGTGCTACGAGCGCGTCCTCAAGCACCATGACAACACGTGGCTCCGCACGTTCCATCCGCGTCGCCACGGCGACAGCCACACGCGGTTGGCACCGGGTGCAATCGGAAGTGCGACTGACGCCGGGGCGAGGTGGTTGGCGGTGGCATTCGGCACTAGACAATTGGGCGGAGGTGGGGTAAATAGTGATGGGTTACTTCACCTTGGAGCGAGACCCATGACAGAAAGGTGGTCGGAAATGGAGGGGCGACTCAAGCCGAGTCGGGGTTTGGAAGAGCGGTTTAGAGATCATCCCGAGCTCCAAGCCAAGATCGAGTCGTTGCTGGCGGTGGTCGAGAATGCGGCCGGCGATGTTGAGAAGGCGGCGGAGGCGGAGCGGCGGGTGACGGAGGAATTGCGGCAGTTGGGCAACGAAGCGTTGCACGGCTGGGCGCGACGGCAAGCGCAGCGGAAGGAAGAAGAGGTGGCGCAACAACCGGGCGTGCAGCGGAAGGAAAAAAAACGTCTATTGGCAGACCCGGTACGGACAGATCGAAGTAGCGGAGCAGGTCTTCCGGCAAGGGACGCGCGGGCCGGAGATCCGGCCATTCACGCGTTCGGCGGAGGTGGTCTGCCGGGGCTGCTCGGAGCCGCTGCAGCGAGCGATCGTTGATTTCGGGGCGGACGCGCCCGCGGCGCGCATTCCGCAGAAGCTGAAAGAGCACTACGGTATCGAGGTGTCCGCCAGTACGTGCTGGCCGATCGTCTTGCGGCATGCCGCGACGATCGACGAGCGCCCGAAAGCGGCGGCAAAAATCCCGGCACGAGACGGCGTAGAGCAGTTGATCGGCGAGATCGATGGGAGCATGATTCCCGTCGTGGAGACGGCCGAATCGGACGACCAGAGCGCGAAAGTGGACCGCCGCAAGACCCGCCGGGTGGGCTGGAGGGAAGCGCGTTTGAGTCTGGTCCATGCGCCGGGCTCCGTCACCCCGGTGTTCGGCGCCACCGTGGGCCCGCCCGACCAGGTCGGAGAGACGCTGTTGCGCACGGCGGTTCAGGCCGGACTGGGGCGTAAGACCAAGGTCCATGCGGTCAGCGACGGCGCCGCATGGATTGCGGATCAGGTGAGTGAGCAATTCGGACTGCAAGGCCACTTTCTCGTCGATTTCTACCATGTCTGTGACTACCTGACGGCCGCAGGGGACACGATCGCCGGCACGGCGGCGAGGGCTTGGCTGGAAACGCAGAAGGATCGGCTGAAACAGAACCGCCTCCAGGACGTCGTCGAGGAACTGCAGCGATTCGTCGAGGACGACACCGTTCCCGATGCCAACGCCCCGGTGCGCGCGGCGCATCGCTATCTCACCAATCGCCCGGGGCAGTTCAACTATCAAGACGCGCTCGTGGCCGGGCTGCCAATAGGGTCCGGCGAAATCGAAAGCGCACACCGTTACGTCATCCAGGACCGTCTCAAGCGGGCCGGCGCTTGGTGGAAACTGAAAAACGCCAAGCACATGCTGGCGCTGCGTGTCTGCCGTGCCAACCAGGAGTGGGACCGCTATTGGCAGTCCAGACGTCAACAGGCCGCCTGATCCACAGTCGCACTTCCGATTGCACCCGTTGGCACCCGCATGCTTGCGCGCGGGGAACGAATGCTCCAGACTTGGCAAGGTAGCGGTGCACCCAAGGCGAACTGATGCGAGGGGGCGCCTGTTCAGGAGCAGCTACGACCGTGCGCCGTGTTCCCCGACGAGCTGGGCAGCCCTGCCTTTGCCGACCTGCGGCCGGGCTCCTCTGCGTCTGGCAGGCACATTGGCGACACGTGGCACGCGACGCGCAACCCTTTCCTGGAGAAGCACGATGAAGAACAACCTCGCTGCAGCGATCATCGCCTCAGGCCTGAGCCTTGCCTCGGCACACGCGTCGGCCGCCGTCGTCCGCTCCGACTTCAGCCTCGACGCGGAAGGCTGGGGAACAGGCCGGATCGTTGTCTCGGGCTTCCTGCCGGCCGTCGATGGTACCTTCACCGGCGCCGTCGGTCACGACCCGGTTGGCGGAACGCTGCGCACGGGAGACCTTTATCCGTGGACCACTTTCCGCTCGTCAGCGGCCTACAGCGGCGACAAGAGTGCCTTCTTCGGCGGCTCGATCAGCTACGACCTCCAGGACAGCCAGAACGATGGCGATCCCTTCCCCAACGTCGCGATTCTTGGCGACGCTGGCCGCATGATCTTCATCCCGACCGCACCGCCGGCAACCGGAGGCTTCACCCACTACGAGTTCGCCCTCGACGAATCGGCCGGCTGGCGGACGAACAACCCCTTCGCGCTGCTGGCAACCGATTCCTACATTCAGGCCGTCCTCGCCAACGTGCAGGGCATCTGGATCAATGCCGACTGGAAGACCGGCGACGACCAGGGCAATGATGACGCCCGGCTCGACAATGTCTGCCTGCGCGACTCCCGTACATCCTGCACCACAGGCCTCATCCCGGAACCAGCGTCGCTGGTCCTGTTCGGTCTGGCGCTGGGTCTCCTCGGACTGTCGCGAAAAGACGGCCGACCGACTGACCTCCGGCAGCCCTGAGCAGCCGCACCGGCAGCAGGCCATGCGGCAGAGCAACGTCGAAAAGCCCGGACTCGGCGATGCCGCGCTGATCGACACCACCTTCCTGTTTACCGACATCGAAGGGTCGACGAGCCTCTGGGAAAGCGAGTCGCAGGCGATGCGTGTCGCGCTGCAACGGCACAACACCCTGCTCTCGGCGGCGATCGAGCGCCATCGTGGACTCGTCTTCAAGACCGTCGGCGACGCCTTCTGCGTCACCTTCGATGACGCCGCGGCTGCCTTGTGCGCCGCCAGCCAGATCCAGACCAGCCTCGCCGGCGAGCAGTGGCCGACGCGCAGCCCGCTGCGCGTGCGCATTGCCCTGCACAGCGGGCCGGCCTACCTGAGCAGCGGCGACTACTTTGGCCGGACGCTCAATCGCGTCGCCCGGCTCCTGGCGGTGACCCACGGCGGCCAGACCCTGTTGAGCTCGGCGACCGCAGCGCTGGTGCGCAGCACCCTGCCCGTCGGCAGCAGCCTGCACGATGTCGGCATGCTCCGCCTGCGCGACCTGCCGCAGCCGATCCACGCCTTCCAGCTCGTCCATCCCGGGCTGCCGACCGTGCTCCTCGAAACGGGTCACGCCCTCGACGGCAACAAGCTGACCGCCGAACCGCTGGCGCGCTTCCGGCCGATCGATGTCTACGAGGTGCCGACGCTGCCGGTGGTGGTCATGCAGGCATTGCGCATCATGCAGGATCCCGCCAGCGACGCGCGTGCGGTCGAACGGGTGATCATCCATGACCCGGCGATCTCGGCCAAGGTCCTGCGCGTTGCCAACTCGGCCTTCTTCGGTCTCTCGCGCCGCATCGGCACCATCGCGGACGCCGTGCGGGTGCTCGGCTTCACCAATGTCCAGGGCATGCTGATCTCGGTCGGCGCCTTCGATGCCTTCCGTACCGAACGGCTGAACCTGGTGGAGTTCTGGAAGCACTCGATCGCCACCGCAACAGCCGCCCGCTTCCTGGCAGATGCCCTCCGCCACCCCGGTGACGAGGCATTCATGGCGGGTCTGCTGCACGACATCGGCAAGCTCATCTTCGCCGTCCAAGCCGAGTCGGGCTACCGCCACGTACTCGATCTGGAACGGGATTCGGCATTCGGCAGTCTTGAGGCCGAACGCACGCTGTTCGAGTTTACCCATCCGGAAGTGGGCCAGATGGTCGCCGAACGCTGGGACCTGCCGGCACGCCACATCGCCGCCATTGCCCACCACCATGAGCCCGACGCCAGCGGCGACGAATACCGCTTCTGCGCCCTCATCGGTCTCGCCAACCGGGTCGCACATGCGGCCCTCGACGGCTTCGTCGAGACGCTGGCCAGCGACCACGATGCGGCGCAGCTGCGACGGCTCGGACTGCGACCCGCCCTCTGGGACGACTGTCTGGCGTATCTGCACGCAGCTCGACCGACGATCGACGGCTTCGTCGGCGCCATCCGCTGAACGGTCTGCCTAGCGGATGCGCGACGCGTGGCAGCAGCTCCCCCATTACCCGCTCCGCAGCGGCGAAGGAGGTTGCACGCGCGCCGCTCGCGCGAGTCGGTAGAATGGTCTGGTACAGGCAGCGATGGCAATCGCGAGGACCAACGCATCATCCCCGAGCCTCCGACATCGCCCGCGCTCAAATCCTCGGCCCGGTAGAGGATTCGCGCGGTTGCCCTGACTTCTTTCCCGACGGCAGCCGAAGGCAAGCAAATGCTGCTATATTCGCGGGATTTGGTCGCATCGGTGACCGGCATCGTTTTGTTGTCGCAGTCGGCGAGCCGGACGAATGGCGATTGGTGAGGAAAAGCTTTTGGCCACAACTATTTCTTTCAGAGGTTGGCGAGTGCAGGCCATGGTGTTGGCGATTGCTGCGACACTCCTTGCCGGCTGTTCGACCTTCCCAGAGTGGATCCCGTCGGCCGGACCGAGCCGCCAGCAGGTGCTCGAGGTGCCGGAAACGCAGCAGGATTCCCTGATTCAGGTCGTCAGCGTCAGCGATCGCGTTGCCCGGCGGCTCCTCGCGAACCAACAGCAGCAGCTGTTTTCCCAAGTTCTGGCGAGCAAGGCGCCATTCAGTTACACGATCGGTCCGGGCGATGTCCTCGAGGTGTCGATCTGGGAAGCGCCTCCAGCCGTCCTCTTCGGCGCCCCGCTGCTCGATCCGCGCTCGGGTGTCGCCGCTGCCAGGTCGACCGCGTTCCCCGAGCAGATGGTCAGCAGCGAGGGAACGCTCAGCGTTCCCTTTGCCGGATCGCTGCAGGTGGCCGGCAAGACACCGCAGCAGGTCGAGAACGAGATCGTTCGCCGTCTCGGCGGCAAGGCCAATCAGCCACAGGCGCTGGTGCGGGTCATACGCAACGCGACCTCGAACGTGACCATCGTCGGCGAAGTGGCCTCGAGCACACGCATGCCGCTGACTGCGCGCGGCGAGCGACTGCTCGACGCGCTCGCCGCTGCTGGCGGCGTCCGCCAGCCAGTCGGCAAGATCACGCTGCAACTGACGCGCGGTGAGCAGGTGCATTCCCTCGCGCTGGACACGATCATTCGCGACCCGCGGCAGAACATCCCCCTGCAGCCCGGCGACGTCGTCACTGCGCTGTTCCAGCCACTGAGCTTCACCGTTCTCGGCGCAACCGCTAAGAACGAGGAGCTCAACTTCGAGGCTCAGGGAATCACGCTGGCCCAGGCACTGGCGCGTGCTGGCGGCGTCCAGGACCGTCTCGCCGATGCCCGCGCTGTCTTCATCTTCCGCTTCGAGGACCCGGCAGTGCTCGAGCTGCCTGTCCCACCGCGGACAACGCCAGAAGGCAAGGTGCCTGTCGTCTACGAAGTCAATCTAAAGAACCCGCAAACCTTCTTCGTCGCCCAAGGGTTCCCGGTACTGAACAAGGACGTTCTCTACGTGGCCAACGCTCCGGGAGCCGAGCTGCAGAAGTTCCTCTCAATCATCATGCCGGCCGCATACTCCGTACTCAACACCTACAACGTGACGAAGTGACGGACCGCAGCACCAGTGGTGGCCGGCGGCGACGCCCGGCGGCAACCCGTCGTCGACAGGCAACCGCTCGCCTCCGACCGAACGCGATTGCCACAGCGAGCGGTGCATGAAGGCGACACTGCTCGACGTCAGCCGCCTTCTTGACCGGCGGCTGCGCAGGCGCCTGCCCACCGGCATCGACCGCGTCGGCATGGAGTACGTCAGGCACTTCGGCCCACAGTCCACGGCACTTGTGCACGCTGCCGGACAATGGATCGAACTGTCAGCGAGAGACTCGGCGCGGTTGTTTGCCGGCCTCCTCTCGGAACCGAGCGACTCGCGACGCTTCAACACGATGATCGCGTGGCTGGTGGCCAAGGCGCTGCCGCGCAGCATCGGCGCCCGCTTCGCATCACGCCGCTTGCTCCTCAATACCGGGCACAGCGGCCTGGAGCAACCCGGCTACGCGCACTCGCTGCGCCGCTCGGCGTTGCGACCCGTCTTCTTCGTGCACGACCTCATTCCGTTGAGCTACCCCGAGTATTGCCGTCCGGGCGAGTCCACGCGCCACCGCATTCGTATGCAGACGGTGCTGACGACCGCGAGGGGGATCATTGTCAACTCGCAGGCGACGCTCGAAGCGATGCAGGAGTACGCGGCCGAGGAGCAACAGCCGATGCCGCCGGCGGCCGTTGCGCCGCTGGCGCCGCCGCAGTGGCCCTTGGCCGGCACCGAGCCGCCCCTGCAAGCACCGTATTTCATCATGCTGGGCACGATCGAACCGCGCAAGAACCACTGGCTGATCCTGCACGTCTGGCGACAACTGATCGCACGCTTGGGCGCGGCAGCGCCGCGCCTCCTCGTCGTCGGACAGCACGGTTGGGAGTGCGAGAATGTCGTCGACATGCTCGAGCGCTGTGCAGTCCTGAAAGGCTTCGTCTTCGAGCGATCCCGCTGCTCCGATGCCGAACTCGCAACCTGCATGCAGCATGCGCAGGCCCTGCTCTTCCCCTCGTTCGCCGAAGGCTATGGAATGCCACTCGTCGAGGCGTTGGCTCTTGGCCTGCCAGTGATCGCGAGTGACCTCCCCGCCTTCCGTGAAGTGGGCGGGACCGTTCCGGAGTACCTCGATCCCCTCGATGGCCGGCGTTGGGCCGACCTGATCGTGGACTACGCGTCGCCCGAGAGCCCATGCCGCCGCGCTCAAGTGCAGCGGCTCGCAGGCTTCGCTGCACCGACGTGGCCGGCGCACTTCGCGCAGGTGGAAGCCTTGCTCGATCACCTCGACGCGACAGACGACTGATCCACCTGCAACGTCATCGCTGACGGTTTCCCTTTCCGGAGAAAGCGTGTCACGGCGGCATCACGGACAAGTCACCAGACGATCAACCAGGGTGCGGCGTGCTCGCCCTCGACGATGCCACGCCTACACCCGCTGGGCGCAGGACGAGTTCGGCGATCAGCGGCGCGTGGTCGGAGCAGCGTGCCCAGGCGATCCCCTTGGGAACGTGCATTTCGAGCACCTGAAAACCGCGCACGTAGATGCGGTCCAGCGTCAGCCAGGGAGCAAAGCTGGGAAAGGTGCGGGTAACCTCCGCCGGCGTGGTGCGGCGGCGCCACGGCAACAGCCAGTCGAGCAGGCGACGGTCGTGCCGCTCAACAGGCGAAGCCACCGTCACTTCGTCGACGCCAAGCCGCTCGCGCAGCAGGCGATCGACCCGCTGCTGCCAGTCGTTGAAGTCGCCGGCAATGATCAGCGGTGCCCTGGCGGGTACCTCGCGGTGAACGAAATCGGCGAGGAAGCTCGCCTGGCGCAGGCGGCTGCGCTTGATCAGCCCGAAGTGCACGCAGATCAGGTGCACTTCCTTGCCCCGCCCGCGCCCAAGGCGGATCACCGCATGCAGCAGTCCTCGTTTCTCGAGCAGGTGGTCCGAGATGTCGTGGTTGGTGTGGGCGACGATGCGGTGGCGCGAGAGGATCGCGTTCCCGTGATGCCCATGCGGATAGGCCGCATTCATCCCATAGGCGCGGTGCGCATAGGCGCCCGTGGCGAGAAAATCGAGCTGTGTTCCGGACGACGGGTAGCCCGGCTGGCGAGCGAGCCGCTCGTTGCGATCCTGCACCTCCTGCAGGAAGACGATGTCGGCGTCGATCGCATCGAGCGCCAGGCGGACATCGTGTATTCGCGGCCGACCACGGATTCCGGTGACGCCCTTGTGGATGTTGTAGGTCGCCACCCTGAGCCTCACGAGCGTCTCCGGCATCGTCCCTCCTCAAGCGGCATCATGGCAGGCGCTCGAAATAGCGGTCCAGAAGCAGCGGATCATCGAAGTGGCGCCGGCCGACGAAGGCAGTGGCGTGCCGTCCCCATTGCCGCATCTGGCCGGCACTGCGCACGCCCATCGGCCAGAACACGAAACGCTCCAGTCTTTCGCTACCGGGAAGCAGTCCGTCGGCGGCAAAAATGCTGCGCCGGCCGCCACCCGGAAACGCCAGCGAGCGCAGTTCATCGTCGTCGCGCAGAGCGAGCCGTATTCCCGCTGCCGCGGCAGCCGCCTCGACAAGGACCTGCTGCAGATGATGCGTGCCGGCGGCGATCCTGAGGACGATCCGCTGCTCGGCCCGCGGCGCCAACAGCGCCTGGGGCACGAACAGGCCCTCGTCGATGCCGGCTGGCCGCGCCCTGGCGCGCACCCGCTCTCCCGGGACGAACAGGTGGTAGCAGCCGCATGGGTGTATCGTGTCGTAGATCAGGGGACTGCCATCCTCGGCCAGGGTGACGCGCCAGAGCAGACCGTCGAAGCGCCCTGCCAGCAGATCCGGCGCCCGGTCTGGCGGGCGCCCGGGAAACCACGCAGTGTAACTCAGCTGCAACAGCCAGCGGTCGGCCATTTGCGCGTAGCCGCTGCGGACGTAGAGCACCGGTTCCGCAACAGCGACCACCAGCCGTTGGCCGTCGGCATCATCGGGCTGCCAGACCAGGGCTCCGGGTCGGTCGTCGTCACCGGCAGTCTCGATCTCGAGTCGGGGCGCGTGCCGGACCACGAGTTCGGCAAGTTCGGATCCGGCGACGCTGGGCAGACCAAGCGCCGACAGATCCCTGACCAGCGGCAGACCCTCCGGCTGGCCGTCGGCAACGTAGCGCAGCCGCCGTGCGCCAGTCGTCGTTTCGGCTGCCTGCGCGGCGAAAATGACCAGCGTCTCCTTCTGCCAACGTTCGATGCCAGCGGCGAAGAGGTAGCGCGTCAGCGGATAGAGGCCCAGGACGCGCAGCGTCGTCGAATAGTCGTCGGGGACCACGGCCGCCGCTCGTACCTTCGCCAGTTCCGCCTGGTCGGCGAGGCCCAGCGTCTCCCGACACGCAGCCAGTTCGTCGTCGCTGGCGGTCGTCGGGGTACTGTTCGCCAGTTCGATCGCGCGGTCGTCGGCGTCACGCTGTGCCAGCGCCCGATACCATTGCGCCGCAAGCGGATCGCCCGATGGCACCGGCGCTGCAGCAGCCAGCCGGGCCAATACACGGTCCACCCGCAGATGGGGAAAGCCGGGCACCCGTGGCGATTGCGCATCACGCGTACCTTCCGCGTCGATGCGGCGGTCGATAGCCGCAAACAGGCGCGCGCAATCGCCGACGGCATCAGCTTGGAGGCGGCGCTGCACTGCCGGATCGTCGGCATGCGGATCGAGTCCGGCACAACCGATCAGCATGCAGCAGGCGGCCACGAGCAACGGCCTGTGGCTCATCCGGGCTGCTCAGGTCCCGCGAGTGCCTGCTGCCGGCGCTCGATCTCACGCAGCATGGCCTCGAACTGGGCGCGCATCGTCTGCCGCACCGCGGCGACCCCGAAAAACGGACCGAGCAGTGGCGCGAGCGGCGTGGACAGCTCGAACCGTGCATCGTAATCGAGCCGCACGACGCCAGGCGGCAGCCGCTCGTCTCCCTGGATGATCCGGTAGCGGCCAGTGAAGCTGCGCAAGGTCGATGCGTCGCCGGCTCCCGTCGCGGCCGTCGCCAGCTGCGCGATGACAGTCACATAGGGGAGGTGAAGGACGTCAAGACGCACATGCACCGGCAACTCGAAGAAGAGGACCCTGAAGATCCCTGCCTGCTCGAGGAGCAGGCGGTTGCCCGCGCGTTCGAGCACGCGCGCGCGCCGGACGCCGGGGACGAACTCGCCCAGATGCTCGTAATCGGTCAGCGTGTCCCAGACGATTCGCTGCCCGGCGGCCAGCTGCGCGCTGGCATGGACGCTGTACACCTCGGCGTCACGTCGTACCTCGACCTGCGCCGCCGCTCCTCCCGCGGCGAGGGCGGCGAAGCTACAGGCCAGCGAAGCGATGCCGGCAAGAGCTGTCGCCGGCAATCGCCACCAGGAATGCTGTCGCGCTGCCAGCCCGCTCATGGGGTACGGGTAGGCGCCGGCGGGGTCGGCCGATCCGCCCGCGGGTCGCTCCACTCACGACAAATCCGGATCGTCTGGTCGACTGCCAGCGTTTCGCCGGTGAGGCCGCAGCGATGGATCCCCCTTTCCTCGAGGAAGTGCGCGCATTCGCGGCACTGTCCGAAAGCCTGGCGGTCGTTGAGTCGCTGCAGACTGCCGAGGACCGCGCGCAGTTGACTGGCGAGCTCGTCGAGGTCGACACCGCCGGCAGCAAGAAGCACGTCCAAACGCTGTGGCCAGCTGCCTGCCAGCACCTCCTCGCCCGCAGCGGTCAGCTGCAGATGAACGCGCCGCCCATGGCGATCGTCATTGCTCCGGCTGATCAGCCCCTTGCGCTCGAGCATCGCCAAGGTCTGCGACACCGTGCCGCGGGTGATGCCGAGGTAGCTCGCGACGGCGATCGGGATGTTGCTGTAACGGTTCGCCTGCGCGAGGTAGCCGAGCACCTGCAGATGCACCGGTAACAGGCCATGGCGCGCGGCATCCTCGCGCACCAGTTGCTGCAGCAGCGCCGCCAGGCGCTCGAAGACGAAAACGCTCGGCTTCATGGGCGTAATGTATCGCCTCGAATCATTGCTTGACAAGCACTTCGTGCCGGCATTAAGGTTCGCCAATGCATCGAGTCGATGCATGTGTCGGTCCAACATTCCTCCAGAGGAGAAAGCCATGCGCCAAGCCATCTTCTACCATGCCGGCTGCCCGGTCTGCGCCACCGCCGAACAGCAGTTCGCGCAAGCCCTTGATCCTGCCCGTTATGCAGTCGAGGTCGTACACCTCGGCCAGGATGCCCGCCGCGTTGCCGAAGCTGAAGGCTTCGGTGTGCAGTCGGTGCCAGCGCTGGTGATCGACGGGCAAGCCTTCCACATCAACTTCGGCGCCCCGCTCTCGGCCCTGAAATAGGCGCTTGGCGCCGCACACCGCAACGGCCCCGGCAGGTGCGGCCTGGTTGCTGCCGGGGCTAGCGCTGCCCTTTACCCGAAAAATTAGGACTGGACTTTCTTGATCGAACCGATTATGGTTCGGTATGAATGAGCAAAACCAAGTCAAGCGAGCGCTGAGACAGCAAGCCTCGATTGAGGTTATCCGGGAGCTGTTGGCGGGCAAGGAGCATCGAAGTCTATCCTCGGTTGCCGAGTCGATTTGTCAGCACTTCGGCTTGCGTGATGCCCGCGGGCGTAGCCAGATCGCAGGCTGCGTCAAGGCGCTGCGTGAGTTGGAGGGGGCGGGGCACTTCGTTCTGCCGGCGCCGATGCGCAAGCGCCGTACGGCAGCAGGGCCGCGGCGTCTGGGTCAACCCGTTGATGGGGCGATGGACGTGCCGACGGTGCTCGCAGAGCTTCGTGGGCTGAGGCTGGTCCTCGTTGAGACTCTCGAGCTGATGCGGGTGTGGAACGAGTTGATGCTGTGCGAGCATCCGCAGGGGGCTGGGCCTTTGGTGGGGGCGCAGATGCGCTACCTGATTGGCTCTGAGCATGGCTGGCTGGGCGGCTTTGGTTTCGGGGCGTCGGCGCTGCATCTGGCCGACCGAGAGCGATGGATCGGCTGGAACGATCATGCCCGGCGCCAGCACCTGCACGGGGTGATTGGCATGAGCCGCTTTCTCATCCGCCACTCGGTGCACTGCCCGAATCTGGCCTCGCACGTGCTGGGGATGGTTTTGCGGCGCGTGGGTGCGGATTACGAGGCCCAGTACGGCTATCGCCCTTGGCTGGTGGAGAGCTTTGTGGACACGCAACACTTCATCGGCACCAGCTACCGGGCAGCGAACTGGCTGGAGATTGGCCAGACCAAAGGGCGTGGCCGACAGGATCGCTTCAACGAGAACGCGAAGACGGTCAAGGCCATCTACGTCTATGAACTGGAGCCCGATGTACGCGCCCGCCTGGCAGCCATTGCCGAACCGCTCCAAGTGACTGCGCTGCAGATCAGCGAAGGTCTGGAGGGGGACGAGTGGGCGGGCCATGAGTTTGCCGGAGCGAATTTGGGGGACCGGCGCAGCAACAGGCGGCTGGCCGACTTTGCCCGCACGATGGGCGAGATGCCGGGGCGCGCGTTCTGCGGTGCCGCGCAAGGAGACAAGCCGGCGATCAAGTCGTACTACCGGCTGATCGAGCAAGCCGATGACTCGCTGGTCACCATGCAGGCGATCCTGGCCCCTCACCAACGGCGCACGGTGCAGCGGATGAAGGCGCAGTCGACGGTACTCTGCGTTCAGGACGGGACCGAGCTGAACTATTCTGGTCTGGTCCAGTGTGCCGGGCTGGGCGTCATCGGCAGCAACCAGACGGGTGCCCAGAGTGGCGGACTGCACCTGCATTCGACGCTGGTGCTGACGACCCAGGGCCTGCCGCTGGGGGTCCTGAGGGCACACTGTGTGGCACCGACGCACCGGGCAAAGGAGGACCTGCGCCCGGCGTCGGCCATACCGATCGAAGAGAAGAAGACCTTCACTTGGATCGAGGGTCTTCGCCAATGCAACGATCTGGTCCCCGCGCTGCCCGACACGCGCCAGGTCTGCGTGATGGATCGCGAGGCGGATTTCTTCGAACTGTTTGACGAGCCACGCCAAAGCGGCCGCGTCGAACTGTTGGTTCGCGCTAAACATGACCGCGCCACCCGCGAGGCACTCAACCTCTTCGAACTCGTCAGACAAAGCCCCGTGCGACGCCAGCTTCGCATCAACGTGCCGCGACAAAGCGCTCGGACCAAGAAAAGCAAACAGAAGGCACGCGACGGGCACGCACAACGTACCGCGCACGTCAATTTGCGCTACCGCGAAGTCGAACTCCGCCGGCCGTCGAAATACCCGGCCCGGAAGGCCCTCAGGCTCTGGGTGGTGCATGTCCAGGAACCCTCGCCGCCAGCCGACGCCGAACCGCTCGAGTGGTTCCTGATCACCACCTGCGAGATCACCACACCAGAACAAGCCCAGGAGTGCCTGCGGTGGTACTGCCTGCGCTGGCGCATCGAAGACTGGCATCGCGTATTGAAGAGCGGCTGTCGCATCGAGGCGCTGCAACACAAGACCGCTGAGCGACTCAAACGGGCCATCGCCATCAATCTCGTCATCGCTTGGCGCATCATGCTCATGACGCTCCTGGGCAGACAGTGCCCCGATCTTCCCGCCGAGGTCTTGTTCTCCGACGCCGAGATCGAAGTGCTGCAGGCCTACGCAAAAAAAAACAAATCCCCAAGCCCACTCGGCTCGGCGACGCCGTTCGTCTCGTAGCCCAACTCGGCGGATACATTGGCCGCGCCAAAGACCCCTCTCCAGGGCATCAAATCATGTGGCACGGCTATTCGGTCCTGCAATCGCTGCGCGAAGGGCTCTCGCTCCGGCTCTGGACTTCGGATGACAACAAGACTTGCGGGTAAAGGGCAGGGCTAGCGGTGCCTCTGTTATACTTCGCCACCGCTGTCACCCACAGCCGGTGCGGAGCCTTCGAGCATGAAATACCAGATCATCCCGGTCACTCCTTTCGAGCAGAACTGCAGCCTCCTGTGGTGCGAGCAGACCCGCCGCGCTGCGGTCGTAGACCCGGGCGGTGACATTGCACGCATCCTGCGCGCCGTCGACGCCAACGGCGTCGAACTGGAAAAGATCCTGGTCACCCACGGCCACATCGATCATGCAGGTGCCGTCGCCGATCTGGCGGCACGGCGTTCGCTGCCGATCGAAGGACCGCAGCGTGACGACCAGTTCTGGATCGACGGCATGCCTTCACAGAGCAGGATGTTCGGTCTGCCCAACGCGCGCAGCTTCACTCCCGACCGCTGGCTCGAGCAGGGTGACACGGTTTCGGTCGGCAACGTCGAACTCGAGGTGCTGCACTGCCCTGGACACACACCGGGGCACATCGTCTTCTTCGACCGCGGCGGGCGGTTGGCGGTGGTTGGCGACGTGCTCTTCCAGGGCTCGATCGGCCGTACCGATTTCCCCAAGGGGGACTACGACACACTGATCTCGTCGATACGCAACCGGCTTTGGCCACTCGGCGACGATGTCGCCTTCATTCCGGGGCACGGTCCGATGTCGACCTTCGGCAAGGAGCGCCGCAGCAATCCTTTCTGCGGCGACTGAACGGAAAGCACCGGCGGACACTCACCGCGGGCATCCGCGCTATCCGCCCATGCAGCGGAAAAGCGGCGAGGTACCCGCAGTACCTCGCCGGAGCGTCGCGGCGCGCTGTGGCGTGGCGTCGACAGGCTGCTAGAAGTGCAGCGGCCTCTTGTCGCAAGCCAGTGCTGCTTCGTGCACTACCTCCGACAGCGTCGGGTGTGCGTGACAGATGCGCGCCAGGTCTTCGGAAGCAGCACCGAATTCCATCGCCACCACGCCTTCCGAGATCAGCTCGGAAGCGTTTGCGCCGATGACATGGACGCCGAGGATGCGATCACTCGCGGCGCAGGCGAGAATCTTGACGAAGCCGGACGGATCACCCATGCCGAGCGCGCGGCCGTTGGCGGCAAAGGGAATCTTTCCCGCCTTGTAGGCGATCCCTGCAGCCTTGAGTTGCTGCTCGGTCTTGCCTACCCAGGCGATCTCCGGGCTGGTGTAGATCACCCAGGGAATGGTGTCGGAATTGCAGTGCCCAGCCTGACCGGCCATCAGCTCGGCAACCATGACCCCCTCTTCCATGGCCTTGTGCGCCAGCATCGGACCGGCAACGACGTCGCCGACCGCCCACACTCCCGGCAGGTTGGTGCGGCAATGCGCATCCACTTCGACCTGGCCGCGCTCGTTCAACTGCAGGCCGACCTGTTCGGCGGCCAAGCCATCCGTGTTCGGGATGCGACCGATCGAGACGATCAGGCGGTCGGCATCGAGCCTGTGCTCGCCCCCGTCCTTGTCGGTGTAGTCGATCGAGACGCCCTTCTGTGAGACCTTGACGTCGCCGATCTCGATGCCGAGGATGATCCTGAGGCCCTGTTTGGCGAATACCTTCGCCGCCTCCTTGGCGACGTCGACGTCGGCCAGAGCCAGGAACTCGGGAAGCGCCTCGAGAATCGTGACCTCGGCACCGAGGCGGCGCCAGACGCTGCCCATTTCGAGGCCGATGACCCCGGCACCGATGACCGCCAGCCTCTTCGGCACGGCGGCGATGTCGAGCGCACCGACGTTGTCACAGACGATCTCGTTGTCCACCAGTACGCCAGGAAGATGCCGCGCCTTCGATCCGGTCGCGACGATCACCTGCTTCGCCTCGACGAGGTCGTCGCCGACCTGCATCTGCCAGACGTCGCCTCCGTCCACCTGCTTGCGGCCAACGAAACTGCCATGCCCGTTGAGCAGCGCCACCTTGTTCTTCTTGAACAGCCCCTTGATGCCGCTGGTGAGTTGCTTGACGATGGCGTTCTTGCGCGCCAGCATCTTGCCGACCTCGATCACCGGCGTGCCGACGGCGATTCCCTGCTCGGCGAAGCTGTGCTCCGCTTCCTCGAAGAGGTGCGAGGTGTGCAGCAGCGCTTTCGACGGAATGCAGCCGACGTTCAGGCAGGTGCCGCCGAGCCGTGGCTCGCCCTTCGGATCGGCATAGGCATTCGATTCACAGCAGGCGACGCTGAAACCGAGTTGAGCGGCACGAATGGCTGCGACGTAACCACCCGGGCCGCCACCGACAACGAGAAGGTCATATTGCTTGGACATGATGGTTTCCCTTTCCAACCGCGGAGACACGAAGGCACGGAGTGGGCACAGGGAACTCCCCCCTGTGTCTCCGTGCCCGGGTGACGACTGACTAGACGCCGAGCAGCAGGCGAGCCGGATCTTCCAGAGCCTCCTTCATCGTCACCAGGCCGAGCACCGCTTCGCGGCCGTCGATGATGCGGTGGTCGTAGGACATCGCCAGATAGTTGATCGGCCGGATGACGACTTGGCCGTTCTCGACCACCGGCCGGTCCTTGGTGGCATGGATGCCGAGGATTGCCGACTGTGGCGGATTGATGATCGGCGTCGACAGCATCGAACCAAAGACGCCGCCGTTGGAGATCGAGAAGGTGCCACCGGTGAGCTCTTCCATCGACAGCTTGCCATCCTTGGCCTTGACGCCGTACTCGCCGATCTTCTTCTCGATGTCGGCAAAGGACATCTGGTCGGCATCGCGCAGGATCGGCACGACCAGGCCGCGCGGGCTGCCGACGGCAATACCGATGTCGATGTAACCATGGTAGACGATGTCGTTGCCATCGACCGAAGCGTTCAGCACCGGGAATCTCTGCAGAGCGGCGACCGCCGCCTTGACGAAGAAGGCCATGAAACCGAGGCGAACCCCATGCGTCTTCTCGAAGCGCTCACCATACTGCTTGCGCAGCGCCATGATCGGACCCATGTTCACTTCGTTGAAGGTGGTGAGAATGGCGTTGCTCGACTGCGACTGCAACAAGCGCTCGGCGACGCGGGCCCGCAGGCGTGACATCGGCACCCGCTGCTCCGGCCGCTCGCCGAGCGCAATGCTGACGCTGGGTGCTGGCGGCAGTGCCGGCGGCGCGGTGACGAAAGGACTGGCCGGCTTCGCGGCTGGCGGCTTTGCGGCCGGCGCCGGAACGGGAGCAGGGGACGCCTGTGCTGCCAACGCATCGGCCTTGGTGATGCGGCCACCACGACCGCTTCCGGCCACCTCGCTGGCGGCAACGCCCTTTTCCTCGAGGATCTTGCGCGCAGCCGGCAGCGCGACACCAGCCGCGCCGGCCGGCGGCGCGGCGGCGGCAGCTTCGACTCCCGGCGGTGGAGTCTTGGCTGCCGGTGCGGCCACGGCAGCGACCGTACCGGCTTGGGCAGCGGTATCGATGCGCGCGATCACCTCACCAGCGACGACCGTATCACCGTCACTCTTGACGATTTCGACCAGTACCCCGCTGTCCGGTGCAGGCAGCTCGAGGACGACCTTGTCGGTCTCGATGTCGATCAGGTTCTCGTCGCGGGCGACCGCCTCGCCGGCCTTCTTGTGCCACGACACCAGTGTCGCCTCGGCGACCGATTCGGAAAGCTGTGGAACTTTGACGTCGATGATCATGTTCTCTCCGTTCTAGGGCAGTTTGTAATACTCGATCTCACCCAGTGCGGAGTCGATCAGAGCCTTCTGTTGGGCGTTGTGCTTGCTGGCGTAACCGACCGCCGGCGAGGCCGACGCCGGGCGCGAGACGAGCAGCAGGTGCTGCTTGTCGCTCAGCGAGCGCGACAGGTGCTGGCGCGACGCGATCCAGTACCAGGCGCCCTGGTTGCGCGGTTCTTCCTGGCACCAGACGACCTCGGTCGCCTTCGGGTACTTCGCCAGCTCCTCCTGGAATGCCTCCTGCGGGAACGGGTAGAACTGCTCCAGGCGGGCGATCGCGATGTGCCCGATCTTCCTCTCGTGGCGCGCGGCGACCAGCTCGTAATACACCTTGCCGGAGCAGAAGACGACGCGGGTCACTTTCTTGGCGTTGATCGGTTCGACCTCGCCGATCACCGGCTGGAACTCGCCGTCGCTCAGGTCCTCCAGCGAAGACGTCGCATCCTTGTGGCGCAACAGTGATTTCGGCGAGAAGACGACCAGCGGCTTGCGCTGGTTGCGTACCGCCTGCCGGCGCAGCATGTGGAACACCTGCGCCGGCGTCGACGGTTGGCAAACCTCCATGTTCATCTCCGCACAGAGCTGCATGTAACGCTCGATGCGCGCCGACGAATGCTCCGGACCCTGGCCTTCGTAACCGTGCGGCAGCAGCAGCACCAAGCCGCTGGCGCGCCCCCACTTGGCCTCGCCGGAAGCGATGAACTGGTCGATCACCACCTGCGCGCCGTTCGCGAAGTCGCCGAACTGTGCTTCCCAGACGACAAGCTCGAAGGGATTGGCGGTCGAGTAGCCGTACTCGAAGGCGAGCACGGCTTCCTCCGAAAGCACTGAGTCGAAGCACTGGAAACCACCCTGGCGATCCTGCAGATTGGCCAGTGGATAATAGGTGCCGCGATCCCAGTGTTCGCGATTCTGATCGTGCAGGGCAGCGTGGCGGTGGAAGAAGGTGCTGCGGCCGACATCCTCCCCCGAAATGCGGACGCCATAACCCGAAACGAGCAGCGAAGCGTAGGCCAGATTCTCGGCCATTCCCCAGTCGACCGGCAGTTTGCCCTCGCCCATCAACCGCCGGTCGTCGATGATCTTCCTGACCCGGCTGTGCAGGGTGAAGTTGGCCGGAATCGTTGTCAACCGCTCGGCCAGCCGGCGCAGTTCAGCGACCGGTACCTTCGTGTCGCAGTTGTCGATGTAGCTCGGGGAAAGGAAAGGCGTCCAGTCGATCGTCATCGGGTGCTTGTAACCGGCGATCACCGGGTTGTACAGCAGCTCGCCACGGTCGAGGTGGGCACGATAGTCGGCAATCATCTCGTCCGGCCCCTCCGGGGCGAGAATACCCTCGGCGACGAGCTTGTCGGCATAGAGCTTGCGCGTTCCGGGATGTTGCTGGATCTTCTTGTACATCAGCGGCTGCGTGACCATCGGCTCGTCCTGCTCGTTGTGTCCGAGCTTGCGATAGCAGACGATGTCGATCACGACGTCCTTCTTGAAGGTCTTGCGGTACTGAACGGCGATGCCGGTGACCAGTGCCACGGCCTCGGGGTCGTCGCCATTGACGTGGAAGATCGGCGCCTCAGCCATCTTGAAAATGTCCGTGCAGTACAGCGACGAACGATAGTCGCGCGGGTCGGAAGTCGTGAAGCCGATCTGGTTGTTGATGACGATGTGAATGGTGCCGCCAACGCCGTAGCCCCGCGTCTGCGCGAAGTTGAGCATCTCCTGGTTGACGCCCTGCCCAGCGACCGCCGCATCCCCGTGCAGCAGCACTGCCAGGACCTTGTCCTGACCATCCTCGCCGCGCCGACGCTGGCGCGAATAGACCGAGCCGACGACTACCGGGTTGACGATCTCGAGGTGCGATGGATTGAAGGCCAGCGTCAGATGGCAGGGACCACCCGGGGTCGACACGTCCGACGAGTAGCCCATGTGGTACTTCACATCGCCAGCGGTCAGTTCCTGCGCCTTCTTGCCCTCGAACTCCTCGAAAAGCATCGCCGGCTCCTTGCCGAGGGTGTTCACCAGGACGTTGAGCCGCCCGCGGTGCGCCATGCCGACGACGATCTCGTCGACTCCACCGGCACCGGCAACCCGGATCAGTTCGTCCATCGCGACGATCGCCGACTCACCGCCCTCGAGCGAGAAGCGCTTCTGGCCGACATAGCGGGTATGCAGATACCGTTCGAGGGTCTCTGCCGCGGTCAGCCGCTCAAGCATCCGCTTGCGCTCGTCGGCCGTGTAATTCGGCTTCGAGTGGATCCGTTCGAGACGATCCTGAATCCAGCGCTTTTCCGCCACCGTGCTGATGTACATGTACTCGACGCCGATCGAGCCGCAGTAGGTCGCTTTGAGCGCATCGTAGATCTGGCCGAAAGTGGCGTGATCGGGAGTACCCTTGAAGGAGCCTGCGTTGAAGACGGTGTGCAGGTCGGCATCGGAGAAGCCGTAATAGGCGGGGTCGAGCTGTGGCACCTCCGGACGTTCCATGCGCTTGAGTGGATCGAGGTTCGCCCAGCGGTCACCGATGAAACGGTACGAGGTGATCATCTGCAGCACGCCGACCTGTTTCCGGTCGTCCACAGGCGCTGCTGCCGCCGCCCGGTAGCCTCCCTTCCTCGCCTGCTCGGCAAAAGCATTGATTACCGGCAGATGCGGAACATCGCGTGCGACGTAACCCGGAAGTTGCGCCAGCTTGTCGAAGTAGTCGCGCCATTGCTCGGAAACGGATCCAGGGTTGTCGAGGTAGTTCTCGTACAACTCCTCGACAAAGGGCGCGTTACCGCCAAAAAGGAGAGAGTTACCAAAAAGCTGATTCATCATGGCAGTTACCTGTCTTCACCGTTCTGGTTCGGATTGAGAAAGGCCGTGGCGAAAAGGCCACGGCATGAAAAAAGGGCGGCTACTGCCTGCCGCCCTTTCAACCCTGTCGTCCTAGCGCTGTTCGACGGGCACGACGTCGCGCCTGGCGGCGCCGATGTACAGCTGCCGTGGGCGACCGATCTTGTACTCCGGATCGTTGATCATCTCTTCCCACTGCGTCATCCAGCCGACCGTGCGCGCCAGCGCGAAGATGCAGGTGAACATCGAGGTCGGGATACCCAGAGCCTTCTGCACGATGCCGGAGTAGAAATCGACGTTCGGATAGAGCTTCTTCTCGATGAAGTACTCGTCTTCAAGGGCAATCTTCTCGAGTTCCATCGCCAGCTTGAAAAGGCGGTCGTTCTGCAGACCGAGTTCGCTGAGGACGTCGCTGCACACCTTGCGCATGAGTTTGGCGCGTGGGTCGAAGTTCTTGTAAACGCGGTGGCCGAAGCCCATCAACTTGAAGTCGTCGTTCTTGTCCTTCGCCCGCGTGATGTACTTGCCGACGCGCGAAACGTCGTGGATCTCCTCGAGCATCTGCAGGCAGGCTTCGTTCGCACCACCATGCGCCGGGCCCCAGAGGCAGGCGATGCCGGCCGAGATGCAGGCGTAGGGATTGGCACCGGAAGAGCCGGAGAGGCGCACCGTCGAGGTCGATGCATTCTGCTCGTGGTCGGCGTGCAGCGTGAAGATGGTGTCGAGCGCATGCACGAGAACCGGATTCGGGACGTACTTCTCGCACGGTGTCGCGAACATCATGTGCATGAAATTCGCCGTGTAGTCGAGATCGTTGCGCGGATACATGAACGGTTCGCCGCGATGATACTTGTAGGCCATGGCGACGATCGTCGGCAACTTGGCAACGATGCGGTTGAAGCTGATGCTCTGGTGCTCGAGGTCGGAGAAATCCTCGGCCTCGTGATAGAACGCCGACAACGCGCCGACGACTCCGACCAGCACGGCCATCGGGTGCGCGTCACGGCGGAAGCCCTGATAGAACTTCACCAGTTGCTCGTGCACCATGGTGTGTTCCTTGATGTTCAGTTCGAACTTCCTTTTCTGCTTGGCGTCCGGCAGTTCGCCGTGCCAGAGCAGGTAGGCGACCTCAAGGAAGTTGCACTGCTCGGCCAGTTGCTCGATCGGGTAGCCACGGTAGAGCAACTCACCCTTGTCGCCATCGATGAAGGTGACCGTCGATCGACAGCTCGCCGTCGAAAGGTAGCCGGAATCGTAGGTGAACAGGCCGGTCTTGGCGCCCAGGGTGCGAATGTCGATGCAATCATTGCCGT
This sequence comes from Accumulibacter sp., assembly GCF_036625195.1. Classification (NCBI taxonomy): domain Bacteria; kingdom Pseudomonadati; phylum Pseudomonadota; class Betaproteobacteria; genus Candidatus Accumulibacter; species Accumulibacter sp. The sequence continues at coordinate 4,519,979 of NZ_JAZKUG010000001.1, forward strand.
GTGTCGGCGTCATGATTGGAAACTCGACGGGCGGCCGTCCTTCGATGATCAGAGTTGCTTTGCGCTCGGTCGTCATTCTATAAATCCCCGTTCAGGTGTTGAGGTCACAGCTACGAACAGGAAGCTCTGAGACTAGGACAGCTTCCTTACTTAACTCTTACGTTGCGCAACAAGGCGAGTACTTCGGCCTGAACCGGATCGTCGGGCTCGCGCTGGCCATTGACCAGCGGCCACAGCTCCAGGTCCTCCATGTCGGCCATGGTGACGAAAGCATCCGCCTGCGCTGCATCGAGGGTCGGGTAGAGCCGCTCGAGGAACTCGCCGAGCAGCAGATCCATCTCCAGCATCGCGCGCCGGGTGCAACGCCAGCGCAGGCGGTTGAGCTTTTCCCTATCGTCCATCAGATGGCGCGACGAACCATCATTTCCTTGATCTTGCCGATCGCCCGCGTCGGGTTCAGTCCTTTCGGGCAGACATCGACGCAGTTCATGATCGTATGGCAACGGAACAGACGGTAGGGATCCTCGAGATCATCGAGGCGCTCGTTGGTTGCCTGATCGCGGGTGTCGGCAATGAAGCGGTAAGCGTTGAGCAACCCTGCCGGTCCGACGAACTTGTCGGGATTCCACCAGAACGAGGGGCAAGAGGTGGAACAGCAGGCGCAGAGAATGCACTCGTAGAGGCCGTTGAGTTCCTCGCGCTCTTCCGGCGACTGCAGCCGCTCGCGTTCTGGACGTGGCCCCTCGTTGATCAGGTACGGCTTGATCGAGTGGTACTGCTTGAAAAACTGGGTCATGTCGACGATCAGGTCGCGAATCACCGGCAGGCCGGGCAGCGGCCGCAGGACGACCGGCTGCTTGAGATCCTTGATCTCGGTCAGGCAGGCGAGGCCGTTCTTGCCGTTGATGTTCATCGCGTCGGAACCGCAGATGCCTTCGCGGCACGAGCGGCGATAGGACAGGCTGTCATCCTTGGCCTTCAGCCGCGTCAGGACGTCGAGCAACTTGCGGTCAAGCGAGAAATCGACCTCGACCGAAGCATCCTGCATGTACGGTGCGTTGTCCTTGTCGGGATCGTAGCGGTAGATCTTGAACTGCATGGTACTGGTAGCCATTATCTTGCACTCCTTGGCGCACGATCAGTAGGAACGCGTCTTCAGCGCGATGGTTTCGACGGACAGCGGCTTCATGATCACCGGCTTGTAGCTCAGGCGATTGCCCTCGCGGTGCCAGAGGGTATGCTTGTGCCAGTTGGCGTCGTCGCGCCCATTCGGGTTGGCCGCAGTGTCCGGCGCGTCATCGCGCACATGCGCGCCGCGTGATTCCTTGCGGGCTTCGGCCGAAACCATCGTCGCCTTCGCCACCTCGACCAGGTTGTCCAGCTCAAGCGCCTCGACGCGGGCGGTATTCCAAACCTGCGACTTGTCCTTGATTTCCGTATGCGCGACGGCTTTCTCGACCTCGATGATCTTCGCGACACCCTCGACGAGCATGTCCTTGAAGCGGAAGACGCCGCAGTGCTTCTGCATCGTCCGCTGCAGCTCGAGGCGGCATTCGTTGACACTGGCGCCGCCCGTCTGCGTGTTGAGACGGTTCAGCCGCGCCAGCGTACGATCGGCGAAGCCAGCCGGCAGATCCCTGAGACCGATCTCGCCCGAACGCAGGTCGTCGATCACCGTGTCACCGGAAGCCTTGCCGAAGACCAGCAGGTCGAGCAGCGAATTCGTTCCCAGGCGATTGGCACCATGCACCGAAGCGCAGGCCACTTCACCGGCGGCATAGAACCCGCGGACCGGCGCGCCGTCGTCGCCGACGACCTGTCCCTTGTAGTTGGTCGGCACGCCGCCCATCTGGTAGTGGCAGGTCGGCACGACCGGAATCGGTGCCTTGATCGGGTCGATGCCGGCGAACTGGATCGAAATCTCGCGAATCCCGGGCAGCCGCTTCATGATCGTTGCCGGATCGAGATGGGTGATGTCGAGCAGGACGAAATCCTTGTTCGGGCCACAGCCTCGACCCTCGTTGATCTCGGTCACCATCGCCCGCGAGACCACGTCACGTGACGCGAGGTCCTTGGCGTTCGGTGCGTAGCGTTCCATGAAGCGTTCGTTGGTCGAGTTGCGCAGGATGCCGCCCTCGCCGCGCACCCCTTCGGTGATCAGCACGCCGGCGCCGGCAACCCCAGTCGGGTGGAACTGCCAGAACTCCATGTCTTCGAGCGCGATGCCTGCGCGCGCCGCCATTCCGAGGCCATCGCCGGTATTGATGAAGGCATTGGTGGAAGAGTAGTAGATTCTGCCGGCGCCGCCGGTGGCAAAAACCGTCGCCTTGCTGTGGAAGGCGACGACCTCGCCGGTCTCCATCTCGAGCGCAATGACCCCGAGCACCTGCCCCGACTCGTCGCGGATCAGGTCAAGCGCCATCCACTCGACGAAGAACTGCGTGTTGGCGCGCACGTTGCGCTGATACAGCGCGTGCAACATCGCGTGGCCCGTGCGGTCGGCCGCGGCGCAGGCACGGCGCACCGGTTTCTCACCGAAATTCGACATGTGGCCGCCGAACGGGCGCTGATAGATCTTGCCTTCATCGGTGCGGTCGAAAGGCATGCCGAAATGCTCGAGCTCGACGACGACCTCGGGCGCCTTGCGACACATGTACTCGATGGCGTCCTGGTCGCCGAGCCAGTCGGAGCCCTTGACGGTGTCGTACATGTGCCAGTGCCAATGGTCTTCCTCGGAATTCCCGAGAGAGGCGGAAACACCGCCCTGGGCGGCCACGGTGTGCGAACGGGTGGGAAAGACCTTCGACAGGACGGCCGTCTTGAGTCCGGCTTCGGACAGCTGGATCGCTGCCCGCAGGCCCGAACCACCAGCCCCAACGATGACGGCGTCGAACTTGCGTACCGCTACGGATTGCTTGTTCACTTAAATTCTCCACAGAATCTGAAACGCCCAGCCGGCATAGCCGACCAGCACCGTCGCGGTCGCGATCATCAGCAGCAGGCGCAAGCCATCCGGCTTGACGTAGTCCATCCAGATGTCCCGAATACCGATCCAGGCATGGTAGAAGACGCTGACGAGGAAAAGGAAAGTGGCAAACTTCATGAAGCCATGGGCAAAGACAGCGCGCCAGGCATCGAAGGAATCCGGCCCGACAGCGCCGACGACGACCAGAAAAAGCAACGTGTACAGCGCCATGACGACGGCTGTCGCACGCTGGATGATCCAGTCCTTGAGGCCGTAATGAGCCCCGACGAGAATGCGATTTACCATAGCGCTTTTGCTCCGATGATCAGCGTCAGGGCGATGCTGACGGCGAAAACGATTTTGCTCGAGAGACGCGCTGCCTCGAGTTCAACCCCCTTGTGCAGGTCGAGCAGCAGGTAGCGGATGCCGGCGCAGAAGTGGTGCATGTAGAACCAGATCAGGCCGAGAAGGACGATCTTTGCCAGCGGATGACCGACCACGGCGCGCGCGGCGGCGAAACTCTCCGGCGAGGCGAGGCTGCTCTGCAGCAGCCATAGCAGAAAAGGCAGGAGGAGAAACAGGGCTGCCCCGCTGATCCGGTGAATGATTGACAGGATACCCGGAAGCGGTAGCCTGATGGTCGGCAGGTCCAAGTTCTTTGGACGCCTTTTCTTGACTGCCATCTCTGCCATGAACGTTACCCCTCATGTGTAATGTGGCCGGCTGCAACGCCCGACCCCCTCGATACCACGCGCGATTATAGAACATCGGCACGTGCCTGACTCTCCCTGGATGCCGGCTGCAAGCCGTCAGCCGAGCTCGTTGTGATAGTGATAATTGCGTGTCGAATAGAATCCCCGCCGCCATTCGACGGGCCGCGAACCATACGTGAAAGTCACTCGCTCGACGAGCAGCAGCGGTGTTCCCTCCGCCACCTGCAACAGCTCGGCGCTGACGCGGTCGGCGGCGATCGCGCGCAGGCGCTCGTCGGCGCGGATCATGCGCACGCCATAACGCGTCTCGAACAGGCTGTACAGCGACTCGCCGGAACGCAGGGCGTCGAGCGACAGGTCGGGAAACAGCTCGCTCGGCAGATAGATCTCGTCGAAGACCACGGGCTCGTCGCCGAGCTTCAACAGACGGCGAACGATGGTGATCGGCGCGCCCGCCTCGAGCGCCAGGATGCGCGCCACATCGGGACCGGCCTTGGCGCGCCAGCATTCCAGTGGCACGCTCTGCGATATCTGGCGTTCGCCCTGATTGGGCACGAGACGAAGGAAGCGGAAAAACGACCCCGGATCGCGGTGCGTGGCAACGAAGGTCCCCTTGCCCTGCTGCCGAACGAGCAGATGTTCGGCCGCCATCTCGTCGATGGCCTTGCGCACGGTGCCCTGGCTGACGCCGAAGCGCGCAGCGAGTTCCGACTCGCTCGGGATCGGGCTTCCCGGGCCCCACTCGCCTGACTCCAACTGCTGCAGGATCAGTTCCTTGATCTGCCGATAGAGCGGACTGAAGGTGGGAGAATGCAGTGACGACGAGCGGCTCATGGCTCGCCATTTCAGCACAAATCGACCGCGGCGTCCATCCCGTCCGAATCAAGGCATATCTTATATAAGACATAAGATATATTTGACACCGAAGAGCCGGGGATCTTATGATTCGCGCGATTTGCTGCCCCCACGGACACGTGCCGTCGTCAGGGCCAGGCCAATCGCTTTCGTCCACCCAATGCATGTTTCTCACGACAGGAGCCGCATCATGTCCAAAGCCCCCATGCGCGTCGCGGTCACCGGCGCCGCCGGCCAGATTGGTTACAGCCTGCTCTTCCGGATTGCCTCCGGCGAGATGCTCGGCAAGGATCAACCGGTCATTCTCCAACTGCTCGACCTGCCGCAGGCCCAGAAGGCCTGCCAGGGCGTGATGATGGAACTCGAGGACTGCGCCTTCCCACTGCTCGCCGGCATGCTGGCCACCGATGATCCGAACGTCGCCTTCAAGGACGCCGACGTCTGCCTGTTGGTCGGCGCGCGGCCGCGCGGCCCGGGCATGGAGCGTGCCGATCTGCTGACCGCCAACGGCGCCATCTTCACCGTCCAGGGCAAGGCGATCGCCGAGAACGCCAAGGAGGACGTGCGCGTCCTCGTCGTTGGCAACCCTTGCAACACCAACGCACTGATCGCCGGCAGCGCGGCGCGCAAGGTCGGCCGCACCAACCCGGCCAACTATCATGGCATGCTGCGTCTCGACCACAACCGCGCCCTGTCGCAACTGGCCAACAAGACCGGCCGCCCGGTTGCCAGCTTCAAGCAACTCGTCGTCTGGGGCAATCACTCGCCGACGATGTACGCCGACTATCGCAACTGCACGTCCAACGGCGACAACGTCAAGGCCCTGATCAATGATGCGGTGTGGAACAACGACACCTTCCTGCCGACGGTCGGCAAGCGCGGCGCGGCGATCATCGACGCCCGCGGCCTCTCGTCGGCCGCTTCGGCCGCCAATGCAGCGATCGATCACGTGCGAGACTGGGTCCTCGGCTCCGACGAATGGGTGACCATGGGTGTGCCCTCCGACGGTTCGTACGACATCCCGGTCGGGATCGTCTTCGGCTTCCCGTGCGAATGCAAGGGCGGTTCGTTCAAGATCATCCAGGGCATCGCCATCGACGACTACTCGCGCGACAAGATGAACAAGACGCTCAAGGAACTGACCGACGAGCGCGACGCGGTCAAGGACATGCTGTAGCCGCGGCGTCCCCTACCGACAACCGCGGCTCCCGCCGCGGTTTTTTTTCGCCGCCGCGGCGCTGCCGCTGCGGGTTAGAATGCTGGCTCGCCAACACTGCCATGCCGACGATCGATGCGCCACCCGAGCCAGGTTCTCTTCGCGGGCGAAAAGCCCTTCCCGATGTTGCCCGCCGTCGACCACTACGCGGGCTCCGAGAGGCTGATCAGCAAGGCGCTGCAGCTGCAGGGCGAGATCGGCCCGATCTTCGACCTCACCTGCGACTGCGAGGACGGTGCGGTCGCCGGTGCCGACCGCGAACACGCCGCGATGGTGGCCCGCATCATCATGAGCGAGGGCAACCGGCACGGCCGCATTGGCGCGCGCATCCACGACATCCGTCATCCCGCATGGCAGCAGGACATCGAGATCATCGTCGGCAACGCCGGGCGGCGGCTGGCGTTCCTGACGCTGCCGAAGGTCGGCGGCGTGGACGATGTGCAGCAACAACTGCGCGTCGTGCAACGCGTCACGGCGAGCGCCGGCCTCGAGCGGACGATCCCGCTGCACGTCCTGATCGAGACGCATAGGGCGCTGCGCGAGGTGTGGCAGATCGCCGCCCTGCCCGAGGTCGAATCGCTCGACTTCGGCCTGATGGATTTCGTCAGCGCGCATCATGGCGCGATCCCCGGTTCGGCCATGAAGAGCCCCGGCCAGTTTGACCACCCGCTGGTCGCGCGCGCCAAGTGCGAGATCGCCACTGCCGCTCTGGCCAACGGCGTCGTCCCCTCGCACAACGTCACCACCGAGCTGCGCGATCTCGATCTCATCCATCAGGACGCGCTGCGCGCACGCAGCGAGTTCGGCTACCTGCGCATGTGGAGCATCCACCCGAACCAGATCGTGCCGATCTTCGAGGCGATGTGCCCCGACTTCTCGGAAGTCGAGGAAGCCACCGCCATCCTGGCCGCTGCCCAGGAAAGCGACTGGGGACCGATCCAGCACCAAGGCCGCCTGCACGATCGAGCGTCCTACCGCTACTACTGGGAACTCCTCGCCCGCGCCCGCGCCACCGGCATGCAACTGCCGGCCGCCGCCCGGCAGCGCTTCTTCGCCTGAAGCGATGAGTCTTTCGGCGTTGACCGCGCAGTTGATCGACTTTCGCGAGCAGCGAAACTGGTCCCAGTTCCACAGCCTGCGCAACCTCATCGTCTCGCTCAACCTCGAGGCAGCCGAACTGCTCGAACTGACTCAGTGGAAGAGCGACGCCGAGGTCGACGCGCTGCCGGCCAACGCCTCGAGCCGCGAGGCGCTGCGCGACGAATGCGCCGACGTGCTGCTCTACCTGTTACTCGTCGCCGAGCACGCCGGCATCGACCTCGAGGAAGCGGCGCAAGCCAAACTGCGCAAGAACGCCGTGCGCTACCCGGTGGCAAGCAGCTACGGCAGCAGCCGCAAACATGAGCAGCCAGCGCCCGACGAACGCGGCGAGCCGGCCGCAGGCGGCTTCAGGGAGCCTCGCCCTCGAGCGTGAAGGCGGCACCGGCGTCCACCGCCAGAACCTGCCGCAGCCACGGCAGCGATTCCTCCAGCATCGCCTGCAGCGTCCACGGCGGATTGATCACGAACAGCCCGCTGCCATGCATGCCGAAGCCATCAGCGGCCGGCGTCCGCACACGCAGGCTGACATGTAGCCAGCGCGCCGCCGGCAGGCGCCTCAGGCGTGCCGGCAGTTCGTGCGCTTCCAGCTTGCTGAGCAGCGGATACCAGAGCAGGTAGCTGCCACCCGCGAAGCGTTGCAGAGCGTCCTTCAGAGCCAGGACGACGCGCTCGTAATCGCGCCGTTCCTCGTAAGGCGGATCGATGAGCACCAGCGCCCGCCTCGGCGGCGGTGGCAACAACCCCTTCAGGGCGGCGAAACCGTCGGCCTCCTCGACCACGACCTGCCGCGAGTACGCGGAGAAGTTCTCGCGCAGGCGAAGCACCTCTCGGCTGTGGAGTTCGCACAGTCGCAGCCGGTCCTGCGCCCGCAGCGTGCACCGCGCGAAGGTCGGCGAACCCGGGTAGATCCTCAGGCGACCGTCCGGGTTGGCCAGCCGGACCAGGTCGACGTAGTCGCCAACGGCCGCCGGCAGATCCTTGCGGAGCCAGAGGCGACCAATGCCCTCGCGATGCTCGGCGAGCTTCGCGGCCGCCGGCGAATCGAGCACATAGCTGCCGGCACCGGCGTGTGTATCGATGTACCAGAAGGCCTTGTCCTTCTGCGCCAGGTGGCGGGCCATATGTACCAGCACCAGATGCTTGAGGACATCGGCGTGGTTGCCGGCATGAAAGGCGTGCCGGTAGCTGAGCACGGGCTAACGCCCCGCTGCGCTGCGAATGACGCTGGCGGGCGTGGGCACCGGGCGCACTAGTCGGGAACCCGGACCTGGCCGTCGGTGCTGAACTGGTAGTCGCGAAAGATGTGCTCGGCGTCCAGCAACTGGTAGCTGCCGTCCGGCAGACGCCGCGACGTATCCTTCAAACGGTAGGCATAGTGCCCGCAGGTCCAGCAGTCGAAGTTGCGCATCTGCGTGCACAGGCAGGTCTTGTCCTTCACCGAGATCCGTTTGACGCCTGGGTTGGCTGCCACCTCGCGGTTGTAGGCGCTGATGTAAGAGCAGTTGCCGGAACTGTCGAGCAGGTAGCCATACGCCTCGCAGTTCGGCCGAATGCCATCACCGATCGCCGGGCTGTTGCTCAGCATGCGCATCGGGTAACCCGTCGGCGAGATCTGGTTGACCTCGATCTGATCCTCGCTGGCAGCGAAATAACGCTGTTTGACGTCCTCCGGCAGGCCGCACTCGCGGGAAACGGTGAAGCGCGTCGCCACCTGCACCGCCGCCGCCCCCAGCTCGAGGAACGAGACCGCATCGCTGCCGGTGAAGATGCCGCCCGCCGGGATCAGCGGAATGTCGAGTTGCTCAGCCTGCAGGTAGCGATGGATCTCGGTGAAGATCGTCGCCAGATCGTACTGCGCCCAGTCCATGCCGAAACCGAGATGGCCGCCGGCCAGCGGTCCCTCGACGACGACGTAGTCCGGCAGGCGGTTGCTGCGCGCCGTCTTGCGCAGGAAGAGCTGCAGCGCGCGCAGCGAGGAGACGATGATCCCCAGTTTGGCATCGCGAAAACGCGGATGATCCTCGATCAGTGCGAACGAGCCGAGATGCAGGCCGGCGGCCAGGGTGATGCCGTCGATGCCGGCGTCGAGCGCCGCTGCCATGCGCACGCGCAACGTTTCGCGCGGCGAATTCATCGTCAGCTTCTCCATGCAGTTGACGAAGATCAGGCCGTCACCGCGCTTCGCCTCCATCGTTCGCCCGATGTGCATGTGCGTCGCTTCGGCAAGCTGAGCGAGATCGAAGCGGACCACCGACTTGTCGGAGTTGGCGACGTTGAATTTGTACTGCTGCAGCTTGTCCTTGACGAACTTGGCGTTGAACCTTCGATCGGCGACCGTGTTCACCATGGCATCGGAAATGTGGCCGATGCCGCCGAGGCGAGCGGCCTCGAGCGCCAGTTCGGCCGTCGAGATGTCGACGCCCATGCCGCCGATCACGATCGGCACCAGTTCCTTCCCGCCAAACCGCAAGCGAAAATCATCAACGCGCTTCATGCACTTCCTTCCCAAGCCGGATCCGCGCCCACCACTCGAACGGCACTTGATCATCGAAATGGCTCAAGGCCCGGATTATCGCTCATCGAGCGCGCGCGTGGCGCCCCGCCGCGAGCGAAATCAGCGTCTTCGCACCGCCCGTCGCGAATTCACCACGCACCGGCAGTCGCCCTCCGGGTCGACAGCTGGCGGCGTGTATCATGTCACCATCAGCCATGCCGGATGAAGACCGCCGATGACCGACTGCAACCATCCCGAACCCGCCGGCGCAAGCACCGCCACGATCGGCATCGCGCGCCAGCAAGCGTTCGATGCGACCGCCTTCGAACGCGCCGTCGTCGACCTGCTGCGCGCCTGCGGCATCAGCGCCGATACCACGCACATGGGCCGCACGCCGCAGCGCGTGCGCGAACTGTGGCAGCACCGTCTGCTCGGCGGCTACGATCTCGATCCGGCGACCGCCCTTGGCGAAGGTTTCGCCGACCAGCGCAGCGACCTCGTCATCGTCCGCGGTATCGCCGTCCATGGTGTCTGCCCGCACCACCTCGTGCCGTTTCGCGGCGTGGCGCATGTCGCCTACCTGCCGGGCGGACGCCTGCACGGCTTCGGCCGCATCGCACGCCTCGTCGACGCCATCGGCCATCGCTTCACCTACCAGGAATGGATGACACGCGACATCGCCGAAGCCCTGATGCGGCACGGCAAGGCACGTGGCGCCGCCTGCGTCATCGAGGCCGAGCAGTTGTGCCTGTTGCTCGGCGAGGACCGCCGCGGCGACGAGCGCGTCATCACGCAGTCCTTCTGTGGCGACTTCGAGCACTCGCCGCAGCTGCGCAGCGAGTTCCAGCGGGCCATCGCCGGCGCTCGCCGCCACGACTGAAGAGTGGCGTGCCGGCGTGAGCCCGCGCACAGCGCGCGCAGCGAGGCGCTGCCGCCAGCGCGATCGACGCCGGGCCGATAGGCTTCAGTCGCGAAAGCGCGCGGGCCGCCGTTCGCGCAGCGCCGCCATCGTCTCCTCGAGGTCGGCCGACATCAGCATCGCTGCATTCCAGGTGGCGACATGGTTCAGGCCGTCGGCCACCGAATGGTCGCGGCCGTAGTTGAGCATCTCCTTGGTCCCGCGAATCGCCAGCGGCGACTTGCCGGCGATGGCGCGGGCGATCCCGCGCACGCCGGCGAGCAGTTCCTCCGCACTGGGGAAAACGCGATTGACCAGGCCGATTCGCTCCGCCTCGTCGGCAGCCACACTGCGGCCGGTGTAGGCCAGTTCGCGCGCCACGCCGTCGGCAATCAGTCTCGGCAGCCGTTGCAGCGTGCCAACGTCGGCGGTCATCCCGACATCGATCTCGCGCACCGAGAAGTGCGCGTCAGCGGCCGCGTAGCGCATGTCGCAACAGGTCACGAGATCGACCGCACCGCCGATGCAGGCGCCGTGGATCGCCGCAAGTACCGGCTTGCGGCAGCGCTCCACGCTGCTCAGGCAATCCTGCAGGTCGAGGATCAACCGCCGCAGTGCCTCACGGCTGCGCGCCGGATCGGCGTCGGCAACCACCTCGCCGACGCTCGTCAGCATCGCCAGATCGATGCCGGCACAGAAATTGCGGCCGGCACCGGCCAGCACCACGACACGCACCGCCGGCGTCGCGTCCGCCCAGTTGCAGGCGATGCGCAACTCCTGCCACATAGCCTCGTTGATCGCGTTCGAACGTTCGGGGCGGTCGAGACGAAGCTCGGCGAGTCCTTCGTCGAGCGCGATCGCAATCGTCTCCAGTTGCGGAATGTGCGTGTTCATCGGTTCTCCTGAAGATGGCCGGGCCGGTTGGCAGGATCGCCGCCGGCACCAGCACCGGGCGGCGCGCCTCACGGGGCCAGTGTACCCGATCTGCACGGCCCGCCCGGTCCGCTTGCCCGCGGCGACCGCTCCCGAACGCGGAAAAGTGCGCGACAATCGCCCCACCGTCACCGTCATCGCCGCACCATGCCCTCGCCGCAGCCATCGGAGCTCGCCGCCCTGCCCTACGCACCGCCCCCCGACCGGGGACCGGAAATTGCCTACCTCGACGCATCGCTGCTGCTGGTCAACAAGCCGGCCGGCCTGCTCGCCGTACCCGGTCGCGGCGACGGCAAGGACGACTGCCTGCTGCGGCGCGTGCAGGCAATCGTTGCCGACGCGCTGCTGGTCCATCGCCTCGACCTGCACACATCGGGCCTGCTGCTCCTGGCGCGCGGCCGCGAGGTGCAGCGGCGGCTTGCCGGCGACTTCGCCGCGCGCCGCGTGCACAAGCGTTATCTGGCGGTGGTCGCCGGACGACCGCCGGCGGACCGCGGCACGATCGACCTGCCGCTTGCCGCCGACTGGCCGCAGCGGCCGCGGCAGAAGGTCGACCGGCTGGCCGGCAAGCGCTCACTGACCCGTTACCTACTCCTCGGCCACGACCCCGCCAGCAACCGATCGCGGCTGGCGCTGTTTCCCGAGACCGGCCGCACCCACCAGCTACGCGTCCACCTGCAGGCACTCGGCCATGCCATCATCGGCGATCGGCTGTACGGCGACGCCAGCAGCGCCAGCGCTGTCGACCGCCTGCTGCTGCACGCCGACCAGTTGCGCTTCATCCATCCTGCCAGCGGCAGACCGCTCTGCATCGACTCACCGGCGCCGTTCTGACGACCGGCACGTCCCGCGCCCGGCGCATCGCGACATGCCGCCGCCGTCCGGCTATACTGCGTCCTCCCGCGCGCTGTCCCTGCCCCTGCACCCGTCCGATGAAGCTCTCGACCCACCCCCTCTGGCTGGTCGGATTCCGCCCCTTCTTTGCCCTCGCCTGTCTCGCCGGCCTCAGCCTGCCGCCCGTCTGGGCGCTGATCTTCGCCGGCACGATCGCGCCGCCGCCGGCGCCGTTCTCTCCCAGCCAGTGGCACGCGCACGAAATGTTCTTCGGCTTCGGCTGGGCCGTCCTCGGCGGCTTCCTGCTCACGGCAAGCAAGAACTGGGTGAAGGTGCGCGGCTACCACGGCGTGCCGCTGATCCTCCTCGTCGTCGCCTGGCTGCTCGAGCGCGCCGGCATGTGGTTTGCCGGCGAGTTGCCGCCACTCGTCTTCCGCCTCGCCAGCAACCTCTTTCTCGCCAGCATCGTCGGCATGCTGCTGTGGACGCTGGCCCGCCACCGCGATACCGATTCGTTCCGCGACAACTACTTCTTCCTCATCATCCTGCCGCTGTTCCTCGTCGCCAAGACGCTGCTGCTGGGCAGCGAGTCGTTCCCGGCGGGCGCGGCGATGACGCTCGCGCTGTTCCGCGTCGCCTTTCTCGTCATGCTCGAGCGGACCGTCACCCAGTTCATGAAGAACGCGCTCGATGCCGACATCCTGCGGCAACCACTGCTCGATGCGGCAATCAAGCTGCTGGCGCTGCTGCTCGTCGCCGGTGGCCTGCTGCCGCCGACATGCAGCGCGGCGCTGTCGTTGCTGCTGGCGCTGCTGCTCGCCATCCGCCTCGCTTTCTGGCAGCCGCACCGCGCGCTGCGCCGGTTGGAGATCGGCATCATGTACCTCGGCTACCTGGCGATCGTCGTGCAGTTGCTGCTGCAGGGAAGTGAACTGCTGGCGCCGCCACCGTGGCTCGGCTCGCTTTCGACGCACGTCTTCACCTTCGGCGCCATGGGGCTGATCATCCCGGCGATGCTGATCCGCATCTGCAAGGGCCATACCGGCCGTGCGCTGGTCTTCGACCGGCTCGACCGCAGCGTGCTGTGGATCATGATCGCCGGCTTCGTCATCCGCGTCGTCCTGTCGCAGCTCGACCCCGGCCACTACCTGCTCTGGATCCAGCTCGCCGCCGCCTGCTGGTTCGCCTGCTTCACACTCCTCGCCTGGCGCTACATTCCCATTCTCATGCAGCCGCGGGTGGACGGCAGGGAGCACTGAACTGGTGGCGACGCCCGAGGTGGCTTGCGCAGCGGGCCCGCATTCGGTGCACGCTGATGCCCGCGGTGGGTGGCCGCGGGTCGCCGGTTGAAGGCCCGCGTTCGCGCGCCCTACACCCGCGCCAAGCGCAGCAGCAGCGCAAGCGCCGCCACCCACACCGCCACCGGCAGCCATTCGAGGAGCGCTCCCGTGCCGCCGCCGACAGCCGCCAGGCTCAACCGCGACATCGCCGCCACCGCCAGCGTCGCCATCAGCGCACCGGTGTGTCGGCCGCTCTGCAGCGGATCGCCACGCTCGGCCACGATGCCGATCGACGTGCACAGGATGCAGCCCCAGAGCGCCCCGGCGATGAACTGGCTCGACAGCAGGACGGCCAGTGAACCGGCGAGCGCTGCGCAGCCAAGTGCCAGCGCGCCGCCGGCCGCCGACCCTTGCAACACAGCCAGCGCGCCGCGGGCGCGGACGAGGCGGCCGACCGCCAGCAGCCCGATGCTGAAGCCGGCCCAGAAGACCGGCAGCAGCCACGGCAGCAGGTCCGGGTCAGCCAGGCGCCTGAACTGCGCCGCCGAGTTGATCGCCGTATGCACCTGCTGGCCGAAGGCGAACAACAGCGCGATCAGCAGCAGGACACTCCAGCCGACCGCCTGCACCCGTCGGCCACCGTCCACGTCGACCGCCACCGCCACCGGCTGCGGTGGCGGCAGCGAACGCTCGACGGCAACCAGCGCCAGCGCCGTCACCGCCACCGCCAGCGCGCTGAGGGCAAAGGGCAGCGCCGGATCGACCCCCTTGAGGACGATCGCCAGGTACGGCGCCAGCGCCGAAGCGACCGCCAGTCCGAGCAGTTGGATGCCGGCGAGGCGCGGCATCGCCGCGCGCGCGGCGTGCCGCGAAAGCAGGACGTATGGCGGCGCGCGCAATGCCGCTGAAGCCAGCACCCAGACGGCAGTGGCGAGCAGGAAGAGTGGCGGCGCCGACGCCAGCCACGGCAGCAACAGCATCGCCACCGCGGCCACCGCCGCCAGCATGACGAGCATCCCGCCAATGCGGCGCAGCGCGGCGCGCGCGCGATCGACGGCGACGCCGATCGCCCAGTCGGCGAGTGCGAAGAGCAACTGGTCGGCAGCCAACAGCCACGGCAGATGGCGCTTGTCGACCCCGCCGCGCGCCAGCAGCTCGGGCAGGAAGATGACATAGACCACCCAGCCGAGCGAGAAGAAGAACTCGACGCCGGCAAGCAGCCAGGCGGCACGGCTGGCGGCGGAGGCGCCGGCACGGATGGTGGTCATCGTCATCGCCGTCATCCTCGCAGGAAAAAGCCCGCCACGCCAAGTTCAATGCACGGTGCACACCATGCACGGATCGAAGGAACGGACGACATGCTGCACGAGCAGGGGCAGCTCTTCGCCCTCGGCCACCGCCAAGCCCGCCAGCGCCTGCTCCAGTGGTCCGGGAACAGCGGCGGCGTCGCGCGGCGAGAAGTTCCAGGTGGTCGGCGCGACGATCTGGTAGCTGGCGATGCGGCCGTTCTCCATGTGCAGCCAGTGCCCGAGCCCGCCGCGTGCCGCTTCGACGAGCCCGGCGCCGTGGGCCTCTTCGGGAAACGGTGCGTGCGCACAAAAGGCTTCGCCCGGGGCCAGGGCACGCACCCAGCGCTCCATCGCCGGCACGACCAGCGCCAGCTCCAGGAGGCGCGCGCAGACCCGTGCCAGGACACTGCCGCCTTGCGCCGCGACCAGAGCCCGCAGCAACGGCTGTCCGGCGACCAGTTGGCGGGCCAGGGCACCCGTTTCGGCAGCCTGGCCTTCGTAGCGTGGCGCCTTGCACCACGTGTAGGCGGCCGGTTTCTCGGCGAACTCGCCCAGCAGCGGTCGCGTCTCGCCGACCGCCGGATGCAGCGCCTGCTCGCCGCACAGCCAGGAATGCGCGACGTCCTCGCTGATCGACTGGACCATGAGTGGCCGGCCTGCCCCGTGCCAGATGCCACGGGCGAAGAGGTGACCGGTGGCGGCGTCGGTGGCGCCGGCACAGGTAGCGCCGGCGGTCGCATACGCACCATAACTCAGGAAGCAATCGCTCGCCCGTCCGACCGAGTCGAGGTCGAGATCGGCAGCGATCTCGACGAAACGCGCGAAGTCGGCCGGCCTGCCGCTTGCCCAAGCCGCGAGCGTGTCAGCCGACTCGATGGCGCTGACGTTCTCCAGCGAATCGCCGAAGACGACCCGGCTCAGGAAGCCGCGAAAGTCGCGCAGCACGCAGAGCAGACGAACTTTCTCGGTGGCCGTTACGGCGCGCGTCGTGCCGCCCGGCTGCAGCGCCAGGCTGTGTGGCCACTTGCCCGCGAGGTGGCCCATCAGACGCAGCAGATCGGCGCGTGCCGGCAGGACTTCGCGCAGCGCTTCACCGACCGTCGCCTGGAAGCGCTGCTCGGCTTGTCGGTGCCATGGACGACCGCGATAGGCGGCGCGGGCAAAGTCGGGCATGAAGAAGAGGTAGAAGTGGGTCAGATGGTCGGCCAGGTTCTCGCAGGCCAGGATCAGGTTGCTCGCCAGGCGACCATTCGCCGGCATCTCGAGTCCCGCGGCGTCGGCGAGGGCTGCCGCAGCGGCAGAAGACTGCGAGACCGAGCAGATGCCGCAGATGCGCGGCACGATGACCAGCGCGTCGAGCGGGTGCTTGCCAATCAGGATATGCTCGAAGCCACGATAGAGCGAGGAGCTGACGCGTGCGGCAGCGACACGACCGGCTGCCACCTCGAGCGTGACTTCGAGGTCACCCTCGACGCGGTTGAAGGGCCCGATGGTCAGAAGCCGGCTCATCCGTGATCCCTGATTCCTCCCCGCAGCCGCAGCGCGGTCGCGCTGTCGACGGCTTCACAAGCCCGGAAGCCAAACTATAGCAGACGACGTGCAAGGCGACCCCCGTGCCTCCCGACAGTAGCCCGCACGGCCGCTGCCGTCCCCATGCCGGGTGCGCGGCCAGAGCCACCACCTGCCGGTCGCGCCACGCGTCTCAGGCGACGGGATGCGGCAAGCCGTCGAAAAGGCGCCTCGCGCCAGCAGGACGGTCCTCGCGGCGCCGCCCGGCCATGCTGCCGTACCGGTCGGCCCGCCGCGGCATCCGCCCGGCCTCCGCCCGCTGACGCAGTTCGGCCAGCCGCAGTGCGCCGCGCTCCCGCAGCAGGCGCAGGTGGTCGGGCCTTCGCTTGCCGTGGCTGAGGGCGAGGCGATCGACTTGTTCGAGCCAGTCCTCTTCGCTTTGGCTGTCGTTCTGACCGACCTGCCCGGGCAATCCGCCGCGCCACACCTCGTAGCAGTAGGCAAACTTGGCCCAGTCGTAAAGCGACTGCTCGCAACGGCGGTCGGCACCGGCTGGAGGCGACCCGCGACCGGCACCGGCGAGGATGCGCAGCATGGCGTTGGGGTCGGCGCCGGCGTCGAGCAGAATGCGCAGCAGACCGCTGTCCATGTTCATTGCTGCCAGGAACAGCGGGCTGGCACCATCGCGACCGACCGCGTCCGGATCGGCACCAAGCTGCAGCAGCTCGCTGATCGCCTGATAGCGCCGCAGCGCGGGACACGGCTCAAGGGCGGTGATCACGTGCTGCAGAATGGTGTCGCCGAGTTGATCGGAGCCGTTGACGTCGAGGCCGCCGGCCACCTGTGCCCGCATCGCCGCCGTGTCACCCGCACATGCGCTGGCGACGAAGGCGGCCAACGGATCCCGAAGATCAGGCAGCTCGTGTCTGCAATGTTCCATCTGCAACCCCTTTCCCGTTCTGTCGCCGGCTGCCCCCGTCCGGCAGTAAGCGCACCCCGCTCGACGCGAGCCAGCAGCCGCGTCACCCCCAGCCGCTGCCCGCCAGGCCGACCAACACACCGACTGGACATGTGGCAGCAGCAGCAAGTCCGTCCAGTCGGGAATGGGCGATGACATGCGCCGCGCACCTGCCAATGCAGCCGCGCTGGCGTCGCCGCAGGCCTGTACCTTCATTTTCCCGTCGGACGGCACCGGTCGACGGTGAAGAAAGTCACGGAAGACCTGACGAAACGGTCGCCGCCCGCACTCGACACAGCTCTGCGACGAGGTTCAACCGCGTCTTCCGGACTGTGCCAGGTGCCTGCCGATCGGTACGACATGCGGGCCGCGCTGGCGCATGCAGGACTCGAAGCACGCGGGCGGCAAGGGCTGGCTGAAAAGGTGGCCCTGCGCCTGCTGGCACCCGCTACGCTGCAGAAAAGCCCTTTGCGCTTCGTTTTCGACACCCACGGCAACCGTCTGCAGACCGATCGCATGCGCCATGCCGATCGTTGCGGCGACAACTGTCGCGTCGTCCGCGTCGGCGATCACACCGGCAACCAGCGAACGATCGATCTTCAGCTGGTGCACGCGCAGTCGCCTGAGGCAACCGAGCGAAGAACGCCCGCTGCCGAATCCGTCGATCGACAGCCTCACCCCCAGCGCACGCAGCCTGTCGACCGTTGCCTGCGCCACCGATGGCTCACCCATCAGCATGTGCTCCCTGGTCTCCAGTTCCAGAAAGCGCGGCGGCAACTCCTCCTGGGCAAGAATCCGGCCCACCAGATCGGCGAGACCGGCCTGCCGGAACGCGACCGCGGACAGGTTGACGGTGACGCGCAGCGGCGGCAAACGCGCCTGCCGCCAGAGTCGCAGTTGCCGGACCGCGGCTCGCAGCACCCATTCATCGAGCTCGAGGATGAGGCCGCAGCCCTCGGCAATGGTGATCAGCTCGGCCGCGGACACCACTCCGAGCACCGGATGTTGCCAGCGCAGCAGCGCCTCGGCTGCGTACAGGCGCTTGTCGGCAAGGCCAACCTGCGACTGGTAGTGCAGGCACAGCTGGCCGTTGTCGAGCGCCGAGCGCAGCTCGTTCTCGATCATCGCGGCCCGCGCCGCACGTCGCTGCATCTCGGTCGTAAAGAAACAATAGTGGTGCGGCCCGCCCTGCTTGGCGCGGTACATCGCGGCATCCGCACACATCGACAGGCTGGCGAAGCTGTTTCCGTCCGCCGGATACATCGCGATCCCCAGCGACATCGTGCACAGCAGTTCATGTCGCCCGATGCGATAGGGAGGCGTCGCCGTATCGAGCAGCTTCGCTGCCACATGCGCGGCGCCATCGGCATCGGTGTTCGGCAGGACGACGATGAACTCGTCACCACCCAGCCGCGCAACCGTATCGCCATCGCGCATGGCGCCCTGCAGGCGCTTCGCCACCTGTACCAGGAGCGCATCGCCCACGCGGTGCCCGAGGACGTCGTTGATGCCCTTGAAGCGGTCGAGATCGATGAACATCAGGGCCAGCGACTCGCGGCCGCGATGGGCACGTGCGAGGTCATGCCTGACCCGTTCTTCCAGCAGGCTGCGGTTGGCCAGCCCGGTCAACGGATCACGGTGCGCCAGATGCAGCATCCTCGCCTGCGTCTCCTTGTGCCACGTGATGTCGACGAAGCTCGCGACATAATGCATCGGCATGCCGTCGCCATTGACGCGGCTGATCGCCAGCCATTGCGGATACGCGCAGCCGTCGCTGCGCCGGCTCCACACCTCGCCTTGCCAGTAACCGCGCGCTGCCATCGATGACCGGACACGGCGATGAATGCCCGCATCGTCCGCTGGCGAGAACAGGAGACCTGCGTCGCGGCCAAGCGATTCCACGGCGCCATAGCCGGTAATCCGGGTAAAGGCCTGGTTGATGCGGACGATCCGCCAGCCCGCGTCGATGATGGCGATGCCCCTGGCGGTGTCGGCGGCGAGCCAGCCGGCAACATCGAGGTCGGCCTTCGCCGGTACGTGCCTGCCGCGCTGCGGCGAGACCCCCGGGCGACCGCCTGCTGTACCCAAGGGCACAGCCATCGCGCGTCCGCCGGCCGCGGTCGCGGAGCACGATTCGTTCCTGCTTGCGTCAGAGCTGCTGCTCATCCACCCACCCTCATCTCGCACAGGTTGTCCACTCAGCACGCGAACCGCCACCACTCGTCGTCTATCCTGCACTGTCAGCAGTGTCTCCTCAAGGGGCAGGCGTCCCGGAAAAGGCGGGAAAGATTCCCGGTCGCCGCACGAAGCGCGGCAGCTCGGTAGCGCAGGCAGCTGGATATCGTGCCGCGTCTCGGCAATAATGCCCCCATGAGGAGAACGACGCAGCCCGCCAGCTCGCTCGCCGACGGTCATGCCGACTCGATCGCCGTGCTCGACGAGGGCGGGGTGATCCTCAGGGTCAATCAGGCCTGGCGGGACTTTGCCCATGGCAGCGGCGCCAGCGCCGAGCTGGCTGACGGTCGCGGCATCGACTACCTCGCCGCCGTGCGACGGGCAGCGGTCGACGACGTCCTGGCCGCGGCCGCCCTGCAGGGTCTGGAAGACGTGCTGGCCGGGCGACAGACCTGGTTCGCCCTGGAGTATCCGTGTGACGCGCCCGGCGGCGAGCGCTGGTGCGAATGCCGCGTGGAACCGTTGCCGGCGCCGCGTGGCGGCGCAGTGGTCCGTCATCGTCCGCTCGGCCGACGCGAGCGGACAGTGGTCGCCGTCGACCACCACCAGCGCCGGCAGCCAGACTTGGCAACGATTGTGAACGGTCTGCCGTCGATGATTGGCTATTGGGACTGCGAGCTGCGCAACCGCTTCGCGAACCATGCCTACCGCGACTGGTTCGGCATCGACCCGGCGACGATTCCGGGCAAGCACATCCGGGAAGTGATCGGTGACGAACGATACCGCCTCAATGCGCCCTATATCGAGGCGGTGCTGTGCGGCAGTGCGCAACAGTTCGAACGGGCCATCCCTTCGCCCGATGGCCGCTCGCTGCGCCACTCGCTGGCGCGGTACATTCCCGATGTGGTCAATGGCCAGGTGCAGGGCTTTTTCGTGGAGGTCACCGACGTCACTCCGATCAAGGCAGGCGAACAGGCTTGCAGCGCGCCCAGGAGGTGGGTCGCCTGGGCAGCTACACGGCCGACCTCGCTTCCGGGCAATGGCTTGGCAGCCCGATGCTCGAGCGAATCATCGGGGTCGGCCCGGAGCACGAGCACACGACCGACGCCTGGCTGCAGATGGTGCATGCCGACGATCGCCAGAAGGTCGTCGACCACGTCCGACTGACAGTCCGCGACAGGGGAATCTTCGACTGCGAGTACCGAATCATTCGCCCACGTGACGGTGCCATCCGCTGGCTGCACGGCCTCGGCGAACTCGAGTGCGCGGCGGATGGCCAGCCACTGCGCCTGATCGGCACGGTGCAGGACATCACCGAGCGGAAGCACGCCGAGAAGGCCACACAGGCCCTCCTCGACGAAAACACGCGCCTGGTGCGACGATTGATCGCGCTGCAGGAACGTGAGCGCGCCGACCTCGCCCGCGAGTTGCATGATGAATTGTCACAGCACCTGACGGCAATTCGTGCCTTTGCCGGCGCGCTGCAGCGCAACGACCGCTGCGACCCGGAAGCGATCCGGCGCAGCGCCGTGGCAATCGACGGTTCGGCACATGCCATCTACGAGGTGTCGCACCGACTGATGGAGGGCCTGCATCCGAGTGTTCTCGACGCTGCCGGAATTGCCGAGGCACTGGCCAGCCTGATCGACAGCTGGGGGCAGCAGCATCCGGAAATCGAGTGGCAGGCCTCTCTTCCGTCGAACCTCGTCTGCGAAGGAAAGCAGCTCCGGGTGACGCTCTATCGCGTCGTCCAGGAGTGCCTGAGCAACATCGCCCGCCATGCTGCGGCCCACCGCGTACGACTGATCCTGGGAAACAGGTGGTCGGCAGAGGGCGAGTTGCTGCGGCTGGTGGTCCGCGACGATGGCGTCGGCATGGAGATGGATGCGGCACACGCCGGCTTCGGTCTGCTCGGAATGCGCGAACGCGTCCTGGCCCTCGGCGGTACGCTGCAGGTCAGCAGCCGGAAGGGCGGCGGCACCCGGATACGGGTGATCGCCCCCAACGTCTGAGACTTCCTGCGCACAGCGTCGCAAGCGCGCGTCCGACGAGACCTCGCACGCGGCTGGGCAAAGGCGCGGCGCACAATGCACACACACGGCAGCCAGCGCGTCACCACGGCCCGGCGGCTGGAGACGGACTGCCCTCAGCAGGAGGGAGGACGGCAGCGAGCAGTGGCGCCGCAGATGGACTCACGACGCTACGGCGGCCAGCGCCGGAGTCGCTGCGACAAAGCTGTGCCACACGCTCCAGCGCGCGGCAGACAGCCGCGAGCCTTTCCGGTTGCGCCGCTGCAGCCGCCCGCAGGGCAAAAATGGCCTGCGGGTAACGCCGCAGGCGCAAGTGCAGCAGCGCGAGATCGTACCACGCGCTGCCCAACCGCGACCCGTCTCGGCATGCGACCCGAAGACACTCCAGTGAAGCGCTGAGGCCGCGCTCGTCGGGCTGTGTCAGACGCAACCCGTGCTTGGCGCCATCGGCGGCGTCAAAGGCCCGCAAAGCATCGTCCCGCCGCCCGGTCCGATAAAGGACCAAGCCCAGGAGGTGCCAGGCAACGGTATCGTCGGGAACCGCATGCCTGATCTTCAAGGCGATTTGCTCGGCGCTGGCGAGGTCTCCTCGCTCATAGAAACTGGCGAACAGATCGAAGAGTGCATCGATCATCGACTGTCCCGGTCGAACAGGAGCTGTCGTGACGGCAGCTGGCAGCGAGTGCATCGCGGTGACTTCATGCACCGATTCTGCCGCGGCGCGGCGCCGAGGGCCAGCGACGAGACTCCCGATCGGTACGGGAAATTTTCCCTGTCGTCTCGGCACAGGGGGTTGCCGGGACGAGCCGACGCTGCCGCGGCGACCACCGCGCCCGAAGGGTCGCGAGACCTCCGTCAGGGTTCGACCAACCCGAGCCGGATCGCCAGACGCGCCATTTCCGCCAGGCTCGCGACGCCCAGCTTGAGCTTGATCTGCGTGACATGGTTGCTCACCGTCTTGCTGCTCAGGTGCAGGATGCGCGCGCATTCGGCCAGTGACTGACCCTCGCTGAGCAACCTGAAGACCTGGAACTCCCGTTGCGTCAGCGTGCCGAAGGGCACGGACTCCGGCGAACGCTGCCGCTGGATGAGGGTCGGCACCATGTCGGGACTGACGAAGGACTGACCCTTCGCCACCGTGCGGATGCCCAGCAACAGGCTATCGACGTTGCTCCCCTTGGTGACGAAACCCAACGCACCTGCCTCGAAGGCCCGCTCCAGCAGCACACGCGAGTCATGCACGGTGTACACGAGGATCGCCACCTGCGGATCCACGCTCCGGATGCGTCGAATGGCCTCGATGCCGCCGAAGCCCGCCATGCTCAGATCCATGACGACGACGTCGGGGCGCAGCGCCCGGTACTCACCGTAAGCCGCCTCGCCACTGGCCACGTCGAGCAACACCCGCAGGCCGGCGTCGGATTCGATGAGGCTGCGCAGTCCGGCACGCAGCGCCGGATGGTCGTCCACCACCATCACCGAAAGCACGCCCCCGGACGTGGTCAGGGAAGGACGTCCGTCACCCCTCGCCGTCATTCTCCCCTCCATCTCGCGCCGGCGGGCCGGGTGGCCCACGCCGCGAACTGAGCCGCGGGCATTGGCTGGCTGAACAGGTAACCCTGCGCCTGATCGCAACCCTTCGCGCGCAGGAACGCCAGTTGCGCTTCGCTCTCGACACCCTCGGCGATGGTCTGCAAACCCAGGTTGTGCGCCAGGCTGATCGTCGCGGCAACGATCGCTTCGTCATCGGGGTCGGAAGCCAGATCGGCGACGAACGAGCGGTCGATCTTCAACTTGTGCACCGGGAAGCGCTTGAGATAGCTCATCGACGAGTAACCGGTGCCGAAATCGTCGATCGACATCCGCACCCCCAGCGCACGCAACCGGTCCATGGTGACGATCGCTGCCAACGGCTGGTCCATCGCCACGCTCTCGGTGAGCTCGAGTTCGAGGAAGTGCGCCGGAAACTCCTCGCTGTCGAGAATCCGCGCCACCAGAGCGGGCAGTCCAGCCTGACGAAACTGCATGGCCGACAGATTGACCGCCACGCCCAGCCCCGGCAGTCCGCTCCCGTGC
This sequence comes from Accumulibacter sp., assembly GCF_036625195.1. NCBI lineage: Bacteria > Pseudomonadati > Pseudomonadota > Betaproteobacteria > Candidatus Accumulibacter > Accumulibacter sp. The sequence goes on from NZ_JAZKUG010000001.1 coordinate 4,543,305, forward strand.
CAGATCCGCATCTGCCGCACCGCCATCCGCAGTGCCCACTCGCCAATCGAAAGGATCAGCCCGCAGTCCTCGGCGATCGGGATGAACTCCGCCGGCGAGACCATCCCCAACTCGGGATGCTGCCAACGCAAGAGCGCCTCGGCGCCGAGCAGTCGCCCGTCATCGAGCGCAAACTGCGGCTGGAAACGCAGACTCAGCTGGCCGAGTTCGACCGCCCGCCGCAGCTCGTTCTCGATCTGCAGGGTCCGTGCCGAACGCTGCTGCATTTCGACCGTGAAGAAGCAGTAGGCATTGCGGCCGACCTGCTTGGCGCGATACATGGCCGTATCGGCGCACATCGACAGGCTCTCGAAACTGTCGCCGTCTGCCGGGTACATCGCGATACCGGCCGAGATCGTGCAGCTCAGCTCGTGCGGCCCGACGCGATAGGCCGGTGCCGTCACCTCGAGCAGCTTGCTCGCCACATGCGCCGCGCCATCGGCATCGGTATTCGCCAGGACGACGATGAACTCGTCGCCGCCGAGCCGGGCCACCGTATCGTCATCGCGCACGGCCCCCTGCAGGCGTCGGGCCACCTGCACGAGCAATTCGTCACCGACCTGGTGCCCGAGCGAATCGTTGACGTTCTTGAAGCGGTCGAGATCGAGGAACATCAGCGCCAGCGGCTCCCGGGAGCGATGCGCACGGGCGAGGTCATGCCGCACCCGTTCGGCGAGCAGGCTGCGATTGGGCAGTCCGGTCAGCGCATCGTAATGAGCCAGCCGCTGGATGCTCGCTTCCGCCTCCTTGTGCCGGGTGAGGTCGATGAAGCTGCCGAGATAGTGCGTGGTCACGCCTTCGCTCTCGACACGGCTGATCGACAGCCACTCGGGATAGACGCTGCCATCCTTGCGCCGGTTCCAGATCTCGCCCTGCCACGATCCATCGGCCTCGATCGCGTGCCACATGCCGCGAAAGAAGGCGGTATCGTGCCGCCCCGAGGCGAGCATGCTCGGGTTGCGGCCGAGGACCTCGGCAGCACAGTAGCCGGTGATGCGGGTGAATGCCCGGTTGACCATCACCATGCGGCAGGCCGAATCGGTAATGGCGATCCCCTCGCCGCCCCGTTCGAACACCTGGGCGGCAAGATTCAGTTCGGCCGCGGCCCGTTTCTGCTCGCTGATATCGACGATGGTTCCGAGGTAGCCCTTGAGCTGCCCACCGCCGTCACGCATGACGGTCACCGCCAGGCGCACGCTGATGCGGCGGCCGTCCTTGCGGATGCAGCTCATCTCGCGCTCGTCGGCCTCGCCGCTGACGCGTGCCCGGACGACCAGCGCATCGAAACCAGCCTCGACGTCGATGCCGAGCGTCGCCCGCAGCGCCACCGCCGCTGTCCTGATTTCGTCGGGATCATGCCACAGCATCGGCGTCGCGCGGCCGAGCACTTCGTCCGCGCGGTAGCCGAAGATCAGTTCGGCGCCGGGGTTGAACAGCGTGATCAGGCCCTCTGGGTCGGTCGCCACGATGCCGCAGGCGGCGCTGGCGAGAACCAGAGCCTGCTGCGCCTCGCTCTCGCGCAGGGCGACCTCGACGCGCTGCCGCTCGGCGAGCAGGGCGGCGTTCTCGAGCGCGACGGCCGCGCTCGCCGCCAGTCCCTGCAACACGCCCACATCGTCGGCATCGAAACCGCCCGGCCTGTCGTGAATCTCGAAGCAGCCGAGCAATTCACCGTCACGGCCGATGATCGGAATATCGAGCAGGTTGGTGAAACCGATCGCCTGCCGGATCTCCGGAATGACCCAGGGATCGTTTGCGGCATCGTTGCTGAGGTGGAAGCAACGCGTCTGCAACACCCGTCCCGGCACGCCGTGGCCGGCCGCGAAGCGATAGTCGATCGCCAGCCACTCGCCGGCGCGGCAGTACTCGCGGAACACCATCTGCTGTTCCTGCAGACGTGCCGCGGCGCCGCCACCGGCGCCGACCAGCCTGAGCGCCGCGACGACGAGCTGGCGCAGGATCACCGGCAGGTCGAGCCGGCTGTTGATCTCCTGGCTGACGCGCGACATCAGCTCGAGCTGCTCACTGCGTCGCAGCAGTGCCGCCTCGGCCCGCTTGCGCTCGCTGACGTCGCGCACGAGGACGACGAAACGCGGCTCGCGACCGCTCGCCTGCGCCTTGCGCGCCACCGACAACTCGAACCAGAACTGTCCTTGCGGCAGATCGAGCGCCAGCAGGCGGCCCGCCGAGTAGCCGCTGGCCTGTGCCTCGCGCAGGGCAGCGAGACAGGTGGCGGCGGCAGCGGGGTCGAGGATGTCCGACACCCGTCGGCCGACCAGGTCCGCCGAGCGGGCTGGCAACAGCCCGGCGCGCAGCGTATGGGCTTCATGGCAGATGCCGTCGAGTCCAAGCTCGAACATCGGATCGGGAACGGCATTCAGTGTCGCCGCCAGCTTGGCCGTGCGCTGACGAACGACGCGTCGCAGGGTGAACACCCAGACCAGCAGCGCGGCACCGACCAGAGAACCGGCGAGCAGGGCGTAGGCGAGATGACGGGTGCGCGGCGAGGTGACGAGGGGCGTGCCCATCCACTTCGCCCGCAAACGTCTCTCTTCGGCCGGGGTGATGGCGGCAAAGCCGCGCTGCAACAATGCCAGGCTGGCAGCGTCTCCCTTGTGTACGGCCCGATGGAAGTCCCCGGCGTAGAGGGTGAATGCCCTGTTGAAGAATTCCTCGGCGTTGTGGCGGTAGAGCAGGTAGTTGGCCGGCGGTTCGTCGAGGCAGAAGACCCGCACCTTGCCGTCGATCGCCGCCTGCACCAGCGCCTCGTAGCTGGCGAAGGACTGGACAGCGTCGATGCCGGCCGCTGCCAGCTTCTCGACGCAGGCATCACCGGCCTTGACTCCAACCAGGAACCCATGAAGCGTGCCGACGTCGACAATGCCGCCAATGCTGGAATGCGTATAGATCGCCACCTCGATGTTCTCGTAGGGCGGCGAAAAATCCAGGCTGCGCTCGCGCTCCGGCGTCCTGAAGGCGGTGTCGAGGACCTCGCCCTGACGATCCGCCATGCGCCGCTGCGCCGTTTCCCAGTCGCTGGCCTGCAGCTCGACCGGGACGCCGGTCTTCTCCTCCCACTGGCGCCAGAGATCGACGAGGTAACCGGTGAGCGTCCCGCCGGCATCCCGAAAGACATAGGGGGGATAGTTGTCGTCGATCAATACGCGCAAAGCCGCGCGCGGCTGCCGATCGGGCCCGTCGTTCGCGACCGCGGCGCAGGGGGCGCAGCACGCCGCGAAGAGCAGACCCAGCAGCCAGCAGGTGCGCAGGAAACTCATCGAGCGGTCTCGTCGTATGCCAGAAGTGCGACGGCCAATGATAGACGACAAGCCATGCCCGCGACAGGGGCAAGCCCCCCTACGGGATGCCCCGCTGCGCCGATGCCGACACGGGCGCCGCCGGTCAAAGTCCGAGTTGATCCCACATTTCGTCGACGCGCCGCTTCACCGTGGCATCCATGACGATCGGCCGACCCCACTCGCGAGCGGTTTCGCCCGGCCACTTGTTGGTGGCGTCGATCCCCATCTTGCTGCCGAGACCGGCGACCGGGCTGGCGAAGTCGAGGTAGTCGATCGGCGTGTTCTCGGCGACCAGCGTATCGCGTGCCGCATCGACGCGGGTCGTCATCGCCCAGATGACTTCCTTCCAATCGCGGACGTCGACGTCCTCATCAACGACGATGATGAACTTGGTATACATGAACTGGCGCAGGAAGCTCCAGATGCCGAACATGACCCGTTTGGCGTGCCCCGGATACTGCTTGCGCAGGCTCACCGCCGCCAGACGGTACGAGCAGCCCTCGGGTGGCAGGTAGAAGTCGACGATCTCCGGAAACTGCTTCTGCAACAGCGGCACGAAGACCTCGTTCAGCGCGACGCCGAGCATCGCGGGCTCGTCGGGCGGCTTGCCGGTGTAGGTGCTGTGGTAGATCGGCTGCCGCCGCATGCTCAGCCGCTCGACGGTGAACACCGGAAAGCGTGCCTGCTCGTTGTAGTAGCCGGTATGGTCGCCGTAGGGACCTTCGAGCGCGCTTTCCTGCGGGTCGATGCAGCCCTCGAGAACGATCTCGGCCGCGGCAGGCACCTGCAGGTCCGATCCCAGGCATTGCACCACTTCCGTCCTGCTGCCGCGCAGCAGGCCGGCGAACTGATACTCGGAGAGGCTGTCGGGAACCGGCGTCACGGCGGCAAGAATCGTCGCCGGGTCGGCGCCGAGGGCAACGGCGACCGGAAACCGCTGGCCGGGATGCTGCAGGCAATGCTCGCGGAAGTCGAGCGCGCCACCGCGATGCGCCAGCCAGCGCATGATCAGCTTGTTCGGCCCGAGCACCTGCTGGCGATAGATGCCGAGGTTCTGGCGTGTCTTGTGCGGCCCGCGCGTCACCGTCAATCCCCAGGTGATCAGCGGCGCCACGTCGCCCGGCCAGCACCACTGGATCGGCAGACGAGCCAGATCGACGTCGCGACCCTCGTAGACGACCTCCTGGCACGGCGCCGAAGAGCGCAGGCGCGGCGCCATGTTGAGCACCTGGCGGAGGACCGGCAGCTTGTCCCAGGCGTCCCGCAGGCCCCGTGGCGGTTCCGGCTCCTTGAGGTAGGCGAGCAGCTTGCCGACCTCGCGCAGCGCCTGCACGGACTCCTGCCCCATTCCCAGGGCGACGCGGCGCGGCGTGCCGAACAGGTTGGCCAGTACCGGCATGTCGTGGCTGGTCGGCTGCTCGAAGAGCAGCGCCGGTCCACCGGCACGCAGCACGCGATCGCAGATCTCGGTCATCTCGAACCGCGGGTCGACGGCAACGGTGATCCGCCGAAGCTCGCCCATCCTTTCCAGTTGCGCGATGAAATCGCGCAGGTCGTGATACTTCATCAGCAACAGGTCCGTGCGTCATTCGACCCGCGATTATAGCCTCCGCAGCCGCCGGCCAGCCGTTTGTCATGGCTCGGCCAAAGGGCGAGCCGGTCACTGACTCAGTTGCTGGCTCCCGCCGCCGGCTTGCCATCCTCCCGCGCAGCTTTCCTGGCCACCCGTTCGGCTTCGTCGCGCGCCCGCTTCTCCTGTTTCGCCTGTCTGCGCGCCTGCTCGGCGGCCGCCTTCTGCCGACCCTCGGCCGCCTGCCGCTGCTTCTCCGCCAGTTTCCGCTCGCGCGCCGCGGCCTTCTCCGCCTGCTCGGCGCGATGGCGTTCTCCGTCCTCCAATTGCTCGGCTTCCCGCCGCGGCTGCTCGACGCGGCGCTGCGCTTCCTTGTCGGCGACTTCCTGCCGCCGCGCCGCACGTTCGAAGTCGCGCGCCGGCTGGTCGATGGCACGCGACTCGATGATGGTCGCGGTACGACGTTTCTTCGCCTCCTCGAGACAATCATTGACGAGGAAACGCGAGTAGCATCGATCCTGCTCGGCCTTGTAGTCGCGCTCCGCCTGGTCGCGCATGGCCTTGGCCCGCTGCCTTTGCTGCTGCGCCTCCGCGAGCGTCTGCGGCACCGGCGCCGCGGCCTCCGGCGGCTCGGCGGCGGAGGCCACGGGCAGCACGAGCGAGAGCAACAGCAGTGAAGCGACACCAACCTGCATCCTTCCTCCTCCTTCGACCACGCGTCCAACCGCCGGCAACTGCTGCCGGTCGACGCACGCCGCCACTATAAACCGAGACGCCGGTGCACGAGTGCCGCGACCCTCGACGCCTGCCGACGACGGCATGGCGACGACGGCGCTCAGGCTTGGCGGAAGCCCAGCATCGGCGGATTTGGTAGAATCGCGCCTTCACGCCATCCGTGGTCCGCTGGGAGCCTGCCGTGCAAATCGTCTGCCTCGATCTCGAAGGCGTACTCGTCCCCGAAATATGGATCGAGTTCGCCACCCGCACCGGCATTCCGGAACTGCGTCGAACGACGCGCGACGAACCGGACTACGACAAGCTGATGAAATACCGTCTCGCCCTCCTCGCCGAACACCGGCTGGGCCTGCCCGACATCCAGCAGGTCATCGCCGCCATGGGCCCCTTCGACGGCGCACGCGCCTTCGTCGACGGGCTGCGCGAGAACTACCAGCTGATCATCCTCTCCGACACCTTCTACGAGTTCGCCCACCCGCTGATGCGGCAACTGGGCTGGCCCACCCTCTTCTGCCACAGCCTCGAAGCCGGTGCCGACGGCATGCTGGTCCGTTACCATCTGCGCATGCCCGATCAGAAGCGAGAGGCGGTACGGCGACTGAAGGAACTGCGTTTCACCGTCGTCGCCGCGGGCGACTCGTACAACGATACGGCGATGCTCGCCGAGGCGCACGCCGGCATTCTCTTTCATCCGCCCGAGAACGTCATCCGCGAATTCCCGCAGTTCCCCGTCACACGCTCGTTCAGCGAACTGCGGCAGGCGATCGACATGGCTTTCAGCGCCTGCAGCAAACGGCGGGATTGACCGGCGATGCACGCACGGCGTTTCTACACCCTCTCCGGTTCGTGCCCCGATCAAGTCGGCATCATCGCCCGCGTTTCCGGCTTCATCGCCGAGCACGCGGGCTGGATCCTCGAATCCAGCTACCACGCCGACGACGGCAGCGGCGACGGTGACGGCCGCTACTTCATGCGCATGGAGGTGAAGGCCGATTCTCTACCCTTTCATCTGGCCGAGTTCCGCGAGCGCTTCCGGCCGCTCGCCGAGGAACTGGCGATGGACTGGAAGATCAGCGATTCCGCCGTCAAGCGGCGGGTCGTGGTGATGGTCAGCCAGCAGGAGCACTGCCTGTATGACCTCCTCTCGCGCTGGCAGTCACGCGAGCTCGACATCGAGATTCCCTGCGTCATCTCGAATCACGATCGCTTCAAGGCCCTGGTCGAATGGCACGGCATCCCCTTCCACTGCGTGCCGGTGAACGCCGACAACCGGCAGGCGGCGAACGCCGAGATCCGCCGCATCTACGATGAGGTGCGGGGCGACACGATGGTCCTTGCCCGCTACATGCAGATCCTGCCGGCCGAGTTCTGCGACAGTTATCCGGGACAGATCATCAACATCCACCACTCGTTCCTGCCCAGTTTCGTCGGCGCCCGTCCCTACCACCAGGCTTACCAGCGGGGCGTCAAGCTGATCGGCGCCACCTGTCATTACGTCACTCGCGACCTCGACCAGGGCCCGATCATCGAGCAGGACGTCATTCGTATCGACCACTCGGATTCGGTCGAGGACATGGTGCGCTACGGCAAGGACATCGAGAAGGCCGTCCTGGCACGTGGGCTGCGCTACCACCTCGAGGACCGCGTGCTGGTGCACGCCAACAAGACCGTGATCTTCCGTTGAAATCGCCCACCGGATGTGCCCGGGCGACGGCCGGTGGGCGCTGCGCAGGATGATTGCGCTCCGCAGCCTGGGCCTGCGCCGCGGCAGCAAGGTCCTGCTCGACAACGCCTCGGTGATGATCAATGCCGGAGAGCGGGTGGGCCTCGTCGGGCGCAACGGCGCCGGCAAGTCGAGCCTGTTTGCGCTCCTCGACGGCAGCCTGCACGAGGACAGCGGCGAGCTCTCGCTACCCGCCGGCTGGCGCCTGGCGCAGGTGGCGCAGGAGATGCCGGCGACCCGGGAGAGCGCCACCGACTTTGTCATCGCCGGCGACAGCCGACTGCTGGCCGCGCGGCAGGACGTGCGCCGGGCCGAAGCGGAGGGCGACGGCGAGCGCCTGGCACACGCCTACATGGCTTTGCACGACGCTGGCGAGAACGAAGCGCAGGCTCGTGCGCAGGCGCTGATCCTCGGCCTGGGTTTCCGGGCGAGCGAAGTCGAGCAGCCGGTCGACGGCTTCTCGGGCGGCTGGCGGATGCGACTGCAACTGGCGCGCGCCCTGATGTGTCCGTCCGACCTCCTGTTGCTCGACGAGCCGACCAACCACCTCGATCTGGATGCACTGGTCTGGCTCGAGAGCTGGCTCAAGCGCTACGAAGGCACGATGCTGGTGATCAGCCACGATCGCGACTTCCTCGATGCCGTCACCACCGTCACGCTGCATCTGGAGAATGCCAGGCTGACCCGCTACGCGGGCAACTACAGCGCCTTCGAGGAAACCCGGGTGCAGCAGATCGAGTTGCAACAGAACGCCTACCTGAAGCAGCAGGAACGGATCGCTCACCTGCAGAGCTTCATCGCGCGCTTCAAGGCCAAGGCGACGAAGGCCCGGCAGGCGCAGAGCCGGGTGAAGGCGCTGGAAAGAATGGAGCGTCTCGCCCCGGTGCTGACCAGTGCCGACTTCGGCTTCGAGTTCGGCGAGCCGGCCAGCCTGCCGAACCCGATGCTGGTGATGACCCATGCCAGCTTCGGCTACCCACCGCCAGCCGCCGCAGCCGTCGGTACGCCGGCGAGCATCGTCGTCGCCGAGGTCAACCGTTCGGTCATGGCCGGGCAGCGGATCGGCATTCTCGGAGCCAACGGACAGGGCAAGTCGACGCTGGTGAAGACCATCGCCGGCGTCCTCGCGTGTACCGGCGGCAGCATCAGCGCGGGTCGGGGGCTCAACATCGGCTACTTCGCGCAGCAGGAACTGGACGTTCTGCGCCCCGGAGAGACGCCACTGCAGCACATGCTTCGCCTGGCCAGGGAGAACCAGGCGACCGAGCGCAGTGGGCGGGAGCAGGACCTGCGGACTTTTCTGGGCAGCTTCAACTTTGCCGGCGAAATCGTCAATCAGCCGGTTGGTACCCTCAGCGGCGGCGAGAAGGCGCGGCTGCTGCTGTGCATGATCGTCTGGCAGCGACCCAACCTGCTGCTGCTCGACGAACCCACCAACCACCTCGATCTGGCCACCCGTGAAGCACTGGCCGTCGCCCTCAACGAGTTCGAAGGGACGGTGATGCTCGTCAGCCATGATCGCTCGCTGCTGCGCTCGGTCTGCGACGAGTTCTGGCTCGTCGCGCGCGGCGCCGTGAGCGACTTCGCGGGCGACCTCGAAGACTACCAGCGCTACCTGCTCGAGGAGGCGAGAAACCGGCGCGACAGTGTCAGGGAACTCGCCAGAAGTGCGCGCGATCGGGCCGGTCGCGAGTTGCCGGCCACCAACCCGGGAAAAAGGGCGGCCAACGACCTGCGCGCCCTGCGGCGCGAACTGGAACGGGTCGAGCAGCGGATGCGCGCGCTGCAGGACGAACAGCGCGCGCTGGAGGCGAGCCTGTACGCGCCCGCCGGTGCCGGCGAGCTGGCCGAGCTGGGCCAACGGTTGAACCAGCTCGGCGCGGAACTGTCACCGCTTGAAGATCGCTGGCTCAGCCTCAGCGAACGCATCGAAATGGTTGACCGCGCACTGTCATCGTGACGCGGCGTCGGGAATTCCACTTTGAATGGAGCAGGCAATGAGTTTTGAGTTGGCCGAATGGTCGGCGAAGATCGAGGTGGGCTTGCCGACGATCGATTCACAGCATCGACAGTTGTTCGACTTGGCCGCAACGTTTACCGGTGACGGCGACCAGATCAGGATCCTGAAATCGCTGGTCATGTTGACCGACTACGTCAAGGTCCACTTCCGCGAAGAGGAGGAGATGATGGCCGCCTGCAACTATCCGGAGCTGGAGGCGCATCGACGGCTGCACGGCGAGTTTCGCCGCATGCTCTTCGATCTGCTCGAGAACGCCAAGCAGATGACCCTCGACGAGATCGCCGATGAGGTCAAGTACCTGATCAACGGCTGGTTCTACAACCACATCCTGGTCGCCGATTTCCAGTACGTACCCAGCGTCAAGGCCGCACTCCAGGACCAACGCGGGTAACCACGCAACGCGGCGACGGAGGGGCTGCCGCCGGCCTCTTGATCCGTGCCGTGACATCCATCACCGCGCGCGGCCGGCAGCGGGCCCAGCATTGGGTCGCCCAAGCTTCGCCAATGTCGGAGGAGCGGATGCGAAGGAGGGCATTTGCCGCCACAGCATTCCTCGCCGGCCACCCGCCGCCTGCTTCGCGCCCTGCCGCTGAGGACATGTGTCGATGAAGCTGCTGCAATACCTGTCACTACGCCAGATGCTGACGCTGCCGTATGTGCTCCTGGTCCTGCTGCTGGCAGCGACGATCGGCGCCCTCTCCTACGCTGCCGGCCGGGTCGCTGTCGATACCCTGTCGAAGCGATTGCTCTCCGAGATGGTGTACCGCATCGCGCAGGCCGCCGAACGCCACGTCTCCGGCTCGAGCGCCGTCCTCGAGACCGCTTTTCCCGCCGACGTCGCTGCCCCTGAAGACATCGTCGACGACCTCGCCAACCTGCGGACGCGCTTCTGGCTGGCGACCTCGGTGCATCGTCAGCCCAACAACTACGCCTACTACGGCGATCGCAATGGCCAGTTTTTCGGCCTCTGGCGACATTCGGCGAGCGATGCCGAACTGCGCCTGCGCACGCGCGGGGATGGCCCGCGAACGATCTACCGCTTCACTGGCATCAGCGGCGAGCTGCGCCAGCCGGTGCGCGAGACGCGCATTTTCGAACCACGCGAGCGGCCTTGGTTCAAGTCCGGACAGAACGCGCCCCTGCATACCTGGACGGCGGTCTACATCGATTTCAGAACCGGGGAACTGGTCGCGACCCGCGCGCGTCGGGTCAACAACGCACACGGCGATTTCCAGGGCGTCGTCGCCACCGATCTTTCCCTGCAGCATGTCAACGACTTCCTGCGCTCGCTCAAGCTGAGCGCGAACGGCATCGCCTACGTCGTCGAAACCGATGGCAACCTGGTCGGCACCTCGCGTGGTCCGCACCTGCGGCAGGACGCGAGCGGCAGCAATGTGCGGCTCAACGCCGGCGACAGCGACGATCCACTGATCGTCGCCGCGCATCGCGCGATCGAAAGGCTGGTGCGTGATGCCGGCGATGGCATGCAGCCGCGCACCGCGGTCTTCGAGGCTGCCGACGGACAGCAGGTCGAGGCAGCATACGCGCGCATCCGTGACTCCGCCGGTCTCGACTGGATCATCGTCGCAGCCGTGCCACGTTCCGATTTCCTCGGCGAGGTGACGGGGAATTTCGAACGCACCGTCGTCGTTGCCCTGTGCGCCTCACTGCTGACCATCGCCATCGGCTTCATGGTGCTCTCGGTCGTTGCCCACGACCTCAAGCAGTTGGCACTGGCGGCACGGCGGGTCGGCGATGGTGACCTCAATGCCGCCTTCGACGTCGCCCGCAGCGACGAGATCGGTGATCTGGCGAAGAGCTTCCGGCTCATTCAGACGAAACTGCTCAGCGACCGCCTGACCGGCCTTGCCAACCGCGAGGCCTTCATGCGCCGGGTGGCCGAACGGCTGGCGCGGCAGCTGGAGCGGTCCACACCACGCCCCTTCGCCATCCTGTTCGTCGACCTCAATGACTTCAAGCACATCAACGACCGCTTCGGTCACGACGTCGGCGACCGGGTGCTGCAGGAAATGGCGCAGCGCATGCGCGCCGAACTGCGCAGTCGCGATCTCGTGGGACGCTATGCCGGCGACGAGTTCGTCGTCATGCTCGATGCCGTGCACAGTCGCGACGACGCCGAAGGCGCCCGCGCCCACCTCGAGGCAGTGCTCGCCGCGCCGTTGCTGGCAGTCGATCCGACGGCCGCCGCGCCCGGCACCGGGGCATCGGTCGGACTGGCGATGTATCCCGAGGACGGCAGCGACGTCGAATCGCTCGTCCAGCACGCGGACGCCGACATGTATCGCCGCAAGCAGTCCCATCAGCAGCGGCCCGCGATTCCCGCCTCGCCTGCGCCGCCCTGATCGCGTGGACGCCAGCGAGCGGCCATCCCGGCACGCAAGGGCGCTGCGCGCCCCACCGAACAGTGGGCGAACTACCGGCCGGATCTGCGCCTTGACCGGACGCACCTCTTGAATCTATAGTCCGGCCCATGCTGAATGAACTCAACACACTCGAGAGCAAGGTGAGCCAGGTGGTCGCGCTCTGCCGCAGCCTGCGCAGCGAGAACGAACGGCTGCGCGAGCAGCTCGCCGTTGCTGAACAGGACAGGAACAGTCTTGCCGAGCGAATGGCGGCCGCCACTGCCCGCCTGGAGCGGCTTGCCGGCCAACTGCCCGAAGGCAAGAGCTGAAAGACCCGGAACGATGCCCAACGACGCCAGTTTTCTCGATATCACCCTGCTCGGCAAGGAATACCGGGTCGCTTGCCCGCCCGACCAGCGAGGTGCTCTGCTCAACGCCGCCGGCTACGTCGACGGCAAGATGCGCGACATCGCCGAGAAGACGCGGAACAACATCGCCGAGAGGATTGCCGTCATGGCTGCCCTCAACATCGCCCACGAACACCTCGGTCTGGATCAGGGACTCTTGGCGCAACATCAGAAAATTGAATCCGAAATAGGTCTGGACATGGAAGCGCTTAGGCGTAGAATTTCTTCCATGGAGTCCGAGCTCGATGCAGTCCTGAAGTCGGAATAGGTAGCGGTCGCGGCCTCCAGCAGAGTTCCCTGCGGTGTTCGTCAAGGTCATAGATTCCTTGAACCAATGCAAATTGGCATTGGTCGCAGACCATGGAAACCGCTGTTGTGTGCGCCCCGAATGTCGGGCGTGCCTGATGCGGAAGGGAAGTGACCTAACTGAACCGAGGTTCAGGATGCCGGCCTGACGGCATTCGCGGGGACCATACTCGACAACGCGGAGCCACTGGTTCCGCGTTTTTTTTGCGCCGCGCCTGCCGGCAACGAAGTCTGTGCTCAAATGATCGTCGGACCATCGAAACGCCGCCGCGACTGGGCCAGCTTCTTCGCCGCGCGACGCTGGCAACCAGAGGAATTCGCCCGCCTGGTCGAGAGCGACGAGATTGGCTCGGCGTTCTTCGAGATCGAGAGCCAGATCAACGGCCTCTACCGCGCCGTGCAGATGGCCCAGGCCGGCCAGCGCCAAGCCGGGCCGCGGGCTGATGGCGACTGCCTCGGTGAACAAGCGCTCAAGGCGCGCTGGCTGAGCGCTGCTTTCGAGCCCCATCGCGCGGCACTCGGTCCGCAGCAGAGGGATCTCGACCTCGGCTTGATGCGCTGGATCCGCCGTGCATCGTGCCTGTCGGTGGTCATCGGCGCCGGGGCGACGATGGACGCCGGCGGACCATCCTGGGCGGCTCTGGTGCGGCGACTGCTGGCGCGCTTCAGCGAGCAGGGCCGGGAGATCGGCGAGCTGCGCCTGACCGCGGAGAGCACGCCGGACAGCCGTGAGTACCGGCGCGTGGTGACCGGCAACGAGCGTCTGCCGGCAGACGCGGAGTCGCGCGCGCGGGCCGTGCTGGCGCTGATCGACGCCGGCACCGCTGATGTCGAAGCGCTCCTGGAAGGGGCGCAGATCTGTCACGATTTCCTCGGTCAGGCGCTGTTCACCGATCTGACCGGGATTCTCTACGAGGGGCAGCGCCGCCCCGGCCCGATCCATCAGGCCATTGCCGAACTCGCCGCACCGATCGCGGTCGCCGACCGAGGTGGCGTCTTCCCAGGCTGGGACGCGATCATCACCTACAACTTCGACGACCTGATGGGCGAGGCCCTCGACGAGCTCGGCCTGGCACGTGCCGCCTATGCCATGCGCGGCAGGCAGCTTGCCGGAGATCCGAACGAGATCGCGCGCCAAAGGGGGCCGAATGGCCTGCACCAACCCATCTACCACCTGCACGGCTACACGCCGCGCCGGCTGTTCCTGATCACACAGGTGGAGTTCGTCTTTGCCACCTCGCAGTACACCAGAACCTACGGCGGCAGCCTGGACGGGATCGTCGGCGAGGTGTTCGCCAGGTGCCTGGCGAATCCCGTACGGCACGCGCTCTACGTCGGCTGTTCATTCGACGACGAAGCGATGAATGATCTGCTGCGCCAGGCGGCGCGCGCGCTGCCCGGCCGCTACCACTACGCGCTCCTGCGCTGGCCGGGCGATGCGCCCTTCGCCACCGCCGCCGCCGACGAGGTGGCCCATGCATCGGCGCGGTACGTGTCGATCGGCGTGCGGCCGATCTGGTTCGATGACTTCAGCGAGATCCCGGGCCTGATCCGCTCGCTGGCGTAGTCGCGCGACGGCCGGGCCGTACGGGCTGAGCCTGGCCCGCTTCGCGGCGGGACGCCAAGCACCTCTCAGGCGAAGCGTGCCGACAGGCCGCCGTCGACCAGCAGCTCGGTGGCGGTGATGTACTTCGCTTCGTCCGAGGCGAGAAAGAGTGCCGCGTAAGCGGTGTCCCAGGCGTCTCCCATGCGGCCCAGCGGACACTGTGCGTCGCGCTTGCGGATCAGGTTGTCGATGTCGCCTTCCGCGCCGTACACCCGGGTCAGCGCCGCATGCACGAGTGGCGTGTTCATCAGTCCGGGCAGGACGCAGTTGGCACGGATGCCGTCCGGCGCATGACGGATCGCCATCGTGCGCGTCATCGCCACCATCGCCCCCTTGCTCGCCGCATAGAAACCGTAATTGACCCCTGCCCAACCGCGCACCGCGACCGACGCATTGTTGACGATCGCCCCGGCGTGCTGCCGGATCATCACCGGCAGGACGTGGTGGCAGGTGAGATAGGCGCTCTTGATGTTCACCGCCATCACCCGTTCCCAGGCATTCTCGTCGAGCTCGGCCGGGCCACCGACGACGGCGATGCCGACATTGTTCACCAGGATGTCGATACGCCCGTACGCCGCCAGCGCCGTTGCCACCAGCCGCTCGACGTCGGCACCGGAGGTCACGTCGGCGACGACGGCGATCGCCTGCCCCCCCTCGCCGTCGATGATGTCCTGCGTTGCCGCGGCCGCCGCGGCATCGATGTCGACACCCACCACGCGTGCGCCCTGGCGCGCAAAAAGTACCGACATCGCCTTGCCGTTGCCCCAGCCCGGCCCGACCGAGCCGCTGCCGGTGACGATCGCCACCTTGTCCTGCAGTCTGCCAGCCATTCTCAGTTCTCCCCTGGCGGCATGAACCGCCGCCGCAACTCGTTCTTCAGCACCTTGCCGTAGTGGTTCTTCGGCAGCTCGGCAAGGAAGAAGTACGCCCGCGGTCGCTTGAAGCGGGCAATCGACTGCAGGCACAGCTGGTCGAGGTCGCCGCCCGGCACCGTCATCGGCGGCCGGCAGACGACAAAGGCAACGGCCTCCTCGCCCCACTCCGTGCTCGGCCGCCCGACCACCGCCACCTCGGCGACCGCCGGATGCTGCAGCAGCACCTCCTCGACCTCACGCGGGTAGATGTTGGCGCCGCCGCTGATGATCACGTCCTTGCTGCGATCCCGCAGCGTCAGGAAACCATCGGCGTCGAAGCTGCCGACGTCACCGGTATGCAGCCAGCCCCCGTGCAGCGTCGCCGCCGTCGCCTGCGGGTTGTGCCAGTATCCCTGCATCACGGTGTCGCCGCGGACGAGGATCTCGCCGACCTCGCCGGCAGGCAGCGAGCGGCCGTTGGCGTCGGCGACGATCACCTCGACGACGCTGTGCGCGACCCCGACCGAAGCCAGTCGTTCGAGGTGGCGCGGGTGATCGCGATCGGCATGGTGCTGGCGCGACAGGGCGGTGATCGTCATCGGGCTCTCGCCCTGACCGTAGATCTGCACCAGCCGGTTGCCGAGCACCGCCAGCGCGCGCTGGGCATCGGCGAGGTACATCGGCCCACCGCCGTAGACGATGGTCTTGATGCCCTCACCATCGCCACCCCGTGCCGCCACCCGGTCGACCAGACGGCGGACCATCGTCGGCGCGGCGAACAGCGAGAGCTGCCGCAGGCTGCGCGCCAACTCGATGATCTCGGCCGCATCGAAAGCGCCCGACTCCGGCACGACATGCCGCGCGCCGACCAGCACGTGGACGAAGTTGTACATGCCCGCGCCATGCGACATCGGCGCTGCGTACAGGATGCCGTCCGCCGGCAGTGCCTGATCGACGTCGGCGAAGTAGGAAAGCGTCATCGCCAGCAGGTTGCGATGCGACAGCATCACCCCCTTCGGGCGGCCGGTGGTTCCCGAGGTGTAGAACAGCCAGGCGAGGTCGTCCGGCGCGGCGGCACTGATGGCAACCGGCTCGCTGGCAGCCAGCCGCTGGTAATCGCCGTCGTCGACGGCGATGATCCGCAAGCGCGGCACGCATGCACTCCACATCGCCGCTGCTGGCGACGATGGCGCGGCACCGGCGCCGGTGAACAGCAGCGACGCCTGGGAATCCTCGAGGATGAACGCGACTTCGCGCGCGTGCAGCTTGCTGTTGATCGGCACGGCAACCAGACCGGCATGCCAGATGGCGTAGAGGAGTTCGAGGTACTGCGGACAATTGCCGAGGAGCAGCGCGACCCGCTCGCCGGCCTGGAGTCCGCAAGCGCCGCGCAGGGCGCCGGCGATCGCCGCCACCCGTCGCGCCAACCCCGAATAGGAAGAGATGGCGCGCGTTCCGAGCAGCAATGCCGGCCGCTCGGGGAAGACCCGGGCGGTACGCGCCAGAAGATGCGCCAGGTTCATCTGTGGCAGGACGCGCAACGCAGCTGCGCGCCGGGGGTCGCTCAGCCCTGCCCGGCGAGCAGGAAGTCCTGGACGATCCGTACCTGCAACTCGTCGAGGAACATCGGCGCGTGTCCGACGCCCGCGACCTCGACCAGCTGGGCGCGCGGCCCGCGCGTCGTCATCTCGGCAGCCGTGTCGTGCAGCAGGATGTCCGACTGCGCACCGCGCAGCACCAGCGTCGGGCAGCCGATGGCATCGTACATCGGCCACAGGTTGATGTCCTTGGCCTCGAGATAGGCCTTCTGGTAAGGCTGCGCAATCGCCCGGTCGTAGTTCATCTCGAGGCTGCCGTCGGCCTTGCGTCGCGTTCCGACGACCGCCATGTAACGCCACTGCGCATCGCTGAGGTTGCCGAAAGGCGCGCAGACGACCCGCACGTAGGCCTCGGCGGCGGCAAGGTCGGGGAAATCGGGTGCCTTGCCGAGGTACTCGCCAATGCGCTGCAGCGCATCCATCGCGATCAGCGGACCGACGTCGTTGAGCACCATGCGCCTGATCGGCGATCCCGGCAGGCTCGACAGGAACATGCCGATCAGACCACCCATCGACGTCCCCAGCCAGTGCACCGTATCGACCCCGAGACGGGCGATCAGGGTCATGATGTCGTTGGCGTAAACCGGCAGCGCATAGTCATCGGCAAAGGGCAGCCGGTCGCTGCGCCCGCGACCGACGATGTCGGGGCAGACGACGCGGTAGTCGCTGGCCAGCGCATTCGCCAGGACATCGAAATCGCGCCCGTTGCGCGTCAGGCCGTGGACGCAGATGAGGACGCGCGGATTGGCGGCATCGCCCCACTCGCTGTAGCTCATGCGGTGCAGACCGTGCGGACCGAGGCACTGCACCGTCCCCTCGCGCATCTCGTTGACGACCCCGGCCGCCTGCCCGGGCCGCGGACTGACCAGCAGTTCGCCGAATTCCTTGAGTATTGCCATGATCACACCCCGACGTCGTTGAGAAAGCCAGTTTCGCTGACGAGAGTATCCTCGCATCCGGCGAACGAAGTCAATCGCCGCTGGCGGGCAGCGCGCAGGCGGCTGCGCGCGCTGCGCCGCAGCCGCCTGCAGGCCTGCTTTCAGGCGCGCTTGCGACCGGTGATCATGGCCCGCACGAGGTTCTCGCGATGCAGCAGGCTCTCCCAGACGACGCCGAGGAGATGCCCGGCGATCAGCAGCAGGGTCACGTCGGTGGCGACCTCGTGCGTCTCCTTGATGCCATCGATGAGCGCCTCGCTGCTATCGACGAAGAAGGCAGCCAACGGTCCCAGCCCCTTGTCGGCCGCGTACAGCGCCAGACCGCTGAGGACGGTGGTCAGCAGACCGAGCAGCATGGCGAGGATCATCGCGCCACCGGCCGGATTGTGGCCGAGGTAGCGCCGGGCGCGCAGTGTCAGCACATCGCGCAGGTAGCCGAGTACGATGCGCGGAGCGAAGACGAAGTCGCCGAAGCGGGCGTGCCGGGGCCCGACGAAGCCCCACAGCAGGCGCCACAGCAGCAGGCCGGCGATCGTGTAGCCAGCCCAGACATGCAGCGACTGCATCAGCTCACCGTCGAAGCGATCGGCGAGCGATTCGAAAGACTCGCCCTCGGTAAACCAGGCGAGGCAGAAAGCGGACAACAGGGTCCAGTGGAAGAGACGCAACAGCGGGTCCCAGACGGGAACGCTGTCGGCATCAGTGACGGCCATGGGCATCCTCCGGCAGCGCTTCCCTGCCCACCGCTGGACAGGGAAGCCGGTGCCTGCCGCGATCGGCAGGCGAGCGGGAATTACTTGCTCTCCTCCGAGACCAGCGCACCGGTCTTGATCTCGTAGTGCACTTCCCACTTCTTGCCGTCGGTGCCGTTGATCTTCACCTCCCAGGTCTGCTTGCCCTTCTTGCTGTCCTGGTAGGCCTTGGTGACCTCACCCGGATGCGCCTTGAGCGCCATCTCCACGGCCTGCTCCTTGGTGATTTCATGTGCCGGAGCGGCGGCGGCGGCAGGCGCTGCAGCGGCGGCAGCGGGCTTGCTGTCGGCGGCGAGGGTGCTGCCGCTGAAGGCGGCGGCAAGGATCAGGAGGGCGGCGGAGCAGTAGGCAGCGGGCTTGTTCATTCGATGGGTCTCACAATCTGGTTGAAAAGGGAGGATGAAACGCGGCTCGCCGTTCGGCGCGCATCGGCGTCGGCAGCGGCAGGCACGACGGCGAGTATGAGCGGGCTTCCTTAAACCGGGCTTAGAACCTGCGACGCCCACCCCGCGCCCGGCCGCGCTCCTCACACACCCGGCTCGAGCACCACCGCCACTTCGATCTCGCGACCATGCCGCAGAATGCCGAGCCGCACCGTTTCGCCGACACGGTGGTCGTCGAGACGCGCCAGCAGCCTGCCGACCGTTTCCACCGGCTTGCCATCGACAGTCGTCACGATGTCGCCGGCGACGATGCTGCCATCGGCGGCCCGCGTCACCCCGCGCAGCCCGGCCGCTGCCGCAGCCGACCCCGGCGCGACGCGCAGGATGACCACGCCGCTGACGCCAAACACCCGCTGCAGGCGCTGGTTGATACTCTCGTCGATCTCGATGCCAAGTGCCGGCCGGACATAGCGGCCAGCGCTGATGAGCTGCGGCACGACGCGGTTGACCGTGTCGACGGGAACCGCGAACCCGATCCCGGCACTGGTTCCGCTCGGGCTGTAGATGGCGGTATTGATGCCGATCAGGCGTCCAGCCGAGTCGAGCAACGGGCCACCCGAATTGCCCGGGTTGATCGCCGCATCGGTCTGGATCAGGTGTTCGATGCTCACCCCCTTGTCGCTGCTCAGCGAGCGGTCGAGCGCCGAGACGATGCCGCTGGTCAGCGTCCAGTCGAGTCCGAAGGGATTGCCGATGGCAAACACCTTCTGCCCCACCCGCAGGTCGCCGCTCGTGCCCAGCGGTACTGGCGGCGGCCGCCGGAAACCGACGCCGATGCGCAGCACGGCGATATCGTGCGCCGGCGAGGCGCCGACGAGGACGGCCCGATAGCTGCGGCCATCGGACAGTTTCACCGCTGCCTCGCTGGCGCCCTCGATGACATGGAAGTTGGTGATGACATGGCCCGCGTCGTCCCAGATGAAGCCCGAGCCGGTACCGCGCGGCACGGTGAAGACATTGCGCGTCCACAGGTCGCGCACCTGCCGACTGGTCGTGATGAAAACGACCGAATCGCGCGCATTCTCGAACAACTCGATGATCGACCTCTCGTCCGCCGCCAGATCGCCACGCGCGCTGACGGTGCGGGGCGCCGCCTGCTTCGGCGACAACCAGTCCTCGATCAGCGGCAGGCTGCGCCAGGCGACGAGCAGCAGCAGGCAGAAGAGCGCCCACGCCAGTAGGCGAAGCGGCAAGCGGGTCGTCACCGGCATCGTTCCCGAGCCGTCCGCGGTCGGGAACGATTCAGCGGCATGTTCGCCGCCGTCTGCCGCAACGGCCGATGCTCAACGCACCACCCCGGAAGCGGCGCGGGCACGCAGATCGTCCAGTTCCTCGAGCAGATCGGCCATCAGCGCCGCGAGTTCGGGCACCGCGTCGAAGTCCCGTTCGAGCTGCCGCATGCGCCTTGCGCGGCGCAGGCTGGTACTCGAGAAACACCAGACGCCGGCGACGCTCTCGGCATGCGGAAACAGCCCCTCCTCGATATGGCGCAGCAGCCATTGCGGATCGACGGTGCAGGCGGCGGCCACCTGCTCGAGCGTCAGCCAGCTGTTCTCCATCAGGCTGCCGACGAGGATTTCGTCTTCACGCATGGCTCAAACCCTCTCTTCCTGGCGCGGGTCGAAAGCCAGTTCGCGCGCCATCCGTTCATACAATTCCCGCGCCTGCGGCGTTTTCGCCGGTGGCACGACGACCTCGATATCGAGCAGCAGGTCGCCCGCCGCGCCGCCGCCCTGCGCTGCCGGAATGCCCTTGCCGCGCACGCGCAACTGGCGGCCGCTCTGCGCCCCCTCCGGAATCCGCAGCTTGACGCTGCCGCCCGGCAGCTCGACGCTGATGACGGCGCCCAGTGCCGCCTCCCACGGCGCCACCGGCAAGCGCAGGTGGAGGTCGCGGCCATGCGCGCGCAGTCGCGGATGCGGCCGGAACTGCACCTCGAGCAGCAGGTCGCCGGCAGTGGCGCCGCCGATCCCCGGCGCGCCCTGGCCCGCCAGGCGAATCACCTGCCCGGCGTGCACCCCCTGCGGAATCTTCACGTTCAGCGTTCGCTCGACCAGCGTCAGCCGCCCCTGTGCGTCGCTGCGCGGCGCACGCAGGCTGATCTGGCGGGTGGCACCGGTGAACGCGTCCTCGATGTCGAGCAGCACCTTGGCGTGATGATCCTCGCCGCGCGCCTCGAAACGCCCCCGCGGCGCAGCGCCGAAACCCGGCCGCGAGCGCATGCCGCCGAACAGCTCGGCAAAGAAATCGGAGAAGTCCGCCGCCTCGCCGGGCGCAAAGCCGCGACCGGAGAACTCGAAACCGGCATCCCAGTCGGGCGGCGGGCGGAACTCCTGCCCCGGCTGGTAGCCGCGGCCGAGTTGGTCGTAGGCGGCCCGCTTCTCCGGATCCGAGAGCACCGCGTTGGCCTCGTTGAGTTCCTTCATGCGTGCCTCGGCATCCGCCTCCTTCGAGACGTCCGGGTGATACTTGCGCGCCAGTTTGCGGAACGACTTCTTGATGTCCTCCGCCGTCGCGTCGCGCGGCACGCCCAGGATCTGGTAGTAGTCCTTGAATTCCATGCACCATCCTCGAGTCGAACAGCGGCACCGGCCGCAACCCCATACATAGTCCCCTTTCCGGCGGAAATCAAGATATTGAAGTTTCCCCTGCCGCCCCCAAGTTGGTCGACAAGCGCCACTCCCGGCGCTCTCGACCAACCGATGGAGGATTCAAGATGATCTATCGCTCCCTTTTCCCGCGTGACGTCGCGTCCGAGCTCGATCGGCTGCAACGTGAACTGCAGCAGACTTTCCATTTCTCGCCGAGCATCCGCGGCATCGCCCGTGGTGGCTTCCCGGCGATGAACGTCGGCGGCACGCCGCAGTCCGTCGAAATCTACGCCTTCGCTCCCGGCATCGACCCGGCGACGCTCGAAGTGCAGATCGAGAAGGGCGTGCTCACCGTCGCCGGCGAACGCAAGCTGCCGACGACCGCCGAAGCCGCGACCGTGCACATCGACGAGCGCTTTGCCGGCCGCTTCCGGCGCGTCGTGACGCTGCCCGACGACATCGACGCCAATGCCGTCGACGCCCGCTATCGCGACGGCGTCCTGCGCATCAGCATCGCCCGCAAGCAGTCGGCACAGCCGCGCCGCATCACCATTCAGTAAGGAGGAACGAACATGTCAGACACCACTCCCGTCAAGAAGCAGTCGGTCGCCGATGATGCCGCCTTGCTGCCGCCGGTGGACGTCATCGAGGACGCCTCGGGAATCACCCTCTATGCGGACCTGCCCGGCGTTTCCAAGGACAAGCTGCACCTGCAGGTCGAGGCCGACACGCTGACCATCGAAGGCGAGATCGACCTCGAAATGCCCGGCGGCATGGAGGCCAGCCATGCCGAGGTCAGCCTGCCGCGTTACCGGCGCGTCTTCACGCTGTCGAAGGAACTCGACGCCGGCAAGGTGGCGGCCGAGTTCAACCAGGGCGTGCTCAAGTTGTCGATCCCGAAAGCCGAGCACGCGCAACCGCGCAAGGTCGAGGTCCGCATCGCCTGATCGCCCGACGCGTCGGCGGCGCCCCGGCAGGCGGGCGCCGCCCGCTGCGGGCACCCGCAGCGCAGCTGCTCGACCTGCCGTCACGCCTCGCGGCGCCTCCCCAGGGGGGCGCCACGAGGCGCTTGCCGCGATTCCCGCCCAGATGCCGATCGGCTCTGATAACAAAAGAAATTTCCCTGCCAGAAGCATTGCACCGCCGCAGCCGATTCCGTATGATCGGTGCCAGGTTCGTTCCGCGCACTTTCCACCAAACCACTCCTATGGAGCTCGATCATGGCAAAAGCCAACAAAGTCAAGAAAGCGAAAGAAGTCGAACAGGCAGTAGAAGCGGAACCCGTCGTCACACCCGAATTCGTCAAGATCACCAAGGTCGTCGGCCGGCAGATTCTCGATTCGCGCGGCAACCCGACCGTCGAGGTCGACATCACCCTCGACGATGGCTTTCTCGCCCGCGCCGCCGTCCCGTCGGGTGCCTCGACCGGCGAATTCGAAGCCTGCGAACTGCGTGACGGCGACAAGAAGGTCTATCTCGGCAAGGGCGTGCTGAAGGCCGTCGACGCCGTCAACACGCGCATCGCCAAGCTGCTCAAGGGCAAGAACCCGCTCGACCAGCGCGAACTCGACGAAGCGATGATCGCCCTCGACGGCACACCCAACAAGGCCAACCTCGGCGCCAACGCCATCCTCGGCGCATCGATGGCCATCACCATGGCCGGCGCGCACGTCAGCAAGATGCCGCTCTGGAAGTACATCGGCAAGATCCACAAGAACCGCAGCTTCGTCCTGCCGACGCCGATGGCCAACATCATCAACGGCGGCAAGCATGCCGACAACCTGATCGACTTCCAGGAATTCATGATCATGCCGGTCGGTGCCGAGAGCTTCTCGCAAGGCCTGCAGTGGATCACCGAAGTCTTCCACGCGTTGAAGACGATCCTCAAGAAGGGCGGCCACGTCACCGCGGTCGGCGACGAAGGTGGTTTCGCGCCCAACCTGTCGAACGACGAGGCCCTCGAAGTCGTCATGCAGGCGATCACCGCCGCCGGCTACAAGCCCGGCAAGCAGATCGCCATCGCCCTCGACTGTGCGTCGTCCGAACTCTTCGACGAGGGTGGCCGCGAGGGCTACAAGTTCTGGAAGTCGAACCCGGACAAGCTGTTCACCGACGACGACATGATCGCCAAGTACACCGAGTGGTGCAAGAAATACCCGATCGTCTCGATCGAGGACGGTCTCGACCAGAGTGACTGGGACGGCTACGTCAAGTTCACCAAGGCCCTCGGCGACACGGTGCAGATCGTCGGCGACGACTTCTTCGTCACCAACCCGACACGCCTGAAGCAGGGTATCGACATGAAGGCGGCGAACGCCATCCTGATCAAGGTCAACCAGATCGGCACCGTCACCGAGACCCTCGACGCCATCCGCATGGCGCAGAAGGCCGGCTACGGCGTCATCTCGTCGCACCGTTCGGGCGAAACCGAGGACTCGTTCATCGCCGACCTCGCCGTCGGCACCGGCGCCGGCCAGATCAAGACCGGATCGCTGTCGCGTACCGACCGCGTCTGCAAGTACAACCAGTTGCTGCGCATCGAGGAGCAACTCGGCAGCAAGGCCGTGTACAAGGGGCTGAAGTCGATCAAGGGCGCCGGCTTCTAGGCTGCTCGCGGCAGGCCAGTCCAAGGCACCGCCATGGCGGTGCCTTTTTTTCGCCCGCTGGTTCCGCAGGCTCCCGATGCGCCTTGCCGCAGCCGGTCGGCGCGCCCGCCAGCTCAGGGCTCGCGGATGTAGGGCACATCCATCTGCCGAGCCGTCGCCGCAGCCAGCGCATCGCCGGCGAAACGGGCGACGAGATGCAGGCTCATGTCGATACCGGCAGCGATCCCCGCTGACGAGACGACCGCTCCTTCATCGACCCAGCGCCTGCCTGCGATGACCTCGACGTCGGGAAAGGCGAGACGCAGCTCGGCAAGGTCTTCCCAGTGCGTGGTGGCCATGCGCCCGGCGAGCAATCCCGCCTTCGCCAGAATGAAAGCACCCGTGCACACCGACGCCGTCACGGCGGCCAGTCGCGAGGCCTGAGCGACCCAGTCGAGCACCTCGGGTTTGGCCAGTTCGGCCGCCACCACCCCGCCGGGGATCAGCAGGATGCCCGGTTGCGGGCAGGTGGCGAGGGTGTGGTCGGGCAGCACGCGAAGTCCCGCCCGGGCCAGCACCGGTTCCGTCGATTGCGCCACCGTGAACACCTCGAAGGGCAGCGGGCGCTCGGGATTCCGGCGGCCAAAGACCCGGCTGGCGGTGCTGAAGACCTCGAACGGTCCGGCGAAGTCGAGCACCTCCATGTCCGGAAAAATGTAGATCGCGACGTGTCGGGTCATGGCCCAGGTCCTGATCGGATCGGGCGGAAGCCGCACGGCACCACCCTCTTTCTCCAAGCTGCGAGCGCGTTCGTTGCATGGCGGTTCGGCCGCTTCAGCCGGCCAGACCACCGACCGGGTCGGCAAGCGGCCGCAGCCCTCGCGGCCAGCCGAGCGGAGCGGATGGTGCGGATGGTGCGCCACGCGCGATCGGCCGACGGCGCACGCTCAACCACGCACGGCGGCCTCGATGGCTGCCACGTCGATCTTTCGCATCGGCATCATCGCGGCAAAAGCCCGCTTCGCCACATCACCACCCTGCGCCATTGCCTCGGTCAGCACACGCGGCGTGATCTGCCAGTTGATTCCCCATCGATCCTTGCACCACCCGCAATGGCTTTCGAGCCCACCATTGTCGACGATGGCGTTCCAGTAGCGATCGGTCTCCTCCTGATCCTCCGTGGCGATCTGGAACGAGAAGGCCTCGCTGTGCGTGAAGCGCGGACCCCCGTTGATGCCGATGCAGGGAATGCCTGCCACCACGAACTCGACGGTCAATGGGTCGCCGGCCTTGCCACCGGGGTAATCCGATGGCGCCCGGCAAATGGCGCCGAGACTGCTGTCGGGAAAAAGACCCGCATAGAAGCGCGCCGCCTCTTCGGCATGGCGCTCATACCACAGACAGACGGTATTCTTGCTCACCCGCATCTCCTTTCTCTTGCTGCCGCCACCGGGCCAGCGGCAGCAGAATCGCCAGCGCCGCGTACGGCAGCGCGACCCGATGGTCCTGCGTGTTGATCGGCCTGACTGATGCGCTCCCCTCCTCCTCCCTTCCCGGCTCGCTCCTCAGGACGGGGGCTTCCTGCCCGCCCAGAACAGGATGAAGTAGAGAACCAGGAGGTCGAAAGCAACGTGAAACGCGAGGCCGACCAGCCAGCCTGAACCCATGTCCAGGCGCGCCAGCACGGCGTCGAATGCCGCGCCCGTCAGGCCGGGCGGGCTGCCGGCGGCGCGCAGTTCGCCGACCAGCGTCTCGAGCATGCGGTACGACTCCGTCAGGCCAACCAGGTTGAAAACGACGAAGCCGAGGTAGCCCGCGGCGACGGCCCATCTCTGCGGCCAGGGCCACGGATCCTTGCGCGCGAAGATCCAGCCCAACAGGACCAGGGCCGACGGAACGAAGAACTTCCAGAAATCGACGACCTGCCCATGCGCCTTGAATGCCAGTTCCAGCATCTCGAAGCTCCCAAGATCAGCCAGTTGAGTTTGCTCGGCACGGCGCTCGCGTGTGGCATGAATTTCAGCCACAACCGGGTCGTGCCGGCTTGTGCTTGCAGCCATCAGGATACTTCCATCCACTCACAACGTGCGTCACGACTTCAGCAGCCGGCGACCGGAGCGCGAAGCGCGGAGGGGTTGGGCGACTGGCGCAAGAAATGACTGGACATCAAGAGTTTTGTGTAACTACAATCAGCCAACGATCACGTGGGATGAGAGCAAGCGCAGGAAGAATCTCAGGACGCACGGCATCGATCTGGCCGAAGTGGATTGTGTATTCGACGCCCCGATGGTCACAGTGGAAGACGAACGCGAGCAGTATGGCGAACCGCGGCTGCGAAGCCTGCGGTGGTTTGGCGATCGGGTTGTCTTCCTGGTTTGGACGGAGCGCGAGGACAGCGCCCGAGTGATTTCCTGCCGTTACGGTGACCAACATGAAACGCGCGCGTACTTCAAAGCCCTCGGCCTTCAGCAAGGAGCAGATCGCAGCCGCTCTCGCGGCAGCGCCCGAGAAGGTCAGAGACTCGGAATGCCCATACGATCCCAATGACGCCGAAGCGGTGGATGAGTACTGGGCCAAGGCCAAGATCCGCCTTCCCGGCCAGCGCGGGCCGCAGAAGCTCCCGACAAAGGTAGCGGTTACGGTTCGATACAGCCCCGAAGTCGTTGAGTACTTCAAATCAACCGGAGAAGGCTGGCAGACGCGCATGAATGAGGCTTTGCAGCAGTACGTCAAGAGACACCGCGCGGCATAGGCCCTCGGCATGCCAGGAGCCCGGTCTGCAATTCAGCGGTGAGCGAAACGAGTCCGCTGAAATCGCGACTTGGGCAAAGCTGCTGGATCGGGCGGTGGTTCGACAACCAGAACGCCTGCCGCCTTGAGTTCGGCTTCGCCCCGCCCAAGCTCGGCGAAGAGGGCGCCAAGGTCATCGGCATATTTCAATCCGATTGCATCCTTTATGGCATGCACCTCGGCAATGATTTCGTCATTCATCGTCTCTTCCTCCTAGACAGGCGCGGAACCGTCCGGAACAAGCTCTGCCCCCAAGGTCTCGGGTGCGATGTCCTGCTCGTGAGGCCAGGTCACCGCACCAAATACGATGCCGACCTGTTTGAAATACTCTGGATTGCGCAACTCCCGAAATACGCCGTGATCCAGGTACGGCTTGACGTCGAAAACGCCCCGTCGGCCGTCGGCGATTTCAACGTACAGACGATAATCGGAAAGCGGTTGAACACTGACTACGTCCCAATACATGGCAGCATCCTCAAAGGGGATCGATCTTGTAGGGATTCTCTCCACTGGCAGCAAGTTCCCAGTCGGCCATCCGTTCATCGCGGCGCAGTTCGATCCATGCTTGCACCAGGCGCAACTGCTTGCGCGGCAACTCCCCGGCCAGGATTTCGCCCTCTTCGATGCCGATCGATGCCTCGAATGCACCATATCTGGCGTGGATGTGTGCCAGATCGTGATGCTTGCTGTCGAGCAGGTACATCCGAATGATGATGCCGTAGAACATCGAGATGATCGGCATGGCGTGTCCTCGTGATCAGGAGCCCAATCGGGATAGGGAGCAACCTCACGGCTCTCTCCTCCCACACGACCGTGCAGACGGTTCACGTACACGGCGGCTCGGCAGACTGAGTCGGCAAGTCCAGTCGCCCGCTGCTGGAGCAGCCCGAGGCTTCGCGCCCGGCAAAGCAGAGCCGCATCTCTAGCCGCTGCAAGCCCGGATTCATCCGGTCGGATGCGTTCATGATCTTCATTGGACAACGATGACTCCTCTCTTTCCAGTTCCTCGCGGAACACCGTTCGGGTCTTCGGTTGGTTCTCTGGCTCGCCGCCGTCGCCTACTCTACCATGCCCTCTGCTGACTTCCCCATGGTATTCCGCGTCAGTGACCCGACGCCCCGCCTCGACCGCGACACGGCCAGTACCGATATTCCATCAAGTGCGACAAGTCGCTTCCGCGCGGCATCCGGGTCACCCGCAGCGCATTCTTGCCAGACTGCGCGCGAGACAAGAAGTGCATAGTCCAGCCTTTGCGTCCACCAAGCGAGCAAACAAAACGTGGTCTGGACCCTATTCCTTGCCCTATTCCTTGCCCCCCATTTCTGGTCCCTGCTGCTCACTCACAGATCTCACCGCGTCCGCTGCACTGCCGGGGTGGGCCCGATCAACAACCGCGAGACCCCCACGAACCATCTCCGCCGCACGACGCTGGTCTTCGGCCATGATGAGCCCCAATGCGCGACAATGCGCCTCGGCTGCTTCCGAGTAAGCGAGCAAGTCATGCTGATATTGCTCCGCAAGGCGTTCGCGTGTGGCATGAATTTCAGCCACAACAGGGTCTTGCCAGCCTGTGGTTGCAGTCATTGTGATACCTCCATCAACTCAAAGGGCGTCACGACTTCCGGTAGCTTGTAAGCTCTAGCGGCGCACAAACCGCGCATCACCGGTAACTTTGCTGGATTGGCGATATGCGTACAATTCCAAGTGATCAAGACGTCGATCTCATGATAGCTCGCGCAGGCGATGTGCAGGGCATCAAGACGAGCCTTCGGTGGCAGCCCGCCGCCAAGAACCAGGAATTCGGCCAACTCAATGATCTCGGGCGTTATGGGCAAAACGGGAATACTGCGCAGCGCTTCGATGCGCTCTCTGGCAGCTTGCGGATCGCCCGCGCCAGCCTCATCAACGACGTACGGTGAAACAAAAGCCGCAACCGATACACGTCCGGCGTCCCACCACAGCCGCGCAATCTGCTGGCATGCCATTTTGATGGTATCAGTGCTCGGTCGAGCCGTCAGATAGCTGATGACCGAGGTTTCGATGTAGATTTTTCGCTTCATGATTTCTGCCTTGGATCGGGAAATCGTGGTCTGTCCCCTATTAGTGCTCCCCTATTACTGCCTTGGTCTGTCCTCTATTATTTTGATGCTGAGTTTGACGCCGCAGAAAGAGATTTCGATGAAACAAGCGGATAGGCCGTTGATTGAGCCCGGCCGCCTTCTCTCTTGCTCAAGGACCTACTCAGCTTCCATTTTGCATGATGACATTGGATCTAGATAACCGCCTCTTGGGAAATTACATCGTACCGTTACCAATCGGTTTGCACACAGAAGGACATATCCGTCAGACCCCGACATCCGAACGAACTTTTCCGCATACCACCCACTTTCTCTTGCGAATCGCATAGCAGCTACCGCTTTCCGCGCCCAAGCTGCGTCGGCTTCTGGCGGCAGCGCGACCAATCCTTGAGTACCTGCCGCTGCTGTCGGAGCTGTAGAGGAGCCCGGCGCGGATGGGTTCGGAGTGCCATTTTCTCTCCTCCGAGGGACATCGCTTGTTGACTTCGGAGCTGAGGCTTCGGGTCGCGCCGGAACTTGCCGTGTGTCGGCTCGTGACTGATCCAGCGCTGCCGGGGTGCGCAAGGACTGATACGGGAGGCCGTTTAGGTCGGTTCCTGCGATGACTAGGACCGTCGCCCGATCCACTTCGGTGATTGTCCTCTTGCGGGAGTCTTTCTTCGCGGTTGCCGAAAGCCCATTTTCAGCAAGAAAATCATTCAAGACGTTCGACTTGATTGCGTAGTTGACGTTCTGGGGCAGATTGCCGGAGGATGAGTAGTATTTCTCCGCATTCGCCGTGGCAACCACCACCCCCACGACAGTTCCAGACTCTGTTACTAATGGACCCCCAGAGTTTCCGCCCTGAACTGGAACCGAAATCTGGAACCACTCGTCATCATTCCTACTCCCTGAAAAACTGCTGATAATTCCGTCTGTCACCTTGGATTCATTGCCTTGGATGCTGATGTTGGGGTAGCCGACGGTCATCACCCTCTGACCCTTTCTGACCAACCTTGAATCAGCTACAGGTAAGGTGGCAAACTTGCCGGTGACCCGAACGCGCAAGAGCGCTAGGTCACGCTTCGGATCCGACGCTACAACGTTGGCCCTGTAGAAGCGCCCCTGGACATCTCGTATAGCGTGGTTGTCCTTGTCTTCGACGACATGGTTGTTGGTGACAAGGTAACCATCATTCGAAACGAAGAAGCCGGTTCCGGTACTTATTGCGGCACGCATCCTTTCCTCTTCCTGCAGGCGAACGGCCTCCGCTCGGGCGTTGGCCTTCGCCTGTTGCTGAAGCGCCTCCTGTCGTTCGCGCTCACGTTGCCCTCTTTGTTCCTCAGGTTGACGTTGCTTTTCCAACTCGAGTTTGAGTAAGAGGGCTCTCCGGATTAATTCTTGTTGCTGTTGGGATTCCCGATTGGCTTGCTCTAAGCCTTGATAGTAAGCCCCAAGACCAAAACTCGGTTCGTAACCAGTCTGCGCCAATGGGGAATTCGAGGCAAGAACAAAAAGTCCAGCTAAGATGAAGCGCATATTAATGTCCTTTGCAACGGATTACGGTCATCTACTAAGCTTTGGTCATGGGCCAACGCTGCAAGCCACTTACGCACCAAGACCGAGGCCTCTGGCACATGAGACTACTATAGAGAAGATTAGTACTACGAACCAGCTTTGTCAGAGGTCCCACCTTGCGCAGCAGGCGCTCGCGGTGCGTTTGCGCGCGTCGCCCAGCATGCGGCGGCTAGGCTACTTGTCATCGGGCCTCCCGTGAGAAAGAACATAACCAGCGACAGTTCCTAGAAGAGCCGCAAGCGTTTCAAGACTGAAATTGACTACGAGCGCCAAGATTACGAGCGTGGGAATAAAGAGAACGATCCCAAGTGCCTTCAGAGAATTGGGCCCGAAACCCTGATCCTTAGCTTTGAGCCTGTCGAACACGAGCCAAAGGCCGACAACCATTACGATAGATGCCCCCAAAACGCCAACGAGTTTCAGCCAGTCCACACACACCTCCCCAATTACGTGGTAAAGCCCATCTATCTGCCATTTGTGTCAAAGAGATTCAATCCACTCTTTGAGTTGTCGATGAGATAGCCAATCCCCTCGCCACTGACGGCAAAAAATCGGACTGCGCCGACGGTGGCCACGAAGCCAGCGCGTCCCTGCACTTCAGCCCCCAGCGAGCCGCGGAAGACAAATCGCCCGGCGCCGGCCGTTCAACCGGACGAACGACCGATGGCACTCGGCTTCGATCCGGCGGGGGATGAGGTGCCACGTCCTTTCCCCCGCCATCGTCGACGCGCTGTGCTCGGGCGGACGCCGAACTACTTGCCGGCCTTGCCGCTGCGGGCCGGTGCCTTGCGCTCGGACTTCTTCTTCAGGCCCAGCGAAGCGACTTCATTGGAATCGGCACCGAATTGGGCGATGACCTGGTCCTTGACGCCGAGGATGAGGTTGTGGTGTTCCCACTGCGCGGCAATCGCCGCATCGCGGGCGGCGTCGAACGCATTCTGCGCGCGCAGCTCGACTTCCTCGGCGGCGCGCATGGCGTCGTAGCGGGCGGTCACCGTTGCCAGGCTGTACGTCTGGTTGGCCGGGCTGTAGCCGGCGATCGCCTTGAGCGCGAGAAAGGCCTCCTCATCGGCCTGTCTGGTTTCCTGCGGCAGACGGACTGTTTCGTTCTTTGCCATGTCACTCCCCCACGAAGATGAAGTCACGAGGGACGGATTGCCCCTCTGCGAAGATGGTAGGTTGCCGCCGGCAGTCGTGTCAATGCGCCGCCTGGCTGACGAACGCGGCAGCGATGCTCGAACGCTGGGAAGGCATCCCGACGGACCCGGGAAGCATCCCGACGCATCAGGGAAGCATCTCGATCGGTCAGGGAAGCATCCTGATGCACCAAGGAAGCATCTCGATCGGTCAGGGAAGCATCCTGACGCATCAGGGAAACATCTCGGTCGATCAGGGAAGCATCCTGACGCATCAGGGAAGCATCTCGGTCGGTCAGGGAAGCATCCTGACGCATCAGGGAAGCATCTCGATCGATCAGGGAAGCATCCTGACGCATCAGGGAAGCATCTCGATCGGTCAGGGAAGCATCCTGACGCACCAGGGAAGCATCCTGGCCGATCAGGGAGCTAGAGCAGTTCGGTGTCGGTGTGCGCGTACGCCGGCGAGCAGCAGCACAGCAGGATCAGCGGGCCGCTGGCCGATGCGCTGACGCGGTGCGGGGTTCGTGGCGCGATGCAGATGGTGTCGCCGCGGCGGATCGGGAACGACTCCGCGCCGAGGATCATATCGCCCTCGCCGGCGGTGACGTGGTAGATCTCCTCGCTCAGCAGGTGCCGGTGCAGCCGGGTGCTGGCGCCGGCGGCGACGGTGGCTTCGGCCAGGCTCTGCTTGCGGTTGCCATGCACGCCCGGATGCATCAGCTCGCGGATCAGCGAGCCGTCGGCGGTGACGTAGGCTTCGACGCCGGCGTACGGCTGCCGCATCGGCCGGGCGAGAAAGGCGTTCTCGACCTCCTCGACCGCCATTCGGCCAAGAAGGGGCACCTTCGACAGCTCGCCGCTGCGATGACAGGCGATGACCTCCTCGACGGTCGTCAGTCCGTTGACCAGCAGGAGCCGGCGAACGCGCGGGCTGATCTGCTCGAATGGCTCGCTGGCCTCAGGCGACATGCCGTGCTCCCGGTGGGTGAATGGATCGATGAGGCGCTGACGATACCTGAAATCCGCCGCCTGCGACACCGCGCCGGCGGCGAACGCCGGTCCGGCAGCAGGCCGCCTGCTTGCTATACTGTTCCGGCGATGGTCCACCTGCGCTTCTACGCCGAACTCAACGATTTCATCGCCGTCGACCGCCGGCAGCGCGATTTCGCGCTCGCCTGCGCCGCCGATGTCCCGCTCCGCCACCTGATCGAGAGCTGCGGCGTGCCGCATACCGAGGTGGCGCTGATCCTGGTGAATGGCGCAGCGGCCGCGTTCGACCAGCGGCTGTGCGCCGGCGACCGGGTGGCGGTCTATCCGGTCTTCGTCTCCTTCGGCATCCGGCCGCCGCTGCCCGCCGCCCGCTTCGTCGCCGACGCCCATCTCGGCGCGCTGGCGCGGTTGCTGCGCCTGGCGGGTTTCGACACGCTCTACGACAATCGGCTCGGCGATCGCGAAATCGAGCAGATCGCCGCGAGCGAGGGGCGGGTCGTGCTGACGCGCGACCGCGACCTGCTGAAAAGGCGCGCGATCGTGCACGGCTGCCATGTCCATGCGCAGCAGCCCGACGAGCAATTGCGCGAGATCGTCGCCCGTCTCGATCTCGCCGGCAGCGTGCAGCCCTTCTCCCGCTGCATGGTCTGCAACGCACAGCTGCTGCCGGTCGCCAGGGCACTCGTCGAGGACGCCCTGCCCGAGCGCGTCCGCGAGCGCCAGCACGCCTTCCAGCGCTGCAGCGGCTGCGCGCGCATCTACTGGCAGGGGAGCCACTGGCGCCGGCTGCGCGAGCGCCTGCAGCGCGTGCTCGCCGCCGCCACCCCTTCCGCGCCTGCCGCCGCTGCCGACCCCGGCGCAGCGACGGCGGCAGCGGCTCAGCCGGCGGCGACGAGCGGCAGCGGCACCTTCGACGGCGCCTGCGCCACTTCGCGCACGAGCCGCGGCACGAGGTAGCCGGGCAGGCGCGCGAGCAGCCCGGCGTGCAGTTCGTGCACGCGCTCGTCGGCGACGGCGAAGTGGCCGGCGCCGGCAACCCGGTCGAGCAGGTGCAGGTAGTAGGGCAGCACGCCGATGGCGTAGAGGCGCTCGGAGAGCGCGCACAGGGTATCGAGCCGGTCATTGACGCCGGCGAGCAGCACCGACTGGTTGAGCAGCGTGACGCCGGCGCGGCGCAGCGGCGCCAGCGCCGCCGCCACCGCTTCGTCGAGTTCCTGCGCGTGGTTGGCATGGATGACGAGGCTGACCGGCAGGCGGCAGTCGGCGAGCAGCTGCACCAGTCGCACCGTCACGCGCTGCGGAATGAGTACCGGCAGCCGGCTGTGCAGGCGCAGCCGGCGGAGCTGCGGGATGGCGGCGAGGCCGTCGATCAGCCACTGCAGTTGCCGATCGGGGAGCGACAGCGGATCGCCGCCGGAGAGGATCACCTCGCTGATCGACGGGTCGCCGGCGATGCCGTCGAAAACCCGCTGCCAATCGCCGCGCGCCGGCTGCGTCGCGGCGTAGGGGAAGTGGCGGCGGAAGCAGTAGCGGCAGTGGATCGGGCAGTGGCCGCTGACGAGCAGCAGGACGCGGCCGTGGAACTTGTGCAGCAGCCCCGGCTGGCGCATCGCCTGCGCCTCGGCCAGTGGATCGCAGGAGAAGCCCGGCAGCGGCAGGCGCTCGGCGCGCAGCGGCAGCACCTGGCGCAGCAGCGGATCGTCGGCACGGCCCGGTTGCATGCGGGCGACGAAGGCGCGCGGGACGCGCAGCGCGAAAGCCTGCCCGTCGTCGTCATCGTCGTCGATGTCCACGTCGCGCCGCGCCAGGCCGAGGACGGCGAGCAGTTCATCGACATCGCCGATGACGGTCTGCAGCGCCCGTTGCCAGGGTTCGCCGGCGTCCTTCCCCTGCCCATCGGCCGGGCTTCGCGCTATCATGGCGCCCTTCATCGATGTTGACCGTCTCATCAGGAAATCCAATGGCGACCTATTCTACCAACGAATTCAAATCCGGCTTGAAAGTGATGCTCGAGGGCGATCCCTGCACGATTCTCGAGAATGAGTTCGTCAAGCCGGGCAAGGGGCAGGCCTTCAACCGCGTCAAGCTGCGCAACCTGAAGACCAACCGCGTCTGGGAAAAGACCTTCAAGTCGGGCGACTCGATCGAGGGCGCCGACGTCATCGACCGCGACATGCAGTACCTCTACAACGACGGCGAGTTCTTCCACTTCATGGAGCCGGAGAACTTCGAGCAGCACCAGGCGAGCAGCGCCACCGTCGGCGATGCGGCGCTCTGGCTGCGCGAGCAGGACACCTGCACGGTGACCCTGTACAACGGCGCGCCGCTCGCCGTCAGCCCGCCGAACTTCGTCGAGCTCGAGATCGTCCAGACCGAACCCGGAATCCGCGGCGACACCGCCACCGGCGGCACCAAGCCGGCCCGCCTGTCGACCGGCGCCACGGTCAAGGTGCCGCTGTTCGTCAACGAGGGCGAGATCATCAAGTGCGACACGCGCTCGGGCGAGTACGTCTCGCGCGTCAAGTCCTGATCGCTGCCGGCCGGCCGGCCGCGGCCGCCTGATGCCCACCCCGCCTGCCTGGCAGGCGAGCGCACCGCTCGCCAACCTGCGGCGGCGGGCGGAGATCGTCGCCCGCATCCGCGCCTACTTCACGGCGCAGGGCCTGCTCGAGGTCGACACGCCGCAGCTCTGCCCGGCGACGGTCACCGATCCGCAGCTCGCAAGCCTCGCCGTCGCCGGCTACGGCTACCTGCAGACCTCGCCCGAATACGCGATGAAGCGCCTGCTGGCCGGCGGCAGCGGCTCGATCTGGCAGATCGCGCACGTCTTTCGCGGCAACGAGCTCGGCCGCCGGCACAACCCCGAGTTCAGCCTGCTCGAGTGGTATCGCGTCGCTTTCACGCCGGAAGAGCTGATGGCCGAGGTCGCCACCGTCGCCCGCCTGGCGCTCGGTGAGCTGGGCTGCGTCCACCACCGCTATCGCGATCTCTTCCGCCAGCATCTCGCGCTCGACCCGCTCACCTGCAGCAGCGCCGCGCTGCGCGCGGCGGCGCGCGCGCACGCCGATCCCGCCTTCGACGATGCCGACCGCGACACCTGGCTCGAGCTGTTGATGAGCGCCGTCATCGAACCGCATCTCGGGCGCGACGAACTGTGCTTCGTCGTCGATTACCCGCCATCACAGGCGGCGCTCGCCCGCCTGCGCCGCGACGCCGACGGGCAGCCGGTGGCGGCGCGCTTCGAGCTGTATTTTCGCGGCGTCGAACTCGCCAACGGCTACCACGAGTTGCTCGACGGCGGCGAACAGCGCAGCCGCTTTGCCGCCGACCTGCGGCGGCGCGACGAACTCGGCCTGCCGGCGGTGGCGATCGACGAGGACTTCCTCGCCGCCATCGACAGCGGCCTGCCGGATTGCAGCGGCGTCGCCCTCGGCCTCGACCGGCTGCTCATGCTGGCGCTCGGTGCCGAATCGCTGCAGGAAGTGCTGCCCTTCCCCTTCGCCCGCCACTGAACAGCGTCGGACAGTACCGGCCGCAACCCTGCAGCCCTGCCGCCCTCATTGCGCCGGAGGCGGAGGCGGGGGCGCAGCGGCTTCGGCGCTCTCCTCGGCCTCGACCTCGGCAACCAGCAGCATCTTCTCCAGCACCTCGCGATAGGGCGCCGACGAGACGTTGATCCCGCCCTGGAACGGGTGGTCGCTGACGGCGATGAAATAGAGCACGAGGGCGATCGGCGCCGCCACCAGCAGGGTCACGGTCGCATGCATGGTGAAGCTGTCGACGCGCAGCAGGAAGCACGACGAGATGGCGATCGCGCCGAGCAGGATGACGACGATCCACAGTTCCGCCGGCAGCGCCGTGTCGCGGACGGCCTGCAGGCGCTGCCAGTGCGCCTGCAGCAGCTGGTTGTACGAGCGCAGCACCTGCGCCTGGAGGATCTTCTGCCCCTCGCTCACCGGCTCGAAGGAGACGAGCGCCTGCTGCGCCTTGTCGATGATGCGCAAGGTATCGCGCGGCAGTTCGCCTTTCTGGTGCAGCGGCCACTCGACGTTGATGACGTATTTGGTGTAGGCGATCAGCGCCCGCCGCCCCTGTTGCCGGACCGGCGGCGGATAGCCGCCGAGATCGTGGTAGAGGACGGCGATCGCCGCCGCCTCGCGACTGACGTCACTGCCGGCATCGACGAGGTTGCTCCACACGGCGACGGCCGTCAGGCCGGCCGCCACCGCGTAAACGCCGATCAGCGCCGACAGCAGGCCGGCGATGGTGCCGTTGTCGAAGTGTTCGTGCAGCCGCGACGAGCGCACGCGTGGTGCGACCAGCGCGACGCCGACGATCGACAGCAGGGCGACGACGCCGACGACGAAGGCGGCCAGCTCGAGTGAGCCGAGTTCATGAAACCAGTTCATCAGCGCACTACCTCCAGAAATGTATCCCGCGCAGCATGCCGGCGGCTGCGGCAGCCGCCACCGGCAGGCAAACAGGCGGGGCCACGGCGCGTCACTCGTTCACCCGCACCCGGGCCTCGCGGCCGGCGCGCGACGATCGGCGCACGACCTGGCTGGTGTCTTCGTCTTCCAGCCCGTTGAGGATCGAACTCACGGCGTCCACCGGGTAGACCAGCGGCAGGAGCACGCCCTCCACCCGGGTGAACACGGCGACGTGCTCGGGATGGGCGCTGAACAGGACATGGTGGTTGGTGATGCCGTCGACGTTGAGCCAGAGGGTGCCCTCGCGATCCATCGGCGTGTGGCCGACGATGAACGGCGTGTGCTTGTCGAGCTGCAGCGAGCGGCGCAGGCGCTTGACGTCGCCGCGGCCATAGCCCTGCGGCCGGTTCGGCCGCCGCAGGCGGTTGTTGATCAGCTCGAGAACCAGCTCCGGGTGGCGATGCACGTTGACCAGCATCGGCAGGCTCACCGCAGCCTTGGGCGCTGCCGCGTGACAGGCGACGAAGTCGTCGGAAGAAACGACGTAGGGCAGCTGGCGATAGAACTCCTCCATGGCGCGCAGGTAGACGGCTCCGCGCTGGTCACCGAGTTCCTTCGCCCACAGCAGTCCCTGCGGGATGCCGTCCTTGGCGATGTCCTCGGAGAACGAATCGTGGTTGCCGCGCAGGTAGAAGACCTGGCGCGGAAAGCGCAGCTTGAGGCGGAAGATCAGGTCCATCAGCAGCATCGAGCTCTGCATCTCGCGCAACTGTCCATCCACTTCGCTATGTACCGCGTCGCCGAGGATGACGAGCACCGCGCTGCCCTCCTCGAGCGCGTCGAGGAAGGCATTCTGGCTGAGCACGGTGAGCAGGTTGTCGACCTGCCCGTGCATGTCGGCGACGAGGATCGGCGTCAGCGATCGCGGCAGCAGCACGAGGCCGCCGGGCGTTCCGAGATCGCTCCGCGGACGGTAGGGATCCTGCCGCGTCAGCTCGTTCACCGCCTGCAGCAGTGCCAGGGCATCGGCCGCCGGCATCAGGCCGATCGGCCCGCCGAGAATCTGGCGCAGGCGCCGGAAGCGGCTGCCGCGCGCAGCGGTGACATCGGCCACCGCCGGCCCGATCGCCGTGCCGATATCGCTCAGGTTGCGGAAAACGAGGGCATCCCGGCTGTGGATGAGGACCAGGTGCTCCTCGTCGACCGCCGCCGGATAGTCGAAAACGGCCTGTTGCAGCGCATCGGCCGAGCCCAGCGAGACCCAGGATTTCGGTGTCAGGCGGAGGAAGCCGCCGATCCTGCCGGGATGCGCGCTGGGATCGACGATGACGAAGTTGCCGTTGCGAATCGCCTTGCCGCGCTCGTCGAGACGGACCTCCGGGTAGACATGCAGGCGCTTGTCGTTCATTCCGAGGCTGATCTCGATCGGCCCGCTGTCGAGCGGCACGCGCACCTTGCTGCTGCCGAGACGGTAGGTATCGCCGAGCTTGAGATTGTGACCCCAGCCGAAACCCAGCCGGGCGACGATCGCCTTCACGCGCAGCCAGAGGCCGTGCAGCGTCAGCGGGCGGCGCGTGGCAAGGGTGTTCACGGCGTGGGCGTGGGCGTGGGCGTCGAGTCGACCAGGCGCAGGGGCGGGTTCTCGATCCCCTCGCGGACGTAGACGTGGAACCCCTGGGCGTGCATGAACACCGCCAGCTGGCGGAAGATTTCGCGTTGCGCCTCGCAGATGGCGAGGCTGAGCTGCGCGTCCACGGGATGCGTGCTGTGCCGGGCGCGAACCTGGCGCCGCGCGAAGACGAGTCCCGCCGGCGGCAGGAGGAACTCGAAGACGTAGCGCCGGTACCAGTCGACGGTGAAGAAGAAACGCTTGCGCGGCGGCAGCGTGATGCGTGCGAAGTCGACCTGCGGCAAGGGATCGCGATCGAGGAACTGCGCGTCGAAAACCGAAACCGCCTCGTCGATGCCGACGAAGGGCAGGCCGATGTGGATTTCGCGCGGGCGTACCGCCAGGATCTCCGAGCGCCACCAGTGCTTGCGACCGAGGTCGAGATAGCCTTCCTCGGACCAGCCGCCAAGGCGCGTGATCAGCGTGCTCTTGCCGGCTCCCGGCGGCCCGGTGACGAGGATCTGGCGGAAACGGACATCCGCCGGAAACCCGATCCCCTTGAAGACCTGCAGCGACTCGATCGCCTCGGTGCACCCCGGCCACGTCGCCGGGACGGCCACACCGAGGCGTTCCGCGACCGCGGCATCGCCGCCCGCCTGCATTGCGCCGAGCTCAGACAAAGATGCTCCTCAGGAGGTAGAAGGTGAGCGCAGCCAGGATGGCGCCGACGGGAACCGTGATGAACCAGGACAGGATGATGCCGCCGATCACCCGCAGGTCGAGTGCGCCGATGCCGCGCGCAATGCCGACGCCCATCACGGCGCCGACCGCGATGTGCGTCGTCGACACCGGCAATCCCATGCCGGAGGCCGCGACGGTCACCACCGAAGCGGCAACGGTCGCCGAGTAACCGCGCGTCGGCGTCAGCTCGGTGATCCCGCGACCGATCGTCGCCATGACCTTGTGGCCATAGGTCGCCAGGCCGACGACGATGCCGATGCCGCCGATGAAGAGCATGAACGGAGTCACCGCCGACTTCGCCGACACCGACTGCGTCTCGATGATCTGCACGACCACGGCCAGCGGACCAATGCCGTTGGCGACATCGTTCGAGCCGTGGGCAAAGGCCATCGCCGCGCCGGTGAAGACCATCAGCGGGATGAACAGTCTTTCGACGCTGGCGTAGTGGAAATTGCGGTCATCCCGCTCGTCGAGTTCGATGCGGTTCATCATCAGCCGCGCCAGGATCGCCAGACCGACACCGATCGCGACCGAAAGCAGCTGGCCCTCGACGCTGCTCAAGACGATGCTCACATGCTGGAGTCCCTTGCTGATCGTCACCAGGGAGACGATCCAGCCAACGAGGAAAGCGTACATCGGCCCCCACCGGCGCGCCTGCGCGACGGGCTTCTCGGTGTTGAAGATCAGCTTGCGGATGCTCAGCGTCAGGCACCAGGCGACGACTCCGCCGAGCAGCGGCGAGATGAACCAGCTGGCGACGATCTCGCTCATGGTCTCCCAGTTCACCGCCTCGAAGCCGAGTGCGGCCACACCGACACCGCAAACCCCACCGACGATCGCGTGCGTCGCCGACACCGGCCAGCCACGCATCGTCGCCACCATCAACCAGAGGCCGGCGGCGAGCAGCGCGGCGATCATGCCGAACACCAGCAGGTGCGGCACCGGCGCGAAGAGACTGCCATCGATGATGCCCTTGGAGACCGTCGCCGTCACCCCTCCCCCGGCGAGGTAGGCGCCCGCCAGTTCCATGATCGCGGCGAGGATCAGCGCCTGTCTGACGCTGATCGCTCCCGACCCGACCGAGGTTCCCATGGTGTTGGCAACGTCGTTCGCGCCAATGCCCCAGCACAGGTAAAGACCCAGGGAAAACGCCAGGACATAGAGGATCGTCGAATGCTGCTCGATGATTTCCATCGCATGAAACCCTTACCGATAGAGCCGCGGGAAAAGACCGCGAGCCGGAGCCTGCTGCCACAGGTCCGACGCTGGCCGGACGGTCATCATCGTCGCGGCCGAAAGTTGAACCAGCTGACGGTCATGACGGTAGCGACACCCCGGATGATGAAAGTCATGACCGATTCCCTTCATCCCCGGCCCTTCTCCCGTGCCCGCGAGAAGGGAGATGCGTGAGTCGCCGACGCGACTTTCCCGTCAACGGGCAATGATCAGCCGCAGCCGGTCACCGACCTTCTCGGCGTAGTCGGCCAGGTTGCCCAGCCACTGGATCAACTGATACCAGAACATCACCGACACCGGCGGCATACTGTCCTCCAGAGCGAACAAGGCCCGCGACAACGAGATGGCCATCACGTCGGTATCGGTTTCCATGTGACCGAGCTCGACGATCATCGCCTCGACCCTGTCGACCTCGCGGCCCCGGAAGCCCGTCTCGAGCAGTTCATCCAGCTGCTCGATGATCGTGTGCGCCTGTTCACAGGTGGCGACGCAGCGCGCGACGAAGCGCCGCAGGGGTTCGGTGATTCCTTCCGGCACCTCCATCCGCCGCTCGACGAGCAAGCCGGCGATGTCCTGCGCGACGTCGGCAATCGCGTCCTGCATCGCCAGCAGCTCGAGCAGGTCACGCCGGTCCACGGCCAGCAGCAGGCTCCTCGGCAGATGAACGCGCAGCTCGTTCTTGATCGCATCGGCCTCGTTCTCCTTGCCGAAGATGCGGACCTTCTGCTCACTCACCTGCCTCTGGTCGCGCCCGATCAGCGCTTCGAACAATGGCGGCACTTCGCGCACGCAATCGATGACGCAGCGCATGTGCTGTTGCAGCGGCTTGAACGGCGACTTGCCAAACAGCGCGGCCATGGGGCTGGCGGACAACATGGGCTTCCCTTTCTCGCGGGCAAGGAGCCGAAAAACAGACCGCTGAGCGGGCGGCGAGCGCGCCTTCAGCAGTTCGTCGGCCGTAGACAATCTGTGACGCTCTGTCTGAGGAGCACAACCGACGACAGCCGATTGTAATCCGAATGGGCAGGAAAATGGTGCCGGCCACTCCCGTCATGGCCCGTCATCCCCGCGGCGCAACAGCCGTAGGCTCAAAGACTTGGCGCACTCGCAGGGCTCGGGCTGGCGGCCGGAAACGGCCAGCCTTGCGGTCAT
This sequence comes from Accumulibacter sp., assembly GCF_036625195.1. Taxonomy (NCBI): domain Bacteria; kingdom Pseudomonadati; phylum Pseudomonadota; class Betaproteobacteria; genus Candidatus Accumulibacter; species Accumulibacter sp. The sequence goes on from NZ_JAZKUG010000001.1 coordinate 4,584,856, forward strand.
GAGCGTCGCGACACCCCGCATCAATCGCGCGGAACGCCCGGTAGCACGCGCGCCACCGGTGCAAGCCGCGAGCGGACGCCGAACGCGCACTGCGGGCGCCGATCGAAGCAAACAGCCGTCGCTCTCGACAGGGCGAAAACCCCCCCACGGCAAAAAAGCCTCGTGCTAGAGTTGGCCGTTTGCATCCGATTGATCAAGGCGACTTTTCGCCACCGCGTTCGCAGGAGGAACTCGCCATGCGCAAGGCCCTTGTCCCCGTGGACGGCTCAGCCGCGGCTCACCGCGCCGTGCGGCACGTCGTCGCTCTGGCCCACATCCACCCGTTGCTGGAAGCCGTCCTGCTCAACGTGCAGCCGGAGGTCGACACCTGGCGCGTGCGCCGCGTGCTGCAGAAGGAAGAAGTCGAGGCGATCGAGGAAAGTCACGGCGGCGACATCCTGCAGGCGGATGGCCAGATCCTCAGTGCTGCCGGCATGGCCTGCACAGCGATCGTCGAGATCGGTCCGCCGGCCGAAACGATCGCCCGCGTCGCCCGCGAGACCGGCTGCGACGCGATCATCATGGGAACCCGTGGTCTCGGCGCGGTGTCGAGCATCGTCCTGGGATCGGTCAGCAGCCGCGTTCTCCATCTGAGCGACCTGCCGGTGACACTCGTCAAGTAAAGCCGCCGCGCAGCCGCCGCCTGGTCGCTCGGCAGGCCGGCGTGCCGCGCCCGCGTGACGGCCGTCCCGGCAAAAAAAGACGCCCCGCTGCCGGGGCGTCCTGCCTGTGCGAGACGGGGACTCAAGCAGTTTGGAGCAGGATTCCCTCGAGTGACTGCGCCGCCTTCTTGCTCGCCCGCAGCACCTTTTCCTGCAGGGCATAGAGTTCCTGCATGCGCAGGGCGCGCATTGCGGCGACATCGTCGCCCTCGGCGTCGTACAGGGCCTTGATCGCTCCGTACATGACCGCGACCGACTTCTCCTCGATGCGCTCGATCTCCTGACACAGGCCCATCGTCTCCTTGCTGCGCGCATCGTCGTTGAGTGTGGCGAGCGCGCGCGTCAGGCGTGAGCAGGCGTCGACGCTCATTGCCGCCAGTTCGTGCGACGCCCTGCTGGCCTCGTCGATGCCGTAATCGCTGACCGCCATCGCGACATCCTGGACGGTGTTCATGATGCGGTCGATGTCGAGCGTCAACTGGTAGACCTGGTCCCGGTTGAGCGGCGTGACGAAGGCCTTGTGCAGCAGGTTGATCATGTCGGCCTTGATCTTGTCCGAGCTCGACTCGTTCATGTTGATTTCCTCGACCAGCGAGGCGACATCCTTCTTGCTGACGCCGAGACTGTTGACCAGCCGCAGCATCGCGCTGGCGCCGGCCTCGACCCGCTCGCTGTGCGCTGCGAGCAGGTCAAAAAACTCTTTCCGCTTGGGTAACATTGGATAACTCCCTTGAATGACTGTGCTGACGACCTTCGTTGGTGATCCCTGCGGCCGGACAGCGAGGCGCGCCGTTGCCGACGCGACTCTCCCCGACGATCCGCTGGCGATCTACATGAACTTGGTCCCGAGCCACCAGAAGATCGCCGCGATCAGCCCGGCAGCCGGAATCGTCAGCACCCAGGCGACGAACAGGTTGGCGGTGATCGCCCAGCGGACGGCCTTGACGTCGTTGGCGGCGCCGACACCGATGATCGCACCGGTGATCGTGTGCGTCGTCGACACCGGAATGCCGCCGAGCGTCGCCAGTCCGAGCGTGATCGCACCGCCCATCGAAGCGCACGAACCGCTGATCGAATTGAGCTTGGTGATCTTGGTGCCCATCGTCTTGACGATCCGCCAGCCCCCGAGGTAGGTGCCCCAGGCGATCGCGAAGTAGCACGAATAGACGACCCACATCGGCAGCGTCGACTGGTCCTTGGTCGCGATACCGGCAGTGATCATCAAGAGCCAGATGATGCCGATCGTCTTCTGCGCGTCATTGCCGCCATGGCCGAGGCTGTAGGCGCCGGCCGCGAAAAGCTGCGCGCTCTTGAAGAACTTGCCCGCCTGGTGCGGCGACTTGTTCTTGAAGATCCACGCGACGAGGACCATCAGCAAGCCACCGATCAGCATCCCGACCAGCGGCGAGATGATGATGAAGGCGAGGATCTTGCCGAAGCCCTGCCAGATGATCGGCGCGCCGGATTGCGCCTTCGCCACCGTCGCGCCGACGAGGCCACCGACGAGGGCGTGCGACGACGACGACGGGATGCCGTAGTACCAGGTGATGATGTTCCACGCCAGCGCCCCGACGAGTGCGCCGAAGATGACGTAGTAATCGACGAACTGCGGATCGACGGTTCCCTTGCCGATCGTCGCCGCCACCTTCAGCTGGAAGATCCAGAGGGCGGCGAAGTTGAAGAACGCGGCGAAGAGGACCGCCTGCTTCGGGGTCAGCGCGCCGGTGGCGACGATCGTCGAGATCGAGTTCGCACCGTCGTGAAACCCGTTCATGAAGTCGAACGCGAGGGCTACTGCAATCAGCACCCCCAGCGTCCAGATGCTCATAGTTAGGCCTTCCATTGTCGGCGCCCTCTCACGAATTCTCGATCAGGATCTCTTCGATCATCTTCGCCGCTTCCTGGCAGCAGTCGAGGACCGATTCCTGCAGCGAGTAGAACTCGCGCATCTTCATCGTCTGCCAGACGTTGGCGCCTTCCTGGAACAGCGCCGAGATCGCCTTGTGCTGCACCTTGTCGGCCTTCGACTCGATCTCCTCGACTTCCTTGCACAGGTTGAGCGTCTCGGCGCCACGCGTCTTGTCGGCCAGTGCGGCGACCGCCCGGTTCAGGCGCATGCACGCATCGGCACTGAGCGAGGCCAGTTCGCGCGCCTCGACCGTCGACTGCTTGATGTTGTACATGCCGACGGCGTTGGCAACGCTCTGCAGCACGTTCAGCGTCATGTCGAGATCGTCGATCAGCGAGTGGATCTGGTCGCGGTTGATCGGCGTCGTGAACGACTGATGCAGTCGCTCGATGACCTTGCCCTTGATCTGGTCACCGGTCTGCTCGTGATCATTGACCTCCTTGACGAGACCCGCAAGGTCCGTCTTGCCGTCGCCCAGGCTGTTGATCAGGCGCAAGGTGGCGTTGGCTCCGGCGACCACCTGCTCGGAGTGGGCAGCGAGCATTTCAAAGAATTCCTTGCGTTGCGGCATCAAACTACTAAACATACGACCTCCCTTGGTTGACAGCTCTCACGAGCCCCTCTTGACAGAAAAACGATACCGGCCCGATGCCGGCCTCATCATGTGATCATCGACTCGTCGGCGACCCGCTCACCGACGCGCCATCCGTGTCCGGGCATCAGCCCTTCTTCTTGCTCTTCGGCGCCTCCGCCAGGGCAGCCAGCAATTCCTTCATCTGTTCGACCTTCTGCTCGGCGAAGAGGCGCACCCCGGCACGCAGGATGTCCGACTTGCTCGCCGCCCAGCCGGCGGCCTGTGCCAACTCGGCACGCAAGGCTTCGATCGCGGCCTCCTCGCTCTTCAGCAGTTCCACGGAATAGCGCACCAACTTGTCGCGCTTGTCCCTGGCGACCTTCTCGACCTCCCTGACCGTCTCATCGACCTGCGCCGCCTTCTTCGCCAACTGCTCGCGCGCCACCTTTTCGATCTCGGCGACCGCGGCCGCGACCTGGGCTGCCTTGCCGGCGACCTGCGCCCCGGCGGCGCTGACCGCCGCCTCGACACCGCTCTTCGTCTTGCGTGGCCGGGCAGCGGCCGCCTGTTGCTGCTCATCCTTCGCCGGCGACCCGACGGCGGCAGTCGCCGGCGGGGGAACGGCCGTTGCCGGTTGCGCCGCCGGCTCGGGCGCGGCGCCCTTGGCCGCGACCGCGCGCTTCGCCGTCCTGGCGGGCTTGGCCGCCACGACGGGCTTCGCCGCCGGAGCCTTCTTTGCCGTGCCCGCTTTGCCCTCGGCCGGCTTGTCTGCCGCCGACCCGCTTGCATCCTTGGCCGCAGCCGTGCCGGTCTTCGCCTTGGCCGCTGTCGCCTTGGCCGCCGTCGCCTTGGCCGCCTTCTCCTTGGTGGCCCTCTCCTTCGCCGCCGCCTTCTCCTTCGCCGCCGCCTGCGCCGCCGCCTTCGCTGCCGCGCGCGCCGCAGCCTTGCCTGCCGGCTGGACTTCGGTGCGCTTCGCCGCGGGTGCAACCGGAGCGGCCACCGGCGTCGGCGCCGGATCCGGGACCAACGGCACCTCGGTCGCCACCAGACGCTCGGCCAGTGACTCGTCCTCCTTCTTCAGGCTGGCACGCAAGGCTGTCTTGTTGTCACTGTCGCCACTTGACGATGTCGTCATCAATGCTCTCCCAATTGTTGAAGTACTGCGCCCACGAGTTTGCGAACTTCCTTCTGCGCTGCGTCGGCGCCGGAGCCAAGCTGGAACACCGATGCGCCGATGACGGCACTCTGCGCATAGGCGTTCCGCTGGCAGAGCATCGCATCAAGGATCGGCAGGGTGAATTCGTGCAGCAGTTCGAGCACGTCGCTTGCCAGCGCCGTGTTCTGCACGCGATTCGGCAGGATGCAGCCATGCAACCGATGACTGTGCTCCATGCGATTCAGGATCAGACGTTCGACGGCCAGCGTGGACCAGAGGTCGGTCGGGCTGGGTACCGCCGGCACGATCGCCAGGTGGGCGACGGCGAGCGCCGCCAGGGTTGAAGGGTGGTAGATCGACGGCGGCGTGTCGAGCACGACATAATCGGCTTCCTGCTGCAACTCGGCGACGTGCTTGATCAGCTCCAGGCCGGACATCTTGCGCACGTCGAGCTGCAGATCGACATCGAGCAGCGACACCGACTCGGCCCAGCGGAAGGCGCTTTCCTGCGGATCGAGGTCGGCCAGCAGCACCGACGAGCCGATGGCGTGAAAGCCACCCGCGAGTTGCATGGCGACCGTCGTCTTGCCCGCCCCGCCTTTTTGCGAGACGACGGCAATCACCCGCGCCGGTACCGATGGCATGTGGCCGCCTTTCCTGAAAACCTGTTCATGACGTTTTGCATAGCCGACGATTATGCCATTTCGCCGGACGGCAGCAAGGCGCAGAGAGCTCGCGACGGGCCATGAAATGGGCCATTTTTTACTGATTGGGGCATTTTGTGACAAAGGTCAACGAAACCCGAGCTCACATGCTGCTTGGGCATCCGCTGCTTCCCCTCGCCGCGCGGCTCGCCGACCGCCCGAGGGTCGCGCGACACACCGCCCGGCACGGCATCGGTGCCGCCCGCCTCAGGCGTCGAGAAGAATGTTCAGGGTCCTTGCCCGGACGACCGCCTCGCGCCGGCTCGACGCGCGCAGCTTGCGGTAGATGTTCTGCGTGTGGCGTTTGACGGTCGCCCGCGAGATGCACAGCTCTTCGGAGATCTCGACGTTGCTCAGGCGGACGGCAAGCAGCTTCAAAATCTTCAGCTCGCGGCGCGTCAGGTCGGCCCTCGGTTCCTGGCGACCACTGCAGGCCAGCCAGTCGTCGTTGAACGCCGCCAGGATCTGGCCCAGATAGCGCGAGTCGCTGCGGTCGAGCTTCAGCCGCCGGAGAGGCGGCAGGAGATCCTGTCCGAGATCGACGAACAGGCGGACAAACCCCCCCGGTTGCGCCAGCGCGACCGCCCGGCCGAGCATGTCCGCAGCCGCGGCGTCATCGCCGAGGCCATGCTGCAGCAGCGACTGCAGTGCCAGCACCTCGATGAGAAAGCGAATGTTGTGCCGCGCCGCCAGTTCACGCTCGAGCAACTGCAGCAGGCGCGCCGCCTGCTCACGACTCTCGCTGCTGCCCTCGGCAATCCACACTTTGGCCAGGGTGAGATGCGGCGCACTGGCGAGATGGTAGGCAAAATGCAACGGTCCCGGATCGAAGCCGCTTGCCCAGTCGTTCGCCATCGCCAGCTGTCCCTGGCGCAGGGCGAGTTCGGCGCGAAAGGCGTAGGCCCGCTGCAGGGCATGCTGGTCGTCCTGTTGCTGCAGGTGTTGGCAGAGCGTGTCGATGACCGCGTTCGCCCGGCTCGACTGGCCGAGGGCCTGGCAGACGGCAGCCAGCAGCAGCGAGAGCTCGCCGCGATAACCGACCACGGCCGTCTTCGATGCCGACAGCAGCGTCTCTTCGGCGAGAGCAAGCTCGTTGCGCTGATACTGCACGAGACCGAGGAAGTAGGCGCGCAGACCGCCGTCGTCGCTGCCCCACGGCGCCCCACCGACCCGCAGATCCGCTTTCGCCAGCAAGTGGAGTGCCGACAGATCGGCTGCCATCCAGTCGATGCAACAACGCGCTGCCAGCAAGGGCACCTGACAGCGTGCAATCGGCCCCGGCGCCTGCGCCAGCGCTTCGTCGATGCCCTGCCGCGCGCCGCCGAGGTCACCGGCCAGCTGGCGCGCGCCGGCGATGACGGTCTGCGCGAGGACCCGTTCGTCGATGCGCCCGGCGGGGAGGCAGGCGAGCGCATCGACGGCACAACGCGCAGCTTCGTCGCCATTGCCTTCGAGGTACTGCTGCATGCTGCGCAGCGCCAGCAGGCTGCCGCGCACCGGCGCCGCGATCTGCGGCCGGCCAGCGGAACGCTCGAGCAGCGCCTGGATGCGATCCAGTACCGCGGCAGTCTCCAGGAGACGGCCCTGCCGATACAGCAGCCACGCCTTCAGCAACAGCAATTCCCCGTCGGTCTCGACCGCGTCTGGCGGCAACAGTCGCAGGCAGCCCGCCAGTCGGGCCTGCTGTCCGTGCTGCAACAGCGTGTCGCGATGGTCGGCGAGCAGCTGGCCGGCGGCGGCGGGGCCGCCTCCGGCCAGCTGATGGCGGGTGGCCTCTTCCAGCCGCTGATGCCCGGCAAACCAGGCTGCCGCCCGCCGGTGCAGTTGCTGCATCGCCTCGACGCCCATCTGCGCCAGCAGCCGAGCCTGCAGGAACTCGTGCAAGAGGGGGTGATAGCGATACCACTCGCCCGCCTCGTCGACCGACGAGGCGAGGACGCTGCCACCACGAACGAAGTCCACGAATGCTGGTCCCGACAGCGACTGCCCGCCGGCATCCTCGCCGGCGAGTGCATCGCAGAGCCCAGCACAGAAGCAGTCGAGGAGCGCAGTCCGCAACAGCGCCGTGCACACCGCTGCCGGCTGCGGCGCGAGGACCTCGTCGAGAAAGTATTGCGCAACCAGAGGCGTGCCACCGGCGAAGCCTGCCGCTGCATCGCTGCCCGACCAGCGATGACGCAGCAACAGCGCCGCCAGTCGCACGCCGGCCGGCCAGCCGCCGCTGCGCTCGTGCAGCAACGTCACGGCGGCGTTGCCGAGTTCACCGGCCGCAGCGTGCTCGATGATCTGCGCTGCCTGTTGGCGGCTGAACTGCAGCTCACGCACGCCGATCTCGTGCAGCGCCCCGCGCACCCGCAACGCGCCCAGGGACAATGGCGGAGCGCTGCGCCCGATGAGCACCAGATGCAGACGGGGCGGGGGTCGCAACAGCATGCGGTCGAGCAGGGCGTAGGTGGCGCGGTCGTCGACGCAATGAAGATCGTCCAGGACCAATACCAGCGGCTCCGCGAGATCGTCGAGTTCGTTGCCCAGCTGGGCGACGAGACCGGCAAGCGGCGGCATGCACGGGGCAGCGAAACAGGCAAGAGTCCCGCTGCAGGCATCCGGCAACACGCTGCGCACGGCAGCGACGAGAGCATGGATGAAGGCGTACGGCTCGCCATCGCCCGCGTCGAGCGACAACCAGGCCGCGAGGCCGACGCGGTTTGCCAGCCAGTGCGCCACCAGCGAGGTCTTGCCGTAGCCCAGCGGTGCTGCCACGACCGTCAGGGGTAGCCTGGCGGCGTCTTCCAGCTGCCGCTGCAACTCGTCGCGGACGACGAAGTCGGCGACGAGGCGGGGGCGCTGCAGCTTGCTGCGCGGAAACGGCGAAAATACCATATCGACCTGCATTGGCGCGCTCAGCAAGCGCCCTCATCGCGATGCAAAGGGCCGATGATACTGCACTGCCTGCCGTTCTGCGCAGACGCCGTGACAGCGCCTGTCGGCAGCAGCGGGCAGCGGCAGAACGCGGTGCAGCGGCTCATCCAGCGAGCAGGCGCGCGATCTGCGCATCCTTCTCGCGCCAGATCTGTTGCAGCCATTGTTGAAAGGCTTCACGCACGGCCGCGTCAGCGGCGTAATCTCCCGCTGCCAGTTGGTGTGGCACCGGCAGAGTCTGCACGCGCACGCGCACGCGCCGCATGCGTCCGCAGAGGAATTGCCAGAAGTCCGGCGCGCCATCGGGATAGACGATGGTGACGTCGAGAATGGCATGGAACCGGTCACCCATCACGTTCAGGGCGAGCGCAATCCCGCCTGCCTTCGGTTTCAGCAGGTGGCGATACGGAGAAGCCTGCTGCCGGTGCTTGGCGGCGGTGAAACGGGTGCCTTCGCAGAAGTTCATGACGCTCGTCGGGATCAGCGCGAACTTCTCGCAGGCGATGCGCGTCACCTCCCGGTCGCGCGCGCGCAACTCCGGGTGCGCCCTGAGAACCTCCTCGCTGTGCCGGCGCATGAAGGGAAAATCGAGCGCCCACCAGGCCAGCCCCATGATCGGCACCCAGACCAGTTGCTGCTTGAGAAAGAACTTCAGCAAGGGGATGCGGCCGGTCAGCAGGTGTTGCAGGACGAGGATGTCGGCCCAGGTCTGGTGGTTGCAATTGACCAGGTACCAGCCGCGCCGCTGCAGTCCCTGGATCCCCTCCACGTCCCAGTCGGTCTTCTGCGTCAGCGCCATCCAGCCGCTGTTGCAGGCGATCCATGCCTCGGCGACGCGGATGAGCAGCGGATCGAGGCGCAGGCGGACCGCCCGCTGCGGCAGCAGCAGCTTGAGCACCGCCAGCAGGAGCAGGAGCGGCACCCAGAACAGGCAGTTGAGGGCAAGCAGGAGACTGGCCACGATGCCGAGCAGCGCTGGCGGGAGACTCTGGAGCATGCGGCGGCGACCGCTCAGTCCGCCACCGCCGCCGACTCTTCGTCGAGCAGCATGGCGCTTCGGGTTGCCGGGGTCTCCAGGCTGATGCGCCCGAGCAGCCCGTCGCGATAGTCCTGCAGCAGGACACGCGACGCCTTCTCGCGATCGCCCAGGCCGCCGCGCAGGAGAAGACCGCGCCTTCTTGCGATCGCCTCGATGACGGCAACGCCGTCGAGGGACGACAACGACCCGGCGGCCAGCGCGTAACGTCTGGAGAGGGCCAGCGGGTAGCGGGCGAGCAGCAACCCGGCGAGGAACTGCGCCACCTCCTCGTCGATCATCGCGTTGCGACCGACCGCGTTGCTCGCCGCGAGCATCAGCCCGTCACTCGGGTGCTCGATCTTCGGCCAGAGCAGCCCGGGCGTGTCGGTCAGCCAGTTTGCGATGTCGAGCGGCGCGGTCTGCTGCGCGCGCGTCACCGCCGGCTCGTCACCGACCTTCGCCAGCTTGCGGCGCAGCAGGACGTTCATCAGCGTCGATTTGCCGACGTTCGGGATGCCCATGATCATCATCCGCAGCGGCTTGGTGTTGTCGCTGCGGTGCGGCGCCAACGCCCGACAGAGTCCCGGCAGCCGCGCCACCTCGGCAGGTTTGCGGCATGACAGCGCCACGGCGCGCATGCCATCCTGCCGCCGGTACCAGGCGAGCCACGACTGGGTCACGTCGGGATCGGCGAGGTCGGCCTTGTTGAGCACCTTGAGGCAGGGCCGCTGCCGCTGCAGGCGCAGTTCACGAACCATCGGGTTGCTGCTCGCTTCGGGCAGGCGGGCGTCGACCACCTCGATGACCACGTCGGTGGACGCCATCGCCTCGGCCGCCTTCTTGCGCGCGGCAGTCATGTGCCCCGGGTACCACTGGATGCCCATCATCGATCCGAAACTGGCGGAGAACTCCGCCATTATCCCACCGCTTGGCGGCTCCGAGGGTCCGGATGATCGCCGCTCGCTGCCGCCAGCGACGAGCAGCGCACCCGTCGCCGTTTGGACGGCCGAAATCGCCTAGAATGAGCACCTCGTCATCATCAGCCGCAGGAATGAGCTTGTCGCGGATCCCCGAAATCAGAGAGGGGCAGTCGATCGAACTGCTCAAGGAACTGCACATCCTCACCCGCGACGGCAAGCTCAACCAGGACAGCCGGCGCAAGCTCAAACAGATCTGCCACCTCTGTCACTTCATCGAGCCGCTGCTCGCCGAGATCGCCAGCCGCGGCGGCGGGCCGAGCGTGGTCGATCACGGCGCCGGCAAGTCGTACCTCGGCTTCATCCTCTACGACCTCTTCTTCAGGCAGCGCGACCGCGGCCACATCTACGGCATCGAACTGCGCCAGGAACTCGGCGAGCGGGCGCGCAGCCTGGCCAACCGGCTCGGCTTCACGCGCATGTCCTTCCTCGGGATGAGCGTCGAGGAGGCGATCGAATCGCCGCTGCTGCCCGCGCGCATCGACCTCGTCACCGCCCTGCATGCCTGCGATACCGCGACCGACGACGCGATCCGCTTCGCGCTGCGCAAGCAGGCCGCCTACATCGTTCTCGTCCCCTGCTGCCAGGCCGAAGTGGCAGCGGCTCTGCGCCGTGGCAAGGGCGAGGCGCTGGCGGCGACGCCGCTGGCGGAAATCTGGCGGCACCCGCTGCACAGCCGCGAGTTTGGCAGCCTGCTGACCAACGCCCTGCGCTGCCTGCAACTGGAGGCCCACGGTTACCAGACGATGGTGACCGAACTGGTCGGCTGGGAACATTCACTGAAAAACGAACTGATCGTCGCCCGGCATACCGGTGCCGCGCGCGGCAACGCCGCCGCACGCCTCGAAGCGATCCTCCAGGAGCTGCGGCTGGAGACCTTGCACAGCCGCTTCGCTTTGCCACCACATGGTCAACCGCCGGCGCCCGCTGGCGGCGCGGCCGACCACCAACCGCCAGGAACCTGAATGGAGAAATGGATCACCCGCGGCGCCGCCGCACTCTGCGCCGCCGGCAGCATCGCGCTGCTGTGGACTTTCGGCATGTTCGTTGCCGTGCCATGGCGCGAGGGACGCATGCTGGCGCTCAACGGCATCGAGTTGCAGGTTCTCGGTGTACCGCTGTTCGGTGGCATCGCCGTCGCCTGGGGCGCCCTGCACATCCTCGCCATCGCCGACCGTGCGAGCTGCCCGCGGCTCTACTTCGCGCTCGCGCTGGCGCTGCTCGCCGCCATGCTGCTGGCGGTGTCGGCTGGCGCCTCCTGGACCACCGCGCGCATCGCCTGAGCCGAGCGCCGTTACGGCACGGTGAGGCGAGGTCCGCTGCCACCCGGCGCGACCCGGCCACTCGGCAAGGGCCAGGGGCGACGCCGGAACAGAGGGTCGCGACAGCGGAGAAAAGTCACACCGAAGCGCGCCGCAGATGGCTAGAATCGTGGCTGTTGAACATCGAGGGTAAAGCGAATGAAGGTCCAGACGAAGGTGCAGAAGGCGGTCTTCCCGGTGGCCGGTCTCGGTACGCGTTTCCTGCCGGCAACCAAGGCCAGTCCGAAGGAGATGCTGGCGGTCGTGGATAAGCCGTTGATCCAGTATGCGGTCGAAGAGGCCTACGCGGCGGGGATTCGCGAGATGATCTTCGTCACCGGCCGCAACAAGCGGGCGATCGAGGACCACTTCGATACCGCCTACGAACTCGAGGCGGAACTCGCCAGTTCGGGCAAGGACGATCTGATGGCCCTGGTCCATTCGATCAAGCCCGACGACATGGATTGCGTCTATGTCCGCCAGCCACGTGCTCTCGGTCTCGGACACGCCGTGCTGTGCGCCGAGCGGCTGGTCCGTGGCGAGCCCTTTGCCGTCCTCCTGGCGGACGACCTGATGATCGGCGAGCCGCCAATCATGCAGCAGATGACCGAACTGTTCGTCCGCCGCCAGTGCAGCATCCTCGCCGTGCAGGAGGTGCCAAGGAACCAGACCAACCGCTACGGGATCGTCAAGGGACAGCCTCTGGCCTCCGACCTGGTCAAGGTCGATGGTCTGATCGAGAAGCCGCACCCGAGCGTCGCGCCGTCGAACCTGGCGGTCGCCGGCCGCTATGTGCTGACACCCGCCGTTTTCGACCGTATCCGCGAACAGCCACGGGGAACCGGCGGCGAGATCCAGCTCACCGACGGCATCGCCGCGCTGCTCGCCAGCGAGCAGGTCCTCGCCTACCGCTATCATGGCCGGCGTTACGACTGCGGCAGCAAGCTCGGGCTGATGCAGGCCAGCGTCGTCCTCGGCGAGACGCACGCCGAACTCGGTCGCGAGTTCTCGGCCTGGCTGAAGGACCGCCAGAAGCTGGCGCAGACCCTGGCCGGTTAGGGCCTGCCGCCACCCTTCTCCGCCCGGTGGCGAGACTTTCGCCGCCACCCGTGGCGACTGCAAACGGTACCGGTTGGCAGCCGCTGCCGGCAACCGGGAGGATCCGAGCCGCCGGCCAGCGCCGTTGCCCCGGGACTCGCGCAGCGGCGTCCCATGCTATAGTTGCAGCCCATTTGGCAAGAGAAGACCCCTATTGGTGCTGCACTTCGATGTTCTGGTAATCGGCAGCGGACTCGCCGGACAGGCTGCGGCGCTGCGGCTGGCGACGACACGACGGGTCGCCCTGATCAGCAAGCGCGCCCTCGAGGACAGCGCCTCGAGCTGGGCACAGGGCGGAATCGCCGCCGTCCTCGACAACCGCGACTCGCTCGAAGCACACATCCGCGACACGATCACCGCCGGCGCCGGACTGAATGACCGTCGCGCCACCCGCTTCGTGATCGAGAACGGTCGCCGCGCGGTCGACTGGCTGATCGACCAGGGCGTTCCCTTCACCCGCGACGAGGGAGGTTACCACCTCGCGCGCGAGGGAGGACACAGCGCTCGCCGCGTCATCCACGTCGCCGACGCGACGGGTCTGGCGGTGCAGACCACCCTCACCGGCAAGGTTCGCCAGCAGCCGAACATCAGCATCTTCGAGAACCACATCGCCATCGACCTGATTACCGGCGCCAAGCTCGGACTCGATGAGCAGCGCTGTCACGGCGCCTACGTGCTGGACAGTGGCAGCGGCGAGGTGCTGACCATTGGCGCCAGCAACACGCTGATCGCCGCCGGCGGCGCCGGCAAGGTCTACCTGTACACGACCAACCCCGACACTTCGACCGGTGACGGCATCGCGATGGCCTGGCGCGCCGGCTGCCGGATCGCCAACATGGAGTTCATCCAGTTCCACCCGACCTGCCTCTACCACCCGCAGGCCAAGTCCTTCCTGATATCGGAAGCGGTACGCGGTGAGGGCGGCAGACTGCTGCTGCCCGACGGCAGCCGTTTCATGCCGCGGCACGACGCGCGCGGCGAACTGGCACCGCGCGACGTGGTGGCCCGGGCGATCGACTTCGAGATGAAGAAGCGTGGACTCGACTGCGTCCATCTCGACATCTCGCACAAGCCGGCGGCGTTCCTCGCCGAACACTTCCCGAACATCCTCGCGCGCTGCCTCGACCTCGGCATCGACATCACCCGCGCGCCGATCCCGGTCGTGCCGGCGGCCCACTATACCTGCGGCGGCGTCGTCAGCGACCTGCGCGCCCGGACCAACATCGCCGGCCTCTACGTCGCCGGCGAGGCCTCCTGCACCGGCCTGCACGGGGCCAACCGGCTGGCCAGCAACTCGCTCCTCGAGTGCCTCGTCTTTGCCGAAGCGGCAGCCGACGACATTCTCCGCCAACCCGCCAGCGGGCTGCCGGCGCTGCCGGAATGGGATGCCAGCCGCGTCAGCGACCCCGACGAGGAAATCGTCATCGCGCACAACTGGGACGAACTGCGCCGTTTCATGTGGGACTACGTCGGCATCGTCCGCACGACCAAGCGGCTGCAGCGTGCGCAGAACCGCATCCGCCTGCTGCGCCGCGAGATCGACGACTTCTACTCGCATTTCCGGGTCAGCCACGACCTCATCGAACTGCGCAACCTGGTCGTCACCGCCGAGCTCATCGTCCGCTGCGCCCTGCGCCGGCACGAGAGCCGTGGCCTGCATTTCAGCCGAAACTACCCGGAGACGCTGCCGCGGGCGGTGAATACCGTCATCAAACGCCACGCCGCAGGCGATCGCGCGCATTGACCCCTACTCTCTCACCGCCGAGTCAATTTGCCTTCACGGCTCCTTCCTCGCCGGTCGGTTGCTGGCAGGGCAGCAGGATCGGTCCGCCAGCGCAGCCACAACCGCAGGAGGCGGAACTGCTCGGTTGACAGGCTGTCGGGCAACAGCGTGAGGCTGCGTCGTCGCGCCTGATCGTCGCGCACGCGGAGGACGACGAGGCGGCCGAAAACGGTCGTTTCCGGCTGCACCTGGCAGGCAACGATGGCTCCGGACACGTGTCGCAGCGCAAGATCGCCGTCAGCGCCGAGACGAATCCCGTTGATGGGGCTCGGCCGCAGGCAGATCCAGGCCGAGATCGCTATGGGCAGGAGCAGGAGACTGCGTGCGGCCGACGACCAAGGCAGCAGCCAGACGCTGCCCGCCGCCAGCAGATGCAGCACCGTGATCATCCCGGCCAGCAGCCGCGAACGGCGCAGTTCCAGCGCGAGCGGCCACGGCCGCGCCTCGCCGGGCGGCGGCGGCTCGGCGAGCGCGCTAGACGCGCCGGAAAGCGACAGTGGCGTTGGTTCCGCCGAAACCGAAGGAATTGGAGATGCCGACCTCGATGTCCAGTTGCCGTGCTTCGTTGGCGCAGTAGTCTAGGTCGCAGGACTCATCCTGGTTGAAGATGTTGATCGTCGGCGGCGAGATCTGGTGATGGATCGCCAGCACGGTGAACAAAGCCTCGATGCCACCGGCCGCGCCGAGGAGATGACCGGTCATCGATTTTGTCGAATTGACCACCAGCCGATGCGCGTGCTCGCCGAAGGCACGCTTGACCGCCGTCGTCTCGGCCTTGTCGCCAAGTGGTGTCGATGTTCCGTGGGCATTGACGTACTGCACCTGATCGACATTGAGGCCGGCGCTGCGCAGGGCATTGAGCATGCAGCGGGCAGCCCCTTCGCCGTCCTCACAGGGTGCGGTCATGTGGAACGCGTCGGCGCTCATGCCAAAGCCGACGAGTTCGCAGTAGATGCGCGCTCCGCGCGCCCGGGCGTGCTCGTACTCCTCGAGGACGACGACGCCGGCGCCCTCGGCGAGGACGAAACCATCGCGATCGCGGTCCCATGGACGACTGGCGGTCTGCGGATCGTCGTTGCGCGTCGACAACGCCCGCGGCGCGCAGAAGCCACCGAGGCCGATGTTCGACACGCAACCTTCGGCACCCCCGGCGACCATGATGTCTGCATCGCCATGCTCGATCAGGCGGCCGGCATCACCGATGCTGTGCGTGCCGGTGGCACAGGCACTCACCAGCGACAGGTTCGGCCCCTTGTAGCCGTAGTGGATCGACAGGTTGCCGGAAATCATGTTGATGATCGAACCCGGAACGAAGAACGGCGAGATCTTGCGTACACCGCCGGCGACGAAATCCTCACAGGTCTTTTCGATGACCGGCAGCCCGCCGATCCCCGAGCCGATCGACACGCCCACCCGTTCGGGCGCCACCGCGGCACCCTCGAGCCCGGCATCGCGAACGGCCTGAATGCCGGCCGCCATGCCGTAATGGATGAAGACATCCATCCGCCGCGCGTCCTTTACTGACAGGTACTGGCCGATGTCGAAGCCACGGACCTCGCCGGCGATCTGCACCGGAAAGGCGGAGGCATCGAAGCGGGCGATGCGGTCGATTCCCGAACGGCCAGCAACCACATTCTGCCAGGCTTCGGCAACGGTATTTCCGACTGGCGAGACGATTCCGAGGCCAGTAACGACGACTCTGCGACGTGCCACCTTGAACTCCGACGATCAGGACATGCGGCGATGGGACGATCCCGGTTGCCGCTCACTCCCCGCCAGCCTCGGCCGCATCATCGGCTGGCTGCAGGGGGACTGGGCAGGTGCTTACTTCTTGTGCGCGGTCACGTAGTCGATCGCCTGCTGCACCGTCGTGATCTTCTCGGCCTCGTCATCCGGAATCTCGCACTCGAACTCTTCCTCCAGCGCCATCACCAGTTCCACCGTGTCGAGTGAGTCCGCACCCAGATCGTCAACGAACGAGGACTCGTTCTTGATGTCCGCTTCGTTGACTCCGAGTTGCTCGGCGACGATTTTCTTGACACGCTGCTCGATATTTTCCATCTAGAGGGTTCCTTCACAAGGTTCAAACAGGAAAAAGCGCGACATTCTAACAAAATGACCGAAACTTACCAACGATTGCAGGCGACGTGCGGCGGCACCGGCAACGCCGGCGATCAGTCCATGAACATGCCGCCATTGACGTGGATCGTCGTGCCGGTGATGTAGGCCGCCCCCGCCGAAGCCAGGAAGGCAACCGCCGCCGCCACGTCCGCCGGCGCGCCCAGGCGCCCGAGTGGAATCCCGGCAAGCAGGGCCTCCTTCTGCTTGTCGTCGAGCGCCCGCGTCATGTCGGTGTCGATGAAACCCGGCGCCACGCAATTGACCGTGATGTTGCGGCTGCCGAGTTCACGCGCCAGTGCCCGGCTCATTCCGCCCACCCCTGCCTTGGCGGCACAGTAGTTGGCCTGCCCGGGATTGCCGGCGTGGCCGACCACCGAGGTGACGTTGATGATGCGGCCGTAGCGCGCCTTCATCATGCCGCGGATGACCGCACGCGACAGGCGGAACACTGCCTTGAGGTCGGTATCGACGACACAATCCCAGTCGTCGTCCTTCAGCCGCATCGCCAGATTGTCACGCGTGACGCCGGCGTTGTTCACCAGCACCGATGGCGCGCCATGGTTCTTCTCGATGTAGCCGATCAACGCGTCGATCTGCGCCCCATCGCGCACCTCGAGAACGCGGCCCTCCCCCTTGCCACCCGCCTCGCCGAGAAAGGCGGAGATGGCCGCCGCGCCCTCGGCGCTGGTGGCGGTACCGACGACGGTCGCGCCGAGCTGCGCGAGTTGCAGGGCGATGGCGCGACCGATGCCACGCGAGGCGCCGGTGACGAGAGCAATCTGTCGATCAAGCATGCTGTCTACTCCAGACTGCCGAGAGCGCCTTCCAGCGACGCCAGATCGGCAAGCGCGACACTCGCCACGCCGTCGGCGCAGCGCTTGGTCAAGCCGGCCAGCACCTTGCCCGGCCCGCATTCGGCGACTGTCGTGATCCCCATGGCCGCCATCCGGCGGATTGTCTCGACCCAGCGTACCGGCGAATGCGCCTGGCGCACCAGAGCTTCCCTGATCCGCGCCGGATCCTCTTCGACGGCGACGTCGACGTTGTTGATCACCGGCAGCCGTGGTGGCTGCAGGTTGAGCTCGGCGAGGCGGGCGGCCAGCCGGCCGGCCGCCGGCCGCATCAGCGACGAATGGAACGGCGCCGATACGGGGAGCAGGACGGCGCGCTTCGCGCCCAGTGTCCTGGCCACCTCGCAGGCACGTTCGACGGCCGCTTTGCTGCCGGCAACGACCGTCTGCCCTGGCCCGTTGAAATTCACCGGCTCGACCACCTCACTGCCACCAACCGCGGCGGCCGCCTGCCGGCAGGCTTCGACGATCTTCTCGTCGTCGAGACCGAGGACCGCTGCCATCGCACCGGCTCCGGCCGGGACGGCCTCCTGCATCGCTGCCGCGCGCACCCGGACCAGCGGCACGGCGTCGGCAAAGGCGATCACGCCGGCGGCAACGAGAGCCGAATACTCGCCCAGGCTGTGCCCGGCCACCGCCGCCGGCAGCCGGCCTCCCCGTTCGAGCCAGAGGCGATAGACGGCGACACCTGCGGTCAGCATCAGCGGCTGGGTGTTGACGGTCTGCGCCAGAAGCTCGGCGGGCCCGGCAGCCAACAGGCTCCAGAGATCCTCGCCGAGTGCGCTCGAAGCCTCGTCGAACGTGTCCCGGACCACCGGCGAATCGCCATAGGCGGCCATCATGCCAACCGACTGCGATCCCTGCCCTGGAAATACCAATGCGAACGCCATGCCGAATCCCCCTATCCCCGGTTCATAGCTGCAACAATACCGCACCCCAGGTGAAACCGCCGCCGACGCCTTCGAGGATCAGCCGATGGCCACTGCCGATGCGCCCGTCGCGCAGACCCTCATCGAGAGCCAACGGCACCGACGCCGCCGAGGTGTTGCCATGCCGGTCGACGGTGACGATCACCTTGTCCATCGACATCTTCATCCTTTTCGCCGTCGCCTCGAGGATGCGCACGTTCGCTTGGTGCGGAATCAGCCAGTCGACGTCGGCAGCCGACAGGCCGGCAGCCGCACAGCACTCCTCGGCGACTTCGGCAAGGACGCGGACGGCGAACTTGAACACCGCCTGCCCATCCATGCGCAGGAAGGGATCACCGACCACCTGTCCGCCGCAGATGCTGCCGGGAACCGACAGGATGTCGTGATGGCTACCGTCGGCGTGCAGCGCGGTCGCCAGGATCCCCGGCTGCTCGGCGGCTTCAAGGACGACGGCACCGGCCCCATCACCGAACAGCACGCAGGTGCCCCGGTCCGACCAGTCGAGGATGCGCGAAAAGACCTCGGCACCGACAACCAGCGCCCGCCGGTGGCTGCCCGATCGGATGAACTTCTCGGCAATCGTCAGCGCATAGACGAAACCGCTGCACACGGCCTGGACGTCGAAGGCCGTCGCGCTCCGGTTGCCGAGCTTGCATTGCAGCAGGCAGGCGGTGCTTGGAAAAATGAAATCCGGAGTCGAGGTGGCGACGATGATCAGGTCGATGTCGGCCGCCGTCAGCCCGGCTGCCTGCAGTGCCCGCCGGCTCGCCTCGCAGCCCAGATCACTGGCCGTCTGGCCGTCCTCTGCCAGGTGGCGGAAGCGAATCCCGGTGCGGCTGGCGATCCAGTCATCGTTGGTTTCGATCCCGCGCCGCGCGAGATCGTCGTTGCTGACGGCCGGCCCGGGCAGGAAGCTGCCAACCCCTGTGATGCGGGAGAACATGCTATGCGGTCTCCTGGAGTGGTGGTTGTTGCGCCATCCGCTCGCTGATGCGGGCAAGAACGCCATTCCTGGCCTCGTCTGCCGCCCGCCTCAACGCACAACCGAAGGCCAGCACATCGGCCGAACCATGGCTCTTGACGACGATGCCGCGCAGGCCCAGCAGCGTGGCGCCATTGTACTGCCGGTGGTCCACCCGCTTCTTGAAGCGCTGCAGCACCGGCAGGGCGAGCAGGGCCATCAGCCGGGTCAGCAGGCTGCGGCGAAACTCCTGGCGAAGGAAGGTCGCCAGCAGCTGCGCCAGTCCCTCCGACGCCTTCAGCGCCACGTTGCCGACGAAACCGTCACAGACGACGACGTCGGCAGCGCCCTTGTAAACACCGTCGCCCTCGACGTTGCCGATGAAGTTGAGCCCCGAATCGGCGAGCAGGTCGGCCGCGCGCTTGACGGCATCGTTGCCCTTGATCTCCTCCTGACCAATGTTCAGGATACCGACGGTCGGTCGCTCCCGATGCTCGACCGCGGCGACCAGCGAGG
Source organism: Accumulibacter sp. (assembly GCF_036625195.1). NCBI lineage: Bacteria > Pseudomonadati > Pseudomonadota > Betaproteobacteria > Candidatus Accumulibacter > Accumulibacter sp. Next base: position 4,604,374 of record NZ_JAZKUG010000001.1, read on the forward strand.
CGCCCATGATGCCGAACTGCAGCAGGTGCTCGGGGCTGCAATCGACGTTGGCGCCGAGGTCCAGCACATGCGTGTGGCCGCTCAGCGTCGGCAACACGGCGCAGATTGCCGGCCGCTCGATCCCCGGCAGCATCTTCAGGACGAAGCGCGACATCGCCATCAGCGCACCTGTGTTGCCCGCGGAGACGCAGGCGTCGGCTTCCCCCTGTTTGACCAGGTTGATCGCCACGCGCATCGAAGAGTCCTTCTTGCTGCGCAGCGCCAGCGACGGCGACTCATGCATGCTGACGACCTCGGTCGCATGCCGCACGGTAATTCGGCCGACCGCGGCGTCGCCGAGCAAGGGCTTGATGGCGTCCGTCAGACCAACCAGGATCACGCGCACGTCAGCATGCTCGCGGACGAAGTCGAGCGCTGCAGGCACGGTCACCTGGGGGCCGTGGTCGCCACCCATGCAGTCGACGGCGACGGTTATCGTCATTCGCCTGCGGGCCGCTGCGAGTCAGTCAAGGCAACGCCCCACTGGCGGAGCGATGCGTCTGGATCACTCGGCCGACCCTTTGGTCACCTTGCGGCCGCGATAGAAACCGCTCGGGCTGATGTGATGACGCAGGTGCACCTCGCCGGTCGTCGGCTCGGTCGCCAACGGCAGGCCGGGCAGTGAATCGTGCGCACGATGCATGCCGCGCTTCGACGGGGACTTCTTGTTCTGTTGAACAGCCATGACAAACTCCCAAAATTGAGACTCAATCGACCTTGCCTTGCAGCCCGGTCAATACCGCAAACGGCGACACCGTTGCCGGCGCCGCCCTGCTGCCCGGCAGCGCGCATTCCTCGTGCCGCGGCGCAGTCGGCAACGTCAGGAGGATCTCGTCCTCGATCAGAACGCCGACGTCGAGGTTCCTTTGATGCGGCAGGAAATCCTTCGCATCGTCCTCCAGTTCCTCCTGCGTCAAATCCTCGTCGCTGCCGATGAACTCCAGCAGACTGCGCAGGTGCAGCGGGTACTCGTACGCCTCGAGACAGCGCTGGCAGAGCAGCGAGAGCACGCCATCGACCGCCAACAGCAACTGCGAACGCCCACCTGCTGCACGCCGGCCATCGAGGTGAAAGACCAGGCTGCCACCGGTATCGGTCAGAAGATCGTGCAGACGGGTCAGCGTCGCGACGGGCATTTCGCCCTGCAGCGAGCCCTCTTCACGGCCAAACTCCTGACTGTCGATGACAACGAGTCGCGACATAAGGCGCGCATGATATTATCTTCGGCTTTTGAAGTCAAAGCGGCGCACCGGCCGACCCCCAGTCGATGCCATCTTCTGGTCCGATGCAGTGCCGGCGCGCAGTGACTGGCCGCCCGATGAAGCCACCACCGCTGATCCTTGCCTCGACCTCGACCTACCGTCGTGAGCTGCTGGCGCGCCTTGGCCTGCCCTTCGCCACGGCGAACCCGGCGGTCGATGAAACGATGCTGCCCGACGAATCACCCGAGGATGGCGCGCTGCGCCTTTCGCAAGCCAAGGCCCGTGCGGTCGCCGACGCACACCCAAGCGCGTTGATCATCGGCAGCGATCAGGTCGCCTGCCTCGACGGCCGGATTTTCGGCAAACCGCTGACGCACCCGAATGCCGTTCGCCAGTTGCAGGCGATGCGCGGCCGACAGGTCAACTTCTTCACCGGCATCTGCCTGCTGCACGCCCCGAGCGGGCGGGTCCATTGCCGCGGCGTACCGACTCTGGTCACCTTCCGCGACCTGAGTGATGCCGAGATCGAGCGCTACCTGCAACTCGAGCAGCCCTACAGCTGTGCCGGCAGCGCCCGCTCGGAGGGCCTGGGCATTGCCCTGATCGCGCGCATCGACGGCCCCGATCCGAACGCGCTCATCGGCCTGCCGCTGATCGCCCTCTGCGACCTGCTGCGCCGCGAAAACGTCTCGCCGCTGCAGCCGTGACGACCGCCGCGCCCGCAGCCGGATGAAGGCGGGCCGGCTCTACCTGATCCCGGTGCCCCTTGGGCAGACCGCCCACGGCTCGGTACTGCCGGCGGCGGTGCTCGAGCATGCCCGCCGGCTGAGCTGCTTCGTCGCCGAGAACGCCAAGACGGCACGGATCTTCCTGAAGGCACTGCCGACCGCCGCTCCGCTGCAGGAAATCCGGATCGCCGAACTCAATCAGCACACGCCGCCGGCAGCACTGGCACAACTGTTGGCACCGGCACTGGCGGGGAACGACCTCGGCCTGATCTCCGAAGCCGGTTGCCCGGCGATCGCCGACCCGGGCGCCGACCTGGTTGCCCTGGCCCATGACTTGGGTATCGAGGTGGTGCCACTGGTCGGTCCGTCGTCGATCCTGCTCGCCTTGATGGCGTCCGGACTGAGTGGCCAGAGTTTCACCTTCCACGGCTATCTGCCGAGCGACGCGGCTGCCCGCGAGCGGCGCCTGCACGAACTGGAGAAGGAATCGCGACAGCAACGGCGGACGCAGATTTTCATCGAAACCCCGTACCGCAACCGGCAGCTTCTGGCGTCGCTGATCGGTGTCTGCGCCCCGGCGACACGCGTCTGCATCGCCAGCGACCTGACGACGGCAGGCGAACTCGTCTGCACCCGCACCGTTGCCGAGTGGCGGCAACGACCGCTACCCGATCTCAATCGCCGACCAACGGTCTTCCTCCTGCACGCCTGAGCTGGCGCCGCCAGCGCCGGCGACGCACGCGGCACGGCCTCTCAGCGCAGTAGTGGACGGGCGAAGTCGAACATCGGAGCGAGCGCCGTATCGCTCGTCCCGGCTCGCAGCCGGCGGGCGAGGCGCTCTGCAAGATTGTCCCTGACCGTGTATTCGACCAGCCGGTCGGCCTTGATGACATCGCGCGCCACCGAGCCGACGGTGCCGAGACCGTCTGCCAGGCCGAGGTTGACGCTCTGGCTGCCGGTCCACATCAGGCCGGAGAAGAGTTCCGGTGTCTCCTTCAGGCGATCGCCACGCCCGCGGCGGACGACCTCGATGAACTGCTGGTGAATCTCGCGCAGCAGCACCTGCGCATGCTCCTTCTGTTTCAGATCCTGCGGCGAGAACGGATCGAGGAAGCCCTTGTTCTCGCCGGCAGTCAGCAAACGCCGTTCGATGCCGAGCTTTTCCATCGTGCCGGTGAAACCGAAGGCGTCCATCAGGACGCCGATCGAACCGACGATGCTCGCTTTGTCGACGAAGATCTTGTCCGCGGCGACGGCGACGTAGTAGCCGCCCGAAGCACAGACGTCCTCGACCACCGCGTACAGCGGGATCTGCGGATGCGCCGTACGCAGGCGCAGGATCTCGTCGTGCACGATGCCCGCCTGCACCGGGCTGCCACCGGGACTGTTCACGCGCAGGATGACACCAGCGGTGCGCTTGTCGGAGAAGGCTGCTTCGAGGGCGTCGTTGAGGTTCTGCGCGCTGGCTTCGCCCTGCGCCTCGATGGTGCCCCGCAGGTGGATCACCGCCGTGTGCCGGCGGTCGGCAAGCTGCTCGGAATCTCCCCAGTCCATCAGCAGCGCGGGCAGGGCGATCAGGTAAGCCAGAGCGGCGAGCTTGAAGAAGATGCCCCAGCGACGCCTGGCGCGCTGCTCGCGCAGCGTCGCAAAGGCAACCTTTTCCAGCAACTGCCGTTCCCAGGGTGGTTCTTCAGGCGTATTCAAGACTCGTGCTCACTTGCGGTCAGATAAACGGCATCATCACGTTCCTCGACGTCCACCGGCGTCAGCCCGCGGCCATTGCAGCGACCGCCGAGACAGCGGCCATCCGCCGGCGAATAGAGCGCGCCGTGTGTCGCGCAGATCAAGTATAGCTTGGAATCGTCGAAGAACTCGTTGTGCTGCCAGTCGAGTTCGACCGGCAGATGCCCGCAGCGATTGACATAGGCACGCACACGGCCGCCGAAGCGAACGGCGAAAGCCGGTTCCACCACCCCCCGCCGCTCGATGGTGAAGCGGACGCCGCGACCACCATCGAGCAGCTCGGCGGAAGGGCAGATCAGGCGTGGGTCCGCAGCCATGCCGCCAGTTCCGCGAGTTCCTGCACGCACGCCAGCGGCTGCATGGCGTCGAGTGCCGCCACCGGGTGCGCGCCATAGGCAACCGCGAGCGCAGCCACACCGGCGTTGCGTGCCATCTGCAGATCGTGTGTCGTATCGCCGATCATCAGGGCCCGCTCGCCAGCGACGGCCAGCTCGTCGAGCAGTTCATCGAGCATCTGCGGATGCGGCTTGGAAAAGCATTCATCGGCACATCGCGAAGCGTGGAAGAAGGGGCCGAGACCGCTGTGCCGCAGGGCGCGCTCGAGCCCCAGGCGGCTCTTGCCCGTGGCGACGGCGAGCAGGAAACCCGCCGCCGACAGCTCGGCGATCAGCTCGGCGGCGCCGGCGAACAACTGCAATTCGTGATCGCGCGCCAGATAATGATGTCGATACCGCTCCACCAGCTGCGGGTAACGACTCTCCGGCAGTTCCGGCAGGGCGTGTCGCAGCGCATCGTGCAAGCCCATCCCGATGACGTGCCGCGCGCGTTCCGCAGGAGGTGGCGGCAGCCCGAGATCGCGACAGGCGGCCGTGATGGCCTCGACGATGGCCGCTGCCGAGTCGAGCAGCGTGCCATCCCAATCGAAGACCAGCAGCTCAAATCTTCTCGCCATGATCCTGCCTCTCGCGCTCCGCGACAGCCTGCAGAAAACCCGCCAGAGCCGGCGGCAGCGCCGCCTCGAGCCGCAGTTCGCCGCCGGCCAGCGGGTGCGGCAGACACATCTGCGAGGCGTGCAGGAACATCCGTTTCAATCCTTCCCGCGCCAGCACCCGATTCAGCGCAAAGTCCCCATACTTCTCGTCACCCGCCACCGGATGGCCGAGATGAGCGAGATGAACGCGGATCTGGTGCGTTCGCCCGGTCCGCAGTTCCGCCTCGAGCAGGCTGAAACGCTGCCAGCGGGCCAGCAGGCGGAAGATCGTGTGCGCCGCCTTGCCCTGCTCGGCCACCCGCACGCGCCGTTCCCCCGAATCCAGCAGGTACTTCAACAGCGGCAGGCGGACATGGCGCAGCGGTTCCATCCAGCGGCCAGCGACCAGGACCAGGTAACGCTTGTCCGCACCCCGCCCCGCACTGCCAGCGGCACCAGCACGGAACATTTCGTGCAGGGCGAGCAAGGTCGAACGCTTCTTGCCGACCAGGAGGATCCCGGAGGTTTCGCGATCGAGCCGGTGCGCCAGTTCGAGGAACCTCGCCTGCGGCCGCTGCTGTCGCAGCGCCTCGATCACCCCGAAGCTCTCGCCGCTGCCGCCATGCACCGCGACACCCGCCGGCTTGTCGACCACCAGCAATGCCTCGTCCTCATAGACGACGGGCAAGTGCAGCCGGCGTTCGGCGTCCACCACCACCTCGTCGCTGCCGCCGATGCGCAGTGGCGGAATGCGCAGCAGGTCGCCACTCTGCAGGCGATGCGAGACGTCCACCCGGCGGCCGTTGACCCGCACCTGGCCACTGCGGACGATCCTGTAGAGGTGGCTCTTCGGCACCCCCTTGCACAGCTTCAGCAACAGGTTGTCGACCCGCTGCCCGTGCTCGTTCTCGCCGATAAGCTGCTGGGTGACGCAGTTTTTGCCAACTTGGGCCATTTTGAATATACTTCAGCTGATTCGCGTCGTCGGTTGCAGGAGGAACTGAGCCGTGCGGCCGTCGGGCAATGCCGGCCTTGAAGCCGCTGCGAGACGCTTTCCGGCATGCAACACCCGACCGCTCGGCGCCCTGCTGCGCAACTCTCGCTGGACGCCGATCATCTGGTTAAGTTCGCTCACCACAAAGTAGCGATACTACTTGAACTGCGCGCGCCTGGCATCTGCGGAATCGCCCTGGCAACATCCCGAAACCCTCCAGGTCATCAACGCCCGAACAGTATGCGGGTGCGAAGGATGGTATCGCTGCTTCCATTGCCGACGAGACTTTCGAGTGTCCCGAAGACACCGGTTCCGTCGCTGCCCACACGAGGCGCAGCCCATACAACAGCGCGCGGGAGCCCCACGAATGAAACGAATGCTGTTCAACGCGACACAGGCCGAAGAGCTGCGCGTCGCCATCGTCGACGGTCAGAAACTCATTGACCTGGACATCGAATCGGCCAACAAGGAGCAGAAAAAGAGCAACATTTATAAAGCGGTCATTACCCGCATCGAGCCCAGCCTGGAAGCGGCCTTTGTCGACTACGGAGCGGAGCGACACGGTTTCCTGCCGTTCAAGGAGATCTCGCGCGCCTACTTCCAGCCCGGCGCGGACGCCGGTCGGGCGACGATCAAGGAAGCGCTGCGTGAAGGTCAGGAACTGATCGTCCAGGTAGACAAGGACGAACGCGGCAACAAGGGCGCTGCCCTGACCACCTTCGTCAGCCTCGCCGGCCGCTACCTCGTGCTGATGCCCAACAACCCGCGTGGCGGCGGCGTCTCGCGCCGCGTCGAGGGCAGCGAGCGGACCGAGCTGCGCGAGGTGATGGACCAGTTGCCGGTGCCGCCGGGGATGAGTCTGATCGCCCGCACGGCCGCCATCGGACGCGGCAGCGAAGAGCTGCAATGGGACCTCAATTACCTGCTGCAACTGTGGAAGGCAATCGAGGACGCAGCCCAGATGCAACAGGGAGCCTTCCTGATCTACCAGGAGGGCAGCCTGGTCATCCGTGCCATCCGCGACTATTTCCAGCCCGACATCGGCGAGATCCTGATCGACACCGACGAGGTGTTCGATCAGGCGCAGCAGTTCATGGCGCACGTCATGCCGGGCACGGTCAACCGCATCAAGCGTTACCGCGATGACGTGCCGCTCTTCTCGCGTTTCCAGATCGAGCACCAGATCGAGTCCGCCTATTCGCGCCAGGTCGGCCTGCCATCGGGCGGCGCCATCGTCATCGACCACACCGAGGCGCTGGTATCGGTCGACGTGAACTCGGGCCGGGCAACACGCGGTGCCGACATCGAGGAAACGGCGCTGAAGACCAACCTCGAAGCGGCCGAGGAAGTGGCGCGCCAGTTGCGCCTGCGCGACCTCGGCGGCCTGATCATCATCGATTTCATCGACATGGAGAACCAGCGCAATCAGCGCGAGGTCGAAAACCGTGTCCGCGAGGCACTGCGTTTCGACCGTGCGCGCGTGCAGACCGGCAAGATCAGTCGTTTCGGGCTCCTCGAGCTGTCCCGCCAGCGCCTGCGGCCGGCGCTCGCCGAGACCAGCTACATTCCGTGCCCACGCTGCTCGGGAACCGGCCATATCCGCAGCACCGAGTCCGCCGCGCTGCACATCCTGCGCATCCTGGAAGAGGAAGCGATGAAGGACAATACCGCCGCCGTGCATGCGCAGGTGCCCGTCGATGTCGCCACCTTCCTGTTGAACGAGAAGCGGACCGACGTGCAGGCGGTCGAATTGCGGCACAAGGTGACCGTCCTGCTGATTCCGAACGTCCATCTCGAGACACCGCAGCACACGGTGCTGCGGGTTCGCCACGATGCAGCGGGACAGGAGGAACTGCAGCAGGCATCGTACCGTATGGTCGCGCTGCCGGCCGAGGACGCCAGCGCCGACATGGCGAGCACGGCAGACTCCCGGGCACCCCGCGCCGAAGCGGCGATCAGGGGCGTCACGCCGGCGCAGCCAGCCCCCCTGGTCAACGAGCCTGCGGCAAATGCCGTCGACAGCAGCAGACCCGATACGGCCGCCGGCCGCTTCCTGAAGCGGATCGTGTCCTGGTTCCGGCACAAGGAAGTGCCCGGCGCTACGACCGAAGCCGTGTCGCCACGCGCAGCCACCCCGGCTCCGGAAGTCGCCGGCAGCGCGCGCGACGGACGCCGAGGCGGTGGCACCACCCCTCGCGGCACGCGCCGGGATGACCGTCGCGAACCTGCCGACACCCGGGTCAACCGCGAGCAGAAGGATGCATCGCCGGCCAGTCGGGGCGAGAACCAGCAACAGCAACCGCGCGAGCCCCGTCAGCCCCGTGAGGGGCGCGAGGGCACCACGGGCCGCGAACCGGCCGCCGCCCGTGAACCACGCCGGCAGCGCAACGAACGCAGGCCACAGCCCACGGAGCAGGTCAACGACGGCAACCCGGCACCACTCGCTCCCGCCGTGGCGACGGCGGCAGCGTCTCCGGCACCCGAGCAGAACGGCGACGAGTCCGCCAGCCCCTCCCGCCGCCGCGGTCGCCGCGGTGGCCGCCGCGAACGCAGTGAGAGGACCGAGACCCAGCCGACCGAAGCCGTTGAGGTGAGCGCCGCGGGCGCGAGCATCGCAGCAGTTGCCAGCACCGACAGCGCCGCAACCGCGCCGCCCGCAGCGCGATCGCCCGCCTGGGACGTCACGATGACCGCCGTCACGCCAGCGGTGGCTGTCGGCGACCAAAGCGAAGTGGCAGACGCCGATCAGCGCGCCGCGCTTCCGGTTGCATCGGCAGCCGCGGTCGAGTTCGCACCACCGGCCGGCAGCCAGGAAGTTCAAGTGGTGGGAGCCGTCGCCGAGCCAATGCCGATCACGGTTCCAGCCGCCGTCGCCGAACCACTGCCCAGCGCCCCGGTCGAGCCAACTTCCGAGTTCGGGCCCGAGTCGCCGGCCGCCGCACCCCGAGAAGAGGCTGCTGCCGCAACCGTCGCGCCCGACGTGGCAACCACCGGCGGCCCTGCGCCATTCGACATCCAGCAAGCACTCGAGAACAGTGGCCTGATCATGGTGGAAACCAGGCACCCCGCCGCCGTGGATGTGACGCCGGCGGCATCGGCCGAGGACATTGCGCCACCACGCCCGGTACGGCGGCGCCGCCCCGCGGTCGTCATCGCCGACGAGCCGATGGTGATGGTCGAAACGGTCAAGTAGACGCATACTCAGGGCCCCGCTGCCGTCATCCCTGCGCTCAGGACCTCGTGTCGCCGGCGCAGCCACCACTGCAGCCGGGGCGTCCGGGCGCGCAACGGAAAGAATCACGAATGCCACTGCCAATTGCCATCTGTCTCGTCCTGGCTGCACTGCTGTCACCGCCACCACACGCCGAGGCGCAGAGCAGTAAGGAAAAACGGGCAGATTACCGCGTTGGCGAGCGCCTGCCGGAAGACAGGAAGGGGTCGCAGGGCTACCGCCAGATCGGCTGGGACGATCTGGTGCCCAAGGGCTGGGACCCAATGGCCACCTTCAAGGGTCTCGACCTCGCTCGCCTGCAGGACAACGACCCGAAAGCCCAGGAGGCACTGGAGAACGCCCGACGGCTGTGGGACCAGGCGCCGGCGGAGAAGACGATGAACGGTCAGAAGGTCCGCATCGCCGGCTTCGTCGTACCGCTCGAGCGTCGCGGCGAGCAGGTCACCGAGTTCCTGCTGGTGCCCTACTTCGGCGCCTGCATCCACGTGCCGCCGCCACCGGCCAACCAGATCATTCACGTCGTCGCCGAGAAGCCGGTCGGCAACATGCGCACCATGGACGCGATGTGGGTGAGTGGCACGCTCGGGCTCGACCGCACCGATACGGGAATGGGCGTCGCCGGCTACCGGATGCGCGGCGAAGCCTTCGAGCCTTACACCAGGCCGCGCTCCTGATCCTTCTGCCGACAGCGTTCGCGGCTCGCGGCAGCGGTCGTACAATGGTGCACCCAATCCGATCCAGAGTGGAGATCACATTCAGATGAGAGGGCGAATTGCCATCACGGGCCATTCCTTCCGCATGCCGGGGACGACTGCCGAGACCTATTGGCAGGACCTGCTGGACGGCCGCGACCTGGTGGGCACGGTCGATCCGCAGCGCTGGCACTTGGCGACCTTCCTGCACCCGCGCAAGGACCATCCGGGAACGAGCTACACCTTCGCCGCCGGATCGATCGGTGACGTGACCACCTTCGACGCCGCCTTCTTCGGCATCTCGCCGCGCGAAGCGGCCCTGATGGATCCGCAGCAACGGCTGCTGCTCGAGATGAGCTGGGAAGCGCTGGAGAACTCCGGCACCCCGCCGTCGCGGCTGCGCGGCAGTCGCTGCGGCGTCTTCATCGGCATCGCCAGCGCCGATTACTCTTTCCGCATGGCAGATGACCTGGCGGTCGCCGACTCGACGATGGCGACAGGAAACACCGCCAGCATCGCCGCCAACCGGATCTCCTACGTTTTCGACCTGCGCGGACCGAGCATGGCGATCGACACTGCCTGCTCATCGTCACTGGTTGCCCTGCACCAGGCTTGCCGTGCGATTGCCAGCGGAGAGGTCTCGCAGGCGCTGGCAGGCGGCATCAACCTGCACCTGCATCCTTACGGCTTCATCGGCTTCGCCAAGGCGTCGATGCTGTCGCCACGCGGTCGCTGCCAGGTCTTCGACGAAGCGGCCGACGGTTACGTGCGCTCGGAAGGTGGCGGGCTCTTCTTTCTCAAGGAGTACGACCAAGCGCTCGCCGACGGCGACCCGATCCTGGCGGTCATCGCCGGTTCAGCGGTCAACACCGACGGCCGCAAGTCCGGACTGACCGTCCCCAGCGCCGAAGTGCAGGCCGCCCTGCTCGAGGAAGTGTACGCGGACGCCGGCATCGATCCGGCGACGATCGACTACCTCGAGGCGCATGGCACCGGCACCGCCGTCGGCGACCCGATCGAGACGCTGGCCATCGGCAAGGCGCTCGGCAAGCGTCGGCCGGCTGGCCGGCCGTTGCCGATCGGCTCGGTCAAGAGCAACCTCGGTCATCTCGAAACAGCCTCCGGCGTCGCTGGCCTGCTCAAGGCCCTGCACTGCCTCGAACACCGCGTGGTGCCGGCGACGATCGGCGTCAACCGGGTCAATCCGCGCATCCTTGCCAACGACTGGAACATCGATCTGGTCACCAGAAATCGCTCCTTGCCGAAGACGGGCAAGCTGACGATCGGCATCAACTCGTTCGGCTTCGGCGGCTCGAACGCCCACTTCATCATCGAGAGCCCGCCGCGAAGGCGCTCCCGTCCGCAACCAGCGCCGGTTGCCGCAGCGATGCCGCCGCTGCTGCTCTCGGCGCGCAGTGAAGAGGCACTGAAGGCAGCCGCCGGCAGCCTTGCTGCCTTTCTCGCCGACCAGCCGTCGGCGGCCTACTACGACGTCGCGCACAGCGCCGCTTTTCGCCGCGACTGGCTCGAGCAGCGGCTGATCGTCGAAGCGCCGACGCTGCCGGAAATCAGGAATGCCCTGCTCGACTTCGCCGCCGACCGTGGCGGGAATGCGGCGCTGAACAGCGGCCGGGTGGTGGTCGCTGCCCGTGGGCCGGCGTTCATCTACTCGGGCAACGGCTGCCAGTGGTCCGCGATGGGCCGGCGACTGCTGACGGAAGAGCCGTTGTTTCGTCAAGCGGTGCACGAGGTCGACGCCCTGTTCCGGCAGCATGCCGACTTTTCGCTGCTCGCCGAACTGGCCGGCGAAAACGGCGACGAGCGCTATCAGCGGACCGAGATTGCGCAGCCGGCCCTCTTTGCACTGCAGGTCGGCATCACCCGGCTCCTGCAACGGCAGGGGTTGACGCCGATGGTCGTCGCCGGGCACAGCGTCGGCGAGGTCGCAGCGGCTTGGGCAGCGGGCGCCTTGAGCCTGGCCGATGCCGTCAAGGTCATCCACCAGCGCAGCCTGCTGCAGGGAACGACCCGCGGCGACGGGCAGATGACCGCGGTCGCGCTGGACATGACAGCTGCTGCAAGCCTGCTCGGCGAACTCGGTCTTGCCGCTCAGCTGACGATCGCCGGCGTCAACAGCGTGCGTGGCCTGACGATCGCCGGTGCACAGTCAGCGCTGACGGTACTGGAGGAGGCGCTGTCGCTCAGGCACGTCAGCTGGAAGCGGCTTGACCTGGACTACGCCTTCCACAGCCCGGCGATGGACCGCCTCGAACCCGGGATCAGGGAGGCCCTGGCCGGAATCGAGCCGCGCGCGAGTGCGCTGCCTTTCTGCTCCACGGTCAGCGGCTCGCAACTGCCGGGTGAGGAACTCGGCGCCGAATACTGGTGGCGCAACATTCGCGAACCGGTCCTCTTCGCCAAGGCCGTCGACTCGCTGCTCGACCAGGGGATCACCGTCTTCGTCGAGATCGGTGCGCACCCGATCCTGCGTACCTATCTGCATGATTGCCTGAAGACGCGCTCGATCGACGGCCAGGTGATCGCCACCGGCACGCGGGACGACGACGGTGCGCAGCGGATCCGGTCGGCGGCACACGCGGTCGCGATTGCCGGCGCAGCGGTCGATTGGCGGGCACATTTTCCCCGGCCAGGGCGCTTCGTCCGCCTGCCCGGTTACCCGTGGCAACGCGAACGGCATTGGCACCCGGTGACCAGCGAATCGCTCGGCCTGATCCACCGCCAGAAGATCCATCCTCTGCTCGGCTACCCGCTTGCCCAGCATGAACTGACCTGGGAGAACCAGCTCGACACGCAGCTCAACCCGGTCCTCGCGGATCATGTCGTCGGCGAGGCAACCGTTCTCCCCGGCTCCGCCTACGTCGAAATGGCGCTGACGGCCAGCCTCGCCTGGCAGCCATCGGCAATCGTCGAGATCGAGGATCTGGAGATCCGCTCGCCGCTCCTGCTTGCCGATGATCGTTCGGCGGTCGTTCGGCTGTCCATCGACCCGCGTGACGGCAGCCTGACGATCCGTAGCCGCGAGCAGATGAGCCCTGCGGACTGGGTCGTCAACGCGTCGGCGCGGGTCGTTCGTGAGGCGCAGGAGTCTCTGCTGCGCGAAGTGCTGCCGGATCTGCCGCAACGGCCACCTGACTTCGACGCCGACAGCCACGCGCTGCTGACGCGAACGGTCGGTATTGCCTACGGCCCGGCCTTCCAGTGCGTCGAACACGGCTGGGTCGACGGCAACTCGGCGTTCGCCGCCTTGCACGTTCCGCCACAGGTCGAAGCCGAAGTCGCCTACCACCATCTCCATCCGGCGCTGCTCGACAGCACCTTGCAGCTGATGTTCCAGCTGCTCCGCCAAGCCATCGACACACACGAAGCAATTGCCTTCATCCCGACGCGGTTCGGTCGTGTCATCTTTCGCTCGGGTACGGACACGCCTTGTTTTGCCCGGGCGACGCTGCTGCGGCACAGCGCACGTTCCCTGCAGGGCGAGTTCGCGCTTTTCTGTGCGGCCGGGCGCCTCATCGCGATCGTCAAGGACGCTCGTTTTCGCGGTGTTCACTTGAGCAGGGGTAGCCGCGACCGGCTGCGCTTTCTCGCCTTGCAGGCGATCCCGAAGCCGCACCCCGGGCAGCCTGCCGGGCCGCTGGCGCTGCGCTTCGAGCGCGTCCATTCGACGCTCGCCAACGTCACGCAGCGGGCGGCCCTCAAGGGAACGCACCGCCGCTACACGGAAGAGGTCGATCCGCTCCTCGACAGCCTGTGCAGCCGATTCACGCGCCGTGCCCTGCAGCCGATCGCCGGCGAAGATGGCACGCTGTCGGCCGCGGCCATCCTGTCCTGCCAGGCCGCGAATCCCGACGCTGCGCCTTTCTTCACGGATCTCATCCGCCTCGCCGGCGACGACGGATCCCTGACGGCGACGGGCGATGGTTGGACGCTGGTGCCTGATCAGCGGGAAGAGTCGACTGGCGAGGATATCTGGAACAGCCTGCTTGCCGACTATCCAGACTACTTCCAGATCATCCACTCGGTGGGACGGATCGGCCTGCACCTGCCGGCACTCGTCGCCGGCAGTTCCTCACTGAGCCAGATCTGTCCGCAGGAATCGTCGTTGGCGACCCTGCTGCTGCAGGTCGTCGGTGGCCGCGGAAGAATGAAGCTCGGACAGGCGCTCGGCGCGCTGGTCGCGGAGGCGCTTGCGGCGCTGCCGCCAGGGCAGCGACTCGGCGTCGTCGAGATCAGCGATGGCGCGCCGGCATTTGCCATGGACATCTGCTTCGCCCTCGACTTCACACGCTCCGACTACGGCTTCGCCAGCACGTCGACGACCGCTCTGGAAGAGGCACGGGTCCGCCTTGGCGAGTTCTTCCCGACGATCCGGACGAGCCTGATCGATGACCCCGCCGGCAGCGAAGCGGACCTGGAATCGCCAGCGGGATCATGCATGATGGCGATCGTCATGCTCGATTTCGCGACCACCGAGCAGGCGTTGCGGGCCCTCCGCCATGCACGCCGCTGCCTCGCTGCCGGCGCCTCGTTGCTCGTCCTCGGCCAGCATCCGTCGCGCTGGATCGATTTCGTCTTCGGTGCCCGACGCGAGGGCTGGTCGCAGAGCGCCAGCGGCCGTTGGCTCTCGAGCCAGCGACCGAGATCGTTCTGGCAACAGCAACTCGCCGACCTGGGCTGCCGCTGCGCGGCCCCCTGCGAGTTTTCGCCCGACACCCTCTCGGGGCCCTATCTGCTGCTGGCCGAGGTCGACGAGCCCAACCCGCAGCCCGACGTGACCGTGCAGGGCAACGTGCGCAGCTGGATCCTGCTCGCTGATCCGGTGGGCTATTCCGCCCGTCTTGCCGACGAACTGGCAAAGAAGCTGCAGGAGCGAAAGGACCTGGTGATCCAGGCCAACGCCACCGACACCGAGGAACTCGCCGGGCTGCTGCAAGCAACCACCACCAGTTATGGTGAACTCGACGGCCTCGTCATGCTCACCGGCCTGGTACCTGCTTCGCCCGCCCTGTCGGCCGACGAGGCACTCGACCACCAAGTCGAGCGCTGCGCGCTGGCGGCACGGATCATGCAGGCGTGCGAACGATCTGCTACGCGAACGACCTGCTGGCTGATCACGGCCAACGCCGGAGCGGCCCTCCTGCCTGCAGCCGCTGCCAGCGCGAGCGACGCGTCCAGCCCGGACCCCAGCGACGATGCCGCGTTGTGCGGTTTCGTACGCACGATGCTCAACGAGGCAGAGCCCGGCAGCGTCCGCCTGATCGACCTGGCATTGCCGATGCCCGCGCAGACTGCCGCCGGCCTCCTCGACCGCGAATTCGAGCAGCCCGATGGCGAACTGGAGATCATCCTTGCGGCCGCTGGCCAGCGCTACGTCCCGCGCTTGCGCGACGAACCACGGCCCGATGCCCGAACGCCGCGACTTCTCGAATCGCCGACCGTCTCACTCGGTTTCCCTTTCGCTGGGCAACTGCGAAATCTGCGCTGGGAGACCCATCCGCGGGTAGCGCCCGCGCCGGATGAGGTCGAGGTCGAGGTTCTGGCTAGCGGGCTCAACTTTCGCGATGTCATGTATGCACTGGGCCTGCTCTCCGATGAGGCCATCGAGAACGGCTTTGCTGGCCCGACGCTCGGTTTCGAGTTCGCCGGCGTGATCGCCCGTGTCGGCAGCAACTGCACTGGCTTCAGTCCGGGCGACGAGGTGGTCGGCTTCGCTCCGTCGAGTTTCGGCAACCGCGTCCTCACCCAGAGCAGCGCCGTCGCACATTTCCCGCCGGGGCTTTCCGCTGAAGCGGCGGCAACCATTCCGAGTACCTTCTTTACGGTCTACTACGCGCTCCACCACCTGGCCCGCCTGCAAGCCGGGGAACGGGTCCTGATCCACGGCGCCGCGGGTGGCGTCGGCATCGCAGCGATCCAGATCGCGCGCTGGCTGGGTGCCGAGATCTATGCCACCGCAGGATCGGACGAAAAGCGCGACTTCCTCCGCCTGCTCGGGGTCGTCCACATCTTTGACTCGCGTTCGCTGTCCTTTGCCGACCAGATCCTCGAGCAAAGCTGCGGCGAGGGCGTCGATGTCGTCCTCAATTCGCTCGCCGGCGAAGCGATCAATCGCAACTTCCGGGTGCTGCGTCCTTTCGGCCGCTTTCTCGAGCTTGGCAAGCGGGATTTCTACGAGAACAGTCGCATCGGCCTGCGTCCCTTCCGCAACAACGTCAGTTACTTCGGCATCGACGCCGATCAGTTGATGCTGCTCCATCCAGAGCTGACGCGCAGGCTTTTCGCCGAGTTGATGGAGCTGTTCAGCGCCGGCATCCTGCATCCCCTGCCCTACCGCAACTTCGAAGCCGAGGACGTCGTCGAAGCCTTCCGCTACATGCAGCAGGCACGCCAGATCGGCAAGATCGTCATCACCTATCACCACGGCATCAGGCGCCTGCAGCCCCCACGACCCGGCGCGCGCAGGCGGTTGCAGCTCGCTGCCGATGCGTCCTATCTGGTCACCGGCGGCCTCAGTGGCTTTGGCCTGCGCGCTGCCGAATGGCTGGCGAGCAAGGGTGCCCGCCACCTGATCCTGATCAGCCGTGGCGGTCCAGAGTCGGCATCGGCCCGGGAGGCCATCCAACGCCTCGAGGAACAGGGGGTCCGGGTATACGCGGCAGCCTGCGACGTCACCAGCCGCGACGCCCTGATGGCACTGCTCGCCGCGACACGCGACGAGTTGCCACCGCTCAAGGGAGTCCTGCATGCGGCAACGGTGATCGACGACGCACTGGTGCGCAATCTCGACGAGACGCAAATTCGCCGGTCGCTGGCGGCGAAGGTGCTGGGCGCTCGCCACCTGCATGAACTGACGCGGCCCTGCGCGCTTGATCTGTTCGTGCTCTTCTCTTCGGCGACAGCAGCCTTCGGCAACCCGGGGCAAGCCGCTTACGTCGCGGCCAACACTTGGCTCGAGGCACTCGCGGCGCATCGTCGCGCACAAGGATTGTGTGCGACCGCCGTCGGCTGGGGTCCGATTGCCGATTGCGGTTTCCTCGTCCGCAACGAGAAGATGCGCGAGGCTCTCGAGAATCGCCTGGGGGGAGCCGCACTGACGTCCGAGCTGGCGCTCGACGTGCTCGAGGAAATGCTCCTCAGTGACCGCTCCGGTCTGGCGGCACTCGAGTTCGCGTGGCAGGTGCTGAGCCGCGTCCTGCCGTCCGCCGGCAGCCCGAAGTTCGGCGAACTGGCCAGCCCGTGCGGCGGCGGCGGTGACGACGAGCAGTCGCAGGACATCAGGCGACTGCTCGCCGAACTCGGCGACGAGGAGCTGCTGGTCGTCATTGCCGACATGCTGCGCAGCGAGATTGGCGAGATTCTCCGCATCGCACCGGAGAAAATCGACGCCAGCCGGTCACTCTTCGACATGGGTCTCGATTCGCTGATGGGCGTCGAACTGGCGGTCGCCCTCGATGCACGCTTCGGGATCCGGTTGCCGGTACTGGCACTCAGCCAGAGCCCGACGATCAACCGGCTCGCCGAGCGCCTGCTGCAACAGTTGCGCGACACCGAGGAGGGTGCACGGGGCGAGGCAACCACGGACGGGCTGCTGGCCCAGACGGCACAGATCGCCCGACAACAGGGTGTCGCGGTCTCCGCCGAAGAGATCGCCCGCTTCGCCGCCGACCTCGACGCGGCGCAACAGGACGACCGCAGACCGACGAGAGATCACCATGGTGCGTAAGGGGCTTCCCGGGCTCAGTGCCCAGATCAAGGACCGGCTGATCCAGCAGGCACTGGAACGTCGGCTGCGCCAAGCCACTCAGGACAGCGATCTGCAGCTGCCGACCGGCGTAACGAGCGAGCCGGACAGCACGCCCGAGCAGCACTGGCGTTTCGACCTCCACCCCGGTTACCAGCAGGTGCGGATCATCAGCGAGGGCGCCGCGCGGCTCGACATCGAAAGCCCGTTCTTCATGCTGCACGAAGGCATTGCCGGAGCGCGGACGCGCATTGGCGGTCGCGAATTCATCAACTTCGCCAGCTACAACTATCTCGGACTTTCGGGCCATGACGAAGTCTGCCAGGCGGCGAAGCAGGCGATCGATCGCTTCGGTACTTCCGTTTCGGGAAGCCGGCTGGTCGCCGGCGAGCGCCCGATCCATCGCGATCTCGAAAAAGCGATCGCCGCCGCTTATGGTAGCCAGGGCGCGCTCACCTTCGTCAGCGGCCACGCGACGAACGTGACGACGATCGGCTACCTGTTCGGGGCTCGCGACCTGATCGTCCACGACGAACTGGTGCACAACAGCATCCTGCAGGGAATCAGCCTCTCGGGTGCACGCCGCCTGCCCTTCGCGCACAATGACTGGGCAGCCCTCGACGCCCTGCTGGCCGAACAGCGAACCCACTTCCAGCGCGTCCTGATCGTGCTCGAAGGCATCTACAGCATGGACGGCGACTACCCCGAGCTGCCACGTTTCATCGACATCAAGCGCAAGTACCGCGCCTTCCTGATGGTCGACGAGGCGCACTCCTTCGGCGTCATGGGAGACAATGGGCTTGGCATCAGGGAGCACTTCGGCGTCGACAGCAGCGACGTCGACATCTGGATGGGCACCCTGAGCAAGGCCCTCGCCGGCTGTGGCGGCTATGTTGCCGGTGAGAGCGCACTCGTCGAACATCTCAGGTACCTGGCGCCCGGCTTTCTCTACAGCGTCGGCATGCCACCACCGGTCGCCGCCGCTTCGCTGGCGGCGCTGCGCTGCCTGCAACGCGAGCCACAGCGCGTACGAACCCTGCAGGCGCGCGGCCAGCTCTTCCTGCGACTCGCGCACGCGGCCGGCGTCGATACCGGCACCAGCGCCGGCCTGGCAGTGATCCCGGCGATCACCGGCGGGTCGGTCAGAGCCGCCCGTCTGGCGGCCGCGCTCTTCGCCCGCGGCATCAACGTACAGCCGATCGTGTACCCCGCCGTTCCTGAAAAGGCTGCGCGGCTGCGCTTCTTCGTCAGCTGCGAACACACTGAGGACGACATTCGCGACACCGTCAGCGCGCTCGGCGAAGAACTGCAACGCGTGTAGCTGCGGCCAGACTGCCACGGCCGGCTCCCTCGTTCACTCGCGCGCCGGCAGCAGACCCATCTGCTGCAGGACTTGCCTGCCCAGTTCGTCGATGCGCAACTCGCGCGGCACGACCACGCGGGGTGGGTCGCCCTTGCGCCAGATGAGGTAGTCGGTGCGCCCGTCCGGCACACCGAGGACGCGGTAGGGCCCAGGCATGATCGGCACGTGGTCACCGAACCAGCACAGGCAGGCCGGACCAGGCAGTCGATCGATCGCTGCACGCAGCCGGCCGGCCATCCGGTCGGCGTTGACCAGATGCCGCAGATAGATCGTCAAGTCTTCGCAGCCCGGCGGGGGCGACTCCGTATAGAGCCGCTCCTCGTCACCCGGAGCGACCTTCTCGAGATGCAGGGGGCCGTGGTTCTCCATCGTGATGACGAAGACGAACAGCGGCTCGCCGGCAGTCGTCGCCAGCAAGGCGGCGACGTGCTCGGCGACCGCGAGGTCGCCGATATAGGGACCGTCGCGCGCTGCGCCGGCGAAGGAACCGATGTCGATGAACTCATCGAAGCCGAGTCGTGGGAACACCACCTGACGCGAGTAGAAACTGGCTGCGTACGGGTGCACACAGATCGTCCGGTAGCC
Source organism: Accumulibacter sp. (assembly GCF_036625195.1). Classification (NCBI taxonomy): domain Bacteria; kingdom Pseudomonadati; phylum Pseudomonadota; class Betaproteobacteria; genus Candidatus Accumulibacter; species Accumulibacter sp. The sequence continues at coordinate 4,623,684 of NZ_JAZKUG010000001.1, forward strand.
CAGGCGCTTGAGGAAAGTGGCGATCGTCGCCACCCCCTGCCGCGCGACTCGGCGATACGGGTTGAAGCGGTGTACGCCGAGCGAATCGGCAGCCAGGCCCGAGAGAAAGGCGAACTCGGTACGCACGGTGTTGGCGCCCCATGCGGCCACCTGCAGCGGCCCGTGACAGGCGGCGCTGCAGCGCAACGAGTCGAACTCACCGAGAAGCTCGCCGCGGATGCCGGAGAACAATCGCCGCGCATCGAAGAAAGATTCGCTCTGCACGACCACCAGTGTCGTCAGCCCGGCGCCGGGCTCGGGTAAGGGCCCTGGCCCTTCGTAGGTCGACCGTACGTCGCAGGGGGCGTGCTCCTCTTCGCCATAACGCCAGAGGGCGGTCAGCAAGCCGAGCTGCCGCAAGTCGGTGGTCGGATCGAGAGTGACGCCAAGCCGGTGCCGTGCGCCGAACCAGAGCAGCAGCAACCCCACCAGCGCCAGCGTCGCCGCGCCGGAGAGGAACTCAGCGACCGACATCCGGTCGAGCAGCGAATCCTCGATCGTCAGGCCGCCAGCAATCGCCAGGCCAAGCGCCAGCAGCGACAGAAGCGCCCGCACCGCGCCGAGAAAGGGCATGTAGAGCCGCGGATGGCGCAGAGCATCGCTGAAGTACTCGAAGTCCTGGAAGATGAACGGTTCGCGCAGCGAATGCACCTTCGCGTTGCTGACCAGGACGACGAACAGGAAACCTGCGAGCAGCGAGCTGGCGGCAAAGACCGGGCGTTGCAGGAGCAGCAGCAGAACGCTCGACAACCAGAGCCAGAGCCCAAGATGGATCGCCAGCGCCGCTGCCGGCCGCCGCCAGCAGGCCAGCGGTGGCGGCTCGAGCAGGCGCTCGACGAGCAGCGCCAGGCAGCCACTGCCGGCCAGCGCCGGCAGCACGGCCGGCCAGAACGCCTCACCCACGGTAGCCGAGCAGAGCGAGAATCCGTTCGGACAAGGTCGGCGGCAGCACCGCCAGAAACCAGGTGCCGAGAGCGAGCGGAAATGGGAAGCTGATTCTCGCCCGGTTGCGCAGCAGGCCGCGCCTGATCCGCTGCGACGCACGCTCGGCTGACCACAGGAAGGGCTTCGGACCGGGCATCTGGCGACACATCTGCGACTCGACGTAGCCCGGCATGACGACGCTGACGCGTACTCCCTCTCTCGCCAGCCAACCGCGGAGGGCCTCGCCATAGGCCTTGAGAGCCGCCTTGCTGGCGCAGTAGCTCGGTGTCACCGGCAGACCGTAGTAGGCAGCCAGCGAGCTGATCAGCGCCAGCTGGCCCGAACCGCGAGCGCGCATCGCCGGCAGGACCGCATCGACCGTTGCCATTGCCGCGAGCACGTTGACCGCGATCAGCTCTTCGACGGCAGCCCAGCTCTCGCCAGCCCCGTCGGCCCCGATGCTGGTGTTGACGCCGGCGTTGACGATGACGAGGTCGAGCGGCTCCGCGTGCGAGACCGACTGCAGCCATGCCACGAGCGCCACGCGATCACGCAGGTCGAGCACCTTGGTCAGCACGCGCGCGCCGCGCGCCGCGCACGCCTCGGCCACCGCAGCGAGGCGCTGCTGGTCGCGCCCCTGCAGCACGAGCATGCACCCGGGCCCGGCATAGGCTCTCGCCAACGCAGCACCGATACCGCCACTGGCACCGGTGATCAGCACACTGCGTGGCGCCAGCGTGTCGCTCCGCGCCATCACGGGGCTAACACGAGGCAACCCGTTTGCCTTATCATCGCGGACCCGAACCAATGCGGGCGCTCCGGTCGCTGACCGGCGGCCCGACAGCCGCGCCACCGGTCGCGACTGCAGCCGACATCAGCTCGACAGAACATTGCACGTTCTCTTTCTCCAAGGACCGTCGTCATTCTACATGCACGAGGTGGCGCGCGAGTTGATCGCCCGTGGTCACCGCGTCTCGCGCATCAACCTGCATCTCGGCGACCGCCTGTTCTGGCGCCTGCCGGCGCGCGACTACCGCGGCGGCATCGATGGCTGGCGGAAGTACATCGCCCACTTCCTGGATGAGCATCCGATCACGCATCTCTTCCTGCTCGGCGACCGGCGACCGCATCACCGGATCGCCATCGAGGAGGCTCGCGCCCGCAGCGCCGAGATCATCTGCAGCGAACTCGGCTACCTGCGACCGGACTGGCTGGTTCTCGAACGCGACGGCATGGGCACCCATTCGCGCATGCCGCGCGATCCCGCGCTCATCCGCTCGCTGGCGCAGCAGTACCCGGTGCCTGACCTGACTGTGTGCTGCACCACCCCGTTCTGGCGGCTGGCGATGCTCGACGTGGTCTACAACGTCGCAGAGGTACTGTCGCGTCCGCTCTACCCGGGCTACCGTCGGCACGCGATCCACCACCCTTTCGCCGAGTACGCGGCCTGGCTACGGCGCTGGATCCTTGGCGGCGCCGAGCGACGACGCACGGCGCAGACCCTCACCGCACTGCAGCAGCAGGACGTGCCAACCTTCGTGCTACCGCTGCAACTCTCGACCGATTACCAGATCCGCGACCATTCCCGCTACCCAGACATGCCGGCGGCGGCGCGCGAGATCCTCGCTTCCTTCGCCGCGCATGCGCCAGAGCCCTCCCGACTGGTCGTCAAGGTGCACCCGCTCGACCCCGGTCTCACCCCGTGGCCAAAGGTCATCGGCGAGATCGCGGCACAACTCGGGGTGGCCAACCGCGTTCATTGCGTCAGCAGCGGTGATGTGGTCGTAATGCTGCGTCGGGCGAGGGGCTGCGTGCTGGTCAACAGCACCGTCGGCATCTCGGCCCTGGTCGTCGGTTGTCCGCTGAAGGTCATGGGCAGCGCCATTTTCGACGTCGCCGGCCTGAGCTTCGGCGGCCCACTGGAGCGCTTCTGGCTTGCTCCGGAACCACCAGATAGCGACCTCGTCCGCGATTTCATTCGGCTCCTGGCCGGCGCGCTGCACGTGCGCGGCGGCTACTACACCCGGGAAGGCTTGGCGGTGGCGGTTCCCGCAACGGTGCAGCGCCTCGAGGAAGGACTGCCGTGGCTGCCCGAGCGCGACGTCGAGGAGTCGGCGCTGGGCCGGGGGGAAACACGGAGCAATAGGCCCCCCCACGATGTGGCCGGTGGCCCTACCCGCCTGCTCGAGAAGTCACCTGGTCCCGGCCGGCCGTGACGGACACGGCGCCACTTGGGCGGTCGCCTGACCGCTTCACACCGCCAGGCTTTCCCCCTGCCGGTGGTTGCCTCGCCCGTACCCGCACCACTCCCGGCTCACGTGGGCCGGGCTTCGGCTTTCAGCAGAAAATGTGAACTCATGGTCCTGGCTCATGCGGGTGAGTCATGAGGATCAGTGCAGGGCCCTGCGGGCTCGCAGAGTTCGGCAGCAAGCACAAAGTCGTCGCCAGCGCGGAGCCCGACCGCGGCTAGGCGTGCGTGCTCCAGAATGCCGGAGTGCCGCAGAGTTTCCCGCGTTTTGAGGACCTGAGCGCTCAAGAAAGAGCGCAAGAAGCAGTCCTTATGTTCCATAATTGCTGCAGTTCTTGCGACGGCATCGTGCGTCGTCAACGCCATCCCACGCGGAGTGAACTCTCATGTCCCTGACAGCGATCCTTGCTTTCCTCCAGAGCAGAAACCGCGCGCGGCGCGATCCGTCACCAGCGGACGTCGAGAATTCGGCCAGAGCAGCTCAGCGGCTGATCTGCGAGCCACTCGAGCCGCGACTGCTGCTTTCGGCTGACCTGTCGCTGGGGGAAGTCGCTGACAGCTTCAGGACGAATGACATCCATCCCGCCGGGGTGACGGTCATCACGCATGGATTCCAACTCGGGGATTCGACAGGTGACTCCCTTTTGAGCGTGGCGAACGCCATCTACAACTTCGCTGATACCAAGGGATCTGCCTGGCTGCTCGATTATGACATACCCTCACCGGGCGCTGTCGCGGGCTTCGACAAGAACCAGTCCCGTTTGCCCGATGCCAGCCAGAAAGGTGAGTCGGGCGAAGTCGTCATCCTTTTTGACTGGGCTGCCGACTCCAATGAGCCGTCGGCTGGCTGGACCGAAGCCGCCGGCGACGCGCTCTTCAGCCTTCTGGCCGGGCTCGACCTGATCGACCCGACGGCCGGTGCCGACAACCCGACTCTGCATTTCATCGCCCATAGCTTTGGCTCGGCAGTGACCAGTGAAGCGGTTGAGCGGCTGGCGTACTACAAGGTACCGGTCGATCAGGTCACACTGCTTGATCCTCACGATTTCTCGCAGCGGTTGTATTTTGACACGGAGCAGGACCAGAAATCACTGGCGTTTCCCGAGGACTATGGTGTCTCGATCTGGGACAACGTGGACTTTGCGGATGTCTACTACCAGACCAGGGGACTCAATTCCAGGTTCGCCCCGGATCGTATCGTTCCCTTGGGCCGTGCTATTCCTGGCGCTTTCAACCGATTCCTTGATGACGAGTTACCCGCGGTCGGACTGCTCAATCCCTATGATCCGGTGCTTCCTGGATATGCGAACTCATTGGTCGGAGGTGACCACTCCTATGTCTGGGACACCTATTACCTATCGACCATCCCTGGCGCGCTCGAATATGACGGCGCGAAGAACGAGTACGTTGAGTGGCGAGACTTGGATGGCGATGGGCAGACAGGAGAAAGACTTGCCGGCCCCGCCAACAGAGTCGCCGCCCAACAGCGAACAGAAACCGGGTTTGCGCATTCGGCACTCGCCGGTGGCCGTTCGCGCCAGCCCGCACGAGTCTTTTCCGGCCTCACATCCAGCGTCGGCGATGACCCTTACAAACACACGCCAGGCCATAAGGCCGATTCAGGGTTGGACAACGTGCGTTGGGAGCCTGCCTGGTCACCGTATGGCGACGCGAATCAGGGCGGGGGGCTGGTCAATGGGAACTTCTCGAAGACAGGCGCGGATCCACAAGAGCGGGCACTAAGTATATATGAGGAGTATGTCTTTCCTGGCTGGACACATCATGGCGGTGGTGGCCAGGGACCTGTTCTTTCATCAGTCTTCAATAATGATCCTGGCCTGCAGTTAACGCCGAACGCCCCGGGAAGAAGCCATAATCTGTTCTACCTGCCCCTCGACGCAAGCCACCTGACGTTTGACCTGGATGTGGTCAATCCGGGCGATGACGAGTTGCTCGTCTATTTGGGCGACTGGTCGAATCAGCCTGGTTCCGGGGCGAACAACCGCATCCTGGATTCGATCCGACTCGGCTCGCCCGGGAAACGAACCGTCGAACTGCCGTTTTCCGATATCACGCAACTCAACGCGGCGCACACGCTCGGCTTCCAGCTTGTAACCGGGGATGCTGATCCCAGGATCACGGCCCAGGTTAGATTGGACAATGTCCGAATCGAATCGCAAAGGACGTCTGCCGGCAAGACCGGAGACATCGTCGTCGTCCAGCTGGGCGAGTTGCCGGATGGGACAGTGTTTGCGCCGGATAAGGTAAATTTGAGCCTTGCCAACGGGACGACACTCGATCTCAAGCCTCTCGCGGCCAACGTGTACGAGATTCAGACGCGGGGTGACAGCATATCGATCGGAACACTTCTCCTTTCCGATGCGATTGACGGTGAGCCTTTCAGCAGCAGCGGGCGCGCCTATTTCGCGCCAAATGTCGTGGGCACCACGTCAATTGTCGATCCTGATCCTGCACGGGGCTTCCAAGGCATCATACGGGGATCTCTGCGCACTTCCCTCTTCACCGGGTTACCCAGCTTGCCCGGTGGCGAACGCCGTTTTCAAATCAATGTCGCAGCCGGCTTGTCCAGCAGCGGCGCGGCAGCCATAACTTCATCATCATCGACAATCGATATTCTTCAAATCCAGCAGCGGCTGGCCTATCATGGCTTTCCCAATCCCAAGGGAGATCCGCTGAAGCTCGACGGTGTGATGGGATTGCGCACTCTCCATGCGATCGGACTGTTCAATGCCGCCGTCCGGGGAGAGGATGCGCACACACCCAGTCGCGAGGTCGATCTGCTGTGGATCAACAGTCAGCAGGCACCCGATTGGGTCGAGATCACTGCCACAGCGGGTTTGACGATCGAGCCGGCTGTCGTGGGCGGAGCAAACCCGGAGCGCTGGGCAACGAGTTGGACCGCCGAGTTGATCGCTCAAGCCGCCCGCTCCAACCGAGACAGTGGTGCGCCCGCCCTGAAGCTGCGCAGTGCCAGCCTGGTGGGCGGGGGCGAGACGCCCTGGCACGATCGCTATGAAGCCCACGACGATCTGCACGAAACCGGGTTGCAAGTTGATTTCGATGTTCCCTCCCACAATGAACCGTTCGACAGTAACGGCCGGCTGATTTCCGGCCGTACGGCCTTCTTCAGGACGGTGGAACATGCGGGTGTCAGTTACGTCGCGGGTCCGGGAACGATGATCGTCGTTCGGAACAGTTCGGGCGGCTATCGGACCGCTGATTCCGCGCAGGCGGGTTTCAACTGGGGGGTCGCCCTTCGCGGCAGCGACGCCCTGAACGACCAGGCCATTCTGCGGGCCATCAGGAACCTGATCGTCGACCCGGATACCGGGTATCGGCTGGCGGATGTGCGCAAACAGATCAGTTCATTCATCGGCCGGTCACTGAGCAACGGCGCCAAGGTCGAGAGCGTCTATTTCAACGATCCCCGCCTGTGGGACGATCCACAACTGAAGGACAAGGTGCAATTCAAGCCCGGCAACGCCGGCGTCTTTCAGGTCAACGTCAAGGCGCCGCCTGTGCAGGTCAGCGAGAAGAACATTCCAAGGTCTGCGGCGAACGCGCTGAACGCGGGGCTCAGCGGACTCGAGAGCGCGATCAGGCTTGCCAAGCTCGCCCGGCCGCCCGGGAGCGGCTCTGCGGACAACGAAGTTGCGAGCGCAAGCGGCTTGGCCAGGATGGCCAGTCAGACGGATGGCGGCCCTGCGGACGAACTCGCGCTGCTGCAGAACGAGCTTCCGCTTCTTGGCAAGAGCCTGGCAGACCTGATCCCCGCCGATGAACTGCTCGGTGCTCTGCGCGACGTTGTCGCCGACTACATGAACTCGACGGCAACGCCGACCGCCGAAGGACTGGTGCAGGCCCTGCGTTCATTCACCGAGCAGCAGACCGGCTTTGCAGCCACTCCGGGAGCTTCGTCGCTCAGCTTCGTCGTCGACGGAGACCGGATTCGTTTCGCCGGAGTGAGCCTCAACGCCCAGCGAACCGTCAGTCTGCCGATCAGCCTGGGCGAATGGGGCGAGAGCGCCGGCATCGCCCTCAAACCCGATACCGCTGTCGCGGTCAGCCTGTCGCTGACCGCCACGCTTGACTTCACCCTCGACCTCACACCGGGTCTGGCAGAGGGACAGGCTTTCATCGTCGATGATTTCGACGTCACGCTGGCAGTCAAGGCGGACGTGGCGGATCTCGATGCCGATCTGCGTCTCGGGATCGTCGACGCGAGAATCCGCGATGGTCATCTCGCGCTGGATGCGGCCGTCACGCTGGCGCTGCGGGACGAGGTCAAAGGCCAGAGCATCTCCGCGCTCAGTGCCGAACCGGCTTCCCGGATTTTCTCGCTCGACTGCGGCAACCCGTCGCTGGTGGGCAACCTGCCCGTGGACGTCTCCGCCGCGGCACGGCTGATTGGCTTGCCGTCGACGCAGACCCTGAACATACCGATCAGCCTTGCCGGCGGCGATTTCTGCGACGGTCTGAGAAACCCGTTCGATTTTTCGGGCCTTGGCGATCTGAAAGGCCTGGGGAGCATCCAGTGGCCCGATTTCTCGAATGCCCTGCAGGACCTCGCTGAATGGTTGAACCGTATCGCCAGCAAGGGTCGCTCCGGAGATTCGCCTGCCTTGCGTGGCCTGAACTGGCAGATGCCGGAAGTCTCGTGGCCAAACTTCGGGCGAATCCAGTTACCCGACATTGACATTCCCGGTCTGGGAAAATGGCTGATCGACAGACTCTATTCACTGCGGTTGCCGTCCTTCGGAAGTGGCGACGCGGACAGCGCGCCTGCGGTCCACCCGGCAAATCCTTTTGCTTGGCCGTCGCTCAGCGACTTTCTGGACCAGTTCAACGGAGTCGTCCTGCCAACGATCGACCTCGGCAAGCGCGTTCTCACCTTCGACCTCAATCTCGACGAGAGCCTGGCGCCGCTGTCGAACGCGACTTCCATACGGATCGGCAACAGCGACGTCCCGATCGAGTTCAAGGGCCGACTGACCGGAGGATTGAGACTCGGTGTCGAGATCGCCCAGCTCGGCAGGGACTTCGTGCTGGCGGATGGCACGCCGCTGGCCGCCCTGAATGGTGGCAGGGGCGTCGTCGCTCCACGGCCGCAGGCCAACGACATCGCGCTCACCCTGCACGATGGTTCCGCTTTCGAAGTCGATTTCGACGGGGCGACCACCGTCGGTGATGTCATCCGCGCCATCCAGAACGCCGCGCCGACGGTCTTGCGGGGAGGTATCACCAGTGCCGCCGTTTCGGTCGCCCTGAATACAGAGCGAAAGTCCCTGGTCCTGAAGGACGAAACGGAAGGGACGGGAACCTTTTCTGTTCAAGCGATCAATGGCTCGTTGTTTGGCGCACCCGGTTACGGGCTGGGCATCACCGGATCGGATTCGACCGGCGTCGACGCCAACGCTGACGGCCTCCAGGATGTGGGCGATGGCCTGATCATTGGGCAGAGCCTGCATGGAGATACGCTGGCGCAGCACCTCTTCGTCGATCTGTCCGACCCCGCCAGGCAGGCGAGCCTTGGCTTTGCCGCTGATGTGCTGCTCCCGGACGTCGATGCCCGGATCGACCTCGGCGTTCTCGGCGTCAATGTGGAGAATGGCAGCGGTGCGCTGCACGGCGAAGCGAGCATCGTCTTCGCGGACCCCGTTCTGGGTACTCAGGCGGGTGGCGTCACCGGCGCCAGCGATCAGCGCATCACTCTGGCGGAGATCGGCGAAATCATTTCGCAAAGCGGCCGTGCGCTGGGCGCCAACGAGACCACTTCGCAAGTGATTTCGCAGGCTTTGTCGCAACTCGTCGCCGAAGCCGATTTTTCAGGGAACTTCCAGCTCACCCTCCCGCTTGCCACCACCGGCGCTCTGGGAGGCACCCTGGCCGCAGTAGCGTTTACCGACGCCAATGGCGATGGCCGGACCGAGCCGGCCGTGATCGTCGATTGGTCCGATCTCGAAGACTTGTCGACGCTCGACGTCGTCACACGCGACATGCGCGAAGTCGATGGTCTGCAGAACCTCGCCATCGGAGAAATCGTCGGCGGGCTGCGGCGAGTGCAACGTTCAATCGACCAGATCGAAAGCACGGCCGTATTCCGCGAGAAGATTCCGGGGGTCGGCAAGAGCATCAACCAACTCGTCGACTTTTCCGACTCATTCGGTCGCTTCGTCGATGCCTTCGAACGGCAACCGGGTCAGACGATCAACGATCTGCGGCAGGCGCTCGAACAGGCGATCGATGGCATGCGTTCGCCCGGCAATCCGGGCGCCCAGGACCCCGGGAAGGCAGACGTCGCCTTTTCTGACCACATTCTCGACCTGAGCCTGGACTTCAGCACTTTCGGTGCAACCGAGGATCTGCCGCTGGAGCTGGAACTGGGCGCACTCGGCGGTCTCGGCAGCGTCATTGCCGCCGATGCGAAGGTCGATCTGGCCCATCTGGCCGAGTTCAATCTCGATCTGCAGATCGATCTCACCAACCCGACGAGCCCGGTGTTCTATGTTCGGGATTCGAGTGCATTCAAACTCGGAGCCGGCGTCTTGAGCCAGGGTCTGAGCTTTTCGGCGGGTTATGGTCCTCTCGGATTTACCATCCCCGCCACGGACCCGGTAAACGGCCGCAGGAGCGAACTGCGCATCGACGACGGGACACCGATCGTCATTCACGGCGACCGGCCGGCCGAGCACCTGGCGACCTGGACCGTGAGCGTCGTTGACGATGACGGAGTCGGCGGTGACGGCCGCTATGCGCTGTTCTCGGATTTTGGTCTCGACAAACTGTCGTCCGACCTGGACGGGCAGGCGCATGTCTATCTGCCGGTCTACAAGCGGAACCAGAGTGCGCCGCTCGATCCTGTGCAGCGTGCCATCGATATCCAGGTCCTCGACATCGGCCAGCCTGCCAGCACCACCACGATCGCGATCCCCAACTTCATCAACGCCCTATCCGGGCTCGGCGACCTCGCGAACAGCCTGGGGGATGTCTGGAGTTCCTTGTCCGAAGGCTGGGATGGCGTCTTCGGCGCACTTGGCGCCGCGCTCGACTCGGGCGTCCTGGGTGTGCGCATCCCGTTCATTGGCGACAAGCTGGCAGAAGCCGAGTCGTTCCTCGAGCGCTTGCGAACCGATTTCAGTGGCGCGCTGACCGGAGTTACCGCGCAGAATGCCACGGGTATCCGGCAACTGCTGTTCGACCTGCTCGGCCCAAGCAGTACGCGCCAGAATTCATGGCTCGCTGACCGCGACGGAGATCGCGATGTGGACCTGCAGGACATCGACGTGCAAACGACCGCCGACGAGGTCCGATTCAACCTGGTTCTCCATCAGGACGTCGCGCTGGGCGAGATCCCGCTCTCCTTCGACCTCGGGCTGCCGGGCCTCTTCGAGCTCGAAAGCGTCGGCGGCATGCAGTTCGGGCTCGGTTTCGACTTCAAGCTGGGCTTCGGCCTCAGCAAGAGCGATGGCTTCTTCCTCGACACCAGCGCACAGGACGAACTCACCCTGAGGCTCGGGGCGACGATTCCCGGTTACCACGCCAACGGGCGCATCGGTTTCGTGAACATCGAGGTGCACGACGATGCCCGGGATCCCTCCTTCCTGGGTGGAAGCTTCAGTGTCGACCTCCAGGATCCCGACCACGATGGCAGGCTGACCTATGCCGAGGTCACCGCCGCCTCCCTCAGCCAGCTACTGCAGGCCAGCTTCACCGGTGGTGCCGAGATCAATCTCGAGATTCAGGCGACGGTCGATGACAATCCGAATTTCCCGTCGGTCCGCGGCGATTTCCACGTCATCTGGGATCTCAGCGAGAACGATACCACCCGCAACCAGGAGAGCGTCGGTGAGACGCCGCAGATCTGGGTCGACCACGTCGAACTGAACATCGGCGAGTTCGTGAACAATCTCCTGGGTTCCACCTTGCGTGACATCAAGCAGACGCTCGACCCCCTTGCGCCTGTGCTCGACTTCCTCACCGAGCCGCTGCCCATCATCTCCGGACTTGCCGGGAGCAATTTCACCATCGTTGACGTCGTTGGCCTGTTCTCCGGAAAGGATGTGTCGGGAATCAAGAAATTCATCGCCACGATGGACACCATCTCCGACGTGATCAGCGGCATTTCCGCAATCAGCGCAGATGGCTGGATACAGATCGGCGATGACCTGTTCAAGGGTCTGATTGACGGCAAGCAGGCGCAGGACGCGAACGGCAAGCCACAAATCAGCAGCCAGGGCGGCGATTTTTCGGTGATGCAGAACGCTTTTGGCGGCGTCAAGACACAGACGGATCGCCTGAACAGTTACGGCGGTTTCCGGATTCCCATCCTCGACAATCCGGCAAGCCTTCTTGGCCTGCTCGTCGGGCGTCCCGTCGATCTGATCAGCTACGAGATGCCGCCGCTGCCGCTGGACTGGAGCATGCAAAGCCCGCCGATCGGGCCGATCTTCCCGCCCTTCCCGATCTTCCTGATCGTCCGCGGAGAAATCGACGGACTGATCCAGTTTGGCTTCGGTGTAGACACGCAAGGCTTCTACATCAGCGATCACATCGTCGATGGGCGGGATCAGCCTGAATTGACGTTGGGGTCGTACCTGAACCTCAACGCGGAACTCAAACTCGGGTTTGCCGCGGCCGGTGTCTATGGTGGCGTACGCGGCAACGTCTGGTTCGATCTACACGATGACACCCCCGACAACAAGATTCGCATCAGCGATCTCGAGAAGAGCCTTGAACTCGGCCCGCAGTTCATCTTTGACACGCGGGGTGCCGTGGGCCTGGATTTCGGCGCTTACCTCAAGGTGGGTTTCGACACCTGGCTCGGTTTCATTACGCTCTATCAGGCAAGCATCTCCCAGTTCATGCCGTTGCTCAGTTTCGACGTCCCTCGCCCGAGCAACATCCCGGTTCTCGCCGAGCTCGACTCGAGCACGGGGCAACTGAATCTGAACGTCGGGACCCGCGCCCACCTTCGACAACACGGCAACACCGCCGACGGCAACGAGACGTTCCGCGTTTCGCAGGGAAGCACCGCGGACCGCGTGATCGTCGAGGCCTTCGGCGTCAAGCAGGAATACGCGGGCGTCGCGCGCATCCAGGCCAATGGCGGAGCCGGCGATGACCAGATCAACGTGGCTGCCGGGCTTGGCCTGAGCGTCGAGATCTACGGCGGCGCGGGCAACGATACCCTCACCGCTGGTGGCGGCATGGCCCTTCTCGATGGCGGTGACGGCGACGATCGGCTCACCGGCGGCACGAAGGCCGACCGGCTGCGCGGCGGCGCCGGTCGCGACTGGCTGGCTGGCGGCGATGGTGACGACACCTTGGACGGTCAGTCCGATGACGACCAGCTCGCCGGCGGCAGCGGCCAGGATGTACTGGAGGGTGGCGACGGCAACGACGTCCTCGATGGACAGCAAGGCAACGACGCGCTGGGCGGCGGTCGTGGCGACGACCGTCTTTCCGGCGCAGCGGGCCGTGACAGTCTCTACGGCCAGGAAGGACAGGACTTCCTCGAAGGCGGTCTGGACATCGACCAGATCGACGGCGGCGAAGGCAACGATCAACTCTATGGCAACGACGGCGGCGATATCCTCATCGGCGGCCTGGGCAATGATTTCCTGGATGGTGGAATCGGCTTCGATGCCCTGTGGGGCGACCTCGAGGACGGGACGGGAGCCGGTGCCGACACCTTGTGGGGCAACAAGGGCAACGACACCCTTCGTGGCGGCAAGGGCGACGACCTGCTGTTCGGTGGCGTGGACGCGAGCGTCATTTCGATCGCCGGTACGCCAGGCTGGGGAAGCGACCGGTTGATCGGCGGAGAGGGCAAGGACACCATTTACGCAGGCGTGTCCGCAGAAGGTGGCGGAGTTACCCAGGACAGCAACACCATCTATGGAGACAAGGAACCCGCCGACACCACGACCGGCGGTGGCGACATCGACCTGATCTATGGCGACTTGGGCACCGACTGGGTCTACGCGGGAATGGGTGACGACCGAATCTTCGGACTGGCCGGCGACGACAATCTCTTTGGCGAGCTGGGCAACGACTTCATCAGTGGTGGCAATGGTTTTGACGTTGTGGCAGGTGGCCTCGGTGACGACGAGATCTATGGCGGTGGTGGCACGGACGTGCTCTGGGGTGGGGATCTGGAACTCGGCCGGGAGCACTTTACCCTGACGGATGCCTCGCTGTTCGAGGCGCCAAAGGACTTTGCCGCCGCAGAAGCCCTCAACGCCACTGACCACACGCCGAGAAAGCTGATGCCCACGGTTGTGGAGGCACAGTCTCGGGGTGGAAGCTATTTCGATGGCAATGACCTGCTACGCGGTGACGAGGAGACTGACTGGCTGTTTGGCGGCGGCGGGGACGACAGGCTCGGCGGTGGTGAGGGCGATGATTATCTGGACGGTGGCGTGGGCAATGACACGATTCGCGGCGGCGAGGGAGATGACCTGCTCCGCGGCGGAGCCAACTCCGACCACCTCTTTGGCGACGAAGGGATTGACCAGCTCTACGGTGAAGGAGGGATAGACAGCCTGTACGGCGATGCGGGTCGCGCCGATGGCAGCGTGAAGGGACAGCGTCTCTGGGGTGGCGACGACCGGGATTACCTCTATGCCTACGCGAGCAGTACTGATTCAGACGCAGAGTCCTTGTTGGCCGGAGATGAACTGCATGGAGGTGCCGGCAATGACTGGCTATTCGGCAACCTGCGGCAGGACATTCTGTTCGGCGATACGGGTAATGATTTCCTGCACGGAGACTACTTGCGGGGGCTTTCCTACCTGATCAACCCGAATGCGGCGATCAGCGGCGGTGCCGACCAGTTGTTCGGCGGCGCTGGTGAGGATCAACTCTACGGTGGCGGGGGTGACGATATCCTCTGGGGTGGTGGGGAGTCCGACAGGCTGGAAGGACAGGATGGCCATGACAGCCTCTATGGCGGCGCTGGGGTCGATGTTCTGGTCATGGACACCGCGCCGGAATACAAGGTGTCACAGGATACCTACGACGGTGACCGAGGCAACACCAAGGCTGGTGACGTGCCGGATGCCAACAACCCCACCGATATCCTGCTCATTCAGGGTAGCGAGGAAGACGATACGATCCTCATTTCCCGGCAGGATGGCAAGTTGCGTCTCGACTTGAACCAGAGCGCCGTCTTTCTTGCTAGCTGGACCGATGCCGGTGGCACACCACTGGTCGAGCAGTTTCAGATTGCTGGTTTGGGAGGCGATGACACCATTCGATTCGTGGACGGTGACAATGCGCTGGATGTCACCAAGCTCAGCGCTCTTGGGCATGACTGGGTGGCCGTGCTGGACGGAGGAGCGGGCAACGACAGCCTCTCTGGCACCGGCGGTCGCGACCGTATCGATGGTGGCTCGGGGAGCGACACGATCTACGGCTATGCCGGTAATGACCGCCTCTGGGGCGATGGCGGGGATGGCGCAGCGACCGACCACGACATCCTGTTCGGTGGCCAGGGCAACGACGACCTGATCGGCGGCCAGGGAACGAATGCCCTCTACGCTTGGAGCCGGGATCCCGTCGCCGCTGCCGGAGACGAGTTTGGCGTTTTCGTCGACGGTGAAGGCAGGCTGCACGACAGTAGTGACGACTTCATCGGACGCCTCGACGAATTGGGGAACCCCCTTCCTGACGGCTACCTCGACGATTCAGCCGACCCTGAACTGCGCAAACGCGATCACGACGGCAAGCCGATTGCCGCTCACCGCTTGGAGGACACGGGCCTCAACCGCATGCTGGGCATGGATCGCGCCGATGTTCTCTATGGCGGCACCGGCCTCGATTTCATGTACGGAGGGGACGGCGAAGACATTCTTTACAACCGGCGGGGCGAGAAATTCGAAGGAATCGACGGGTCGGCCTTTGCCGAGGACAACGAATGGAAGGAGTATGCCCGGAAATCAGACCGGGTCTGGTACTACGGTGCGACGAACCTGAATGACATCATCTCGGTCGATTTCGTCACCGAGCCCGGTTTGGTGGGCGAGCACCACCTCATCACGCGCCTCAGCGAAAACAGCGGCGCCTTCAGCTTTGATGCTCAGGTGAGGTTGGACTTCGATGCCGTAGACAAGGATGGCAATGCGATCTGGGATAAACAGGACAAGACCTTGCGCCTGGACGCCCTGCGCTCAGTCGATCTGGAGGGACGCGGCGAGACCATGGCCGATGGCGGTGTGCAGGAAACCCGCAAGCTGGCGGAGCGCATCACGCTGCCGCCCGAGGGCGACTTCATGGCCATCATCATCGACGCACTGGATGGCAATGACCGGATTACCATCGGCCCGACGGTGCTCAAGACGGTATGGGTCGACGCCGGCAAGGGTGACGACCGGGTGGAGATCAAGTCCGGTCGCCCCATTCTCATCGACAAGGCGGACAAGCAGGGCGGCGATCTGGCCCTTCGCAACGACACCCCTGAGAGGGCTTATCAGCTGGCAGCGTTGCCGATCAACCAGTCGGTCCGTTTCACGGGGCTCAGCATGGATAGCCCAGCGGATGTGGACTGGTACCAGTTCAGGCTGGCCGATGTCCATTCCAACGACCGTATCGTCCTCGACAGTTGGTCTGACGAAGACAATGTGTTGATGGCGCTGTTTTCGGCCGCGGACGCACTCCAGCCGGAAACAACCAGTGAACGCAACATCCTGTCCCTGAGCAATCTCCGGGCCGATGCAACGTACTGGCTCAGGGTGTCCACGCCGGACCGCAAACCCACCCTCTACGACCTCCACTTCGAATTGATCGACACACCGGATACGACTGAAAAGGGGGGCAGCAGCAATACGCGGGAGGGCGCGTACGAAATCCGGAATATCGAAGCCATCGCTCGCATCGACGGTCTCAGTCTGCATCAGGCAGGTGACCTGGATTGGTTCAAGTTCAACCTGACTGAAGCAGGCACGGCGACGGATGCCGTCGAGATTCGTAACGACGGTCCGGCAACTCAGCTGACCATGGCCTTGGTCAGTGCGGCCGGGCAAACATTGTCTGAGCAATCCACGGCGGGTCCTGAACAAGCGGCCACTCTCAGCTTCGCCGGACTGGCAGCGGGCGATTACTGGATCAAGATCAGCGGCAACGGCGAACTGGCCCGCTACGCTCTACGGCCTTCAGTCGGTCAGGGCGGCAGCTTGATGCTGGCGGCAGGCGGCGGCAGCAGCATCGACCTGGCCAGCCCGCTCACGAATGATCCGCTCTCGGCCCGTCGCGACATCATCCTGGGCGGGTCCGGTAACGACGTCCTCTCGGGCGGGCCGGGAGAAGACTGGATTTTTGGGGGGGATGGCGACGACGTGCTGACCGGGGGGCTGGACCGTCAGGCCAGCGACCTCATCTGGGGCGGCAAGGGCAACGATACCTTCCAGATCATCCCCGACGACCTCCCGCTGACCAAGGGGAGCGGCCGGCCGGGGGTGACCAGTCAGAGTGATGGCTATTTCGGGCAGGAAGGTACGGACCGGGTTTTCTTCCTGGGTGGCGACATTGACGCGAACGGCAAAGCCGTTTCCGACCATGCCACCCTCAGCTACAACACCAATCTCGGGCACTATGAATTCGCCAGTCGAGTGTGGGATACCGCCAATCAGGAATTCATCCACTCGGACGCAGCCGTCAACCCCTTTGCCCTGGCGTACGCCTTCTTCACCATGCGTGACATCGAGGCCATCCAGGCAGACCTGCGAGCAGGCGATGATGAATTTCGCGCAAATCTGAGCGAAGACGCCCGTCCGAAGGGTGCGCCGGTAGACGGCATGACGATCCACGGTGGCGATGGCGATGACCGCCTCTTCGGCGGCGCCGGGCAAGACTTGATCGATGGCGGCAGAGGGCGGGATGTCATCGCTGGCGGCATGGGTGACGATCACCTTGTCGGCAATGATGGCGACGACGTGATTACTGGAGACCGCTTTGCAGTGGCTCCCGATGCCTGGGAAGGCAGTGGACAAACGGAACGTCCGAATGACAGCCCCGCCACACCGCACGAGTTGGTTCTGCGGCCCAACGAGGAAGGGCTGTTCTCTCTGGAGGCGAGCTTTCACTACGGCGACACCCAGGACTGGTATTTGGTGCGCGCCCCGCTTGCCCCGAGGGCCTTCGGCAGCGCCGACCGCCTGGCTCTCGATGCCCGTTCGGTGACCGTGGTCGGGGACAAGTCGGTGACGCTGGGGATCTTTGCGGCCAAGGTCAGTGTCGATGCCAGCGGCAGCATTGTGCGCGACGCGAGCGGCCGGATTCTCTCGGTGACGCAGGATCTCAGCGGGCAGACCACGGCCCCCGAGTACTACCTGCTGCAGGTCAACAATGCGACGAGCGGCTCCGCTCATCCGAGTGCGTTTTCGTACCGCCTGACTTTCGACCTGTCCAGAGCGCCGCTGGCGATCGACGAGTCGGACAAGGCCAACCTCCTCGATCGCACCTCCGTGCCCGGCTACAAGCCGGTGCTGGTTCCGCTTGGCGATATCGATGCTGATGGCTATCCTGAATACGCCACCCACATCTACACGCAAGGGATCAGCAGCTATTTCACTGGCGTCTCTGGGCAGACTGGTCCATCTTCGTGGCTCGAAGCCGACCTGCTTGGGGAACTCGAAGGACGTCAATTCGGCGCCGTTGACGGCCCGTTGATCCAAGGTCTGGATCCACTCCGGACGGTCAGCCTCATCGGGTCGGCGGATTTCTCGCAGGACGCCGCTCGCGAACTCGTGTGGGTGGACACCCGAGCCACCAATTCCCGTGTTCTGGTGGCGAAGTCGCTGACGCCCGGATTTTTGCCGTCCGATGACGACTCTGTGATCCGGGAAATCGCCAGCTACTCGCCGTCTTCAACCTTCGCGACCGCTGCCTTGGTGGGCGACCTGGATCGTGACGGAGTGGATGACCTGGCCGTCTTGGCAGTGCGGGTCGGTCGGGCCGTGCTCGATGTGTGGTCCGGAGCCCAGATTTGGTCGGGCCAGACGGCACCGGCCACGCCGCTGGCCAGCCTCGATCTCGCGAGCTCGCTGGATGTCGGGTCGCTCACGGACTTTCGGCGAACCAGCCGGATTTTCGCAACTGACGACATCGACGGCGACGGCGTTGGTCGCGACATCGTCGTCACGATGCCGGGGCGCACGCTGTTCATGAAGGCGTCCACGGACTGGCATGACCTCACAGGTGGCGCCTTGCGCTCAGCGGTCTTGATTTCCGACATGAGCCATGGCACCGCGCAGGGGGAAGTGTTCGCCATCGGCGACCTCGACGCCGACCAGCGTCAAGACTTCGTGTTCGTCAACGGGACAGTCAGCAGCAGTGCGCGCGCCTGGACGCCGCTGCTCGGGCGCAGTCTTGCGCCGGCCATGGCGGCTCCCGTACCCTTGGTGGGCAACGCCTCCCCGATTTACGGCGCCGTCGATGTCGTCGCGCTGGGGAATTTTATCGGTGACCAGGGGCCGGACTTCGCCATCGTCGGCCGCTCGTCGGCATCGGCACCGTTCGTCGCCGAGGTTTATGACCGAGCTGCGGTTGCCGGGCCGTTGAACCCGGCGACCAGAATCTGGCTCGGGATCGAGGCCAGTTCCACCATCGGCGCACCCACGCGCCATCTTTTTGCGCAGCCTGGGATTGGCCGTGAGTTCACGAACTGGGTCGTGCCGCTGGGTGACGTCGATGGCGATGGGCACGCTGACTTGGCCGTAGCCACCGGAGAAGGTGCGGGCGTCCTCGTTTACCGCGGCCACGAGGCCTTGGTTTCATCGAACGACCCAGCGCTACCCGAACAGCAGCCGGCCACCTATGAGCTGGCGGCCGTGTGGAACGGTGGCGCAGTGGCGACCATTTCGCCTCTGCCGGCCGAGTGGTCGCAGTCGGTCTACGATGCGGCACTCAGCTTCTTCGGCGACGACGGCGCGAAGGAAGGCTCCAAGGTTTCGGACTGGCAGGTCTCCCAGCCGTCTCTGATCCCGTCTCGACCAATCGCCATCGGAGACTTCAATGGCGATGGGCACGAGGACCTGCTTCTGCCGGGAAGCGGCCTGCAGGTCGGCGGCTCGCCCGCCAGGATCGTGCTGGGCACGCTTCTGCCCACATCCGGGGGGAAGCTTGACGACCTGGGCGACCTGCTGCTCGACCCCGATTCGCTTGTCCGGGTAGGCAGCAGCAGCCAGTACGTCACCTTGGGCCAGCCCGCTGAACGTTGGGGCAATCTCGATGCGGATCAAAAGGGCACCAGTGACTTGGTCACAGCAACCAGAGATGTCAGCGGGAAAGTGCGGATCAATGTCATCTTCGGTGGCTCAAAGCCTGCGACGTCGTCGGCGCGCACCCCGGAATCCGTCGACTTCTCGTTCGTCACGGATCTCGACTGGTGTGATCCACGCACAACCAAGTTGATCAACTCGAACGCGGATTGGCTCCGTGGCACGGGCGTCCAGGTGTCAGTCGGCGACTGGGACGGGGACGGTTTCGGCGATGTGATGGTGAAGGTCGAGGGTTGGACGGAAAGTCCTAACCGTCCGTTCCTGAAGATCTACTCGGGCGCCCGTATCAAAGACTTCTACGACACCTTCGGATCTGTGGGCGACCCCTTCAGCGTTCAACAACTACAACTGTTCTTTCTTGCGCCCGGCCCGGCCGACCCCGGCTTTGCCCTCCCAACCGGTTCCGGACCTTACCGGGTAAACCGCTCGGTCCTCGATGCGGGGTTTGTTGGCGACCTTGACGGGGACGGCCGCGATGACATCGCCGTCGCGTCACCGCTCGACATGATGCCAGAGTCTGACAGCGACAAGCCGGTTGGCGCGAACTATGTCTTCTTCGGGCAAGTTTACGACTACGTTCACAATGGCGCCTGGCTCGGATATGGTGGTGGAGGCTACATCAAGGCCGACTTCGGACTTGGCGGTGGCGTGTACCGCCTGGGGGACGTCAATCGCGACGGTCTCGACGACATCGCACTCACGGACTACGCGCAATACGGACCCGGTGGTCCCTCTTTGCGAATTCTTCTTGGCGACGCTTCGCGCGCGAGCTTCCTGCAAGCCGCCGACGGAGCCTACCGCTGGTACCTGCCGGACCCCGCGATTTTCGCCACTTCCACGGTGACAACTGGCGACTACAACGCCGACGGCATCGCCGACCTGGCCATCGGCACGCCGCTGCGCTTTACCAGCTCCTTCCCCGGTGGCTACCCAACCAACTATGGCTTGCTGTCCCAGGACTCGGATGGTCGGGTAGACGTCTATCTGGGCACCAGCAGCAGTCCCTGGTGGTCCAAAGTCGGCGACCTGATTGGCTATAACAACAAGCCAGACATCACCCTCCTGGGCGCCGACCATGAACTGATGGGTGTGCTTTGGAATGGCCCCAGCCAGGATGTCGACGGCGATGGTATCGCCGACCTGCTGGTCGGCCGCCCTTATGCCGACCGGGTCGATCCGGAGTATCTGGAGAATGCCGGGGCTTTCACCCTGCTGTCTGGCTGGAAAGCACAGGCGACCACGGTGGCCGTTCCACCCTCGCCGAACACGAGTTTGCCGGCCGGAGTTCAGGTAGCCAATCGCCTCAGTGCCACGCTTGACGGGAAGGTAGACAACGCGGTCAGTTTCGCCCAGGGTGAATCGGAACTGTGGTACCGATTCACCACATTGGGGGACGGTAGCGTTGGGGATGGTTTCATTGCCCTGCCCGCCGGGACCACCATACCGTTGCAAAGCAGCCTGGTCAGACTTGCGTCGGGCAACTCGGCGAGCGGCACAGTCGTCGCGAACGGGCGCTTCGCCTCACTCTCGGGACTGCCTGCCGGCGAGTACGCTCTGCGCCTGACCCGTACAGGGGGTACCGCCAATGGCCTGCATGTGACGCTTTACGGGCAATTGCCCGAAATGGGGCGCAATCTGGTCGCCATGCAGGACTCGGACTGGATCGAAGGCGGTGCTGGCAATGACTACCTGGATGGCGGGGTCGATATCGATCAACTTTATGGTGGCCTTGGCAATGATCGGTTTAATGTCGCCGATTCCGGGGGCCAGCTGGTGGCCGCCTTCGAGGTACGCGACCAATCAGCCGACGACCGCGGAAAAATCTTCATCGAGGCACAAGCCAACAGCAACACAGCCGCCAGCCAGACCGACTTCATTGCCGATCCGATCGTGCGGTTTGAGTCGTCGGCCTTGCGCGATGCGGTGAGCGCCGCGCTTGCGATACCCGATCACCAACCACTGAGGTCGTCTGATGTGGTCGGACTGACGACACTTGAAGTCACTACCCCGGTATTTAGTCTGGCCGGGCTCGAGCAATTGAAGAATCTACGGAGCTTGAAACTCCCTGGGCAGAATTTGAGTTCCTTGTCGTGGACGACGAGTGATGTGCCGCACTCTTTGGCTGAGCTGCGCCACCTTCATACTCTGGATCTCAGCAGCAACCAGTTGCAAGATATCTCGGCGCTTTCAGCACTGAGCGATCTTGAGGTCCTGCTGCTGTCAGGAAACAGGATCACCGATGTGACACCCTTGTCGAAGCTGGAGAAACTCGCTGTTCTTGATCTCAGCAACAACCGGATTCAGACGGTTGCTCCGCTCGCGGGCCTGAGCTACCTCGATGATCATGATGCCGGTTACCAGGAAACGGGTTCCTGGCTAGGGGGGGTGAACCCTAAAGCGGCCCTCGGGGACTACAGGTTCAGCGGACCCGGTCTGGGTTCTGCCCAGGCGACTTGGACCTTCACCAGCCTCGATAAGGGTTTGTACGAAGTATTCGTGACCTGGCCAGAGCATGAAAGTCGCGCGAGCAATGCGCACTATGCCGTATCGAGTGGCGGTGTCGATGGAACCGGCGCGCTTCATCTCGTACAGCTGTCTGAAGAACGAGTCAACCAGCGCTTTGCGCCAGATGACTGGTATATCCCGCCATGGGGCGGACCGTGGGAAAGCCTGGGGCGGGTGGATCTGGCGTCTGAGGTGCTGCAGGTAACGCTCGACAATCAGGGTGCCGACGGCTTGGTTGCCGCCGATGGCGTGCACCTCGTGCGGCTTGACCCAGCAACCTTCCAGCCAGTGATCCCTGCATCCCAACTCGGCACCTTGTCTTTGTATGGCAACCCACTGAGCAATGGGGCCTATGAAATCGAGCGTCCGAGACTGCGATCGACCGGGGTCTACCCGCCCGCTCTGTTGATGGATCTGGACAGACCCCTGGCAGCGTTGCCGGCCATGGCACCGATCAGTGCATCAGCAGGTGTTCCGACAACCGTGTCGTTACCATCTGCGTTGGAAGGAACGCCTGTTTACTACACAGCTGTTAGTAGCAGTCCTGCCATGGTGCAGACGAGCATGGCCGGTAACCTTTTGACGCTGTCGCCTGTGGCGGGTTTTGTCGGCACCGCCGAAGTCAGCGTCAAGGCTTGGGACAGGACGGATTCGAGCGGCAATCCAACGGGCCGGAGCAGCGAGCAGCGCTTCAATGTGCATGTCGGCACCGCTGGCGCCTACGGCACCATTTGGGAGGACATGAACGGCGACGGCATTCGCCAAGCCGGTGAGCCGGGTATCGAAGGGCAGCTCGTCGTCGGCGATCTGGACGGGGACGGATATGCGGATGCCGGGGCGCCCTTAGGCTATTCCACGGCGCAGGGGACTTATGGATTGATTGCCAGCACGAGCCTGCCGAATGTCGTGCTGTATCCATTTTATTTTCCCCAGAACTGGCGGACCACCGCCATTGAGGGTCCCACTGGCAGCGGAGCAATCGTTACAGGCGGGTTCGGCTTGCAACGGGTGTTCGACGCCGGCTTCGACCGGCGTGGTGTAGAAGGTACAAGCGTCAGCCTGTCGGGAATCTACCACGGCGATGCCGGGTACCCGATCGTTCAGCCAGATGTCTCAGCAGATGGGCGCTACGTCGTCTTTAGGAGCGAGGCCAATCTGGTTTCCGACGATACCAATCAGCAGCCAGACATTTTCCGCAAGGACCTGACGACCGGCCAGGTGGTGCGGGTTTCGACCGATGCTTTGGGAGGGCAGGTGGATGGGTCGAGCTACTCCCCAGCCATTTCATCCGATGGGCGCTACGTCGTCTTCGAGAGCTACGCCAGCAACCTGGTTGCCGACGATACCAATTTTAATTCCGACACCTTCCGCAAGGACCTGACGACCGGCCAGGTGGTGCGGGTTTCGACCGATGCTTTGGGAGGGCAGGCGGATTGGTGGAGCTCTTCCCCAAACATTTCATCCGATGGGCGCTACGTCGTCTTCTATAGCGACGCCAGCAACCTGGTTGCCGACGATACCAATCAGGCGCCAGACATTTTCCGCAAGGACCTGACGACCGGCCAGGTGGTGCGGGTTTCGACCGATGCTTTGGGAGGGCAGGCGCATAGGTCGAGCGATTCCCCAAACATTTCATCCGATGGGCGCTACGTCGTCTTCAATAGCGACGCCAGCAACCTGGTTTCCGACGATACCAATCAGCGGTCAGACATTTTCCGCAAGGACCTGACGACCGGCCAGGTGGTGCGGGTTTCGACCGATGCTTTGGGAGGGCAGGCGGATGGGTGGAGCCACTCCTCAGCCATTTCATCCGATGGGTGCTACGTCGTCTTCTATAGCGACGCCAGCAACCTGGTTTCCGACGATACCAATCAGGCGCCAGACATTTTCCGCAAGGACCTGACGACCGGCCAGGTGGTGCGGGTTTCGACCGATGCTTTGGGAGGGCAGGTGGATGGGTCGAGCTACTACCCAGCCATTTCATCCGATGGGCGCTACGTCGTCTTCGAAAGCTACGGCAGCAACTTGGTTTCCGACGATACCAATCAGCGGTCAGACATTTTCCGCAAGGACCTGACGACCGGCCAGGTGGTGCGGGTTTCGACCGATGCTTTGGGAGGGCAGGCGGATGGGTGGAGCTACTCCTCAGCCATTTCATCCGATGGGCGCTACGTCGTCTTCAATAGCAACGCCAGCAACCTGGTACCCGGCGATACCACTGGCACTACAGACGTCTTTCGCAAGGACCTGAGCACGGGTGAAATTCAGCGCGTATCCGATGACAACGTTTACTACTATTCCTGGGTGGTCAAGGATGCGGCAGGAAGCATCGTCGGTCAAGGTACGGGCGATGGTGCCAACCCCTTCAGCTTCACGCCTGCGAACGAAGGAACGTACACCGTCACGCTCGCGGTCAGCGCCGCGCTGGGCGGTTACTCGGACGAAGTCGTCCTCTTCATCGACGACGCTGCACCGATCGTAAGCCTAGGACCCGATCTCGCCCAGAACTACCGGCAGGCGCTGAGCTACGCTTCGGCGCCAGTCATCGATCCCGGTGGGCAGGACGTGCATGACTACCTCTGGGAGGTGATCGACACGGGCACGAATTCGGTAGTGAAACACAACGACGATCATGCCATCGGCGCCTTCAGCTACCTCCCGGACAAGCCGGGCGATTATCTCGTGCGGCTGACGGTGACTGACCGGCAGTCCGGCAAGGTGGGTGTCGACGAGAAGCGGGTCAGCTTCAGCGATGTCAATCAGCCCCCGGCCGTCAGCCTCGGGCCGGACCTAGGCGGCGTTGCCGACGGGCAGACCATATCCTTTGATCCGGCGGTCACCGACACCAGCCATCAGGAAACCCATTCCTATCGCTGGAGTCTGCGGAATGCCCTGGGCATCAAACTCGGCGCCAGCGCGGCAGGCGATTTGGACTATCGCTTCGGGAGCGCGGGCAACGATTACCGGGTCGACCTGCTGGTGACCGACAACCGCGGCAGCAGCGGCCGTGACGACGTGGCCGTGACCGTGCGCAACACGCCGCCGCAACTGGATCTCGGCGCCGACAGAACAGCTTACGAGGGCGAGTCGATCAACCTGGTGGCGAATCTGACGGACCCCGATCCGGCGGATGCCCATACCTATCTGTGGCAGGTTGCCGCATCGAACGGGCAACTCATTGACAATGGCAGTGGCACCACATTCAGCTTCGTTCCGGACGAGGAAGGCAGTTACGTGGTGACCGCCACGGTCACCGATGGCCACAACGCTGTCGCCTCGGATACGGTGTCGATCGTCGTCGGCAACGCGCCACCGTCCTCGCTGGTCATCGACGGTCCCGACGAGGCTCCCGAGAACGCGGAGATCGTTCTGGCGGCCGTGTTCGCGGATGGCGGTTTGCGAGACACGCACACGCTGCGCTGGCATGTCTCGGCAGATAACGGCCAGGTCGTTGCCGACGCGACTGATGTCGGCCACGTCGTTCCCGGCGCGACCGCACCGACGTTTCTTCCATTCCGTCTGACGCCGGTCGATCAGGGACAGTACCGCGTGACGCTCACCGTCACCGACAACGACGGTGCTTCGTCGTCAGTCCTGAAAGTGATCACGGTCACCAACGCGGCGCCGGTCGCGGCCATTGCCGGTGGCGATCGCCCCAGCCAGGAGGGCCAGACGGTGGCTTTCGTGGCCGCCGGTACGAACGACGTGCCCGGAGACCGAGTCGCGTACAGATGGTCGGTGGTCGATGCCGATGGCGTCGAAGTCGGCACGGGTGCCGGGCCGACGCTGGACTTCCTGCCACCGGATGCGGGCCGTTATGAAGTGCGTCTGCGGGTCACGGACAAGGACGCGGCGGTCGGTGATACCAACGTGGCCAGGAACGGCGTCCGGACCAACGCGATTCTGACCGTGGAGAATGTCGCCCCGACGCTGGCGGTGAGCGGGACCTACCCGGCCGATGCGCGGCGCCCCTTCAGCCTCGTATTGAATGGCCTGGTTCCCACCGCCGGCGACAGCCTGACGCTCGAGGCCGACTACGGCGATGGGACAGGCGCTCAGTACGTGCCGAAAGCCGATGGCACCGTCAGGCTCAGCCACGTCTATGATGCTCCCGGCACGAAAACACTCACACTGACCGTCCGCGATGACGATGGTTCACTGGTGAGCGCGTCGGTGCAGGTCAACGTCAGCCCGAGCTTTGGCCTGCTCATCGACGAGACGGCGGGCGAGACGGCCGTGACGGAAGGAGGGGCCGACGACACCTACAGCATCCGCCTGACACGGCAACCGACCGCCAACGTCACCGTGACGCTGCTGGGCGATTCACAGGTGGAAGCGGTTTCGCACGCGAAGCCGACAACGTCTTCGCTAGTCTTTACGCCGGCCAACTGGGCGACCCCACAAACGGTACGCGTGCTCGCCATCGTCGACCATATCGACGATGATCACGCTACGCAAGGCGTGATTCGGCATCTCTTCACCAGCGCGGACGGGCGCTATGACGGGCTGGGGTCCGACGCAGAAGTGACCGTCAGGGTCACGGATAATGACGTTTCCGGTTTCCAGGTGACGCCAATCATATCGCCGCTGGTTACAACTGAGGCAGGTGGAACCGCCAGCTTCCAGGTGAAGCTCGCCACTCGGCCGGAGCATGTCGTGGCCGTCAATGTGTATTCATCGGATCGCAGTGAAGGGAGGACCGCGACGACGCGGCTGCTGTTCTCCCCCGAGAACTGGAATGACGCGCAAACGGTCATGGTGACGGGACAGCGCGACGCCGATACCACCGATCAGCCGTACAGCATCGTCCTTGAAGCGGCAGAGAGCGAGGATCCCGACTACGACCGGCTCGACCCTCCTGACCAGGCGTTGATCAACACCAACGTTGACACGGGCCTGTCCGGATCGCCCTTGCTGCTCGATACGAGCGACCGTACCGGGAACGAGTCGGTCGATGATGGCGTTCAGCCTCTGCTCCCGTCCGACCTTGACCTGATTGTCACAGCCGCCTATGCCCAATGGGCGGGCGCGCTGTCGCTGGATGCCGGACCGATGCAAACGGCGCAGTTTACGATCATGGATCTACCTGGCGACATGCTTGGACTCACCTCTGGCAATGTGGTGATGCTCGACGTCGACGCCGCAGGATCGGGCTGGTTCGTTGATCGGACGCCCTTCGACAGCAGCGAGTTCCTCTGGCAACCCACGGATCGTCTCTACGTCGCTGCCGAGCGAGGCCCCGCGGCGCAGAAGGTAGACCTGCTCTCCGTGGTTGCCCACGAATTGGGGCATCTTGCCGGGTTGGTCCATGCAGAGGAAGGACTGATGGCTCCTCGCCTGCAGGAAGGCGTGCGCGCAACGCCCGAATCCGAGGTCGCGAAGCCCAGGGTGTCGCTCGAAGCGGGTGTGCAGCCGCTACCCTGGATGAAGCGCGAGCTTCATGCGCGCGGTGCGGCTGGGAAGCACGCGTGGCTGTCCACCTGGGTTGGTGGAAGCGAGCGCGGTGAGAAGAAGCGGAACGACTGGAAGATTACCCTTCCGAGAATCTGAACCTGTTGCACTCATTTCGACAAGAGGAAGACCGATGGCAGCTGAAAGAGCCGATACACCCGCGGACACCAGAACCGCACCCGTAGTGAAATGGAACGTAGACGACCTGAAGAGCTCCTACGTGAATTTCGCCAGTGCCAACAGCACTCGCGAGGAAGTGGTGTTGAATTTCGGACTGAATGACACCTGGGATCGTGTCACGCCTGAAGTGGAAGTGGCACTGGGGCATCGGCTCGTGATGAGTCCTTTCGCGGCCAAGCGATTGTCGGATCTGCTGGCCAAGCTCATCGGCGAGTATGAGACCCGCTACGGCGCGCTGAAATGAGGAGTTCGCGGAGTGTCTTCGCCCTACGAGGCATCGGAAGACGCTGAGCTGACGCTCGACACGGCGCAATTGTCGATCTTCGAGGCCGCCTTTACTTGACGTGGTCCAGGATGTCGGTCTCGCTGGCGCTGATGGGTGGTGGCCTGTCCAGTCGCGCCAGCAGCCGGAGCACCGTCGATCCGGGTGCGAGGTTGTTCCCGGTGCGTTGGGCAATTTCCGCTCAAGTGACCACGAAGTCCAGCGAGGTCAGCACCGGCGCGCCGACGAGGGTGGCGAAATGAACCGCAGCCGCTCCACTGTTGCCTCCTGCATCGTAGTACAGGGCACCGGTGACGCTGTCGTAGATCAGGTAGTCGTCGGCGTCGGCGGCGCTGGTGAAACCGGCACCCGCCCGGAACGATGAGGGGGCCAGGCTGCCTGTGGCGACGAGCGAGTTGAAGACGGCGTTTTCGAGTTCGATCGTGTCGTCGAGGACGTCGAAGTCGCCGACCGTGTCGCGGTTACTGACACTGTTGGGCAGGATGTCGAAGCGGACGATGTCGGCGCCGGCGCCGCCGACGAGACTATCGTTGCCGAAGCCACCGACCAGCCGGTCGTTGCCGGCGCCACCGACCAGAGTATCGTTGCCGTTGCCGCCTTCGATCCGGTTGGCGTTGCCATCGCCGGTGAGGGTGTCGGCGTAGGTCGATCCGGTGAGGTTCTCGATGGCAACGAGGGTGTCGCTGCCGGAGCCACCGGTCGCTTGCGGCCCGGTACTGGCGAGGCTGACGCTGACTCCGCCGCTGGCGCCGTAGAGGTAGCTGACGGTGTCGTTGCCACCCGCGCCGTCGAAGGCGTTGTTGCCCGTTGCGGCGTCGAGGAGGTTGTCGAGGCTGTTGCCGCTGAGGTTCGCCGCACCGACCGCGAGGATGCGACCGTTCTCGACGTTGGCACCGAGGGTGTAGCTGGCCAGATAGCTGAAGACCTGGTCTGTGCCGCCGCTGGTGGCGTTGGCGTTGGTTTCGCTAACGCTGTCGCCGGCATGATCCACATAGTAGAGGTCGGATCCGTCGCCGCCGATCAGGCTGTCGGCGCCCGTGCCGCCCCAGAGACGGTCGTTGCCGGCACCGCCGTCGAGCGTGTCGTTGCCGGCGGCGCCGTCGAGGAAGTCGTTGCCCTGGGCGCCATTGAGCCGATTGGCGTCACCACTGCCGGCCAAGGTGTCGTCATGGTTGGAGCCGGTGAGGTTCTCGATGGCGATGAGGGTGTCGCTGCCGGAACCACCGGTGGCCTGCGCGCCACCGAGGGCGAGGCTGACGCTGACCCCGCTGCTGGCGCCGTAGAGGTAGCTGACGGTGTCGTTGCCGGCGGCGCCGTCGAAGGCGTTGTTTCCCGTTGCAGCCTCGAGGACGTTGTCGAGGCCGTTGCCGCTGAGGTTCGCCGCGCCGGTGGCAAGGATGCGGCCGTTTTCGACGTGTGCGGTGAGGGTGTAGGCGGCGAGATGGCTGAAGATCTGGTCGGTACCGCCGCTGGTGGCGTCGGCGTTGGTCTCGACTACGGTGTCGCCGGCGTTGTCGATGGAGTACAGGTCGGAGCCATCGCCGCCGAGCATGCTGTCGGCACCGGCGCCGCCCAAGAGACGATCGTTGCCGGCGCCGCCGTCGAGCGTGTCGTTGCCGAAGCCGCCGTCGAGCAAGTCGTTGCCTTGAGCACCGCTGAGGCGGTTGGCGTTGCCATCGCCGGTAAGCGTATCGTCATGGCTGGAGCCGCTGAGGTTCTCAATGGCGATGAGGGTGTCGCTGCCGGAACCGCCAGTCGTCTGCGCACCAGCGATGGCGAGGCTGACGCTGACGCCGCTGCTGGCACCATAAAGGTAGCTGACGGTGTCGTTGCCACCGCCGCCGTCGAGAGTGTTGTTGCCCGTTCCGGCCTCGAGAAGGTTGTCGAGTCCGTTGCCACTGAGGCTGGCAGCGCCAACAGCAAGGATGCGGCCGTTCTCTACGTTGCCGGTGAGGGTGTAGGCAGCGAGGGCGCTGAACACCTGGTCGGTGCCGCCGCTGGTGGCGCTGCTGCTGGTCTCGCTGACGCTGTCGCCGGCGTTGTCGACGTAGTACGAGTCGGAGCCATCGCCGCCGATCAGGCTGTCGGCGCCGAGCCCACCGTCGAGCACGTCGTCGCCGGCGCCGCCATTGAGCGTGTCGTTGCCGTTGGCACCGTCAAGCCGGTTGGCACGGCCGTCGCCGGTCAGGGTGTCGGCGTAGATCGATCCGGCGAGGTTCTCGATGCCGCTGAAGGTGTCGCTCGCCGAGCCGCCGCTGGCGTTGCCGGTCGCCAGGCTGGCGATGACGCCGGCGCTTCCCGAGACGCCGTAGAGATACGAGACGGTGTCGCTGCCGTCGCCGCCGCTCAGGTTGTTGGCGCCGACTCCGGCGTAGAGGACGTTGTTGGTGGCGTTGCCGGTCAGGCTGGCCGCACCGCTGGCGAGGATGCGCCCGTTCTCGACGTTGGCGGTGAGGGAGTACGCGGCGAGGAAGCTGTAGACGATGTCGGTTCCGCCACTGGCGAGGTCGGCGTTGCTCTCGAGGACCTGGTCGGCCGCGTGGTCGACGTAGTAGCTGTCGCTGCCGTCGCCGCCGATCATCGTGTCGACATTGGCGGCGCCGTTGAGCGTGTCGTTGCCGGCGCCTCCGTCGAGGACGTTGGCGCCGCCGTCTCCGGTAAGGCTGTCGTTGTTGGCCGATCCAGTGAGGTTTTCGATGCCGCTGAAGGTGTCGCTTGCCGAGCCGCCGCTGGCGTTGCCGGTCGCCAGGCTGGCGGTGACGCCGCTGCTGCCGGCAACGCCGTAGAGGTACGAGACGGTGTCGCTGCCGTCGCCGCCGCTGAGGTTGTTGGCGCCGACTCCGGCGTAGAGGAGGTTGTTGCTGGCATTGCCGGTGAGGCTGGCGGAGCCGCTGGCGAGGATCCGCCCGTTCTCGACGTTGGCGGTCAGGGTGTATGCGGCGAGGAAGCTGTGGACGGTGTCGGCCCCGCCGCTGGCAGGATCGGCGTTGCCCTCGACCACCCGGTCGGCCACGTGGTCGACGTAGTAGCTGTCGCTGCCGTCGCCTCCGCTCATCGTGTCGCTGCCGGAGCCACCATCGAGCGAGTCGTTGCCGAAGCCACCATCGAGTGAGTCGTTGCCGGCACCGCCGTCGAGGAAGTTCGCGCCGCCGTCCCCGGTGAGGCTGTCGGCGTTGGCCGATCCGGCGAGGTTTTCGATGCCACTGAAGGTGTCACTTGCCGAGCCGTCGCTGGCGTTTCCGGTCGCCAGGCTGGCAACGACGCCGGCGCTTCCCGAGACGCCGTAGAGGTACGAGACGGTGTCGGTGCCGTCGCCGCCGATGAGGTTGTTGGCGCCGACTCCGGCGTAGAGGACGTTGTCGCTGGCGTTGCCGGTCAGGCTGGCCGAGGCGCTGGCGAGGATCCGCCCGTTCTCGACATTGGCGGTGAGGGAGTACGCAGCGAGGAAGCTGTAGACGATGTCGGTTCCGCCGTTGGCAGCCCCCGCGTTGGCCTCGACCACTTGGTCGGCCGTGTGGTCGACGTAATAACTGTCGTTGCCGTCGCCGCCGGTCATCGTGTCGCGACCAAAGCCACCATCGAGTGAGTCGTTGCCGGAGCCACCATCAAGCCAGTCGTTGCCGTTGTCGCCGTCAAGGACGTTGCCGCCGCCGTCGCCGGTGAGGCGGTCGGCGTTGGCCGAGCCAGTGAGGTTCTCGATGCCGCTGAAGGTGTCGTTCGCCGAGCCGCCGCTGGCGTTGCCGGTCGCCAGGCTGGCGATGACGCCGGCGCTTCCCGAGACGCCGTAGAGATACGAAACGGTGTCGGTGCCGTCGCCGCCCGTCAGGTTGTTGGCGCCGACTCCGGCGTAGAGGACGTTGTTGATGGCGTTGCCGGTGAGGCTCGCCGCACCGCTGGCGAGGATGCGCCCGTTCTCGACGTTGGCGGTGAGGGAGTACGCGGCGAGGAAGCTGTAGACGATGTCGGTTCCGCCACTGGCGAGGTCGGCGTTGCTCTCGAGGACCTGGTCGGCCGCGTGGTCGACGTAGTAGCTGTCGCTGCCGTCGCCACCGATCATCGTGTCGACGTTGGCGGCGCCGTTGAGCGTGTCGTTGCCGGCGCCTCCGTCGAGGACGTTGGCGCCGCCGTCTCCGGTAAGGCTGTCGTTGTTGGCCGATCCAGTGAGGTTTTCGATGCCGCTGAAGGTGTCGCTTGCCGAGCCGCCGCTGGCGTTGCCGGTTGCCAGGCTGGCGGTGACGCCGCTGCTGCCGGCAACGCCGTAGAGGTACGAGACGGTGTCGCTGCCGTCGCCGCCGCTGAGGTTGTTGGCGCCGACTCCGGCGTAGAGGAGGTTGTTGCTGGCATTGCCGGTCAGGCTGGCGGAGCCGCTGGCGAGGATCCGCCCGTTCTCGACGTTGGCAGTGAGGGTGTATGCGGCGAGGAAGCTGTGGACGGTGTCGGTTCCGCCGCTGGCAGGATCGGCGTTGCCCTCGACCACCCGGTCGGCCACGTGGTCGACGTAGTAGCTGTCGCTGCCGTCGCCGCCGCTCATCGTGTCGCTGCCGGAGCCACCATCGAGCGAGTCGTTGCCGAAGCCACCATCGAGTGAGTCGTTGCCGGCGCCGCCGTCGAGGAGGTTGGCGCCGCCGTCCCCGGTGAGGATGTCGGCGTTGGCCGACCCGGCGAGGTTTTCGATGCCACTGAAGGTGTCACTTGCCGAGCCGTCGCTGGCGTTTCCGGTCGCCAGGCTGGCGACGACGCCGGCGCTTCCCGAGACGCCGTAGAGGTACGAGACGGTGTCGGTGCCGTCGCCGCCGATGAGGTTGTTGGCGCCGACCCCGGCGTAGAGGACGTTGTCGATGGCGTTGCCGGTCAGGCTGGCCGAGGCGCTGACGAGGATCCGCCCGTTCTCGACGTTGGCGGTCAGGGAGTACGCAGCGAGGAAGCTGTAGACGATGTCGGTTCCGCCGTTGGCAGCCCCCGCGTTGGCCTCGACCACTTGGTCGGCCGTGTGGTCGACGTAATAACTGTCGTTGCCGTCGCCGCCGGTCATCGTGTCGGCGTTGGCGCCACCGTTGAGGGTATCGTTGCCGCCACCGCCGTCGAGGACATTGGCACCGCCGTCTCCGGTGAGGCTGTCGGCGTTGGCCGATCCGGCGAGGTTTTCGATGTTTCGCAAAGTGTCCTGGCCTGACCCGCCGGTAGACTGGGCGGTGGTCCGGGCGAGGCTGATGCTCACGCCGCTGGCTCCGACCACGCCGTACGCGTAGGAAACGGTGTCACCGCCAGCGCCGCCATCAAGAATGTTGCTGCCGATTCCAGCGTACAGGATATTGTCAAGACCGTTCCCGGTGCCGTTGGTCTCGCCGGGAGCGAGAAGCCGCAGGTTTTCCACATTCACTGGAAGGGTGTAGTCGGCCAGTCCACTGCAGACTGTGTCGTCTCCGCCTGTACTGCGATCTGCGTTGTTTTCGCTGATACTGTCGCCCGTCGCGTCGATGTAGTACAGGTCGTTGCCCTCATCGCCGCTGAGGGCATCCGAACCCCGTCCTCCGTCGAGCGTATCGTTACCGCCAGAGCCGCCGATGACATCGTCGCCTTCGCCCCCCAGGAGTGCATTGTCTTCGGAGTTGCCGAGCAGGACGTCGGCCAGATCGCTGCCGATCAGGTGCTCGATGTTCAGAAGGGTATCCAGACCGGACCCGCCGGTTCGCTGCGCATCCGTGGCGGCGAGGCTGACGGAGCTGCCCAGTGCTCCTGCCATGACGCCATACGCATAGGAGACGGTATCGCTGCCGGCGCCGCCATCGAGCAGGTTGTCCCCCTCGCCGGCATAGAGCACATTGTTCAACTCGTTGCCGGTCGCGTTGGCGCTACCCGTCGTCAGCAGCCGGAGGTTCTCGACGTTGTCTGGAAGTGCGTAGGCGGCGAGCGTGCTCCACACGGTGTCCTCGCCCGCCGTCGGTTGATTCGTCTCCCTGACCACGTCAGCCAGGTTGTCCACGTAGTACAGATCGCTGCCGTCGCCTCCTTCCAGCGTGTCGGCTTCCGATCCACCGTCCAGCGTGTCGGCACCGGCGCCCCCCGAGATCTCGTTCCTGCTGGCGTCGCCGCGAAGAAGATCGTCAAAGTCGCTACCGGCAAGATTCTCGATGTTGAGCAGCTCGTCGGATCCTGAGCCACCGGTCAGTTGCTCGCCCGTTATCGACAGGTTGACGCTGACGCCCGACGCCGCGTCGACGTAGGACACCGTGTCGTTGCCAGTTCCGCCATCGAGAAGGTTTCTGCCCGAACCAGCGAAGAGGGTGTTGTCGAGGCTGTTTCCGACGCCATCGGCGGCGCTGGATGCGAGCAGACGCAAGTTCTCGACGTTGCTGGTGAGCGTATAGGTAGACAGTGCGGAGTACACCACGTCGAGGCCACCGGTACGCGCGTCGGAACCGGTTTCGGTCACCACGTCGCCGGCGTCATCGACGCGGTAGATGTCGTTTCCGTCTCCCCCGATCATCGTGTCTGCACCGGCAGCGCCATCCAGAGTGTCGCTGCCGGCGCCGCCGGATAGCAGGTTGTTGCTCGCCGAACCAGCCAGCGAGTCGTCGGAAGCGCTTCCGGTGACATGCTCCACACGGAGCAACACATCAAGACCGGATCCCCCTGTCGTCTGCGCACTGGTCAGAGCAAGGTTGACGCTGATGGCTGTGGCGGCGGTGGCATACGAGGCGGTATCCTCACCGTCACCGCCATCGAGGGTGTCGTTGCCGGAGCCACCGTCGAGCTGGTCGTCGCCGCCGTTACCGTACAAGGCATTGCGCCCGTCGTCGCCCGCCAGGATGTCGTCAAAATCGCTGCCGGCAACGTTCTCGAAATTCAGCAGGCGGTCAACACCGGAACCGCCGGTCGCTTGAGCGGTGCTTGAGTCAAGATTGATGCGGACGGCAGAGGGCGCGAAAAGGTAGGAGACGGTGTCGCTGCCGTCTCTGCCGTCGAGCTCGTTGTTGCCGCCGCTCGCATGAACGATGTTGTTCAGATCGTTGCCGTTGGCGCTGCTGGCGACGAGCGCGAGCAGCCGCAGGTTCTCGACGTTGTCGGCAAGCGTGTAAGCGGTGAGCGTGGTCCATACGGTGTCATCCCCTCCCGTCACTCGGTCGGCGTTGGTCTCGACGACGAGGTCGCCGGCGTCGTCGACATCATAGCGGTCGTTGCCGTCACCTCCGTTCAGACTGTCGGCGCCTTCAGCGCCGTCAATTGTGTCGTCGCCAGCACCGCCGCCAATGCGGTTTCTGTCGGCATTGCCCACGAGTGCGTCGGCAAACGCGGATCCGTCCAGATGCTCGACTTCCAGCAGGGTGTCGAAGCCCGAACCAGCAGTCGCTTGCGCGCCAACGACAGCGAGACTGACGCTGACACCCCGAATCGCGTAAGCGTAGGAAACGGTATCGCTGCCCGCGCCCCCGTCGAGCACGTTGTTCCCGGAACCAGAAAAGAGCATGTTGTCGAGAGCATTGCCCGTTGCCTCGGCCGTGTCGGCCGCCAGGATGCGCAGATTTTCGACGTTGGCAGTCAGCGAGTAGGCAGCCAGCAGGCTGTTTACCATGTCACTGCCACCGGTACTCAGGCTGGCGTTGGCTTCGCTGACTACGTCCGCCGAATCGTCCACAAAATACACGTCGCTGCCGTCGCCACCGCTCAAGGAGTCTGCTCCGAGGCCTCCATCAAGGGTGTCGTCCCCCGTGCCACCAGCAAGCGTGTCGTTGCCCGCTGCGCCGACCAGCCGGTTCGCGCCGGCGTTGCCGGTCAGTCGATCCGCGAAGCCAGTGCCGACGAGATGTTCGAGGTTCAGCAGGGTGTCGGAACCGGCACCCCCGGTAGCCTGCGCCGTGTTCACTGCAAGGCTGACGGTGACTGCTGCAACGGCCGACTGGTAGGACGCGATGTCTTCGCCGTTGCCACCGTCAAGCGTGTCGTTGCCGGCCCCGCCGTCGACCGTGTCATCGCCGAACCCACCAATGAGGCTGTCATTTTCTGCTGCGCCATCCAGTCTGTTGGCACCAGCATCGCCTTTCAACACATCACGAAAATCACTCCCCGCAAGGTGTTCGATGTTGAGCAGCACGTCCGACCCTGACCCGCCGGTTGGCTGGGCGGCGGTCAGGCTCAGGTCGACGCTGACACCGGAGGTCGCTGAAGCGTAAGATGCCGTGTCTTCCCCGCCACCGCCGTCAAGGGTGTCGTCGCCACTGCTGCCGTCCAGCAAGTCGTCACCGTCGTCGCCTGCCAGCCGGTTGCTGCCCGAATCGCCGGTCAGCATGTCGGCCAGGGCACTGCCGCTGAGATGTTCGATACGGGACAGCGAATCCGAGCCGGATCCGCGGGTCGCCTGGCTTGCAGAAGTAGCCAGCGTCACCACAACGCCAACGCCGCCATTCACGCCAAGGGCATACGAAACGGTATCGCTGCCCAGGCCGCCATCGAAGAAGTTGTCCCCAGGGCTGGCGTAGAGGATGTTGTTCCCGTCGTTGCCGGAACCAAAGCGGGGCTCGGTCCCAATCAAGCGTAGGATTTCGACGTTGGTGGGGAGTGTATAGGCACTCAACGAACTGACCACGGTATCCTCACCACCGGTCACGCGAACAGCGTTGGTTTCGAAGACCAGGTCGGCGGTCGTGTCCACGTAGTAGAGATCGTCGCCATCCCCGCCCTCGAGCGTGTCGACGCCAGCCGCCCCATCCAGTGTGTCGTTGCCGTTGCCACCACGGAGCCAATTGGCGCCACCATTTCCGGTCAGCGTGTCTGCAAAGGCACTTCCGAGGAGATGCTCGACATTCAGCAGGCTGTCAATTCCCGAACTGCCGGTAGCCTGGGGCCCAGCCACGGCGAGCCTGACGCTGGCGCCACCCGTTGCCGAAGCGTAGGAAACAGTATCAATGCCCGCCCCGCCGTCGAGCGTGTCGTCACCAGCGCCTCCGTCCAGTGTATCGTCCCCGCCTCCACCAGCCAGCATGTTGGCAGCGGAATTGCCGCTGAGCGTGTCGCTCAGGCTGCTGCCGACGAGATGCTCGATGTTCAACAGGGTGTCCGATCCCGACCCGCCGGTGCTCTGGGCCGTCGTCAGCAGGAGGCTGACGTGGATGCCGCTGCTGGCGCTGACGCCGTACGCCCAGGAAACAGTGTCGCTGCCGTCGCCACCGTTCAGGACGTTGTCGCCCGCTGCAGCGTAAAGCAGGTTGTCGAGCTCGTTTCCCGCCAGGCGGGCTACGCCGGTGGCGAGGATCCGGCCGTTCTCGACGTTGGCGGTGAGGGTGTATGCGGCGAGGAAGCTGTAGGCGATGTCGGTGCCGCCGCTGCCGAGGTTGGCGCTGGTCTCGATCACCTGGTCGGCAACGTGGTCAACGTAGTAGTTGTCGTTCCCGTCACCGCCGGCCATCGTGTCGGCGTTGCCGCCGCCGTTGATCGAGTCGTTGCCGCTGCCGCCGTCGATGACGTTGGCGCCACCGTCGCCAGTGAGGTTATCGGCGTTGGCCGATCCCGTCAGGTTCTCGATACCGCTGAAGGTGTCGCTCGCCGAGCCGCCGCTGGCGGTGCCGGTCGCCAGGCTGGCGATGACGCCGGCGCTTCCCGAGACGCCGTAGAGATACGAGACGGTGTCGGTGCCGTCGCCGCCCGTCAGGTTGTTGGCGCCGACTCCGGCGTAGAGGAGGTTGTTGATGGCGTTGCCGGTGAGGCTGGCCGCACCGCTGGCGAGGATGCGCCCGTTCTCGACGTTAGCGGCCAGAGTATGGGCGGCGAGGAAGCTGTAGACGATGTCGGTTCCGCCGCTGGCGAGGTCGGCGTTGCTCTCGAGGACCTGGTCGGCCGCGTGGTCGACGTAGTAGCTGTCGCTGCCGTCGCCGCCGATCATCGTGTCGACATTGGCGGCGCCGTTGAGCGTGTCGTTGCCGGCGCCTCCGTCGAGAACGTTGCTGCCTCCGTCTCCGGTAAGGCTGTCTGCGTTGGCCGACCCGGTGAGGTTCTCGACGGCAGTGAAGCGATCGCTCCCCGAGCCACCACTGGCCGTGCCGGTGGCGAGACTGGCGCTGATTCCGGAGGCGCCACTGACGCCATACTGGTACGAGACGGTGTCGGTACCGATCCCACCATCGAGGACGTTGTTGCCGGCAGCGGCATAGAGGACGTTGTCCAGCTCGTTGCCCGTTCCATTCGCCACGCCCGAAGCCAGCAGACGCAGATTCTCGACGTTGGCCGTCAAGGTGTAAGCGGCGAGAGAGGTGGCAACGGTATCGTTGCCTCCCAGCACGCGATCGGCAGTGCCCTCGCTGACCTGATCGCCGCCCGTGTCGACGTAATACAGGTCGTCGCCGTCACCACCGAGCAGCGTGTCCGATCCGGCACCACCATCCAGCGTGTCGTTTGCCGCTCCACCAGCAATCCGATTGGCGCTGCTGTTTCCGGTCAGATTGTCGGCGAAGGCGCCGCCAATCACGTGCTCGATGTTCATCAGGACATCGCTGCCCGCGCTACCGGTGGTCTGCGGTCCGGCCAGAGCCAGGCTGACGGTGACTCCGCCGCTGGCCGAGCCATAGGCCGCGGTGTCATCGCCGCTGCCGCCGTCGAGCGTGTCGGCGCCGGCGCCGCCATCGAGCGTGTCGTTGCCGCTGCCACCGGCGAGGACGTTGGCGCCGCCGTCTCCGGTGAGGTTGTCGGCGTTGGCCGATCCGGTCAGGTTCTCGATACCGCTGAATGTGTCGTTTGCCGAGCCGCCGCTGGCGTTGCCGGTTGCCAGGCTGGCAATGACGCCGGCGCTTCCCGAGACGCCGTAGAGATACGAGACGGTGTCGGTGCCGTCGCCGCCCGTCAGGTTGTTGGCGCCGACTCCGGCGTAGAGAACGTTGTTGATGCCGTTGCCGGTCAGGCTCGCCGCACCGCTGGCGAGGATTCGCCCGTTCTCGACGTTGGCGGACAGAGTATGGGCGGCGAGGAAGCTGTAGACGATGTCGGTTCCGCCACTGGCAAGGTCGGCGTTGCTCTCGATGACCTGGTCGGCCGCGTGGTCGACGTAGTAGCCGTCGCTGCCGTCGCCGCCGATCATCGTGTCGACATTGGCTGCGCCGTTGAGCGTGTCGTTGCCGGCGCCTCCGTCGAGGACGTTGGCGCCGCCGTCTCCGGTAAGGCTGTCGGCGTTGGCCGATCCGGTGAGGTTCTCGATGGCAGTGAAGCGATCGCTTCCCGAGCCACCACTGGCCGTGCCGCTGGTGAGACTGGCGCTGACTCCGGAGGTGCCACTGACGCCATACTGGTACGAAACGGTGTCGGTACCGATCCCACCATCGAGGACGTTGTTGCCGGCAGCGGCATAGAGGACGTTGTCCAGCTCGTTGCCCGTTCCATTCGCCACGCCCGAAGCCAGCAGACGCAGATTCTCGACGTTGGCCGCCAACGTGTAAGCGGCGAGAGAGGTAGCAACGGTATCGTTGCCTCCCAGCACGCGATCGGCAGTGCCCTCGCTGACCTGATCGCCGCCCGTGTCGACGTAATACAGGTCATCCCCGTCACCGCCTGTCAGGGAATCGGCGCCCGCACCACCGTCGAGCGTGTCGTTGCCTGCTTTTCCCTCCAGCACATCCCTTGCCGGTCCGCCGACCAGGGTGTCGTTGTCAGGTGCGCCCACAAGCCACAAGCGGACAGCACTGCGCACGAGAAGCTGAGCGGCCGCGACGCGGTTGTTCAACACCTCGTAGGCGGAACTACCATAGGAGACGTTTCCCGCATTGATCCACCCACCGCCGTCCACTACCACAAGGATGTCGCCGTCGTTTCCGGACACCACGAGTTGGTGGCGTCTTTCGGGGTCGCTTCCGCCGGCGCCTCCCGCGGCCAAGTCGTAGGTTCCGTCGACCCACCCGCTCGCGTTGTTGAGCAGATTGGTGCCGGTCACGTCGAGCACGTCCCTGACGACCAGCCGGAGTACGTTGTTGCCCGTGCCGGTGAGGTCGATCCATTCGATCGACTCCAGACGTGAGAGGCTGCCAGGCGTGCCACCGCCTTGGTTGGGAACGCTCCGGAGGTCGAGCGTGAGGCCCGACCCGTCCACAATCAGCCGGTCGGTACCTGTTCCACCATCGATACGCGAGAGCCTTCCTGATGTGACACCTGCCGCCAGCGCCGCCACGTTGGCTGCATTGACGATGAAGCTGTCGTCGCCGGAACCGCCGTAGAGAACGTCGACACCGCCACCGGCGATGAGCGTATCGTTACCGGCGCCTGCTACGATTGTCTCAGCAAGTGCCGTCCCGACGAGAGTTTCGTCGGCCGACGTCCCTAGCTGATCTACCGAACCCGGGGCGAAGACACCGTTGGTCCTGCCAAAGACCACGTAACCCCGCCCGGCGTCGACCGCGGCATGTGGGTCGCCGCCCGGCGCTCCGAGAAACAGGTCCCCCAGCCCGTCACCATTGAAGTCCCCAGTTCCCGCGACACTCGTGCCGCTCCAGTCTCCTGCGTTCTCTCCATTGAGGGCGAATCCCCCAATTCCCGCGGCGATCGCCGATAAGTCAATGGCTTCACTGCCCGTCTTCCCCCAGACGACATAGGCGCGTCCCGCATCAGCGCGCCCGGCAGGATCACTGTAAGGGGCGCCGACGAGCAGGTCGGCCAGACCGTCGCCGTTGAGGTCGCCAGCCGTCGCGATGCTGTAACCGCTCGAGTCGTCGACGCCTTCGCCATTGACGACAAAGCCGCCACTGCCACCGGCAATTGCAGCGAGGGAAACCTGTGCGCCTCCCGACTTGCCGAAAACCACGTAGGTTCGGCCAGCGTCGCTCCCCGACACGGGGTCGCTTCCCGGCGCGCCGATCAGGAGGTCGGCAAAACCGTCTCCGTTGACGTCGCCGGCCGCGGCAACGACTCGTCCGCTCCGCTCGCCGGAACTCTGGCCACCGATGACGAAACCACCGCTGCCGCTGGCAATGGCCGAAAGCTCAACCGCAGCACCGCCAGTCTTGCCGAAAACGACATAACTCCTGCCGACAGAGGCCGGGCCCACGCCGGGAGCGCCAACGATGAGATCGGCGAGGCCATCGCCGTTGACGTCCCCGGCGGCAGAAACACTGTTGCCGCTGATCTCGCCGGCTGAGGTGCCGTTGATGACGAAACCACCACTGCCGCTGGCGACCGCTGCGAGGTCCATGGCGGCGATTCCGGTCCGACCAAAAACGACGTAACTGCGACCCGCTGCGCTGCCCGCTGCCGGGTCTGCGCCGAGGGCACCGACGATCAGGTCCGCCAGGCCGTCGCCATTGACGTCGCCAGCGGCGCTGGCGCTCAAACCGCTGTAATCGCCAGCACTCTGACCGTCAAGCACGAAGCCGCCAGCACCGCCACCGGCAATCACCTCTAGATCAACGGCGTCGCTTCCACTCTTGCCAAACACCAGGAAAGTGCGTCCAGCACTGCTTGCACCGGCGGGGTCACCAAACGGCACTCCAACAATCAGGTCATCGAGGCCATCGCCGTTGATGTCACCGGCACCGGCGACAAGTCGGCCGCTCTGGTCATTGCCGTGCTGGCCGGAGATGATGAAGCCATCGACGCCCAGGGCAACACTTGACAAACTGACGATGCCGCTGCTGCTGGTGCCGAAAACGACATAGCTTTTCCCGGCGCGTTCGCCGAGACTGAGCGGCTCGGGCGCTCCGAGAATCAGATCAGCGAGTCCGTCGCCGTTGACATCGCCCGCTGCAGCCACACTCCAGCCCGCCGCATCGGCAGCACTGTGTCCGTCAATGACTAGGCTTCCGCCATCGATCGCTAGGTCAGAGAGCTCCAGGGTAGGCATGGCGACTCGCTTCCGGTTACTGGTCAAGGTCTCGCTTGATGTTACAAGAAAAGTCCTCACAAGAAACAGGTTTGCAAATCACTGCTTCTTGAGGAGGGAAAGAAATGGGCAGCTGAAGTGAGTTGTGTGGGTTGATCGTTGCGAGGATGGTCATCGACGTGATCGAAGCGCGGCTGACGACTCGATCGAACAGCAAAAGTGGCCGTCATTGGTGTAGCATTGGCGCCCTTCCCCACTTTCACTGATTCCGGTTCCCCTGCCAGTGGCGGAGCATCCGCCCTGCTGGGTGCGGGCGGAGATTGGACGGGGCCGCCCCAACCGCCGTTTCGACGATGATGCTCATGTCTGATTTCCCTTGCCTTGACCGGCAACCAGCACTGTGGTGATTGTTGCGTCTCTGCCCACTGGGCATGACTTCCATGACGAACGGCCACATCGCGCGACCGCCGCAGCGACTGCGATCGGTGGCGATGGCGAAGGAACGAGCAGAGGCCGTCGGCGACGCACGGCATTCTGCCCAGCCCCATCAATCTGTCAGCGCAAGGTATCGATAGCCGCGTAGCCCACGCCAACGCCCGAGCGATCCAACATGACCCAGATCATTTCCATGGCCAGCAAGTACAGCCGCGCGAGCCTCGTGCGATCCTGGACCACCCACAGACTTTTCTGGCTGACCGTGGTCGTGCCGACGTTTCTGGCCATTCTGTATTTCGGCCTCATGGCCTCGGACATCTTCATCAGCGAATCCCGTTTCGTCGTCCGCAGCCCGGAGCGGCAGGCGACCTCGCCTCTGGGCATCATCTTCAAGGGTGCGGGCTTCACCCGTTCGCAGGACGACAGCTACACGGTGCAGGACTTCATACTCTCGCGCGATGCCCTGCGCGTGCTCGACCAGGAACTGGATCTGCGCCGCGCTTTGGGCCAAGGGGATCTGTTCCGGCGCTTCCCCGGCCTCGACTGGGACGACAGTTTCGAGAACCTGCACCGCTACTACCAGAAGATGGTGGTCAGTACGCAACTCGATTCGACCTCATCGATCGCCACGGTGACCGTTCGCGCCTTCACTGCCGAGGATGCGCTGCGTATGAACCAGATGCTGCTCGAGATGAGCGAAAAACTGGTCAATCGCCTCAACGAGCGCGGCCGGCAGGACATGATTCGCTTCGCGGCCAACGAGGTCGTGGAGGCAGAGAAGAAGGCGAAGCTGGCGGCCTTGACCCTGGCCCGTTACCGCAACGAGAAAGGCGTCATCGACCCGGAGCGGCAGTCCGCCATTCCTCTGCAGCAGATCGCCAGGTTGCAGGAAGAGCTCATCGCCGCCAAGACGCAACTGGTGCAATTGCAGATGATCACCAAGGACAACCCACAGATCCCGGTGCTCAGGAAGCGCATCGAAATCCTCGAACACGAAGTCGAGCTCGAGTCGGCTCGGGTGACCGGCGGCGGCCGCTCGCTGGCCAGCAAGGCGGCCGAGTTTCAGCGGCTGGTACTGGAGAAGGAATTTGCCGACAAGCAGCTCGCGAGCGCGTTCGCTTCGCTTGAACAGGCGCGCAACGAGGCGCAGCGGCAGGCACTCTACCTCGAGCGGGTGGCACAGCCCAGTCTGCCCGACGAGGCGATGGAGCCCCGGCGCCTGCGCATCATCCTCGCCGTTTTCGTCCTCGGCCTGATCGCCTGGGGCGTCCTGACGATGCTCGTCGCCGGCATCAGGGAACATCAGGATTGACGACCATGAGTGGCACAAGCCTCACCCGGTCGGCCGCCATCCAGCAGCGCGTCATCGGTGCCTTGTTGCTGCGCGAGGCGATCACGCGTTATGGCAGGCATGGATTCGGGGTGCTCTGGATCATCATCGAGCCCGCCCTGTTCACCCTGGGGGTT
This sequence comes from Accumulibacter sp., assembly GCF_036625195.1. Taxonomy (NCBI): domain Bacteria; kingdom Pseudomonadati; phylum Pseudomonadota; class Betaproteobacteria; genus Candidatus Accumulibacter; species Accumulibacter sp. Next base: position 4,667,303 of record NZ_JAZKUG010000001.1, read on the forward strand.
GCTGGCTTCTGGTACTTGGCCAGGATGAACATCCTGTCCAGCATCCCGATCATTGCCTTCGCCATCACCGGCTATTCGTCGGTCCTGATGTGGCGCAACACCTCGAACCGCTGCTCGAAGGCGATCGAGTCGAACCGCCCACTGATGTATCACCGCAACGTCAATGTCCTCGATATATTCCTGGCGCGAATCGTTCTTGAATGGGTTGGTGCCACGGCCTCGATCGCGGTCCTGACGATCCTTTTCGCCAGCGTGGGCGCGATGAACTGGCCAGAAGATCCGTGGCCGATCATTGGCGGCTGGCTTCTCCTGGCTTGGTTTTCTCTCGGGCTTGGACTCATCGTCGGCGCCTTGTCCGAATACTCCGAGACCTTCGAGCGTACCTGGCCCATCACGACCTACCTCCTCTTTCCACTTTCCGGCGCGGTGTTCATGGTCCATTGGCTGCCGCCTGCTGCGCAGGAAGCCGTCCTCTGGCTGCCCATGGTGCACGGGGTGGAGATGATTCGCCATGGCTATTTTGGCGACCTCGTACCCACACACGGGGATCCGATCTATTTTTCCGCCGCCAACCTTGTGCTGACGTTGATTGGTCTGGCACTTTCGCGGGAGGCCGGCCGCAGGGTGCGGACGAGATGATCGAGCTGTACGGGATCCACAAGAGCTATCGCACGCGCAGCGGCTTGCATACCGTGCTTGACGGGATCGACCTGACGGTCCATCCGGGGGAAAAGCTCGGCATTCTCGGCTGTAACGGCGCCGGCAAGTCGACACTCATCCGGATCCTCAGCGGCGCTGATCTTCCCTCCGCCGGGAGAATCCGCCGCGACATGACTGTCTCGTGGCCACTCGCCTTCGGCGGTGCATTCCAGACACATCTGACGGGGCTGGACAACCTCAAGTTCGTTTGCCGGATCTACGGTGTGGACTATAAACCCCTCATCCGCTTTGTCGAGGACTTCGCCGAACTCGGTCCCTATTTTCGCGAGCCGGTGTTTCATTACTCCCATGGCATGGTCACACGCTTGGCGTTTGCGCTGTCCATGGCCATCGAGTTCGACTGTTTCCTGATCGATGAAGCGATGGTCGTGGGCGACGCGCGCTTTCATGAGAAGAGCCATCACGAACTGTTGCACAAGCGAAAGGACCGTGCCTACATTCTGGTCAGTCATGACGCGAATGTAATCAGGCTCTATTGCCAGACCGCTCATGTCCTGCATGAAGGCAAGTTGCATGCCTTCGGCAATGTTGAGCAGGCGTATGACTATTACCAGGGAATTCTTCACCAGCAGCCACATCTCGCGCTGCCGGCGAAGGAATTCTAGCTTCCTTCATATCGTGAAAGCCGATCAGACCCAATCCCCTGCCGCCATGCGCGTACTCCTCGAAATGCGTCCGGCTCTTGACGGCCATGCGGGAATTCCGCAGGAAACCCGGCTACTGTTCAATGGCCTGAGGACCCTGCGGGGTATCAACGTCGAGGGACTGATCCAGAGCAGCAGCCACGTTCTCGCCAAGGGACTGCCGACCGTCGAAAGCCGCTGGCATGCGCCGCTGACGCGAGACAAGCAGATCAACCGTCTCTCGCGTGTGGTCGTTTCACTGCAGCAGAGGATCTCGAATGCACATCTGGCAGCGGTGGGGATGACAACGCGACGTTTGCTTGGTCGCCAGGAAAGACTGAGCCGATTCGAGGCAACCCATTTCCGCGACTTCATCTGGCGGATGCTCTTTGCGAGAACCCTGCCATATGAGAACTTCGATGCGGTGACCTGCGCCGATTTCCGCGTTGCCCGGGTGCCGTGGACAGCCATGCATCGTTGCGCCCTGCTCACCAAGAAGTTGGGCTATGCCCTCTATCCTCGCCTCGACACCTCAGACTATGACGTGCTGATCGTCGAGACGCCTTATCCGGCGATCGTCGCGCCATCGACGACGCTCGTTGTCCGCTACCACGACGCCATACCACTTCTGATGCCGCACACGATTTCCGACAAGGTGTATCATCAGGCGTCACACTACCAGGCACTGCGGAACAATGTGACGCGTGGCGGCTTTTTCTCCTGTGTTTCTGACGCAACGAGAAGCGATCTGCTGTCCATCTTTCCACAAGCCGAAGCGCGCTCGACAACCATCTACAACATGGTTTCACATCACTACTTCCCGGAGGAGTCGTCGCCCGCACGCGTGCCCGAAATCATCGCAACGAGACGCAACGACAGGATTCCCGCACGTGCCACAGCGACTGAAGGATCGCTACGGGACGGCGGGGCGCCACTCGAATTCCTACTGATCGTATCGACGATCGAACCCCGGAAGAATCACACAACGCTCTTGGCGGCATGGGAGAAGTTGCGTACCGAGCGTTTCCCGAACCTCAAACTGGTGGTCGTCGGCATGCTCGGCTGGGGGAACAAAGCCATTGTCAAGAAGTTTCTCCCGTGGATCGAGCGTGGCGAGTTGTTCGTTCTTGCCGACGTACCATCGCCGGAACTTCGGCTGCTTTACAAGCACGCAAAGGCAACCATCTGCCCAAGCTTTGGCGAGGGATTTGATTTCTCCGGAGTGGAAGCAATGCGCAGCGGGGGCGCCGTGGTGGCCTCGGAAATCACGGTACACCGCGAGGTCTACGGTGATGCGGCAGAGTACTTCAGTCCATACTCCATTGCCGACTCGGCGCGAGCAATCGCTGCCGTGATCGCTCCGGAGCGGCGCGAGCGGCGACTGGAACTGGTCGCCAAGGGTGCAGTGACGTCCTGTCGCTACCTGCCTGATCGGCTTCTTCCCCAGTGGCAGGAGTTCCTGCAAAAGATCAGGGCGCCCGGCATTGCGGCGACGAAGGGGATGCGGACGTGACCACGGACGTCGCATGGGAGGAATGGGGTCGCAGGGATCCGTATTTTGGCGTCATTACCGATCCGAAGTTTCGGCGAGCAGAGCTTACGGATGCGGCGAGAAACGAGTTCTTCGAATCCGGACGGGTGCACGTCGATTACGTGTTGCGAATGATCAGACAATACATCTCGCCCAATTTTCAGCCGAAATCCGTGCTCGACTTCGGTTGCGGCGTCGGACGCCTGCTGGTCCATTTTGCACCAACCGCCGCCGAGGTGGTTGGCGTCGACGTATCCCTTTCCATGCTTGAAGAGGCACAAAGAAACTGCAACGTGTTCGGTGTCAGTAACGTCCGCCTTTTACCGTCCGACGACCGGCTGACGACATTGACCGACAGCCACTATGACCTGATTCATTCGTTCATCGTCTTCCAGCATGTAGCACCGGAGCGTGGCCGCGAGATCTTTCGCCGAATGCTCGACCACCTTGCTGTTGGAGGGATTGGAGCTGTTCACTTCTCTTATTCCAAAGCTTGCTATGCATCAACCAACGGGGTTGCGCCTCCTGCCCCCGCCGCCGCATCCATTCCTGGCGCGGTCCGGATATGGCGAACGTCAGCGGCCACCCCGCCACTTGGCGCCGACCCCGAAATGCAGATGAATCCATACAACCTGAATGAATTGCTGTTCATTCTTCAGGGCGCCGGAGTGCGCAGGTTCCATGTGGAGTTCACGGATCATGGCGGTGAACTGGGGGTCTTCCTGTTTTTCCAGAAATTGCCTTGAGGCAATGCGAACGGAAGAGGTTTTCGCCATCTCAGCGTATCAACCACGGCCCAGCCCGGAATAACGGAGAAACACGTGAAAGTAATCCTGACCTGCGCTTTTCCGCAGCCGGGGTATGAATTGCCCCACCAGGTACTGCAGGCTGCCGGCCTCGCGACGGCCGCGCGCTCGCGCGCTCACGGCATGACCCCAGAGGCGTTGCACAAGCAGATCATCAAGAGCGATCCATTGGAAGTCATGACGAGCCCGATGGCCTTGTCGATACAGCAACTGGCCCCAGACAGGCCATGGCAAGACTTGGCCACCGACCTCTTCCTGAGCAACGCCGACAGCGAGGCTTGGGGATGGGCAGACTGTCGCCTCATCTACCTGCTGGACTTTTGGAAGAACTTTGACCCGCAGATCGGCTTCGTCCTCGCCTACGAGTCCCCTGCGGCCGCAGTCGGCGGAGTCCTCAGGGGCCGCCAAGCCACCGAGGACGAGCTGACACGCACGCTCGCGATGTGGCGCGACTTCAACACTGAACTGCTGCGCTTCTCCTATGCCAATCGCGAGCGATGCCTGTTGGTCAACTCGGCCGCGGTTCGCCAGTCACCACGGGCCCTTGCCGAACGGGTGGCCGGTGCCTTCGACATCAATCTGTCGTCCGAGCGAGCCCCCCTCGCCGCCCTCGAGCCACCGTCTGCCGATGCTCAGTTGCTCGAGTATCTGGCTCGGGATCTCGTGAACGATCGGGACGAGCCTCGTGCCCTCTACGAAGAGCTGGAAAGCACCGCAGACCTGCCCCTCGTGCGACCAATTGCCCTGCAGGCGCCAGCCTGGAACGACTACACCGAGGTCCTTGCCGCCCATGCAGCCACGCTCGAGTCCCAGGCCAGGATGCTGCGGACCCTCGAGCAGGAGAAGTCAGCACTGGCGGCACGCCAAGCAGAACTTGAGCAACTGATGCAGGCACGCACGCGGGAGCGAGACGATCAGAGCCAAAAGGCTGAAGAACGTCGTATGCGGCTTGCCGCGAGCACCGCCGAACTGGCAAGACTGAAGGGAGACCAAGAAGCACTCGCCGAAGAGAGCAAGGTGACCCTCTTGCGACTGCATCAGGCGCAAGAGGAGCTTGAAGAATGCTACCTCGACAGCCAGAAGCGTGAGGATGAGTTGCGCATACTGCAGCGCGACCATGCGGCAGTGACGAAAAAGAACGCAGAAGTAGACGAGCGCTTGCAGCGCCTGATTCAGGCACAACACCAACAGGACGAGCTGGTACGCGAAGGGCAAACGAGGGCCGATTTGCTGAAAAAGGCGAACACCGCCCTGGAACAGGAGGTTCGGTCATTGACCGACGCACGGGATCTGCTGCAAACGGCGAACACCGCCCTGGAACAGAAGGTTCGGTCATTGACCGACGTATGGGATCTGCTGCAAACGGCGAACACCGCCCTGGAACAGAAGGTTCGGTCATTGACCGACGCACGGGACGAGCAAGCCAAACTGGCGGCGGAACGTGCGGCCCAGCTTGCGGCTGCACGCGCGACAGCGACGGCCGATCGTTCCACAGAGCTGGCCAAACTGAATGAGCAGAACGACAGCTTGACCCGAGAGAATGGAATTCTGGTGTTGCAACTGCATCAGTTGCAGGAGGAAGTCGAGCGCTACTACATTGAGAACCGGCAGTTGCAAAGCCGTGTCGACCTAGGCCCGCCCCCCCAGCTGCCAGGCTCTGGTTTGCTGCCAGCAGAAGTACTCTACGACCTGCGCGGAGAGATCGACGGTGAGAATTGGTACTACGCCGAGCACGACGGACGCTGGGCGGGTCCCGAGACCTGTAGTACTCTGCGGGTGCCAGCGATGGCTCCGGGAAGCTACCGTCTCGAGCTCTGTGTGGTGGATGCGATGGAACCGGAAATAGTTTCTGGCATGACGCTGACGCTCAACGGCAGACCAGTCGCAATCCGAGTTGACAGCGGCAGCCGCTACGCGAAACTGGTCAAGGCGCAGATTGCTGTTGGCGACAATGATCGGGAGCCTGTCTGGGAGTTCGCATTCCGGTTTCCAAAGCTCGTGTCACCGGCCGAACACGGGTCCGACGACGAGCGCCACTTGGCGATACGTCTCGCCTCGCTGTGCGTGCGAGTCCAGGATCCATCCGCCCCTTGGCTGCAGAATGCCAAGACCGGCCCATGGTGGGCGTTCTGGAAACGGGCAAAGTAAAGGCTAGACTCACATGCAACCCAAACTGACCATGCAACAGTGGCTGACAGTGATCAGAAAGTGCCTGCCTCCGCGCGGGATCCTCTTTGCCGGCGCTGGCAGCGGAACACAGGCCATTGCCTTCTGCCATCAGATGGAAGCCGCGGTTGCGTTGTTCGTCGAGGCCGACGAAAACCTTGCTGCGCGCTTGGCGGCGGCTGTCCTCACCACTGATGCTTGGAAAGCACATACCGGGCTACTCGCCGATGCGGACGATGAGCGGGAGTTCCACCTGGCTTCCAGCCAGAACGAAAGTGGCATGGTTGAACCGGAGAGGTTGACTGGTTTGTGGCGCAATCTCCGACGACGCGAATCGCGACGCGTGCAGGCAATCACCATCGATCACCTAGCGGAGACCGTCGGCCTGCCGACGGACAGCTTCAACTGGGCAGTCATCGACTGTCTTCCGGCAGCGCGGATCCTGTCCGGCGGTCAGGCGAGCCTGGCCAGCTGGGATGTCGTGATCGCCCGGGTCGTTATCGATGGCTCGCTCTTGCCCGCCAGCGGCGCGAGCAAGGATGAAGTGGACGCACTGCTCGCAGGGAAGGGATATCGCTTGCTTACCGTCGAACCGGAGCGACATCCCGCTGTTGGCCTCGCACTCTACGTGCGCGACTGGAAGATCGCCTTGGAGTCACAACTTTCCCGGCAGGCCGGTCAACTCGCACATCTGGTCCAAGCCCGAGACGAGCACGCCGGGCTGGCAGCGGAACGACTGGCGCAAGTCGAGGCACTGACCCGCGCGTCTGAGGAGTTCCAGAAGCAGCAGTCGGCCATGATCGCTCGCCACGACGCGCTCGAGAAAGAGGTCCAGGCCCTCACCGCCGCGCGCAACGAGCAGGCCACACTGGCAGCGGAGCGACTGGCGCAGGTCGACGCCCTGACCCAGGCGACCGACGAGTTCCAGAAGCAGCAGTCGGCAATGACCGCTCGCCACGGAGAGCTCGAGAAAGAGGTCCAGGCCCTCACCGTCGCGCGCAACGAACAGGCCAAACTGGCAGCGGAGCGACTGGCGCAGGTCGAGGCACTAACCCGCGCGTCTGAGGAGTTCCAGAAGCAGCAGTCGGCCATGACCGCTCGCCACGACGAGCTCGAGAAAGCGGTCCAGGCCCTCACTGCCGCGCGCAACGAACAGATCACTCTGGCAGCCGAACGACTGGCGCAGGTCGAGGCACAGACCCAGGCGTCCGAGGAGTTCCAGAAGCAGCTGTCGGCCATGACCGCTCGTCACGGCGAGCTCGAGAAAGCGGTCCAGGCCCTCACTGCCGCGCGCAACGAACAGACCACTCTGGCAGCCGAACGACTGGCGCAGGTCGAGGCACAGACCCAGGCGTCCGAGGAGTTCCAGAAGCAGCTGTCGGCCATGACCGCTCGTCACGGCGAGCTCGAGAAAGCGGTCCAGGCCCTCACTGCCGCGCGCAACGAACAGACCACTCTGGCAGCCGAACGACTGGCGCAGGTCGAGGCACAGACCCAGGCGTCCGAGGAGTTCCAGAAGCAGCTGTCGGCCATGACCGCTCGTCACGGCGAGCTCGAGAAAGCGGTCCAGGCCCTCACTGCCGCGCGCAACGAACAGACCACACTGGCAGCGGAGCGACTGGCGCAGGTCGAGGCACTGACCCAGGCGTCCGAGGAGTTCCAGAAGCAGCTGTCGGCCATGACCGCTCGCCGCGACGAGCTCGAGAAGGAGGTTCAGGTCCTCACCGCCGCGCGCAACGAACAGGGCACACTGGCAGCAGAGAGACTGACCCAGATGGAAGCACTGGTCCGTGCCAAGCAGGCGCTTGAGCAGCAACAATCGGTGCTCACAGAACAACTTGGGCAACTGGAAAAGGAAGTCAAGGCGCTTGCACAAGCCCGCGACGACGAGGCGAAGCTAGCAGCGGAACGGCAGAACCAAATCGCCTCGCTGCAGCAACAGATGGAGAGCCAGCGAGCATCAGATGCAGAACTCTCGGCGCGTCAGCAACTCATGCACGAGGAGCTGCTCCGAGCCGAGGCACAAATTGATCTGATCAAGGACGTCCTCCTACGGGAACCCGGCCTGTGAAGACGATGACGGTTTCGGCCCGCCCGCAAGGGGATGACCAGCCGGCCGTGCTTCGCGGTCGACAGAGGGGTCGTGCTCGGCACAGTGAGCCTTCGAGGGATTCAGCACCATGAACGGAAGCATCGAAGAGAAGGCAACGCGCACCGAGGCCATAACCCGCGCCGACGCGACAACCCGGGGCAGCAGCGCGCGCGCCTCGACGCGCAAGCCGAAGCAGGTCGAGCCTGGACCGACGGCAAGTGTGCAACAACCGGGCCGCACGAACCGTCCAACCGAAGGGGTAGCAACTGACTCACTTTGTGTGCCTTACGACGAGAATTTGCTCGAGCGAGCCCGCACGCAGTGGCAGTTTGGCGACTGGGAAAACCTTGCCAGGATCGACCGCGAAACGCTGCAACATCATCCTGACCGCGCCAAGCTTGCCCTGCTGGCCGCCGCTGCTCATCTGCAGACCAACGACACGGCCGCCGCACGACAACTCACCCGCCTCGCCGTCGATTGGGGCTGCGGAAAGAAACTGGTCACTCAGATACTGGTGGCTGGCGTGCATAACAGTCTGGCTCGGGCCGCGGCCCTGGCCGGACAGCAAGCACGTGCCTTCGGGCACTTCGAGAGCGCCATCGCGACCGGGAGTCCCGCGGGCGAAGTTCGTCTGGCGACAAGAGCGCGAGCCGGCGAGCAGCTCGCTCAACTTGGTTTGCTGGGGACTGGCCTCTCAGAATCGACCGCGTCAAGATCCGCCATGCCCCAGAACGCCATTGTGGCAGCGCCATCTCTTGTTCGGGCGATTGACGGACTGACCAGGAAGGTCACGGAAGAAGTCACCGCGGCCGTCGAGGCCGACCTCAAGGCCAAGAACCCCAACCCATACGTGCACAATCGGACGCTGACTCCCGCGCTGAACAAATCGCTGCTCCATTTCGCCGAACGCAGCCTGAAGCGTTCAGGACTCAAGCCGGGCTATATTGACTATCTCGGTACAAAGGTCCTCCAGATCGAACGCAACTGCGTCGGCCGTCTTGCCACGACGATTGAGGACGCCATCGCCCGCCAGTTGGTCGCCGAGTGCATCGCTGGCGAGAAGATCTGCATCCTGGAAATCGGTGCCCTCTATGGAGTCAGTCTGGCCATCCTGTACAACCACGCGACCACTCGCTATCGCGAAGTCCGCATTGTCGGCCTCGACCCATTCGACGGATTCTATGGACAAGCCCATGATGCCGTTCTGAATCAGCCGGTGAATGATCTGACCTTTCTGCGCAACATGCAACTGGCGAATGTACCTGCAGGGGACTTCCAGCTGATCAAGCACTACAGCACTGATCCAGTAGCGGTTTCCCTGGCCCAGGAACTGCCGATCAACCTGATCGTCATTGACGGCGATCATAGCTACGAGGGTGTTAAGGGCGACTTTTACACCTACTTTCCACTCCTGCAACCGGGTGGTTACGTCATCTTCGATGACTACAACGCAAAAGAGTGGCCGGGGGTGCAGCAGTTCATCGATCACGATCTCCAGCAAGCCCCCAACCTCGAGTACCTTGGAGCGATTTCACGCACGGCCGTCGGCCGCAAGCGGTTGGCGGACGTTCAATGACTGGCGAGACAAGACTTCGCCGCCTGCAGAACCGCCACTGCAACCAGCGTGTGGTGCTGGTCGCCAACGGCCCGTCGCTCAATCTCATGCGCCTCGCTTTCCTGCAGCGCGAGATTGCCATTGGGGTCAACAAGATCTTCCTGGGCATCCGGAAGTTCGCCTTCTACCCCCGCTACTACGTAGCGGTCAACGAAAGGGTGATCGCGCAGTCGGTGGCGGAAATCAAGGCCATGACCTGCGTCAAGATGATCAGCCAGCGCAGCGCCGGTCTCCTTCCGGAGGATGCTCTGACCTACCACATCGAGACGAGGAGTCCACCCGCACGTTTCTGTGGCGACATTTCCCGGGGTATCCACGAGGGCTGGACGGTTACCTACGCGGCGCTGCAGGTCGCCTACCATCTGGGGTTCAAGGAGGTCGTCATCATCGGCATGGATCATCGGTACCACTTCACTGGCGCCCCCAACGAAGCGCATCGTCTGGACGGCACAGACCCCAACCATTTCAGCCCCGACTATTTCGCTGGTCACACCTGGGACAACCCGGACCTCGCCCGCTCCGAAGAGTCCTACAGCATCGCCCGCGTCGAGTACGAAAAGGACGGGCGCCGCATCATCGATGCCACAGTCGGCGGCGCCTGCAGCGTCTTCGAGAAGGCAGACTACCGGCAGGTATTCGGGTTGCAGCAATGACCAGGGGCATGCGTATTCCCGTCGAGATGCTGGGACAGTCCGGTTGCCGTTTGTCCTTTGCTCAGGCCACGCTGTACCTCGATCCCTATCTCTCGAACTCGGTCCAGGAGATGGACGCCCCCGATCTGGCTCGTCAGATACCAATTCCTCGTCAGCCGGAGAGCGTCACCGATGCGGACTGGGTACTGATCACGCACGCGCATATCGACCACTGTGACCCGCACACTCTGCCCAAACTGGCCAAATCCTCGCCGCATGCCCGGTTTGTCGGCCCGTCCCCGGTCGTTGGCGCCCTCATCGGCTGGGGAGTTGCCGCCGAGCGCATCAGTATGGCCAGCGAAACTTGGCTCGAGCTTGCACCAGACCTCCGCATTCTGGCGATTCCCGCGGCTCATCCTGAAGTCACGCGTGATGCCGAGGGCAACCTCAACTGTGTCGGATACCTTCTCGACTATGCCGGACAGCGAATCTATCTTGCCGGGGACACCTCGGCCCGGCAGGAGATCATCGACATCCTGGTGGCCAACGGACCCATTGACACCGCGTTCCTGCCAGTCAACGAGCACAACTTCTTTCGGGGTCGCCGCGGCATCATCGGCAACATGTCCGTGCGCGAAGCCTTCCAGATGGGCAACGAGATCGGGGCGAAACAGGTGGTAGCCGTGCACTGGGACATGTTCGCCATCAACGCCGTCGACCCCGACGAGATCCGCCTGGTTCATCAGCGCACGCGCCCCGGGTTCAGCCTGCTTCTCAACCCCAGGGTCATCAATCTCGGCAACGTTCAGGCCAGCATCATCATCCGCACGCTGAATGAGGCCACGCATCTCGAATCCTTGTTGCAAAGCATCGCCAGCCAGCAAACCGACGGCATCGAGCCGGAGGTGATCCTCGTCGATTCGGGCTCGACCGACGGCACGCTCGCCATCGCCGAGCGCTACGGCTGCCGCATCCACCACATCTCGCGTGACCAGTTCTCCTTTGGCCGCTCGCTCAACATGGGTTGCGAAGCGGCAAACGGCGAGATTCTCGTCCTGATCAGCGGCCACTGTGTTCCCACGGGCACAGGCTGGCTGCAGCAACTCTGTCAGCCGATTCTCGACGGCGCGGCCGACTACACTTATGGTCGACAGGTCGGCAGCCCGGATAGCCACTACAGCGAGCGCCGGATCTTCGCCAAGTACTACCCCGAACACTCACGCATTCCTCAGGATGGCTTCTTTTGCAACAACGCGAATTCAGCGCTGTCACGTGCGGCTTGGGACCAGCACCGGTTCGACGAAGAACTGACCGGCCTCGAAGACATGGAACTGGCCCAGCGCCTGGTCCGGACCGGCGGCAAGACGGCCTACGTCGCCGGAGCAAGCGTCGTACACCACCACAGCGAGAGTTGGCCGCAGGTTCGGCGCCGGTTCGAGCGAGAGGCCATCGCCCTGCAGAAGATCATGCCGCAGGTGCATGTCAATCTCTTCGATGTCCTGCGATACATCGTCACCAGCGTCTGCAAGGATCTGCAATCCGCCCGACGCGAGGGTGCCAGCCAGAGCAGTCTCATGGACATCGTCAGCTATCGCTGGAATCAGTACCTGGGTTCCTGGAAAGGCAACCACCAACACCGTAAACTCTCGCACGCCGAGAAAGAGAAATACTTCTTCCCCCATTGATGACCAATCGCAAACTCCTCATGAGCAAGAAACCCTACATCGTTGCCCTGCTTCCCATGAAGGCGAACAGCGAGCGCGTCCAAGGCAAGAATTTCCGGGATTTCTGCGGCAGACCGCTCTTCCGCTGGATACTCGATACGCTGCTTGCGGTCGAAGAGATCGACAGGATCGTCATCAACACCGACGCCCGCGGGATCCTGGCCAGGAACGGTTTGGTCGATACCGACCGCGTCCTCATTCGAGACCGCAGGGCCGAGATCTGCGGCGATCTCGTCAGCATGAATCTGGTACTGGCGGATGATGTTGCCAACATCCCCGCCGATATCTACCTGATGACTCACACCACCAACCCATTGCTGAGTGTGGAAACCATTCGCGGCGCCATCAGGCTGTTTGAGGACGCTCGGACCGCGGGTGCGACCGACTCCTTGTTTACTGTAGACCGGATTCAGACGCGCTTTTACCACGCGGACTGCACACCGGTTAACCACGACCCCGACAACCTCATCCGAACCCAGGATCTCGAACCCTGGTTCGAGGAGAATTCCAATCTCTACCTCTTCACACGCGAAAGCTTCGCCCGGACCAAAGCGCGCATCGGCAAGCAGCCCATGATGTATGAAAGCCCGCGTTTCGAATCAATCGACATCGACGACCAGCAGGACTGGGATTTTGCTGTCATCGCCGCCCGCTACCACTCCGACACAAAAGGAACCACTCAATGAAAATCCTCGTCACCTGCCCGTTGATGCTTGGCCTCATGGATCGCTTCTACCCTACCCTGGAAAGATACTCAGCGCAGGCAACTGCGCCGGCGGTAGTGCAATCACTCTCCGAAGACGAACTCATCAACATCCTGCCGCAACACGACGGCTGGATCATTGGCGACGACCCGGCCACCCGCCGTGTTCTCGAAGCTGGCAAGGCCGGTAGACTGAAGGCCGCAGTGAAGTGGGGAGTTGGCGTGGACAACATCGACTTTGCTGCCTGTGCCGATCTTGGCATTCCGATCACCAACACACCCGGGCTTTTTGGTGCCGAGGTAGGCGATACGGCGATGGGATACGTGATTGCCTTGGCACGCGAGAGCTTCCATATTGACGACGGCGTCCGTCAGGGCGGATGGCCAAAACCCACAGGAATCTCGCTCGCCGGAAAAACAGCGGCTCTGGTCGGCTTCGGTGACATTGGCAAGAACACCGCCCGGCGCCTGCTCGCGTCCGGGATCCAGGTCGTTGCTTATGACCCTTTTGTCGGCCCGGTGCCCGAACTGCCCAGTGTGGAACGTGCCGACTGGCCCACGCGCCTCGATGAAGCCGACTACATCGTGCTTACCTGTTCACTGACACCCAGCAGCCGCAACATCATCAACGCCAATTCTCTGGCGCATGCAAAAGCCGGCGTGCGCATCGTCAATGTCAGCCGCGGCCAGGTGATCGACCAAGCAGCTCTGGAGTCCGCACTGGCATCCGGCAAGGTCTATTCCGCAGCTCTGGATGTGTTTGAAGTTGAGCCACTGCCAATCGACTCGCCGTTGCGGAACCACTCGCGAGTGATATTTGGCTCCCACAATGCTTCCAACACCGTCGAAGCTGTCACGCGCGGCAGCGAAACGGCGATCGTCAAGCTGATGGAGTTTCTCGGGGTATCACCGCGTGGCGAGAGTTGACCAGGCACCTCGCGGCAGCGTCGGGAGAAGCCCAGTGGCAGGAGCAACGCTCTTGAACATGCCCCTTGAGACGAGCCCGTGCCGGCAGCGAGCACCAGGACAGCGCTGATCACTGGCGCTGCAGGCGGCATCGGCCGTGCGCTGGTGGAAGTTTTCTGGTCCGCCGGATTCCGCGTCATCGCCAGCGACTGCACCGGAAAGCCGGAAGGCATGGATTGCGACTTCTACCTGGCGGCAGACCTGATCTCTCTGGTCAACGACCAAGCCTGCGCCGACTGCATCGTCGGTGCAGTGCGCGAGGCCCTGCACGGCCGAGGCCTCAACGTGCTCATCAACAACGCGGCGATCCAGATCCTGGGTGGTGCCGACAGCCTGCGCAGGGAGGACTGGCGGACCACTCTCGACGTCAATCTGCTGGCCCCGTTTCTGCTCACCCAGGCGCTCCTGCCAGAACTCGAAGCCGTCAAGGGCAGCGTCATCAATGTCGGGAGCATCCACGCACGCCTCACCAAGAAGAACTTCGTCGCCTACGCGACCAGCAAGGCGGCACTGGCCGGGATGACTCGCGCCCTCGCCGTTGACCTGGGTCCGCGCGTCCGCGTCAACGCAATCGAACCCGCCGCAGTGGAAACCGACATGCTCAGGGCTGGTTTCGTAGGCAACTCCGAAGCTTACCGTCAGCTTTTAAGCCATCATCCCCAGCTGCGAATCGGCCAGCCCACCGAGGTCGCCCGCCTTGCCCTGGCGATCGCCAACGGCGGGATGGACTTCCTTCATGGCGCCTGCCTGAGCCTCGATGGCGGAATTGGCGGCTGTCTGCATGATCCGGATTGAACCCATGCGGAACCAGGTCGACGGGCGTCTCAAGCGGGCCGATTCTTTGTTAAGATTCGCGCGGTGAGAAGGAAAGAGCTGGGGCGGCTGGAAGCCCAATCGGTCGTCGCCCCGTGTGGGAAGGTGCTGCCTGCGCTGCGAGTACCGGCGCGTACCTTGCCGCCGTACACGCAAGACACCGGTCGAGGATCAGCCGCCGAGGGGTTGGGCCGTGGGTTCTTCTTCATGCAGGCAAGGCGATGAAGACTCCCATCCACCATCGCCGTTTCGATTACCAGCGGTCGCAACTGCCCAACCGACAACTTGCCCTGCTCGAGACAGATGTGGTCAGCCTTGAGCAGGCCCGTCAGAAGACGGGTGCCAGCATTGGCTATCCCGGCTGGTGCCTGATCTACCACCTGCTGTTGTCTCATCTTGACCGAAATCGAACCGAGATCATCGTCGAGACGGGCACGAACTGGGGTTGCTCCACCATTGCGCTCGCGCAAGCGCTGATCGACAGCGGCTGCGAGGGCCGTGTCATCACGTTCGAAATCGAGCCCGACAATGCCCTCAAGGCCCAGCACAACCTCAGCGCTGCGGGTGTGGACGGCCGGGTGGAGTTGCACATCGGCGATAGTATCCGACTGCTGCCGCAGGTACTGGAAAGCATCAACGACGATATTCGCGTCGCCTTTCTCGACGCATCCCACCTCCTCCGGGATATCGAGCGCGAATTCGAGGCCCTGTTGCCGAAACTGTCCGGCGATGCACTCGTGATTTTCGACAACACTTATCGGATCGCGGACGACGGTGAGGATCCACGGGTGAACGGCTTCCTGAAACTCCTGCAAGCTCGCCACGGGGGCAATCTCATCAATCTGGAATTTGTTTCGTGGTTTACGCCTGGGCTTGCAATCTGGCAGCGAACTCCCAACCTCTGATTGCGCGTCGAGACAATGCACATGCCTGCTGCTCCCCCAAATGCCGGCTGCCTCCGAGCCGCCCGCCCGGCGGCCTGTTTCACCGAGAGCGAAGCGACAGTGAACAGAAGATGCCAGAGTGAGTCTGTCTCCGCTCTGGCTTTCCCGAAACCTTGAACGAACCATTCAATGAGGTCTTCCCCGTATGTACCAACTCGGCTATTACGCGCACTACTTGGAACTGAAGCGCAAGTTCCCGCAGTTTCAGTTTGCTTACCCCAGAGACTGGTCTTTGAAGGAATATGGCACTCTTTTCATCTATGACCTGATTCGCTCGACCGGCGCGAAAAGAATCCTCGAAGTGGGTTGCGGCTACGACACGTTCTTCGCCAACCAGATGTCGAAGATTGGCGTGGAATACTGGTATATCGACAAATCCAACAACTATCTCGGCGTAGGCAAGGATGAAACCCGCTTCCTCTCCGCCGTCGAGGAACGTCGCCAACTCGGCGCCACGTACATCGACGGTCTGCTCGGGGACGGCAACCAGGCCATTTCCGACGACTTTTTTGATCTTGTCTTTTCGATTTCCGTACTCGAACATCTTGACGATCGCACGATGCCGACTGTCGTTTCGGAGATCAAGCGGATACTGCGCCCGGGAGGCCGTTCCGCTCACTCGATCGACATCTATCCGCGCAGCGACCGCGCGGCCAAGTGGCATTACTTCAGCAAGCAGGCCAGGCTCGAAGTACCGCCGCCCTACTACGACCGCTGGGAGTTCGATGGCAACTACACGACGTTCATCGAGCAGCCAAAGGTGCGCTACATGATTTATAACGCGCTGGCCGATGGTGACCCGCTGAAGAACGGCGCTCCCTATGTTTCGCAATTCGCGACCATGCTCAGCGTCGCCCTCAGACCACTGGCCTGATGCGATGGCGACGACATCTACCGCCATCCCCATGCCGGCAGCGTGCCCCGTTTGCGCTTCGCCGCACATGGCGTGGGTGAAAAGGCTCCCGATCAAGGTCGGCGGCAGCGTTGATCTCTATTACTGCATGGAGTGCGAGTCCTTCAGCAGTCCATTTTCCCGGCCGATGGTCAACCCGCCAACACAGGTTCAATGGCACCAACAGGTCCTCGAACGTAACCTGGCCTGGTCTGCCACGCTGCTTGACGAATTCAGTTCACGCCAGGCAAACGGACCGATAGTGGATATTGGCTGTGGCATTGGCTCGCTATTGCTGGCGGCCCAGCGGCGTGGCATCCCGGGTATCGGTTACGACCTCGATGCCGAAGCCTGTGCCTACGGTCGCGAGCAGTACGGGCTTGACCTGCGCTGCGGCCTCTGGCAGCCGGAGCAGACTGCAGAGTTCTCCGTTCTGACCTGTATCAGCGTCCTGGAACATATTCACCAGCCACGAGCCCTGATTCAGGATATGTTGCGCGCGGCAAGACTGGCTGGGGCAAGCGTCTACCTGTCGGTGCCGTTCTTCAATCGTGCTTGGTGGCGACACCTGCACGACGACAGCTCACGGCCAGGCCATCCGCTCGAATATCCGCACGCACATTGCACCCATTTCTCGAACAAGGGCATGGAAGCTGTCTTGCGCGAGTTCGGGGCCAGCAGTCTCGAGATGCTGAAGATTGACCGCGGCTGGGTCGGTTACCTGGTTACAGCGTAGGAATTTCGCGAGGGCAAAGCTGATGCGCGCGGCAAAGATTCTGGACAGTCTGACGACACTGAAGGGTTTGGGCATCGGCCTGACGACCGTGGTCGACGTGGGCGTTCAACACTCCACCCCGGCCCTCATGGCCGTTTTTCCGAACCTGCCGCATGTGCTCTTCGAGCCAGTTGAGGAGTACTACCCTTTCATTCGCAAGAACTATTGCAACATATCGCACACACTGGTTGAAGCCGCGGTTTCCGACTTCGATGGCGAACTCACCCTGCACACCGAGAAGAAGACGCGTGGCGACGAAATCTCCCATAGTTACATCGTACGCGCGCCGACGGCGTCCTCACGCACGGTCCGGACTCTGACCCTCGACGGCTACTTCCGCGACCATCCTCGCCCTGGCGCGCTGCTGCTCAAGATCGATGTCGAAGGACCGGACGTCCCGAGTGCGATTCTGCGCGGAGCTGCGGCGGTGCTCTCTCAGACAGCAGCTGTCGTCATTGAAATGACCGTGGACAAATTCATGGAGCGAGCGATCGTGCTCCACGAAGCGGGTTTTGATCTCTGGGACATCTGCGATCTTTGTTATTACCAGGACTGCCTGTGGCAGGCGGATGTCGTTTTCGTCAATCGTCGCCTCAAGGATTCCAACCAGAACCTGCGTCCGATGCACATCAAACCGTTTCGTCCCGAACTGTGGCAGAGTGGCTTTTGACCCATGAAAGTATCGATCATTACCCCATCCTTCAACCAGGCGCAGTTTCTACCCGCCAACCTCGCCTCGGTGCAATGCCAGGTACGCGCAGACTTCGAACACATCGTCGTTGACCCCGGCTCAACCGATGGCAGTACCGGGATTGCGCTGAGCGCATCCGGTGTCACCGTCATCGCCGAGCCCGATCGAGGCCAGTCTGACGGCATCGGCAAGGGCTTTTCGCGGTCAACGGGCGACATTCTCTGCTGGCTCAACTCGGACGACCTTTTCCCCGACAACCTCGTCCTCGCTTCCGTGATCGAAAGCTTTGAAGAAAACCCCGATGTAGACATCGTCTATGGCGACGTCAACTTCGTTGACGCCGACGGCAAGTTCCTCCGCAAGGGCTTCGTCAACCAGGCGTCGGAGAAACTGCTAGCCTCCTTCGAGTATCAGGTCGGGATTGTCCAGCCGGGAGTCTTCTGGCGCCGTCGCGTATTCGAGGCAATCGGCGGGCCATCGGAGGAATTCGAGTACTGCATGGACTACGAGCTGTGGGTACGCATGGCCGCGAAGGGGTACAAGTGGCGTTACCTGCCGCGAGTCCTGGCTCATCACCGTTGGTGGGGTGGCATGAAGACCAGCTCCCGACGCGACCTGAGCCTGCGCGAGCACTGCAAGGTCTGTGACCGCTATTTTGGCTACGTGCACTGGAAATGGCTCGATCGCTTTGCCGACTATCTCTGCTCCAGCCAGGATGGTGTGGTGAACCACGCCGCCAGCATCGATCCAGAGGCCAAGTCGACGGCGATTCGGCGCGTGATCGATGAAGTCGTGTCACAGGAGATGCTGCGCCGGCTGTCGACTGCCGACGCACCGGAGATGGTCGAGACCTGGCGTTATCTGCAACGCAACCACCCTGAGAAGAAGCGCATCTATTTCCAGCAGTCCGACCTCGAGATCGTCAGCGAGTCTGCTGCCGACCCGAAGGCTCGCGAACGAGTCGCCTGGAACATATTCGATGCAACGACGAGCGACGGTTTGGCTTATCGCGCCTACCATGTCCCGGATAATTTCGACCGCTATTTCCTGCGTGACTGGCATGAAAGGCAGTTGAGACGCTCTGCCGATGCGCTGGCACGCTTCCGACGTGAGCGGCGCGGCGACATTTGTGTCATTGTTGGCAATGGACCAAGCCTGCGCAGAAGCGACCTCTCGCTGCTGGCCAGCGTCGATACGATCATCTCCAATTTTGCGGTTCTCAGTTCCGATCTCCGACGTTCGGCGACCATCCTGACAGTGGTGAACGATCTGGTCGCCCGGCAGGGCGCCATCGACTTCAATTCTTTGCCGACGAAAAAGGTTGTCCCGTTCTGGCTCGGGAACCACTTCAACGAATCGGATGACACTTTCTTCGTCAACGCGACCGTCAAGCCGGACTTCGGCCTCGATTTCGTCGAGGATGCTTCGTGGCGCTCGACGGTGAGCTTCTTCAACCTGCAGCTGGCCTATGCCATCGGTTACCGCAAGGTCATACTGATCGGATTTGATCATTCCTACGTCCAGCCCAAAGGGATCGGTGAGGGCACACTCATCAGCCAGACCGAAGACGACGAGAACCATTTTGACCCACGCTACTTCAAGGGCAAGGACTGGCAGGCGGCCGATACCGCGAACATGGAGAAGATGTACGTCGTCGCGAAAGCGGCCTACGAAAAGGATGGTCGGGAAATCGTCAACTGCACCGTCGGCGGACGTCTGGAACTCTTCAGACGGGCCGATCTTGGCACTGAACTGGCCATGCAGCAGCCTGCGCGGCCATCGTCGGGAGACGAAACGGCGGAGCCGGGGCCAAGGCTCCTCATGGTCGACAGCACGCCAGTCGGTCACTGTTCGGCAACCGGACAACTGAAGCAGACTTTTCTCGGCGACTGGCCGGAGTCGCGATTCCTGCAGATATGGGAAACGGGTGGTCGGAGTTCCAGCCTGCGCCTGATTCGTCTTGGGCAGTCGATCGCAGAAAGTCAGGCTGCCCAGCCATCGCTGGAAGAGGTGATTGCGGCGATCCGGCTCTTTGATCCGGAAGTGATCTATTTCCGACCGATCGAGTCGGAGCTTCTGTTTGACGCCGTGGACCGCGTGCGCCGTGAGTTCCCTCGGCCATTGGTCGTTCACATGATGGACGACTGGCCAGAACGTCTGCGCCTGACGGACCCGGCTAGGTTCTTGCGTCTCGACCAAGCATTGCGCAGTTTGCTCGACAGCGCGAGCCTGCGTCTGAGCATCTGCCAGGCGATGTCTGATGCATACCATCAGCGGTACGGCGGCGACTGGCTGCCCTTGGCCAACGGTGCTGATCCGTCCGAATTCCCGTCCAGGGACCCGCAATCTCGACCGCCAGTTGCGGCAGCGGCGCCCTTCGTGATTCGATACATGGGCGCACTGGCAGATGACATGACCTACTCGAGCGTCCGCGACGTCGCCAACGTGGTCTCCGAACTGAGCGCAGATTACCCCGTGCGTTTCGAAGTCCACACCATGGACTGGTGTCGGGCGAAGGCCGAGAGCGACATCGGACAGCTGCCGGCAGTCGTGGTGACGAATCTGGTCGAGGTGAGCGCCTACCGGCGCTGCCTTTGCGAGGCGGATGCATTGCTGATCGCCTACAACTTCGACGCCAAGAGCCTCTCGTATATTGGCCTCTCGCTCGCCAACAAGCTGCCCGAATGTCTCGCCTCTGGCACGCCCGTTTTGGCATACGGCCCCTTGGAGGCGGCAACGATCCGCTACCTCGAGCAGGCGGGTTGTGCTCAGCTCGTGGTACGGCAAGACCCTGCCGAACTGAGAGCGGCCGTCGAAGTACTATTGAATCACCCGGAAAAACGACGGGAGTTGGGAACGAAGGGACGCAACCACGTACGGGCAAGGATGTCGAAAAGCGGCGTGCAACAGGAATTTCGCAAGTTCATCCAGAGCACGCTCGCTACCGGACATTCAGCTGTTGCGCCGGTGGTCGGTCCGTTCGAGCGCCGCCAGTTGGCTCACTACGACGAGACGGACTGTATTGCCGAACTATTCTCAACCGTATTGCACGGGCGACTGATGATCGACGTGGGCGCCCACCACGGATGGGCACATGCACCTTTTCTCAAGAAGGGGTGGCGCATCTTCGCCTTCGAGCCAGACGAGGAGAACCGTCGCAAACTGCTTGAGCGCCTCTCGACCAGCGCGAACAAGGGGCTGCTGACCCTCGATACTCGCTGCGTCAGCAACCGGTCGCAAAAGGGCGTCTCTTTCTACCGTTCGGAACAGAGCAGTGGCATCAGCGGCTTGTCGGCCTTTCATGAAAGCCACGTCGAAGCGCAGCGGGTCGACACAACGACTCTGGGCGAGTACTTCGAGGACCAGGAACTGCCCGCCGTCGACTTCCTGAAGATAGATACCGAGGGGCACGACCTGTTTGTCCTGGAGGGTTTCCCGTGGGCGCGGACGAGACCCGCCGTGATCGAATGCGAGTTTGAAGATACCAAGACCGTGCCGCTGGGTTACACCTTCCACGATCTGGCGCGCTTTCTGCTTGACAAAGGGTACTCCGTCTATGTCAGCGAGTGGCACCCGATCGTCCGTTATGGCATTCGGCACGACTGGAATCGACTCACCCGTTATCCCTGCGAGTTGGCGGAAGCCAAGGGCTGGGGCAACCTGCTGGCTTTCCGTGATCCGATCGATGATCAGAGCCTCATCGCAGCCGTGCGCAAGGTACTGAAGGTCGGCTCCGGCGAGGCGGCGAAGACGACGATCGCTGTCTCCGGACAGCCAGAAGCAAGTCCGGCGGTTCCCCATGGAGCCCAGACCGGCTCGCCGCATCGTCTTCTGCGCATCGTCCCCGGACGCTTCTTCCGACAGACGGCAGCCAACCAATGGCGCTACACCCATTCCGATGCGGCCCAGCGGCAGTGGCACGCCATCCTTGAGCGGCCCCAGGCAACCGCCGGAGCGACATACGCAGCGCGGTTCACCCTCATGTCGAACCGCGCAATGACGGTACAGTGCTCACTTGCACGCCATGGCGACACGGCGTTCGAGGCCGCCCACCAGAGGACAAGGCTGCTGCCCGGACAGCCACGGACGATTACGCTGCGCAAGCAGTTCGCCCGGCCGCACGCAGCCTTCCGCGTCCAGTTGGAAGTGCTCGAACTCGAAGGTGGCGGCACCGCCGATCTGACCATCGACGCTCTGGCGATCTCGGAAACGGTGTACAGTGTCGTCCGCCGCCTCGGTGATCACGGCGTCAGCCTGAAGACGGCCAACCGCCTGTACCGGGAGGGCGATTACCAGACGGCACTCGGCCTCTATCTGTCGTTGAGTCAGAAGCGCCCGCTGAACATGTACATGGAAAATGCCCTTCAGACCGCCTACCGCTTGGGGATGGACTCGGCGAAGTCAGCGGAAGACTTGGCTTGGCTGCTGTCCTAGGCGTCGCATCCTCCCTCGCCCGTTCCGGCTTGTTGGTGAAAAACCTCAGTGACTTGCGCCGCACCGTCGCGCCATCGCACTCCTCCTCAGCTAACCCGCTGCGTTTCGCGCGTGCGCTCGCAAAATATGGCTTTCTCTCAGAAGCGGTCGATACGCTGCATCGAATCATTCGCCTGCATTCAGCCTCTGCCAGTGCTTACCAGAGTCTTGGGGATGCACTGAAGGATCAAGGTTCTCTTGAAGAGAGCCTTGCTGCCTACAATACGGCACTGGATCTGGCGGGTTGTCCATCCCTCTCCTTGGCACTGGCCAGAGCCCGGGTCCTGCGCTGGCTGCGCCGCCACCACGAGGCATGCGCGGCGTATCAAACCGCCATTCAATTGCGCGAAGCGGCCGGCGGGCACGCCTACGGCGAAGAAGTATACCTGGAGCTCGGCAATGTCTGGCAGCACCTCGGAAATCAGCAGAAAGCCGCAGACGCTTTCGCAGGCTGGATCGAAAGCGCCTATCTGGCAGACCATCGTGACGGTACCATTTATTGCTGGATACCCAAGAATGCGTGCACTTTCCTGAAAACCGCGATGGTTCTGAATAGCTCATCAGCCGAGACTTTTCGCGCATCTCATCAAGATGCGCATGTCTTCACACGCCAGCCCAACTCCGGATTTCATCTGGCTGAGGTCACGCATCTCGAGGATCCACGATATTTCGCCTTTACCGTTCTACGCGATCCATTTGAACGTCTCGCCAGCGCCTTCGCCAATCTTTTCGTTCAGCCCATGCGCCACGCCCCGGCTGCGACGGATGGCGTACGCGAAGTGATCCTCCATGTCTACCACAAGAAGCAGACTGCTCCGGATTTCGCACGGTCAGTCACCTTCGACGAATTTATCCATTACATAGCCGATACCGACGATATTGACCTCAACTATCATTGGCGACCACAATGCACCTTCTTCAGCCGCGATCTTTCAAATTTCCACTTCATCGGAAATTTTGAGAACATGGGCGACGTCATCAGGACTCTTGGTGAGCGCCGCGGCTGGAATTTCGGTGAATTGAGAGCCGTCAATACCACGGACTATAGCGGCTCACTGGGCAACAAGCCTTTCCACAACATCCTGCCCGCCGAGCTGGCCGAACTTCCCCACTTCCCAACCGCCAATAGACTCTTCACCCCTGAACTCAGACTGTTGGTGGCCAAGCGGTTTGCCCGGGACTTTGAGCTCTACAATCGGTGCTTCGGTCTTGACCTGTCGCAGGCTTTCTCAGTAAACGTGGAAGACTCGCCCAGCAGAAGGAGCGCAATGAGCAGCATGGATCGTCGGCAGCAAGCTGCCGATCAGCCGACCGCCCCACCCGCCGGTCCCGATTTTCCGATCGCGCGCGCGGCGGCAAGCTCTGAAGGTCCCTTCGATTTGACTCTCCCCGTCTCGTCGGAGCAGCCCAGAGATTTCGAGGAGAAGCTGGCTGCGGCCTTCGCAGCTCAAGCCGAAGGCAAGTCGGCCCGACTCGTCTTGGCGGCCGGAATTTATCGTTCAAGCGTGTCATTCGCCTGCCGCGACAAAACATCGGCTGTCGTCGTCATCGAGGCGGAGAGTAGTGGCACGGCAGTTTTCTCCGGCTCCGATCCTCTAGGCGGATGGCGCCCAGAGGGCAAGTTTTGGTCAGCGCCTTGGCCCTATCGCCTCGGGCTCGCTTCAGCGCCATCGGCTTGCGGAGACCCCTACCTGGAAACGCCCGAGCTGATGTTGCGCAGAGAGATTCTTCTGGTAGACGGCGTATTGCTCCGCCAAGCACTCCACCATGGGGACTTGGGGCCCGGCTCCTTCTATGTGGATGAGCGGCAAGCCCGGGTTCTTCTCGCTCCGCCCGTGGGCGTTGACCCATGCTCGGCCTTGGTCGAGGTAGCGACCCGTTCCGTAGCACTGCGAATCAATAATGCCTCGAACGTCGTGATCAAAGGCCTGGTATTCAAGCACGACGCATCCTTTCACGCTGCGCCACGCTGTGCGCCCCTGCAGCTTGAAAACTGCGATGACGTGCTCATCGAGAACTGCGTCTTCAGCGAAAACAACAACAAAGGCCTCTACTTGGGTGGGACCCGCAATTCCAACGTGGTTATCCGCCGGTCCCGGTTCATCCGCAATGGATGCATCGGACTGAGCGCAGTGAGATGCTGCAACCTTCTTCTTGAGGATTGTCAAACCAACCTGAATAACTGGCGGGGGGCTGCCGCAGGACTGTATCGTGGTTGGCCTTGCGGGTTCAAGATCTCACAATCTGTGGGCGTGACGGTGCGTCGTCACCAGTCCGTCCGAAACCTTGCAACCGGGGGCTGGATCGATTTGAACAACCGCGACATTTGCATCGAAGACAGCTTATTCTATGGCAACTTCCGCGGCTTGCACTTGGAGGCTGGATCTGGCCCCTTCCTTGTCCGGCGCTGTCAGGTGATTGGCAATCGCCAGGAGCCGACCATACATGAGTGGCGATGGGCGTTCGGCTCCGGCATCGTCTTGACCCACGTATCCGATGTCACCCTTCAGGAGAATGTCATCGCCGACAATGATCTGGCCCAAGTGGGTGTGCGGGATGACCGGGAAGTCCGGGTCTGGCTCGATCCAGATTCCGGTCAACGGGAGGAATGGCATACCGAGCGACTGCGACTGGTCGCCAACACCATCATCAGTTCGCGTCTCCGGCCGACACTGCTCCATCTACCTGACGAATCTTTCGACGCGGGCCGCTTCTGGAAGGCCTTCTATTCGCACAACAATACCTACGTTGGCGCGATGGGGAGCAAGGACTTCCTGATCGGCGCCACCAAGCCATCGACCGCTCGAAATAGCAAGGATGGCGAATTCCCGCCGCAAGCCGGGGCGCTTGATTTCGCGGAGTGGCTCGACTACTCCGGTCAGGATGTCTCCTCCGCCTACCTCCCGGCTGATACCTGTCGCCTGGAGTGATTCACCGTAACGTCTCCGACGCATATTGCGCCGACATTGTCTTCAATGCCGCCGCATCCATGGCGAGGCACATGAAATGGAATGGTCACCCAAGTTTCTTTGTGGCTTCATGAAGTCGCCGGTGGCGCTATCCGATGGCAGGGTGACGACCTGCACCAAAGACTGCAGCGGTGACAACGCCTTTGCCAGTCTTTACGAGCATGCCTTTCCCGAAATAGCACAAAGGTATCGCGATTTGCGTCTTGCAGTGATGAGCGATCCATCACTGCTTCCCCATTGTCACTATTGCTATCTGACCATACCCGAGTCAAGACGAATTGGGCGCCCGGGTGCCAAGTGGCTCAGTGTCGACAACAGGGACGGGAAGATTCAACAGTTTCTCCAGGCGTTCAATCCACGCTCCGTAATACTGAACCTCGAGCTGTCCAGCAAGTGCGATTTGAGGTGTGTGGACTGTTTTGTGTCGCAGCCCCAGTTTCGCTCGGCTCGTGGCGCGGCGAATATGGACATTGATCGGCTCCTGGAATGGCTGAGCGGTACCGGCCAAGACATCAGCCAGATGCGTCTCTATCATCTTGGGGAAACCTGGTTGAATCCGCGGTGGGCAGAGTTCACACGCGCGGCAAGGATGCAGAATTCCAGCACCTTCCTCTTCACCTCGACGAACGGGGCATTGATGGGAAAGCTGGGCGTATTTGAGCAGCTACCAACATCCGGAATCAATCATATCCTGTTCTCCATACATGGTGCGAGGCAGTCCAGTGTGAAGAGGTATATGGGACGTTCTTTTGATCTACGAGCTGCATTTGACGCCGCGAAACGAACAGCCGAGATCCGCGATCGCCACCAAGGCAATTTCGATCTATCCTGGAGATATGTCCTGACCAAGTGGAATGACTCGCAAGAGGAAATTCACGAGGCAAAGCGTTTGGCACAGGAGATCGGGTTCAGGGAAATTCACTTTACCCTCAACCACACGCCATCGCACGGTGGACGTTTCAGGATTGACACGGAGGATTGGAGAGTTCTTCGCGAACAATGTGCGCTCACTTCGTCGAAGTCCGTTGCTTACCAGCGTGACACGCCCATGGTTGCACTGTATGTCCCGGCACCAAAGCCGACTGGATCTCGAGCGGCTTCGTTTTTCCGGGTCTTTGATGACCCGGCCGACTCGTCACTTGACAGATGTGAGGTGACGACGGACACTGGCTCAGCTGGTTCCGGCCTTTCGCACGATGGGATGTTGCATGCTGAGCAGGCACGACAGACCGTGCTCCGCAGCGGCCAGAAGACTGCCTCTAGCCGCTGCGTCGACGGGCCGGGTCTTCGGCTGGAGCCAAGTCTTCATTTCAACCAGATTTCGCCGAACCGTTGGAGCTACGTCCATTCGAACGCCAGGCAGAAGCTTTGGGTGGCCGTATTCGACGCTCTGGGCCCGACTGCTGGCAGGGAATTCGTCGCCACCGTTCGTTTGCAGTCGAGCCACGGAATGATGGTGGACGTCAGCATAGGGCGTTACGGAGCGTCGAACTACGAGGGTGCAAACAAACGTGTCTGCCTTGCCCCAGGAATCGCGCAGCCCGTGGTGGTGCGCAAAATATTCGGCAACTCACATGATTCGTTGAAGCTGCAGCTGGACGTCCTGCAAATGCAAACAGGCGGGACAGCAGAACTGTTGATCGACTCAGTGGCGATAAGCGCCAGGAGCCAGTTACCCACACGAGGATGTGCCATGAGAAAAGCCTACATCGCGAATTTCGAGAAGGACTCCGTCTCTGTCATCGACCTCGACGCCAATGCCTGTGTTGCAAACATTCCCACACAGCATGAGCCGCAGGGGATAGCCGTCGCGCCGAATGGTGAGCGATTCTACGTCGGGAACTACGGCGCGAGTAGCGTGACGGTTTTCGACGCGCAAAACCACGAATGCCTCGCCACCATCCCGGTGGGGAGCAAGCCGGTTGGCATGCGACTTTCGCCTGATGGTTCGCAATTGTATGTCGCCACCCAGAAAGGCGGTGGTGTGACGGTGATCGATTGCCTTCGCAACAAGCGTATCGCCGACATCGACATCGGGCAAAATACTCTGGACGTTTCCGTTAATCCGGTCGATGGAACTGTTTATGCGGCAAATTGCGAGGATAACGCCGTGTACGTAATCGACCCAACCGAAAAGCGCATATCGGGGGCTCCGATTGCGGTCGATGGCGGCCCGGTTAGCATTGCTGTCAACTCGGCGGGGACTCGTCTTTATGTGGTCTGCCAGAGCAGCAATGCTGTCGCCGTTATCGATCCCGGAACAAGAAGCGTGATTGGCAGAATCCCAGTTGGCAGTGCGCCGTTCGACCTTGCCATAACCCCAAACGATGAAAAAATCTACGTCACGGACCGCGAGGACGGAAACGTCACGGTCGTTGATGCAGCAGCAAACGAGCCCGTCGGCAAGATCTTTGTCGGCGGAGCCCCGACCGGAATTGACGTGGATCCGCAGGGTACTCGGTTGTACGTTGCCAATTGGTCAAGAAGCCAGATTTCCGTATTGAGCGTGTCCGAGGATAGGTTGATTGCAAGTATTCCCGTAATGGGCGTTTCATATACCTTTGGCCGCTTCTTTTCACCGATCCAAGGCGAGGCAGAGTTATCGACCCACAAGGAGAATCAGGGATTCACTGTGAAGCCCGGGTTGCATTTCAGGCACATTTCTCGCAATCGATGGCGCTATCTCGACTCGGGCACCACCCAGAAGATTTGGATTGCGGTTTTCAACGATCCAGGCCCGACTGCGGCGAGGGAGTTTGCAGCGACTATTCGCGTTGAATCGAATCGAACGATGACTGTGCGCGTCAGCATCGGTCGCGAGGGCAGCTCGGAGTACGAGGGGGCGTACAGGTCTGTTGGGCTTGTGGCGGGAATACCGCAGGACGTCTCCGTTCACAAGGAGTTCTCCAGAACCCACCAAGCGTTGAAGGTACAGTTGGAAGTTCTGGAGTTGGAAGGGGGCGGCACGGCTGAATTGCTGATCGACGCGGTATCGATTGGCCCAATCTGCGGCAAGACGAAAGAGGGCTCCATGAAAAGCCAAGGAGCTGTACACGCCGCGCCCATCACGGAGGCGCTTGCCGCACCTGAGCCGGTTCAGGTTGTTTCTCAGCACGTTACCGTAGAAGCCCTGCCCCTAGGCACGCGGGAAGCTGCTCCAAAGCAGAGCTCTGACAGACCAGGGACGTCGCTCCAGCCCCCGGCTGCGGGCCCATCGTTCAGGGTAGTTGCCGGGCCGAATTTCACCAGGATTTCGGCCAACAGGTGGGGCTTCGTCGACTCGGACGCCAAGCAGAAGCTTTGGGTGGCCGTGTTTGAGAACGTTGGTCCAACAGCCGCCAGGGAGTTCGGGGCCACCATGCGACTGGAGTCCACTGCGGAGATGGGTGTTCGCGTCAGTATCGGTCGGCACGGCGGCTCGGAGTACGAAGGAGCGCTTAGGTCCGTCCGGCTTGCTCCGGGCATTGCGCAAAGTGTGTCGGTTCGCAAGGAATTCGCCAGAAGCCACGAAGCGTTGAAGATACAGCTGGAAGTTCTGCAACTGCAGGGCGGTCAGACGGCAGAATTGCTGATTGACTCGGTTGCGATCAGTTCGGCCGGCCCGAGCGCCGACGAACACTCGGTGACCAACCAGTCAGGCGCAGAACCTCGGCAAATGACGGGTTCCCTCGCCAGCTCCGCGGTGGCTCAGGTCGTTCCGCTCTACCCTACGCCTGGTGCCTTGGCACACCCATCAAGAGACTCCTCTTCCAGCGACAGAGCCGGTGGATCGGTCGCTTCGCTTCAATCCCCTGCGAGGGGCCGCGGGTTCAAGGTATTGCCGGGTCCCAACTTCAGGGAGATTTCGGGCAACAAGTGGAGCTACGTCGAGTCCGGTGCCAAGCAGAAGCTCTGGGTGGCGGTGTTCGACAGCCTGGGCCAGACTGAGGCGAGGGAGTTCGCGGCGACCATGCGGCTGGAGGCGAACAAGGAGATGGCTGTTCGCGTCAGCATCGGCCGCCATGGTGACTCTGAGTATGAAGGGGCGCATAGACCTGTCACGCTTGCTCCGGGGATTGCGCAGAGCGTCACCGTTCGCAAGGAATTCACCCACACCCACGAGGCTCTAAAGGTACAACTCGAAGTTCTGGAGTTGCAGGGAGGTGGCAGCGCGGAATTGCTGATTGACTCCGTAGAGATTTGCGAACCCATCAGCGACCGCTTGGCAATAGAGGGCGGCATGCCCGTTCGCGCCAGGGCTTTCGGACCCCGCTGGATCTTCGACGAAACGGACCGACAACAGGTGTTGGAAGTTCTTGACCGCGCCCCATGGGAATGGCGTCAAGGTTATAAGGTACGCGAGTTCTCCGGCTTGTTCGCTCAATGCTACGGCATGCGGAACGCCATTCCGACCGGTTGTGGAACGTCCGCCATTCATGCCGCGATCGGGGCGCTCAATCCAAGTCCGATGGACGAGATCATTACCACACCAGTTACGGACATAGGTAGCGTCATTGGCATCCTGATGCATAATTTGATTCCTGTCTTCGTCGATTGGGATCCCGCTTCCTTCAACATGGATCCCGCCGATATCGAGCGCAAGATCACTGAAAGAACCCGCGCCATTCTAGTGGTACACATTTTCGGAAATCCATGCGATATGGATTCGATCATGCGTATAGCCAAGCGCCACTCCCTGCCAGTCATTGAGGATTGTGCCCAGGCTCACTTCGCCGAGTTCAATGGGCGCATGATCGGCAGCTTCGGTGATATGGCCTGCTTTTCGATGAGCCTGAAAACCCTGACAACCGATCAAGGGGGGTTCGTCCTCACCAACGACGATGGACTTGCCGCCAGGGTTCGAGGGTTCCTGAGCAAGGGCAGCGAGCAGATCCGCGGCGTTTGGGAACCGTATTGGCGGCTTGGAACCTATTCTCCGATGACGGACTTGCAGGCGGCCATAGGAGTCGCACAGCTCGCAAAACTCGAGGCGGCCACGCGCATGAGGGAAAATGCGGCGAAGGCATGGGATGCGGTGTTCAATGATTTCGAAGGATTCACGTTGCCGGCACGCCGTAACAATGATCGGCCCGTCTATTATGTGTATCCTTATTGTTTGGATCCACGCAAGGTGGGAGGCACGCTGGATGAATTTGTCGCCGCACTGAAGGCCGAGGGCATCCAAGATGCCTGCGGTCCTTACATCAAGGGAAGGCCGTTATATCGCGCTCCCCTTTTTGTCAATTCGCGCACTTATGGACAATCGGGTTTTCCGTTCATTGACGAAAGTGGCTTGACAAGGGTCGATTACCGTTTGGTGAAACTGCCAGTGGTTGAGAGAATGCTTCCGAACCTGGGATATTTCCATTACCGCAACAGTTTCTCGGACGCGGACGTTCGTGATATCGCCAGGGCCATTAAAAAAGTTGCAACTGCCTTTTCCCGTCGCGCGAAACGGACAGCGACTGCCTGAGAGCTCAGTTTCTCTCCTTGGGCATTGGCACTCCGACGAACCATTCTCTCTCGCCGGGCGGCCTGCGCTCGGCGGGTGTAGGCGTCGAACATCCGGCCGGTGTGGTAGACGGTGATGTCGCAGCGACGGTGGTCGTGGCGGCCGAGGACCGGCAGCATGAAGAGGTTGACCGGGTGCTGCCGGTGCAGGTCGCCGGTGACGTAGCCGATGCGCAGCCGGCGCTGGGTGGTGCGCGGGTTGGGGAAGGCGGTGCGCTCGGGCAGCGCGGCTTCGATCGGGGCGCAGAGCTGCCGGTGCAGCGCGGCGATTTCGCGGGCCGTCAGGCTGTCGTCGTAGAGCGCGGTCATGGCGATGCTCGAGGCGAGCCGCGACAGCGGGTCGTCGTTGGCGGCCAGCAGTTCCTGCTGCGCGAGGCGCTGGCTGCGGGCGTCGCCGAGGCGGCCGTGCAGGCCGGCGGTGAGCAGGGCGGCTTCGGGTTGCCCGGGGGCGAGCCGGGCGATGCGCGCGAGGCTGTCGCGGCAGTCGGCGAGGCGGTGGACTTCGGACTGGATGCGCGCCAGCGCGATCCGAGTGGGGACGTGCTCGGGCCGCAGACTGAGCGCTTTCTGCAGGAGGGCGATCGCTTCGCGCCAGTAGTTGTGGGCGTAGACGCGCGCGGCGAGGTCGCTCAGGAAGTCGGGGTTGGCCGACTGCGAGGCGCGGCTGACGGCGGTCTCGGCGGCGGCGATGCGGTCGCTGCGCAGCAGGGCTTCGCCGAGGTACATCAGCGAGCCGTAGCGCGGCGGACGGTTGTCGATCAGCGCGGACAGGGCGTCGACGGCGCCTGCGGCGTCGCCGGCGTTGAGCCGCCAGACGCCGAGCCAGTGCAGGCTTTCGCCGGGGAGGATTTCGTGCTGGCGGGCCTGGGCGAGTGCGGCGTCCCGGGCGCTGGCGGGGGTGGGGTCGGGGGCGCCGGGGGTGTCGGGCGCCGAGCGTTCTGCTGCCCGCATGTCTTGGAGGCGAGCGAGGTAGAGCCAAGTGAGCCAGTCGTCGGGGCGTTCGCGGGTGCGCACCTCGAAGTGCTCGATGAGGGTGGCGGCGTGCGCGAGGCGGGGTTGGCCGAGTTGGGCGTCGCCCGTGGCCGGGTCGTACCGGTCACCGAGTGCCAGAGCGTCGAGCTGGGAGAGCGAGCGTACGCCGGGGTCGCTGCGCAGAGCCTGACGGGCGGCGTAGGCGGCCTGCCACGGCAGTTCGTGCCGCTGGTAGTCGCGCGCGAGTGCGAGCCACAGGCCGGCGTCGAGCGGTCGGTGTCTGGCGCAGGGCTGCCCAGCGGCTGTCCGCCGCGGCAGCGGGCGCGCCCTCGCCCGCTGCGACCGGGTCAGCGGGGCGCATGGTCGCGCGCTGCGCGGGCGTGATGGCGTGGCGTGCTGCGCATCGGTGTCCTCAGGTGATGAAGAAGTCGGCAATGGTTAGCGCCGGGATGCCGGTGAGCGTCGCGATGTGCACCGGGCCGGCCCCGCCGTTGCCGGCGGCATCATAGTAGAGCGCGCCGCTGGTGGTGTCGTAGATGAGGTAGTCGTCGGCGTCGGCGGCGGCGGTGAGGCCGGCGCCGGAGCGGAACGAGGTGGCGGCGAGGGTGCCGGGGCTCAGCAGCGAGGCGAAGATGGCGTTCTCGAGTTCGATCGTGTCGTCGAGGACGTTGAAGTCGTTGATCGTGTCGCGGTTGGTCGCGGCGTTGGGCAGGGTGTCGAAGCGGAAAGTGTCGGCGCCGAGGCCGCCGCTGAGGGTGTCGTTGCCGTTGCCGCCGCTGAGGAGGTTGCCGCCGCCGTCGCCGCTGAGGGTGTCGGCGTAGGCCGAGCCGACGAGGTTCTCGATGCCGGTGAGGGTGTCGCTGCCGGAGCCGCCGGTCGCGGTGCCGCTGGCGAGGCTGGCGGTGACGCCGCTGCCGCTGACGCCGTAGAGGTAGCTGGCGGTGTCGTTGCCGCCGGCACCGTCGAGGACGTTGGCGCCGGCGCCGGCGTAGAGGAGGTTGGCGAGGGCGTTGCCGCTCAGGCTCGCGGCGCCGGTGGCGAGGATGCGGCCGTTCTCGACGTTCGCGCCGAGGGTGTAGGCGGCGATGGAACTGTAGACGAGGTCGATGCCGCCCGTGGTGGGATTGGCGTTGCTTTCGCTGACGCTGTCGCCGGCGTGGTCGACGTAGTAGAGGTCGGAGCCGTCGCCACCGCTCAGGCTGTCGGCGCCGGTACCGCCCCAGAGGGTGTCGTTGCCGGCGCCGCCGTCGAGGCTGTCGTTGCCGGCGTTGCCATTGAGGAAGTCGTTGCCTTGCGCGCCGTTGAGGCGGTTGGCGTTGCCGTCGCCGGTGAGGCTGTCGTCATAGGTGGAGCCGCTGAGGTTCTCGATTCCGGCGAGGGTGTCGCTGCCGGAGCCGCCGGTGGCCTGGGCGCCGAGGATGGCGAGGCTGACGCTGACGCCGCTGCTGGCACCATAGAGGTAGCTGACGGTGTCGTTGCCGCCGGCACCGTCGAGGAGGTTGGCGCCGGTGCCGGCGTCGAGGAGGTTGTCGAGGGTGTTGCCGGTGAGGTTGGCGACGCCTGAGGTGAGGATGCGGCCGTTCTCGATGTGGGCGCCGAGGGTGGTGCTGGCGAGGTAGCTGAGAACCTGGTCGGTGCCACCGGTTGCCGGGTTGGCGTTGGTCTCAGTGACGCTGTCGCCGGCGTCGTCGAGGTAGTAGAAGTCGGAGCCGTCACCACCGAGCAGGCTGTCGGCGCCGCTGCCACCCCAGAGGCGGTCGTTGCCGGCGCCGCCGTCGAGGGTGTCGTTGCCGGCGCCGCCGTTGAGGAAGTCGTTGCCCTGCGCGCCGTTGAGGCGGTTGGCGTTGCCGTCGCCGGTAAGGGTGTCGTCGTAGATGGAGCCGGTGAGGTTCTCGATGCCGGCGAGTGTGTCGCTGCCGGAGCCGCCGGTGGCTTGGGCGCCGAGGATGGCGAGGCTGACGCTGACGCCGCTGCCGCTGACGGCGTAGAGGTAGCTGACGGTGTCGTTGCCGCCGGCGCCGTCGAGGAGGTTGGCGCCGGTGCCGGCGTCGAGGAGGTTGTCGAGGGCGTTGCCGGTGAGGTTGGCGGCGCCGGTGGCGAGGATGCGGCCGTTCTCGATGTGCGTGGCGAGGGTGTAGGCGGCGAGGTAGCTGAAGACCTGGTCGGTGCCGCCGGTGGCGGGGTTGGCGTTGGTCTCGCTGACGCTGTCGCCGGCGTCATCGACGTAGTAGGAGTCGGAGCCGTCGCCACCGATCAGGCTGTCGGCACCGGTGCCGCCCCAGAGGCGGTCGTTGCCGGCGCCGCCGTCGAGGGTGTCGTTGCCGGCGTCGCCATTTAGGAAGTCGTTGCCCTGCGCACCGTCGAGACGGTTGGCGCTTCCGTCGCCGCGCAGGGTGTCGTCCCAGGTTGAGCCGCCGAGGTTCTCGATGCCGATCAGGGTGTCGCTGCCGGAGCCGCCGGTGGCCTGCGGAGCGGCGATGGCGAGGCTGACGCTGACGCCGCTGGTGGCATCGGCGTAGCTGGCGGTGTCGCTGCCCGCGCTGCCGGAGAGCGTGTCGTTGCCGGCACCACCGGCGAGCGTGTCGTTGCCGTTGCCGCCTTCGAGGCGGTTGGCGTTGCCGTCGCCGGCGAGGCTGTCGTCCTGGTTGGAGCCGATGAGGTGCTCGATCGACATGAGGGTGTCACTGCCGGAGCCACCGGTCGCCTGCGCGCCGGGAATGGCCAAGCTGATGCTGACGCCGCTGCTGGCACCATAGAGGTAGCTGACGGTGTCGTTGCCGCCGGCGCCGTCGAGGACGTTGTGGCCGCTGCCGGCGTAGAGCAGGTTGTCGAGGGCGTTGCCGGTGAGGTTGGCGGCGCCGGTGGCAAGGATGCGGCCGTTCTCGACGTGCGCCGTGAGGGTGTAGGTGGAGAGGTAGCTGTAGACCTGGTCGGTGCCACCGGACGCGGGGTTGGCGTTGGTCTCGCTGACGCTGTCGCCGGC
This sequence comes from Accumulibacter sp., assembly GCF_036625195.1. NCBI lineage: Bacteria > Pseudomonadati > Pseudomonadota > Betaproteobacteria > Candidatus Accumulibacter > Accumulibacter sp. The sequence goes on from NZ_JAZKUG010000001.1 coordinate 4,701,883, forward strand.
GTTGTCGACGTAATAGGAGTCGGAGCCGTCACCGCCGATCAGGCTGTCGGCACCGCTGCCGCCCCAGAGGCGGTCGTTGCCGGCGCCGCCGTCGAGGGTGTCGTTGCCGGCGTCGCCATTTAGGAAGTCGTTGCCCTGCGCGCCACTCAGGCGGTTGGCGTTGCCGTCGCCGCGCAGGGTGTCGTCCCAGGTCGAGCCGCTGAGGTTCTCGATGGCGATCAGGGTGTCGCTGCCGGAGCCACCGGTGGCCTGCGGAGCGGCGATGGCGAGGCTGACGCTGACGCCGCTGGCGGCATCGGCGTAGCTGGCGGTGTCGCTGCCCGCGCTGCCGGAAAGGGTGTCGTTGCCGGCACCACCGGCGAGTGTGTCGTTGCCGTTGCCGCCTTCGAGGCGGTTGGCGTTGCCGTCGCCGGCGAGGCTGTCGTCCTGGTTGGAGCCGATGAGGTGCTCGATCGACATGAGGGTGTCACTGCCGGAGCCACCGGTCGCCTGCGCGCCGGCAAGGGCGAGGCTGATGCTGACGCCGCTGCTGGCACCGTAGAGGTAGCTGACGGTGTCGTTGCCGCCGGCGCCGTCGAGGAGGTTGTGGCCGCTGCCGGCGTAGAGCAGGTTGTCGAGGCCGTTGCCGGTGAGGTTGGCGGCGCCGCTGGCAAGGATGCGGCCATTCTCGACGTGCGCCGTGAGGGTGTAGGTGGGGAGGTAGCCGTAGACTTGGTCGGTACCCCCAGACGCGGGGTTGGCGTTGGTTTCGGTGACGCTGTCACCGGCGTGGTCGACGTAGTAGAGGTCGGAGCCGTCGCCGCCGAGCAGGCTGTCGGCACCGCTGCCGCCCCAGAGCAGGTCGTTGCCGGCGCCGCCGTCGAGGCTGTCGTTGCCGGCACCGCCGTCGAGCGCGTCATCGCCGCTGCCGCCTTCGAGGCGGTTGGCGTTGCCGTCGCCGGTCAGGGTGTCGGCGAAGGCGGAGCCGACGAGGTTCTCGATGCCGATGAGCGTGTCGAGGCCGGCGCCGGATGTGTTCTGTGGCACACCCTGCGTGGCGAGCGTGACGGTGACACCACTGCCCGCGTCGCTGTAGCGCGCCGTGTCGGTCCCCTGCCCTCCGAGCAGCCGGTCGTCGCCGGCACCGCCGGCGAGCGTGTCGTTGCCTGCGCCGCCATCGAGGGTGTCGTTGCCGCCAAGACCCTCGAGCGTGTTGTCGTTCGGGCCGCCAGGCAGGTGGTCGTCGCCATCCCCGCCGACCAACGGCCTGACATCGATCGTGATGGCGTTCGCCGATGGATCGAGGTCGATGCCGCCACCGACGGTGCCGCCGTCATCCTGCACCTGGAAGCTGAAGCTGGCGTAGGCGTTGCCGCTGGCGTTGGCGGCCGGCGTGAAAACGAGGTTGCCGGCGACGATGTCGCTGGCGGTGATCGTCTGCCCGGGGCTGACGGCGGCGCCCGAGAGGGTGAGGCTGCCGGCGACGGGCAGCGTGCCGATGCGCACGGCGAGGAGTGCGTTGGCAGGGGTGTCGGTTGCGTCGCTGAAGCCGAAGTCGGCTGCATCGAAGACGTAGGGGTTGTCTTCGTAGGTGCTGACCGTGTTGTCGGCGCCCAACGGCGCGTCGTTCACCGGCGTCACGTCGATCGTGATGAGGTTCGGCGTCGGGTCGAGGTCGGCGCCGCCGTCGGCGGTGCCACCGTCATCCTGGACCTGGAAGCTGAAGCTGGCGTAGGCGTTGCCGCTGGTGTTGGTGGCCGGCGTGAAAACGAGCTGGCCAGCAGCGAGGGCGGCGACGGCGATCGACTGGCCAACGGTGACCGCGGCGCCCGAGAGGGTCAGGCTACCGGCGGCGGGCAGCGTGGCGATGCGGATGGCAAGCAGGCCGTCGGCCGGAAGGTCGCTGGGATCGGTGAGAGGGAAGTCGGCGCCGCCGAAGGTGTAAGCGGCGTCTTCGGCGACGAGCACGCTGCGGTCGCTGCCGGACGGGGCAGAGTGGAAAGAGTCGCTGGCGTCGACGCGTACGGACAGGTCGCCGTCAGACGGGGTGGCGATGTTGACGACGTCGGACCACGGGCTGCCCAGGGCGCTAAGGTCGCCGCCAGCCGACGAGTCGCCCCAAGTGATCAGGGACCCGTCGGCGCGCAGCGCGGCAAAGGCCTCAGCCGTCGAAAACAACTCCGTCACGTCGTTCGTCCCGTCGAGCTGCGCCGCCACCGCGGAACTGTCGCCGCCCCAGCGTGAGTCTCCCCAAGTGACCACAGAGCCATCGGCGCGCAGCGCGGCAAAGGCGTACTCCGTCGAACACACCTGCACGACGTCGTTCGCCCCGTCGAGCTGCGCCCCGACTGGCGAACTATCGCCTCCCGCTCCCCCCCAAGTGACCACGGAACCGTCGGCGCGTAGTGCCGCAAAGGCCCCTTCCGTCGAAAACACCTGCACGACGTCGTTCGTCCCGTCCAGCTGCGCCGCGACCGCGAAGCTGTTGCCGCCGGACGATGCATGCCCCCAGGTGACCACCGAGCCGTCGGCGCGCAGCGCGGCAAAGGCGAACCCCGTCGAAAACACTTGCACGACGTCGTTCGTCCCGTCGAGCTGCGCCGCAACCGCGGAACTGTTGCCGCCATCCGACGAATTCCCCCAGGTAACCACCGACCCATCGGCACGCAGCGCGGCAAAGGCCAACGACGTCGAAAACACCTGCACGACGTCGTTCGTTCCGTCGAGCTTCGCCGCGACCGCGGAGCTGTCTCCACCGAACGACGAATCCCCCCAAGTGACCACCGAGCCGTCGGCGCGCAGCGCCGCAAAAGCACCGTGCGTCGAAAACACCTGCACGACGTCGTTCGTCCCGTCGAGCTCGGTGGCGACGGCGCTGCTGGCACCGCCGCGGTTCGAATCCCCCCATGTGACCACCGAGCCGTCGGCGCGCAGCGCGGCAAAGGCGCCGTCGGGGAACACCTCGACAGTGTCGCTCTTCGTCGAAAACACCTTCACGACGTCGTTCGTCCCGTCGAGTTGCGCTGAGACCGTCGCGCTGTTGCCGCCGAAGTCAGCGTCGCCCCACGTGACCACCGAGCCGTCGGCGCGCAGCGCGGCAAAGGCTCGTTCCGCCGAAAACACCTGTGTGACGTCGATCGTCCCATCGAGCTGCGCCGCCACTGCGGAACTGTTGCCGCCCAACCCCGAATTCCCCCATGTGACCACCGAGCCGTCGGCGCGCAGCGCGGCAAAGGCGTACTCCGTCGAAAACACCTGCGTCACGTCGTTCGTCCCGTCGAGCTGTGACGCCACCGCCGAGCTGTTGCCGCCGTAGGAGGAAGCCCCCCAAGTGACCACCGAGCCGTCGGCGCGCAACGCGGCAAAGGCGGACCCCGTCGAAAACACGTCCACGACGTCGTTCGTCCCGTTGACCAGTGGCGCGTAGCCGATGGCTCCGCCGCGAGTCGAATCCCCCCAAGTGACGACCGAGCCGTCGGCGCGCAGCGCGGCAAAGGCGCTCTCCGTCGAGAACACCTGCTTGACGTCGTTCGTCCCGTCGAGCTGCACCTCGAGCGCTGCACTGTTGCCGCCCAACCACGGCTGCCCCCAAGTGACGACCGAGCCGTCGGCGCGCAGCGCGGCAAAGGCGTACTCCGTCGAAAACACCTGCGCGACGTCAATCGTCCCGTCCAGCTGCGCTGCGAAGTTGGAACTGTAGCCGCCCGACCAAGAATCTCCCCAAGTGACCACCGAGCCGTCGGCGCGCAGCGCGGCAAAGGCGGACCGCGTCGAAAACACCTGCACGACGTCGTTCGTCCCGTCCAGCTGCGCCGCGACCGCGAAGCTGTTGCCGCCGGACGATGCATGCCCCCAGGTGACCACCGAGCCGTCGGCGCGCAGCGCGGCAAAGGCGAACCCCGTCGAAAACACTTGCACGACGTCGTTCGTCCCGTCGAGCTGCGCCGCAACCGCGGAACTGTTGCCGCCATCCGACGAATTCCCCCAGGTAACCACCGACCCATCGGCACGCAGCGCGGCAAAGGCCAACGACGTCGAAAACACCTGCACGACGTCGTTCGTTCCGTCGAGCTTCGCCGCGACCGCGGAGCTGTCTCCACCGAACGACGAATCCCCCCAAGTGACCACCGAGCCGTCGGCGCGCAGCGCGGCAAAGGCGCTCTCGGTCAAAAACACCTGCACGACGTCGTTCGTCCCGTCGAGCTGCGCCGCGACCGCGGAGCTGTCTCCACCAAACGACGAATCCCCCCAAGTGACCACCGAGCCGTCGGCACGCAGCGCGGCAAAGGCGCTCGCGGTCGAAAACACCTGCACGACGTCGTTCGTCCCGTCGAGCTGCGCCGCGACCGCGGAGCTGTCTCCACCAAACGACGAATCCCCCCAGGTGACCACCGAGCCGTCGGCGCGCAACGCGGCAAACGCGTACCTCGTGGAAAACACCTGCACGACGTCGTTCGTCCCGTCAAGCTGCGCCGCGACCGCGAAGCTGTTCCCGCCGTACGACGCCCCCCCCCAAGTGACGGTCGAACCGTCGGCGCGCAGCGCGGCAAAGGCGCTCTCGGTCGAAAACACCTGCACGACGTCGTTCGTCCCGTCGAGCTGCGCCGCGACCGCGGAACTGTCTCCGCCGTAGCTCGGATCCCCCCAGGCCACCACCGAGCCGTCGGCGCGAATTGCCGCAAACGCACCCTCGTTGCGCCACGCGCCCGAACTGTGTCCGAGAAAGCTGTTCCCGATGCGCGTCACAGTAAACACGTCGTCGGTGAACGGATTCGCCAGACCAACGACGTGCCGGAACCGCTCCGCGACGCCGCTGCTATCGCCCCCCGACGACGAATCGCCCCAGGTCACCAGCGAGCCGTCGGCGCGCAGCGCGGCAAACGCGTCGTTGGTCGAGAACACCTCGCGCACGTCCACCGTCCCGTCGAGGCCCGCAGCGACCACGCTGCTGTCGCCGCCCGACGCTGCCGATCCCCAGGTGACGAGCGAGCCGTCGGCACGCAGCGCGGCAAAGGCGCCGTCGGTCGACAGCACCCGCCGGATGTCGATCGTGCCGTCGAGCTGCGCCGCGACGCCGGTGCTGTCGCCGCCAGAGGCTGCCGCCCCCCAGGTGACGAGCGAGCCGTCGGCGCGCAGCGCGGCAAAGGCGCCGTTGGTCGCGAAGACCTGCGTGACGTCGATCGTGCCGTCGAGCTGCGCCGCGACGGCGCTGCTGTCGCCACCGGACGAGGGATCGCCCCAAGTGACCAGCGATCCGTCGGCACGCAGCGCGGCAAAGGCGTACAGCGTCGAAGCCACATGCACGACGTCGGTCGTCCCGTCGAGCTGCGCCGAGACCGCAGCACTATCGCCGCCATACGATGAAGGTCCCCAGGTGACCACCGAGCCATCGGCACGCAGCGCGGCAAAAGCCCTGATCGTCGAAAACACCTGCGTGACGCCGATCGTTCCATCGAGTTGCGCGGCGACGGCGGTGCTGTTGCCGCCGTACGCGGCATCGCCCCAGGTGACCACCGAGCCGTCGGCGCGCAGCGCGGCGAAGGCGCCGTACGTCGAATACAACTGCACGACGTCGTTGGTCCCGTCGATCTGCGTCGCGACCGCGGCACTGTCGCCGCCGTACGGTGCCGCGCCCCAGGTGACGACCGAGCCGTCGGCGCGCAGCGCGGCGAAGGCGCTGATCGTCGAAAACACCTGCGTGACGGCGGTCGTGCCGTCGAGCTGCGCCGCCACCGCGGTACTGTTGCCGCCCCAGGATGAATCGCCCCAGGTGACGAGCGAACCGTCGGCGCGCAGCGCGGCAAAGGCGTACCCCGTGGAGAACATCCGCACGACGTCGATCGTGCCGTTGATCTGCGCCGCGACCGCGGCACTGTTGCCACCGTAAGCGGGATCACCCCAACTGATGACCGAGCCGTCAGCACGCAGCGCGGCAAAGGCCTGCTGGTTCGAGAAGATCTGTGTGACGTCGATCGCGCCGCCAATCTGGGCGGCGACGGTGCTGCTGTCGCCACCATGGGCGGCATCGCCCCAGGTGACGACCGAGCCGTCGGCGCGCAGGGCGGCGAAGGCTTTTTCGTTGCGCCATTCGCCCAGGCTGTGGCGGGGGAAGGCGATCGGCTGCTGCGCGATGGTCATGCCGAGCAGGCCGCGCCAGTGCGGCGCGGCGAGCGGTGGCGTGCGCACTTCGCCGACGTCGAGCCGCCAGGCGCCGCCGAGGTCGGCGTGGCCGACGGGGGTCGAGGAGGCGGCGACCGGGGCGCCGAGGGCTGCGGCGAGGGTTGCGACGAAGGCGCGGCCGCTCTCGCCGTCACCGACGGCGCAGGCGTAGAGCTGCAGGTCGGCGTCGGCGGCGAGCGAGTCGCCGATCGCGGCGAGGTCGGCGGCGCGCGTGGCGAGCGTGCCGGCATCGACTTCGCCGGCGCCGAGCCGGATCGCGCCCGGCCGGCCGTGCGCGAGGATGCGGATCGAGGCGACTTCGCCCTGCCCCGCCAGCGCCCGCCGGATCTGCCGCAGGCCGTCGTCGTCAGCGCCGATCAGGCGCCATGGGTGGTGGGCATCGAGACCCGTCAGCAGTGCCGGCCGATCGGCGACGCGGTGATCGACGAATATCCAGTTGGTGCGCATTGGGCGGCTCCTGGGTCAGGGGTTCAGGAGCGACCGGGTGGACGCTGCTGCGGCTGGTGCCGCCGGCGACCGGCCCGGCCGCGAACGGCGGGGATGTGGTGATGCAGAGCCGCGAAGCCGCGCCGCGGGGCCGGTCGCGGCTTGGGCGCGGTGGTGCGGCTGCCGTCGGGCAGCGGGCTGGGCGGGGTGGCGGGCGCGATTCATGTGACGAGGAAGTCGACATTGGTGAGCGCCAGGCCGGCGGCGAGGGTAGCGATCTGCACCGGGCCGGCGCCGATGTTGCCATTGGCGTCGTAGTAGAGCGCGCCGCTGGCGGTGTCGTAGATGAGGTAGTCGTCGGCGTCGGCAGCGGTGGTGACCCCGGCACCGGAGCGGAACGAGCCGGCGGCCAGCGGGCCGTTCGGCAGCGAGCTGAAGATCGCGTTCTCGAGTTCGATGGTGTCGTCGAAGACGCTGAAGTCGCTGATCGTGTCGCGGTTGGTCGCGGCGTTCGGCAGCATGTCGAAGCGGAAGATGTCGGCGCCGAGGCCGCCGCTGAGGGTGTCGTTGCCGTTGCCGCCGCTGAGGACGTTGCCGCTGGCGTCGCCGCTGAGGGTGTCGGCGTAGGCCGAGCCGACGAGGTTCTCGATGCCGGTGAGGGTGTCGCTGCCGGAGCCGCCGGTGGCGGCGCCGCTGGCGAGGCTGGCGGTGACGCCGCTGCCGCTGACGCCGTAGAGGTAGCTGGCGGTGTCGTTGCCGCCGGCACCGTCGAGGACGTTGGCGCCGGCGCCGGCGTAGAGGAGGTTGGCGAGGGCGTTGCCGCTCAGGCTCGCGGCGCCGGTGGCGAGGATGCGGCCGTTCTCGACGTTCGCGCCGAGGGTGTAGGCGGCGATGGAACTGTAGACGAGGTCGATGCCGCCCGTGGTGGGATTGGCGTTGCTTTCGCTGACGCTGTCGCCGGCGTGGTCGACGTAGTAGAGGTCGGAGCCGTCGCCACCGCTCAGGCTGTCGGCGCCGGTACCGCCCCAGAGGGTGTCGTTGCCGGCGCCGCCGTCGAGGCTGTCGTTGCCGGCGTTGCCATTGAGGAAGTCGTTGCCTTGCGCGCCGTTGAGGCGGTTGGCGTTGCCGTCGCCGGTGAGGGTGTCGTCGTAGGTGGAGCCGCTGAGGTTCTCGATTCCGGCGAGGGTGTCGCTGCCGGAGCCGCCGGTGGCCTGGGCGCCGAGGATGGCGAGGCTGACGCTGACGCCGCTGCTGGCACCATAGAGGTAGCTGACGGTGTCGTTGCCGCCGGCACCGTCGAGGAGGTTGGCGCCGGTGCCGGCGTCGAGGAGGTTGTCGAGGGTGTTGCCGGTGAGGTTGGCGACGCCTGAGGTGAGGATGCGGCCGTTCTCGATGTGGGCGCCGAGGGTGGTGCTGGCGAGGTAGCTGAGAACCTGGTCGGTGCCACCGGTTGCCGGGTTGGCGTTGGTCTCAGTGACGCTGTCGCCGGCGTCGTCGAGGTAGTAGAAGTCGGAGCCGTCACCACCGAGCAGGCTGTCGGCGCCGCTGCCACCCCAGAGGCGGTCGTTGCCGGCGCCGCCGTCGAGGGTGTCGTTGCCGGCGCCGCCGTTGAGGAAGTCGTTGCCCTGCGCGCCGTTGAGGCGGTTGGCGTTGCCGTCGCCGGTGAGGGTGTCGTCGTAGGTGGAGCCACTGAGGTTCTCGATGCCGGCGAGGGTGTCGCTGCCGGAGCCGCCGGTCGCCTGGGCGCCGGCAAGGGCGAGGCTGACGCTGATGCCGCTGCCAATGACGGCGTAGAGGTAGCTGACGGTGTCGTTGCCGCCGGCGCCGTCGAGGAGGTTGGCGCCGGTGCCGGCGTCGAGGAGGTTGTCGAGGGCGTTGCCGGTGAGGTTGGCCGCGCCGGTGGCGAGGATGCGGCCGTTCTCGATGTGGGCGGTGAGGGTGTAGGCGGCGAGATAACTGAAGACCTGGTCGGTGCCGCCGGTTGCTGGGTTGGCGTTGCTTTCGCCGACGCTGTCGCCGGCGTTGTCGACGTAATAGGAGTCGGAGCCGTCACCGCCGACCAGGCTGTCGGCACCGCTGCCACCCCAGAGGCGGTCGTTGCCAGCGCCGCCGTCGAGGGTGTCATCGCCGGCGTCGCCATTTAGGAAGTCGTTGCCCTCCGCACCGTCGAGACGGTTGGCGTTGCCGTCGCCGCGCAGGGTGTCGTCCCAGGTCGAGCCGCCGAGGTTTTCGATGGCGATCAGGGTGTCGGTACCCGAGCCGCCGGTGGCCTGTGGGGCGGCGATGGCGAGGCTGACGCTGACCCCGCTGCTGGCGCCGTGGAGGTAGCTGAGGGTGTCGTTGCCGCCGGCACCGTCGAGGAGGTTGGCGCCGGTGCCGGCGTCGAGGCGGTTGTCGAGGGCGTTGCCGGTGAGGTTGGCGGCGCCCGTGGCAAGAATCCGGCCGTTCTCGATGTGGGCGCCGAGGGTGTAGGCCGCGAGGCCGCTGAAGACCTGGTCGGTGCCGCCGCTGACGGGGTTGGCATTCGTCTCCGTGACGCGGTCACCGGCATGATCCACGTAATACTGGTCGGAGCCGTCGCCACCGATCAGGCTGTCGGCGCCGAGGCCGCCGTCGAGGGTGTCGTCGCCGGCACCACCGGCCAGGGTGTCGTTGCCGTTGGCGCCTTCGAGCCGGTTGGCGTTGCCGTCGCCGGTCAGCATGTCAGCGTGGATCGAGCCGCTGAGGTTCTCGATGGCGACCAGGGTGTCGCTGCCGGAACCGCCGGTCGCCTGTGCGCCGGCGATGGCGAGGCTGACGCTGACGCCGCTGCTGACGCCGTAGAGGTAGCTCGCGGTGTCGTTGCCAGCGGCGCCGTCAAGCAGGCTGTTGCCGCTGCCGCCGTACAGGAGGTTGTCGAGGTCGTTGCCGGTCAGGCTGGCGATGCCGGCGGCAAGAATGCGGCCGTTCTCGACGTTCGCGCCGAGGGTGTAGGCGGCAAGGGAGCTGAAGATCTGGTCGGCGCCGCCGGTGGCGGGGTTGGCGTTGGTTTCGGTGACGCTGTCGCCGGCGTGGTCAACGTAGTACTGGTCGGAGCCGTCGCCACCCGTCAGGCTGTCGGCAGCGGTACCGCCCCAGAGGCGGTCGTTGCCTTCGCCACCGTCGAGAGTGTCGGCGCCGGACCCGCCGTCGAGGCTGTCGTTGCCGTCACCGCCATTCAGTGTGTCATTGCCCGCCGCACCGATGAGGGTGTCGTCCCCGCCCTCACCGTTCAGGGTATTGGCTCCAGCGTTCCCCCGCAGGGCATTGCTTGCGGCAGTGCCCGTAGCGACGAGGTTGTCGTAGCCGCTCAACTCGGCATTGACAAACGGTGTCCCGGCGAGCTTGATCGAGAAGGGACTGACGTAGGTCGACGGGTCGGTCAAGGGCGCAACGGCCGAGACGGCAAGTCCCGTCGCGTAGCGCGTGCCCTGCGCGATGGCAGGCGGTGCGTCGAGGACCTCGAGCCATACGCTGAGAGAATCATCATTCGGATTCCGGCTGGCGGCGAGAAAGCCCTGCAGGCCGAAGCGAAGTCCATGCGAGTCGGTGATCGACAATCGAATCGTCGGGCTGTCAGGAAACCAGGTTGAACCCGCACCCTTGACCAGCTCGACCCAACGGCCGAGCTCCTGGGGCGCAGTAAAGAGATGGGCGTCCCTGGGAGTGCTCTCCGAAAGCGCCAGATGATGCACGTTGCCTGAGCCGTCTTCCCAGAGGAGCAGCGACGCATCGAACTGCTGCGCGTCAGCGAACATGCTGGAAAGAGTCCCGCTGCGCACGACATCGCCCCGCGTTCTCGCCAGTCCCGTTGCGAGGGCGATTTCTTCGGTGGCAAGCAGGGTGTTCGTGATGAACACCGTCGTTGCCGCGGGAGAAGGGTCTGGAAAGGTTCGCGTGCTGCTCACGGTAGCTGCCGAGCCGAAGTGTGCGGTGACGCGATCGGTATAGCGGTCGCTCCCTCCGGTGGTGATCTCCGCCTTGTCTGTCGTTGGCACATACAGCAGGTTCTCGCCCCCTTGTGCCGGACGATACGAAAAGGTTGCGGCAAAGGACGTGCCCAGTGAGCCAGACGTACCGTCCGGCTTCTGATACGTCGCGCGGACAAAGCTGTTGGCGACCAGGTCTACGAAGGTCAACGGGTAACCCGCACCGCCCGGTGTGCGGTCGTACAACTCGATGCCGTGGTAGTCGATGCCGCCAAGCAGGGCATCGTTGTGGTAGATGGGTACGGCGGGCTCGGCAACACCCGGCAGGATCTTCGCATACGCGGCGAAGTGCTCCGGCTGGTCGTAGAAGCGCAGGCTGGTAGACGACACCCGCACCCAATCCACCCGGTAGTCGAAGTCGACGTTCGCCTGCGCATCAGCCGCTGGCTGCAATGCCGCACTGTAGGCGAGAGCAAACTCAGGCGCGGGCGCCCAGACGTTCAGGTTCACGCCCATCGGCCCGGTTGGCACAGCGCTGGTCGACGAGTACCGGAGCAGACCATCGACCAGCCATTCGATCCGTCCGGGAAACAGCCGAAAACCGTAGGTGTGGAAGGACGTAAAGTCAAATCCGGTTGGCAACTCGAGCGCGACACCGTGACCCGCGCCGAGAGGCTCGTCGGCATAATGATTGATCAGGGCGCGCGGTGGATCGACTCCGGGCTGGTAGAGGTTGGAGACGAACTCCCAGTCGATCTCGTCATGGTTCGTCGACTGCGCATCGATCAGGCGATACCCGAACAGCGAAGTGACCAAGCCAGGCGGCTTGCCGAACGGTGAGGCGACGCGCGCTTCAAACTGCAGCCCCGGGATTGAGCCGCCGATGGCGAACGTCTGGATCGAATCGATCTCGGACCCCCAGAAGCTGTCGCCCGGCACGAGCGCCGTTGGGTTGTAGGTTGACAGACGCAGGTGCGCAACGCCATCGGCAACCGGGGTCTTCCCTCCGTCACCGGCAACCGACAATGGATTGCGAATCGCCGTGCGACCGAAAAACCCGGCGGCCCCCGTCGGCGTCGTCCACACGCTCCGGTCGACATCGGGGCCTGCAATCGCGAAATCGTCAAACAACAGGACCGCTGTCTGCTCAATCGACATTCCCACCCCCTGTCACGGCCAGCCGCGCAAGACCTGCAGCAAGGACGATGTACGGCAGGCAGGTCTGGTGACTCGATCACCCCGGCGAGAGGGAAGATTGGTGCGTCGCATTCGCTGCCGGCACCACGCCCGCGAGGATGATTTCCATGCTCATCAGTAAAGCACTTGTCCTTTCCAATTACAAGGAGATTCGCCCGCCAGTCGGCAGCCCGGGATGCTCGGCAACGGGACAGCCCGTCCACGCTGGAGAACGGCATTTCACCGCCCGCTGTCCTGCCTCGGCAGAACGTTGTGCTATCGGCCGGGACAGGTCATGCCTCATGTGACGACGAAGTCGAGATTGCTGAGCGCCAGCCCGGCGGCGAGCGTGGCGATCTGCACGGGACCGGCGCCTGTGTTGCCGTCGGCGTCGTAGTACAGCGCGCCGCCGCCGCTGTCGTAGATAAGGTAGTCGTCGGCGTCGGTGGCGGTGCTGATGCCGGCACCGGCGCGGAACGAACCGGCGGCGAGGGTGCCGGGGCTCAGGAGCGAGGTGAAGATCGCGTTCTCGAGTTGGATCGTGTCGTCGAGGACGTTGAAGTCGCCAATCGTGTCGCGGTTGGTCGCGGCGTTGGGCAGGGTGTCGAAGCGGAAGATGTCGGCGCCGAGGCCGCCCGTCAGGCTGTCGTTGCCGAGGCCGCCGAGCAGGGTGTCGTTGCCGGCACCGCCGGCGAGGGTGTCGTTGCCGTTGCCGCCATCGAGCCGGTTGGCGAACCCGTCGCCGGTCAGGGTGTCGGCATGGGTCGAGCCGACGAGGTGCTCGATGCCGGCGACGCTGTCACTGCCAGAGCCGCCGGTGGCCTGTGCGCCGACAATGGCGAGGCTGAGGCTGACGCCGCTGCTGGCGCCGTAGAGGTAGCTGAGGGTGTCATTGCCGCCGGCACCGTCAAGGACGTTGCTGCCGGCGCCGGCGTAGAGGAGGTTGTCGAGGGTGTTGCCGCTGAGGTTGGCGGCGCCCGTGGCAAGGATGCGGCCGTTCTCGACGTGGGCGCCGAGGATCGTGCTGGCGAGGTAGCTCAAGACTTGGTCGGTACCGCCGGTTGCCGGGTTGGCGTTGCTTTCGCTGACGCTGTCGCCGGCGTCATCGAGGTAGTAGAAGTCGGAGCCGTCGCCGCCGACCAGACTGTCGGCACCGGTGCCACCCCAGAGGCGGTCGCTGCCGGCGCCGCCGTCGAGGGTGTCGTTGCCGGCACCGCCGTTGAGGAAGTCGTTGCCCTGCGCGCCGTTGAGGCGGTTGGCGTTGGCGTCGCCGGTGAGGGTGTCGTCGTAGGTGGAGCCGGTGAGGTTCTCGATTCCGGCGAGGGTGTCGCTGCCGGAGCCGCCGGTCGCCTGCGCGCCGGCAAGGGCGAGGCTCACGCTGACGCCGCTGCCGCTGACGGCGTAGAGGTAGCTGAGGGTGTCGTTGCCGCCGGCACCGTCGAGGAGGTTGGCGCCGGTGCCGGCGTCGAGGAGGTTGTCGAGGGCGTTGCCGGTGAGGTTGGCGGCGCCAGTCGCCAGGATGCGGCCGTTCTCGATGTGGGCGGTGAGGGTGTGGGCGGCGAGATAGCTGAAGACCTGGTCGATGCCACCGGTTGCCGGGTTGGCGTTGGTCTCGCCGACGCTGTCGCCGGCGTCGTCGACGTAGTAGGAGTCGGAGCCGTCGCCACCGATCAGGCTGTCGGCACCGGTGCCGCCCCAGAGGCGGTCGTTGCCGGCACCGCCGTCGAGGGTGTCGTTTCCGGCGTCGCCATTGAGGAAGTCGTTGCCCTGCGCGCCGTCGAGGCGGTTGGCATTGGCGTCGCCGCGCAGGGTGTCGTCCCAGGCCGATCCGGCGAGGTTCTCGATGGCGATCAGGGTGTCGCTGCCGGAGCCGCCGGTGGCCTGGGCGCCGGCAATGGCGAGGCTGACGCTGACGCCGCTGCCGCTGACGGCGTAGAGGTAGCTGAGGGTGTCGTTGCCGCCGGCACCGTCGAGGAGGTTGTTGCCAACCCCGGCGTCGAGTAGGTTGTCAAGGGCATTGCCGGCGAGGTTGGCGGCGCCCGTGGCGAGGATGCGGCCGTTCTCGATGTGGGCGCCGAGGGTGTAGGCGGCCAGGTAGGTGAAGACCTGGTCGGTGCCGCCGGTTGCCGGGCTGGCGTTGGTCTCGCCGACGCTGTCGCCGGCGTCGTCGACGTAGTAGGAGTCGGAGCCGTCGCCACCGATCAGGCTATCGGCACCGGTGCCGCCCCAGAGGCGGTCGTTGCCGGCACCGCCGTCGAGGGTGTCGTTGCCGGCGTCGCCATTGAGGAAGTCGTTGCCCTGCGCGCCGTCGAGGCGGTTGGCATTGGCGTCGCCGCGCAGGGTGTCGTCCCAGGCCGATCCGGCGAGGTTCTCGATGGCGATCAGGGTGTCGCTGCCGGAGCCACCGGTCGCCTGGGCGCCGGCAATGGCGAGGCTGAGGCTGACGCCGCTGCTGGCGCCGTACGAGTAGCTGACGGTGTCGCTACCGCCGGCGCCGTCGAGGACATTCGCGCCGATTCCGGCGTGGAGCAGGTTGTCGAGGTCGTTGCCGGTGAGGTCTGCGGCGCCGCTGGCATGGATTTCGCCGTTTTCGACCTGCGCCGTGAGCGTGTACGCGGCAAGGCGGCTGAAGACCTGGTCGATGCCGCCGCTTACCGGATCGGCGTTGGTCTCGGTGACGCTGTCACCGGCGTCGTCGACGTAGTAGGAGTCGGAGCCGTCACCGCCGAGCAGGCTGTCGGCGCCGCTGCCACCGTCGAGGCCATCGTTGCCGCTGCCGCCAAGCAGCGTGTCGTCCCCGTCGCCACCGTAGAGGCCATCGTTGCCGCTGCCACCAAGCAGCGTGTCGTCCCCGTCGCCACCATAGAGCCATTCCGCGCCCGTGCCGCCTGCCAGCGTCTCCGCACTCGAAGTACCCAGCAGCGACACGCGCACGCGGCTGTCGACCAGGATCTGCGCTGCCGAAGTGGTGCCGTTGTAAACGATGTAGGTGCGGCAAGACGGATAGGGGGGATAGCAAGGGCCAGGCGGAGTGAACGAACCGCCGTCGAGAGTCACCGTGCCGGCGTTGCTCCAGCGAGCGGCGTCGACCAGCGCGACCTCGTCGCCGGAGCTGCCGGTGACGATGAGCTGGTGGCGTGCTTCGGGCTGTGCGCCGCCGGCAGCGAGGTCGTAGCTGCCGTCGCTCCAGCCACTGGCGTTGTTGAAGTGGTTCATGCCGGCGAGGTCGAGGACATCGCCGACCGACAGTGCGAGGATGATGTCGTCGCTGCAGCTCAGATCGATGCGCTCGATGTCTTCGAGGCGCGACGCGCTGCCCGGAGTGCTGCCACCCTGGTTGGCGATGGCCCTCAGGTTGAAGATGTCAGGGATGTCCACGGCCAGCCTGATCCCCATGAACACCCGAAAGGCAAGCGTATCGATCCCGCTGCCCCCATCGATCCTGGCCAACTGGCCCCGGCTGACACCGCCGGTCAATCCCGCGAGGTCGCCGACGTCGATGACGAAGGTGTCGTCGCCGGCGCCGCCGTAGAGGACGTCGGCACCGCCGTAGAGGACGTCGGCACCGCCGTTGCCGATCAGCGTGTCGTTGCCGGCACCGGCGACCAGCGTCTCGCTGGCCGCCGAACCCAACAGTGTGTCGGAACCGGCAGTGCCGAACTGGTCAACGGCCGTTTGCGCGAAGGCGCCGGTGGTGCTGCCGAAAATGACGTAACTCTGCCCAGAATTCGCGCTGGCCCGGTGCGCGCCGACGATCAGGTCGGCCAACCCGTCACCGTTGACGTCGCCGGCGGCCGCGACGCTGTGACCGCTGTAGTCGCCTGAGCATTGGCCGTCGATGACGAAGCCGCGATTGCCGCCAGCAATCGCCGATAGATCGACGGCACCGCCGCCGGTCTTGCCGAAGACGACGTAACTGCGCCCAGCATTCGGACCCGCCACCGGATCGCTCCCGGCCGCGCCGACGATCAGGTCGGCCAGCCCGTCGCCGTTGATGTCGCCGGCCGCTGAAACGCTGCCGCCACTGCGGTCACCGCTGCCCTGACCATTGATCACGAAGCCGCCCGTACCGGCAGCAACCGCCGACAGGTCGACGGCACCGCCGCCGGTGTGGCCGAAGACGACGTAGCTGCGACCGGCATCGAGTCCCGCCGCCGGATCGCTCCGGTTCGCGCCGACGACCACATCGGCAAAGCCGTCGCCGTTGACGTCACCGGCCGCGGCGACGCTGTAGCCGCTTCGGTCACGATCGGACTGGCCATGGATCACGAAGCCGCCCCTGCCGGCAGCGACCGCCGAAAGGGCGACGGTGTCGCCGCTGCTCTTGCCGAAGACGACATAGCTGCGCCCGGCGTCGATGCCGGCCACCGAATCGCCGTAACTCGCGCCGACGAGCAGGTCGGACAGACCGTCACCATTGACGTCACCGGCGGCTGCAACCGCGCTGCCGCTGAGGTCCCCAGGCTGGTGCCCGTCGATGACGAAGCCGCCGTTGCCGCCGGCGATCGCCGCGAGATCGACGCTGCTGCCGCCGCTCCTGCCAAACACGACGTAGCTTCGCCCGACGCTCACGCCGCTCGCTGCATCGCTACCCAGTGCCCCGACGATCACGTCGGCAAGCCCGTCGCCGTTGACGTCGCCTGCCGCCGAGACGCTCCGGCCACTGTAGTCATAGGTGCATTGGCCGTTGATCACGAAGCCACCCGATCCGCCGGCGATCGCCGACAGGTTGACGGCACCCCCGTCCGCCTTGCCAAAGACGACGTAGCTGCGACCGGCGGAACTCCGCGCGGCCGGATCGCTCCGGTCGGCGCCGACGATCAGGTCGGCAAGCCCATCACCGTTGACGTCGCCGGCGGTCGAGACGCTGCCGCCGCTCCGGTCACCAGCACACTGGCCATTGATCACGAAGCCGCCGCTGCCGGCAGCGACGGCCGAGAGCTGGATCGCGCTACCGCCGGTCGTGCCAAAGACGACATAGCTTCGCCCGGCCGACTCTCCCGCCGCCGGATCGGCGTAAGACGCGCCAACGATCAGGTCGGCCAGCCCATCGCCATTGACGTCGCCAGCCGCCGAGACACTGCTGCCACTTTGGTCGCTCCCAGCCTGGCCATGGATCACGAAGCCGCCATTGCCGCCCGCAATGTCGGACAGCGCAACCGCGCCCACGTTCGACTGCAGGTCGGCGTCGACGAGCAATTGCACCGCTGCCCCGTCGGCTTCATGGACGGCGTACTGCCGACCGCCATGACTGACCGTGCCGGCTGCCTTCCATGCCCAGGCACCGAGCACGTGGACCCGGTCGCCGGCGTCACCGTCGACGACCACCTGGTGCCTGGCGACCGTCGTACCGAGTCCCGTCCAGCCATCGCCATCATTGAAGGTGTTGATCGCGGCCAGGTCGACGAGGTCCCGGGCGTTCAGGCGGAGCGTGTTGTTGCCGCTGCCGGTGAGGTCGATCCTTTCGATGGCCTCGAGGCGCGACGCGCTGCCAGGCGTGCCACCACCCTGATTGGCGATGACCGTCAGGTCGAGCGTCAGGCCGCTGCCCGAGAGCGCGAGCGTGTCGACACCGCTGCCACCGTCGATGCGCGCCAACCGGCCATCGCTGACGCCGCTGGCCAATGCCGCGAGGTTGCCGGCGTTGACGACGAAGGTATCGTCACCGGCGCCGCCACGAAGGACGTCGGCACCGCCGTTGCCGGTCAGCGTATCGTCGCCGGCGCCGGCAACGAGCGTCTCGCTGGCCGACGATCCGGTCAATGTGTCACTGCCGGCGGTGCCGAGCTGGTCGACGAGGCTGCGCGCGAAGGCGCCGTCCGTACCGCCGAAGATCACGTAACTGCGCCCGGCCGCAAGGCCGGCCGCCGGATCGCTGTCCGCTGCGCCGACGAGCAGGTCGGCGAGACCATCGCCGTTGACGTCGCCGGCTGCCGCGACGCTGCTGCCGGCGCGATCCTGCAGAGACTCGCCGCTGACGACGAAGCCGCCACTGCCCAAGGCAATCGCGGACAGGTCAACGGCGCCGCCGCTCCTGCCGAAGACGACGTAACTGCGCCCTGCTCCGCTGGCCGCCGCCGGTGCGCCGACGAGCAGGTCGGCGAGACCGTCGCCATTGATGTCGCCGGCCGCCGCGACGTCGAAGCCGCTGGCGTCGCCGAGACTCTGGCCGTTGATCACGAAGCCGCCACTGCCGGCCGCGACGGCCGAGAGCTGGACCGTGCCGCCGCCAGTCCTGCCGAAGACGACGTAGCTGCGCCCGGCGCCGGCGCCGGCCGCCGGATCGCCGAAACGCGCGCCGACGACCAGGTCAGCCAAGCCGTCGCCATTGACGTCACCGGCCAGCGCGACGCTTGCTCCGCTGGCATCACCGGCACACTGGCCGTTGATGACGAAACCGCCATTGCCGGCAGCGATCGTCGCCAGCTGAACCGCCGTGCCGCTGGTCTTGCCGAACACGACGAAGCTGCGCCCGGCGTCGGTGCGCGCGGCGGGGTCGCCGTGCGGCGCGCCGATGACCAGGTCGGCGAGTCCGTCACCGTTGACGTCGCCGGCCGCGGCGACGCTCGCGCCGCTGGTATCGCCGGCGCACTGGCCGTTGATGACGAAGCCACCCACACCGGCAGCGATTGCCGACAGCTGGATCGCCGCGTTGCCGCTGCGCCCGAAAACGACGTAGCTGCGCCCTGCCCCGCCGCCGGCAACCGGGTCGCCTGCCGGCGCGCCGACGATCAGGTCGGCGAGTCCGTCGCCATTGACGTCGCCGGCCGCAGCCACGCTGCTGCCGCTGAGGTCACCGGCACACTGGCCGCCGATCACGAAGCCGCCGCTGCCGGCGGCGACCGCCGACAGGTCGACGGCGGCGCCGCTCGTCCGCCCGTAAACGACATAGCTGCGCCCAGCGCCACTGCCGGCCGCCGGATCGGCCGCCGAGGCGCCGACCAGCAGGTCGGCGAGGCCGTCACCATTGAGGTCGCCGGCGGCGGCCACGCTGCCACCACTCAGGTCACCGGCACCGTGACCGTTGATCACGAAGCCACCGATCCCGGCGGCAACCGCCGACAGGTCGACCGGACCGTTGCCGCTGCGGCCGAATAGGACATGGCTGCGCCCTGCGTCGCTACCGGCAGCCGCGTCTCCCAGCCAGGCGCCGACGATCACGTCGCCGAGTCCGTCACCGTTGACGTCGCCAGCCGCGGCGACACGCCAGCCGCTCTGATCGCCGGCACAGTCGCCGTGGATCACGAAGCCGCCCTCGCCGGCAGCGATGTCCGAGAGGTCGATGACCGAGCGCGGCAGGTTGCTGGCGATGGTGGCGTCGATCAGCAACTGCGCTGCCACGGCGGTGGCCTCGTAGATCCGGTAGTCGTGGCCGTCGTGGCTGACCGTGGCGAGCGCGCTGCTCCAGCGCGCAGCGTCGGTCAGCCGCACCGTGTCACCGCTGTCGCCATCGATCACCAGTTGGTGCTTGCGCACCGTCGCACCGAGCCCGCTCCAGCCGCTACCGTTGTTGAAGCTGTTCATCCCGGCGAGATGACAGAGGTCGCCGACGCTCAGCGTCAGCAGGTGGTCGCCAGCGCTGAGGTCGATGCGCTCGATCGACTCGAGCCGCGACAGGCTGCCGGGAGCCCCCCGCCCGGCCTGGCGATGCCGGTGAGGTCGAGCGCGACGCCGTCGTCCGCGACGCGCAGGGTGTCGATGCCGCGGCCGCCGTCGACGCGCGCCAACTGCGTGCCGCCCGCACCGGCGCGCAAGGCGGCGATGTTGTCGCCGTCGAGAACGAAGGTATCGTCGCCGGCACCGCCATACAGGACGTCGGCGCCACCGTTGCCGATCAGCGTGTCGTTGCCGGCACCGGCGACGAGCGTTTCGCCAGCCGCCGTTCCGGGCAGCGTATGGTCGCCACTGCCGCCGAGATGATCGACGGCGGTCGCCGCAAAGGCCCCGTCCGTTCTGCCAAAGACGACGTAGCTGGCACCGCCGCCATCGGCCCCGGCCGGGTCGGCTGCCGGTGCGCCAACGATCAGGTCGGCAAGGCCGTCGCCGTTCACGTCGCCGGCCGCCGCGACACTCGCGCCGCTGCGGTCGCCGGCGCACCGGCCGTCGATGACGAAGCCGCCGATGCCACCGGCGACCCGCGAGAGCGCGACCGCATCGCCGCCGCTCCGGCCGAAGACGACGTAGCTGCGCCCGGCCGAGTCTCCCGCCACCGCATCGCCGTCGGGCGCGCCCACGATCAGGTCGGCGAGGCCGTCACCATTGACGTCACCGGCGGCGGCAACGGCGCGGCCGCTGAAATCACCGGCGGCCTGCCCGACGATGACGAAGCCGCCGTTGCCGCCAGCGATCGCCGACAGGTCGATGGGCGCAGCGCCGCACCGGCCGAAGACGACGTAGCTGCGGCCGGCGTAGTCGCCGCCCACCCCGCCAGCGCCGTAGGGCGCGGCGACGATCAGATCGCCGAGTCCGTCGCCGTTGACGTCGCCAGCCACCGCCACCTGCCAGCCGCTCCAGTCCCCGGCGCACTGACCGTTGATCGCGAAGCCGCCGGCGCCGGCGGCGACCGCCGACAGATCGACGACGCCACTGCCCGTCTTGCCGAAGATCAGGTAGCTGCGGCCCGCCGCCGCGCCCGCCGGCGAGTCGCCGTATGGCACGCCGACGACCAGGTCGGCGAGCCCGTCGCCATTGACGTCGCCCGCCGCAGCGGCACGCCAACCCGCACCGTCGACGGCATTCTGGCCACGAACGACGAAACCACCGCCGCCGGCGACCGCTGCCAGGTCGACCGCGCTGCCGCTGCTCTTGCCGAACACGACGTAGGTTCCGCCGCCGCGGACGACGAGATCGGCCAGCCCGTCGCCGTTCACATCGCCGGCACCGCCCACCGCGCGACCGCTGAAATCGTCGGCCAGCGCACCGTTGATCACGAAGCCGCCGCTACCGGCGGCGATCGCCGAGAGGTTGATCGCGCTGCCGCTGCTCTTGCCAAAGACGACGTAGCTGCGCCCGGCGTCGTTGCGCCCGCTGACGTCGGCGTACGGCGCGCCGACGATGAGGTCGGCAAGCCCGTCGCCGTTGACGTCGCCGGCCGCGGCGACACTGCGGCCGCTCCAGTCGTCGCTCCCCTGGCCATCGAGGACGAAACCGCCAACGCCGGCAGCAACGGCCGACAGATCGATGGCGCCGCCATCGGTCGTGCCAAAGACGACGTAGCTGCGCCCGGCGGACGAACCGGTCGCCGGATCGCGCAGCGGCGCGCCGACGATCAGGTCGTCCAGCCCGTCGCCGTTGACGTCGCCCGCGCCAGCGACGCTGAAGCCGCTCTGATCCCCGCCGCACTCGCCGTTGATGACGAAGCCGCCAATCCCCGCGGCGATGCCCGAAAGTTCGATCCCCATGGCTGCACCCCTCCGAAATCCGTTGCCAATCAATCAAGAAGGCCGGCCGGAAGCCCGGCGCCGGTTCCCGGCCCGGGCGCAGCTGGCTGCCGCCTCCGGGCAACCCGCAGCGGGCGAGCCACCGCCCTCCCCTACCCCTCGATACTCAGCACCCGCCGGATCTCGTCGGTCTTGAACCCCAGCGCCATCGGCCGGCGGACGCCGGGCAGCGTGACGACATCGTAGAGTTCGTCGACGACGCCCTCGAAGCGCAGCCAGTGCACGACGTCGCCGCGGCGCAGGTCGATCACCTGCACGGCGCAGCGCGCCTCGGCGCCGTGCGCCTGCAGGCGGTCGTCGAGCGGCAGGCCGCTGAAGGTCCGGTTGTGGCGCGGCTTCGACAGCCCGACGAGCGCGAAGTCGCCGTGGAACGTGAGGCCGCGCAGGTAGCCGGCACAAAAGGTCACCGGCACGAAGCGGCCGGCGGCGCGGTCCACGTAGCCGAACTCGCCACTGCCGGAGTTCAAAAGCCACAGCCGGTCGCGGTACCAGCGCGGCGAATGCGGCATCGACAGGCCGCCGGCGATCACTTCGTCGCTGGCGACATCGATGACGACGCCGCCGTCGGCACGATGGTCGCGCCAGCCGTCGACGACGTCGGACTGGCTGACCGCCGTGACGTAGGCCGGACGCCCGTCCTGCATCGCCAGGCCGTTCAGGTGGCAGCGATCCTCGGCGGCCAGCCGGCTGCTGAACCGCGGCCGCCACAGCGGCTTGAAGCTGTGCGTCTCGGAGAGCGTCGCCAGGCAGCCAAAGAGCGTGTTGACGAACACCAGCCGGCCGTCGCCAGCGACCGCGAGGTCGTGGATGTCGAGGTCGCCGGTGGTGTAGCCGACCTGCGGTACGTAGAGGCGGTCGTAGCCGTCCTGCTGTTCGCCGGCGGTAAAGACGTTCTCGAAGCGCCAGACCTGGTAGAGGCTGCTGAGGTAGAGGCCGTTGGCGGTCGCACACAGCCCCATGCAGCGGTTGAAGCTGCGTTCGAAGATCGACAGTTCGCCTTCGGGCTTGCGGCCGATCAGGAACAGTTTGCCGATCTGGTAGGTGGTGAGCGCGAGCGAGAGCTGCTGTTCGGCGAGCCAGGCGGCGAACTGCCGTGACGTGCTGATGTCAAGCGCCGGTTGTTGCGCTGCGGCCGCGTCGCGCGGGTCGGGCAGGCGGGGGTCGTGCGGATCGGGGTTCATCGCGGCTCCGGGGTGGCTGGCTGGGAGAATGGCGGGGCCGCTTCGGCGGCGAGCAGCCGGATCGGGCGATCCTCGGCGTAGGCGGCCCACATGCGGGCGTAGAGGGCCTCGAGCGCGCCGACCCAGCGCTCGAGCGCGCACAGCGGGGAGGCGTTGAGGTGCGCGCGCAGGGCGTTGCGTCCGGCGCGCAGTTGCGGGTCGGCGGCGAGCCGGGCGGCGATGGCGACGTAGGCGGCGGCATCGGTGGCGATCCGGTCGTGCTGTCCGAGGCTGGCGAGGAAGCTCGCGCCCATGCGGCCGACGAAGTTGTCGCCCGCCAGGGTGACGACCGGGACGCCCATCCAGAGGGCCTGCAGGGTGGTCGTGCCGCCGTTGTACGGGGTCGGGTCGAGGGCGATGTCGACTGCGCCGTACTCCTGCATCATGTCGGCGAGTCCGCTCGGGCCGCGCAGCTCGAGGCGGTCGGCGGTGATGCCGTGGGCGGCGAAGCATTCGCGCAGGCGGTCCTGCACGAGGCGCTCGTGCAGCGACGGGGCCTTCAGGCAGAGGCGGGAACCGGCGACGGCGTGCAGGACCTGCGCCCAGAGGGCGATGGTTCGCGGCGAGAGCTTGAGGGCGTTGTTGAACGAGGCGAAGACGATCGGCGCGGCGGCCGGCCGCGGTGGCGGCAGCGGGTAGTCGTCGACCGGCGCCCAGCAGAAGACGCTGTCCGGGAGCTGGGCGATGCCTTCGCTGAAGAGTCCGGCGTGCGCGGCGGGGGCGACGATCGGGTCGCCGATCAGCCAGTCGATGCGTGAAAGGCCGGTCGAGTGCGGGTAGCCGAGGAAGGTGGCCTGTACCGGTGCGGCGCGCAGGGCGAAGAGGCCGAGGCGGTGCGAGGCGGTGTGGCCGGCGAGGTCGACGAGGAGGTCGATGCCGTCGCCGATGATGGTGCGCTGCAGGGCGTGGTCGTCGAGCCGCGAGGCGTCGCGCCAGCGGTCGACGGCGGCCTGCGCGCGGCGGGTGTAGGTGTCGAACATCCGGCCGGTGTGGTAGACGGTGATGTCGCAGCGGCGGTGGTCGTGGCGGCCGAGGACCGGCAGCATGAAGAGGTTGACCGGGTGCTGCCGGTGCAGGTCGCCGGTGACGTAGCCGATGCGCAGCCGGCGCTGGGTGGTGCGCGGGTTGGGGAAGGCGGTGCGCTCGGGCAGCGCGGCTTCGATCGGGGCGCAGAGCTGCCGGTGCAGCGCGGCGATTTCGCGGGCCGTCAGGCTGTCGTCGTAGAGCGCGGTCATGGCGATGCTCGAGGCGAGCCGCGACAGCGGGTCGTCGTTGGCGGCCAGCAGTTCCTGCTGCGCGAGGCGCTGGCTGCGGGCGTCGCCGAGGCGGCCGTGCAGGCCGGCGCTGAGCAGGGCGGCTTCGGGTTGCCCGGGGGCGAGCCGGGCGATGCGCGCGAGGCTGTCGCGGCAGTCGGCGAGGCGGTGGACTTCGGACTGGATGCGCGCCAGCGCGAGCCAGGTGGGGACGTGCTCGGGCCGCAGACTGAGCGCTTTCTGCAGGAGGGCGATCGCTTCGCGCCAGTAGTTGTGGGCGTAGACGCGCGCCGCGAGGTCGCTCAGGAAGTCGGGGTTGGCCGACTGCGAGGCGCGGCTGAAGGCGGTCTCGGCGGCGGCGATGCGGTCGCTGCGCAGCAGGGCTTCGCCGAGGTACATCAGCGAGCCGTAGCGCGGGGGGCGGTTGTCGATCAGGGCGGACAGGGCGTCGACGGCGCCTGCGGCGTCGCCGGCGTTGAGCCGCCAGACGCCGAGCCAGTGCAGGCTTTCGCCGGGGAGGATTTCGTGCTGGCGGGCCTGGGCGAGTGCGGCGTCGCGGGCGTCGGCGGGGGTGGGGTCGGGGGCGCCGGGGGTGGTCGGGGGGTCGGCGAGCGGTGCGTTCGCACGGGTGCCGCGGTCGGCGGCGGCCGCCTGCTCTGTGGCCCGCATGTCGTGGAGGCGGGCGAGGTAGAGCCAGGTCAGCCAGTCGTCGGGGCGTTCTCGGGTGCGCGCGCGGAAGCGTTCGATGAGGGCGGCGGCGTGCGCGAGGCGGGGTTGGCCGAGTTGGGCGTCGCCCGTGGCCGGGTCGTGCCGGTCGCCAAGCGCCAGTGTTTCAAGCTGGGCGCGTACGCCGGGGTCGCTGCGCAGCGCCTGACGGGCGGCGTAGGCGGCCTGCCACGGCAGTTCGTGCCGCTGGTAGTCACGCGCGAGCGCGAGCCACAGGCCGGCGTCGAGCGGTGTCTGGCGCAGGGCGGCCCAGGGGCTGTCGGCTGCGGCAGCGGGCGCGCCCTCGCCCGCTGCGACCGGGTCAGCGGTGCGCATGGTCGCGCGGTGTGCGGGCGTGATGGAAGGGCGTGCTGCGCATGGGCCTCCTCAGGTGATGAAGAAGTCGGCACTGGTCAACGCCGGGATGCCGGTGAGCGTCGCGATGTGCACGGGGCCGGCGCCGGTGTTGCCGGCAGCGTCGTAGTACAGCGCGCCGCTGCTGGTGTCGTAGACGAGGTAGTCGTCGGCGTCGGCGGCGCTGCTGAAGCCGGGACCGGAGCGGAACGAGCCGGCGGCCAGCGGGCCGTTCGGCAGCGAGCTGAAGATCAGGTTCTCGAGTTCGATGCTGTCGTCGAGGACGTTGAAGTCGCCGATCGTGTCGCGGTTGGTCGCGGCGTTGGGGAGCGTGTCGAAGCGGAAGATGTCGGCGCCGAGGCGCCCGCCAGGCTGTCGTTGCCGAAGCCGCCGAGCAGGGTGTCGTTACCCGCAGCGCCGTCGAGGGTGTCGTTGCCGTTGCCGCCTTCGAGGCGGTTGGCGTTGCCGTCGCCGGTGAGAGTGTCGGCATGGGCCGAGCCGACGAGGTGCTCGATGCCGGTGAGGATGTCGCTGCCGGAGCCGGCGGTGGCCTGCGCCCCGGCAACCGCCAAGCTGACGCTGACGCCGCTGCTGGCGCCGTAGAGGTAGCTCAGGGTGTCGTTGCCGCTGGCGCCGTCGAGGACGTTGTTGCCGGCTCCGGCGTAGAGGAGGTTGTCGAGGGCGTTGCCGGTCAGGCTCGCTGCGCCCGTGGCGAGGATGCGGCCGTTCTCGATGTGGACGCCGAGGGTGTAGGCCGACAGCGAGCTGTAGACGAGATCGATGCCGCCGCTGGTGGGGTTGGCGTTGCTTTCGCTGACGGTGTCGCCGGCGTTGTCGACGTAGTACGAGTCGTTGCCGTCGCCGCCGACCAGGCTGTCGGCACCGGTGCCGCCCCAGAGGCGGTCGTTGCCGGCGCCGCCGTCGAGCGTGTCGTTGCCGGAACCGCCGTCGAGGAAGTCGTTGCCTTGCGCGCCGTTGAGGCGGTTGGCGTTGGCGTCGCCGGTAAGCGTGTCGTCGTAGGTCGATCCGGTGAGGTTCTCGATACCGGCGAGGGTGTCGCTGCCGGAGCCACCGGTGGCCTGTGCGCCACTGAGGGCGAGGCTAACGCTGACGCCGCTGCCGCTGACGGCGTAGAGGTAGCTGACGGTGTCGTTGCCGCCGGCGCCGTCGAAGAGGTTGTTGCCGGTACCGGCGTCGAAGAGGTTGTCGAGGGCGTTGCCGATGAGGTTGGCGGCGCTGGTGGCGAGGATGCGGCCGTTCTCGATGTGGGCGCCGAGGGTGGTGCTGGCGAGGTAGCTGAGGACCTGGTCGGTGCCGCCGGTGGCGGGGTTGGCGTTGGTCTCGCTGACGCTGTCGCCGGCGTGGTCGAGGTAGTAGAAGTCGGAGCCGTCACCGCCGAGCAGGCTGTCGGCACCGGTGCCGCCCCAGAGGCGGTCGTTGCCGGCGCCGCCGTCGAGGGTGTCGTTGCCGGCGCCGCCATTGAGGAAGTCGTTGCCCTGCGCGCCGCTGAGGCGGTTGGCGTTGCCGTCGCCGGTGAGGGTGTCGTCGTAGGTCGAACCGGTGAGGTTCTCGATTCCCGTGAGGGTGTCGCTGCCGGAGCCACCGGTCGCCTGCGCGCCGGCAAGGGCGAGGCTGACGCTGACGCCGCTGCCGCTGACGGCGTAGAGGTAGCTGACGGTGTCGTTGCCGCCGGCGCCGTCGAGGAGGTTGTTGCCAGTGCCGGCGTCGAGGAGGTTGTCGAGGGCGTTGCCGCTGAGGTTGGCGGCGCCGGTGGCCAGAATGCGGCCGTTCTCGACGTGGGCGCCGAGGATGTAGGCACCGAGGTAGCTGAAGACCTGGTCGGTGCCGCCGGTTGCCGAGTCGGCGTTGGTCTCGCTGACGCTGTCGCCGGCGTCGTCGACGTAGTAGGAGTCGGATCCGTCGCCGCCGACCAGGCTGTCGGCACCGGTGTCGCCCCAGAGGCGGTCGTTGCCGGCACCGCCGTCGAGGGTGTCGTTGCCGGCGCCGCCATTGAGGAAGTCGTTGCCTTGCGCGCCACTCAGGCGGTTGGCGTTGGCGTCGCCGGTGAGGGTGTCATCGTAGGCCGAACCGGTGAGGTTCTCGATGGCGATCAGGGTGTCGCTGCCGGAGCCGCCCGTGGCCTGTGCGCCGGCGATGGCGAGGCTGACGCTGACGCCGCGGCCACTGACACCATGGAGGTAGCTGACGGTATCGTTGCCGCCGGCGCCGTCGAGGAGGTTGTTGCCGGTGCCGGCGCCGAGTAGGTTGTCGAGGGCGTTGCCGCTGAGGTTGGCGGCGCTGATCGAGAGGATGCGGCCGTTCTCGACATGGGCGCCGAGCGTGTAGGCAGCCAAGGTGCTGAAGACCTGGTCGATGCCGCCGCTTGCGGGATTGGCGTTGGTCTCGCTGACGCTGTCGCCGACGTGGTCGACGTGGTAGAGGTCGGAACCATCACCACCGATCAGGCTGTCGGCACCGAGGCCGCCGTCGAGGGTGTCGTCACCGGCGCCCCCGGCCAGGGTGTCGTTGCCATTGGCGCCTTCGAGCCGGTTGGCGTTGCCGTCGCCGCCAAGGGTGTCGGCGTGGATCGAGCCGCTGAGGTTCTCGATGCCGACGAGGGTGTCGCTGCCGGAACCGCCGGTCGCCTGTGCGCCGGCAATGGCGAGGCTGACGCTGACACCGCTGCTGACGCCGTAGAGGTAGCTCGCGGTGTCGTTGCCGCCGGCGCCGTCAAGTAGGTTGTTGCCGCTGCCGCCGTAGAGAAGGTTGTCGAGGCCGTTGCCGGTGAGGCTGGCGATGCCGGCGGCAAGAATGCGGCCGTTCTCGACGTTCGCGCCGAGGGTGTAGGCGGCGAGCGAGCTGAAGACCTGGTCGGTGCCGCCGGTGGCTGGGTTGGCGTTGGTCTCGGTGACGCTGTCGCCGGCGTGATCGATGTAGTACTGGTCGGAGCCGTCACCACCAGTCAGGCTGTCGGCACCGCTACCGCCCCACAGGCGGTCGTTGCCTTCGCCACCGTCGAGGGTGTCGTTGCCGGACCCGCCGTCGAGGCTGTCGTCGCCCTGCGCGCCGTTGAGAACGTTCGCCCCGCCGTCGCCGGCGAGGGTGTCGGTGTAGGCGGAGCCGGTGAGGTTCTCTATGGCGATCAGGGTGTCGCTGCCCGAGCCGCCGGTGGCCTGCGGGGTGGCGATGGCGAGGCTGACGCTGACGCCGCTGCCGCTGACGCCGTAATGGTAGCTGACGGTGTCGTTGCCGGAGCCGCCGTCGAGATAGTCGTCACCTGCACCACCAACCAGCGTGTCGTCGCCCTCGCCACCGTGCAGCCAATTGGCGTCGCTCGAACCAGCAAGATAATCGTTGAGATCCGAGCCGTCGACACCTTCGATGCTGGTCAATGTGTCGGTGTCACCGGAGCAGTCGCGCGCCTGATTGGCCGCAACGGTCACGCTTGCGGCATAACCCGAGACACCAGCGACCGTGATGCTGCTTGCCGAGAGATTGACAATCGCCCCGTAGATTACACCCTCTTCGGGGTCGGCATCATATTCAACCGCATCCCAGGAAGCGCCACCCTGGATGGTGTCGTTGCCCGCTTCTCCGTCGATCCATGTACCGGCGTCGTCCCGACCGCGGATGTAGTCATCATGGTCTGAGCCACCGATATCGAGCCGTCCAGCGGAGAGGACAAAGGTATCGACGTCGCCATGGCTATCCCGCGCCGTCCTGCTGGCAACCGTTACGCCACCGACGGTGATGCTCGTGTTACTCAGGTTGACGATGACTGCCAGCGGGCCGCCGTCGTCCTCGACCTCAACCCGGGAATTGGCGTCGGTTCCCCCGACAAAGGTGTCATTGCCGGCACCTCCCGAGAACTCGCGGGAACCGGATCCCCCGTAAAACACGTCCGCGAACTGCGTCCCATCGACATCTTCGATGCTGATCAGCGTGTCTTCGGTGATTCCGTCGGCGTGCAACACCCGTCCATCAGCCAGCACATGCCCGTGGACGTTTTGCGTCACCCCGCTGAGATTGATGACGATGCCACCGGACTCGCGGGTGTAGTTGACCGAGTCATCCCCGTCCCCACCATCAATGACGCTCTGTCCGCCCTGCCCGTCAAGATCGTCGTCGCCAGCGCCTCCGAAGAGGAAATCAGCGCCACTGCCGCCCAGGATTTCATCGTCGCCGTCGCCTCCGGAAAGGGTGTCATTGCCCGCGTTTCCAAAGATCAAGTCATCGCCGCTCCCGCCATTGATGGCCTCGCCGGAAGACGTTCCGATCAGCACGTCGTTTCCTGGTGAACCGCTCAGCGAATTGGAGAAGGTGTACGGCGGGTCGCCATCGGAGAAAGTCATGGTCTCAATGATCGGGGCCGCGAGAAACTGATCCTTGATGGTGATCCGTCCCTGCCCGTAGAACTCCACGACCAGATCGTTGCCGCTGCGGTAGAGATCCCACTCGTGATAGCCGGCGGAGTCGTCCAGCTCGAGGGTGTCCACTCCGCCCGAATCCGTAATGACGTCGTGACCCGATCCCAGGACGTAACGGTAGAGGTCATTTCCGAGAGAACCATTCAGCAAGTCGTTGCCATTCCCTCCGTCGAGCGTGTCGTTGCCAGCCCCCCCCGAGAGCGTATCGTCGCGAGCCCCGCCCGAGAGCGCGTCGTTGCCGGCGGTACCCGTCAACCCGAGGTCCAGTGCGCTGTCGATCAGGATTTGTGCTGCTGCAGCACCATGGTTGAAAACTGCGTACGTGCGGCCGCCGTGGTTGACCGTGCCTGCGTTGCTCCAGTTGGTGGCATCGGGCAAGACAAGGGCATCACCGGTGTTGCCGAGCACGGCCAGTTGATGGCGCTGCTCGGGGTTCACGCCGTTGGCGCCACCGGCGGCGAGGTTGTAGGTGCCGTCGGTCCAGCCGGTGGCGTTGTTGAAGTGGTTCATGCCGGCCATGTCGAGGACGTCAACAACGTTCAGCGTCAGCGTGTTGTTGCCGCTGCCGGTGAGGTCGATACGTTCGATCGACTCGATGCGCGACTGGCTGCCTGGGGTACTGGCGCCCTGGTTGGCGATTGTAGTGAGATCCAGGGTGAGGCCGCTGCCGGTCAGGGCCAGGGTGTCGACGCCGCTGCCGCCGTCGATGCGGGCGAGTTGGTTATTGGTGACGCCGCTTGCCAGTGCAGCGACATTGCTGGCATTGAGCACGAAGCGGTCGTCGCCGGCGCTGCCGTAGAGAACATCGGCGCCGCCGTTGCCGATCAGCGTGTCGTTGCCAGCGCCGGCGACGAGCGTCTCGGCGGCGGCGCTGCCGGTGAGGGTGTCGTTGCCAGAAGTCCCAAGCTGATCGACGGCGCTGGCGGCGAAAGCGTCACTGGTGCTGCCGAAGATGACGTAACTGCGGCCGGCATCGCTGCGGCCCTCGGGGTCGCCATAGGGGGCGCCGACGACCAGGTCGGCAAGTCCGTCGCCGTTGATATCGCCGGCTGCGGCAACGCTGCGGCCGCTCACGTCACCGGCACACTGGCCGTCGATGACGAAACCGCCGGATCCTAAAGCGATTGCCGAAAGATCAACGACGTGATTCTCGGTTTTGCCAAACACCACGTAGGTTCGCCCTAGCCCAGTACTGGCGGAATACGGGCTGCTGCGATAGGCACCGACGATCAGGTCCGCAAGACCGTCGCCGTTGACGTCGCCAGCGCCAGCGACACTAGCGCCGCACCAGTCGCCCCAACTCTGGCCGTTAATGACAAAACCGCCCCCGTTGGCTATCGCCGAGAGATCTATGGCCGTACTACCGGTCTTTCCGAAGATGACGTAAGTGCGCCCGGCGTTGCTGCCGCCAGCGTGGCTGCTGAAAGGCGCCCCAACGACCAGATCTGCCAAGCCATCGCCGTTGACGTCTCCTGCGCCGGCAACGCTCCACCCACTGTGGTCATAAAAACACTGTCCATTCATCACGAAGCCGCCCGAACCACTGGCGATCGCCGAAAGGTCAACTGCGCTACCGCTGCTTTTTCCGAAGACGACGTAGCTACGGCCCGCAAGACCTCCGCCCGCAGGGTCGCTCTGGCGTGCGCCGATGATCAGGTCGGCCAGACCGTCGCCGTTAACGTCGCCGGCCGCGGCTACACTTCCGCCACTGGCATCACCCGCGCACTGTCCGTTGATCATGAATCCACCGCTTCCACCGGCGATCGCCGAGAGGCCGACGGCCGCACCGTCGCTCTTGCCGAAAACGACATAGCTGCGCCCGGCAGCGCTGCGGCCCGCGGGGTCGCCGCCTAGCGCCCCGACGATCAAATCGGCAAAACCGTCGCCGTTGACGTCGCCGGCCGCGGCCACACTCCAACCGCTGTAGTCACCCGCACACTGGCCGTTGATCACAAAGCCACCGGTGCCGGCGGCGATGACCGAGAGATCGATGGCCATTCCGCCGGTCCGACCGAAGATGACATAGCTGCGCCCGGCATTGCCGCCGCTCGCCGGATCGCTCGCGCGCGCGCCGACGATCAGGTCGCTCAGGCCGTCGCCGTTCACGTCACCGGCGGTGGCGACGCTGAAGCCGCTGTTATCCCCGGCGCATTGACCGTTGATCACGAAGCCGCCCCCCAAGCCCGCAGCAATCGCCGAGAGTTCGATGGCCGTGCTGCCGGCCCGGCTGAAGACGACATAGCTGCGCCCGGGCCCGGCATAGCTGCTGCGTCCCGCGGGAGAGCTGTGCGGGGCGCCGACGATAAGGTCGTCCAGACCGTCGCCATTGACGTCGCCGGCGGTGGCAACGCTGAGGCCGCTCCAGTCACCGGCGCACTGGCCGTTGATGACGAAGCCGCCGTTGCCGTTGGCGATCGCTGAGAGATCGATCGGCGCGGCGAGATTGCTGCCGACGCGGGTATTGATCAGCAGTTGCGCTGCGGTGGCGGCGGCGTTGAAGACGGCGTAGGTATGGCCACCGTTGCTGACCGTGCTGCCGGAATTCGTCCAGGCGCCATTGACCTGGACCGTGTCGCCAGCGTTGCCGTCGATGACCAGTTGATGCTTCTGCACGATGGTTCCGAGGCCGCTCCAGCCGTTGCCGTTGTTAAACAGGTTCATCCCGGCCATGTCGAGGATGTCGCCGACGTTCAGCGTCAGCGTGTTGTTGCCGCTACCGGTGAGGTCGATACGTTCGATCGACTCGATGCGCGACTGGCTGCCGGGGGTGCTCGCGCCCTGGTTGGCGATGGTGGTGCGGTCGAGCGCGAGGCCGCTGCCGGCCAGGGTGATGGTGTCGATGCCGGTGCCGCCGTCGATGCGGGCGAGTTGACCACCGGTGACTCCGGCGGCCAGCGCGGCGATGTTACTGGCGTTGAGCACGAAGCTGTCGTCGCCAGCGCCGCCGTAAAGGACATCGGCGCCGCCGTTGCCGATCAGGGTGTCGTTGCCGGCGTTGCCGACCAGCGTCTCGGCTGTGGCGCTGCCGGTGAGCGTGTCGTTGCCGGTGCCGCCGATCTGGTCGACGGTGCTGGCGGCGAAAGCGCCGCTGGTGCTGCCGAAGATGACATAGCTGCGGCCGGCATCGCTGCGGGCTGCCGGATCGCTCGCGGGTGCGCCGACGATCAGGTCGGCGAGGCCGTCGCCATTGATGTCGCCGGCCGCGGCCACGCCGAGGCCGCTGTTGTCGCCGCTGCATTGGCCGTTGATGGCAAAGCCGCCAGTACCACTGGCGATCGCCGACAGGTCGATGGCGCCACTGCCGGTCTTGCCGAAGACGAGGTAGCTGCGCCCGGCGTCGTTACCGCCCGCAGGATTGCTGCCAGGCGCACCGATCAGGAAATCGGCCAGGCCATCGCCGTTGACGTCGCCGGCACCGGCAACGTCGAGGCCGCTGGCGTCGCCGGCCGACTGGCCGTTGATCACGAAACCACCACTGCCGCTGGCAATTGCCGAGAGGTTGACCGCACCACCACCGCTCTTGCCGAAAACGACGTAAGTGCGCCCGGCGTCGGCGCCGCCCGCGGAGTCGCTGCCGGGGACGCCGACGATCAGGTCGGCGAGGCCGTCGCCATTGACGTCGCCGACACCGGCGACGCCTTCACCGCTCAGGTCCGCCGCACAGTGGCCGTTGATGGCGAAGCCGCCGTTGCCAGTGGCGATCGCCGAGAGGTCGACGGCGCCGCTTCCGCTCTTGCCGAAAACGACGTAGCTGCGCCCGGCATTGCTGCCGCTCGCCGGATCGCTCTGGCGCGCGCCGATGATCAGGTCGGCCAGACCGTCGCCGTTGACGTCACCGGCGCCGGCCACCGGCCAGCCACTCCAGTCGTTGGCGCTCTGGCCATTGATCACGAAACCGCCGTTGCCGGCGGCGATGGCCGAGAGGGGAATGGCCGAGCTGCCGCTCCTGCCGAAGATCACATAGCTGCGGCCGGCGTTGCCTCCGGCTGCCGAGTCGCCATAGGGCGCGCCGACGACCAGGTCGGCGAGGCCGTCGCCGTTGATGTCACCGGCAGCGGCGACGCTGCGGCCGCTGTAGTCACCGGCACATTGGCTGTTGATGACGAAGCCGCCGCTGCCGGCGGCGATCGCCGACAGCTCGATGGCGCTGCCGCTGCTCTTGCCGAAGACCAGATAGCTGCGCCCGGCAGCTATGCCATGTGATGCATGGGCGTCGTCCGGCCCGATGAGCAGGTCGGCGAGGCCGTCGCCGTTGAAGTCGCCGGCCGCCGCGACGCTGTAGCCACTGGTGTCGTCGGCGCTCTGGCCATTGATGACGAAGCCGCCGCTGCCGCTGGCGACCGCCGACAGCTCGATGGCCGTGCTGCCGGTCCTGCCGAAAACGACGTAACTGCGCCCGGCCTCGTTTAGTCCTGCGGGAGAACTGTAAGGGGCGCCGACGATCAGGTCGTCGAGGCCGTCGCCGTTGATGTCGCCGGCGCCAGCGACGCTCCAGCCGCTGGCGTCACCGGCGCTCTGGCCGTTGATCACGAAGCCGCCGTTGCCATTGGCGATCGCTGAGAGATCGATCGACGCAACCGGAGGCGCGGCGAGATTGCTGCCGACGCTGGTATCGATCAGCAGTTGCGCTGCGGCGGTGTCGGCGTTGAAGACGGCGTAGGTATGGCCACCGTTGCTGACCGTGCTGCCGGAATTGGTCCAGGCACCATTGACTTGGACCGTGTCGCCAGCGTCGCCGTCGATGACCAGTTGATGCTTCGGCACGATGGTTCCGAGGCCGCTCCAGCCGTTGCCGTTGTTGAACAGGTTCATCCCGGCCATGTCGAGGATGTCGCCGACGTTCAGCGTCAGCGTGCTGTTGCCGCTGCCGCTGAGGTCGATGCGTTCGATCGACTCGATGCGCGACTGGCTGCCGGGGGTGCTCGCGCCCTGGTTGGCGATGGTGGTGAGGTCGAGCGCGAGGCCGCTACCGGCGAGGGTGATGGTGTCGATGCCGGTGCCGCCGTCGATGCGGCCGACTTGACTACCGGTGACGCCGGTCGCCAGCGCGGCGATGTTACTGGCGTTGAGCACGAAGCTGTCGTCGCCAGCGCCGCCGTAAAGGACGTCGGGGCCGCCGTTGCCGGTCAGCGTGTCGTTGCCGGCGTTGCCGACCAGCGTCTCGGCTGTGGCGCTGCCGGTGAGCGTATCGTTGCCGATGCTGCCGAGCTGGTCGACGGCGCTGGCGGCGAAAGCGCCGCTGGTGCTGCCGAAGATGACGTAGCTGCAGCCGGCCTCGTTGCCTGCTGCGGGATCGGCAAACGGCGCGCAGATGATCAGGTCAGTGAGGCCGTCGCCGTTCACGTCACCGGCACCGGCGAGCCTGCCGCCACTGTAGTCACCCGCGCACTGGCCGTTGATCACGAAGCCGCCATTGCCGTTGGCGATCGCCGAGAGGTCCACCACGCCGCCAGTGGTCTTGCCGAAGACGAGGTAGCTGCGCCCGGCGTTGCTGCCGGCAGCGGGGTCACCGCCATACGCACCGACCAGCAGGTCGGTCAGGCCGTCACCATTGAGGTCACCGATTCCTGCTACGCGGTGACCGCTGGCGTCGCCGGCGCACTGGCCGTTGATCACGAATCCCCCGCTGCCGTTGGCGATCGCCGAGAGCTCGATGGCGCCCGTTGTGGTCTTGCCGAAGACGAGGTAGCTGCGCCCGGCGTCAAGGCCGGCGGCGAGGCCGCTGTGATAGGCGCCGACGATGACGTCGGCGAGGCCGTCGCCATTGACGTCGCCGGCACCGGCGACGCTGTAGCCGCTGTTATCCCCGGCGCATTGACCGTTGATCACGAAGCCACCGTTGCCGTTGGCGATCGCCGACAGGCTGACGGAAGTGCCGCCGCTCTTGCCGAAGACGACATAGCTGCTTCCAGCCTCGACTCGCCCGCCCGGGGTATGGCTGTCGGCACCGACGATCAGGTCGGCCAGCCCGTCGCCGTTGACGTCACCGGCTGAAGCGACGCTGCCGCCGCTCCAGTCGCCGCCGAACTGGCCGTCGATCACGAAGCCGCCGCTGCCATTGACGATCGCCGAGAGTTCGACAGTCGCGTTGCCGGTCTGGCCGAAGACGACGTAGCTGCGCCCGGCATTGAGGTCCGGGCGCCCGACGATCAGGTCGGCGAGGCCGTCGCCGTTGACGTCACCGACCGCCGAGACGCTGACTTCCGACTGCTGGTCAGGCTGTTCGACGTTGATCGCGAAGCCACCAGCGCCGTTGGCGATCGCCGAGAGCTCGACGGCGGCACCGCCGCTCTTGCCGAAGACGACGTAGCTGCGCGCGGCGTTGGGCCCACCAGCAGCGTCGACGCTGCCCACGCCGACGATCAGGTCGGCGAGGCCGTCGCCGTTGAGGTCGCCGGCTGCGGCGACGCTCTTGCCGCTCACGTCACCTGCACACTGGCCGTTGATCACAAAACCGCCGCTGCCAGCGGCTATCGCGGAGAGGTCGATCGCGGTACTGCCGGTCTTTCCGAAGACGACGTAGCTGCGCCCTGCCTCGTTGCGTCCTGGGGGGGAGCTGTAAGGCGCGCCGACGATCAGGTCGTCGAGGCCGTCGCCGTTGATGTCGCCGGCACCGGCAACGCTCAAGCCGCTGGTGTCACCGGCGCACTGGCCGTTGATGACGAAGCCGCCAATGCCGGTGGCGATGTCGGACAGGTCGATGGCGGACAGCGCTGCCGGTGGGGCGGCTGCAGCCACATACACATCGTTGGTAAAGGGGTTGGCGATGCTCACCACGTTGGTGAGCTGGCTGGCCACCGCGCTGCTGTTGCCGCCGTAGTCGCTGTATCCCCAGGTGACCACCGAGCCATCGGCGCGCAGCGCCGCAAAGGCGTATGGCGTCGAGAAGACCTGGGTGACGTCGATGCTGCCACCGAGCGCCGCCGCCACCGCGCTGCTGTCACCACCAAGGCCGCTGTTTCCCCAGGTGACCACAGAGCCATCGGCGCGCAGCGCCGCAAAGGCTTCGCTCGTTGAAAAGACCTGGGTGACGTCGATGCTGCCATCGAGCGCCGCCGCCACTGCGCCGCTGTAGCCGCCATCGGAGCTGTCTCCCCAGGTGACCACCGAGCCATCGGCGCGCAGCGCCGCAAAGGACCCTTCTGTTGAGAAGACATGCGTGACGTCGATGCTGCCATCAAGCGCCGCCGCCACCGCGCTGCTGTCGCCGCCACGGGTGCCATAGGGGCCGTTGCTTCCCCAGGTGACCACCGAGCCATCGGCGCGCAGCGCCGCAAAGGCTTCGCTCGTCGAAAAGACCTGGGTGACGTCGATGCTGCCATCGAGGGCCGCCGCCACCGCGCTGCTATCGCCACCATAGGCGCTGTCTCCCCAGGTGACCACCGAGCCATCGGCGCGCAGCGCCGCAAAGGCCCGTTCTGTTGAGAAGACCTGCGTGACGTCGATGCTGCCATCGAGCGCCGCCGCCACCGCGCTGCTGTCTCCGCCATAGTCGCCGCCTCCCCAGGTGACCACCGAGCCATCGGCGCGCAGTGCTGCAAAGGCGTAGTCCGCTGAGGAGACCTGGGTGACGTCGATGCTGCCATCGAGCGCCGCCGCCACCGCGCTGCTGTCGCCGCCATAGTCGATGTCTCCCCAGGTGACCACTGAGCCATCGGCGCGCAGTGCTGCAAAGGCGTCGTACGCCGAGAAGACCTGCGTGACGTCGACGCTGCCATCGAGCGCCGCCGCTACCGCGCTGCTGTCGCCGCCAGAGAGGGCCAATCCCCAGGTAACCACCGAGCCATCGGCGCGCAGCGCCGCAAAGGCTTCTCTGGTTGAGAACACGTGAGTGACGTCGATGCTGCCATCGAGCGCCGCCGCCACCGCGCTGCTGTTGCCGCCGTAGCCGCTGTCTCCCCAAGTGACCACCGAGCCATCGGCGCGCAGCGCCGCAAAGGCGTGCCACGTCGAAAAGACCTGCGTGACGTCGAGGCTGCCATCGAGCGCCGCCGCCACCGCGCTGCTGTCGCCGCCCCAGGGGCCGTATCCCCAAGTGACCACCGAGCCATCGGCCCGCAGCGCCGCAAAGGCAGACCCGTTACGGAACTCCCCGGCACTCCGCTCTGCCGACACGGGCGGCTGCGGCGTCACCGTCAGCCCGAGCAGGCCGTGCCATTGCGGCCGGTGCAGCAGCGCGCCACGTAGCTCGCCGACATCGAGGCGCCATTCACCGCCGAGGCGCGCATCGCCCAGCGGCGCCGACGCGGCGGCGACCGGCGCCCCGATACCTTCGGTCAAGGCCCCGACGAAGGCGCGCCCGGCATCGCCCTGTCCCACTTCGCAGGCGTAGATTTGGACATCGCCGCGCGCAGCGAGCGCCTGGCCGATCGTCGCCAGCGCTTCCGCCTGCGCATCGAGGGTCTCCCGGGTCAGCTCGCTCGCGCCGAGCAGCAGCGTGCCGGGACGGCCGTGAGCCAGGATGCGAATCGAGTCCAGGCCGCTGCGGCCGGCCAGCGCGGCTTGCACCTGCGCCAGCCCGTCGCTGTCGCCATCGACCAGCCGCCACTCGCTGTCGGCCTCCAGGCCGGCGATCAGCTGCTGATGGTCGGCCACACGGCTGTCGATGAAGGCAACGCTGGTCGTCACGCCGGTTGCGGCAACGCCATTGTCGTTTGCCGTCCGGCTCGCCACGACGTCGGAGTCCGTCGCGTTGGCCGCGCACCGCCCCTCGGTCAGCGCGCCAGCAGTCGCGGCAATGCCGCTGGAAAGGTCGAAAGTGGTCACGCGAGTCTCCTTTTTCTTCTTGTGGAATAGACGAGCGGATGGTAGCAATCAACGATATCTGTGTCCACTTCAGTGGGCGGCGAGTTGCGCGGACAGCAGCGGCTTACCGTTCGGCTGGGCGGGTCATTTTCTTCATACATGGCGAGCCCCGCAACAGCCGACGGCGGCCGCGTTGACGCGGTCGCGAGTCGACTGCACAGGCGTCGCCGGGGCGCTGGAACGTCATCAGGTGACGACGAAGTCGAGACTCGCGAGCGCCAGCCCGGCGCCGAGGATGGCGATCTGCACCGGGCCGACACCGGCGTTGCCGTTGGCGTCGTAGTACAGCGCGCCGCTCGTGGTGTCGTAGACGACGAAGTCGTCGGCGTCGGCAGCTGCGGAGAAACCAGCGCCGGAGCGGAACGAGCCGGCGACCAGGGTGCCGGTGCTCAACAGTGAAGTGAAGATCGCGTTCTCGAGTTCGATCGTGTCGTCGAGGACGTTGAAGTCGCCGACCGTGTCGCGGTTGGTCGCGGCGTTGGGCAGGGTGTCGAAGCGGAAGATGTCGGCGCCGACACCACCCGTCAGACTGTCGTTGCCGAGACCGCCGAGCAGGGTGTCGTTGCCGGCACCGCCGTCGACGGTGTCGTTGCCGGTGCCGCCTTCGATCCGGTTGGCGAGGCCATCGCCGCTGAGGGTGTCGGCGTAGGCCGAGCCGACGAGGTTCTCGATGCCGGTGAGAGTGTCGCTGCCGGAGCCGCCGGTCGCGGTGCCGGTGGCGAGGCTGGCGGTGACGCCGCTGCCGCTGACGCCGTAGAGGTAGCTGGCGGTGTCGGTGCCGCCGGCACCGTCGAGGACGTTGGCGCCGGCGCCGGCGTAGAGGAGGTTGGCGAGAGCGTTGCCGCTCAGGCTCGCTGCGCCCGCGGCGAGGATACGGCCGTTCTCGACGTTGGCGCCGAGGGTGTAGGCAGCGAGGTAGCTGAAGACCTGGTCGATGCCGCCGGTGGTGGCGTTGGCGTTGGTCTCGCTGACGCTGTCGCCGGCGTGGTCGACGTAGTAGAGGTCGGCGCCGTCGCCGCCGACCAGGCTGTCGGCACCGCTGCCGCCCCAGAGGGTGTCGTTGCCGGCGCCGCCGTCGAGGCTGTCGTTGCCGGCGCCGCCATTGAGGAAGTCGTTGCCTTGCGCGCCGTTGAGGCGGTTGGCGTTGGCGTCGCCGGTGAGGGTGTCGTCGTAGGTGGAGCCGCTGAGGTTCTCGATGCCGGCGAGGGTGTCGCTGCCGGAGCCGCCGGTGGCCTGGGCGCCGAGGATGGCGAGGCTGACGCTGACGCCGCTGCTGGCGCCATAGAGGTAGCTGACGGTGTCGTTGCCGCCGGCACCGTCGAGGAGGTTGGCGCCGGTGCCGGCGTCGAGGAGGTTGTCGAGGGTGTTGCCGGTGAGGGTGGCGGCGCCGGTGGCGAGGATGCGGCCGTTCTCGATGTGGGTGCCGAGGGTGGTGCTGGCGAGGTAGCTGAGGACCTGGTCGGTGCCGCCGGTGGCGGCATTGGCGTTGGTCTCGCTGACGCGGTCGCCGGCGTCGTCGAGGTAGTAGAAGTCGGAGCCGTCACCGCCGACGAGGCTGTCGGCGCCGCTGCCGCCCCAGAGGCGGTCGTTGCCGGCGCCGCCGTCGAGGGTGTCGTTGCCGGCGTCGCCATTGAGGAAGTCGTTGCCGTCGGCGCCGCTGAGGAGATTGGCGTTGCCGTCGCCGCGCAGGGTGTCGTCCCAGGTCGAACCGCTGAGGTTTTCGATGGCAATCAGGATGTCACTGCCGGAGCCAGCGGTCGCCTGCGCGCCGGCGACGGCCAAGCTGATGCTGACGCCGCCGCTGGCGCCGTAGAGGTAGCTGACGGTGTCGTTGCCGCCGGCGCCGTCGAGGACGTTGTGGCCGCTGCCGGCGTAGAGCAGGTTGTCGAGGGCGTTGCCGCTGAGGTTGGCGGCGCCGCTGGCAAGGATGCGGCCGTTCTCGACGTGCGCCGTGAGGGTATAGGTGGCGAGGGTGCTGAAGACCTGGTCGGTACCGCCGGTTGCCGGGTCGACATTCGTCTCGCTGACGCTGTCGCCGGCGTCATCGACGTAGTAGGAGTCGGAGCCGTCGCCACCGATCAGCGTATCGGCACCGGTGAGGCCGTTGAGCGTGTTGGCGCTGCCGTTGCCGGTGAGGAGGTTGTTGAGGGCGTTGCCGGTCAGGTTGGCGCCACCGGCGAGAAGGAGACCATTCTCGACGTTGGCGACGAGAGTGTAGGCGGCCAGCGAGCTATTCACGGTGTCGCTGCCA
Source organism: Accumulibacter sp. (assembly GCF_036625195.1). Classification (NCBI taxonomy): domain Bacteria; kingdom Pseudomonadati; phylum Pseudomonadota; class Betaproteobacteria; genus Candidatus Accumulibacter; species Accumulibacter sp. The sequence goes on from NZ_JAZKUG010000001.1 coordinate 4,742,046, forward strand.
CCCGTCGCCGGATCGGCGTTGCTCTCGCTGACCTGGTCGCCGGCATGGTCGATGAGGTAGAGGTCGGAGCCGTCGCCACCGATCAAGGTGTCGGCGCCGGCGCCACCGTCGAGGGTGTCGTTGCCGCCCGCGCCGTTGAGCTTGTTGGCGTTGCCGTCCCCGCCAAGGCTGTCGGCGTTGCCCGACCCGCTGAGGTGTTCGATGCCGATGAAGATGTCGTTGCCGGAGCCGCCACTGGCGGTTCCGCTCGTGAGGCTGGCGGTGACGCCCAGCCCACCGCTGACGCCGTAGAGCCACGAGAGGGTATCGACGCCGGCGCCACCGCTGATCGTGTTGTCACCGGTTCCGGCGTAGACAAGGTTGTCTAGGTCATTGCCGACGAGAGTGGCTGCCGTGCTGACCAGAATGCGCCCATTCTCGACGTTGCCGGGCAGCGAAAACGCGCTCAGCCAGCTATGGACGGTGTCGCTGCCGCCGCTGACGGGGTCGCCATTGGTTTCGCTGATCTGGTCGCCGACGTCGTCGACGACATAGACGTCGGCACCGTCGCCGCCGGAGAGACTGTCTGCGCCCGTTCCGCCGTTGAGGGTATCGGCACCGCCCCCGCCAACCAGCGTGTCGTTGCCAGCGGCACCGGCCAGGAGATTGTTGCCGACTCCGCCAGTGAGAAGGTTGTCGAACTTGTTGCCCGTGAGGTTGGCGGTTGCCGTGGCAAGAATGCTGCCGTTCTCGACGTTTGCGGGCAGCGTATAACCAGGCAGCAGGCTGTAGACGAGATCAACTCCGCCGCTGATTGGATCGGCGTCGGTCTCGATGACCTGATCGCGCAGATGATCGACCGTGTAGGTGTCGGATCCATCGCCGCCTGTGAGCGTGTCGATGCCGGCGCCACCGTCGAGGGCATTGGCGTCCGTGTTGCCGACGAGAAAGTTCGCCAGCGCATTGCCGGTAAGGTTCGCCGGCCCGTCCGCGAGAATCAGCCCATCTTCGACATTGGTCGGCAACACATATGCGGGGAGGAAACTGCATACCAGATCAATCTCGCTGCTCGTCGCCCCGCTCTCGATGACCTGGTCGCCTACATCGTCGACGTAGTACGTGTCCCAGCCGCCGCCGCCGCTCAGGCTATCGGCACCGGCAGCGCCGTCCAGGAAGTCATCGCCGGTGCCGCCATCGAGCCGGTTGCCGTTTTCGTCACCGGCCAGGACGTCATCGTTGGCCGAACCGATCAGGTTCTCGATGCCGGTGAAGGTGTCGGTACCGGACCCGCCACTCGCCGTTCCCGTGGCCAGACTCGCGTTCACACCACTTCCGATCGCAGCACCATCGGCCCATGAAAGCGTATCGTTGCCGTCATGGCCTGCGATCACGTTATCGCCGATTCCTGCGAAAAGCAGGTTGTCAGCGCCGTTACCGCTCAGGCTGGCGACGCCGGTCGCGACGATGCGGCCATTTTCGACATTGGCACTCAGCGTATGGGCAGCAGCCAGGCTGAGCACGAGATCGACGCCGCCGGCGGCGGTGGCGTTGGTTTCGACGACCAGGTCGCTCGCGCTGTCGACCGTGTAGGTGTCCGACCCGTCGCCGCCGTCGAGCGTGTCGTCACCCGCGCCGCCATCGAGCGTGTCGTTGCCGGCGCCGCCGATGAGGCCGTCGTTGCCGCCGGCCCCGGCCAGCGCATTGTTGCCGGCGCCGCCGGTGAGCACGTTGTTCCCGTCGTTGCCGGTCAGGTTGGCGGCACCGCTGGCGAGAATCAGCCCGTTCTCGACGTTGGTGTCCAGCATGTAGGCTGACGCCTGACTTTGCACGAGATCGACGCCGCCAGCCGTGCTGCCATTGGTTTCGACCACCAGGTCATTCGTGCTGTCGACCGTGTAGGTGTCCGACCCGTCGCCGCCATCGAGCGTGTCGGTGCCGCTGCCGCCATCGAGCGTGTCGTCGCCAGCAGCGCCGATGAGGCTGTCGTTACCGCCGGCACCGGCCAGCATGTTGTTGCCCGCGCCGCCGGTGAGCACGTTGCCCAGACCATTGCCGGTCAGGTCGGCGGCACCGCTGGCGATGATCAGCCCGTTCTCGACATTGGCGCCAAGCGTGTAGGCGGCGAGCGTGCTGTGCACGAGGTCGAGACCGCCGGCGACCGTGCCGTTGGTTTCGACCACCCGGTCACCCGCGTCGTCCACGCCGTAGGTGTCCGACCCGTCGCCGCCGGTCAAGCTGTCCGCCCCCGTACCGCCATCGAGCGTGTCATCGCCGGCACCGCCAATGAGGCTGTCGTTGCCACCGGCTCCGGCCAGCGCGTTGTTGCCGGCGCCGCCAGTGAGTAAGTTGCCCGCGTCGTTGCCGGTCAGGTTGGCGGCGCCACTGGCGAGGATCAGCCCGTTTTCGGTGTTGGCGCCGAGCGTGTAGGCGGCCAAGGCACTTTGCACGAGATCGACGCCGCCGGCGACGGTGGCGTTGGTTTCGACGACCAGGTCGCTCGCGCTGTCGACCGTGTAGGTGTCCGATCCGTCGCCGCCGTCGAGCGTGTCGTCACCGGCGCCGCCATCGAGCGTGTCGTTGCCGGTGCCGCCGGCGAGCATGTTGTCGCCGGCGTCGCCCGTCAGCCGGTCGTTCCCCGCCGAACCGTGCAGGTTTTCGAAGCCGCTGAAGCTGTCGTTGCCCGAGGCGCCGGTCGCGATGCCGCTGAGCAGGCTGGCGGTAACGCCGGCAGTGGACGCGGTGTCACCCCAGGAAACGGTGTCGTTGCCGGCGTCGCCGAACAAGGTGTTGTTGCCTTCGCCCGCGTAGAGGATGTTGTTCTGGCTGTTGCCCGCCAGGCTGGAAAAACCGGACTTACGGATACGGCCTTCCTCGACATTGGCCGGCATGGTGTACGCGCTCAGGTAGCTGAGGACGGTATCGATGCCGCTGCCGGCGGCAGCTTCGATCACCTGGTCGCCCCCGTCATCCACGGTATACACGTCTGCGCCGTCGCCACCGCCAAGGTTGTCGGCTCCCGCGCCGCCGTCGAGCCAATCTCCGCCTTCGCCGCCGTCCAGGCTGTCCGCCCCGGCATCGCCGAAGAGGAGGTCGTTCCCTTCACCCCCGAGGAGGGTATCGCTCCCGCCGGAGCCCCAGAGCGAGTCGTCGCCGGCCAGCCCAGCCAGGACATCGTCGTCCGAGTTGCCGACCAACCGGTTGCCCAGCGCATTGCCGTCGATGCGCATCCCCGGCGTCGTGGTGGTCAGATGCGCGATCTCCACGTTGGCGGGCAGCACGTAGGTGCCGGCTGCGGCGAGCGCCACCGCCACGGAGTCGTACCCTCCATCGACGGCTTCGATGACCAGGTCGGCGAGCGAGTCGACCACGTAACCGTCGTTGCCGGCCAGACCTTCGAGCGTGTCGGCACCCAGGCCGCCGTTCAGCGTGTCGCCGGCCGCTGTGCCGACCAGCGAGTCGTTGCCGGTGGTGCCGTCGACCCAGTCGGTCGCTGTGTAGATATCCTGAGTGAAGGGGTTGGCGAGAGCGACCACATGGATCAGGTTGCCGGCAACCGCGCTGCCGTCGCCGCCGGAATCGGCACTTCCCCAGGTGACGAGCAGACCGTCGGCGCGCAGCGCGGCAAAGGCGTACGCCGTGGAAAACAGCTGCACGACGTCGTTCGTCCCGTCGAGCTGCGCCGCGACCGCGGAACTGTTGCCACCGTACGACGAATCCCCCCAGGTGACCACCGAGCCGTCGGCGCGCAGCGCGGCAAAGGCGCTACTCGTCGAAAACACCTGCACGACGTCGATCGTCCCGTCGAGCTGCGCCGCCACCGCGAGACTGTTGCCGCCGTACGACGAATCGCCCCAGGTGACCACCGAGCCGTCGGCGCGCAGCGCGGCAAATGCGCGCTCCGTCGAAAACACCTGAACGACGTCGTTCGTCCCGTCGAGCTGCGCCGCGACCGCGGAACTGTTGCCACCCCACGACGACAACCCCCAAGTGACCACCGAACCGTCGGCGCGCAGCGCGGCAAAGGCGTACCCCGTGGAGAACATCCGCACGACGTCGATCGTCCCGTCGAGCTGCGCCGCGACCGCGGAACTGTTGCCCCCCCCGGACGACGACGACCCCCAGGTGACCACCGAGCCGTCGGCGCGCAGCGCGGCAAAGGCGTCCGCCGTCGAAAACACCTGCACGACGTCGATCGTCCCGTCGATATCCTCCTCGACCTGGAAACTGCTGCCGCCGAACGACGAATACCCCCAGGTGACCACCGAGCCGTCGGCGCGCAGCGCAGCAAAGGCCAACTCCGTCGAAAACACCTGCACGACGTCGTTCGTCCCGTCGAGCTGCGCCGCGACCGCAGAGCTGTCGCCGCCGTACGACGATTCGCCCCAGGTGACCACCGAACCGTCGGCGCGCAGCGCGGCAAATGCGTACCGCGTCGAAAACACCTGCACGACGTCGTTCGTCCCGTCGAGCTGCGCCGCGACCGCGGAACTGTTGCCGCCGGACGAGTAAGACCCCCAGGTGACCACCGAACCGTCGGCGCGCAGCGCGGCAAAGGCCAACTCCGTCGAAAACACCTGCACGACGTCGTTCGTCCCGTCGAGCTGCGCCGCGACCGCGGAACTGTTGCCGCCGGACGACGACGACCCCCAGGTGACCACCGATCCATCGGCGCGCAGGGCGGCGAAGGCCTTCTGGTTGGAGAAGATCTGTGTGACGTCGATCGCGCCGCCAATCTGCGCAGCGACGGTGCTGCTGTCGCCACCGTACGCGGCATCGCCCCAGGTGACGACCGAGCCGTCGGCGCGCAGGGCGGCGAAGGCCTTTTCGTTGCGCCATTCGCCCAGGCTGTGGCGGGGGAAGGCGAGCGGTTGCTGCGCGATGGTCATGCCGAGCAGGCCGCGCCAGTGCGGCGCGGCGAGCGGTGGCGTGCGCACTGCGCCGACGTCGAGCCGCCAGGCGCCGCCGAGGTCGGCGTGGCCGACGGGGGTCGAGGAGGCGGCGACCGGGGCGCCGAGGGCTGCGGCGAGGGTTGCGACGAAGGCGCGGCCGCTCTCGCCGTCACCGACGGCGCAGGCGTAGAGCTGCAGGTCGGCGTCGGCGGCGAGCGAGTCGCCGATCGCCGCGAGGTCGGCGGCGCGCGTGGCGAGCGTGCCGGCATCGACTTCGCCGGCGCCGAGCCGGATCGCGCCCGGCCGGCCGTGCGCGAGGATGCGGATCGAGGCGACTTCGCCCTGCCCCGCCAGCGCCCGCCGGATCTGCCGCAGGCCGTCTTCGTCGGCGCCGATCAGGCGCCATGGGTGGTGGGCATCGAGACCCGTCAGCAGTGCCGGCCGATCGGCGACGCGGTGATCGACGAATATCCAGTTGGTGCGCATTGGGCGGCTCCTGGGTCAGGGGTTCACGAGCGACCGGGTGGACGCTGCTGCGGCTGGTGCCGCCGGCGACCGGCCCGGCCGCGAACGGCGGGGATGTGGTGATGCAGAGCCGCGAAGCCGCGCCGCGGGGCCGGTCGCGGCTTGGGCGCGGTGGTGCGGCTGCCGTCGGGCAACGGGCCGGGCGGGGTGGCGGGCGCGATTCATGTGACGAGGAAGTCGACATTGGTGAGCGCCAGGCCGGCGGCGAGCGTGGCGATCTGCACCGGGCCGGCGCCGATGTTGCCGTTGGCGTCGTAGTAGAGCGCGCCGCTGGCGGTGTCGTAGATGAGGTAGTCGTCGGCGTCGGCAGCGGTGGTGAGGCCGGCACCGGAGCGGAACGAGGTGGCGGCCAGCGGGCCGTTCGGCAGCGAGGTGAAGATGGCGTTCTCGAGTTCGATGGTGTCGTCGAGGACGTTGAAGTCGCTGATCGTGTCGCGGTTGGTCGCGGCATTGGGCAGCATGTCGAAGCGGAAGGTGTCGGCGCCGAGGCCGCCGCTGAGGGTGTCGTTGCCGTTGCCGCCGCTGAGGAGGTTGGCGCCGCCGTCGCCGCTGAGGGCGTCGGCGTAGGCCGAGCCAACGAGGTGCTCGATGCCGGTGAGGGTGTCGCTGCCGGAGCCGCCGGTGGTCTGCGCCCCGGCAACGGCGAGGCTGACGCTGACGCCGCTGCTGGCGCCATAGAGGTAGCTGACGGTGTCGTTGCCACCGGCGCCGTCGAGGAGGTTGTTGCCGGTTCCGGCGTAGAGGAGGTTGGCGAGGCCGTTGCCGCTCAGGCTCACTGCGCCGGTGGCGAGGATGCGGCCGTTCTCGACGTTCGCGCCGAGGGTGTAGGCGGCGAGGTAGCTGAAGACCTGGTCGATGCCGCCGGTGGTGGGGTTGGCGTTGCTTTCGCTGACGCTGTCGCCGGCGTGGTCGACGTAGTAGAGGTCAGAGCCGTCACCACCGCTCAGGCTGTCGGCACCGGTGCCGCCCCAGAGGGTGTCGTTGCCGGCGCCCCCTTCGAGGCTGTCGTTGCCGGCGTTGCCATTGAGGAAGTCGTTGCCCTGGGCGCCAGTGAGGCGGTTGGCGTTGCCGTCGCCGGTGAGGGTGTCGTCGTAGGTGGAGCCGCTGAGGTTCTCGATGCCGGTGAGGGTGTCGCTGCCGGAACCGCCGGTCGCCTGGGCGCCGGCGATGGCGAGGCTGACGCTGACGCCGCTGCTGGCGCCATAGAGGTAGCTGACGGTATCGTTGCCGCCGGCGCCGTCGAGGAGGTTGGCGCCGGTGCCGGCGTCGAGGAGGTTGTCGAGGGCGTTGCCGGTGAGATTGGCGACGCCGGTGGCGAGGATGCGGCCGTTCTCGATGTGGGCGCCGAGGGTGGTGCTGGCGAGGTAGCTGAGGACTTGGTCGGTACCGCCGGTTGCCGGGTTGGCGTTGGTCTCAGTGACGCTGTCGCCGGCGTCATCGACATAGTAGAAGTCGGAGCCGTCACCACCGATCAGGCTGTCGGCACCAGTGCCGCCCCAGAGGCGGTCGTTGCCGGCGCCGCCGTCGAGGGTGTCGTTGCCGCCACCGCCATTGAGGAAGTCGTTGCCTTGCGCGCCGCTGAGGCGGTTGGCGTTGCCGTCGCCGGTGAGGGTGTCGTCGTAGGTGGAGCCGGTGAGGTTCTCGATTCCGGCGAGGGTGTCGCTGCCGGAGCCGCCGGTCGCTTGCGCGCCAGCAAGGGCGAGGCTGACGCTGACGCCGCTGCTGGCGCCATAGAGGTAGCTGACGGTGTCGTTGCCGCCGGCGCCGTCGAGGAGGTTGTTGCCGGTGCCGGCGTCGAGGAGGTTGTCGAGGGCGTTGCCGGTGAGGTTGGCGGCGCCAGTCGCCAGGATGCGGCCGTTCTCGATGTGGGTGCCGAGGGTGTAGGCGGCGGCGTAACTGAAGACCTGGTCGGTGCCGCCGGTGGCGGGGTTGGCGTCGGTCTCGCTGACGCTGTCGCCGGCGTCATCGACGTAGTAGAAATCGGAGCCGTCACCACCGATCAGGCTGTCGGCACCGCTGCCGCCCCAGAGGCGGTCGTTGCCGGCGCCGCCGTCGAGTGTGTCGTTGCCGGCACCGCCGTTGAGGAAGTCGTTGCCCTGCGCGCCGCTGAGGACATTGGCGTTGCCATCACCGGTGAGGGTGTCGTCGTAGGTCGAGCCGCTGAGGTTCTCGATGGCGATCAGCGTGTCGCTGCCGGAGCCGCCGGTGGCCTGTGCGCCGGCAATGGCGAGGCTGGCGCTGACGGCGCTGCTGGCGCCGTGGAGGTAGCTGACGGTGTCGTTGCCGCCGGCGCCGTCGAGAACGTTCGCGCCGATTCCGGCGTGGAGCAGGTTGTCGAGGTCGTTGCCCGTCAGGTTCGCGGCGCCGGTGGCGAGGAGGCGGCCGTTCTCGACGTGCGCGGTGAGCGTGTAGCTGGCGAGATAGCTGTAGACGAGGTCGCTGCCGCCGGCGGCGCCGGCGTTGCTTTCGCTGACGCCATCGCCGCCGTGTTCCACGTAGTAGGTGTCGGAACCATCTCCGCCGCTCATGCTGTCGGCGCCACTGCTGCCGTTGAGCGTGTCGTTGCCGTCGCCGCCGGCGAGCGTGTCACTGCCGGCGCCACCGTTCAGGGTGTCGTTGCCCTCTTCGCCGGCAAGGGTGTCGTTGCCACTGCCACCGTTCAAGGTGTCGTTGCCCTGCTCGCCGGCGAGACTGTCGTTGCCGGCATCGCCGGCCAGGAGATCGTCGCCGGCGCCCCCGTGCAGGGTGTCGTTGCCCTCCTCGCCGGCGAGCTGGTTGGCAGTGTCGTTGCCGGTGAGTTCGTTGTCGAGGGCGTTGCCGCCCAGGTTGACCTCGGGCGTCGTGTTGGCGACGCGCGCGTGCTCGACGTGCTCGGGCAGGAGATAGGTGTCGCCGGCGAGGAAAGCGACATCGACGCGGTCGATTCCGGCGCCGGGTTGCTCGACGACGATGTCGGTGAGGACATCGATGACGTAGCGGTCGTTGCCGGCAAGGCCGGCGAGGATGTCGGAACCGGCCAGGCCGTCGAGGACATCGTCGTCGGCGGTGCCGACGAGATGGTCGTCGCCGTCGGTGGCGGTGCGCCGCTTGACGTCGATGCTCATCGTGTTCGGCGTCGGGTCGAGATCGGCGCCGCCGTTGGCGGTGCCACCGTCGTCCTGCACCTGGAAGCTGAACTGCGCGTAACCGTCGCCGCTGTCGTCGCCCGCCGGGGTGAAGACGAGGTTTCCGGCGGCGAGGTCGGCGACGCTGATCGACTGACCGGCGCTGACCGGAACGCCGGCGAGGGCCAGGCTGCCGGCCCCGGGCAGCGTGCTGATGCGTACCGCGAGCAGGGCGTTGGCGGGACTGTCGACGGAGTCGGTGAAGCCGAATTCGGTCAGCGCGAAAGCGTGGCCGCTGCCCTGACGGACATGGACCGTGTGGTCGGCGCCCTCGGGTGCGTCATTCGCCGACAGCAGGTCGATGGTGATCCGGTTCGGCGTCGGGTCGAGATCGGCGCCGCCGAGAGCGGTGCCGCCGTCGTCCTGGATCTGGAAGCTGAACTGCGCGTAGGCGGCGCCATGCACGTTCGCCGCCGGCGTGAAGACGAGCTGGCCGGCGGCGAGGTCGGCGGCGCTGATCGACTGGCCAGCGGTCACCGGGTTGCCCGAGAGGCTCAGGCTGCCGGCTGCGGGCAGCGTGTCGATGCGCACCGCGAGCAGGGCGTCGGCCGGCGTGTCGGAGGGATCGGTGAACGGGAAGTCGGCGCTGCTGAAGGTGTAGGCGGCATCCTCGGCAACGGGCACGCTGCGGTCACTGCCTGAGGGGGCCTGGTGAAACGAGTGGCTCGGGTCGGCGGCCAGCGAGAGGTCGTCGGAGAATGGGGTGGCGATGCCGATCACGTCGCTCCACGGGCTGCCGAGGGCGCTCAGATCGCCGCCAGCCGACGAGTCGCCCCAAACGACCAGCGAGCCGTCGGCGCGCAGCGCGGCAAAGGCCCTGTCCGTCGAAAAAACCTGCGTGACGTCGATCGTTCCGTCGAGCTGCGTCGCCACCGCGGCACTGCTGCCGCCGTAATGCGCATACCCCCAAGTGACGACCGAGCCGTCGGCGCGCAGCGCGGCAAAGGCCCCTTCCGTCGAAAAGACCTGCGTGACGTCGATCGTTCCGTCGAGCTGCGCTGCCACAGTGGAACTGTTGCCGCCGTACGAGTCATTCCCCCAAGCAACCACGGACCCGTCGGCGCGCAGCGCGGCAAAGGCGTACACCGTCGAAAACACCTGCGTCACATCGATCGTCCCGTCGAGCTGCGCCGCCACGGTGGAACTGTTGCCGCCGTACAACGAATCCCCCCAGGTGACCACTGAGCCGTCGCCGCGCAGTGCGGCAAAGGCGCCATCCGTCGAGGCCACGTCAACCACGTCGACCGCCTCGGTCGTGCCATCGAGCAGCGGTGCGACGCCACTGATGTCGCCCCCACGCGATGCTTGGCCCCAAGCAACGACCGAGCCATCGTCGTGCAGTGCCGCAAAAGCGGTGCGCGTGGCAAACACGCGCACGACGTCGGACGTGCCATCGATTTCACCGGAGACGGCGCTGCTGTCGCCGCCGTACGAGGCATTGCCCCAGGTGACGACCGAGCCGTCGACACGCAGCGCGGCAAAGGCGTACCCCGCCGAAAACACCTGCGTCACGTCGATCGTCCCGTCGATCTGCGCTGCCACGGTGGAACTGTTGCCGCCGAACGACGAATCCCCCCAGGTGACCACCGAGCCGTCTGCGCGCAGCGCGGCAAAGGCCCCTTCCGTCGACAGCACCCGCGTGACGTCGATCGTCCCGTCGAGCTGCGCCGCGACCGCGGAACTGTCGCCACCCCACGGCGACAACCCCCAAGTCACCACCGAGCCGTCGGCGCGCAGCGCGGCAAAGGCGTACCCCGCCGAAAACACCTCCGTGACGTCGCTCGTCCCGTCGATCTGCGTCGCCACCGCGGAACTGTTGCCACCGTACGAAGAACTCCCCCAGGTCACCACCGACCCGTCGGCGCGCAGCGCGGCAAAGGCTCCCTGCTTCGTCGAAAACACCTCCGTGACGTCGTTCGTCCCGTCGAGCTGCGCCGCCACCGTGGAACTGTTGCCGCCGGACGACGAATCCCCCCAGCTGACGACCGAGCCGTCGGCGCGCAGCGCGGCAAACGCGCGCCCCGTCGAAGCCACCTGCGTCACGTCGATGGTGCCGTCGACCGGCGGCGCTTGGCCGATGCTCCCGCCCCGAGCAGAGTTTCCCCAGACAACCACCGAGCCGTCGGCACGCAGCGCGGCGAAGGCGCCGTGCGTCGAAAACACCTGCGTGACGTCGATCGTCCCGTCGACCTGCGTCGCCACGGCGGAACTGTTGCCACCGTACGAGTCATTCCCCCAAGTAACCACCGACCCGTCGGCGCGCAGCGCGGCGAAGGCGTAGTCCGTCGAAAAGACCTGCGTGACGTCGATCGTTCCGTCGAGCTGCGTCGCCACGGCGGAACTGTTGCCACCGTACGAGGAGCCATTCCCCCAAGTAACCACCGAGCCGTCGGCGCGCAGCGCGGCAAAGGCCCCTTCCGTCGAAAAGACCTGCGTGACGTCGATCGTTCCGTCGAGCTGCGCTGCCACAGTGGAACTGTTGCCGCCGTACGAGTCATTCCCCCAAGTAACCACGGACCCGTCGGCGCGCAGCGCGGCAAAGGCGCCGTCGGTCGCGAACACTTCGGTCACATCGATCGTCCCATCGAGCTGCGCCGCGACCGCGGAACTGTTGCCACCGTACGAAGAATATCCCCAGGTGACGACCGACCCGTCGGCGCGCAACGCGGTGAACGCGAACGGAGCCGAAAACACCTGCATGACGTCGTTCGTCCCGTCAAGCTGCGCTGCCACTGCGGAACTGTTGCCGCCGTACGACGATTCTCCCCAAGTGACAACCGAGCCGTCAGCGCGCAGCGCGGCAAAGGCGAAACGCGTCGAAGACACCTCCAGCACGTCGATCGTCCCGTCGATCTGCGCCGCGACCGCGGAACTGTTGCCACCGTACGAAGAATGCCCCCAGGTGACCACCGAGCCATCGGCACGCAGTGCGGCAAAGGCGAACAGCGTTGAAAACACCACCCTCACGTCAATCGTCCCGTCGAGCTGTGCCCCGACGGGAAGACTGAAGCCACCATCACCGCCCCAAGTGACCAGCGACCCGTCGGCGCGCAGCGCGGCAAAGGCCGATTCCGTCGAAAAGACCTCCCGCACGTCGATCGTCCCGTCGAGCTTTGCCGCCACCGCGAAACTGTCGCCCCCGTACCTCGAATCCCCCCAGGTGATCACCGAGCCGTCGGCTCGCAGCGCGGCGAAGGCGCCCACCGTTGAGCACACCCGCATCACGTCGTTGGCACCGCTCAGCTGCGCCGCCACCGCGGAACTGTCGCCCCCGTACCTCTGACCCCCCCACGTCACCACAGCCCCATCGGCGCGAATGGCAGCAAAGGCGTTCCCGTTGACCGATTCACCCGAGCTATGCCCCGGAAAAACCACCGCCACCCGCTCGGTCACCAACACGTCATCGGCAAACGGATCCGCCACCCCGACGACATCCCGCAGCCGGTCCGCGACCGCACTGCTGTCACCCCCCGCAGCCGCATCGCCCCAGGTGACCAGCGAGCCATCCGCCCGCCGCGCGGCAAAGGCGTTGTTCGTCGAGAACACCTCCCGGACATCGAGAGTCCCGTCGAGCTTGGCCGCAACCGTCGAGCTGTCGCCGCCGGAGGCTGCCGATCCCCAGGTCACGACCGAGCCATCGCCGCGCAGCGCGGCAAAGGCGCCGTCGGTCGCGAACACTTCGGTCACATCGATCGTCCCGTCGAGCGCTCCCGCGACCGGCGAACTGTCGCCGCCCGACGACGAGTTCCCCCAGCTGACCACCGAGCCGTCGGCGCGCAGCGCGGCAAAGGCGCGCCCGGTCGAAAACACCTGCGTCACGTCGATCGTGCCGTCGAGCAGCGCGGCGACGGCGCTGCTGTCGCCGCCTTCCCCCGGACTCCCCCAGGTGACGACCGAGCCGTCGGCACGCAGCGCGGCAAAGGCATGCGAGGTCGAGAAGACCTGCACGACGTCGATCGTCCCGTCGATCTGCGCCGCGACCGCGCCGGCGTCAGCGCTGTAGGCGGGGGCTCCCCAGACCACCAGCGAACCGTCGCGGCGCAGCGCGACGAAGGCGCCGACGTTGGCAAAGACGCGCACGACGTCGATCGTCCCGTCGAGTTGCGCGGCGACGGTAGCGCTGTCGCCGCCATAGGTCGCCGATCCCCAGGTGACGACCGAGCCGTCGGCACGCAGCGCGGCGAAGGCCTCGCTCGTCGCCGCGACCTGCGTGACGGCGATCGTCCCGTCGAGCTGCGCGGCGACGCTGCTGCTGTCGCCGCCATGGCCGGAATAGCCCCAGGTGACGACCGAGCCGTCGGCACGACGCGCGGCAAAGGCGCCGGCGCTGGAGCACAGCTCGATCACATCGATCGTCCCGTCGAGCTGCGCCGCCACCGCGGAACGACTGCCGCCGTACACCGAGTGCCCCCAGGTGACGACCGAGCCGTCGGCGCGCAGCGCTGCGAAAGCGAGCTCCGTCGAAAACACCCGGGTGATGTCGATCGTGCCGTCGATCTGCGCTGCCACGGCCGAACTGTCGCCGCCCGACGAAGCATCGCCCCAGGTGACGACCGAGCCATCGGCGCGCAGTGCGGCAAAGGCGGACAGCGTCGAAAACACCTGCCGCACGTCGAGCGCGCCGCCGAGTTGCACCGCGAGCGCGGAACTGTCGCCACCGGAGGCGGCATCGCCCCAGGTGACGACCGAGCCGTCGGCGCGCAGCGCGGCGAAGGCCTTGGCGTTGCGCCATTCGCCGGGGCTGTGGTTGGGAAAGGAGAACGGCAGCCGGGCAATGGTCATGCCGAGCAGGCCGCGCCAGTCCGGCGCAGCCAGTGGTGGCGTGCGCACTTCGCCGACGTCGAGCCGCCAGGCGCCGCCGAGATCGGCGTGGCCGACGGGGGTCGAGGCGGCGGCGACCGGGGCGCCGAGGGCTGCGGCAAGCGCGTCGACGAAGGCGCGGCCGGCTGCGCCGTCGCCGACGGCACAGGCGTAGAGTTGCACATCGCCACCGGCAGCGAGCGCCCGGCCGATCGCCGCGAGATCCTCCGCGCGGCCGGCGAGCGAGCCGGCATCGACCGCGGCCGCACCGAGCAGGATCGCGCCCGGTCGACCGTGCGCGAGGAGGCGGATCGAGGCGAACTCGCTGCGCCCGTCAACGGCGGCGCGGAGCTGCCGCAGGCCGTCCTCCTGCGCACCGAGCAGCCGCCATTCGCTGTTGGTGGGCAGACTCGCGACGAGCGCCGGGCGATCGGCAACGCGGTGATCGATGAGGACCAGGGTTCGCTTCATTGCATTCCTCCGGGGTGTGTCAGGTCATGGTGTGCTGGCCGACCCGGGCGCGGTGGGCGACGAAGCCCGCCGCCGGCGGGGTTCGCCGCGTGCGCGGGTCTGGCCGGGAATCTGCTGCGCGTGCCGCGGTCGCTGTCGGAGTGGCTGTGCGAGTGGCTGTGCGGCGGTTGCAGCGCGGACGCGAAGGCGGCGGCGAAGCCGCCGACCGAGCGCGATGCACGCGAACCGCATCCGAGCACAGAACCCATCCTCCCGCAGAAAACACTCGCCAGGGACGAACCAAGGCGGCGCGCCCGAACGGTGGGCCGCTGCCGCCACCGGGAATCCGGTCGGCGGCTGGCGGTGTTGCCGGGGATCGAATCTAGCAGAAGGGCCAGCGTCGTGGGGCAGCGATTTGCTTCTTACGTGGATCATACAGGGCGGGCTCTGGCACAGCCGGTGGCCGCCGCGGGACGGGCTCGCGATGGGGCTGCTCCGGCTTTGCCCGCGGCGCTTTGGCTGACCGCCACTGCCGCCGGCGAGCGGCGGCAGTGGCGGCGGACTTCAGGTGACGAGGAAGTCGAGGTGGCTCAGGGCGAGGCCACTGGCGAGCGTGGCGACCTGCACCGGGCCGGCGCCGGTGTTGCCGTTGGCGTCGTAGTAGAGCGCGCCGCTGGTGCTGTCGTAGATGAGGTAGTCGTCGGCGTCGGCGGCGGCGGTGAGGCCGGCGCCGGAGCGGAACGAGGTGGCGGCCAGCGGGCCGTTCGGCAGCGACGCGAAGATCGCGTTCTCGAGTTCGATGGTGTCGTCGAGGACGTTGAAGTCGCTGATCGTGTCGCGGTTGGTCGCGGCATTGGGGAGCGTGTCGAAGCGGAAGATGTCGGCGCCGAGGCCGCCGGTGAGGGTGTCGTTGCCGTTGCCGCCGCTGAGGAGGTTGGCACCGCCGTCGCCGCTGAGGGTGTCGGCGTAGGCCGAGCCGACGAGGTTCTCGATGCCGGCGAGGGTGTCGCTGCCGGAGCCGCCGGTGGCGGTGCCGCTGGCGAGGCTGGCGGTGACGCCGCTGCTGGCGCCGTAGAGGTAGCTGGCGGTATCGTTGCCGCCGGCACCGTCGAGGAGGTTGTTGCCGGCGCCGGCGTAGAGGAGGTTGGCGAGGGCGTTGCCGCTCAGGCTGGCGACGCCGGTGGCGAGGATGCGGCCGTTCTCGATGTGCGCGCCGAGGGTGTAGGCGGCCAGCGAGCTGAAGACCTGGTCGATGCCGCCGGTGGCGGGATTGGCGTTGGTCTCGGTGACGCTGTCGCCGGCGTGGTCGATGTAGTAGAGGTCGGCGCCGTCGCCACCGCTCAGGCTGTCGGCACCGGTGCCGCCCCAGAGGGTGTCGTTGCCGGCGCCGCCGTCGAGGGTGTCGTTGCCGGCACCCCCATTGAGGAAGTCGTTGCCCTGGGCGCCGCTGAGGCGGTTGGCGTTGCCGTCGCCGGTGAGAGTGTCGTCGTAGGTGGAGCCGCTGAGGTTCTCGATGCCGGTGAGGGTGTCGCTGCCGGAGCCGCCGGTGGCTTGTGCGCCAAGGATGGCGAGGCTGACGCTGATACCGCTGCTGGCGCCATAGAGGTAGCTGACGGTGTCGTTGCCGCCGGCACCGTCGAGGAGGTTGGCACCGGTGCCGGCGTCGAGGAGGTTGTCGAGGGTGTTGCCGATGAGGTTGGCGACGCCGGTGGCGAGGATGCGGCCGTTCTCGATGTGGGCGCCGAGGGTGGTGCTGGCGAGGTAGCTGAGGACCTGGTCGGTGCCGCCGGTTGCCGGGTTGGCGTTGGTCTCGCTGACGCTGTCGCCGGCGTCGTCGACGTAGTAGGAATCCGAACCTTCGCCGCCGACCAGGCTGTCGGCACCGCTGCCGCCCCAGAGGCGGTCGTTGCCGGTGCCGCCGTCGAGGGTGTCGTTGCCGGCGTCGCCATTTAGGAAGTCGTTGCCCTGCGCGCCACTCAGGCGGTTGGCATTGGCGTCGCCGCGCAGGGTGTCGTCCCAGGTCGATCCGCCGAGGTTCTCGATGGCGATCAGGGTGTCGCTGCCCGAGCCGCCGGTGGCCTGCGGAGCGGCGATGGCGAGGCTGACGCTGACGCCGCTGGTGGCATCGGCGTAGCTGGCGGTGTCGCTGCCCGCGCTGCCGGAGAGCGTGTCGTTGCCGGCACCACCGGTGAGCGTGTCGTTGCCGTTGCCGCCTTCGAGGCGGTTGGCGTTGCCGTCGCCGGCGAGGCTGTCGTCCTGGTTGGAGCCGATGAGGTGCTCGATCGACATGAGGGTGTCGCTGCCGGAGCCACCGGTCGCCTGCGCGCTGGCGACGGCCAAGCTGATGCTGACGCCGGCGCTGGCACCGTAGAGGTAGCTGACGGTGTCGTGGCCGCCGGCGCCGTCGAGGACGTTGTGGCCGCTGCCGGCGTAGAGCAGGTTGTCGAGGGCGTTGCCGGTGAGGTTCGCGGCGCCGCCGGCGAGGATGCGGCCGTTCTCGACGTGCGCCGTGAGGGTGTAGGTGGAGAGGTAGCTGTAGACCTGGTCGGTGCCACCGGACGCGGGGTTGGCGTTGGTTTCGGTGACGTTGTCACCGGCGTGGTCGACGTAGTAGAGGTCGGAGCCGTCGCCGCCGAGCAGGCTGTCGGCACCGCTGCCGCCCCAGAGGCGGTCGTTGCCGGTGCCGCCGTCGAGGCTGTCGTTGCCGGCACCGCCGTCGAGCGCGTCATCGCCGCTGCCGCCTTCGAGGCGGTTGGCGTTGCCGTCGCCGGTCAGGGTGTCGGCGAAGGCGGAGCCGACGAGGTTCTCGATGCCGATGAGCGTGTCGAGGCCGGCGCCGGATGTGTTCTGTGGCACACCCTGCGTGGCGAGCGTGACGGTGACACCACTGCCCGCGTCGCTGTAGCGCGCCGTGTCGGTCCCCTGCCCTCCGAGCAGCCGGTCGTCGCCGGCACCGCCGGCGAGCGTGTCGTTGCCTGCGCCGCCATCGAGGGTGTCGTTGCCGCCAAGACCCTCGAGCGTGTTGTCGTTCGGGCCGCCAGGCAGGTGGTCGTCGCCGTCCCCGCCGACCAACGGCCTGACATCGATCGTGATGGCGTTCGCCGATGGATCGAGGTCGATGCCGCCACCGACGGTGCCGCCGTCATCCTGCACCTGGAAGCTGAAGTTGGCGTAGGCGTTGCCGCTGGCGTTGGCGGCCGGCGTGAAAACGAGGTTGCCGGCGACGATGTCGCTGGCGGTGATCGTCTGCCCGGGGCTGACGGCAGCGCCCGAGAGGGTGAGGCTGCCGGCGACGGGCAGCGTGCCGATGCGCACGGCGAGGAGTGCGTTGGCAGGGGTGTCGGTTGCGTCGCTGAAGCCGAAGTCGGCTGCATCGAAGACGTAGGGGTTGTCTTCGTAGGTGCTGACCGTGTTGTCGGCGCCCGACGGCGCGTCGTTCACCGGCGTCACGTCGATCGTGATGAGGTTCGGCGTCGGGTCGAGGTCGGCGCCGCCGTCGGCGGTGCCACCGTCATCCTGGACCTGGAAGCTGAAGCTGGCGGAAGCGTTGCCGCTGGAGTCGGTGGCCGGGGTGAAGACGAGCTGGCCGGCGGCGAGGTCGGCAACCGAGATGGACTGTCCGGGCGTGACGGGGATGCCGGCGAGGGTCAGGCTCCCGGCAGCGGGCAGCGTGCTGATACGCACGGCGAGGAGCGCATTGGCGGGACTGTCGGCCGCGTCGCTGAAGCCGAAATCGGCCGTGGAGAAGACGTAGGGGTTGTCTTCGCGCGTGCTGACGGCCTTGTCGGCGCCCGAGGGAGCGTCGTTGACCGGTGTCACATCGACCGTGATGAGGTTCGGCGTCGGGTCGAGGTCGGCGCCACCGAGGGCAGTGCCGCCGTCGTCCTGGACCTGGAAGCTGAAGGTCGCGTAAGCGTTGCCGCTGGCGTTGGCGGCCGGGGTGAAGACGAGCTGGCCGGCAGCGAGGTCGGCAACCGAGATGGACTGCCCGGGCGTGACGGGGATGCCGGCGAGGGTCAGGCTGCCGGCCTCCGGCAGCGCGTCGATGCGCACGGCGAGCAAGGTGTCGGCCGGCGTGTCGGAGGGATCGGTGAACGGGAAGTCGGCGCGGGTGAAGGTGTAAGCGGCATCCTCGGCGACGAGCACGCTGCGGTCGCTGCCGGACGGCGCATGGTGAAACGAGTCGTTTCGGCCGGCAGCCAACGAGAGGTCGTCCGAGAACGGCGTGGCGAGGCTAATGATGTCGTCCCTTGGCGGCCTTACAAGAGCGCTCAATTCGCCGCCAGCCAACGGACTTCCCCAGACCACCAGCGAGCCGTCTGCGCGCAGCGCGGCAAAGGCACGCCCGGTCGAAAACACCTGCTTCACGTCGATCGTTCCGTCGAGCTGTGCTGCCACTGCGGAACTGTTGCCGCCCGACGACGAATCGCCCCAGGTAATGACCGAGCCATCGGCGCGCAGCGCGGCAAAGGCGTACCCCGTCGAAAACACCTGAGTCACATCGATCGTGCCGTTGAGCTGTGCAGCCACCGTGGAACTGCTGCCGCCGTACGACGAATCCCCCCAAGTGACGACCGAACCGTCTTCGCGCAGCGCGGCAAATGCCCAGTCTGTTGAAAACACCTGCGTGACGTCGTTCGTTCCGTTGAGCTGCGCCGCCACGCTCGAACTGTTGCCACCCCGTGACGAATCTCCCCACGTGACGACCGAGCCGTTTGTTCGCAGGGCGGCAAAGGCATATTCCGTCGAAAATATTTCCGTCACGTCGATCGTCCCATCCAATTGCGTCGCCACCGCGGACCTATTGCCGCCGTACGACGCATGCCCCCAGGTGACGACCGAGCCATCGGCGCGCAGCACGGCAAAGGCACTGCGCGTCGAACACACCTGGGTAGCGTCATTCGCCCCGTCGAGTTGTGCCGCGACCGCGGAACTGTCGCCGCCAGACGTTGGGTCGCCCCACGTCACGACCGACCCATCGGCGCGCAGCGCCGCAAACGCGTATTGCGTCGAAAACATCTGCGTGACGTCGTTCGTTCCGTCGAGCTGCGCTGCCACGCTCGAACTATTGCCGCCGAACGACGCTTCACCCCACGTGACGACCGATCCATCGGCGCGCAGGGCGGCAAATGAGTACGGTGTCGAAAATACCTGCGTGACATCGAGTGTGCCGTCGAGTGCGGCCGCGACCACCGAACTGTTGCCGCCCCACGACGAATCCCCCCAAGTCACTATCGAGCCATCGGCGCGGAGTGCAGCAAAGGCGTATGGCGTCGAAAACACCTGCGTGACCTGCATCGTACCGTCGAGTTGGGAAGCGACCGCGGAGCTGTCGCCCCCGGACGACCGATCACCCCAGGTGACGACCGATCCGTTGGCGCGCACTGCGGCGAAGGCGTCGTTGGTCGAAAACACCTGCGTCACCCCGATCGTTCCGTCGAGCTGTGTCGCTACCGCGGAGTTGTCGCCCCCGTAGTAGGAATCCCCCCAGGTAACCACCGACCCATCAGCCCGCACTGCGGCAAAGGCCCGGACCGTCGAAGACACCTGCATGACGTCGACGGTGCCGTCGAGTGGCGGCGCCTGATGGATGCGCCCGTTCTCCACCTCAGACGGGTCGCCCCAGACGACCACCGAGCGATCGGCGCGCAGCGCAGCAAAGGCGCGGCTGGTCGCAAACACCTGCATGACGTCGATCGTTCCGTCGAGCTGCGCCGCCACCGCAGAACTGTTGCCACCGGACGACGAATCGCCCCAGGTAACGACCGAGCCATCGGCGCGCAGCGCGGCAAAGGCGGAGTACGTCGAAAACACCTGCCTGACGTCGATCGTCCCGTCGAGCTTAGCCGCCACCGCGGAACTGTTGCCACCGCGCGACGAGTCCCCCCAGGTGACGACCGAACCGTCGGCACGCAGCGCGGCAAAGGCGTAAGCCGTCGAAAAAACCTCCAGCACGTCGATCGTCCCGTCGAGCCGCGCCGCGACCGCAACACTGTTGCCGCCGTACGACGAATCCCCCCAGGTGACCACCGAGCCGTCGGCGCGCAGCGCGGCAAAGGCGCCATGCGTCGAAAACACCTCCCGCACGTCGATCGTCCCGTCGAGCTGCGCCGCGACTGCGGAACTGTCACCGCCGTACGACGATTGCCCCCAAGTGACCACCGAGCCATCGGCACGCAGCGCGGCAAAGGCCACTTGCGTCGAAAACACCTGCGTGACGTCGATCGTGCCGTCGAGCTGTGGCGCCACCGCGGAGCTGTTGCCGCCGTCGTCGGAATCCCCCCAGGTGACCACCGATCCGTCGGCGCGCAGCGCTGCAAACGCGTTTCGCGTCGAAAACAGCTGCGTCACGTCGATCGTCCCGTCGAGTTGCGCTACCAACGCGGAACTGTCGGCGCCGTACAAGGAATATCCCCAGGTGACGACCGAGCCGTCAGTGCGCAGCGCAGCGAAGGCGCTCGCCGTCGAAAACACTACCCTCACGTCAATCGTCCCGTCGAGTTCCCACTCGACGCGCGAACTGTTACCGCCGAACGACGAATCCCCCCAAGTGACGACCGAGCCATCGGCGCGCAGGGCGGCGAAGGCGAACGACGTCGAAAACACCTGCACGACGTCATTCGTCCCGTCGAGCTGCGCCGCCACCGCGGAACTGTTGCCACCGCTCGACGAGTCCCCCCAGGTGACGACCGAACCGTCGGCACGCAGCGCAGCAAAGGCGTACGTCGTCGAAAACACCTCCCGCACGTCGATCGTCCCATCAAGTTGCGCCGCTACCGCGGCGCTGTCGCCACCGTAGCTCGGCTCCCCCCAAATCACCACCGATCCGTCCGCACGGATCGCGGCAAACGCACCGTCGTTCCGCCACGCGCCCGAGCTATGCCCCGGAAAAACCACCGCCACCCGCTCGGTCACCAACACGTCATCGGCAAACGGATCCGCCACCCCGACGACATCCCGCAGCCGGTCCGCGACCGCACTGCTGTCACCCCCCGCAGCCGCATCGCCCCAGGTGACCAGCGAGCCATCCGCCCGCCGCGCGGCAAAGGCGTTGTTCGTCGAGAACACCTCCCGGACATCGAGAGTCCCGTCGAGCTTGGCCGCAACCGTCGAGCTGTCGCCGCCGGAGGCTGCCGATCCCCAGGTCACGACCGAGCCATCGGCGCGCAGCGCGGCAAAGGCGCCGTCGGTCGCGAACACTTCGGTCACATCGATCGTCCCGTCGAGCGCTCCCGCGACCGGCGAACTGTCGCCGCCCCACGACGAGTTCCCCCAGGTGACGACCGAGCCGTCGGCGCGCAGCGCGGCAAAGGCGCGCCCGGTCGAGAACACCTGCGTCACGTCGATCGTGCCGTCGAGCAGCGCGGCGACGGCGCTGCTGTCGCCGCCTTCCCCGGGACTCCCCCAGGTGACGACCGAGCCGTCGGCACGCAGCGCGGCAAAGGCATGCGAGGTCGAGAAGACCTGCACGACGTCGATCGTCCCGTCGATCTGCGCCGCGACCGCGCCGGCGTCAGCGCTGTAGGCGGGGGCTCCCCAGACCACCAGCGAACCGTCGCGGCGCAGCGCGACGAAGGCGCCGACGTTGGCAAAGACGCGCACGACGTCGATCGTCCCGTCGAGTTGCGCGGCGACGGTGCCGCTGTCGCCGCCATAGGTCGTCGATCCCCAGGTGACGACCGAGCCGTCGGCACGCAGCGCGGCGAAGGCCTCGCTCGTCGCCGCGACCTGCGTGACGGCGATCGTCCCGTCGAGCTGCGCGGCGACGGCGCTGCTGTCGCCGCCATGGTCGGAATAGCCCCAGGTGACGACCGAGCCGTCGGCACGACGCGCGGCAAAGGCGCCGGCGCTGGAGCACAGCTCGATCACATCGATCGTCCCGTCGAGCTGCGCCGCCACCGCGGAACGACTGCCGCCGTACACCGAGTGCCCCCAGGTGACGACCGAGCCGTCGGCGCGCAGCGCTGCGAAAGCGAGCTCCGTCGAAAACACCCGGGTGATGTCGATCGTGCCGTCGATCTGCGCTGCCACGGCCGAACTGTCGCCGCCCGACGAAGCATCGCCCCAGGTGACGACCGAGCCATCGGCGCGCAGTGCGGCAAAGGCGGACAGCGTCGAAAACACCTGCCGCACGTCGAGCGCGCCGCCGAGTTGCACCGCGAGCGCGGAACTGTCGCCACCGGAGGCGGCATCGCCCCAGGTGACGACCGAGCCGTCGGCGCGCAGCGCGGCGAAAGCCTTGGCGTTGCGCCATTCGCCGGGGCTGTGGTTGGGAAAGGAGAGCGGCAGCCGCGCGATGGTCATGCCGAGCAGGCCGCGCCAGTCCGGCGCAGCGAGTGGTGGCGTGCGCACTTCGCCGACGTCGAGCCGCCAGGCGCCGCCGAGATCGGCGTGGCCGACGGGGGTCGAGGCGGCGGCGACCGGGGCGCCGAGGGCTGCGGCAAGCGCGTCGACGAAGGCGCGGCCGGCTGCGCCGTCGCCGACGGCACAGGCGTAGAGTTGCACATCGCCACCGGCAGCGAGCGCCCGGCCGATCGCCGCGAGATCCTCCGCGCGGCCGGCGAGCGAGCCGGCATCGACCGCGGCCGCACCGAGCAGGATCGCGCCCGGTCGACCGTGCGCGAGGAGGCGGATCGAGGCGAACTCGCTGCGCCCGTCAACGGCGGCGCGGAGCTGCCGCAGGCCGTCCTCCTGCGCACCGAGCAGCCGCCATTCGCTGTTGGTGGGCAGACTCGCGACGAGCGCCGGGCGATCGGCAACGCGGTGATCGATGAGGACCAGGGTTCGCTTCATTGCATTCCTCCGGGGTGTGTCAGGTCATGGTGTGCTGGCCGACCCGGGCGCGGTGGGCGACGAAGCCCGCCGCCGGCGGGGTTCGCCGCGTGCGCGGGTCTGGCCGGGAATCTGCTGCGCGTGCCGCGGTCGCTGTCGGAGTGGCTGTGCGAGTGGCTGTGCGGCGGTTGCAGCGCGGACGCGAAGGCGGCGGCGAAGCCGCCGACCGAGCGCGATGCACGCGAACCGCATCCGAGCACAGAACCCATCCTCCCGCAGAAAACACTCGCCAGGGACGAACCAAGGCGGCGCGCCCGAACGGTGGGCCGCTGCCGCCACCGGGAATCCGGTCGGCGGCTGGCGGTGTTGCCGGGGATCGAATCTAGCAGAAGGGCCAGCGTCGTGGGGCAGCGATTTGCTTCTTACGTGGATCATACAGGGCGGGCTCTGGCACAGCCGGTGGCCGCCGCGGGACGGGCTCGCGATGGGGCTGCTCCGGCTTTGCCCGCGGCGCTTTGGCTGACCGCCACTGCCGCCGGCGAGCGGCGGCAGTGGCGGCGGACTTCAGGTGACGAGGAAGTCGAGGTGGCTCAGGGCGAGGCCACTGGCGAGCGTGGCGACCTGCACCGGGCCGGCGCCGGTGTTGCCGTTGGCGTCGTAGTAGAGCGCGCCGCTGGTGCTGTCGTAGATGAGGTAGTCGTCGGCGTCGGCGGCGGCGGTGAGGCCGGCGCCGGAGCGGAACGAGGTGGCGGCCAGCGGGCCGTTCGGCAGCGACGCGAAGATCGCGTTCTCGAGTTCGATGGTGTCGTCGAGGACGTTGAAGTCGCTGATCGTGTCGCGGTTGGTCGCGGCATTGGGGAGCGTGTCGAAGCGGAAGATGTCGGCGCCGAGGCCGCCGGTGAGGGTGTCGTTGCCGTTGCCGCCGCTGAGGAGGTTGGCACCGCCGTCGCCGCTGAGGGTGTCGGCGTAGGCCGAGCCGACGAGGTTCTCGATGCCGGCGAGGGTGTCGCTGCCGGAGCCGCCGGTGGCGGTGCCGCTGGCGAGGCTGGCGGTGACGCCGCTGCTGGCGCCGTAGAGGTAGCTGGCGGTATCGTTGCCGCCGGCACCGTCGAGGAGGTTGTTGCCGGCGCCGGCGTAGAGGAGGTTGGCGAGGCCGTTGCCGCTCAGGCTCGCTGCGCCGGTGGCAAGGATGCGGCCGTTCTCGATGTGGGCGCCGAGGGTGTAGGCGGCGAGGTAGCTGAAGACCTGGTCGATGCCGCCGGTGGCGGGATTGGCGTTGGTCTCGGTGACGCTGTCGCCGGCGTGGTCGACGTAGTAGGAGTCGTTGCCGTCGCCGCCAGTCAGGCTGTCGGCGCCGGTACCGCCCCAGAGGGTGTCGTTGCCGGCACCACCGTCGAGGGTGTCGTTGCCGGCACCGCCATTGAGGAAGTCGTTGCCTTGGGCGCCGTTGAGGCGGTTGGCGTTGGCGTCGCCGGTGAGGGTGTCGTCGTAGGTGGAGCCGGTGAGGTTCTCGATTCCGGCGAGGGTGTCGCTGCCCGAGCCGCCGGTGGCTTGGGCACCGGCAAGGGCGAGGCTGACGCTGACGCCGCTGCTGGCGCCATAGAGGTAGCTGACGGTGTCGTTGCCGCCGGCGCCGTCGAGGAGGTTGTTGCCGGTGCCGGCGTCGAGGAGGTTGTCGAGGGCGTTGCCGGTGAGGTTGGCGGCGCCAGTCGCCAGGATGCGGCCGTTCTCGATGTGGGCGCCGAGGGTGGTGCTGGCGAGGTAGGTGAGAACCTGGTCGGTGCCACCGGTTGCCGGGTTGGCGTTGGTCTCGCTGACGCTGTCGCCGGCGTCGTCGAGGTAGTAGAAGTCGGAGCCGTCACCACCGATCAGGCTGTCGGCGCCAGCGCCGCCCCAGAGGCGGTCGTTGCCGGCGCCGCCGTCGAGGGTGTCGTTGCCGGCGCCACCGTTGAGGAAGTCGTTGCCTTGCGCGCCGGTGAGGCGGTTGGCATTGGCGTCGCCGGTGAGGGTGTCGTCGTAGGTCGAACCGGTGAGGTTCTCGATGGCGATGAGGGTGTCGCTACCGGAGCCACCGGTGGCCTGTGCGCCGGCGATGGCGAGGCTGACGCTGACGCCGCTGCTGGCGCCGTAGAGGTAGCTGAGGATGTCGTTGCCGCCTGCGCCGTCGAGGAGGTTGTTGCCGGTGCCGGCGTCGAGGATATTGTCGAGGGCGTTGCCGGTTAGGTTGGCGGCGCCAGTGGCCAGGATGCGGCCGTTCTCGACGTGGGCGCCGAGGGTGTGGGCGGCAAGGTACGTGAACACTTGGTCGGTGCCGCCGGTGGCCGGGTTGGCGTTGGTCTCGCTGACGCTGTCGCCGACGTCGTCGACATAGTAGGAGTCGGATCCGTCGCCGCCGACCAGGCTGTCGGCACCGGTGTCGCCCCAGAGGTGGTCGTTGCCGGCACCGCCGTCGAGGGTGTCGTTACCGGCGCCGCCGTTGAGGAAGTCGTTGCCTTGCGCGCCACTCAGGCGGTTGGCGTTGGCGTCGCCGCGCAGGGTGTCATCGTAGGCCGAGCCGGTGAGGTTCTCGATGGCGATCAGGGTGTCGCTGCCGGAGCCGCCGGTGGCCTGCGGAGCGGCGATGGCGAGGCTGACGCTGACGCCGCTGGCGGCATCGGCGTAACTCGCGGTATCGCTGCCCGCGCTGCCGGAAAGCGTGTCGTTGCCGGCACCGCCGGCGAGCGTGTCGTTGCCGTTGCCGCCTTCGAGGCGGTTGGCGTTGCCGTCGCCGGCGAGGCTGTCTTCCTGGCTGGAGCCGATGAGGTGCTCGATCGAGACGAGGGTGTCGCTGCCGGAGCCGCCGGTAGCCTGCCCGCCGGCAAGGGCGAGGCTGACGCTGACGCCGCTGCTGGCGCCGTAGAGATAGCTGACGGTGTCGCTGCCGCCGCCGCCGTCGAGGACGTTGTGGCCGCTGCCGGCGTAGAGGAGGTTGTCGAGAGCGTTGCCGGTCAGGTGCGCGACGCCGCTGGCAAGGATGCGGCCATTCTCGACGTGCGCCGTGAGGGTGTAGGCGGAGAGGAAGCTGTAGACCTGGTCGATGCCCCCAGACGCGGGGTTGGCGTTGCTCTCGCCGACGCTGTCGCCGGCGTGGTCGACGTAATAGAGGTCGGAGCCGTCGCCGCCGAGCAGGCTGTCGGCACCGGTGCCGCCCCATATCAGGTCGTCGCCATCGCCACCCAGAATCGTGTCGGCACCGGCGCCGCCGTCCAGCACATTGCCGTCGTTGCTGCCGTACAGCGTATTGCCCAGACTGTTGCCAGCGCCGCGGACCACTCCCGGCAGCAACTCCAGGCTCTCGAGGTAGGCTGTCAGCGTATAGGCGTCCAGATTGCTCCGAACGGTGTCGCTGCCCCCGAGCGACAGGTCGGCATTGGTCTCCACGACGACATCGCCCAAGTGGTCGACGTAGTAGATGTCGGAACCGTTGCCGCCGCTCATGCTGTCGGCGCCGGTGCTGCCAATCAATGTGTCGTCGCCGTCGCTGCCTCCGAGGCTGTCATTCCCGGCTCCGCCGTCCAGCGTGCCGGAACCGACCACGGTGTCGTTGCCTTCGCCGCCAAGCAGTTGGTTGGCACCGATCAGGTCCGACAGGATGTCGTCGCCGGCACCGCCGCGCAGCTGATCGTCACCGCCCTCACCGTCAAGATGGTCGCTGCCGGAGCCACCGTCGAGGGTGTCGTTGCCGGAGCCACCAGAGACAAAGTCGTCGCCGTCTTCGCCCTCGATGAGGTCGCTACCACCCCAACCGGCCAGGTTGTCATTGCCGTCGCCACCGAAAATCGAGTCGTCGCCGTCGAGGCCATTCACGGCGTTGTCTCGGGCGTCACCGATCACCGTGTCGTTGGCGTTGGTGGCATTGATCCCCTCGATATCAACCAACTGGTCCAGCCCGATATCGGCGCCAAACGCGGTCCCCGCATCGAGGTCGACAACGATCGACTGGACTGCTTCCTTGAAATAGATCGAGTCCCAGCCCTCGCCACCGTCCATCAGGTCATTGCCTGCGCCACCGTCGAGGTGGTCGTTTCCGGGGCCACCGAGCAGTGCATCGACCCCTCCCCGCCCATCAAGGATGTCGTCGCCGGCGCCGCCTTGGAGCAGGTCATCGCCATTGCCCGCGCCCAGTACGTCGTGGTCTGGCGTGCCGACCAGCCTGAGGCCGACCTCATCGTGGATCAGGAGCTGCGCGGCAGCACTGCGGCCGTTGAACACGGCGTAGGTCTGGCCGCTGTGGCTCACCGTACCGGCATTGATCCAGTCGGCTGCGTGGGACAACGCGAGCAGGTCGCCACGGTTGCCGAGCACGAGCAACTGGTGGCGTTGCTCGGGGCTGGCGCCGCCGGCCCCTCCGCCAGCCAGGTCGTAACTGCCATCAAGCCATCCGCTGGCGTTGTTGAAGTGGTTCATGCCGGCCATGTCGAGGACGTCGCCGACGGACAGCCGCAGGGTGTTGCTGCCACTGCCCGTGAGGTCGATGCGTTCGATCGATTCGAGGCGTGAGGTACTGCCGGGGGTGCTTGCACCCTGGTTGGCGATCGCCATCAGGTCGAAGGAAAGGCCACTGCCGGCAAGAGCGATCGTGTCGAGACCGCTGCCGCCGTCGATGCGCGCGAGCTGGCCATCGGTGACGCCACTGGCGAGCGCCGCAAGGTTGCTGGCGTTGACCACGAAGGTGTCGTCACCGGCGCCGCCATGAAGAACATCCGCGCCGCCGTTGCCGGTCAGCGTGTCGTTGCCGGCGCCAGCAACCAGCGTCTCGGAGGAGGCGGTGCCGGTGAGCGTGTCGGCACCGGCAGTGCCGAACTGGTCGACGGCACTCGGGGCGAAGGCGCCGCCGGTGCTGCCGAAGATGACGTAACTGCGTCCGGCATCCGTCCCCGCCGCAGGATCGCTCAGCAAGGCTCCGACGATCAGGTCGGAGAAACCGTCGCCGTTGACGTCACCGGCCGCCGAGACACTCCCTCCGCTCTGGTCACCAGCGCACTGACCGTCGATGACAAAGCCGCCGCTGCCGACAGCAATCGCCGAGAGATCGACGCCAGCGCTGCCAGTCCTGCCGAAGACCAGGTAGCTGCGTCCAGCATAAGGACCCGCCCCTGCTTCGCTGTTCAGCGCCCCGATAATCAAGTCGCCCAGCCCGTCGCCATTCACGTCGCCAGCTGCCGAAACGCTGCGGCCGCTGTGATCCCCGATGCTCTGGCCGTTCATCACGAAACCACCATTCCCACCGCTGATCACCGAAAGATCGACAGCGGAACTGTCGGTCTTGCCAAAAACGACGTAGCTGCGTCCGCCGTTGCTCCCCGCTGCCAGATCGTTCGCGAAGGCTCCGACGATCAGGTCGGACAGTCCGTCGCCATTGACATCGCCCGCAGCCGAAACGCTGTTGCCACTGAAGTCATCGCTACACTCGCCGTTGATCACGAACCCGCCACTACCGCCAGACACCGCCGACAATTCCACCGCGATGCCACCAATCCGGCCGAAGACGACGTAGCTGCGCCCGGCAGCGCTACGCGCTGCGGGATCGCTCGCGTCCGCTCCCACGATCAGGTCGGCGAGTCCATCGCCGTTGACGTCGCCGGCAGCCGCGACGCTATATCCACTGTAGTCACTCGCGCACTGCCCGTTGATCGCGAAGCCGCCATTACCGGCGGCGATTGCCGAGAGCGCGACAGCCCCGCTGCTGGTCTGGCCAAAGACGACGTAGCTGCGGCCGGCGTTGCTTCCCGTCGCGGGATCCGCCCAGATCGCGCCGACGATCACGTCGGCGAGGCCGTCACCGTTGACGTCGCCCGCAGCTGCCACGCTTCTGCCGCTTTCGTCACCTACGCACTGCCCGTTGATCGCGAAGCCACCACGACCAGAGGCGACCGCCGACAGCTCGACGGCGGACCCGCTGGGCTGACCGAAGACGACGTAGCTGCGCCCGGCGTGACCTGCTGCCGGATCGCTCCAGCGCGCGCCGACGATCAGGTCGGCAAGTCCATCGCCATTGACATCGCCGGCACCCGCAACGGTCCAGCCGCTCAGGTCGCCCGCGCACTGCCCGTTGATCACGAAGCCGCCATTCCCGGCGGCAATCGCCGAGAGGTCGACACCGCTGCTGCCCGTCTGGCCGAAGACGACATAGCTGCACCCGGCGTCGATGCCGGCCGCCGGGTCGCTGAAGCGCGCCCCGACGATCAGGTCGGCGAGACCGTCTCCATTGATGTCGCCGGCAGCCGAGACGCTGACACCACTTTGATCGTCGGCGCACTGCCCATTGATCACGAAACCACCGTCGCCGGCCGCGATGTCGGAAAGCTCGATCCGCGGTCGCTCGACGACCGTCCGCGTGATGCTGGTGTCGATCAGTAGCTGCGCGGCGCTGCCCCTGGCGTTGTAGACGGCGTAGCTGTGGCCAGCGTGACTGACCGTGCCGGAATTCGCCCACAGACCATCCGCGACGACCGCATCGCCGGCATTGCCGTCGATGACGAGTTGATGCCTCGGCACGCTGGCGCCGAGGCCGGACCAGCCGTTGCCGTCGTTGAACCGGTTCATGGCCGACATGTCGAGGACGTCACCGACCGAGAGCGCCACCGTGTTGTGGCCGCTGCCGGTGAGGTCGATCCGTTCGATCGATTCGAGACGCGACTGGCTGCCGGGCGTGCTCGCGCCCTGGTTGGCGATCGCGGTGAGGTCGAAGGAGAGGCCGCTGCCGGCGAGCGCGATCGTATCGAGACCCGTGCCGCCGTCGATGCGCGCGAGTTGGCCATCGGTGACGCCACTCGCGAGCGCCGCGAGGTTGCTGGCGTTGAGGACGAAGGTGTCGTCGCCGGCGCCGCCATAAAGCACATCCGCGCCGCCGTTGCCGGTCAGCGTGTCGTTGCCGGCGCCGGCGACCAGCGTTTCGGCCACCGAGGAGCCGTTCAGCGCGTCGGCACCGGCAGTGCCGAACTGGTCGACGGCGCTCGGGGCGAAGGCGCCGCCGGTGCTGCCGAAGATGACATAACTTCGCCCGCTTTCGATACCGGTCGGTGAGGCCGCGTGACGGGCGCCGACGATCAGGTCGGCGAGGCCGTCGCCGTTGACGTCGCCTGCGGCGGCCACACTGTAGCCGCTCCAGTCCCCCGGGGATTGCCCATTGATGACGAATCCGCCGACACCGTTGGCGATACTGGAGAGGTCTACCGAAGTGCCGTCGGTCTTGCCGAAGACGACATGGCTGCGGCCCGCGTCGGTCGCACTCGAAGGATCGGACAGCCTGGCGCCGACGAGGAGATCGGCCAGCCCATCGCCGTTGAGGTCGCCAGCCGAAGCCACGCTCGAACCGCTCTGGTCTCCTGTCGACTGGCCATGGATGACGAAGCCGCCCGTTCCGGCGGCGACTGCCGACAGTTGCACGGCGGCGGCTTCGGTCTTGCCGAAGACGACGTAGCTGCGGCCAGCATCCGCACCGCTGGCCGGGTCGGCGAGACGAGCGCTGATGAGGAGGTCCGCCAGACCATCACCATTGACGTCGCCGGCGCCGGCAACGCCGTACCCGCAAAGATCGCCCGCGCTCTCGCCATCGATCACGAAACCACCATTGCCCGCGGCGATCGCCGAGGCGTGGATGGCACTGCTGAACGTCCTGCCGAAAACGACATAGCCCCGTCCTGCATCAAGGCCACTCGCGTGGTCGCTCGAGAACGCTCCGACGATGATGTCTGCCAGTCCATCGCCGTTCACGTCGCCGGCACCGGCAACGCTGTTGCCGCTGAATTCCTGCGCGGCGGCACCTTCGAAGACGAATCCGCCCTGGCCAAGGATGACCGCATCGAGATCGACCGGAGCCGTATCGGACTTGCCGAAGACGACGTAGCTGCGGCCTGCATCCACACCACTCGCCGGGTCGCCGAGAAGCGCGCCAATGATCAGATCGGCCAGCCCGTCACCGTTGACATCCCCGACAGCGGCAATGCTGTAGCCGCTTTGATCGCCCGAGCCTTGGCCATCGATGGCAAAGCCGCCGTTCCCGGACCCAATCGCCGACAGGTCGACACGGCTGCCGTCGCTCTTGCCGAAGACGACGTAGGTCCGCCCGGAGTCCGGTGCACCCGGACGGTCGCTGCCCATCGCGCTGACGATGAGATCGGCAAGGCCGTCGCCATTGAAGTCGCCTCCCCCGGCGACGTCGAAACCGCTGCGATCGTCGGCGCACGCACCCACGATCACGAATCCGCCACTGCCGGCGTCGATTGCCGTCAGATCGACGGCACCCTGGTCGGATTTGCCGAAGACGACGTAGCTGCGCCCGGCGGCGTTGCCCGCGGGCGGATCGCTCCACGGCGCGCCGACGATCAGGTCGGCAAACCCGTCGCCGTTGACGTCGCCGGCCGCGGCGACGCTGCGGCCGGCATTGTCATCGGCACACTGACCGTTGATCACGAATCCACCATTGCCGGTGGCGATGTCGGAAAGCGTGATCGGTGGTCGAAAGTTCACCGAGAGGACATTGGGTGTCGGGTCGAGGTCGGCACCGCCGTTGGCGGTACCGCCGTCGTCTTGCAGTTGGAAGGTGAAACTCGTGTGGCCGCTGCCACCGTCGTTGCCAGTAGGGCTAAAGACGAACTGGCCGGCGGTGAGGTCGGTGACCGCGATCGACTGGCCGGCAGTGACGGGAACACCGGCGAGGTTCAGGCTGCCGGCGCCGGGCAGCGTGCTGATGCGCACGGCCAGGAGCCCGTTGGCAGGGGTGTCGGCTGCGTCGCTGAAACCGAAGTCGGCCGCGGAGAAGATGTAGGTGTTGTCTTCGCGCGTGCTGACGGTCTTGTCGGTGCCCGACGGGGCGTCGTTGACCGGCGTGACGTCGATCGTGATGAGGTTCGGTGTCGGGTCGAGGTCAGCGCCGCCGTGGGCGGTGCCGCCATCGTCCTGGACCTGGAAGGTGAAGCTGGCGTAAGCGTTGCCGCTGGCGTTGGCGGCCGGGGTGAAGACGAGCTGGCCGGCGGCGAGGTCGGTCGCGGAGATGGATTGCCCGGGTGTGACGGGGATGCCGGCGAGGTTCAGGTTGCCGGCAGCTGGCAGCGTTGCGATGCGGATGGCGAGCAGGGCGTCGGGCGGAAGGTCGCTGGGATCGGTGAGCGGGAAGTCCGCGACGCCGAAGGTGTAAGCGGCGTCTTCGGTGACGGGCACGATGCGGTCGGTGCCGGACGGTGCGTGGTGGAAGGATTCGCTGGCGTCGGCGGCTACGGACAGGTCGTCGGCAAACGGGGTGGCGATGCTGACGATGTCGGTCCACGGGCTGCCGAGGGCGCTGAGGGCGTCGCCGGACCACACGTCTCCCCAAGCCACCACCGAGCCGTCGGCGCGCAGCGCGGCAAAGGCCCTGTCCGTCGAAAAGACCTGCGTCACGTCGATCGTGCCGTTGAGCTGCGCCGCCACGCTCGAACTGTTGCCGCCGTCCGTCGCCCTCCCCCAGGTGACGACCGAGCCGTCGGCGCGCAGCGCGGCAAAGGCGCCATACTTCGTCGAAAACACCTGCACGACGTCGATCGTCCCGTCGAGCTGCGCCGCCACCGCCGAACTGTTGCCGCCGGACGACGAATCCCCCCAGGTGACGACCGACCCGTCGGCGCGCAGCGCGGCAAAGGCGGACCAGGTCGAAAACACCTGCACGACGTCGTTCGTCCCGTCGAGCTGCGCTGCCACGGTGGAACTGCTGCCGCCGTACGACGAATCCCCCCAAGTGACGACCGAACCGTCTTCGCGCAGCGCGGCAAAGGCGACCCATGTCGAAAACACCTGCGTCACGTCGATCGTGCCGTTGAGCTGCGCCGCCACGCTGGAACTGTTGCCGCCCCCCCACGAATTCCCCCAGGTGACGACCGAGCCGTCTTCGCGCAGCGCGGCAAAGGCGGTGTTTGCGGAAAACACCCGCACGACGTCATTCGTCCCATCGACCTGCGCCGAAACCGCGGAACTGTTGCCGCCGTACGACGAATCCCCCCAAGTGACCACCGAGCCGTCGGCGCGCAGCGCGGCAAAGGCCCTTCCCGTCGAAAACACCTCCGTGACGTCGTTCGTGCCGTCGATCTGCGGTGCCACGGTGGAACTGTTGCCGCCGAACGACGAATCCCCCCAGGTGACCACCGAGCCGTCGGCGCGCAGCGCGGCAAAGGCGACCCATGTCGAAAACACCTGCGTCACGTCGATCGTGCCATCGAGCTGCGCCGCGACCGTGGAGCTGTCGCCGCCAAAGTACGAATCCCCCCAAGTGACCACCGAGCCGTCGGCGCGCAGCGCGGCAAAAGCACCACCTTGCGTCCCACCCGGCGCGTCAAGGGCGCCTTCTTGCGTCGAAAACACCTCCACGACGTCGTTCGTCCCGTTGAGATCTGCGGCGACGGCTGTGCTGTCGCCGCCGCTGTTCCAATTCCCCCAAGTGATCACCGAGCCGTCGGCGCGCAGCGCAGCAAAGGCCCACTCCGTCGAAAACACCTGGACGACGTCGTTCGTCCCGTTGAGCTCTGCGGCGAAGTCGCGGCTGTCGCCGCCGGTGCCCCACGCCCCCCAAGTGACCACCGAGCCGTCGGCGCGCAGCGCCGCAAAAGCACCGTGCGTCGAAAACACCTGCACGACGTCGTTCGTCCCGTCGATCTGCGCCAGCAACGCGAAACTGTTGCCGCCGTACGAGGGATACCCCCAGGTGACCACCGAGCCGTCGGCGCGCAGCGCGGCAAAGCCGAGCCCCGTCGAAAACACCTGGACGACGTCGTTCGTCCCGTCGAGCTCTCCCGCGACCGCGGAACTGTCGCCACCGTACGACGAATCCTCTCCCCAAGTGACCACCGAGCCGTCGGCGCGCAGCGCGGCAAAGGCGTAGTCCGCCGAAAACACCTGCGTCACGTCGATCGTGCCGTTGAGCTGCGCCGCCACGCTGGAACTGTCGCCGGCCGAATTCCCCCAGGTGACGACCGAGCCATCGGCGCGCAGCGCGGCAAAGGCGTGACCCGTCGAAAACACCTGCGTGACGTCGATCGTGCCGTCGAGCTTTGCCGCTACCGCGGAACTATCGCCGCCACGGTCCCAATCACCCCAGGTGACCACCGAGCCGTCGGCGCGCAGCGCGGCAAAGGCGCCATACGTCGAAAACACCTGCCTGACGTCGATCGTCCCGTCGAGCTTAGCCGCCACCGCGGAACTGTTGCCGCCGCGCGACGAGTCCCCCCAGGTGACGACCGAACCGTCGGCACGCAGCGCGGCAAAGGCGGCACCCGTCGAAAAAACCTCCAGCACGTCGATCGTCCCGTCGAGCCGCGCCGCGACCGCAACACTGTTGCCGCCGTACGACGAATCCCCCCAGGTGACCACCGAGCCGTCGGCGCGCAGCGCGGCAAAGGCCTTATACGTCGAAAACACCTGCGTCACGTCGTTCGTCCCGTCGAGCTGCGCCGCGACCGCGGAACTGTCGCCGCCGTACGACGCATGCCCCCAGGTGACGACCGAGCCGTCGGCGCGCAGCGCGGCAAAGGCGTTATACGTCGAAAACACCTGCGTCACGTCGATGGTCCCGTCGAGCTTTGCCGCTACCGCGGAACTGTTGCCGCCGAACGACGAATCCCCCCAAGTGACCACCGAGCCGTCGGCACGCAGGGCGGCGAAGGCGGACCAGGTCGAAAACACCTGCACGACGTCGTTCGTCCCGTCGAGCTGCGCCGCCACCGCGGAACTGTTGCCGCCGAACGACGAATCCCCCCAAGTGACCACCGAGCCGTCGGCACGCAGCGCGGCAAAGGCGCGCCATGTCGAAAACACCTGCACGACGTCGTTCGTCCCGTCGAGCTGCGCCGCGACCGCGGAAGTATCGCCGCCGCCCCAGAGAACGCCCCAGGTGACCACCGACCCGTCCGCCCGGATCCCCGCAAAAGCATGCTCGTTCCGCCACGCGCCCGAGCTGTGTCGGGGAAAAACCACCGCCACCCGCTCGGTCACCAACACGTCATCGGCAAACGGATCCGCCACCCCGACGACATCCCGCAGCCGGTCCGCGACCGCACTGCTGTCACCACCCGCAGCCGCATCGCCCCAGGTGACCAGCGAGCCATCCGCCCGCCGGGCGGCAAAGGCGTTGTTCGTCGAGAACACCTCGCGGACATCGAGCGTCCCGTCGAGCTTGGCTGCAACCGTCGAGCTGTCGCCGCCGGAGGCTGCCGAGCCCCAGGTCACGACCGAGCCATCGGCGCGCAGCGCGGCAAAGGCGCCGTCGGTCGCGAACACTTCGGTCACATCGATCGTCCCGTCGAGCGCTCCCGCGACCGGCGAACTGTCGCCGCCCCACGACGAGTTCCCCCAGGTGACGACCGAGCCGTCGGCGCGCAGCGCGGCAAAGGCGCGCCCGGTCGAGAACACCTGCGTCACGTCGATCGTCCCGTCGAGCAGCGCGGCGACGGCGCTGCTGTCGCCGCCTTCCCCCGGACTCCCCCAGGTGACGACCGAGCCGTCGGCACGCAGCGCGGCAAAGGCATGCGAGGTCGAGAAGACCTGCACGACGTCGATCGTCCCGTCGATCTGCGCCGCGACCGCGCCGGCGTCAGCGCTGTAGGCGGGGGCTCCCCAGACCACCAGCGAACCGTCGCGGCGCAGCGCGACGAAGGCGCCGCCGTTGGCAAAGACGCGCACGACGTCGATCGTCCCGTCGAGTTGCGCGGCAACGGTAGCGCTGTCGCCGCCATAGGTCGCCGATCCCCAGGTGACGACCGAGCCGTCGGCACGCAGCGCGGCGAAGGCCTCGCTCGTCGCCGCGACCTGCGTGACGGCGATCGTCCCGTCGAGCTGCGCGGCGACGGCGCTGCTGTCGCCGCCATGGCCGGAATAGCCCCAGGTGACGACCGAGCCGTCGGCACGACGCGCGGCAAAGGCGCCGGCGCTGGAGCACAGCTCGATCACATCGATCGTCCCGTCGAGCTGCGCCGCCACCGCGGAACGATTGCCGCCATACACCGAGTGCCCCCAGGTGACGACCGAGCCGTCGGCGCGCAGCGCTGCGAAAGCGAGCTCCGTCGAAAACACCCGGGTGATGTCGATCGTGCCGTCGATCTGCGTTGCCACGGCCGAACTGTCGCCGCCCGACGAAGCATCGCCCCAGGTGACGACCGAGCCATCGGCGCGCAGTGCGGCAAAGGCGGACAGCGTCGAAAACACCTGCCGCACGTCGAGCGCGCCGCCGAGTTGCACCGCGAGCGCGGAACTGTCGCCACCGGAGGCGGCATCGCCCCAGGTGACGACCGAGCCGTCGGCGCGCAGGGCGGCGAAGGCTTTTTCGTTGCGCCATTCGCCCAGGCTGTGGCGGGGGAAGGCGATCGGCTGCTGCGCGATGGTCATGCCGAGCAGGCCGCGCCAGTGCGGCGCGGCGAGCGGTGGCGTGCGCACTTCGCCGACGTCGAGCCGCCAGGCGCCGCCGAGGTCGGCGTGGCCGACGGGGGTCGAGGAGGCGGCGACCGGGGCGCCGAGGGCTGCGGCGAGGGTTGCGACGAAGGCGCGGCCGCTCTCGCCGTCACCGACGGCGCAGGCGTAGAGCTGCAGGTCGGCGTCGGCGGCGAGCGAGTCGCCGATCGCGGCGAGGTCGGCGGCGCGCGTGGCGAGCGTGCCGGCATCGACTTCGCCGGCGCCGAGCCGGATCGCGCCCGGCCGGCCGTGCGCGAGGATGCGGATCGAGGCGACTTCGCCCTGCCCCGCCAGCGCCCGCCGGATCTGCCGCAGGCCGTCGTCGTCAGCGCCGATCAGGCGCCATGGGTGGTGGGCATCGAGACCCGTCAGCAGTGCCGGCCGATCGGCGACGCGGTGATCGACGAATATCCAGTTGGTGCGCATTGGGCGGCTCCTGGGTCAGTGGTTCAGGAGCGACCGGGTGGACGCTGCTGCGGCTGGTGCCGCCGGCGACCGGCCCGGCCGCGAACGGCGGGGATGTGGTGATGCAGAGCCGCGAAGCCGCGCCGGGGCGCCGGTCGCGGCTTGGGCGCGGTGGTGCGGCTGCCGTCGGGCAGCGGGCCGGGCGGGGTGGCGGGCGCGATTCATGTGACAAGGAAGTCGACATTGGTGAGCGCCAGGCCGGCGGCGAGCGTGGCGATCTGCACCGGGCCGGCGCCGGCGTTGCCATTCGCGTCGTAGTAGAGCGCGCCGCTGGTGCTGTCGTAGATGAGGTAGTCGTCGGCGTCGGCGGCGGCGGTGAAGCCGGCGCCGGAGCGGAACGAGCTGGCGGCCAGCGGGCCGTTCGGCAGCGACGCGAAGATCGCGTTCTCGAGTTCGATGGTGTCGTCGACGACGTTGAAGTCGCTGATCGTGTCGCGGTTGGTCGCGGCATTGGGGAGCGTGTCGAAGCGGAAGGTGTCGGCGCCGAGGCCGCCGCTGAGGGTGTCGTTGCCGTTGCCTCCGCTGAGGAGGTTGGCACCGCCGTCGCCGCTGAGGGTGTCGGCGTAGGCCGAGCCGACGAGGTTCTCGATGCCGGTGAGGGTGTCGCTGCCGGAGCCGCCGGTCGCGGTGCCGCTGGCGAGGCTGGCGGTGACGCCGCTGCTGGCGCCGTAGAGGTAGCTGGCGGTGTCGGTGCCGCCGGCGCCGTCGAGGAGGTTGTTGCCGGCGCCGGCGTAGAGGAGGTTGGCGAGGGTGTTGCCGCTCAGGCTCGCGGCGCCGGTGGCGAGGATGCGGCCGTTGTCGACGTTCGCGCCGAGGGTGTAGGCGGCGAGGTAGCTGAAGACCTGGTCGATGCCGCCGGTGGTGGGATTGGCGTTGCTTTCGCTGACGCTGTCGCCGGCGTGGTCGACATAGTAGAGGTCGTTGCCGTCGCCGCCGCTCAGGCTGTCGGCATCGGTACCGCCCCAGAGGGTGTCGTTGCCGGCGCCGCCGTCGAGACTGTCGTTGCCGGCGTTGCCATTGAGGAAGTCGTTGCCCTGGGCGCCGGTGAGGCGGTTGGCGTTGCCATCGCCGGTGAGGGTGTCGTCGTAGGTGGAGCCGGTGAGGTTCTCGATTCCGGCGAGGGTGTCGCTGCCGGAGCCGCCGGTCGCTTGCGCGCCGGCAAGGGCGAGGCTGACGCTGACGCCGCTGCCGCTGACGGCGTAGAGGTAGCTGACGGTGTCGTTGCCGCCGGCGCCGTCGAGGAGGTTGTTGCCGGTGCCGGCGTCGAGGAGGTTGTCGAGGGCGTTGCCGGTGAGGTTCGCGGCGCCGGCGGTGAGGATGCGGCCGTTCTCGATGTGGGCGCCGAGGGTGGTGCTGGCAAGGTAGCTGAGGACCTGGTCGGTGCCGCCGGTTGCCGGGTTGGCGTTGGTCTCGCTGACGGTGTCGCCGGCGTCGTCGAGGTAGTAGAAGTCGGAGCCGTCACCGCCGATCAGGCTGTCGGCACCAGTGCCGCCCCAGAGGCGGTCGTTGCCGGCGCCGCCGTCGAGGGTGTCGTTGCCGGCACCGCCATTGAGGAAGTCGTTGCCTTGCGCGCCACTGAGGCGGTTGGCGTTGCCGTCGCCGGTGAGGGTGTCGTCGTAGGTGGAGCCGGTGAGGTTCTCGATGCCGGCGAGGGTGTCGCTGCCGGAGCCGCCGGTCGCCTGCGCGCCGGCAAGGGCGAGGCTGACGCTGACGCCGCTGCCGCTGACGGCGTAGAGGTAGCTGACGGTGTCGTTGCCGCCGGCGCCATCGAGGAGGTTGGCGCCGGTGCCGGCGTCGAGGAGGTTGTCGAGGGCGTTGCCGGTGAGGTTGGCGGCGCCGGTGGCAAGGATGCGGCCGTTCTCGATGTGCGTGGCAAGGGTGTAGGCGGCGAGGTAGCTGAAGACCTGGTCGGTGCCACCGGTGGCGGGGTTGGCGTCGGTCTCGCTGACGCTGTCGCCGGCGTCGTCGAGGTAGTAGAAGTCGGAGCCGTCACCACCGACCAGACTGTCGGCACCGCTGCCGCCCCAGAGGCGGTCGTTGCCGGCGCCACCGTCGAGGGTGTCGTTGCCGGCACCGCCATCGAGGAAGTCGTTGCCACCGGCGCCGCTGAGGAGATTGGCGTTGCCGTCGCCGCGCAGGGTGTCGTCCCAGGTCGAGCCGCTAAGGTTCTCGATGGCGATCAGGGTGTCGCTGCCCGATCCGCCGGTGGCCTGCGCCCCAGCGATGGCGAGGCTGACGCTGACCCCGCTGGCGGCGCCGTAGAGGTAGCTGACGGTGTCGTTGCCGCCGGCGCCGTCGAGGAGGTTGGCGCCGCTGCCGGCGTGGAGGCGGTTGTCGAGGTTGTTGCCGGCGAGGTTCGCGGCACCGGTGGCGAGGATGCGGCCGTTCTCGACATGGGCGCCGAGGGTATAGGCGGCCAGGGTGCTGAAAACCTGGTCGATGCCGCCGCTTGCGGGATTGGCGTTGGTCTCGTTGACGCTGTCGGCAAGGTGGTCGACGTGGTAGAGGTCGGAACCGTCGCCACCGGTCAGGCTGTCGGCACCAAGGCCACCGTCGAGGGTGTCGTCGCCGGTACCACCGATCAGGGTGTCGTTTCCGTCGAAGCCGTAGATCCGGTCGTCGCCCGTCCCGCCCGTGAGAGCGGGATCGTTGCCCGGGGTGCCAGTGATGATCCTTCCGGTCATCGTGGACGTGAAAACATCGTTGGTGAACGGATTGGCCATGCCCACCACGTCGTGCAACTGGCTCGCCACGGCGCTGCTGTCACCACCATATCCGGCATTCCCCCAAGTCACCACCGAGCCGTCGGCGCGCAGCGCGGCAAAAGCAAGGTCCGTCGAAGACACCTGCGTCACGTCGATCGTGCCATCGAGCTTTGCCGCCACGGCGCTGCTGTCGCCGCCACTCCCCCAGGTCACCACCGAGCCGTCGGCGCGCAGCGCGGCAAATGTACCGTAATGCGAAAACACCTGCGTCACGTCGGTCGTGCCATCGAGTTTTGCCGCCACGGCGCTGCTGTTGCCGCCACCCGTATTACTCCCCCAGGTCACCACCGAGCCATCGGCGCGCAGCGCGGCAAAGGCCGATTCCGTCGAAAAAATCTGCGTGACGTAGATCGTGCCATCGAGTTGTGTCGCGACGGCGCTGCTGTTGCCGCCCCTGCTGGCATCCCCCCAGGTGACCACCGAGCCATCGGCGCGCAGCGCGGCAAAAGCCGATTGCGCCGATATCACCTGCGTGACGTCGATCGTGCCATCGAGTTTTGCCGCCACGGCGCTGCTGTTGCCGCCATCCGTATTACTCCCCCAGGTCACCACAGAGCCGTCGGCACGCAGCGCGGCAAAGGCACCGCCTGTTGTCGAAACCACCGTCACATCGATCGTACCATCGAGCTTTGCCGCCACGGCGCTGCTGTTGCCGCCACCGAAGGAATCCCCCCAGGTCACCACCGAGCCATCGGCGCGCAGCGCGGCAAAGGCGTCGTGCGCCGAAAACACCTGCGTGACGTCGATCGTGCCATCGAGTTTTGCGGCCACGGCGCTGCTGTTGCCGCCACCGAAGGAATCCCCCCAGGTCACCACCGAGCCGTCGGCGCGCAACGCGGCAAAGGCAGCGAAGTTTGAAAACACCTGCGTGACGTCGATCGTGCCATCGAGTTTTGTCGCCACGGCGCTGCTGTTGCCACCACTGGCAGTCCCCCAGGTCACCACCGAGCCATCGGCGCGCAACGCGGCAAAGGCCGATTTCGCCGAAAACACCTGCGTGACGTCGATCGTGCCATCAAGCTTCGAAGCCACGGTGCTGCTGTTGCCGCCATTAGTATTGCTCCCCCAGGTCACCACCGAGCCATCGGCGCGCAGCGCGGCGAAGGCAAATCCCCCTGAAAACACCTGGGTGACGTCGATCGTGCCATCGAGTTTTGCCGCCACGGCGCTGCTGTCGCCACCGGCGTAGGCCGCCCCCCAGGTTACCACCGAGCCATCGGCGCGCAGCGCGGCAAAGGCATAGAGGTTGTTCCACTCGCCGGCGCTACGAAGATAGTAGGAATGGGCCACCGGCGTGATCGTCATGCCGAGCAGCCCGTGCCAGCGCGGGTTGTCGAGCGGCGGGGTGCGCAGCTCGCCGACATCGAGCCGCCAGGTTCCCCCGAGGTCGGCATGACCCACCGGTTTTGATGAAGCCGAGACTGCGACGCCGCAGGCTTCCGCCAGCGCGCGCACGAAGGCGCGGCCGACGCTCCCCTTGCCGGCTTCGCAGCCGTAGATCTGCACATCGCCGTCGTCGCCGAGCGCCCGGCCGATCGCCGCGAGTTCCGTGGCATGGGAGGCGAGGCTCTTGCCGGTGAGTTCCCCGGAACCAATGCTCAGCGCGCCAGGGCGACCGTGCGCCAGGATGCGGATCGAGGCCAGGTCGCGCCGACCGGCCAGCGAGGCCTGCATCTGCTCCAACCCGTCCCGCGTGGCGTCGAGCCACACCGGCTCGCAATCGGCGCCCAGGCCAGCGATCAGCGCCGGGTGATCCGCAACGCGCCAATCGATGAAAGCCATCGTTTGCCTGAGGATGCTGCTGCGGGTCAGGTCCGAGTCGGTCGTTGCCATTCTTGTCATTCCATGTTGAAAAATTTACTAAGGAGCCTCTTGCAAAACTCCCGCGGCGCCAGCTGCTGCGCCGCAGCATTCGCTCTCGGGGAGCGATTCTTCTTGCGCACGAAGCCGGTCCGGCCGAGTTGCTAACCTGGTGGCATCGTTTTCTGAATCCGGCGCGAACCCCCTCCAGCGCTCATCGAGTGCACCCTGTTCAGAGAGCGAAGGCTGGGGGTCATCGTCGTAATCGCATCAATTGGTCAGCGGACAGGGCGAGCAGGCCGAACATCAGGTGGGCCATCACCTTGCTGGGGCCCTTGACCCGGATGCTCCGGCCACCGAACTCATCCTTGAGGCGAGCGTTGCTCCGCTCGGCGGCGCTCCGCTCGTTGTAGCGGAGCGGTTCGGCCGGGGAGAATTCGATCTTCTCACCGCGTCGCGGGTTGTGGTCGATCAGGGGAAAGTGCCCGAGGCTCTTGCTGTGCGCGCGCAACTCGCTGCTGCAATAGGCCGCATCCATGAGGTCATAGAGGCTGGTGACGCGCTCGGCGCTGATCAACGACAGGGGGATGGCGGCGAGGCTGTCGTGCATCGAGGCGCTGGAAAGGAGCGCAGAGATGGGGACACCACAGTCGGCGGTGTCGAGATGCAGCTTGTAGCCGGTCCAACTGTTCTTGTAGCCCTGCGCATTGCACTTCGTGCCGCGATCGCACGCAGTGGGAATCTCCTGGCGCATTTGCGCCAGGCTTTGCCCGCGCTGGCGCTCGATCGGCGAGGCCTTCGCCGCCGGACGCGCATCGCCACGCCGCGGGCGGCCCCGCTTTCTCGCCGGCGCCGCCGGTGCCGGCGTGCTCGGCGTCGCGGCAGGGCTCTCTTCGGTCGCCAACAGGGTGGGCTGTGCCTTGGTGGCCCCTTTCTCTGCGCCTTTGCCTTTCCCGGCGGGGCGTTCGCGGGCCTCGATGGCTGTCCCATCGCGGCTCAGATGCCCGATCAGTTGATCGCCCAGGTGCTCCTTGATCAGGGCTTCATGGACTCGTTGGCCCAACCTCCCTGCGGCAAACTCGTCGAACGCGCGCGAGAAGGTGGCCTCGGAAGGCAAGCTCCGGTACTGCGGGAAACCACAGATGCGGCGCAAGAAACGGTCATTCATCAGGCGATCGAGCAGCCCCACCGTCGTCGTCAAGCCCAGCACCGCCTTGGCAACAA
Organism: Accumulibacter sp.; assembly: GCF_036625195.1. Lineage (NCBI taxonomy): Bacteria > Pseudomonadati > Pseudomonadota > Betaproteobacteria > Candidatus Accumulibacter > Accumulibacter sp. The sequence continues at coordinate 4,784,331 of NZ_JAZKUG010000001.1, forward strand.
AAGCGTTCGCCAGCCACGCCCGCTCAAACGGCGGACGGCCAACACCACACCACGACACCGCCGTGAACTCCTCGATCCGCACCCACTCGAGAATGTGGATGACCCGCTCCAACTTCGGCGTCAGCGCGCCCCAGCGTGCCTCAAGTTCCGGGATCAGTTCGTGCTGCACCACATTCCACCGGTCCAGCAGCCGGCAAGCTGTGCTATCGTTCGTCATGGCAGGCGCGATCCGGGTTTCGACGCTCCAATCATGCCAGAAATGGCCGCCTGCCACCCCATTGCCAACCGCTTGAACGGAAAAATTCGGCTGCATAGCGAGTTTTGCAAGAGGCTCAATGGTGCGAATGAAGACCCCGAAAGACCATACCGTAAGCGGTGAGCTGCGAGCACCTCTGATACAGGCTTTCCGCGACTCACCGGCGGCTTCCAAACCGGCTTTGCGGCAAACCCCGGCGATGAACTGCCCTCGAAGACCACGACACGATGGCCTGCGCGCGGCCCTCATGTGAGGACGAAGTCGAGACTGCTCAGCGTGAGGCCCGCGGCGAGGCTGGCGATCTGCACGGGGCCGGCGCCGGCGTTGCCGTTGGCGTCGTAGTAGAGCGCGCCGCTGGTGCTGTCGTAGATGAGGTAGTCGTCGGCGTCGGCGGCAGCGGTGAGGCCGGCACCGGAGCGGAACGAGGTGGCGGCCAGCGGGCCGTTCGGCAGCGAGCTGAAGATGGCGTTCTCTAGTTCGATCGTGTCGTCGAGGACGTTGAAGTCGTTGATCGTGTCGCGGTTGGTCGCGGCGTTGGGGAGCGTGTCGAAGCGGAAGATGTCGGCGCCGAGGCCGCCGCTGAGGGTGTCGTTGCCGTTGCCGCCGCTGAGGACGTTGGCGCTGGCATCGCCGCTGAGGGTGTCGGCGTAGGCCGAGCCGACGAGGTTCTCGATGCCGGTGAGGGTGTCGCTGCCGGAGCCGCCGGTGGCGGCGCCGCTGGCGAGGCTGGCGGTGACGCCGCTGCCGCTGACGCCGTAGAGGTAGCTGGCGGTGTCGTTGCCGCCGGCACCGTCGAGGGCGTTGGCGCCGGTTCCGGCGTAGAGGAGGTTGGCGAGGGCGTTGCCGCTCAGGCTGGCGGTGCCGGTGGCGAGGATGCGGCCGTTCTCGATGTGGGCGCCGAGGGTGTAGGCGGCGAGGTAGCTGAAGACCTGGTCGATGCCGCCGGTGGTGGGATTGGCGTTGCTCTCGCTGACGCTGTCGCCGGCGTGGTCGACGTAGTAGGAGTCGTTGCCGTCGCCGCCGCTCAGGCTGTCGGCACCGGTACCGCCCCAGAGGGTGTCGTTGCCGGCACCACCGTCGAGGGTGTCGTTGCCGGCACCGCCATTGAGGAAGTCGTTGCCTTGGGCGCCGTTGAGGCGGTTGGCGTTGGCGTCGCCGGTGAGGGTGTCGTCGTAGGTGGAGCCGGTGAGGTTCTCGATTCCGGCGAGGGTGTCGCTGCCCGAGCCGCCGGTGGCTTGGGCACCGGCAAGGGCGAGGCTGACGCTGACGCCGCTGCTGGCGCCATAGAGGTAGCTGACGGTGTCGTTGCCGCCGGCGCCGTCGAGGAGGTTGTTGCCGGTGCCGGCGTCGAGGAGGTTGTCGAGGGCGTTGCCGGTGAGGTTGGCGGCGCCGGCGGTGAGGATGCGGCCGTTCTCGATGTGGGCGCCGAGGGTGTAGGCGGCGAGGTAGCTGAGGACCTGGTCGGTGCCGCCGGTTGCCGGGTTGGCATTGGTCTCGCTGACGCTGTCGCCGGCGTCGTCGAGGTAGTAGAAGTCGGAGCCGTCACCGCCGACCAGGCTGTCGGCACCGCTGCCGCCCCAGAGGCGGTCGTTGCCGGCGCCGCCGTCGAGGGTGTCGTTGCCGGCGCCACCGTTGAGGAAGTCGTTGCCTTGCGCGCCACTCAGGCGGTTGGCGTTGGCGTCGCCGGTGAGGGTGTCGTCGTAGGTGGAGCCGGTGAGGTTCTCGATGCCGGCGAGGGTGTCGCTGCCGGAGCCGCCGGTCGCCTGCGCGCCGGCAAGGGCGAGGCTGACGCTGACGCCGCTGCCGCTGACGGCGTAGAGGTAGCTGACGGTGTCGTTGCCGCCGGCGCCGTCGAGGAGGTTGGCGCCGGTGCCGGCGTCGAGGAGGTTGTCGAGGGCGTTGCCGGTGAGGTTGGCGGCGCCGGTGGCGAGGATGCGGCCGTTCTCGATGTGGGTGCCGAGGGTGTAGGCGGCGGCGTAACTGAAGACCTGGTCGGTGCCGCCGGTGGCGGGGTTGGCGTTGGTCTCGTTGACGCTGTCGCCGGCGTCATCGACGTAGTAGGAGTCGGAGCCGTCGCCACCGATCAGGCTGTCAGCGCCGCTGCCGCCCCAGAGGCGGTCGTTGCCGGCGCCGCCGTCGAGGGTGTCATCGCCGGCGTCGCCATTTAGGAAGTCGTTGCCCTCCGCACCGTCGAGACGGTTGGCGCTTCCGTCGCCGCGCAGGGTGTCGTCCCAGGTTGAGCCGCCGAGGTTCTCGATGCTGATCAGGGTGTCGCTGCCGGAGCCGCCGGTGGCCTGCGCCCCAGCGATGGCGAGGCTGACGCTGACGCCGCTGGCGGCATCGGCGTAGCTGGCGGTGTCGCTGCCCGCGCTGCCGGAAAGGGTGTCGTTGCCGGCACCACCGGCGAGTGTGTCGTTGCCGTTGCCGCCTTCGAGGCGGTTGGCGTTGCCGTCGCCGGCGAGGCTGTCGTCCTGGTTGGAGCCGATGAGGTGCTCGATCGACATGAGGGTGTCACTGCCGGAGCCACCGGTCGCCTGCGCGCCGGCAAGGGCCAAGCTGATGCTGACGCCGCTGCTGGCGCCGTAGAGGTAGCTGACGGTGTCGTTGCCGCCGGCGCCGTCGAGGAGGTTGTGGCCGCTGCTGGCGTAGAGCAGGTTGTCGAGGGCGTTGCCGGTGAGGTTCGCTGCGCCGCTGGCAAGAATGCGGCCGTTCTCGACGTGCGCCGTGAGGGTGTAGGTGGAGAGGTAGCTGTAGACCTGGTCGATGCCGCCGGACGCGGGGTTGGCGTTGGTTTCGGTGACGTTGTCACCGGCGTGGTCGACGTAGTAGAGGTCGGAGCCGTCGCCGCCGAGCAGGCTGTCGGCACCGCTGCCGCCCCAGAGCAGGTCGTCGCCATCGCCACCCAGAATCGTGTCGGCACCGGCGCCGCCGTCCAGCACATTGTCGTCGTTGCTGCCGTACAGGGTGTTGCCAAGACTGTTGCCGGCGCCGCGCACCGCTCCCGGAAGCAACTCCAGGTTCTCGAGGTGGGCTGTCAGCGTGTAGGCGTCCAGTTGGCTGCGAACGGTGTCGCTGCCACCGATCGCCAGGTCGGCATTGGTCTCCACGACGACATCGCCCAAGTGGTCGACGGCGTAGAGGTCGGAACCGTTGCCGCCGCTCATGCTGTCGGCGCCGGTGCCGCCAATCAGTGTGTCGTCGCCGTCGCCGCCGCGCAGCTGATCGTCACCGCCGTCACCTTCCAGTTGGTCGCTGCCGGAGCCACCGTCGAGGGTGTCGTTGCCGGAGCCACCAGAGACGAAGTCGTCACCGTCTTCGCCCTCGATGAGGTCGCTGCCACCCCAGCCGGCCAGGTGGTCGTTGCCTCCGCCACCGAGAATCGAGTCGTCGCCGTCGAGGCCATTCACGGCATTGTCTCTTGCGTCACCGATCACGGTGTCGTTGCCGTTGGTGGCATTGACCCCTTCGATATCAACCAGCTGGTCGAGACCGATATCGGCGCCAGAGGCGGTCCCCGCATCGAGGTCGACAACGATCGACTGGACTGCTTCCTTGAAGTAGATCGAGTCCCAGCCCTCGCCACCGTCCATCAGGTCATTGCCTGCGCCACCGTCGAGGTGGTCGTTTCCGGGGCCACCGAGCAGTGCATCGACCCCTCCCCGCCCATCAAGGATGTCGTCGCCGGCGCCGCCTTGGAGCAGGTCATCGCCATTGCCCGCGCCCAGTACGTCGTGGTCTGGCGTGCCGACCAGCCTGAGGCCGACCTCATCGTGGATCAGGAGCTGCGCGGCAGCACTGCGGCCGTTGAACACGGCGTAAGTCTGGCCGCTGTGGCTCACCGTACCGGCATTGATCCAGTCGGCTGCGTGGGACAACGCGAGCAGGTCGCCACGGTTGCCGAGCACGAGCAACTGGTGGCGTTGCTCGGGGCTGGCGCCGCCGGCCCCTCCGCCAGCCAGGTCGTAACTGCCATCAAGCCATCCGCTGGCGTTGTTGAAGTGGTTCATGCCGGCCATGTCGAGGACGTCGCCCACGGACAGCCGCAGGGTGTTGCTGCCACTGCCCGTGAGGTCGATGCGTTCGATCGATTCGATTCGCGACTGGCTGCCGGGCGTGCTCGCGCCCGGGTTGGCGATTGCGCTGAGGTCGAAGGAGAGGCCGCTGCCGGCGAGCGCGATCGTGTCGAGACCCGTGCCGCCGTCGATGCGCGCGAGTTGGCCATCGGTGACGCCACTCGCGAGCGCCGCGAGGTTGCTGGCGTTGAGGACGAAGGTGTCGTCGCCGGCGCCGCCATAAAGCACATCCGCGCCGCCGTTGCCGGTCAGCGTGTCGTTGCCGGCGCCGGCGACCAGCGTTTCGGCCACCGAGGAGCCGTTCAGCGCGTCGGCACCGGCAGTGCCGAACTGGTCGACGGCGCTCGGGGCGAAGGCGCCGCCGGTGCTGCCGAAGATGACATAACTTCGCCCGCTTTCGATACCGGTCGGTGAGGCCGCGTGACGGGCGCCGACGATCAGGTCGGCGAGGCCGTCGCCGTTGACGTCGCCTGCGGCGGCCACACTGTAGCCGCTCCAGTCCCCCGGGGATTGCCCATTGATGACGAATCCGCCGACACCGTTGGCGATACTGGAGAGGTCTACCGAAGTGCCGTCGGTCTTGCCGAAGACGACATGGCTGCGGCCCGCGTCGGTCGCACTCGAAGGATCGGACAGCCTGGCGCCGACGAGGAGATCGGCCAGCCCATCGCCGTTGAGGTCGCCAGCCGAAGCCACGCTCGAACCGCTCTGGTCTCCTGTCGACTGGCCATGGATGACGAAGCCGCCCGTTCCGGCGGCGACTGCCGACAGTTGCACGGCGGCGGCTTCGGTCTTGCCGAAGACGACGTAGCTGCGGCCAGCATCCGCACCGCTGGCCGGGTCGGCGAGACGAGCGCTGATGAGGAGGTCCGCCAGACCATCACCATTGACGTCGCCGGCGCCGGCAACGCCGTACCCGCAAAGATCGCCCGCGCTCTCGCCATCGATCACGAAACCACCATTGCCCGCGGCGATCGCCGAGGCGTGGATGGCACTGCTGAACGTCCTGCCGAAAACGACATAGCCCCGTCCTGCATCAAGGCCACTCGCGTGGTCGCTCGAGAACGCTCCGACGATGATGTCTGCCAGTCCATCGCCGTTCACGTCGCCGGCACCGGCAACGCTGTTGCCGCTGAATTCCTGCGCGGCGGCACCTTCGAAGACGAATCCGCCCTGGCCAAGGATGACCGCATCGAGATCGACCGGAGCCGTATCGGACTTGCCGAAGACGACGTAGCTGCGGCCTGCATCCACACCACTCGCCGGGTCGCCGAGAAGCGCGCCAATGATCAGATCGGCCAGCCCGTCACCGTTGACATCCCCGACAGCGGCAATGCTGTAGCCGCTTTGATCGCCCGAGCCTTGGCCATCGATGGCAAAGCCGCCGTTCCCGGACCCAATCGCCGACAGGTCGACACGGCTGCCGTCGCTCTTGCCGAAGACGACGTAGGTCCGCCCGGAGTCCGGTGCACCCGGACGGTCGCTGCCCATCGCGCTGACGATGAGATCGGCAAGGCCGTCGCCATTGAAGTCGCCTCCCCCGGCGACGTCGAAACCGCTGCGATCGTCGGCGCACGCACCCACGATCACGAATCCGCCACTGCCGGCGTCGATTGCCGTCAGATCGACGGCACCCTGGTCGGATTTGCCGAAGACGACGTAGCTGCGCCCGGCGGCGTTGCCCGCGGGCGGATCGCTCCACGGCGCGCCGACGATCAGGTCGGCAAACCCGTCGCCGTTGACGTCGCCGGCCGCGGCGACGCTGCGGCCGGCATTGTCATCGGCACACTGGCCGTTGATCACGAATCCGCCAATGCCGGTGGCGATGTTGGAAAGCTCGATCTGAGGCCGCACGGCAATCGTCCGCGCGACGCTGGTGTCGATCAGCAATTGCGCGGCGCTGCCCTGCGCGTTGTAGATGGCGTAGTCGTGGCCGGCGTGACTGGCCGTGCCGGCAGTCGTCCATAGGCCGGCGGCGATGACGACATCGCCCGTGTCACCGTCGATGACGAGTTGGTGCCTCGGCACGCTGGCGCCGACGCCGGCCCAGCCGTTCCCGTCGTGGAACCGGTTCATGTCCGACATGTCGAGAACGTCACCGACCGAGAGCGCCAGCGTGTTGTGGCCGCTGCCCGTGAGGTCGATCCGTTCGATCGACTCGATTCGCGACTGGCTGCCGGGCGTGCTCGCGCCCTGGTTGGCGATCGCGGTGAGGTCGAAGGAGAGGCCGCTGCCGGCGAGCGCGATCGTATCGAGACCCGTGCCGCCGTCGATGCGCGCGAGTTGGCCATCGGTGACGCCACTCGCGAGCGCCGCGAGGTTGCTGGCGTTGAGGACGAAGCTATCGTCGCCGGCGCCGCCATAAAGCACATCCGCGCCGCCGTTGCCGGTCAGCGTGTCGTTGCCGGCCCCCGCGACGAGCGTTTCGGCCACCGGTGAGCCGTTCAGCGCGTCGGCACCGGCAGTGCCGAACTGGTCGACGGCGCTCGGGGCGAAGGAGCCCGTGGTGCTGCCGAAGATGACGTAGCTGCGGCCAGCGTCAGTGCCGCTGGCGGGGTCGCTGGCTTTCGCCCCAACGATCAGGTCCGCCAAGCCATCGCCGTTGATGTCGCCGGCACCCGCAGCACTGAAGCCGCTGCGATCGTCGGGTTGCTGCCCGTTGATGGCAAAGCCACCGCTGCCATTGGCGATTGCCGAGAGGTCGATGGCGCTACCATCAGTCTTGCCGAAGACGACATAGCTGCGCCCGGAATTGCCGCCCGCAGCGGCATCGCCAAAAGGCGCCCCGATGAGCAGGTCGGCAAGGCCGTCGCCGTTGAGGTCGCCAATACCCGCAACGCTGACGCCGCTATAGTCGTTCGCGCTTTGTCCGTTGATCACGAAGCCACCGCTACCCTGCGCGACCGCCGACAGGTCGACAGAACCGGTGCCTGTCTTGCCGAAGACAACATAGCTGCGCCCGGCCCAGTCGCCGGCAGCCGGGTCGCCGTTGGGCGCGCCGACCACCACATCGGCCAACCCGTCGCCGTTGACGTCGCCGGCGGCAGACACGCTCTGGCCACTCCAGTCACCACCGCTCTGACCGTTGATGGCGAAGCCTCCTGTGCCATCGGCGATCGCCGAAAGGTCGATCGTGCCGCTGCTGGTCTTGCCAAGAACGATGTAACTGCGCCCGCTGTCACCGCCCGTCGCCGAGTGGTCACCAAGGAACGCGCCGACGATGAGATCGGCCAGGCCGTCACCATTGACGTCGCCCGCGCCTGACACGCTGGCGCCACTGAAGTCGAGCACTGCCTGTCCATTGATCAGAAAGCCACCGTTGCCTCCTTCGATCGCATCGAGTTCGACGGCAAACCCGGTGGTCTTGCCGAAGACGATGTAGCTGCGCCCGGCATCTGGAGCGCCAGCAGGGTCACCGTGGTGTGCACCGACGATCAGATCGGCCAACCCGTCGCCGTTGACATCCCCAGCTCCAGCGACGCTGCGGCCGCTCTGGTCATCTGCACTTTGTCCATTGATGACGAAACCGCCATTGCCACCGGCAATTGCTGAAAGGTCGATCGCGCCACCATCCGTCTTGCCGAAAACGACGTAGCTGCGCCCGGCACTTGCGCCACCAGGAGGGTCGCTCCGATATGCGCCGACAACGAGATCGGCCAGACCGTCGCCGTTGACGTCGCCAGCAGCGCCGACGCTGAAACCGCTGCGATCGTAGAGACTCTGGCCGTTCACCGCGAAGCCGCCACTGCCAGCAGCAACGGCCTTGAGGTTGATGGCACCCGTGCCGGTGTGGCCGAAGACGACATAGCTTCGACCAGAAGGACCCATCCACGGTGCGCCGACGATCACATCATCGAGCCCGTCGCCGTTGACGTCGCCGGCGCCAGACACGCTGTGACCGCTGTAGTCAAGCGGAAATTCGCCATCGATGACGAAACCGCCGTCGCCCGCGGCGATGTCGGAGAGCTCGATTGGTGGTCGGAAGTTCACCGAGAGGACATTGGGTGTCGGGTCGAGGTCGGCGCCGCCGTTGGCGGTACCGCCGTCGTCCTGCAGTTGGAAGGTGAAACTCGTGTGGCCGCTGCCACCGTCGTTGCCAACAGGGCTAAAGACGAACTGGCCGGCGGTGAGGTCGGTGACCGCGATCGACTGGCCGGCAGTGACGGGAACACCGGCGAGCGTCAGGCTGCCGGCGCCGGGCAGCGTGCTGATGCGCACGGCCTGGAGCCCGTTGGCAGGGGTGTCGGCTGCGTCGCTGAAACCGAAGTCGGCCGCGGAGAAGATGCAGGTGTTGTCTTCGCGCGTGCTGACGGTCTTGTCGGTGCCCGACGGGGCGTCGTTGACCGGCGCCACGTCGATCGTGATGAGGTTCGGTGTCGGGTCGAGGTCGGCGCCGCCGTGGGCGGTGCCGCCGTCGTCCTGGACCTGGAAGGTGAAGCTGGCGTAAGCGTTGCCGCTGGCGTCGGCGGCCGGGGTGAAGGCGAGCTGGCCGGCGGCGAGGTCGGCGAGCGCGATCGACTGGCCGGCGGTGACAGCTACACCCGAGACGGTCAGGCTGCCGGCAGCTGGCAGCGTTGCGATGCGGATGGCGAGCAGGCCGTCGGGCGGAAGGTCGCTGGGATCGGTGAGCGGGAAGTCCGCGACGCCGAAGGTGTAAGCGGCGTCTTCGGCGACGAGCACGATGCGGTCGCTGCCGGACGGGGCGGAGTGGAAAGAGTCGCTGAAGATATCCGCTGAATAAGTGTCAGCGGTGAACGGATTGGCCAGGCTCACAACGTTGTCCAGATGGCTGACGACGTGCGGGCTGTCGCCGCCCCCCGAGGGGTCACCCCAAGCAACAATCGAGCCGTCTGTACGCAGCGCGGCAAAGGCACGGTTTGTCGAAAAGACGTGCGCGACGCCGATCACTCCGTCGAGCTGCCCGGCAACGACGCCGCTGTCGCCCCCGAAGCCGGGATCGCCCCAGCTGATGACCGAGCCGTCGGCCCGCAGTGCGGCAAAGGCGCCATCGGTGGACAACACCTGGCGGACGTCGATACTCCCGTCGAGCTGCGGCGCAACCCCGCTGCTGTCGCCGCCGGACGAGGACGAACCCCAAGTGACGACGGATCCGTCGGCGCGCAGCGCGGCGAAGGCGCTGTTCGTCGCCGAGACCTGCACGACGTCGATCGTCCCGTCGATCTGTCCGGCGACCGGAGTGCTGTCGCCGCCGGACGAGGATGCACCCCAGGTGACCAGCGAGCCGTCAGCCCGCAGGGCAGCGAACGCGCTCGCACTGGAAAAGACTTCGACGACGTCGATCGTTCCGTCAACCTGGGCGGGGTCGACCGGGCCATCCCCACCGTACGACGATGATCCCCAGATGACCAGTGAGCCGTCGCTGCGCAGCGCCGCAAAGGCGCCCCCGGTGGCATACACCCGCACAACGCCGATCGTCCCATCCAAGAGTGGTGCGACGGGGCTGCTGTCGCCGCCGTACACCGGCCATCCCCAAGTGACGACGGATCCGTCAGCACGCAACGCGGCAAAGGCCTCGCTGGTGGCACAGATCCGAACGACATCGATCGTCCCATCGAGGTGGGCAGCGACGGCGCTGCTGTCACCGCCATAGGGCGGATGGCCCCAGGTGACGACCGAACCGTCACCACGCAGGGCGGCGAAGGCGCCACCCGTCGAGGCAACGTCGACCACGTCGACCGCCTCGGTCGTGCCATCGAGCAGCGCTGCGACGGCACTCATGTCGCCACCTCGCGCTGCCTGACCCCAAGCAACGACCGAGCCATCGTTGTGCAGTGCCGCAAACGCGGTGCTCGTCGAAAACACGCGCACGACGTCTTCTGTGCCATCGAGCTGACCGGCGACGGCGCTACTGTCGCCGCCGTACGAGGCATCGCCCCAGGTGACGACCGAACCGTCGACCCGCAGGGCAGCAAAGGCGTACCAGTTCGAAAACAACTGGCTGACGTTGATCGCCCCGCTGAGATGCGGGGCGACAGCACTGCTGTCGCCGCCGGACCCGGCGTCGCCCCAGGTGACCACCGAACCGTCGGCGCGCAGCGCAGCAAAGGCCCCGTCGTTGCGCCATTCACCGGCGCTGTGGCGGGGGAACAGGGTGGGTAGGCGCGCGACGGTGAGGCCGTAATTGACGGCCGTCACATCGACGGTGATGAGGTTCGGTGTCGGGTCGAGGTCGGCCCCGCCGTTGGCGGTGCCACCGTCGTCCTGGACCTGAAAGCTGAAACTGGCGTAAGCGTTGCCGCTGGCGTTGGCGGCCGGGGTGAAGACGAGCTGGCCGGCGGCGAGACCGGCAACGGAGATGGACTGCCCGGGCGTGACGGGAATGCCGGCGAGGGTCAGGCTTCCGGCAGCGGGCAAGGTACCGATGCGCACGGCGAGGAGCGCGTTGGCAGGTGTGTCGGCCGCGTCGCTGAAGCCGAAGTCGGCCGCGGAGAAGATGTAGGTGTTGTCTTCGCGCGTGCTGACGGTCTTGTCGGTGCCCGACGGGGCGTCGTTGACCGGCGTGACGTCGATCGTGATGAGGTTCGGTGTCGGGTCGAGGTCAGCGCCGCCGTGGGCGATGCCGCCGTCGTCCTGGACCTGGAAGCTGAAGCTGGCGTAAGCGTTGCCGCTGGCGTCGGTGGCCGGGGTGAAGACGAGGTGGCCGGCGGCGAGGTCGGCGACGGCGATCGACTGGCCAACGGTAACTGCGGCGCCCGAGACGGTCAGGCTGCCGGCAGCTGGCAGCGTTCCGCTGCGGATCGCGAGCAGGGCGTCGGGCGGAAGGTCGCTGGGATCGGTGAGCGGGAAGTCCGCGACGCCGAAGGTGTAAGCGGCGTCTTCGGTGACGGGCACGATGCGGTCGGTGCCGGACGGCGCATGGTGAGAGGATTCGTCAGCGTCGGCGGCTACGGACAGGTCGTCGGCAAACGGGGTCGCAATGCTGACGATGTCGATCCACGGGCTGCCGAGGGCGCTGAAGTTGCCGCCGTGCCACCAGTCTCCCCAAGCTACCACCGAGCCGTCGGCGCGCAGCGCGGCAAAGGCCCAGTCCGCCGAAAAGATCTGCGTGACGTCGATTGTTCCGTCGAGCTGCACTGCCACCGCGGAACTATCGCCACCACGCGACGAATCCCCCCAGGTAACGACCGAGCCATCGGCGCGCAGCGCGGCAAAGGCGTACCCCGTCGAAAACACCTGCACGACGTCGTTCGTCCCGTCGAGCTGCGCCGCGACCGCGGAACTGTTGCCGCCGGACGACGACGACCCCCAGGTGACCACCGATCCATCGGCGCGCAGGGCGGCGAAGGCGTACTCCGTCGAAGCCACCTGCACGACATCGATCGTCCCATCAAGCTGCGCCGCCACTGCGGAACTGTCGCCGCCGGACTGCCCCCAGGTGACGACGGAGCCGTCGGCGCGCAGCGCGGCAAACGCGTTTCGCGTCGAAAACACTTGCGTGGCGTCAATAGTCCCGTCAAGCTTTGCCGCCACCCGGGAACTGTTCCCGCCCTCGAACGAATCCCCCCAAGTGACGACCGAGCCGTCGGCGCGCAGCGCGGCAAAGGCGCGCCATGTCGAAAACACCTGTACGACGTCATTCGTCCCATCGACCTGCGCCGAAACCGCGGAGCTGTTGCCGCCGCCCGACGAATCCCCCCAGGTCACAACCGACCCGTCGGCGCGCAGCGCGGCAAAGGCCCAGTCCGTCGAGAACACCTGGGTGACGTCGATCGCGCCCTCGAGCTGCGCCGCGACCGCGGAGCTGTTGCCGCCGCGCGACGAATCCCCCCAGATGACCACCGAGCCGTCGGCGCGCAGCGCGGCAAAGGCGCCCCATGTCGAAAAAACCTGCGTGACGTCGATCGTCCCGTCGAGCTGCGCCGCGACCGCGGAACTATCGCCGCCGTACGATGGATCCCCCCAGATGACCACCGAGCCGTCGGCGCGCAGCGCGGCAAAGGCGGTCCCCGTCGAAAATACCTGCGTCACGTCGATCGTCCCGTCGAGCTGCGCTGCCACCGAGGAACTGTCACCGGCCGACGAATACCCCCAGGTGACGACCGAACCGTCGACACGCAGCGCGGCAAAGGCGTAGTCCGTCGAAAACACCCGCACGACGTCGATCGTCCCGTCGATCTGCGCCCCGAGGTAAGAACTGAAGCCACCCGCACTGCCCCAAGTGACCAGCGACCCGTCGGCACGCAGCGCGGCAAAGGCGGCCGAAGTCGAAAACACCTGCACGACGTCGATCGTCCCGTCGAGCTGCGCCGGCACCGCGTAATTGTTGTGCGACCACAGCGTAGCCCCCCAGGTGACTACCGACCCGTCGGCGCGCAGTGCGGCAAAGGCTCCCTCCGTCGAAGCCACCTGTACGACGTCGTTCGTCCCGTCGAGCTGCGCCGCGACCGCCGAACTGTCGGCGCCGTAGTTGGAATCCCCCCAGGTGACCACCGACCCGTCGGCGCGCAGCGCGGCAAAGGCGTAGTACGTCGAAAAGACCTGCGTCACGTCGATCGTCCCGTCGAGCTGTGGCGCCACCGCGGAGCTGTTGCCGCCGTAGTTGGAATCCCCCCAGGTGACCACCGAGCCGTCAGCGCGCAGCGCGGCAAACGCTCTTTCCGTCGAAAGCACGTGTGTAACGTCGATCGCACCGTTGAGCTGGGCCGCCACGCTGGAACTGCTGCCGCCGTACGACGAAAGCCCCCAAGTCACGACCGAGCCGTCGGCGCGCAGCGCGGCAAAGGCGTAGTCCGTCGAAAAGATCTGCGTGACGTCGACCGTGCCGTCGAGCTGTGGCGCCACCGCGGAGCTGTTGCCGCCGTAGTAGGAATCCCCCCAGGTGACCACCGATCCGTCGGCGCGCAGCGCGGCAAAGGCTCTTTCCGTCGAAAGCACGTGTGTAACGTCGATCGCACCGTTGAGCTGGGCCGCCACGCTGGAACTGCTGCCGCCGTACGACGAAAGCCCCCAAGTCACGACCGAGCCGTCAGCGCGCAGCGCGGCAAATGCGTACTTCGTCGAAAACACCTGCGTGACGTCGTTCGTCCCGTCGAGCTGCGCTGCCACAGCGGAACTGTTGCCACCGTACGACGAATCCCCCCAGGTGACCACCGAACGGTCGGCGCGCAGCGCCGCAAAGGCGCTACTCGTCGAAAACACCTGCACGACGTCGATCGTCCCGTCGAGCTGCGCCGCCACCGCGAGACTGTTGCCGCCGTACGACGAATCGCCCCAGGTGACCACCGAGCCGTCGGCGCGCAGCGCGGCAAATGCGCGCTCCGTCGAAAACACCTGAACGACGTCGTTCATCCCGTCGAGCTGCGCCGCGACCGCGAGACTGTTGCCGCCGTACGACGACACGCCCCAGGTGACCACCGAGCCATCGGCACGCAGCGCGGCAAAGGCGTACTGCGTGGAAAACACCTCCAACACGTCGACCGTCCCGTCGAGCCGCACCGCCACCGCGGAACTATCGCCCCCGTACACCGGAACCCCCCAAGTCACCACCGACCCGTCCGCACGGATCGCGGCAAACGCATCGTCGTTCCGCCACGCGCCCGAGCTATGCCCCGGAAAAACCACCGCCACCCGCTCGGTCACCAACACGTCATCGGCAAACGGATCCGCCACCCCGACGACATCCCGCAGCCGGTCCGCGACCGCACTGCTGTCACCCCCCGCAGCCGCATCGCCCCAGGTGACCAGCGAGCCATCCGCCCGCCGCGCGGCAAAGGCGTTGTTCGTCGAGAACACCTCCCGGACATCGAGAGTCCCGTCGAGCTTGGCCGCAACCGTCGAGCTGTCGCCGCCGGAGGCTGCCGATCCCCAGGTCACGACCGAGCCATCGGCGCGCAGCGCGGCAAAGGCGCCGTCGGTCGCGAACACTTCGGTCACATCGATCGTCCCGTCGAGCGCTCCCGCGACCGGCGAACTGTCGCCGCCCGACGACGAGTTCCCCCAGCTGACCACCGAGCCGTCGGCGCGCAGCGCGGCAAAGGCGCGCCCGGTCGAAAACACCTGCGTCACGTCGATCGTGCCGTCGAGCAGCGCGGCGACGGCGCTGCTGTCGCCGCCTTCCCCCGGACTCCCCCAGGTGACGACCGAGCCGTCGGCACGCAGCGCGGCAAAGGCATGCGAGGTCGAGAAGACCTGCACGACGTCGATCGTCCCGTCGATCTGCGCCGCGACCGCGCCGGCGTCAGCGCTGTAGGCGGGGGCTCCCCAGACCACCAGCGAACCGTCGCGGCGCAGCGCGACGAAGGCGCCGACGTTGGCAAAGACGCGCACGACGTCGATCGTCCCGTCGAGTTGCGCGGCGACGGTAGCGCTGTCGCCGCCATAGGTCGCCGATCCCCAGGTGACGACCGAGCCGTCGGCACGCAGCGCGGCGAAGGCCTCGCTCGTCGCCGCGACCTGCGTGACGGCGATCGTCCCGTCGAGCTGCGCGGCGACGCTGCTGCTGTCGCCGCCATGGCCGGAATAGCCCCAGGTGACGACCGAGCCGTCGGCACGACGCGCGGCAAAGGCGCCGGCGCTGGAGCACAGCTCGATCACATCGATCGTCCCGTCGAGCTGCGCCGCCACCGCGGAACGACTGCCGCCGTACACCGAGTGCCCCCAGGTGACGACCGAGCCGTCGGCGCGCAGCGCTGCGAAAGCGAGCTCCGTCGAAAACACCCGGGTGATGTCGATCGTGCCGTCGATCTGCGCTGCCACGGCCGAACTGTCGCCGCCCGACGAAGCATCGCCCCAGGTGACGACCGAGCCATCGGCGCGCAGTGCGGCAAAGGCGGACAGCGTCGAAAACACCTGCCGCACGTCGAGCGCGCCGCCGAGTTGCACCGCGAGCGCGGAACTGTCGCCACCGGAGGCGGCATCGCCCCAGGTGACGACCGAGCCGTCGGCGCGCAGCGCGGCGAAGGCCTTGGCGTTGCGCCATTCGCCGGGGCTGTGGTTGGGAAAGGAGAACGGCAGCCGGGCAATGGTCATGCCGAGCAGGCCGCGCCAGTCCGGCGCAGCCAGTGGTGGCGTGCGCACTTCGCCGACGTCGAGCCGCCAGGCGCCGCCGAGATCGGCGTGGCCGACGGGGGTCGAGGCGGCGGCGACCGGGGCGCCGAGGGCTGCGGCAAGCGCGTCGACGAAGGCGCGGCCGGCTGCGCCGTCGCCGACGGCACAGGCGTAGAGTTGCACATCGCCACCGGCAGCGAGCGCCCGGCCGATCGCCGCGAGATCCTCCGCGCGGCCGGCGAGCGAGCCGGCATCGACCGCGGCCGCACCGAGCAGGATCGCGCCCGGTCGACCGTGCGCGAGGAGGCGGATCGAGGCGAACTCGCTGCGCCCGTCAACGGCGGCGCGGAGCTGCCGCAGGCCGTCCTCCTGCGCACCGAGCAGCCGCCACTCGCTGTTCGTGGGCAGACTCGCGACGAGCGCCGGGCGATCGGCAACGCGGTGATCGATGAGGACCAGGGTTCGCTTCATTGCATTCCTCCGGGGTGTATCGGGTCATGGTGTGCTGGCCGACCCGGGCGCGGTGGGCGACGAAGCCCGCCGCCGGCGGGGTTCGCCGCGTGCGCGGGTCTGGCCGGGAATCTGCTGCGCGTGCCGCGGTCGCTGTCGGAGTGGCTGTGCGAGTGGCTGTGCGGCGGTTGCAGCGCGGACGCGAAGGCGGCGGCGAAGCCGCCGACCGAGCGCGATGCACGCGAACCGCATCCGAGCACAGAACCCATCCTCCCGCAGAAAACACTCGCCAGGGACGAACCAAGGCGGCGCGCCCGAACGGTGGGCCGCTGCCGCCATCGGGAATCCGGTCGGCGGCTGGCGGTGTTGCCGGGGATCGAATCTAGCAGAAGGGCCAGCGTCGTGGGGAAGCGATTTGCTTCTTACGTGGATCATACAGGGCGGGCTCTGGCACAGCCGGTGGCCGCCGCGGGACGGGCTCGCGATGGGGCTGCTCCGGCTTTGCCCGCGGCGCTTTGGCTGACCGTCACTGCCGCCGGCGAGCGGCGGCAGTGACTGCGGACTTCAGGTGACGAGGAAGTCGAGGTGGCTCAGGGCGAGGCCACTGGCGAGCGTGGCGATCTGCACCGGGCCGGCGCCGGCGTTGCCATTCGCGTCGTAGTAGAGCGCGCCGCTGGTGCTGTCGTAGATGAGGTAGTCGTCGGCATCGGCGGCGGTGGTGAGGCCGGCGCCGGAGCGGAACGAGCCGGCGGCGAGGGTGCCGGGGCTCAGCAGCGCGGTGAAGATCGCGTTCTCGAGTTCGATCGTGTCGTCGAGGACGTTGAAGTCGCTGATCGTGTCGCGGTTGGTCGCGGCGTTCGGCAGCATGTCGAAGCGGAAGGTGTCCGCGCCGAGGCCGCCGCTGAGGGTGTCGTTGCCGTTGCCGCCGCTGAGGAGG
The DNA here is from genome assembly GCF_036625195.1 of Accumulibacter sp. NCBI lineage: Bacteria > Pseudomonadati > Pseudomonadota > Betaproteobacteria > Candidatus Accumulibacter > Accumulibacter sp. The sequence goes on from NZ_JAZKUG010000001.1 coordinate 4,801,054, forward strand.
TTGGCGCCGCCGTCGCCGCTGAGGGTGTCGGAGTAGGCCGAGCCGACGAGGTTCTCGATGCCGGTGAGGGTGTCGCTGCCGGAGCCGCCGGTGGTCTGCGCCCCGGCAACGGCGAGGCTGACGCTGACGCCGCTGCTGGCGCCATAGAGGTAGCTGGCGGTGTCGTTGCCACTGCCGCCGTCGAGGACGTTGGCGCCGGCTCCGGCGTAGAGGAGGTTGGCGAGGGCGTTGCCGCCCAGGCTCGCTGCACCCGTAGCGAGGATGCGGCCGTTCTCGACGTTGGCGCCGAGGGTGTAGGCGGCGAGGTAGCTGAAGACCTGGTCGATGCCGCCGGTGGCGGGATTGGCGTTGCTTTCGCTGACGCTGTCGCCGGCGTGGTCGACGTAGTAGAGGTCGGCGCCGTCGCCGCCGCTCAGGCTGTCGGCGCCGGTACCGCCCCAGAGGGTGTCGTTGCCGGCACCGCCGTCGAGGCTGTCGTTGCCGGCGCCGCCATTGAGGAAGTCGTTGCCCTGGGCGCCAGTGAGGCGGTTGGCGTTGGCGTCGCCGGTGAGGGTGTCGTCGTAGGTGGAGCCGCTGAGGTTCTCGATGCCGGTGACGGTGTCGCTGCCGGAACCGCCGGTGGCCTGCGCGCCGGCAATGGCGAGGCTGACGCTGACGCCGCTGCTGGCGCCATAGAGGTAGCTGACGGTATCGTTGCCGCCAGCGCCGTCGAGGAGGTTGGCGCCGGTGCCGGCGTCGAGGAGGTTGTCGAGGGCGTTGCCGGCGAGGTTGGCGGCGCCGGTGGTGAGGATGCGGCCGTTCTCGACGTGGGCGCCGAGGGTGGTGCTGGCGAGGTAGCTGAGGACCTGGTCGGTGCCGCCGGTGGCGGGGTTGGCGTTGCTTTCGCTGACGCTGTCGCCGGCGTCGTCGAGGTAGTAGAGGTCGGAGCCGTCACCACCGACCAGGCTATCGGCACCGCTGCCGCCCCAGAGGCGGTCGTTGCCGGCGCCGCCGTCGAGGGTGTCGTTGCCGGCACCGCCATTGAGGAAGTCGTTGCCCTGCGCGCCACTGAGGCGGTTGGCGTTGGCGTCGCCGGTGAGGGTGTCGTCGTAGGTGGAGCCACTGAGGTTCTCGATTCCGGCGAGGGTGTCGCTGCCGGAGCCGCCGGTCGCTTGCGCGCCGGCAAGGGCGAGGCTGACGCTGACGCCGCTGCCGCTGACGGCGTAGAGGTAGCTGACGGTGTCGTTGCCGCCGGCGCCATCGAGGAGGTTGGCGCCGGTGCCGGCGTCGAGGAGGTTGTCGAGGGCGTTGCCGGTGATGTTGGCGGCGCCGGTGGCGAGGATGCGGCCGTTCTCGATGTGGGCGCCGAGGGTGTAGGCGGCGGCGTAACTGAAGACCTGGTCGGTGCCGCCGGTGGCGGGGTTGGCGTCGGTCTCGTTGACGCTGTCGCCGGCGTCATCGACGTAGTAGAAATCGGAGCCGTCGCCGCCGATCAGGCTGTCGGCGCCGCTGCCGCCCCAGAGGCGGTCGTTGCCGGCGCCGCCATCCAGGGTGTCGTTGCCGGCGTCGCCATTGAGGAAGTCGTTGCCCTGCGCGCCACTCAGGCGGTTGGCGTTGCCGTCGCCGCGCAGGGTGTCGTCCCAGGTCGATCCGCCGAGGTTCTCGATGGCGATCAGGGTGTCGGTGCCGGAGCCGCCGGTGGCCTGCGGAGCGGCGATGGCGAGGCTGACGCTGACGCCGCTGGCGGCATCGGCGTAGCTGGCGGTGTCGTTGCCCGCGCTGCCGGAGAGCGTGTCGTTGCCGGCACCACCGGCGAGCATGTCGTTGCCGTTGCCGCCTTCGAGGCGGTTGGCGTTGCCGTCGCCGGCGAGGCTGTCGTCCTGGTTGGAGCCGATGAGGTGCTCGATCGACATGAGGGTGTCACTGCCGGAGCCACCGGTCGCCTGCGCGCCGGCAATGGCCAAGCTGATGCTGACGCCGCCGCTGGCACCGTAGAGGTAGCTGACGGTGTCGTTGCCGCCGGCGCCGTCGAGGAGGTTGTGGCCGCTGCCGGCGTAGAGCAGGTTGTCGAGGGCGTTGCCGGTGAGGTTCGCTGCGCCGCTGGCAAGAATGCGGCCGTTCTCGACGTGCGCCGTGAGGGTGTAGGTGGAGAGGTAGCTGTAGACCTGGTCGGTTCCACCAGACGCGGGATTGGCGTTGGTTTCGGTGACGTTGTCACCGCCGTGGTCGACGTAGTAGAGGTCGGAGCCGTCGCCGCCGAGCAGGCTGTCGGCACCGCTGCCGCCCCAGAGGCGATCGTTGCCGGTGCCGCCGTCGAGGCTGTCGTTGCCGGCACCGCCGTCGAGCGCGTCATCGCCGCTGCCGCCTTCGAGGCGGTTGGCGTTGCCGTCGCCGGTCAGGGTGTCGGCGAAGGCGGAGCCGACGAGGTTCTCGATGCCGATGAGCGTGTCGAGGCCGGCGCCGGATGTGTTCTGTGGCACACCCTGCGTGGCGAGCGTGACGGTGACACCACTGCCCGCGTCGCTGTAGCGCGCCGTGTCGGTCCCCGGCCCTCCGAGCAGCCGGTCGTCGCCGGCACCGCCGGCGAGCGTGTCGTTGCCTGCGCCGCCATCGAGGGTGTCGTTGCCGCCAAGACCCTCGAGCGTGTTGTCGTTCGGGCCGCCAGGCAGGTGGTCGTCGCCGTCCCCGCCGACCAACGGCCTGACATCGATCGTGATGGCGTTCGCCGATGGATCGAGGTCGATGCCGCCACCGACGGTGCCGCCGTCATCCTGCACCTGGAAGCTGAAGCTGGCGTAGGCGTTGCCGCTGGCGTTGGCGGCCGGCGTGAAAACGAGGTTGCCGGCGACGATGTCGCTGGCGGTGATCGTCTGCCCGGGGCTGACGGCAGCGCCCGAGAGGGTGAGGCTGCCGGCGACGGGCAGTGTGCCGATGCGCACGGCGAGGAGTGCGTTGGCAGGGGTGTCGGTTGCGTCGCTGAAGCCGAAGTCGGCTGCATCGAAGACGTAGGGGTTGTCTTCGTAGGTGCTGACCGTGTTGTCGGCGCCCGACGGCGCGTCGTTCACCGGCGTCAAGTCGATCGTGATGAGGTTCGGCGTCGGGTCGAGGTCGGCGCCGCCGTCGGCGGTGCCACCGTCATCCTGGACCTGGAAGCTGAAGCTGGCGGAAGCGTTGCCGCTGGCGTTGGCGGCCGGGGTGAAGACGAGCTGGCCGGCGGCGAGGTCGGCAACCGAGATGGACTGCCCGGGCGTGACGGGGATGCCGGCGAGGGTCAGGCTTCCGGCAGCGGGCAGCGTGCTGATGCGCACGGCGACGAGCGCGTTGGCGGGACTGTCGGCCGCGTCGCTGAAGCCGAAATCGGCCGCGGAGAAGACGTAGGGGTTGTCTTCGCGCGTGCTGACGGCCTTGTCGGCGCCCGACGGAGCGTCGTTGACCGGCGTCACGTCGACCGTGATGAGGTTCGGCGTCGGGTCGAGGTCGGCGCCACCGAGGGCAGTGCCGCCGTCGTCCTGGACCTGGAAGCTGAAGGTCGCGTAAGCGTTGCCGCTGGCTTTGGCGGCCGGGGTGAAGACGAGCTGGCCGGCGGCGAGGTCGGCAACCGAGATGGACTGCCCGGGCGTGACGGAGATGCCGGCGAGGGTCAGGCTTCCGGCAGCGGGCAGCGTGCTGATACGCACGGCGAGGAGCGCGTTGGCGGGACTGTCGGCCGCGTCGCTGAAGCCGAAATCGGCCGCGGTGAAGACGTAGGGGTTGTCTTCGTGCGTGCTGACCGTCGTGTCGGCGCCCGAGGGAGCGTCGTTGACCGATGTCACGTCGACCGTGATGAGGTTCGGCGTCGGGTCGAGGTCGGCGCCGCCGATGGCAGTGCCGCCGTCGTCCTGGACCTGGAAGCTGAAGCTCGCATAGGCGTTGCCGCTGGCGTTGGCGGCCGGGGTGAAGACGAGCTGGCCGGCGGCGAGGTCGGAAGCGGAGATGAACTGCCCGGGAGCGACGGGAAGGCCGGCGAGGGTCAGGCTGCCGGCAGCAGGCAGTGTGCTGATGCGCACGGCGAGAAGCGCGTTGGCAGGACTGTCGGCCGGGTCGCTGAAGCCGAAGTCGGCAGCGGTGAAGACATGGGGGTTGCCCTCGTGCGTGCTGACGGTCTTGTCGGCGCCCGACGGGGCATGGCTGACTGACGGCCAGACGAGATTCCCTGGCACCAGACTTGCCGTGACGACGTTCTTCAGGATCAGTGCCGTCTGGAATGAAAACGCCGCGCCTGCGCCGTCCTTGTCGAGTTCGAGAAGCGTATCCGCACCCGACTGGGTCAGACGTGCGTGGCCACTGGCAAACGGATCGTTCCCGGGCGTGTAGTTCGAGAAAGCAGCGGTGGCCACAAGGGCGCGATCGCCACCCGCGCCCGCAGCAAAGTCGGTCACCGTGTCCACGCCGCTGTCCGCGGCGGCGGCAAACGCATCCGATCCCGCACCGCCGGTCAGCGTGTCGTTGCCGGCACCGCCCGCGAGCGTGTCGTTGCCTCCGGCACCGTCGATGACGTTCTCGTCGGAGTTTCCGGTAAGGACGTTGTTGAGGGCGTTCCCGGTGCCGTTGATGTCGAAGGTCCTCTCCATCAGGACGAGATTCTCGACGTTCGCCGGCAAGGTGTAGGAGACGTATGCCTCGACGGTGTCGCTGCCCTCATCGGGGTTTTCGCTGACCAGATCGGGAGAAAAGCCAATTGAAGTCGTCAAACTGTAGCCGCCCGAGACCTCGAACCACTGCTGCGTCGCGGTGGCGGTCACCTGGTAGGAGTCGTTGCCTGCGCCCCCGGCCATGCTGTCACCATCCGTGCCCGCCAGCGGAGCGTAGTTGGAGCCCGTGTAGTAGTAGTCGCAGGATCCTCCTTCAAGGTAATCGTCGCCCAAAGCTCCCTGCAAGGTATCAGCGTGAATCCCGCCTTGCAGGATGTCATTGCCTTCACCGCCGTCGAGCTGATCGGATCCCGTCGCACCAGCAAGCGTGTCGTTGCCGGCGAAGCCATTGAGCGTGTCATTTCCGCCGTTGCCTGCGAGCACATTCGCGACGCCGTTGCCAATCAGCGTGTCGGCGAAGGCGCCACCATCGACGTCTTCGACATTCACCAAGGTATCGCTGCCCTCCCCGGTCGCCTGTGGTCCGACGACCCGAAGATCGACACTCACTGGGCCTGCCGCCAAAGAATAGGAAACGCGATCGAAGTCCGCCCCACCGTCGAGGAGGTCATCACCCACTCCCCCGCAGAGGATATCGTTGCCGCTGCCCCCCTGGATATTGTCGTTGCCATCCCAACCACGCAGCGTGTCGGCCCCACCCATCCCGGCGATGCTGTCGTCGCCCAGGTAGCCGCTGAGCTCATTCGCTGCATCGTTACCCGTCAACTGATCAGCAAACGCGCTGCCTTCGACGCCTTCGATATTGAGCAGCGTGTCGATGCCGGCACCGAGCGTGTTCTGCGGAGTTGACACGCCCAGATTGACGGATACGGCCCCACTGGCCGAAATGAATGACACCGCATCGTAACCGCCGCCGCCGTCAAGGACGTCGTCACCCAAACCACCGTCGATGATGTTGGAACTGCCGTTGCCGGTCAGCGTGTCAGCGAAGGAACTTCCAAGAAGCCGCTCGATACTGATCAACGTGTCGCTTCCAGCACCGCCAGTTGGCTGCGCGCCAGCCAGCGAAAGGTTGACCGTGACACCCGCCGATGCCGCCGCATAACTTGCGGTATCGGTACCCGAGCCGCCGTCGAGAGTGTCGTCACCCGCCAGGCCGGCAAGGGTGTCGTCACCGTTTCCGCCGGACAGGGCGTTGTTGCCGGAGCTGCCGGTGAGCAGGTCCGCGGTCGCCGTTCCGACAGCATTTTCCACAGCGAGCACCGACTTGAGCGGCCCGCCACCGATGGCGGCCGTCCCGGCATCCAGGTCGAGCGCGACCGCCTGTGTCGCTGCGGAGTAGTCCGCCGTGTCGACGTCGCCGCCACCGTCCAGCTCGTCGTTGCCGATGCCGGCAACGAGGGTGTCGTTGCCATCGCCACCGGAGAGCGTATCGTCGCCGCTCGCTCCGATCAGCCGGTCGGCCCCGCCCATTCCGGACAGGAGGTCGTCTCCGGCGCCCCCGTCAAGGACGTTCGCCGCCGCCGAGCCGGTCAGGACATCGGCGTAGCGGCTGCCGTTCGCGTTCTCGAAATTGGTCAGGGTATCGACGCCGGCCAACCCCGTATTCTGGGCGCCGACGAGGCCGAGATTGACGGTGACTCCGGCAGCCGCATCCGAGTAGTCGGCCGTGTCCGTACCGCCACCGCCATCGAGGAGGTCGTCACCGCCGCCACCGCGGATCAAGTTGTTGCCAGTGCCACCCGTGAGCTGATCAGCGAAGGCGCTGCCCCACAGATTGTCGATGTTGAAGAGGGTATCGGTCCCTGCTCCGCCGGTGTTCTGGGCAACTCCCAGCAAAGCAAGGCTGACGGTGACGCCGGAGGCGGCGGACGCGTAGCTGGCGGTCGCGATGTCCGACGAAGAACTGCCTCCCCGAAGCGTGTCGTTGCCGGCACCGCCATCGAGCACGTCCGAACCCCCGCCGCCGTCGAGCGAATCGTCGCCACCAAGGCCCAGCAGCAAGTCGTTCCCAAAGACGTGGCCGGTGAGCACGTTCGGTCCATCATCGCCACCGCCGGCCAGCGCGTTGTCACCGACCATGATCCGGCTCCAGGTGGACGTCACCACGTTGCGGAACCCACTTCCGAAGAGGTCGCGTGAGACGATCTGCGTCACTCCGAACCCGGTGAAGCTCACGCTCTTGCCGGACGCCCGGAACAGCGTGGTGGTCGCGTCGAGCGCAACGACCTCCACACTGGCTGCGGCAATCGAGCCGAAATCAAGCAAGTCGGCCGTGGGGTCGAAAACAATCGTCGACCCATCGGTCAGCGAACTCCAGGAATACGTGGCCATGGCTATCTCCTCAATGATGGAAAGGTCTTGCTGCGGTGGTCATCGCGGCAATGGGGCGTGGGGCGATGGCAATCGGCAGCGGCGTGAATCACAGGGAGATGAATTTAGCAGGCTGACAAGGGGCTTGGAGGGTCGTTTCCTTCTTACCTGCAGCATACATGGCGGGCCCTGGAACAGCCGACGGCGGCCGCGTGATGCGGTCGCGAGTCGGCTGCACAGGCGTTGCCCAGCCGCTGGCACGGCATCAGGTGACGAGGAAGTCGAGACTCGTGAGCGCCAGCCCAGGGGCGAGACTGGCGATCTGCACCGGTGCGGCACCGGTGTTGCCGGCGGCGTCGTAGTACAGCGCGCCGCTCGTGGTGTCGTAGATGAGGTAGTCGTCGGCGTCGCCGGCAGCGGTGATTCCGGCACCGGAGCGGAACGAGCCGGCGGCCAGGGTGCCGGTGCTCAACAGTGAAGTGAAGATCGCGTTCTCGAGTTCGATCGTGTCGTCGACGACGTTGAAGTCGCCGATCGTGTCGCGGTTGGTCGCGGCGTTGGGCAGGGTGTCGAAGCGGAAGATGTCGGTGCCGAGGCCGCCCGTCAGGCTGTCGTTGCCGAGGCCGCCGAGCAGGGTGTCGTTGCCGTTGCCGCCTTCGAGGCGGTTGGCCAGGCCGTCGCCGGTCAGGGTGTCGGCGTGGGTCGAGCCGATGAGATTCTCGATCGCGACCAGCGTGTCGCTGCCGGAGCCGCCCGTGGCTTGGGCGCCGGCAACGGCGAGGCTGACGCTGACGCCGCTGCTGGCGCCGTAGAGGTAGCTGAGGGTGTCGGTGCCGCCGGCGCCGTCGAGGACGTTGGCACCGGCCCCGGCGTAGAGCAAATTGGCGAGGGCGTTGCCGCTCAGGCTCGCTGCGCCCGTGGCGAGGATGCGGCCGTTCTCGACGTTCGCGCCGAGGGTGTAGGCGGCGAGCGAGCTGAAGACCTGGTCGATGCCGCCGGTGGCGGGATTGGCGTTGCTTTCCGTGACGCTGTCGCCGGCATTGTCGATGTAGTACGCGTCGGAGCCATCGCCGCCGCTCAGGCTGTCGGCACCGGTGCCGCCCCAGAGGGTGTCGTTGCCGGCGCCGCCGTCAAGGCTGTCATTGCCTGCGCCGCCATTGAGGAAGTCGTTGCCCTGGGCGCCGTTGAGGCGGTTGGCGTTGCCGTCGCCGGTGAGGGTGTCGTCGTAGGTCGAGCCGCTGAGGTTCTCGATGCCGGCGATGGTGTCGCTGCCGGAGCCGCCGGTGGCTTGGGCGCCGAGGATGGCGAGGCTGACGCTGACGCCGCTGCTGGCGCCGTAGAGGTAGCTGAGGGTGTCGTTGCCGCCCGCGCCGTCGAGGAGGTTGTTGCCGGTGCCGGCGTCGAGGAGGTTGTCGAGGGCGTTGCCGGTGAGGTTGGCGGCGCCGCTCGCCAGGATGCGGCCGTTCTCGATGTGGACGCCGAGGGTGGTGCTGGCAAGGTAGCTGAGGACCTGGTCGGTGCCGCCCGTTGCCGGGTTGGCGTTGGTCTCGCTGACGCTGTCGCCGGCGTCGTCGAGGTAGTAGAAGTCGGAGCCGTCGCCGCCGACCAGGCTGTCGGCGCCGGTGCCGCCCCAGAGGCGGTCGCTGCCGGCGCCGCCGTCGAGGGTGTCGTTGCCGGCGCCGCCATTGAGGAAGTCGTTGCCTTGCGCGCCACTCAGGCGGTTGGCGTTGCCGTCGCCGGTGAGTGTGTCGTCGTAGGTGGAGCCACTGAGGTTCTCGATGCCGGCGAGGGTGTCGCTGCCCGAGCCGCCGGTGGCCTGCGCGGCGGCGATGGCGAGGCTGACGCTGACGCCGCTGCCACTGACGGCGTAGAGGTAGCTGACGGTATCGTTGCCGCCGGCGCCGTTGAGGAGGTTGTTGCCGGTGCCGGCTTCGAGGACGTTGTCGAGGGTGTTGCCGGTGAGGTTGGCGGCGCCGGTGGCGAGAATGCGGCCGTTCTCGATGTGGGCGCCGAGGGTGTAGGCCCCGAGGTTGCTGAAGACCTTGTCGGTGCCGCCGCTGGCGGGGTTGGCATTGGTCTCCGTCACGCTGTCACCGGCGTTGTCGACGTAATAGGAGTCGGAACCGTCGCCGCCGATCAGGCTGTCGGCGCCGGTGCCGCCCCACAGGGTGTCGTTGCCGGAGCCACCATCGAGGGTGTCGTTGCCGGCACCACCGTTGAGGAAGTCGTTGCCCTGCTCACCACTCAGGCGGTTGGCGTTGCCGTCGCCGGTGAGGTTGTCGTCGTAGGTGGAGCCGCTGAGGTTCTCGATGGCGATCAGGGTGTCGCTGCCGGAACCGCCGGTCGCCTGCGCGCCGGCGATGGCGAGGCTGACGCTGACGCCACTGCTGGCGCTGTAGAGGTAGCTGACGGTGTCGTTGCCGCCAGCGCCGTCGAGGAGGTTGTTGCCGCTGCCGGCGTACAGGAGGTTGTCGAGGTCGTTGCCGGTGAGGTTTGCGGCACCGTTGGCGAGAATGCCGCCATTCTCGATGTGGGCGCCGAGGGTGTAGGTGGCCAGGGTGCTGAAGACCTGGTCGATGCCACCGCTGGCGGGATCCGCGTTGGTTTCGGTGACGCTGTCGCCTGCGTCGTCTACGTAGTAGAAGTCGGAACCATCGCCGCCGACCAGGCTGTCAGCACCGACGCCACCGCTGAGGAGGTCGTCGCCGGGGCCGCCGAGCAGGGTGTCGTTGCCGAAACCGCCGGTGATGGAATCGTTTCCGGCACCCCCGTCCAATGTGTCGGCGGTGTTCGTACCAACCAGATTGTCGTTGTTTGGCGTGCCAGAAATAGGGCCTGCAGAAACCTCGAGGATGCCCGTGGTCGTCGTGTTGTTGCGATAGTCATCGGCAACGGATGCCACGCTCAGCGAGTAGGCACCGGTTTCGCCGATCAGGTCGGAAACGTCCACGTAGTACGTGCCCGTCACGGTGGGCATGAAGGCGAGTTGCCCACTCCTCATGCTGTCGGCCTGTTCGCCCAGGGCGGTGCCACTGGCATCGTAGATCCTGAGGAACTTGTTGCCATCGACCACCACCCCGTTCTTGGCGACGACCGCATACAGGGTGTTCGCCGTCAGCGTCACCTTGAACCAGTCGTGGTCCCCGAAGGCGTCGATCATGCCGGTCGTCGTGCCACCGACCGACACGATGCCGGTCGTGGTCGTGTTGTTGCGGTAGTCGTCCGCGACCGTCGCCAAGCTCAGCGAATAGTCTCCCGTTCCGCCGAGCCAGTCGGCAATATCGACGTAGTACGTGCCCGTCACGGCCGGCATGAAACCGAGCTGCCCCTGAACGACCGGAAAACCCGTCAGCTCGATTCCCAACGGGCCATTGGCGTCGAACAGCGTAAGGACCTTGTAGCCATCGACCACGTTGCCCGTCTTGGCGGCAAAGGTGTACAAGGTGTTCGCCGTCAGCGTCATCTTGAACCAGTCGTGATCACCAACCGCGTTGATCGTCCCGGTGGCCGAACCACCGACTGCCAGCGTCCCGGTTGTGGTGGCGTTGTTGCGATAGTCATCGGCGACCGAGTCCAAGCGCAGCGTATAGGTGCCCGTTTGGTCATACGCGTCGGCGACGTCCACGTAGTAGGTGCCGGCCGCCGCGAACATGAACGCCCCGCGCCCACCAAAGAATCCTTGCGCGCCCCACACGTAGCCCGGTTGATCAACAGGGCTGCCGCTGCCGTCCAGGATGGTGAAAAGCTTTGCCCCATCGAACGCGACTCCATCCTCGGCGACCAGCGTGTACAAGGTGTTCGCCGCCAGGGTGATCTTGAACCAGTCGTGGTCGCCAACAGCGTCGATCGTCCCGGTGGCCGTGCCGCCCACTGACAATACCCCGGTGGTGCTTGAGTTGTTGCCATAGTCGTCGGCGACGGACGCCAGGCTCAGCGAATAGGCGCCAGTGGCGCCGCTGAGGTCCGCGAGGTCCACGTAATAGGTCCCCGTCAGTGCCGGCATGAACGCAAGTTGTGCCCCCGCGGCATCCAGCTGGTCAACGAAGTTGCCGCTGGCATCGTAGATCATGAGGAGCTTGTCCTCATCCACCAGATTTCCGGTCTTGGCGGCAAGAGTGTACAAGGCGTTCGCCGTGAGGCTCATCTTGAACCAGTCGTGGTCACCAACCGCGTTGATGGTCCCTGACGCCGTGCCGCCGACGGCCAGGATGCCCGTTGTCGTGATGTTGTTGCGGTAGTCGTCAGCAACTGCTGTCAGGCGCAGCTCATAGGATCCCGTCGTGCTGAACCAATCGCCGACATCGACGTAGTACGTGCCCGCTACCGCCGGCATGAAAGCCAGTTGTCCACTTCCCGAGGCGTCCCCTGACCCACCGCCAAAAGCGCCATTGGCGTCAAGAATCGACAGAACCTTGCCGCCAGCGTGCGTGGTTGCGAGCACGTACAAGGTGTTCGCAGCGAGAGTCATCCTGAACCAGTCGTGGTCACCCACGGCATTGATCGTACCGCTTGTAGCCATCCTGCCTTCTCCCCAAGAAAGAAAAAATCAAAACCGACGAAGCCGCATCCCCCACGGTTGTCGCGTTCCTGCTGAAGCACGCACGACCATTTTGCCTTGTCAAGCAAGAGGTTTAATGTTAACAGTCTTTCCCGTTTCCGAGAACGTCGGCGTCTTGGCGTGGTGCGCTTCCGGCCCTTGCCTCGGCGGAGCGGGCCCCAAGATTCCGTACAGCAGGATAAGAGTGGGGAAAGACAGCACGCGCAGGCATCAACTTCCGAGAGCTGCCGTTCTCGCTGCCACCACTCTCCGGCGACCGCGTTCCTGATTTGCTGCCGGTCGGCGACCCCGGATGCTCGGAAACGGGACAGCCAATCCAGACTGCAGCGCCACATCCCTCTGCCCCATGGGCTGCGCCGGCAGACCGTTCGACGATCGTCCGGCGTAGATCAAGCCTCAGGTGATGACGAAGTCGAGGTGGCTCAATGTCAGCCCGCTGCCGAGTGTGGCGATCTGCACGGGGCCCGCACCGACGTTGCCGGCGGCGTCGTAGTAGAGCGCGCCGCTGCTGGTGTCGTAGACCAGGTAGTCGTCGACGTCGGCAGCGCTGCTGAAACCGGCGCCGGAGCGGAACGAGCCGGCGGCGAGAGTGCCGGTGGCGAGCGAGGCGAAGACGGCATTCTCGAGTTCGAAGCTGTCGTCGACGACCTTGAAGTCGCCGATCGTGTCGCGGTTGGTCGCGGCGTTGGGCAGGGTGTCGAAGCGGAAGATGTCGGCCCCGACGCCGCCCGTCAGGCTGTCGTTGCCGAGGCCGCCGAGCAGGGTGTCGTTGCCGGCACCCCCGGCGAGGGTGTCGTTGCCGTTGCCGCCTTCGAGCCGGTTGGCCAGGCCGTCGCCGGTCAGGGTGTCGGCGTGGGTCGAGCCGATGAGGTTCTCGATCGCGACCAGCGTGTCGCTGCCGGAGCCGCCCGTGGCTTGGGCGCCGGCAACGGCGAGGCTGACGCTGACGCCGCTGCTGGCGCCGTAGAGGTAGCTGAGGGTGTCGTTGCCGCCAGCACCGTTGAGGAGGTTGGCACCGGCGCCGGCGTAGAGGAGGTTGGCGAGAGCGTTGCCGCTGAGGTCGGCTGCACCCGTGGCGAGGATGCGGCCGTTCTCGACGTTCGCACCGAGGGTGTAGGCGGCGATGGAGCTGTAGACGAGGTCGATGCCGCCGGTGGTGGGATTGGCGTTGCTTTCCGTGACGCTGTCGCCGGCATTGTCAATGTAGTACGCGTCGGAACCGTCACCACCGACCAGGCTGTCGGCGCCGGTGCCGCCCCAGAGGGTGTCGTTGCCGGCGCCCCCTTCGAGGCTGTCGTTGCCGGTATTGCCATTGAGGAAGTCGTTGCCCTGGGCGCCGGAGAGGCGGTTGGCGTTGCCGTCGCCGGTGAGGGTGTCGTCGTAGGTGGAGCCGCTGAGGTTCTCGATGCCGGCGAGGGTGTCGCTGCCGGAGCCGCCGGTGGCCTGGGCGCCGAGGATGGCGAGGCTGACGCTGACGCCGCTGCTGGCGCCGTAGAGGTAGCTGAGGGTGTCGTTGCCGCCGGCACCGTCGAGGAGGTTGTTGCCGGTGCCGGCGTCGAGGAGGTTGTCGAGGGTGTTGCCGGTGAGGTTGGCGGCTCCGGTGGCGAGAATGCGGCCGTTCTCGACGTGGGCGCCGATGGTGGTGCTGGCGAGGTAGCTGAGGACCTGGTCGGTGCCGCCGGTTGCCGGGTTGGCGTTGCTTTCGGTGACGCTGTCGCCGGCGTCGTCGAGGTAGTAGAAGTCGGAGCCGTCACCACCGACCAGGCTGTCGGCACCAGTGCCGCCCCAGAGGCGGTCGTTGCCGGCGCCGCCGTCGAGGGTGTCGTTGCCGGCACCGCCATTGAGGAAGTCGTTGCCTTGCGCGCCACTGAGGCGGTTGGCGTTGCCGTCGCCGGTGAGGGTGTCGTCGTAGGTGGAGCCGGTGAGGTTCTCGATGCCGGCGAGGGTGTCGCTGCCGGAGCCGCCGGTCGCCTGGGCGCCGGCGATGGCGAGGCTGACGCTGACGCCGCTGCCGCTGACGGCGTAGAGGTAGCTGACGGTGTCGTTGCCGCCGGCGCCATCGAGGAGGTTGGCGCCGGTGCCGGCTTCGAGGACGTTGTCGAGGGCGTTGCCGGTGAGGTTGGCGGCACCGGTGGCGAGGATGCGGCCGTTCTCGATGTGGGCGCCGAGCGTGTAGGCCCCGAGGGTGCTGAAGACCTGGTCGGTGCCGCCGGTGGCGGGGTTGGCGTTCGTTTCGCTGACGCTGTCGCCGACGTTGTCGACGTAATAGGAGTCGGAACCGTCGCCGCCGATCAGGCTGTCGGCGCCGGTGCCGCCCCAAAGGGTGTCGTTGCCGGCACCGCCGTCGAGGGTATCGTTGCCGGCACCAGCATCGAGGAAGTCGTTGCCGAGTGCACCACGCAGCGTATCGTTGCCGGCGCCACCCTGCAGCGAGTTGTTGCCGTTATCGCCGGTCAGCGAGTCATTGAAGCCGCTGCCGATGAGGTTTTCGATGCCGTTGAGGGTGTCGAGGCCGGCATTGACGGTGTTCTGCTGCACGCCGGGCGCCGTCAGGGTGACGGTGACGCCGGCGGTGGCGTCGGCGTAGCTGGCGGTGTCGGTGCCGGCGCCGCCGTCGACGGTGTCGTTACCGAGTCCGCCCTGCAGCGTGTCGTTGGCGGCGCCGCCCTGCAGCGTGTTGTCGCCGGTCGTGCCCGTGATCCGGTTGTCGAGGCTGTTGCCGACCCCGGTAATGGCGTTCCCGGCCAGTTGCAGGTTCTCGACATGGGCACCCAGCGTGAGCGTTGACAGGTAACTGATCACCAGATCGGTGCCTTCCGCGAGAGCCTCGGTGCAGGTGTCGCCCGCATCTTCGATCAGGTAGATATCGTCACCGGCTCCGCCCGTCAGTGCATCGCTGCCGCCGCCGCCAAGCAGGACGTCGTTGCCCGCGGCACCGTTGATGGTGTCGGCGAATGCGGAGCCGCGCAGGATGTCTGCGGCGGCTGTCCCGGAAAGATTGACCGAAACCGGTGCTGGACCGTCGTTGTCCAGGATCGTCCCGCCAGCGATCGCGTTGCCAAGGGTTGCATTGACCGCGGTGTGCAGTTGCAGAGAGAAGTTCTCCTGCACTTCGACGGCAGGGTCATCTGCAATGATCAGCCGAATGGTCTTGGCCGTTTCTCCCGGTGTGAAGGTCAGCGACCCTGTCTGCTCGACGAAATCTCCATTCGAATAGCTGGTAGCGGTGCCCACGTTGGTTCTGTAGGCAACCTTGACGACGTTCGAACTGGGGGCGCTGAGGGTCGCAACGAAGTCAACGTAACCGTCGCCCTCGACCGCCAGAACACTGCTGAGATTGACCACCGGCATTGCGACAGGAACCTCGTCGCCGCGGGAGATCAAGACGTGCCCGTAGTCGGTGCCGATGGTGGCTCCAGTGGCCGCCGTGATCGCCACGTCGAACAACTCCGTCGGCTCAGGCGCGGAATCGTCGACGATGCCCACCGCAATCCATTTGGCCATCTCGCCCGGCGCAAATGCCACCGTTTGTGCCGGAAACACGATGAAATCCGATCCGAAGGCAGCGGTGACCGCCTGGACCTGGTAGCTGACCGTTACGTTGCCGGAGCTGGGCTTGTCGAGAACGAGCGCCACCTGCACCAGATCGGACGACTCGTCGACGACGACGTCGGTGATCGACACCACCGGCGTCCCCGGCGTCGCGTCATCGTCGATGATCGTCGCCGTTGCGAAATTGCGCGCGATCGTCGCGTTGGCGCTGGCGCCGTAGAGCGACAGCCTGAAGCTCTCGGCTGGCTCCGGCGTCGAGTCGTTGGCCAGCGTCACCCGCACCGTCTTGACCATCTCGCCCGGGGCAAACGTCAGGTCCCCGATCTGATGCCAGACGTCGATGTTGGGCAGGCTGGCCGTTCCACCGCTGGTCGTCTCATAGCGGACTGTGACCGTGCCGGTGTTTGGCTGATCGAGCCGCACGAGAAAGTCGGCGTACGCCTGACTCTCGCCGACGACGACGTGGTCCACCGAGATGTTCGACTTCGCCACCTGCGGAGCGTCGTTCGCGGCAATGATCGCCGTCCCCACCGGATCGGGCGCCGTCGCACCGCTCAGCGCCGACAGGACGAGGTTGAACGCTTCCGACGATTCGCTCGCAATCTCGTCGAGCAGAACCACCTTGACAGTCTTCGCCATCTCGCCCGGCGCGAAATTCAGGCTGCCGCTCGTGGCAACGTAATCGCTTCCCGCCAGCGCACCAGCGTCCTGCGTCGCGTAGCTCATCGACACGACACCGCTCGACGGCCGATCGAGCGTCACGACAAAGCTCGCTTCCTTCGCCGACTCGTCTACCACGAAGTCGCTGATCGTGACCGTCGGCGTTCCCGGGGTCGCGTCGTCGTCGATGATCGTCGCCGTTGCGACGTCGCTCGCGATCGTCGCATTGTCGCTCGCGCCGGAGAGCAACAGCCTGAAGCTCTCGGTTGGCTCCGACTCTGTGTCGTTAGCCAGCGTCGCCCGCACAGTCTTCACCATCTCGCCAGGGGCAAACGCCAGCGTCCCGTCCTGACCCACGAAGTCGAGAGCCGAGTAACTGCTCGCCGTGCGAACCGAGGTCCTGTAATCCACCGTCACCGTGTCGGTGTTGGGCTGATCGAGACGCACGAGAAAGTCGGCGTACGCCTGACTCTCGCCGACGACGACGTGGTCCACCGAGATGTTCGACTTCAGCACCTGCGGCGCGTCGTTCGCGGCAATGATCGCCGTCCCCACCGGGTCGAGCGTCGTCGCACCGCTCAGCGCCGACAGGACGAGGTTGAACGCTTCCGACGATTCGCTCGCAATCTCGTCGAGCAGAACCACCTTCACCGTCTTCGCCATCTCGCCCGGCGCGAAATTCAGGCTGCCGCTCGTGGCAACGTAATCGCTTCCCGCCAGCGCACCAGCGTCCTGTGTCGCGTAGCTCATCGACACGACGCCGCTCGACGGCCGGTCGAGCGTCACGACAAAGCTCGCTTCCTTAGCCGACTCGTCTACCACGAAGTCGCTGATCGTGACCGTCGGCGTTCCCGGGGTCGCGTCGTCGTCGATGATCGTCGCCGTTGCGACGTCGCGCGCGATCGTCGCATTGTCGCTCGCGCCGGAGAGCAACAGCCTGAAGCTCTCGGTTGGCTCCGACTCTGTGTCGTTAGCCAGCGTCGCCCGCACAGTCTTCACCATCTCGCCAGGGGCAAACGCCAGCGTCCCGTCCTGACCCACGAAGTCGGCAGCCGAGTAACTGCTCGCCGTGCGACTCGAGGTCCTGTAATCCACCGTCACCGTGTTGGTGTTTGGCTGATCGAGCCGCACGAGAAAGTCGGCGTACGCCTGACTCTCGCCGACGACGACGTGGTCCACCGAGATGTTCGACTTCGCCACCTGCTGCGCGTCGTTCGCGGCAATGATCGCCGTCCCCACCGGGTCGAGCGTCGTCGCACCGCTCAGCGCCGACAGGACGAGGTTGAACGCTTCCGACGATTCGCTCGCAATCTCGTCGAGCAGAACCACCTTCACCGTCTTCGCCATCTCGCCCGGCGCGAAATTCAGGCTGCCGCTCGTGGCAACGTAATCGCTTCCCGCCAGCGCACCAGCGTCCTGCGTCGCGTAGCTCATCGACACGACACCGCTCGACGGCCGATCGAGCGTCACGACAAAGCTCGCTTCCTTCGCCGACTCGTCCACCACGAAGTTGTTGATCGTGACCGCCGGCGTTCCTGGCGTCGCATCGTCGTCGATGATCGTCGCGACCGCCACCGTGTTACCGATGACGGCATTCGCGCTCGGGAAGGACAGGGTCAGCGCGAACGACTCTGCCATCTCGGGCGTTGCGTCGTTCACGATGGCAACGCTGATGGTCTGTTCGACGATCCCCGGGGCAAGAGTGAGCAGCCCGGTTGCGTAGCCATAGTCGGCGCCACTTACCGCCGTCTCGACCTTGAGACCCCAACTTGCCGTTACCGGATTCAGCAAGTCCGCTTCGGACAGGCGCACGGTGAACACGGCGGGGGTAGCGAATTCGCTGATGACGATGTGGTCGACGCTGATGACGCGAGACATATCTGCTCCGAGAAGATGGTGGGTTGAGATTTTGTAAGCTGTGGGATTCCTGTAATCAGGTGATGACGAAATCGAGTTGGCTCAACGTCAGCCCACTGCCGAGACTGGCGATCTGCACGGGGCCGGCTCCGGCGTTGCCGTTGGCGTCGTAGTACAGCGCGCCGCTGCTGGCGTCGTAGATGAGGTAGTCGTCGGCGTCGGCGGCAGCGGTGATTCCGGCACCGGAGCGGAACGAGCCGGCAGCCAGGGTGCCGGTGCTCAACAGTGAAGTGAAGATCGCGTTCTCGAGTTCGATCGTGTCGTCGACGACGTTGAAGTCGCCGATCGTGTCGCGGTTGGTCGCGGCGTTGGGCAGGGTGTCGAAGCGGAAGATGTCGGCGCCGAGGCCGCCGAGCAGGGTGTCGTTGCCGGCACCCCCGGCGAGTGTGTCGTTGCCGTTGCCGCCTTCGAGCCGGTTGGCCAGGCCGTCGCCGGTCAGGGTGTCGGCGTAGGTCGAGCCGACGAGGTTCTCGATCGCGACCAGCGTGTCGCTGCCGGAGCCGCCCGTGGCATGGGCGCCGGCAACGGCGAGGCTGACGCTGACGCCGCTGCTGGCACCGTAGAGGTAGCTGAGGGTGTCGTTGCCGCCAGCACCGTTGAGGACGTTGGCACCGGCCCCGGCGTAGAGCAAATTGGCGAGGGCGTTGCCGCTCAGGCTCGCTGCGCCCGTGGCGAGGATGCGGCCGTTCTCGACGTTCGCGCCGAGGGTGTAGGCGGCGAGCGAGCTGAAGACCTGGTCGATGCCGCCGGTGGCGGGATTGGCGTTGCTTTCCGTGACGCTGTCGCCGGCATTGTCGATGTAGTACGCGTCGGAGCCATCGCCGCCGCTCAGGCTGTCGGCACCGGTGCCGCCCCAGAGGGTGTCGTTGCCGGCGCCGCCGTCGAGGCTGTCGTTGCCGGCACCACCATTGAGGAAGTCGTTGCCTTGCGCGCCGTTGAGGCGGTTGGCGTTGCCGTCGCCGGTGAGGGTGTCGTCGTAGGTGGAGCCGCTGAGGTTCTCGATGCCGGCGATGGTGTCGCTGCCGGAGCCGCCGGTGGCTTGGGCGCCGAGGATGGCGAGGCTGACGCTGACGCCGCTGCTGGCGCCGTAGAGGTAGCTGAGGGTGTCGTTGCCGCCCGCGCCGTCGAGGAGGTTGTTGCCGGTGCCGGCGTCGAGGAGGTTGTCGAGGGCGTTGCCGGTGAGGTTGGCGGCGCCGCTCGCCAGGATGCGGCCGTTCTCGATGTGGACGCCGAGGGTGGTGCTGGCAAGGTAGCTGAGGACCTGGTCGGTGCCGCCCGTTGCCGGGTTGGCGTTGGTCTCGCTGACGCTGTCGCCGGCGTCGTCGAGGTAGTAGAAGTCGGATCCATCACCACCGAGCAGGCTGTCGGCACCGCTGCCGCCCCAGAGGCGATCGTTGCCGGCGCCGCCGTCGAGTGTGTCGTTGCCGGCGCCGCCATTGAGGAAGTCGTTGCCTTGCGCGCCGCTGAGGCGGTTGGCGTTGCCGTCGCCGGTGAGGGTGTCGTCGTAGGTGGAGCCGCTGAGGTTCTCGATTCCGGCGAGGGTGTCGCTGCCGGAGCCGCCGGTGGCCTGGGCGCCGGCAAGGGCGAGGCTGACGCTGACGCCGCTGCCGCTGACGGCGTAGAGGTAGCTGACGGTGTCGTTGCCGCCGGCGCCGTCGAGGAGGTTGTTGCCGGTGCCGGCTTCGAGGAAGTTGTCGAGGGTGTTGCCGGTGAGGTTGGCGGCGCCGGTGGCGAGAATGCGGCCGTTCTCGATGTGGGCGCCGAGGGTGTAGGCCCCGAGGTTGCTGAAGACCTTGTCGGTGCCGCCGCTGGCGGGGTTGGCATTGGTCTCCGTCACGCTGTCACCGGCGTTGTCGACGTAGTAGGAGTCGGAACCGTCGCCGCCGATCAGGCTGTCGGCGCCGGTGCCACCCCACAGGGTGTCGTTGCCGGAGCCACCATCCAGGGTGTCGTTGCCGGCACCGCCGTTGAGGAAGTCGTTGCCCTGCCCGCCATGCAGCGTATCGCTGCCCAGGTCGCCATTCAGCAGGTTGTCGCGCGGATTGCCAGTGATTCGGTTGTCGAGACCATTGCCGGCGCCGGTGGTCGAGTTCCCCGCAAGTTGCAGATTTTCGACGTTCGCGCCCAGCGTCAGGGCTGGCAGGTAGCTGATGACCAGATCGGTGCCCTCCCCGATGGCCTCCACGTACGTGTCGCCGGCGTCTTCAATGACATAGACGTCGTCGCCGATGCCGCCAGTCAGCGTATCGCTGCCACCGCCGCCATTCAGGACGTCGTCGCCTGCACCGCCGTCGATCGCGTCGCCAAAGGGCGAACCAAGGAGGATGTCAGCGGCCGGCGTTCCGGGCAGGGTGACGGAAAGCGGTGGCGGACCGTCGTTGTCCAGGATCGTGCCCGTCGCAACCGTATTGCCGAGAGTGGCGTTGATCGGTGACTGTAGTTGCACGGTGAAACCCTCGGGCGTTTCAGTTTCAGAGTCATCCCGAACGGTCACGCGGATCGTCCTGGTCGTGTCGCCCGGTGCGAAAACGAGCGACCCTGACTGCCCGATGAAGTCGCCATTCGAGAAGCTGGTGGCAGTTCCGTTGTAGGTTTGATAGGAAACCCGGACGACGTTGGCACTGGGGGCGCTGAGCGTCGCGACGAAGTCCAGATAGCCCTGGCCCTCGACGGCAACGGCATTGCTCAGGTGGATCGCCGGCGTGACCACCGGCGACTGATCGTTGCGCGAGATCAAGACATGCCCGGAAGCTGTGCCGACAGTTGCTCCACTGGCTTGCGTGAGCGTTACCTGAAACAGTTCGGCCGGCTCAGGCGCGGAATCGTCGACGATGCCCACGGTAATCCACTTGGCGGTTTCACCCGGCGCGAAACCCACCGTCTGCGCAGGGAAGATAGTGAAATCCGATCCGGCGACAGCGCTGATTCCCAACACCTCGTAGTTGAACGTGACGTTGCCGGCGCTGGGCCTGTCCAATAGCATCGGAACGTAGACCAGGCCGGCCGACTCGTCCACCACGGCATCGGCGACGTGCACTACGGGCGTTCCGGTCGGTGCATCGTTGTCGATGATCGTCGCGATCGCGACATCGCGCGCGATCGTCGCGTTGGCGCTCGCGTGGTCCAGCCACAACCAGAAGTTCTCGGTCGGCTCGATGGTGGTGTCGTTGGTCAGCGTCACCCGCACTGTCTTGACCATCTCGCCGGGGGCAAAGCTCAGGTAGCCTGACTGCCGGATAAAGTCACGGCTCGAATAGTCTTCGGCCGTTAGGGGGGTAGTCCCGTAGTCGACCGTCACCGTTCCCGTGTTCGGCCGATCCAGACGCACGAGAAAATCCGCGTAGGTCTGGCTTTCGCCCACGACGATGTCGTCTACCGAAATGTTCGAACTGCTCGCCGAGGCCGCGTCGTTCTCGGCAATGATCGCCGTCCCCACCGCGTCCAGCGTCGTCGCTCCGCTCAGCGCCGAGAGGACGAGGTTGAAGGCTTCCGACGTTTCGCTTGCGCTGTCGTTGAGCAGCGTCACCTTGACCGTCTTCGCCGTCTCGCCCGGGGCAAAGTTCAGGCTGCCGCTCGTCGCCACGTAGTCGCTGCCGGCGAGCGCGCCGCCGTTCTGCGTCGCGTAGTTCAGCGACACGACCCCGCTCGACGGCCGGTCCAGCGTCAGCACGAACGTCGCTGCCTTCGCCGCTTCATCGACCACGAAGTCGTTGATCGTCAACACCGGCGTTCCGGAAGTCGCATCGTTGTCGATGATCGTCGCGATCGCGGCATCGCGCGCAATCGTCGCGTTGGCGCTCGCGTCCGACAGCCACAACCAGAAGTTCTCGGTTGGCTCGATGGTGGTGTCGTTGGTCAGCGTCACTCGCACCGTCTTGACCATCTCGCCGGGGGCAAAGCTCAGGTAGCCCGACTGCTCGACAAAGTCACGGCTCAAATAGTCTTCGGCCGTTCCGGGGGAAGTCCGGTAATCGACCGTCACCGTTCCCGTGTTCGGCCGATCCAGACGCACGAGAAAATCCGCGTAGGTCTGGCTTTCGCCGACGACGATGTCGTCTACCGAAATGTTCGAACTGCTCGCCGAAGCCTCGTCGTTCTCGGCAATGATCGCCGTCCCCACCGCGTCCAGCGTCGTCACACCGCTCAGCGCCGAGAGGACGAGGTTGAAGGTTTCCGACGACTCGCTCGCGCTGTCGTTGAGCAGCGTCACCTTCACCGTCTTGGCTGTCTCGCCCGGCGCGAAGTTCAGGCTGCCGCTCGTCGCCACGTAGTCGCTGCCGGCGAGCGCGCCGCCGTTCTGCGTCGCGTAGTTCAGCGACACGACCCCGCTCGACGGCCGGTCCAGTGTCAGCACGAACGTCGCTTCCTTCGCCGCCTCATCGACCACGAAGTCGTTGATCGTCAGCACCGGCGTTCCGGACGGGGCATCGTTGTCGATGATCGTCGCGATCGCGGCATCGCGCGCAATCGTCGCGTTGGCGCTCGCGTTCGACAGCCACAACCAGAAGTTTTGGGTCGGCTCGATGGTGGTGTCGTTGGTCAGCGTCACTCGCACCGTCTTGACCATCTCGCCGGGGGCAAAGCTCAGGTAGCCCGACTGCTCGACAAAGTCACGGCTCAAATAGTCTTCGGCCGTTCCGGGGGAAGTCCGGTAATCGACCGTCACCGTTCCCGTGTTCGGCCGATCCAGACGCACGAGAAAATCCGCGTAGGTCTGGCTTTCGCCGACGACGATGTCGTCTACCGAAATGTTCGAACTGCTCGCCGAAGCCTCGTCGTTCTCGGCAATGATCGCCGTCCCCACCGCGTCCAGCGTCGTCACACCGCTCAGCGCCGAGAGGACGAGGTTGAAGGTTTCCGACGACTCGCTTGCGCTGTCGTTGAGCAGCGTCACCTTGACCGTCTTCGCCGTCTCGCCCGGGGCAAAGTTCAGGCTGCCGCTCGTCGCCACGTAGTCGCTGCCGGCGAGCGCGCCGCCGTTCTGCGTCGCGTAGTTCAGCGACACGACCCCGCTCGACGGCCGGTCCAGCGTCAGCACGAACGTCGCTTCCTTCGCCGCTTCATCGACCACGAAGTCGTTGATCGTCAACACCGGCGTTCCGGAAGTCGCATCGTTGTCGATGATCGTCGCGATCGCGGCATCGCGCGCAATCGTCGCGTTGGCGCTCGCGTTCGACAGCCACAACCAGAAGTTTTGGGTCGGCTCGATGGTGGTGTCGTTGGTCAGCGTCACTCGCACCGTCTTGACCATCTCGCCGGGGGCAAAGCTCAGGTAGCCCGACTGCTCGACAAAGTCACGGCTCAAATAGTCTTCGGCCGTTCCGGGGGAAGTCCGGTAATCGACCGTCACCGTTCCCGTGTTTGGCCGATCCAAACGCACGAGAAAATCCGCGTAGGTCTGGCTTTCGCCGACGACGATGTCGTCTACGGAGATGTTGGAACTGCTGCCCGGCGCCGCGTCGTTCTCGGCAATGATCGCCGTCCCCACTGCGTCCAGCGTCGTCGCTCCGCTCAGCGCCGAGAGGACGAGGTTGAAGGCTTCCGACGTTTCGCTTGCGCTGTCGTTGAGCAGCGTCACCTTGACCGTCTTCGCCGTCTCGCCCGGGGCAAAGTTCAGGCTGCCGCTCGTCGCCACGTAGTCGCTGCCGGCGAGCGCGCCGCCGTTCTGCGTCGCGTAGTTCAGCGACACGACCCCGCTCGACGGCCGGTCCAGCGTCAGCACGAACGTCGCTTCCTTCGCCGCTTCATCGACCACGAAGTCGTTGATCGTCAACACCGGCGTTCCGGAAGTCGCATCGTTGTCGATGATCGTCGCGATCGCGGCATCGCGCGCAATCGTCGCGTTGGCGCTCGCGTTCGACAGCCACAACCAGAAGTTTTGGGTCGGCTCGATGGTGGTGTCGTTGGTCAGCGTCACTCGCACCGTCTTGACCATCTCGCCGGGGGCAAAGCTCAGGTAGCCCGACTGCTCGACAAAGTCACGGCTCAAATAGTCTTCGGCCGTTCCGGGGGAAGTCCGGTAATCGACCGTCACCGTTCCCGTGTTTGGCCGATCCAAACGCACGAGAAAATCCGCGTAGGTCTGGCTTTCGCCGACGACGATGTCGTCTACGGAGATGTTGGAACTGCTGCCCGGCGCCGCGTCGTTCTCGGCAATGATCGCCGTCCCCACTGCGTCCAGCGTCGTCGCTCCGCTCAGCGCCGAGAGGACGAGGTTGAAGGCTTCCGACGTTTCGCTTGCGCTGTCGTTGAGCAGTGTCACCTTGACCGTCTTCGCCGTCTCGCCCGGGGCAAAGTTCAGGCTGCCGCTCGTCGCCACGTAGTCGCTGCCGGCGAGCGCGCCGCCGTTCTGCGTCGCGTAGTTCAGCGACACGACCCCGCTCGACGGCCGGTCCAGCGTCAGCACGAACGTCGCTTCCTTCGCCGCTTCATCGACCACGAAGTCGTTGATCGTCAACACCGGCGTTCCGGAAGTCGCATCGTTGTCGATGATCGTCGCGATCGCAAACGGATTGCCAATCTGTGCATTTGCGCTCGCGGAGAACAGGCTCAACGCAAAGGTCTCCGGCGCTTCAGCAATCGCGTCGTTCACGATCGACACCGTGACGCTTCGCTCGACGACCCCGGCAGCGAAGCTGAGCACCCCGGACGCGTCGACGTAGTCGGTGCCATTCGCTGCGGTCAGTCCGCTGAGGCTCCAACTCAGGGTCACCGGAGCCAGGAGATCGGCTTCCGAAAGGCGTACGGTGAACACGGCGGGGGTAGCGTATTCGCTGATGACGATGTGGTCGGCGGTAATGACGCGAGGCATATCTGCTCCGAGAAGAAGTTTGGGTGGAGAACGGCAGGCGATGGATACCCGTGAAAGAGCACTTTGGAGAGTGGCAAACGGCGCCGGATGGTTTGACCGTCAGCTGTCAGGTGCTTCAGCTCCGCATGGGCGACCCCGATAGCGAAACTGGATCTCCCGAGCCTCCGGGGGCGGCAGCAGTTTCACCACCCAGGAACCGCCGCAACCGCAGAGCCCGCGCTCACTGCGTCGGAGGCTGCGATCGAATGTGCTGCGCGTGTGATCACGGCCTGACGGACAGACTGAGAGCAACCACGGATGGGAACGAGGAGGCCGAAAGACCATATCGTAAACTGGGAGCCGAGGCTACTCTTCTGCAGCAGGATCGTCGCGATTTACCGGCACATCCCGGACTGGCCTCGCGGCCGCCCCGGCGATGACAGGCCGCCGGGGACCGCGACGCGATGGTCTGCGCTCAGCCATCAGGTGATGACGAAGTCGAGGTGGCTCAATGTCAGCCCGCTGCCGAGTGTGCCGATCTGCACCGGGCCGGCCCCGCCGTTGCCGGCGGCATCATAGTAGAGCGCACCGCTGCTGCTGTCGTAGAGGAGGCAGTCGTCGGCGTCAGCGGCGGTGGTGAGGCCGGCGCCGGAGCGGAACGAGGTGGCGGCCAGCGGGCCGTTCGGCAGCGAGGTGAAGATGGCGTTCTCGATTTCGATGGTGTCGTCGAGGACGTTGAAGTCGCTGATCGTGTCGCGGTTGGTCGCGGCATTGGGGAGCGTGTCGAAGCGGAAGGTGTCGGCGCCGAGGCCGCCGCTGAGGGTGTCGTTGCCGTTGCCGCCGCTGAGGACGTTGGCGCCGCCGTCGCCGCTGAGGGTGTCGGCGTAGGCCGAGCCGACGAGGTGCTTGATCGCGACCAGCGTGTCGCTGCCGGACCCGCCGGTCGCGGTGCCGGTGGCGAGGCTGGCGGTGACGCCGCTGCCGCTGACGCCGTAGAGGTAGCTGACGGTGTCGTTGCCGCCGGCGCCGTCTAGGAGGTTGTTGCCCACACCGGCGTAGAGAAGGTTGACGAGGGCGTTGCCGCTCAGGCTCGCGGCGCCGGTGGCGAGGATGCGGCCGTTCTCGACGTTCGCGCCGAGGGTGTAGGCGGCGAGGTAGCTGAAGACCTGGTCGATGCCGCCGGTGGCGGGATTGGCGTTGCTTTCGCCGACGCTGTCGCCGGCGTGGTCGACGTAGTAGAGGTCAGAGCCGTCGCCGCCAGTCAGGCTGTCGGCACCGGTGCCGCCCCAGAGGGTGTCGTTGCCGGCGCCGCCGTCGAGGCTGTCGTTGCCGGCGTTGCCATTGAGGAAGTCGTTGCCCTGGGCGCCGTTGAGGCGGTTGGCGTTGCCGTCGCCGGTGAGGGTGTCGTCGTAGGTGGAGCCGCTGAGGTTCTCGATGCCGGCGAGGGTGTCGCTGCCGGAGCCGCCGGTGGCCTGGGCGCCAAGGATGGCGAGGCTGGCACTGACACCGCTGCTGGCGCCATAGAGGTAGCTGACGGTGTCGTTGCCGCCGGCGCCGTCGAGGAGGTTGGCGCCGGTGCCGGCGTCGAGGAGGTTGTCGAGGGCGTTGCCGGTGAGGTTGGCGACGCCGGTGGCGAGGATGCGGCCGTTCTCGATGTGGGCGCCGAGGGTGGTGCTGGCGAGGTAGCTGAGGACCTGGTCGGTGCCGCCGGTTGCCGGGTTGGCGTTGGTCTCGCTGACGCTGTCGCCGGCGTCGTCGAGGTAGTAGAAGTCGGAGCCGTCACCACCGATCAGGCTGTCGGCGCCGCTGCCACCCCAGAGGCGGTCGTTGCCGGCGCCGCCGTCGAGGGTATCGTTGCCGGCACCGCCGTTGAGGAAGTCGTTGCCTTGCGCGCCGCTGAGACGGTTGGCCTTGGCGTCGCCAGTGAGGGTGTCGTCGTAGGCCGAGCCGCTGAGGTTCTCGATTCCGGCGAGAGTGTCGCTGCCGGAGCCGCCGGTCGCTTGCGCGCCGGCAAGGGCGAGGCTGACGCTGACGCCGCTGCCGCTGACGGCGTAGAGGTAGCTGACGGTGTCGTTGCCGCCGGCGCCGTCGAGGAGGTTGTTGCCAGTGCCGGCGTCGAGGAGGTTGTCGAGGGCGTTGCCGGTGAGGTTGGCGGCGCCAGTCGCCAGGATGCGGCCGTTCTCGATGTGAGTGGCGAGGGTGTAGGCGGTGAGGCCGCTGAAGACCCAGTCAGTCCCGCCGCTGACGGGGTTGGCATTGGTCTCCGTGACGCTGTCACCGGCATGATCCACGTAATACTGGTCGGAGCCGTCGCCACCGATCAGGCTGTCGGCGCCGAGGCCGCCGTCGAGGGTGTCGTCGCCGGCACCACCAGCCAGGGTGTCGTTGCCGCTGGCGCCTTCGAGCCGGTTGGCGTTGCCGTCGCCGGTCAGCGTGTCGGCGTGGATCGAGCCGCTGAGGTTCTCGATGCCGACCAGGGTGTCGCTGCCGGAACCGCCGGTCGCCTGCGGGCCGGCGATGGCGAGGCTGACGCTGACGCCGTTGCTGACGCCGTAGAGGTAGCTCGCGGTGTCGTTGCCGCCGGCGCCGTCGAGCAGGTTGTTGCCGCTGCCGCCGTAGAGGAGGTTGTCGAGGTCGTTGCCGGTGAGGCTGGCGATTCCGGCGACAAGAATGCGGCCGTTCTCGACGTTCGCGCCGAGGGTGTAGGCGGCGAGCGAGCTGAAGACCTGGTCGGTGCCGCCGGTGGCGGGGTTGGCGTTGGTTTCGGTGACGCTGTCGCCGGCGTGGTCAACGTAGTACTGGTCGGAGCCGTCGCCACCAGTCAGGCTGTCGGCTCCGGTGCCGCCCCAGAGGCGGTCGTTGCCGGTGCCGCCATCGAGGGTGTCGTTGCCAGCACCACCATTGAGCAAGTCGTTGCCCTGCGCGCCACTCAGGCGATTGCCGTTGCCGTCGCCGGTGAGGCTGTCGTCATGGTTGGATCCGCCGAGGTTCTCGATCGCGATCAGCGTGTCGCTGCCGGACCCACCCGTGGCCTGTGCGCCAACGATGGCGAGGCTGACGCTAACGCCGCTGCTGGCGCCGTAGAGGTAGCTGACGGTGTCGTTGCCGCCGGCACCATCAAGGAGGTTGTTGCCGATCCCGGTTTCGAGGCGGTTGTCGAGATTGTTGCCGGTGAGGTTGGCCGCGCCGGTGGCGAGGATGCGGCCATTCTCGACGTGGGTACCGAGGGTGTAGGCGGCCAGATAAGTCAAGACCTGGTCGATGCCACCGCTGGCGGGATCGGCGTTGGTCTCGCTGACGCTGTCGCCTGCGTCGTCTACGTCGTAGAAGTCGGATCCGTCGCCGCCGACCATGCTATCGGCACCGGCGCCGCCGCTGAGGAGGTCGTCGCCGAGGCCGCCGAGCAGGATATCGTTACCGGAATCGCCGGCGAGGGTGTCATTGCCGTCACTGCCGTCGAGGACATCGTTCGCACCACCGCCATTCAGGTGGTCGTTTCCTCGACTGCCCGTGAGGGTGTTTCCGCCCGTCGGCGAATACACGTCCAGTGCAAACGGGTCGGCCATGCTGACAACATCGTTTAACGGCCTCCCTGCGGGACTGACGCCAGAATGGTCCATGTTGGCGTCACCGCCGGAGAAAGGCCATCCCCAGACGACCACCGAACCATCCGCTCGCAGCGCGGCAAAGGCACTGGCGGTGGAAAAGACCCGCGTCACGTCGATTGTTCCATCCAGATCGGACGCTACCCGCGAACTGTCGCCCCCATCCGACGAGCGCCCCCACGTGACGATCGATCCATCCGCCCGCAATGCCGCGAACGCGTTCCTTGTCGAAAAGATCTGTGTAACCGGGATCGAGCCGTCGGCGACTATGGCGCCGAACACGAATTGCCCGCTGATGTTCCATTCGTGTCCCCACGACACGACTGATCCGTCGGCGCGCAGTGCTGCAAACGCGTTGTCTGAAGGAACCACCTCGACGACATCGATCGATCCGTCCAGCGCTGTGGCTACCAGCGAGCTGTCACCGCCTGCGTGGTCGAGCCCCCAGGTAACGACGGATCCGTCGGCACGGAGGGCGGCAAACGCGCCATGGGTCGCGAACACTTGCGTGACGTCGACGAGATCCGCCGCGACCGCGGCACTGTTGGCGCCGAACACCCCGTTTCCCCAAGAGACGACCGATCCGTCGTCCAGGAGTGCCGCAAAGGCATAATCGGACGCCGCCACGTAGACCACGTCGACGGTGCCATCGAGCCTATTCGACAATTCGGCAGGGGGAGCGCCACCTTCGAACGGATGCCCCCACGTGACAAGCGATCCGTCGGCCCGCAAAGCCGCAAAGGCTTCATGATTGGAAAAGATGCGGGTGACATCGAGGGTGTCGATGGTGCCGTCAAGCGCTGATGCGACCAATGAACTGTCGCCACCGTGGACCGCATCGCCCCACGTTACGACCGAGCCATCCGCGCGAAGAGCAGCAAAAGCTGTTCCCGTAGAAAACACTTGCGTGACGTCGATCGCGCCATTCAGCGATTCCGCCACGGCGCCGCTGTCACCACCCCACCAAGAAGCCCCCCAGGTCACGACCGATCCATCTGCACGCAGCGCGGCAAAGGCGGTGGCGGTGGAGGACACTCGTGTAACATCGATTGTTCCGTCGATCTCTCCCGCGACGGCACTGCTGTCACCACCCCAAGACCCCCACGTCACGACCGATCCATCTTCGCGCAACGCGGCGAAGGCGAAACCTGTTGAAAACACCTGTGTGACGTCGATCGTGCCTGCCAGCTGGAGCGCGACGGCGCTGCTGTCGCCGCCCGACGAGGCTCTCCCCCATGTCAAAACGGACCCGTCAATCTTCAGTGCTGCGAAAGCTTCGTAGTTGCGCCACTCGCTGGCACTGCGAGTTGGATGGTACGGGGTCAGAGTAATGCTCATCCCGAGTCTGCCGCGCCAGTCAAGAACTCGAAAGGCCGGGCTGGTTGCCCGTCCTACATCCAGCCGCCAGTCGCCGCCAAGGTCGGCATGCCCGACCGGCGTCGACGCGGCCGCGACCGGCACACCCAGTCCTTCGGCGAGCGCGTCGACGAAGGCCCTGCCGACCTCGCCGTCGCCGACCGCGCAGGCGTAGAGCTGCAGATCGCCGCCGACGGCCAGCGCCTGCCCGATCCGCGCCAGCTCGCCGTCGCGCCGCGCCAGCGTGTCGCCGTCGATCTCGGTGGACCCGAGCAGGATGGCGCCCGGCCGGCCGTGCGCGACGATGCGGATCGAAGCGACATCGCGCTGCCCGTCGAGGGCTGCGCGAATCTGCCGCAGCCCGTCTTCGTCCGGGCCGACGAGCCGCCATTCGCTGTCGACGCCGAGACCCGCCAGCAGTGCCGCCCGGTCGTCCACGCGGCAATCGACAAATACCCAGTTCGTACCCATTCCCCTGCCCCCCGTCAATCGTTGGCCGACCGGCTTGCTGACTCGCGCGGCCTTGCGTCCGCCGTCCCCGCGTTCGCTTGCCATGCCGTTCTGCGGGCGAATCTAGCAGACGGCAAAGGGCTGCGGCCGACGACTTTCATCTTACGTGGAGCATACATGGTGGTCCTCTGAGCACCATCGTGGACGTCCCGACCAAGCGCCGCGCGGCCGCGGAAAAGGCGCCGCCGGGCCACTGCAGGTGTGAAGGTGACAACCGATGAGGCAGCGCACACCCTGGCGATGGTGTCGAAGCGCGGCTGGGCACCCGGACGAAGTGCCTTGTACAAGTCCTCACGGCCAATCCCGGATGCCTTGGCAATCTCGGTCATGCCGCGCGCTCGGGCAATGTCGCCCAGGACAGCCGCCAGCAAAGCGGGATCCCCGTCCTCGATCATCGCCCTCAGATACTCGGCAATCACGTGCGCTGTCGAAGTGTTCGGCCGCATCGGACTCGGGAAGGTCGGCAACACGGATTTTCTCAACCACGATCATTCCTCGATGTCGGCCGCGAGCTGTACGGCCCTGGGAATATCGGCGGCCTGCGGGGACGATGGCTGCCTTTGCCCTGGCGATCGACCGGGCGACCTCTCAGTCGCGGTCGCCGGCGCCGCAGGATGTTGCCGCGAGCGCGTGGCGAACCGCTTCCGTGGCGGGGGACGGGCGACTGCCGAGGCGATCGGCGAGCACCTCGCGGCAGCGCTGGTAGACGCGCAGTCCTTCCGCGACTTCGCCCTGCTGCTGCAGGCAGGTCATCCACTCGCGGTACAGCCGCTCGCGGCAGGGGTCGATCGCCGTCGCCCGTTCGTACAGCTTCGCCGCCTCGTCGTGCAAGCGGGCGCGACAGAGGACGGCGGCGAGATCGGCAAGAGTGCTGACCACTTGCTGGCGCAGGTCGTCGCGCAGGCGGGTGACGCACGGCAGCGGCGCTTCGCGGGCCAGGAAGTCGCCGTGGTAGTGGCGCAGAAGCTCGCGTGCGGGCACCAGCAGCTCCGCCGCCGGCGGTGGCTCGGGCGCATCGAGCAGCGCGCGGAGCTTTCCCAGCGAACGCTGGCAACACCAGAGGTCGACCCAGCAGCGGTCGGGATTGAGCCGCAGCAGCCCGTCCTCGACCAGAACCAGGTCATCGGGCTCGCCGTCGCCGCCGAGGATCCGCCGCAGCCGCGAGAGAGTGCTGTCGAAAGCGCCGCGCTCGCGTCTGCCGACCGCCGCCGCCTCGCCCGCGACCAACGGCGGACGCCGGCTCCGCCTCTTCGGTGCGCGGCACTCGCCGTCGATCGTCGCGTCCGCCGGCCAGATCTCGCCGATCACTTCGCTGATCCGGATCGCTCGGCCGCCCAGTGCGATGAGGACGCGCAGCAGTTCGAGCGGCTTCTGCTGCAGACCGTCGGTCGCGCTGATCGGCTGTCCGGCGACGACCAGGCTGAAGCGCCCCAGGGTGTGAATGCGCACGTGCCATGGCCACTGCGGCAGATCGATGCGCGGCGGCTTCAGGCGCCGGATGCCGATCAGGCGGCCGGCGAAGTCGGGGACGATGTCGTGTTCGAGGGCGAAGGCACAGAGGCGGGCCATCTCGCTCGGAAAGAAGTGGTGGTGGTTGCGGTAATCCTGCCGCGCGCCGACGGTGAAGGCACGTTGCAGCGCGCCGGCGCAGCGCGCTTCGTCGCCGGCAGCGAGGGCGAAAGTCGCTTCACACAGGTCGATCTCGTAGCGGATGATCTCACCCTGCATCAGATCGCCGTAGCGGCGGGCACTCGCGAGCGCCCGCCAGGCTTCGCCGGCCCGCCCGCAGGCGTGCAGCGCCTGCGCCAGTGACAGACGACCCAGCGCGTGCTGATGTGTTCCGCCGTAGCGATCGGCGATGGCATTTGCCGACTCGGCGGCGGCAAGCGCGCCGACGCGGTCGCCGGCGACGAGTCGTGCCAGCGTCTTCAGGTAGTCGAAGTGCGCCAGATCGACCTTGCGCCGCGGTTCGATCATCCGCTCGAAGCGCTGCAACGCCAACTGTGCGCGGTCGGCGAAGCCATCGTTGATCCACCCATACACCTCGAGTGCGGCGAGCAGGAAGTCCCACATCCGCAAGCCGTGCTCGCGCGCCAGGCGAACCGCCCGCGTAACCGTGCTGATCGTCTGCGCGCAACACCCATGGCGCCAGTCGTGCATCGCCTGCAGCGCTTCCCAGAGAACTGCGAAGACCGGCGGCAGAGCGGCTGCGTCGGGCGGCCGCAGGGCATTCATCAGCCGCTCGAGTTCCGTGTGGCGGCCGACGCAGGCGGCGTAGTAGATATGCAGGTTGCAGCCAAGAAGCAAGCGCCGGCCGGGGTCGGCGCACTGCTCGACGAGACCCAGCAGGCGCTGTTCGACGACGCCGATGTCCGGGTCCTGCGGTCGGCGGAACATCAGCGCGCTGAAGATGCTCGCCGTGAAGCGTTCGTGCAGCGCGGCCGGTGGGTCACCGAAAAACCCGCGCAGTGTTGTCACCTCATCCAGCCAGCAATCGAGCTGGCTGAAGTCGGCCCACTCGAGGCAGATCAGGTCGACGCTCGCCGACCAGGCGAGATAGGCGCCGTCGCCATCGCGGCGCTCGCGGAACAGCCGGTAGGCCCGCGCAAAGCGCTCCTGTGCCAGCGGTGGGTCGAAGTGCAGTTCGGCTTCGCCGTACCAGTAGGACAACCAGGGGTCGTCGTCGCGCAGTTCGGGGAGCAGCGCCTGCAGCCAGTCGGCGAGGGTGCGGTGGGCTCCCATGCGCAGCAGCGATTCGGCGGCGTTGCGGATCAGCTCGCGCAGCTCATCCCAGTGCTGGCCGTCGATCAGGAGCTGGGCGGCGGACTCGAGGTCGCCTGCCGCTATGAGCAGGGCTGCGGCGCGACGGCGCAGGCGTGCCTGCTCGTCGCCGGCGAGTTGCGCCAGGGCGCGGCGGCGCAGGAACTCGCGCAGCAGCGGGTGGAATTCGTACTGCGCCTGTTCCCCGCTACCGTGCAGGGTCGTGAGGAGACTGTCGTGATGCATCGCGGCCAGTACCTCTGCCGCTGCTGCGCTGCCGCACAGATCCTCCGCAATGCGGGCACTCATGCGCGGGAAGTGCGCGAGTTCAAGCAGCATGCGCTGTACGCCGGCCGGTTGCTGCTCGAAGATCTCGCCCGCCAGGTAGGCGAAGAGCGCGGCCTGGTCGGCGGCGGTGTCGGCCTGCAGGTTCCTGGCAGGAACCTGCGGCAACTGCAGCAGCAACTTCAGTCCGGCCGGCCAGCCGCGGCTGAGCTGGTGCAGCCGGGTCATCTCGCGCAGCGAGCGGGTGCCGGCCAGCGGCCGCGCCAATCGCTGCACGGCGAGCGATTCGTCCTCGGTGAACGGGAGTTGTTCCGGGTCGAGGACGGCCAGATGCTCGTTGGCAAGCAGGCGCGCGAAGTCTGCCATCGGCCGCACGCGGCTGGCGACGAGCAGGCGGACGCTTGCCGGCGCCTCGGCGATGGCGGCCACGACCAGCGCGCGGAAGGTCGGCGAGGAAAGAGCCTCCTGCGTGTTGTCGAAGACCAGTGTGACGGGGCCGGGAAATCCGCGGTAGAGGTCGGCAAAGTAGTGCCGGAAGAAGGCCCGCAGATCGCTCCCGGCCAGCGAATCGAGCGGCAGCATGCTGCCGGCGGCGGAAGCGGTCGCGCTCCCGGTCGCCTGCCGCAGGAAATGGCAGCAGCCGGCGGCATCGATGTCGGTGCGATCGACCTGATACCAGCACGCGGTCCGTTGTCGGCTATCGAGGTAGCTGCTGATGAGGGTGGTCTTGCCGGCTCCGGCGCAACCGGCGATCCACACGGCCGATGCCCGCAGCCCGTCGTCGATGAGCCGGAACAGGCGCTCACGCACCAGCACCCGCGGCAGGCGCGGGGGACAGAACTTTCCCAAGCGTCGTGACCTCCTCCAGTTGGCGCCGCTTCCTGGCGCCGGTGATGCGGTGCCGGGTTTCCACCCTTCGCTGCGCGTTCGCCCGCGCGGAGCGGCGGTCGTCGCGCATGCGGTTCCGCCGTCATGGACGCTGCCTGCGGCGAGCGGCATGGTGCGTTGCCGAATCGGGCTGCGTCCGGTGTCGACGCAGCGCGACCAGTCCAGCCTGTGGGCAGCTGCGCGGAACGTTGGGGAATAACGCTACAGTCTTTTTCTCCGGGGAACAAGCGGTGGCCGGCGTGTGCCGCTGCCGCGGGGAAGCGGCGGCAGCGGCGGCAGGCTTCAGGTGATGACGAAGTCGAGGCTGCTCAAGGTGAGCCCGCTGCCCAGGCTGGCGATCTGCACAGGGGCGGAACCGGCGTTGCCGTTGGCGTCGTAGTACAGCGCGCCGCTGCTGCTGTCGTAGATGACGAAGTCGTCGACGTCGGCGGCTGCGGAGAACCCAGCGCCGGAGCGGAACGAGGTGGCGGCGAGGGTGCCGGGGCTCAGCAGCGAGGCGAAGATGGCGTTCTCGAGTTCGATCGTGTCGTCGAGGACGTTGAAGTCGCTGATCGTGTCGCGGTTGGTCGCGGCGTTCGGCAGCATGTCGAAGCGGAAGGTGTCGGCGCCGAGGCCGCCGCTGAGGGTGTCGTTGCCGTTGCCGCCGCTGAGGACGTTGCCGCCACCGTCGCCACTGAGGGTGTCGGCATAGGCCGAGCCGACGAGGTTCTCGATCGCGACCAGCGTGTCGCTGCCGGAGCCGCCGGTCGCGGTGCCGGTGGCGAGGCTGGCGGTGACGCCGCTGCTGACGCCGTAGAGGTAGCTGACGGTGTCGTTGCCGCCGGCGCCGTCGAGGAGGTTGTTGCCGGCTCCGGCGTAGAGGAGGTTGGCGAGGCCGTTGCCGTTCAGGCTGGCAACGCCGGTGGCGAGGATGCGGCCGTTCTCGATGTGGGCGCCGAGGGTGTAGGCGGCAAGCGAGCTGAAGACTTGGTCGATGCCGCCGGTGGCGGGATTGGCGTTGGTCTCGCTGACGCTGTCGCCGGCGTGGTCGACATAGTAGAGGTCGGCGCCGTCGCCACCGCTCAGGCTGTCGGCACCGGTGCCGCCCCAGAGGGTGTCGTTGCCGGCGCCGCCGTCAAGGGTGTCGTTGCCGGCACCGCCATTGAGGAAGTCGTTGCCTTGCGCGCCAGTGAGGCGGTTGGCGTTGCCGTCGCCGGTGAGGGTGTCGTCGTAGGTGGAGCCGCTGAGGTTCTCGATGCCGGCGAGGGTGTCGCTGCCGGAGCCGCCGGTCGCCTGTGCGCCGGCAAGGGCGAGGCTGACGCTGACGCCGCTGCTGGCGCCGTAGAGGTAGCTGACGGTGTCGTTGCCGCCGGCGCCGTCGAGGAGGTTGGCGCCAGTGCCGGCGTCGAGGAGGTTGTCGAGGGCGTTGCCGGTGAGGTTGGCGGCGCCGGTGGTGAGGATGCGGCCGTTCTCGATGTGGGCGCCGAGGGTGGTGCTGGCGAGGTAGCTGAGGACTTGGTCGGTGCCACCGGTTGCCGGGTTGGTGTTGGTCTCGCTGACGCTGTCGCCGGCGTCGTCGAGGTAGTAGAAGTCGGAGCCGTCACCACCGATCAGGCTGTCGGCACCAGTGCCGCCCCAGAGGCGGTCGTTGCCGGCGCCGCCGTCGAGGGTGTCGTTGCCGGCGCCGCCGTTGAGGAAGTCGTTGCCTTGCCCGCCGTGGAGCCGGTTGGCATTGGCGTCGCCGCGCAGGGTATCGTCGTAGGCCGAGCCTCCGAGGTTCTCGATGGCCATCAGGGTGTCGCTGCCAGAACCGCCGGTCGCCTGGGCGCCGGCGATGGCGAGGCTGACGCTGACGCCGCTGGCGGCGTCAGCGTAACTCGCGGTGTCGCTGCCCGAGCTCCCTGAAAGCGTGTCATTGCCGGCACCACCACCCAGGGTGTCATTGCCGTTGCCACCTTCGAGGCGGTTGGCGTTGCCATCGCCGACGAGCGTGTCGTCGTAGCTCGACCCCGTAAGGTTTTCGATGGCGATGAGGGTGTCGCTGCCGGAGCCGCCGGTCGCCTGCGCGCCCGCAATGGCGAGGCTGACGCTGACGCCGATGGGACCGCCGTAGAGGTAGCTGACGGTGTCGTTGCCGTCGGCGCCTTCGACGACGTTGCTGCCGCTGCCGGCGTAGAGCAGGTTGTCGAGATCGTTGCCGGTGAGGTTCGCGGCGCCGCTCGAGAGGACGCGGCCGCACTCGACGTGCGCCGTGAGGGTGTAGGCGGAGAGGAAGCTGTAGACCTGGTCGGTGCCCCCAGATGCGGGGTTGGCGTTGTTTTCTGCGACGCTGTCGCCGGCGTGGTCAACGTAGTAAAGGTCGGAGCCGTCGCCGCCGAGCAGGCTGTCGGCACCAGTGCCGCCCCAGAGGCGGTCGTTGCCGGCGCCGCCGTCAAGGGTGTCGTTACCGGCACCGCCGTCGAGCGAGTCATCGCCAGAGCCTCCTTCGAGGCGGTTGGCATTGCCGTCGCCGGTCAGGGTGTCGGCGTAGGTCGAGCCAGCCAGGTTCTCGATGCTGACGAGGTTGTCGCTGCCGGATCCGCCGGTCGCCTGTGCGCCACTGACGCCGAGGCTGACACGGACGCCGCTGCCGCTGACGCCGTAGAGGTAGCTGACGGTGTCGTTGCCACCGACGCCGTCGAGGACGTTGTTGCCGCTACCAGCTCCGAGGACGTTGTCGAGGGGGTTGCCGACGAGGGTGGCAGCGCCGGTGGCAAGAATGCGGCCGTTCTCGATGTGGGCGCCGAGGGTGTAGGCGGCCAGGGTACTCAAGACCTCGTCGGTACCGCCGGTTGCCGGGTTGGCGTTGGCTTCGCTGACGCCGTCGCCAATGTCGTCGACGTAGTAGGAGTCGGAGCCGTCGCCACCGGTCAGGCTGTCGGCACCGGTGCCACCCCGGAGGCGGTCGTTGCCAGCGCCGCCGTCGAGGATGTCGTTGCCGGCACCGCCGTCGAGGGTGTCGTTACCCTGTGCGCCGCTGAGGCGATTGGCGTTGCCGTCGCCGGTGAGGCTGTCATCGTACGTGGAGCCGGTGAGGTTCTCGATGCCGGCAAGGGTGTCGCTGCCGGAGCCGCCGGTCGCCTGTGCGCCGGCAATGGCGAGGCTGACGCTGACGCCGATGCCGCTGACGGCGTAGAGGTAGCTGACGGTGTCGTTGCCGCCGGCGCCGTCGAGGAGGTTGTTGCCAGTGCCGGCGTCGAGGAGGTTGTCGAGGGCGTTGCCGGCAAGGTTGGCGGCGCCGGTGGCAAGGATACGGCCGTTCTCGATGTGGGCGGTGAGCGTGTAGGCGCCGAGGTAGCTGAAGACCTGGTCGGTGCCGCCGGTTGCCGGGTTGGCGTTGCTCTCGCTGACGCTGTCGCCGGCGTCGTCGACGTAGTAGGAGTCGGAGCCGTCACCGCCGATCAGGCTGTCGGCGCCGCTGTCGCCCCACAGGCGGTCGTTTCCGCCGCCGCCGTCGAGAGTGTCGTTGCCGGCGGCACCATTGAGGAAGTCGTTGCCCTGCGCGCCGTCGAGGCGGTTGGCGTTGCCGTCGCCACGCAGGGTATCGTCATGGTTGGAGCCGGAGAGATCCTCGATGGCGATGAGCGTGTCGCTGCCGGAACCGCCGGTCGCCTGCGGACCGCTGAGGACGAGGCTGACGCGGACGCCGCTACTGGCGTCCGCGTAACTGGCGGTGTCCGTGCCCACGCTACCGGAAAGGGTGTCGTCGCCATTGCCGCCGGCCAGGGTGTCGTTGCCGCTGCCGCCGTCCAGCCAGTTGGCGTTGCCGTCGCCGCCGAGAGTGTCGTCGTAGGTGGAACCCGTGAGGTTCTCGATCCCGACCAAAGTGTCGCTGCCGGAACCGCCGGTCGCCTGGGCGCTGGCGATGGCCAGACTGACACTGACGCCGCTGCCGCTTGCGCCGTAGAGGTAGCTGACGGTGTCGGCACCACCGGCGCCGTCAAGGGCGTTGTTGCCGCGGCCGGCGTACAGGACGTTATCGAGATCGTTACCCGAGAGGCTCGCTGCGCCGCTCGAGAGGATACGGCCGGCCTCGACGTGCGCACCAAGGGTGTAGGCGGCGAGGGTGCTGAAGACCTGGTCTGTGCCGCCGGTGAAGGGGTTGGCACCGGTCTCCGTGACGCTGTCGCCCGCATGGTCCACGTAGTAGAGGTCCGAGCCATCGCCGCCGAGCAAACTGTCGGCGCCGCTGCCACCCCAGAGAAGGTCGTTGCCTTCACCGCCATCGAGGGTGTCGTTGCCGGTGCCGCCATCGAGGGTGTCGTTGCCGGGACCGCCTTGCAGCGCATCGTCTCCGGCAGCGCCCTGCACCGAGTTGTTGTCGGCGTCACCCGTCAGAAAGTCGTTGAAGCCGCTACCGATCAGGTCCTCGATGCCGATCAGGGTATCGATTCCGGCTTGCCCCGTGTTCTGTTGCACGCCCGCCATGACCAGAGTAACGGTGACGCCGGCGCTTGCCGTACCGTAGCTGGCTGCGTCGATGCCACCTGCGCCATCGAGGACATTGTTCCCGTCGTTCCCGGTCAACAGATTGTTGCCGCCATTGCCGCCCGCGTTCAGGTGAGCGCTCCCCGCGAGGACGATGCGCTCGACACGGTCCGGGAGGACATAGTCGATTGACGCGATGACCGTATCGGTGCCGCCGGTCTCGACAAAGGGGTTGGACACCCGAAAGACATCGGTCGCGCCGTTGGTGTCGTCGCCAACAAGGTTGCTGGCGTCGCTGGTCAGGAGAATGTAGCGACCATCGCTCGAGAATCGCGGCGAAAAGCTGGCGGCATTGCCTTCCCCGCCAGCGAGGCTGGCCGACACACGATGAACCGCCCCGGTCTGCAGATCCTTGACAAAGACGTCACTGCATCCATTGGTATCGTTGGCGACCAGATTGGGCGCCACGCTGGCAAACACCAGGTACCGCCCGTCGGTCGACAGCGAAGCGGAACCGCTGCCGCCGTCGACCTGATTTCCAGCGAAGTCGGTGGACACGCGTTCGATGGCGCCGGTGCGCAGGTCGCGGACGAACACGTCACTGCTGCCGTTGCTGTCGCCGGCGACGAGGTTGTTCGCTTCACTCTCGAAAACGACGCGCTGGCCGTCTGCCGAGAAGGATGCGCTGCCGCTTCGCCCGTTGCCGGCAGTTCCAGCACTGTCGGAAGAAACCCGTTGTATGCCACCCGTCAGCAGGTCCTTGACGAAAATGTCGGTGGCGCCGTTCGTGTCACCAGCCACCAGATTGCTGCCTCGGCTCTGGAAGACGACGTAGCGCCCGTCGGCCGAGAAGGAGGCATGGGAGCTGTCGCCATTCGCGGGCAGGTCAGCGGCGTCGGTCGACACGCGGCGGGTTGCACCGCTCTGCAGGTCCCTGACGAAGATACCGTGAAAATACTGGCCAATGGCCGAGCTTTGGTACACCACGTAGCGCCCGTCAGCAGAGAAGGAAGCACCGGAACTGGTACCGCGCTCCGGCCCGCCAGTCGAATCGGTCGACACGCATCGGGTCACCCCGGTCCGCAGGTCCATGATGAAGACGTTGCTGGTTTCGTCGATCGTGCGGAAGCCCCATTCCCAAGTCGCGTTCGTGAAAACCACGTAATTCCCGTCCGCCGAAAGCGACGGGTCGGAGCTGTAGCGAAAATAGCTATACTCTTCCAGTGCCGTCCACACGCGCCGGACTGCGCCGGTCTGCAGATCCTTGATGAAGACTTCACTGCTTCCGTTGGTATCGCCGCCAACGAGGTTGCTGGCGCCGCTCTCGAAAAGCACGTAGCGGCCATCTGCCGAGAACGACGCGCTTCGGCTGCCCCCAGGGCCGTAGCCCTGCCCGCCGGAACCGGTGACCGATATCCGCAACGGTGAGGGCTCCAGCGTCTCGCGGACCAGATCAGCGCTTTCATCGACGAGGAAGATGTCGTCGCCCAAACCGCCCTCAAGAACATCGCCCCCACTGCCGCCGTCGAGGGTGTCGTTGCCAGCACCACCCAGCAACTCATCGGCACCCGCGCCGCCGTTGAGCGCATCGTTACCTTCGCTGCCGAACAGCCGATCAGAGCCGTCTCCACCGCTGATCGTGTCGTCACCACCATGACCGTCAAGGACGTTCGCCCCGCTGTTGCCGAGCACCATGTTGGCCCGTGTGTTGCCTTCCCCGTCGATGTCCGCGCTGCCGCTGAGCGTGAGGGCTTCGACGTGATCGGCGAGCGCAAATGTGCAGGATGCGAGGACGCTGTCGTTGCCACCTCCCGCGAATTCAATGACCCGATCAGCCGGGGAGTCCACCCAGTAGGTGTCGTCCCCACCGCCGCCGGTCAGCCGGTCGCCCTCCCCGCCTCCGTCAAGCACGTTGTTGCCGTCGTTCCCGGTCAGGCTATTGGCCAGTTCGTTGCCAGTCCCGTCGAGCGCAGTGTACGCGCCAGCGGCGAGGACCAGGTTCTCGACGTTGGCGGGCAGTGTGTAGCTCAGTGAGGACAGGACCGTATCGACTCCGTCGTCGACCAGGAATGGGTTCGGCGCAACGAAGATGTCCGAGTACCCGGTGGGTGCGGGATCCTCGACGAGGTTGATCGCGTCGCCGCCGAAGACCACGTGCTGCCCGTCGGCGGCGAAGCGCGGCGGACCATGTCTCCCTCCTCCCTCGGCAACACGACGAACCGTGTCGTTCTGCAAGTCCTTGACGAACACGTCCCAGTCGTCCGCCACCCATTCCCCGTAGGACGCCCCTGCACCCGCAACCCCGACACGTTCATCGAAGACCAGGTAACGACCGTCGACGGAAAACGATGCACGAGGGACGATTTCGCCCCGGAGAGCAGGCTCGGCATCGAAGCTCCGCAGTGCACCGTCTTCCAGATCAACGATCGTTATGACGCTGGAACTGAGCTGCCCGGCGTCGGGATGGAAGAACTCAACGAAGCTCGTGAAAACCACTTGCTTCCCGCTGGCAGAGAACGAGGCATTCGTGTGCCCGCCTCGAGAATACCAACCGACATATTCAATAGCGTCCAGGCCGCCGGAAACGCGCTCGATCCCGCCCGTCTGCAGATCCTTGACGAAGATGTCGCTGTAGTCGTTCGCGTCTTCGGCGACGAGATTGTCCGCGTTGCTTTCGAAAAGGACGTAGCGGCTATCAGCCGAGAACGACGCGCCCTCACTACCCCGGTTCGCCTGTCCACCGGCGGCATCGGTCGACACCCGCTGGATCCCGCCGGTCTGCAGGTCCTTGACGAAGATGTCCGAATGGCCGTTGCTGTCATCGGCGACCAGATCGTCCGCGTCGCTCGCGAAAAGCACGTAGCGACCATCTGCCGAGAACGACGCGCCGTCACTGCCGTGATTCGCCTGGTTGCCGGTGGCGTCCGTCGACACGCGCCGAATGTCTTCCGTCTGCAGGTCCTTGACGAAGATGTCCTGCGCGTCGTTCGTGTCGCCGGCGACAAGATTGCTGGCGTCGCTGCGGAAAACCACGTAGCGCCCGTCGGCCGAGAACTGTGCGCCCGAACTCGATCCGTTCGCCTGTTCGCCAGTGGCGCCCGTCGACACCCGCCGCACTGCGCCGCTTTCCACGTCCTTGATGAAGATATCCAGATGGCCGTTGGTGTCACCAGCGACGAGCAAGCTGGCGAGACTCTCGAAAAGCACGTAGCGGCCATCGATCGAGAGCGACGGATGGTAGCTGTGGTTGTTCCCCGGTGATCCGTCCGCTGCCGTCGAGACCTGCCGCAACGGCTGCACGTGGGAAGAAGAGCTTTCTTCGACCTTGTCCCCGACGTTGTCCACCACATAGGTGTCCGACCCCGGCCCGCCGCGCATGACGTCCGCTCCGCCACCACCGTCGAGGATGTCGCTGCCCTCGGCGCCGCTGAGGTGGTTGGCACCGCCATCGCCGAAGAGGGTGTCATCGTAGATCGAGCCGACGAGGTTCTCGATCGCCACGAGGGTGTCGCTGCCGGAGCCACCGGTCACCTGTGATCCGGCGATGGCGAGACTGACGCTGACGCCGGTGCCATTGACGGCGTAGAGGTAGCTGACAGTGTCGTTGCCGCCGGCGCCGTCGAGAAGGTTGTTGCCACGTCCGGCCTCAAGGAGGTTGTCGAGGCTGTTGCCGGCAAGGTTCGCTGCACCGCTCGCCAGAACGCGGCCACTCTCGATGTGCGCGCCGAGGGTGTAGCTGGCAAGGTCGACGAAGACCTGGTCAGTACCGCCGGTCACTGGGTCGGCGTTGGTCTCGGTGACGAGGTCAGCGATGTTGTCGACGTAGTAGATGTCGGATCCGTCGCCGCCGATCAGGCTATCGCCACCGGTGCCGCCATCCAGGGAATTATCGCCGGCGTCACCCGTCAGCAAGTCATTGAACCCGCTGCCAATGAGGTCTTCGATGCCGTCCAGCCGGTCAAGTCCGGCATTGACCGTATTCTGTTCCAAGCCGGGCGTGGCCAGGGTGACGGTGACGCCGGCGGTGGCGTCGGAGTAGCTGGCGGTGTCGGTGCCGCCAGCGCCGTCAAGAGTGTCGTTGCCGAACCCGCCTTGCAGCACGTTGCTGTTGGCGTCACCGGTCAGGGAGTCATTGAAGTGGCTGCCGACAAGATTCTCGACGCCGAGCAGGATGTCCACGCCAGCATGGATGGTGTCCTGCTGCATGCCAGGCATCGCCAGGGTGATGACGACACCGGCGGTGGCATCGGAGTAACGGGCAGTGTCGGTACCGGCGCCGCCGTCGAGTATGTCGTTGCCAAGACCGCCCTGCAGCGTGTCGTTGCCGGCGCCGCCCTGCAGCGAGTTGTTGCCGGCGTCACCGGTCAGAGAGTCGTTGAAGCCGCTGCCGATGACGTCCTCGACGCCGATCAGGGTGTCGATACCCGCACTACCCGTGTTTTGTTGCGCACCGAGAGTCGCCAGAGTCACGGTGACGCCGGCGCTCGCACCGTCATAACTGGCGAGGTCGGTTCCGGCGCCGCCGTCCAGCGTATCGTCACCGAGGCCACCGAGCAGGCTATCGTCGCCTGCGCCGCCTTGCAGTGAGTTGTTGCCGGCGTCACCGGTCAGCGCGTCGTTGAAACCACTGCCGATGAGGTCCTCGAGGCCGATCAGCGTATCGACATCGGCGCTGGTCGCGTCTCTTGGAACACTGGGAGTCGTCAGGGAAACGGTGACGCCGGCGTTGGTGCTGGAGTAGCTGGCGACGTCGATGCCGGGACCACCGTCCAGCGTGTCGTTACCGGCTCCTCCATGCAGGGTATCGTTGCCGCCCAGACCTCTGATCACCTCGCTTGCCGGGGTGCCGACAAGCATATCCGGCCCTGCCGTACCGATGATCGCCTGCACGTCCCAACTCTCGCCGCCAAGGTTCTCGCCGACCAGGGCCGCCTTGTTGACATTCTGCAGGGTCGCCGCAAGCTCGAAGACTCCGCTCCCCCCGGCACCGTCCAGGTCCAGCTCCAATAGCGTGTCCGGGCCAGCCTGCGTCAGGCGCGCATGGCCCGTCGTGAAGGGATCACCCCCATACGACGGATAGTTGGTGAACCTCGACTCCGGGATGCGGAGCCGGTCGCCGCCCGCTCCGGCCGTGAAGTCGGTGATCGTATCGGCCGAGCGGTCCCCGCTGGTATCCCAGACGTAGAACGTATCGGCACCCGCGCCGCCGGTCAGCATGTCGTCGCCGGCGAGCCCTCGAACCACTTCGCTGGCAGCCGTTCCGGTCAGCACATCCGGCCCTGCCGTACCGATGAGCGCCTGCACGTTCCAGCTCTCGTTGCCAAGGTTCTGGCCGACCAGATCCGCCTTGCTGACATGCTGCAGCGTCGCCGCAAGCTCGAAGGCTCCGGGACCCCCGGCACCGTCCAGGTCCAGCTCCAGGTGCGTGTCCGGGCCTACCTGCGTCAGGCGCACGTGATCCGTGATGAAGGGATCACGCCCATACCCATACCATGGATAGTTGGTGAACCTCGACTCCGGGATACGGAGCCGGTCGCCGCCCGCTCCGGCCGTGAAGTCGGTGATCGTATCGGCCGAGCGATCCCCGCTGCTATCCCAGACGTAGAACGTATCGGCACCCGCGCCGCCGGTCAGCGTGTCGTCGCCGGCGAGCCCTCGAACCACTTCGCTGGCAGCCGTTCCGGTCAGCACATCCGGCCCTGCCGTACCGATGAGCGCATGCACGTTCCAGCGCTGGCCGCCAAGGTTCTCGCCGACCAGAGCCGCCTTGCTGACATTCTGCAGCGTCGCCGCAATCGCGAAGGATGCGGGACCCTCGGCACCGTCCAGGTCCAGCTCCAGGTGCGTGTCCGTGCCTACCTGCGTCAGGCGCGCGTGGCCCGTCGTGAAGGGATCATCCCCATACGACGAATAGTTGGTGAACCTCGACTCCGGGATACGGAGCCAGTCGCCGCCCGCTCCGGCCGTGAAGTCGGTGATCGTATCGGCCGAGCGATCCCCGCTGGTATCCCAGACGTAGAACGTATCGGCACCCGCGCCGCCGGTCAGCGTGTCGTCGCCGGCGAGCCCTCGAACCACTTCGCTGGCAGCCGTTCCGGTCAGCACATCCGGCCCTGCCGTACCGATGAGCGCATGCACGTTCCAGCGCTGGCCGCCAAGGTTCTCGCCGACCAGAGCCGCCTTGCTGACATTCTGCAGCGTCGCCGCAAGCGCGAAGGATGCAGGACCCTCGGCACCGTCCAGGTCCAGCTCCAGGTGCGTGTCCGTGCCTACCTGCGTCAGGCGCGCGTGGCCCGTCGTGAAGGGATCATCCCCATACGACGAATAGTTGGTGAACCTCGACTCCCGGATGCGGAGCCGGTCGCCGCCCGCTCCGGCCGTGAAGTCGGTGATCGTATCGGCCGAGCGATCCCCGGTGCTATCCCAGACGTAGAACGTATCGGCACTCGCGCCGCCGGTCAGCGTGTCGTCGCCGACGAACCCCCGAAG
Source organism: Accumulibacter sp. (assembly GCF_036625195.1). Classification (NCBI taxonomy): domain Bacteria; kingdom Pseudomonadati; phylum Pseudomonadota; class Betaproteobacteria; genus Candidatus Accumulibacter; species Accumulibacter sp. The sequence continues at coordinate 4,845,793 of NZ_JAZKUG010000001.1, forward strand.
CACATCGCTGGCAGCCGTCCCGGTCAGCACATCCGGCCCTGCCGTACCGATGATCGCCTGGACGTCCCAGCTCTCGCCGCCAAGGTTCTGGCCGACCAGAGCCGCCTTGCTGACATTCTGCAGGGTCGCCGCAAGCTCGAAGGCTCCGGGGCCCGCGGCACCGTCCAGGTCCAGCTCCAGGTGCGTGTCCGGGCCTGCCTGCGTCAGGCGCGCGTGGCCCGTCGTGAAGGGATCAAGCCCATACCACCAATAGTGGGTGAACCTCAACTCCGGGATGCGGAGCCGGTCGCCGCCCGCTCCGGCCGTGAAGTCGGTGATGGTATCGGCCGAGCGATCCCCGCTGGTATCCCAGACGTAGAACGTATCGGCACCCGCGCCTCCGGTCAGCGTATCGTCACCGGCGAGCCCTTGGATCACATCGCTGGCAACCGTTCCGGCCAGCACATCGGGACCTGCCGTACCGATGAGCGCCTGTGGACTCCACCACGACCAATTGTCGCCGAAGTTCTGGCCGAGCAGAGCAGCTTTGTTCACATTCTGCAGGATCGCCGCAAGCTCCAAAGCTCCCGGACCGTTGGCACCGTCCATGTCCAGTTCCAGGCGCGTGTCTGGACCCACCTGCGTCAGGTGCGCGTGACCGGTTATGAAAGGGTCGCTGCGGTCCACCGAATAGTTGGTAAACCGCCAATACGGAAAGAGAAGCCTGTCGCCACTCGTTCCAGCCGCGAAGTCGGTGATCGTGTCGGCCGAGTGATCCTCGACCGTCCACCAGAGACAGAAGTAGTCAACCCCTTGACCCCCGGCGAGTGTGTCGTTGCCTTCCTGGCCGTAAAGTTGATCAACGCCATCCCCACCATAAAGGCTATCGTCGCCGAGCCCGCCGTAGAGTCTGTCGTCGCCAGCCAGACCATTCAAGCTGTCGTTGCCGGCACCTCCCGTGAGCGAATCGTTACCCGGAGTTCCGTCATAGGTACTCATGCTCTGCTCCTCATTGATGACAGGGTTGGTGTGGAAAATGGATTCTGGCCGGGCAGCGCCGGCCTGCTCATGGCAGCAAGACAGCGACCGGAGGTGCACTGCCGCAGGTCTGCAAGCCCCTCCGGATGGATCAGGTGGTCGTGCGACCGGATGAACCGGAGTCCGATGAATCGCCGCCACACTGCTATCCGAGGGAGCGAGCCAAGGGTTGCGAATCGGTGCCGCGCCATCGGCGGCAACGGTCGCGACCACTGGTCCGTCCGTCGATCAGATCGATCAAGTGGTGGCCGTACGGAGATTTCAGCTCGCCGGGGCCGATCGGGCGAGCCGCGGAGATCGACAGCACGTTGTTCGGAATCTGCCGAACCGGAACGTTCTGCTGTCCGGTCGTGCGCTCCCTTCCTCATCGCGCCGAATCTCCGTGATGAGTTCCCTCTGTCCCCACAACACAATCTGCGTCGCCGACATCTTCAGACCTGGTCTCGGCCCGCTCGCAGATGCCCCGGCCGCAGTAGCGGTCGGGCACGCGCCGAGCGCTGGCACAGTCTTGCCCGTCGAGCCGGTAGTGGGCGCCGGCAGGCACGCACCCACAGTGGCCCTTGGATGCCGGGATGCGGGTTTTCTCGCGCATCGGGAGGCGTTCATTCGAGGCTTCGCCGGCGGCACACGGAGCGCCCCGCACGACGCTGTGGTCGCTGCTCTGGCACGCAGGAAAGGCGTTACGGTGCGCCGCGTCCCAGCGCTGCACCGAAGCAGCCAGCCGCCTGCGTGCCCGCCGAGCGCGGCAGATCATGCGGTCACCTGCGGTCGGCAAGGTGCTGCCTCGCACAGCCCCCTCCGTCTTCTCGCCCGCGCCGCGCGCCGCGAACACAGGGGGAAGCGCTTCGCCGACGCCCGCAAGCGGTCTCGTCCGCTGACATGACCGCGCGGGCCCCTGCTCGCTCGACATCTGTCGCCGCTCCTGGACGTGCTGACCGGTTGCTCGATACGTGAAAACCAGCAGCCTCGCCGCCAGCGGGCTCGCTTTCTCTTGCTGCTGTGGCAGGCGAGCATGAGTCGTTCGCACCTTCCTCATCGAACCACCCACAGAAAGACCATACAGCGAGCCGGGACCTTTGGATACCCTGCGACAGTAGAATTCTCACGCTTCGCCGGCCACCGGCGACACGGCGGCCCGACGGCCGGTGGTCGCCGCCGCGGCGAGCCGGGACTGGACCGAGCCTGCGGGGCGTTCACGTGACCACGAAATCGAGGTTGCTCAACGAGAGCCCGCTGCCGAGACTGGCGATCTGCACGGGGCCGCCTCCGGCGTTGCCGTTGGCGTCGTAGTACAGCACGCCGCTGGTGCTGTCGTAGATGACGAAGTCGTCGGCGTCGGCGGCGGCGATGACCCCGGCTCCGGAGCGGAACGAGGTGGCGGCGAGGGTGCCGGGGCTCAGCAGCGAGGTGAAGATCGCGTTCTCGAGTTCGATCGTGTCGTCGACGACGTTGAAGTCGCTGATCGTGTCGCGATTGGTCGCGACGTTCGGCAGGGTGTCGAAGCGGAAGGTGTCGGCGCCGAGGCCGCCGCTGAGGGTGTCGTTGCCGTTGCCGCCGCTGAGGACGTTGGCGCCGCCGTCGCCGCTGAGGGTGTCGGCGTAGGCCGAGCCGACGAGGTTCTCGATGCCGGTGAGGGTGTCGCTGCCGGAGCCGCCGGTGGCGGCGCCGCTGGCGAGGCTGGCGGTGACGCCGCTGCCGCTGACGCCGTAGAGGTAGCTGGCGGTGTCGTTGCCGCCGGCACCGTCGAGGGCGTTGGCGCCGGTTCCGGCGTAGAGGAGGTTGGCGAGGGCGTTGCCGCTCAGGCTGGCGGTGCCGGTGGCGAGGATGCGGCCGTTCTCGATGTGGGCGCCGAGGGTGTAGGCGGCGAGGTAGCTGAAGACCTGGTCGATGCCGCCGGTGGTGGGATTGGCGTTGCTCTCGCTGACGCTGTCGCCGGCGTGGTCGACGTAGTAGGAGTCGTTGCCGTCGCCGCCGCTCAGGCTGTCGGCACCGGTACCGCCCCAGAGGGTGTCGTTGCCGGCGCCACCGTCGAGAGTGTCGTTGCCGGCGTTGCCATTGAGGAAGTCGTTGCCCTGGGCGCCGTTGAGGCGGTTGGCGTTGCCGTCGCCGGTGAGGGTGTCGTCGTAGGTGGAGCCGCTGAGGTTCTCGATTCCCGTGAGGGTGTCGCTGCCGGAGCCGCCGGTGGCCTGTGCGCCGCTGAGGGCCAAGCTGACGCTGACGCCGCTGCCGCTGACGGCGTAGAGATAGTTGACGGTGTCGTTGCCGCCGGCGCCGTCGAGGAGGTTGGCGCCGCTGCCGGCGTCGAGGAGGTTGTCGAGGGCGTTGCCGATGAGGTTGGCGACGCCGGTGGCGAGGATGCGGCCGTTCTCGATGTGGGCGCCGAGGGTGGTGCTGGCAAGGTAGCTGAGGACCTGGTCGGTGCCGCCGGTTGCCGGGTTGGCGTTGGTCTCGCTGACGCTGTCGCCGGCGTCGTCGAGGTAGTAGAAGTCGGAGCCGTCACCACCGATCAGGCTGTCGGCGCCAGTGCCGCCCCAGAGGCGGTCGTTGCCGGCGCCGCCGTCGAGGGTGTCGTTGCCGGCACCGCCGTTGAGGAAGTCGTTGCCCTGCGCGCCGGTGAGGCGGTTGGCGTTGCCGTCGCCGGTGAGGGTGTCGTCGTAGGTCGAGCCGGTGAGGTTCTCGATTCCCGTGAGGGTGTCGCTGCCGGAGCCGCCTGTGGTCTGGGCGCCGGCAAGGGCGAGGCTGACGCTGACGCCGCTGCCACTGACGGCGTAGAGGTAGCTGACGGTGTCGTTGCCGCCGGCGCCGTCGAGGAGGTTGGCGCCGGTGCCGGCGTCGAGGAGGTTGTCGAGGGCGTTGCCGGTGAGGTTCGCGGCACCGGTGGCAAGGATGCGGCCGTTCTCGATATGCGTGGCGAGGGTGTAGGCGGCGAGGTAGCTGAAGACCTGGTCGGTGCCGCCCGTTGCCGGGTTGGCATTGGTCTCGCTGACGCTGTCGCCGGCGTGGTCGACGTAATAGGAGTCGGAGCCGTCACGGCCGATCAGGCTGTCGGCACCGGTGCCGCCCCAGAGGCGGTCGTTGCCGGCGCCACCGTCAAGGGTGTCGTTGCCGGCGCCGCCATCGAGGAAGTCGTTGCCACCGGCGCCGCTGAGAACATTGGCGTTGCCGTCGCCGCGCAGGGTGTCGTCGTAGTTCGATCCGCCGAGGTTCTCGATGGCGATCAGGGTGTCGCTGCCGGAGCCGCCGGTGGCCTGCGCGCCGAGGATGGCGAGGCTGACGTTGACGCCGCTGCTGGCGCCGTGGAGGTAGCTGACGGTGTCGTTGCCGCCGGCGCCGTCAAGGAGGTTGGCGCCGGTGCCGGCGTCGAGGCGGTTGTCGAGGGCGTTGCCGGTGAGGTTGGCGGCGCCGGTGGCGAGAATGCGGCCGTTTTCGATGTGGGCACCGAGGGTGTAGGCCGCGAGGCTGCTGAAGACTTGGTCGGTGCCGCCGCTGACGGGGTTGGCATTGGTCTCCGTGACGCGGTCACCGGCATGATCCACGTAATACTGGTCGGAGCCGTCGCCACCGATCAGGCTGTCGGCGCCGAGGCCGCCGTCGAGGGTGTCGTCGCCGGCACCACCAGCCAGGGTGTCGTTGCCGCTGGCGCCTTCGAGCCGGTTGGCGTTGCCATCGCCGGTCAGCGTGTCGGCGTGGATCGAGCCGCTGAGGTTCTCGATGCCGACCAGGGTGTCGCTGCCGGAACCGCCGGTCGCCTGCGGGCCGGCGATGGCGAGGCTGACGCTGACGCCGCTGCTGACGCCGTAGAGGTAGCTCGCGGTGTCGTTGCCGCCGGCGCCGTCAAGTAGGTTGTTGCCGCTGCCGCCGTAGAGGAGGTTGTCGAGGTCGTTGCCGGTGAGGCTGGCGATGCCGGCGGCAAGAATGCGGCCGTTCTCGACATTCGCGCCGAGCGTGTAGGCGGCGAGCGAGCTGAAGACTTGGTCGGTGCCTCCGGTGGCGGGGTTGGCGTTGGTTTCGGTGACGCTGTCGCCGGCGTGGTCAACGTAGTACTGGTCGGAGCCGTCACCGCCAATCAGGCTGTCGGCGCCAGTGCCGCCCCAGAGGCGATCGCTCCCCGAGCCGCCATCGAGGGTGTCGGCGCCGCTGCCGCCGTTGAGGACGTTGGCGTTCCCGTTTCCGGTGATCGTGTTGGCCAGCGCATTTCCGGTCCCATCGATGCCATTGGCGCCGGTGAGAATGAGGTTCTCGACTCCCGTGGGCAGCGCATAACTGACCGACGAATGCACCGTATCCGGATCCCCCCGGAAAGGATTCTCCACCACGAAGACGTCGGAATCATTGTCCTGGTCGCCTTCGACCAGCCCGTTGGCGTCGCTTGAGAAGAGGATGTGGCGCCCGTCGGCAGAGAACGAAGCGTTGGTGCTGCCAGAGTTCCCTTGCGCCCCGGTCGACCCGTTCGACACGCACTGGATCGCCCCCGTCTGCAGGTCCTTGACGAAGACGTCGCGGAGCCCGTTCGTATCGCCGGCCACCAGATTGCTGGCCGCGCTCTCGAACACGACGTACCGCCCGTCAGTGGAAAACGACGCGCCGCGGCTGTCACCCCCCCCCTGAGCCCCGGTCGAGTCGGTCGACACGCGCAGAATCGCCCCCGTCTGCAAGTCCTTGACGAAGATGTCCCGTTGCCCGTTCGTATCGCCGGCGACGAGGTTGCTGGCGTAGCTCGCGAAGACAACGTGGCGCCCATCAGCAGAAAACGAGGCCCCTTCGCTGCCAGAGTTCGCCTCCGCCCCAGTCGAGTCAGTCGACACGCGCAGGATCCCCCCCGTCTGCAAGTCCTTGACGAAGATGTCCGGTTGCCCGTTCGTATCGCCGGCGACCAAGTTGCTGGCATAGCTCGCGAAGGCAACGTGGCGCCCGTCAGCAGAAAACGAAGCCCCTTCGCTGCCAGCGTTCGCCTCCGCCCCGGTCGAGTCGGTCGACACGCGCTGGATCGCCCCCGTCTGCAGGTCCTTGACAAAGATGTCGCTGTTGCCCCAGTTCCAATCGCCGACAACGAGGTTGCTGGCCCAGCTATGGAAGACGACATACCGCCCGTCAGCAGAAGACGACGCGCCGTAGCTGCCAGAGTTCGCCTCCGCGCCGGTCGAGTCGGTCGACACGCGCTGGACCGCCCCCGTCTGCAGGTCCTTGACGAAGATGTCGGTGTACCGATTCCAATCGCCGACGACGAGGTTGATGGCCTCGCTCTCGAAAAGGACGTAGCGCCCGTCGGAAGAGAACGACGCGTCGTGGCTGCCCCGGCTCCCCTGCACCCCGGTCGAGTCGGTTGACACCCGCTGGATCGCCCCCGTCGGCAAATCCTTGACGAAGATGTCCCAGTCGCCGTTCGTATCGTCGTCGACGAAGTTGCTCGCCCCGCTTTGGAAGACGACGTAGCGCCCGTCGGCAGAAAACGCCCCGGCGTAACTACCAGCGTTCCCCTGCGCCCCGGCGACCGTAGACGAGACGAGGAGCAGCGAGTTCTCCCGCACCACATCGCCGGGATCATCAACGACGTAGGTGTCGCCGCCAATGCCACCCTCCATCGTATCGGCACCTGCACCGCCGTCAATCCGGTCGTCGCCGTGCCCGCCATAGAGCGTGTCGTTGCCCGCGAGGCCGTTCAGCGTGTCGTTGCCGGCAAGGCCGTCGAACTCGTCGTTACCGTGCGTGCCGGCAAACAACTCGGGGCTCGGAGTCCCGACATTGGGACTCCAGCCACCCAGGCTCGACGACAAGAGGCTCGACTTGCTGACGTTGTTCAGAATGACCGCCGTCTGGAATGCGCTGCCGACTCCCGGGCCATCGAGGTCAAAGTCGAGCAGGGTGTTGGCACCCGACTGCGTCAGGCGGGCATGGCCGCTGCCAAAGGGGTTGCTGCCCGGTGTGAAGTTGGTGAAAAGCCAGGAGGGAAGCACGCTGATGAAGTCGCCACCATTGCCCGGAGTGAAGTCGGTAATCGTGTCGGTCGAGTTGTCGCCGGACTCATGCCAGACGGAGAAGCCATCGCTGCCCGCACCGCCGGTCAGCGTGTCGTTGCCCAGCCCGCCATAGAGCGTGTCGTTGCCCGCGAGGCCATTCAGCGTGTCGTTGCCGGCACGGCCGTTGAGGTCATCGTTGCTGAGGGTGCCGGCAAGCAGGTCGTCGTACGGAGTTGCGACATTGTGATCCCAGCCTTGCAGGTTCGAAGAAACCAGGCTCGACTTGCTCACGTTGTTGAGAATGGCCGCCGTCTGGAACGTGCCACCGACTCCCGGCCCATCGCGATCGAACTCGAGCAGGGTATTGGCGCCCGACTGCGTCAAGCGGGCGTGACCGCTGCCAAAAGGATTACTGTTCGGCTTGTAGTTGGTGAATGACGCGACTACGTCGATCTGGTCGCCACCAGATCCCGGAGTGAAGTCGATGATCGTCTCGACCGATGTGTCGTCTGGAGCGGTCCACATATTGAAGAGGTCGGAACCAGAGCCGCCGCTCAGGGTGTCGTTGCCGAGCCCACCATCGAGATAGTCGTCGCCCGCGCCTCCACTCAGCGTGTCGTTGCCTTCCTGGCCGAAGAGCGAGTCGTTCTCCTCGCCACCATCGAGGCTGTCGTCGCCAAGCCGGCCGTCAAGATAGTCGTTGCCCGCACCTCCGGTCAGGGTGTCGTTGCCGAGCCCGCCGTCGAGATTGTCGTCACCCGCGTCTCCGATCAGCGTGTCGTTTCCTTCCTGACCGTAGAGCGCGTCGTTCCCCTGCCCGCCATCAAGGCTGTCGTTGCCGGAACCGCCGTCAAGGGTGTCGTTGCCGGGAAAGCCGTTCAAGGTATCGTCGCCAGCAAGACCCTCAATGACCTCGTCGTCTGCACCACCGTCGAGAAGATCGGGCCCGGAAGTCCCGACGTTGGGATTCCAAACGTCGAAGTTGTACGACACTAGGCTTGATCTGCTGACGTTGGTGAAAATGACGGCAGTCTGGAATCCCCCGCCTACTCCCGGCCCATCGACGTCGAACTCGAGCAGGGTGTCAGCACCCGACTGCGTCAGGCGGGCGTGGCCACTGCCGAAGGGGTTGCTGCCCGACGTGTAGTTGCTGAAACGCCAAGTGGGAAGCGACATCACGTCGCCATTGGTTCCCGCAGTGAAGTCGGTGATGGTGTCGGTCGAGCTGTCGCCGGGGTTTTCCCAGTGCCAGACAGTGAAGTAATCGATGCCCGCACCGCCGGTCAGGGTGTCGTTACCTTCTTGGCCGTAGAGCCCGTCGACGCCATCACCGCCGTCAAGAAAGTCGTTGCCGAGCCCGCCATAAAGGGTGTCGTTGCCGCCAAGACCGTGCATATCGTCGTTGCCAGCGCTTCCAGCAAGCGGATCGTCGCCGCTTGTCCCGTTGTAGGTGCTCATGTCGTGCTCCCTGGTGATGGAAGGATTGTTCCGGGAGCAGCGTTCATTGCCCGGTAACGCGTGCCCCCTCGTGCGAATGAAAGGACGAGCCCAAAAAGTCTGCCGGCGATCCAGCAGCGAACACGGATGCGCCAGTCGGTCGTGCCACGAGTTCGTCCTCGCCTGCCGGGGCTGCCTTGCGCGTCAGCCCGACGACCGGACTCAAGGCTTGTGGATGGGACGAGCGCAACCGGCAACCAAACCGGCAACCAGATTCGCCGCAAGCATCGCGCGGCAGCGATCGTCATGGCGCACACCTCAGGCGAACACTCGTGAAGCCCCTCTTGCGACCGCACGCGAGTGCTCGCCGCTCCGAATTCAGCCTCCTACTTGGTCACTGCTTCGACCTTGGACCGTTAATGTTGCTCTTGCTGGAAGATCTTGTAACACAGCTTTCCCCCGAATCCGTTGACCTGGATCAGTTACCCATTGATCATTATGGTCTTTTTCAGCACGTGCCGCCAAGGTGTGCGAGGCGCCGCATGCGCAGCGCCTAAACCCACACGCGACCGAGGTGCGCGCGGCCATCGCGGGTGACCCGAGCGCACCCGCTCGCACTGCCGTCTATCGCCGTCGCCGGCCCGAGCGTACCGTGCTCTATCGCGCCGTGCAGACGCACCCCGCTAGCCTTGCCGCGACCGTCGAGCGCGCCGCCGAGTTGCACCGCGACGGCGGAACTGTCGCCACCGGAGGCGGCATCGCCCCAGGTAACGACCGAGCGTCGGCGCGCAGCGCGGCGAACGCTTTGGCGTTGCGCCATTCGCTGTCCGAGGGCAGACTCGCGACGAGCGCCGGGCGATCGGCAACGCGGTGATCGATGAGGACCAGGGTTCGCTTCATTGCATTCCTCCGGGGTGTATCGGGTCATGGTGTGCTGGCCGACCCGGGCGCGGTGGGCGACGAAGCCCGCCGCCGGCGGGGTTCGCCGCGTGCGCGGGTCTGGCCGGGAATCTGCCGCGCGTGCCGCGGTCGCTGTCGGAGTGGCTGTGCGAGTGGCTGTGCGGCGGTTGCAGCGCGGACGCGAAGGCGGCGGCGAAGCCGCCGACCGAGCGCGATGCACGCGAACCGCATCCGAGCACGGAACCCATCCTCCCGCAGAAAACACCCGCCACGGACGGACCAAGGCGGCGCGCCCGAACGGTGGGCCGCTGCCGCCACCGGGAATCCGGTCGGCGGCTGGCGGTGTTGCCGGGGATCGAATCTAGCAGAAGGACCAGCGTCGTGGGGAAGCGATTTGCTTCTTACGTGGATCATACAGGGCGGGCTCTGGCACAGCCGGTGGCCGCCGCGGGACGGGCTCGCGCTGGGCCTGCTCCGGCTTTGCCCGCGGCGCTTTGGCTGGCAGTCACTGCCGCCGGCGAGCGGCGGCAGTGACTGCCGACTTCAGGTGACGAGGAAGTCGAGGTGGCTCAGGGCGAGGCCACTGGCGAGCGTGGCGACCTGCACCGGGCCGGCGCCGGTGTTGCCATTCGCGTCGTAGTAGAGCGCGCCGCTGGTGGTGTCGTAGATGAGGTAGTCGTCGGCGTCGGCGGCGGCGGTGACCCCGGCACCGGAGCGGAACGAGGTGGCGGCCAGCGGGCCGTTCGGCAGCGAGTTGAAGATCGCGTTCTCTAGTTCGATCGTGTCGTCGAGGACGTTGAGGTCGCTGATCGTGTCGCGGTTGGTCGCGGCGTTCGGCAGCATGTCGAAGCGGAAGGTGTCGGCGCCGAGGCCGCCGCTGAGGGTGTCGTTGCCGGTGCCGCCGCTGAGGACGTTGGCGCCACCGTCGCCGCTGAGGGTGTCGGCGTAGGCCGAGCCGACGAGGTTGTCGATCGCCACCAGCGTGTCGCTGCCGGAGCCGCCGGTCGCGGTGCCGGTGGCGAGGCTGGCGGTGACGCCGCTGCTGGCGCCGTAGAGGTAGCTTACGGTGTCGTTGCCACCGGCACCGTCGAAGAGGTTGTTGCCGACGCCGGCGTAGAGGAGGTTGGCGAGGGCGTTGCCGCTGAGGCTCGCTGCGCCGGTGGCGAGGATGCGGCCGTTCTCGACGTTGGCGCCGAGGGTGTAGGCGGCGAGCGAGCTGAAGACCTGGTCGATGCCGCCGGTGGTGGCGTTGGCGTTGGTCTCGGTGACGCTGTCGCCGGCGTGGTCGACGTAGTAGGAGTCGTTGCCGTCACCACCGACCAGGCTGTCGGCACCAGTACCGCCCCAGAGGGTGTCGTTGCCGGCGCCGCCGTCGAGGCTGTCGTTGCCGGCGTTGCCATTGAGGAAGTCGTTGCCCTGGGCGCCGTTGAGGCGGTTGGCGTTGCCGTCGCCGGTGAGGGTGTCGTCGTAGGTGGAGCCGCTGAGGTTCTCGATGCCGGCGAGGGTGTCGCTGCCGGAGCCGCCGGTGGCCTGTGCGCCGCTGAGGGCCAAGCTGACGCTGACGCCGCTGCCGCTGACGGCGTAGAGGTAGCTGACGGTGTCGCTGCCGCCGGCGCCGTCGAGGAGGTTGTTGCCGGTGCCGGCGTCGAGGAGGTTGTCGAGGGTGTTGCCGCTGAGGTTGGCGGCGCCCGTGGCAAGGATGCGGCCGTTCTCGACGTGGGCGCCGAGGGTGGTGCTGGCAAGGTAGCTGAGGACCTGGTCGGTGCCGCCGGTTGCCGGGTTGGCGTTGCTTTCGGTGACGCTGTCGCCGGCGTCGTCGAGGTAGTAGAAGTCGGAGCCGTCACCACCGACCAGGCTGTCGGCACCAGTGCCGCCCCAGAGGCGGTCGTTGCCGGTGCCGCCGTCGAGGGTGTCGTTGCCGGCACCGCCATTGAGGAAGTCGTTGCCTTGCGCGCCGCTGAGGCGGTTGGCGTTGGCGTCGCCGGTAAGGGTGTCGTCGTAGATGGAGCCGCTGAGGTTCTCGATTCCGGCGAGGGTGTCGCTGCTCGAGCCGCCGGTGGCCTGCGCGCCGGCAATGGCGAGGCTGACGCTGACGCCGCTGCCGCTGACGGCGTAGAGGTAGCTGACGGTGTCGTTGCCGCCGGCGCCGTCGAGGAGGTTGTTGCCGGTGCCGGCTTCGAGGAGGTTGTTGAGGCCGTTGCCGGTGAGGCTGGCGGCGCCGCTCGAGAGGATGCGGCCGTTCTCGACGTGGGTGGTGAGCGTAAAGGCGGCCAGGGTGCTGAAGACCTGATCGGTACCGCCCGTTGCGGGGTTGGCGTTGGTCTCGGTGACACTGTCGCCGACCTGGTCGACGTGGTAGAGGTCGGAACCGTCGCCGCCGATCAGGCTGTCTGCGCCAAGGCCACCGTCGAGGGTATCGTCGCCGGCACCACCGGCCAGGGTGTCGTTGCCGTTGGCGCCTTCGAGCCGGTTGGCGTTGCCGTCGCCGGTCAGCGTGTCGGCGTGGATCGAGCCGCTGAGGTTCTCGATGCCGACCAGGGTGTCACTGCCGGAGCCGCCGGTGGCCTGTGCGCCGGCAAGGGCGAGACTGACGCTGACGCCGCTGCTGACGCCGTAGAGGTAGCTCGCGGTGTCGTTGCCGCCGGCACCGTCAAGCAGGTTGTTGCCGGTGCCGCCGTACAGGCGGTTGTCGAGGTCGTTGCCGGTCAGGCTGGCAACACCGCTGGCGAGGATGCGGCCATTTTCGATGTGGGCGCCGAGGATGTAGGCGGCCAGCGAACTGAAGACCTGGTCGGTGCCGCCGGTTGTGGAATCGGCGTTGCTTTCGCTGACGCTGTCGCCAGTGTGGTCAACGTAGTAGAAGTCGGAACCATCACCGCCGAGCAGGCTGTCGGCGCCGGTGCCGCCCCAGAGGCGGTCGTTGCCGGCGCCGCCGTCGAGGGTGTCGTTGCCGGCGCCGCCGTCGAGCGAGTCGTTACCGGAGAGGCCTTCGAGCCGATTGGCGTTGCCGTCGCCGGTGAGGGTGTCCACGTAGACGGAACCGATGAGGTTCTCGATCCCGACGAGGGTGTCGCTGCCCGATCCGCCGGTCACCTGCGCGCCGGTGACGGCGAGGCTGAGGCTGACGCCGCTGCCACTGACGGCGTTGAGGTAGCTGACGGTGTCGCTGCCGCCGCCTCCGTCCAGGAGGTTGTCGCCGGTTCCGGCGTCGAGGAGGTTGTCGAGGCTGTTGCCGGCGAGGTTCGCTGCGCCCGCAGCGAGGATGCGGCCGTTTTCGACGTGGGCACCGAGGGTGTAGGCGGCTAGGGTGCTGAAGACCTGGTCGGTGCCGCCGCTGGCGGGGTTGTCGTTCGTTTCCGTGACGCTGTCGCCAGCGTGGTCGAGGTAGTAGGAGTCGGAGCCGTCGCCACCGACCAGGCTGTCGGCACCGCTGCCGCCCCAGAGGCGGTCGTTGCCGGCGCCGCCGACGAGGGTGTCGTCACCGGCCCCGCCGTCGAGCGTGTCATCGCCACCACCACCGACCAGGATGTCGTTGTCACCGGCGCCTTCGAGCCGGTTGGAATTGCCGTCGCCGCTGAGCACGTCGGCGTAGTTCGAGCCGGCGAGGTTCTCGATGGCGACGAGGGTGTCACTGCCGGAGCCGCCCGTCGTCTGTGCGCCACTGACGCCGAGGTGTACCCTGACGCCGCTGCTGCCGCCGTAGAGGTAGCTCGCGGTGTCGTTGCCGCCAGCGCCGTCGAGGAGGTTGTTGCCGCTGCCGGCGTAAAGGAGGTTGTCGAGGTCGTTGCCAGTCAGGCTGGCGGCGCTGCTGGCGAGGATGCGGCCGTTCTCGATCCAGGCGACGAGCGTGTAGGCGCTGAGGGAGCTGTAGACCTGGTCGATGCCGCCCGTTGAGGGATCGCTACTCGTCTCGCTGACGCTGTCGCCGGCGTTGTCGACGTAGTAGCGGTCCGAGCCATCGCCACCGAGGAGGCTGTCGGCGCCGGCGCCGCCCCACAGGGTATCGTCGCCGGTACCGCCAGTGAGGCTGTCGTCGCCGGCGCCGCCGTCGAGGAAGTCATTGCCCTGGGCGCCGTCGAGCCGGTTGGCGTGGCCATCGCCGCTCAGCGTGTCGGCGTAGGCGGAGCCATCGAGGCTCTCGATGCCGCTGAAGGCATCGGCGCCCGAGCCCCCGCTGGCGATTCCGGTGATGAGACTTGCGACGACGCCGCTGGCACCGTTGACGCCGTAGGCCCAGGAAAGAGTGTCGCTGCCGGCATCGCCGGCGATGACGTTGTCGCCTGCACCTGCGTAAAGCTGGTTGTCAAGACCGTTGCCGGAGAGGCTGGCCGTGCTGGCCGCACGGATGCGGCCGTTCTCGACATGGACCGGCAGCGTGTAGTGCTGCAGATAGCTGTGGACGTCGTCGCTGCCGCCCGTTTCCGGATCGGCGTTGGTCTCGGTCACCACGTCGCCAGCGCTGTCAACGTAGTAGGTGTCGTTGCCGTCACCGCCGGCAAGGGTGTCGGCACCGGCACCGCCGTTGAGCGTGTCGTTCCCCGCTCCTCCCTGCAGGAAGTTGGCGTTGCCATCGCCGGTGAGGCTGTCGTCGTCCGTTGAGCCGATCAGGTGTTCGATACCGGTGAAGCGGTCGCTGCCCGAGCCGCCGCTGGCGATACCGGTGACGAGACTGGCGCTGACGCCGCCGGCACCGATGACGCCATGGGCCCATGAAAGGGTATCGCTGCCGGCATCGCCGGCGATGAGGTTGTCGCCAACGCCGGCGTCAAGGAGGTTGTCGAGGCGGTTGCCGGTGAGGTTGGCGGCACCGCCTGCGACGATCCGGCCGTTCTCGACGTGGTCCGGCAGCGTGTAAGCAGCCAGCATGCTGAGAACGAGGTCACTGCCGCCGCTCGCGGTGACGGCGTTGCTTTCGATCACCTGATCACCGGCGTCGTCGACACCGTAGATGTCGGAGCCGTCGCCGCCGATCAGCGTGTCGGCTCCGCCTTCGCCGAACAGCCGGTTGGCGGCAACGTTTCCACGCAACTGGTTGGCACTGTCGTTCCCCATGCCGTCAATCGCATCCAGACCCTGGAGATCGAGGTGCTCGACGCCATCAGGGAGTTCGAACGAGACCGAGCTTTCGACGCGGTCCGTTCCCCCGAGGTCAACGACGACGTCCCCCCGGTCATCGACGATGAACGTTTCGTTCCCTTGCGCGCCGATCATCAGGTCTTTGCCTGACCCGCCATCGAGCACGATGGTCTCGGTCAGGTTCGCGACCCCATATGCGGGTTCGACGATCAGCGTGTCGTTCCCGTCACCGCCACTGATCGCCTTGTCGCCCCGACCGGCGAAGATCGTGTCGCCGCCGCTCGTGCCGATGACCGTCATCTCCCCGTCGCCAGCGTCCGCGTAGTCCGATCCGCCGTCGACCGTGAAGACCGTTGTCCCGGGAGCCGGACGTTGTACGGTCGGCGACGCACCGGCTGACATCGACTGCATGCTTTGCGGCCCTGAAGACCCAGCCACCTGGACGGTGGCTGGCACGTTCTCCCAGCCTTGCGGCCCTGAAAAAACAGCTTCCTCGATCGAGTACAGCGTGCCCAGCACCTGCCCGCTCCCGTCCCGAACGTCGATTCGACCGTCGGGCTGTCGCGTGGCGGTGTCTCCGCTCAAGATGGTCGCGAAGTCCCAGCCTGCTCCGCCGTCGATGACGAGGCTCGCCGCGTCGTTCAGGAAGACACAACGGTCGTTCCCCTTGCCCCCCAGGATGAAGCGATCCCCTCGCCCGTAACCCAAAGCATCGTCGTTATCGGTTCCCGTCGCGAGCTGAAGTTTTTTTTGGTCGGGCCTGTCACCGTCACCTTGCCATACCTCACCGCTCCGCAGACTCGCGGCCAACGAACTGCGGCTGAAGCCCGTCGTGAGATCGGCCGCGGCCTCCAGCAGGAAGTTCACGTCCTGCCCGTAAGCATCCTTGAAGTGTTCGCCCCACGGGGTGGACGCGAGTGCGGTCCGGATGATGACCTGCGTGCCTCCCCGTGTGTCGTGACTGCCGCCAAACAGGCTCAGGAGAGCGCTTGTATTAGCCCAGTTGGCTATATCGCCTCGGTGCACAAAATTGACGACCTTGCCAGTCACCGGCCCTGCAGTCCCGGAGTCGCCGCCAATCGAACCGAACGTATAGCCGTGGATCTTGTTGCCCACGAGCGGGCCCAATTCCGCAACCAGGTGCTGCACCATGGCCCCGCCCAGGCTGTGCCCGGAGACCAGCACCTGGTCGATTCTCGCCCCTTCCTCTGCCAGATAGGTCTTGAGCGCGTCGACCAGCGGCCGGTGCTTCTCATAGAAAGGCTTTAGATCATCACTTCCCTTGACCAGGACATGCTTCACGTCATAGACCCAGTCGAACACGTCGGCACCCGATCCCTTGAAGCTGATCGAGAGCGTCTTCTGTCCGTTCACGTTCACCAGGCCCGACCAGACGGTAGCGGTCGTATCGTTGATGAAAATGTAGCCCTTCAGCGCCTTCTCCTCATAGACACCTGCAGCGAACAGATACTGTCCCACGTCCTGGCCGTGTAGGTTCCAACCGCTCGGCTGCATCCCAAGCTCGATCGCCGCAACAGGGTGCCAATTGCGCGGCGTCCCGGCCGCGTCGTCAAAGACCCCGACGCGGGGTTGCGCTGCATAGACGTCGATCATCTGGCGCGCCATTTCTGAGATGGTGTTGGCCCCTTCGAGGACTACGACGTTGGCAATCGGCGCCTGGTAGACGGCCTTTTCGATTTCCTGTGTCGACAGCGTGACGTCCGGCAGCGAACTGCCCGCGCGGCGGGCCATGGTGGTGGTGGTGGTGGCTTCCCAAGAGCCGCTGGATGGGATGTCCACCCGGACGCGGTAGTCGGCGGCAGCCCCGGCGAGTTCCAAACGATCCTTGCCGCTGCCGCCATTGAGCACATGTGTGGTGCCGTCGATCTGCTTCGTCGGGTCACCTGCGGCAAACCGGTCGTCGCCGACGCCACCGTAAAGCTCGTCGGCCTCGGACTCGTAGTAGAGCCTGTCGTTGCCGGCTCCTCCGTAGAGTTTGTCCTTGCCAGCGCCACCAGTCAGGCTGTCGTCGCCATCGAGGCCGTTCAACTGGTCGTCGCCGCCCAGTCCCAGCAGGACATTCGCGAGATTGTTGCCGGTCAGCCGATTGGCCAGCGCATTGCCGGTGAGGTTCACGCCGGCGGTGGCGTTGTCAATGATCGCGTCGTTGACGTTCGGCGGGAGAACGAAGGTGCCCGCCGACGACAAGCGCACGCGCACCGTGTCATTCCCCTCGTCCGCCGCCTCGACGATCTGGTCGCCGAGACGATCGACGACGTAGTAGTCGTCGCCGGCTCCCCCCACCAGCAGGTCAGCCTCCGTGCCGCCCTCGAGGGTGTCGTTGCCGTTCCCGCCCCGCAGGGTGTCGACACCCGCTCCGCCATAGACCGCGTCGTTGCCTTCACCCACATCGACCCAATCGTCCCCACCGAGCGCATCAAAGTCGTTGTTCAGCGCGCTGTTCCAGATCCCCATGCTAGCCGGGAATTGAGCGTCGTCGCCGGGATAGTGGTCGGCGTCTTCGGTAAACCCGAATGGTCCGACCGGGGACCAACTCAGTGTGATTTTGGACTCATCTGAGTATGCCTCTCGCTGCCACTCCCCCCAGGGGAAAGTGCGCGTAAAGGCATACTCAAACTTGCGGGTCAGACTTTCGAGGTCAAAAGTCTCCTTCATATACTCATACTCGTATGTGACCGGGCTGGCGCCCCACTGCGGCGGCGGCGTAAACACCTGTCGAGAAGGAGCCAGGACCTCGGAGGTCGTCAACTCTCCCTCAGCCGACAACGAAGAGGTGTATAGGGACTCGAATCCAGGAATGTTGAGGGACGCCCGAGCTTTTTCAGAGGTAGTGATGGGCACCCAGGACCCATTTCCGTAGTACAGAGAAAATGGCGGCCAGTGAATCTGCCCCATGCCGAGCCATGCGTAAGGCCGTTCGGAAATCCCACCCCTAATCACCGCGCCTCCCGGGTCGACCTGGAGGCTGCGCCAAATCGTTGGCCCCGTGAGCTGGATTACCGCCTGCTTATCAACAGTGCTGATCGACATTGCACACCTCTTCTTCGGAACCACGAGACCAGGAGGAAACGACAGGAAATCACACGGTCTCAGCGAGGGTATAGCGATCTCCAGGGGGTGTCAATGATCAGGTCGGTACTCCAGGGTGACTTTGTCCGCTCGGAGCATCCACAGTGAATCAACCGGCGCTGATGCATTGATTGGTCATCATACCGGGTGTAGCCGGGTCTGGCTGTCGGCGGAGAGCAGTGATGGCGCTGCGCTACGGCCAAGGCCGGACACTGGCGAGGCGGGGGTGAAGCAGCGGTATCGCGTGGCGAAGTGGTCGCAGTAGGATTATTGGGGTGGTCAAACGGGGCAACCCGACGGTGTGGTGCGACGACGCGAGTATCCGCGAGCAGTGAACGCCGGCGCCCGAGGGACGAGGCAAACCAGGGTTGTATGAAGTGGACCACGATCCAGCCCTGTGGCTGACGATCAAGAAGGAGTTGCAGTGACCTCACCGCGCCAAGGGCCAAGGAAGGGATCGTGGATTCGCTGCTGCGGCGGCGCCAACTCGATCCGCCGGCGCCACACCAGACCGATAGGTCGCGACGGGCCACCCAGCCTGCGGCGAAGACTCATCGTCGGTCACGGAACGGTCTGGGGTGACGAGAGTGGGTCGCATCGCACGAGCAGCGCGGAGAACATGAGGTCCCGGCGCAAGCAACTCGGCGACAGCCTGTACTCGCCCGCCCTCGAACGGCAGGTTCGCGCAGCACACGTAGAAGAGCTGCCGTGTTCATGGCTCGGCAAGCGGCCGCAGCAGGGCGACGTCGACAGTTCCCGAGAGGCCGGCGACGGCGGTGTGGGGGAGCGAGGATGCCTCTGCCGCCGGGATCCGGCCGCAGAGGCGGCGGACTTCAGGTGATGACGAAGTCGAGGCTGCTCAAGGTGAGCCCGCTGCCGAGGCTGGCGATCTGCACCGCGCCGGCACCGGTGTTGCCGGCGGCGTCGTAGTACAGCGCGCCGCTGCTGCTGTCGTAGATGACGAAGTCGTCAGCGTCGCCAGCGGCGGTGATACCGGGACCTAAGCGGAACGAGCCGGCAGCCAGCGGGCCGTCCGGCAGCGCGGTGAAGATCGCGTTATCGAGTTGGATCGTGTCGTCGAGGACGTTGAAGTCGCCAATCGTGTCGCGGTTGGTCGCGGCGTTGGGCAGGGTGTCGAAGCGGAAGGTGTCGGCGCCGAGGCCGCCCGTCAGGCTGTCGTTGCCGAGGCCGCCGAGCAGGGTGTCGTTGCCGGCACCGCCGGCGAGCGTGTCGTTGCCGTTGCCGCCTTCGAGCCGGTTGGCCAGGCCGTCGCCGGTCAGGGTGTCGGCGTAGGCCGAGCCGATGACGTGCTCGATGCCGGTGAGGGTGTCGCTGCCGGAGCCGCCGGTGGCCTGCGCGCCAAGGATGGCGAGGCTGACGTTGACGCCGCTGCTGGCGCCGTAGAGGTAGCTGGCGGTGTCGTTGCCGCCAGCACCGTCCAGGAGGTTGTTACCAGCACCAGCGTAGAGGAGGTTGGCGAGGGCGTTGCCGTTCAGGCTCGCGGCGCCGGTGGCGAGGATGCGGCCGTTCTCGACGTTCGCGCCGAGGGTGTAGGCGGCGATGGAACTGTAGACGAGGTCGATGCCGCCCGTGGTGGGATTGGCGTTGCTCTCGCTGACGCTGTCGCCGGCGTGGTCGACATAGTAGAGGTCGGCGCCGTCGCCACCGCTCAGGCTGTCGGCACCGGTGCCGCCCCAGAGGGTGTCGTTGCCGGCGCCGCCGTCAAGGGTGTCGTTGCCGGCACCGCCATTGAGGAAGTCGTTGCCTTGCGCGCCAGTGAGGCGGTTGGCGTTGCCGTCGCCGGTGAGGGTGTCGTCGTAGGTGGAGCCGCTGAGGTTCTCGATGCCGGCGAGGGTGTCGCTGCCGGAGCCGCCGGTCGCCTGTGCGCCGGCAAGGGCGAGGCTGACGCTGACGCCGCTGCTGGCGCCGTAGAGGTAGCTGACGGTGTCGTTGCCGCCGGCGCCGTCGAGGAGGTTGGCGCCAGTGCCGGCGTCGAGGAGGTTGTCGAGGGCGTTGCCGGTGAGGTTGGCGGCTCCGGTGGTGAGGATGCGGCCGTTCTCGATGTGGGCGCCGAGGGTGGTGCTGGCGAGGTAGCTGAGGACTTGGTCGGTGCCGCCGGTGGCGGGGTTGGCGTTGGTCTCGCTGACGCTGTCGCCGGCGTCGTCGAGGTAGTAGAAGTCGGAGCCGTCACCACCGATCAGGCTGTCGGCACCAGTGCCGCCCCAGAGGCGGTCGTTGCCGGAGCCACCGTCGAGGGTGTCGTTGCCGGCACCGCCGTTGAGGAAGTCGTTGCCCTGCGCGCCGTTGAGGCGGTTGGCGTTGCCGTCGCCGGTGAGGGTGTCGTCGTAGGTGGAGCCAGTGAGGTTCTCGATGCCGGCGAGGGTGTCGCTGCCGGAGCCGCCGGTCGCTTGCGCGCCGGCAAGGGCGAGGCTGACGCTGACGCCGCTGCCGCTGACGGCGTAGAGGTAGCTGACGGTGTCGTTGCCGCCGGCGCCGTCGAGGAGGTTGGCGCCGGTGCCGGCGTCGAGGAGGTTGTCGAGGGCGTTGCCGGTGAGGTTGGCGGCGCCGGTGGCGAGGATGCGGCCGTTCTCGATGTGAGTGGCGAGGGTGTGGGCGGCGAGGTAGCTGAAGACCTGGTCGGTGCCGCCGGTGGCGGGGTTGGCGTTGGTCTCGCTGACGCTGTCGCCGGTGTGGTCGACGTAATAGGAGTCGGAGCCGTCACCGCCGATCAGGCTGTCAGCACCGGTGCCGCCCCACAGGCGGTCGTTGCCGGCGCCGCCGTCGAGGGTGTCGTTGCCGGCACCGCCATCGAGGAAGTCGTTGCCACCGGCGCCGCTGAGGACATTGGCGTTGCCGTCGCCGCGCAGGGTGTCGTCGTAGGTCGATCCGCCGAGGTTCTCGATGGCGATCAGGGTGTCGCTGCCGGAGCCGCCGGTGGCCTGCGCCCCAGCGATGGCGAGGCTGACGCTGACGCCGCTGCTGGCGCCGTAGAGGTAGCTGACGCTGTCGTTGCCGCCGGCGCCGTCGAGGAGGTTGTTGCCGGAGCCGGCTTCGAGGAGGTTGTCGAGGTTGTTGCCGGCGAGGTTCGCGGCACCGGTGGCGAGGATGCGGCCGTTCTCGACATGGGCGCCGAGGGTGTAGGCGGCCAGGGCAGTGAAGACGTGGTCGGTGCCGCCGGTTGCGGGGTCGGCGTTGGTCTCGTTGACGCTGTCGGCAGTGTGGTCGACGTGGTAGAGGTCGGAACCGTCGCCACCGGTCAGGCTGTCGGCACCAAGGCCCCCGTCGAGGGTGTCGTCGCCGGCGCCACCGGCCAGGGTGTCGTTGCCGTTGGCGCCTTCGAGCCGGTTGGCGTTGCCGTCGCCGGTCAGCGTATCGGCGTGGATCGAGCCGCTGAGGTTCTCGATGGCGACCAGGGTGTCGCTGCCGGAACCGCCGGTCGCCTGCGCGCCGGCAATGGCGAGGCTGACGCTGACGCCGCTGCTGACACCATAGAGGTAGCTGACGGTGTCGTTGCCGCCGGCGCCGTCAAGCAGGTTGTTGCCGCTGCCGCCGTAGAGGAGATTGTCGAGGTCGTTGCCGGTGAGGCTGGCGATGCCGCTGGCGAGGATGCGGCCATGCTCGATGTGGGCGCCGAGCGTGTAGGTGGCAAGCGAGCTGAAGACCTGGTCGGTGCCGCCGGTGACGGGGTTAGCGTTGGTCTCCGTGACGCTGTCGCCGGCATGGTCGATGTAGTACTGGTCGGAGCCGTCACCACCAACCAGGCTGTCGGCACCGGTACCGCCCCAGAGGCGGTCGTTGCCTTCGCCACCGTCGAGGGTGTCGGCGCCGGCACCGCCGTCGAGCTGGTCGTTTCCAGGCCCGCCGAGCAGCGCATCCGCCCCACCCCGCCCTTCCAGGATGTCGTCGCCGGCTCCGCCTTCGACCAGGTCATCACCATTGCCAGCGGTGAGCACATCGTTGCCTGCGGTTCCGGTCAGGGCGAGACCGACTTCATCGTGGATCACGAGCTGCGCCGCAGCGCTGCGGCTGTTGAACAGCGCGTAGGTCTGGCCGCTGTGGATCACCGTGCCGGCGTTGGTCCACTCGGCTGCTTCCGGGAGCGAGAGCAGGTCGCCGCGGTTGCCAAGCACGAGCAACTGGTGGCGTTGCTCCGGGTTGGCGCCGCTGGCGCCGCCGGCGGCGAGGTTGTAGCTTCCGTCGGCCCAGCCGGTGGCGTTGTTGAAGCTGTTCAGGCCGGCTAGATCAAGGAGGTCCTTGACGCCGAGGATCAGGGTGTTGTTGCCGCTGCCGGTGAGGTCGATGCGTTCGATGGATTCGAGGCGCGAGGCGCTGCCGGGGGTGCTGGCACCCTGGTTGGCGATACGGGTGAGATCCAGGGTGAGGCCGCTGCCGGTCAGCGCCAGGGTGTCGCTGCCGCTGCCGCCGTCGATGCGGGCGTAGTTGCCGTCGGTGACGCCGGCGCTCAGGGCGGCGATGTCGCTGGCGTTGACCTCGAAGCGGTCGTCGCCGGCTCCGCCGTAGAGGACATCGGCGCCGCCGTTGCCGGTCAGGGTGTCGTTGCCGGCCCCGGCGACCAGGGTTTCGGCGGATGAGGTGCCGGTGAGGGTGTCGGCGGCGCTGCTGCCGAGCTGGTCGACGGCGGTCTGCGCGAAGGCGCCGGTGGTGCTGCCGAAGATGACGTAGCTGCGGCCGGCGTCGGTGCCGCTGGCGGGGTCGCTAGCGAAAGCCCCGACGATCAGGTCGGCCAGGCCGTCGCCATTGACGTCGCCGGCCGACGATACGCTGAAGCCGCTGCGGTCACCAGCGCACTGGCCGTTGATGACAAAGCCGCCGACGCCCGCGGCGACGGCCGAGAGATCGACCGCAGTGCTCGCCGTCTTGCCGAAGACCACGTAGCTGCGGCCGGCTTCGGACCCGCTGGCGGGGTCACTGCCATTCGCCCCGACGATCAGGTCGGCCAGGCCGTCGCCATTGACGTCGCCGGCCGACGACACGCTCTCGCCGCTGTAGTCATAAGCGCACTGGCCGTTGATCGAAAAACCGCCGACGCCGGCGGCGATCGTCGCGAGATCGATGGCGGTGGTGGCCGTCCTGCCGAAGACGACGTAGCTGCGCCCGGCTTGGGAACCGCTGGCGGGGTCGCTGAGATGCGCCCCGACGATCAGGTCGGCCAGGCCGTCGCCATTGACGTCGCCGGCCGACACGACGCTGTTGCCGCTCTCGTCATAAGCGCACTGGCCGTTGATGACAAAACCGCCGACACCGGCGGCGATCACCGAGAGATCGATGGCACTGCCCGCCGTCCGGCCGAAGACGACGTAGCTGCGCCCGGCATAGGAAGCGCCGGCGGGGTCGCCGCCGAACGCCCCGACGATCAGGTCGGCCAGGCCGTCGCCATTGACGTCGCCGGCCGACGCGACGCTGAAGCCGCTGAAGTCACTCGCGCCCTGGCCGTTGATCACAAACCCGCTGACACCGGCGGCGATCGCCGAGAGATCGATGGCGCTGCCCGCCGTCTGGCCGAAGACCACGTAGCTGTGCCCGGCTTCGGACCCGCTGGCGGGGTCGCTGCCTTGCGCCCCGACGATCAGGTCGGCCAGGCCGTCGCCATTGACGTCGCCGGCCGACGCGACGCTCCAGCCGCTGCGGTCACCGGCGCACTGACCGTTGATGACAAATCCGCCGACACCGGCGGCGATCGCCGAGAGATCGACGGCGGTGCTCGCCGTCCGACCGAAGACGACGTAGCTGCGCCCGGCGTTGGAACCGCTGGCGGGGTCGCTGCGATCCGCCCCGACGATCAGGTCGGCCAGACCGTCGCCATTGACGTCGCCGACCGACGCGACGCTGAAGCCGCTGTAGTCATTGGCGCACTGGCCGTCGATCGCAAAACCGCCGACACCGGCGGCGATCGCCGAGAGATCGACGGCGCTGCCCGCCGTCTGGCCGAAGACGACGTAGCTGCGCCCGGCATTAGTGCCGCTGGCGGGGTCGCTGTTCATCGCCCCGACGATCAGGTCGGCCAGACCGTCGCCATTGACGTCGCCGGCCGACGACACGCTGCGGCCGCTCCAGTCATTGGCGCACTGCCCGTTGATGACAAAACCGCCGACTCCGGCGGCGATCGCGGAAAGGTCCACTGATGGACCCTGAATGTTGCGCGTCACGCTGACATCCACCAGCAGTTGGGCGGCGACGCGGTTGCCCTGGTAGACGGCATAGGTGTGCCCGCCATTGCTGACCGTGGTGCCGCTGTTGGTCCAGATATCGCCGGTGGTGATGCTGTCGCCGGCGTTGCCGTCGATCACGAGCTGGTGCTGCGGCACCGTGGCGCCGAGGCCGCTCCAGCCGTTGCCGGCGTTGAAGTTGTTGAGGCCGGCGAGATCGACGACATCGCGAGCGCTGAGCACCACTGCGTTGTTGCCGCTGCCGGTGAGGTCGATACGTTCGATCGATTCGAGGCGTGAGGCGCTCGAGGGGGCGGCGCCGCCCTGGTTGGCGATACTGGTGAGATCCAGCGTCAGGCCGCTGCCGGTCAGGGCCAGGGTGTCGAGGCCGCTGCCGCCGTCGATGCGGGCGTAGTTGCCGTTGCTGACGCCGCTGCTCAGGGCGGCGAGGTTGCTGGCGTTGAGCACGAAGCGGTCGTCGCCGGCGCCGCCGTAGAGGACATCGGCACCGCCGTTGCCGATCAGGGTGTCGTTACCGGCCCCGGCGACCAGGGTTTCGGCGGCGGCGGCGGTGCCGGTCAGGGTGTCGGCACCGCCGGTGCCGAGCTGGTCGACGGCGGTCTGCGCGAAAGCGCCGGTGGTGCTGCCGAAGATGACGTAGCTGCGGCCGGCTGAGATGCCTACGGCAGTTCTGGCGAATGGCGCCGAGACGATCAGGTCGGCCAGGCCATCGCCATTGACGTCGCCGGCCGACGCGACGCTGCGGCCGCTCCCGTCAAAAGTGCATTGGCCGTTGATGACAAAACCACCGACGCCGGCGGCGATCGCCGAGAGATCGATGGCGGTGGTGGCCGTCCGGCCGAAGACGACGTAGCTGCGCCCGGCGTTGGTGCCGCTGGAAGGATCGCTGGCTGACGCCCCGACGATCAGGTCGGCCAGGCCATCGCCATTGACATCGCCGGCCGAAGCGACGCTGATGCCGCTGAAGTCATCAGCGCACTGGCCGTTGATGACAAATCCGCCGACGCCGACGGCGATCGCCGAGAGATCGACGGCGGTGGTGGCCGTCCGACCGAAGACGACGTAGCTGCGCCCGGCGTCGGTGCCGCTGGCGGGGTCGCTGCCACCCGCCCCGACGATCAGGTCGGCCAGACCGTCGCCATTGACGTCGCCGACCGAAGCGACGCTGCGGCCGCTTCGGTCATTCGCGCACTGGCCGTTGATCACAAAACCGCCGACGCCGGCGGCGATCGCCGAGAGATCGATGGCGGTGGTGGCCGTCCGGCCGAAGACGACGTAGCTGCGCCCGGCTAGGGAACCGCTGGCGGGGTCGCCGAGATCCGCCCCGACGATCAGGTCGCCCAGGCCGTCGCCATTGACGTCGCCGGCCGAAGCGACGCTGATGCCGCTTTGGTCAAACGCGCACTGGCCGTTGATCACAAAACCGCCGACACCGGCGGCGATCGCCGAGAGATCGACGGCGGTGGTGGCCGTCTGGCCGAAGACGACGTAGCTGCGCCCGGCATAGGAATCGCTGGCAGAGTAGCCGAGATGCTCCCCGACGATCAGGTCGGCCAGGCCGTCGCCATTGACGTCGCCGGCCGAAGCGACGCTGTAGCCGCTGAAGTTACCCCCGCTCTGGCCGTTGATGACAAATCCGCCGACGCCGGCGGCGATCGCCGAGAGATCGATGGCGGTGGTGGCCGTCCGGCCGAAGACGACGTAGCTGCGCCCGGCATTGTAAGTGCTGGCGGGATCGCTGCCAGGCGCCCCGACGATCAGGTCGGCCAGACCGTCGCCATTGACGTCGCCGGCCGAAGCGACGCTGTTGCCGCTGAATTCACCCGCGTGCTGCCCGTTGATCAAAAAACCGCCGACGCCGGCGGCGAACGCCGAGAGATCGATGGCGGTGGTGGCCGTCCGGCCGAAGATCACGTAGCTGCGCCCGGCAGCGGAACCGCTGGCGGAGTCGCCATATCGCGCCCCGACGATCAGGTCGGCCAAGCCATCGCCATTGATGTCGCCCGCACCAGCGACGCTCCAGCCGCTCTGATCCCCGGCGCACTCGCCGTTGATGACGAAGCCGCCAATCCCCGCGGCGATGTCCGATAGTTCGATCCCCATGGCTGCACCTCTCCGAAATCCATTGCCAATCAATCAAGAAACCCTGCCGGAAACCCGGCGCCCTACCCCATCCGTCGCCGGCCAGACCATCGGCCCGCTGGTCGGCCCCCGCCGGTTCCCGGCCCGGGCGCCGCTGGCTGCCCCCGGCCACCCGCACTGACCGACCCACCACCCTCCCCGCCCCCTTGATACTCAGCACCCCGCTGCCGAAATTCAACAGCCACAGCCGGTCGCGTTGTTGAAGCGGTTCATGTCGGTGAGATCGAGGACATCCGCGACTACGAGTCGCAGGATGTTGTTGCCGCTACCCGTGAGGTCGATCCGCTCGATCGCTTCGAGGCGCGACGCGCTGCCGGGGGTGCTGCCACCCTGCTTGGCGATGGCCGTCAGGTCGAGAACGACGGGGCTACCGGACAAAGCGAGCGTGTCGAGCCCGCTGCCACCGTCGAGCCTGGCCAACTGCCCGCCGCTGATGGTGCTGCTCAGCGCAGCGACGTTGCTCGCGTTGATGAAGAAGGTGTCGTCACCGGCACCGCCGTGCAGGACGTCGGCACCACCGTTGCCAATTAACGCGTCGTCGCCGGCGCCGGCGACGAGTGTCTCGCTGGCCGCTGAACCCGTCAGCGTGTCGGCCCCGGCGCTGCCAAACTGGTCGACGGCGGTCTGCGCCAAGACACCGCTGGTGCTGCCGAAGATCACGTAGCTCCAACCGGCAAACGAACCCGCTGCCGGGTCGCCGTAAGGCGCGCCGACGATCAGGTCGGCGAGCCCGTCCCCGTTGATGTCGCCGGCGCCGGCGACGCTCTGGCCGCTGTAATCCCTTGCGCATTGGCCGTTGATCACGAAGCCGCCCGCGCCGGTGGCAATCGTCGACAGCTCTACGCCGCCGCTGTCGGTCCTGCCGAAAACGACATAGCTGTGCCCCGCGCGATTGGAAAACACCGGGCTGCCGTAATCACCGACGATGACGTCGGCGAGGCCGTCGCCGTTGACGTCGCCCGCCGCTGCGACGCTGATGCCGCTGCGCCCGGGATGCTGGCCTTCGATGACGAAGCCACCGCTCCCAGTGGCCAGATCCGTCAGGTTGACGGTTGCGCCTCCTGTCTTGCCGAAGACGACGTAGCTGATACTGCCCGCATAGGTTCCGACGATCAGGTCGGCAAGACCGTCACCATTGAAATCGCCGGCGCCAGAAACGCTGATCCTGTCAGTCGCGTCGCCCGGACCGTCGATGATGAATCCGCCTCCGCCACCAGCAATCGTGGAGAGATCGACGAGGGCGGCGCCGTTTCCACCAAACACAATGTAAGCGCGCCAGCCCCGGTCGAAGAACCCATCCAATGTGGTACCGACGATCAGATCGGACAGTCCATCGCCGTTGACGTCACCGGAACTGGCAACGCTCCACGGGGTCTCAGCCGTCCGCCCCGTGAGCACGAAGCCACCGTTACCAACGGCAATCGTCGAAAGGTCAACGGCAGCCGTATCCGTCTTGCCAAACACGACATAGCTGCGTGCAACGACGCCGAAGGCACCCCACACACCATGCGCGGCCAGTACCAGATCGGCCAGACCATCACCGTTCATGTCACCCGCAGCAGCAACGCTGGAGCCACTATGATTGTTTGCGAGACGGCCATTGATGACAAACCCGCCGGATCCAGCAACGATCGCGGACAGCTCGACGGGAGCGCTGTCGAGCTTGCCGAAGACGACATAGCTACGCCCGGCATCGCTGCCCGCGGCAGGGTCGCTCTCGGGAGCCCCGACGATGAAATCGGCCAAGCCATCGCCGTTGACGTCGCCCGCGCCAGCGACGCTGTAGCCACTTTGGTCACCCGCGCACTCGCCGTTGATGACGAAACCGCCAGTTCCAGCAGCGATGTTCGAAAGTTCGATGGCAGGCATGTAAAATCCCCCGATTCCGGACCGTAGCAAAGTAATCATAGACCAAGCTACCAGGATCTCCACGACCAAATGAGGGACAAGGACAAACCACAACCAACCACCGGCCGCCCTCGCCTGTGGCACCAACGAGTGAGGCTTTGAATAGGCAATGACCCGGGAATCCCGCCCTCATGTCGTCTGGTACACCGGCCACGTTTGCCGTGCCGAGCGCTCAGAGCTCCTTGGACAGGCGCCGCGCACCCTTTGGCTGACCGGTCTGAGTGCCGCTGGCAAATCGACGCTGGCCTTCGCGCTCGAGCGTGCGCTGCATGACCGCGAGCACGCCTGCTACGTGCTCGATGGCGACAACGTTCGCCATGGCCTCAACCGCAACCTCGGGTTCTCGCCGGCAGATCGCAGCGAGAATATCCGGCGGATTGCCGAGGTCGCGCGGCTGATGAACGACGCTGGCCTGATCGTGATCACGGCTTTCATTTCGCCCTATCGCGCTGACCGCAGTGCCGCACGCCAGATCATCGGCGCCGAGAGTTTTCTCGAGGTGTATGTCAGCACGCCGCTGTCCGTGTGCGAAGCACGCGACCCGAAGGGCTTCTACGGTCAGGCGCGACGGGGCGAAGTGGCCGAGTTCACCGGCGTGTCCTCCCCTTACGAGGCGCCCGAGCAGCCCGATCTGAGCATCGACACGGCGCAAGTGTCGCTGGCAGATGCCGTCGATCAACTGGTGCAGTTGCTCACCCGGCCGCCGGCGCCGCGCTGACCGGCGCTACCCCTCGATGCTCAGCACCCGCCGGATCTCGTCGGTCTTGAACCCCAGCGCCATCGGCCGGCGGACGCCGGGCAGCGTGACGACGTCGTAGAGTTCGTCGACGACGCCCTCGAAGCGCAGCCAGTGCACGATGTCGCCGCGGCGCAGGTCGATCACCTGCACGGCGCAGCGCGCCTCGGCGCCGTGCGCCTGCAGGCGGTCGTCGAGCGGCAGGCCGCTGAAGGTCCGGTTGTGGCGCGGCTTCGACAGCCCGACGAGCGCGAAGTCGCCGTGGAACGCGAGGCCGCGCAGGTAGCCGGCACAAAAGGTCACCGGCACGAAGCGGCCGGCGGCGCGGTCCACGTAGCCGAACTCGCCACTGCCGGAGTTCAACAGCCACAGCCGGTCGCGGTACCAGCGCGGCGAATGCGGCATCGACAGGCCGCCGGCGATCACTTCGTCGCTGGCGACGTCGATGACGACGCCGCCGTCGGCACGATGGTCGCGCCAGCCGTCGACGACGTCGGACTGGCTGACCGCCGTGACGTAGGCCGGACGCCCGTCCTGCATCGCCAGGCCGTTCAGGTGGCAGCGATCCTCGGCGGCCAGCCGGCTGCTGAACCGCGGCCGCCACAGCGGCTTGAAGCTGTGCGTCTCGGAGAGCGTCGCCAGGCAGCCAAAGAGGGTGTTGACGAAGACCAGCCGGCCGTCGCCATCGACCGCCAGGTCGTGGATGTCGAGGTCGCCGGTGGTGTAGCCGACCTGCGGTACGTAGAGGCGGTCGTAGCCGTCCTGCTGTTCGCCGGCGGTAAAGACGTTCTCGAAGCGCCAGACCTGGTAGAGACTGCTGAGGTAGAGGCCGTTGGCGGTCGCACACAGCCCCATGCAGCGGTTGAAGCTGCGTTCGAAGATCGACAGTTCGCCTTCGGGCTTGCGGCCGATCAGGAACAGTTTGCCGATCTGGTAGGTGGTGAGCGCGAGCGAGAGCTGCTGTTCGGCGAGCCAGGCGGCGAACTGCCGTGACGTGCTGATGTCGAGCGCCGGTTGCCGGGCTGCGGCCGCGTCGTGCGGATCGGGCAGGCGGGGGTCGTGCGGATCGGGGTTCATCGCGGCTCCGGGGTCACTGGCTGGGAGAATGGCGGCGCCGCTTCGGCGGCGAGTCGGGCGGCGATGGCGACGCAGGCCGCGGCGTCGGTGGCGATCCGGTCGTGCTGTCCGCTGCTGGCGAGGAAGCTCGCGCCGGTGCGGCCGACGAAGTTTTCGCCTGCCAGGGGGACGACCGGAACGCCCATCCAGAGGGCCTGCAGGGTGGTCGTGCCGCCGTTGTACGGGGTCGGTTCGAGGGCGATGTCGGCAAGCGGTGCGTCCGAGCGGGTCGCTCGGTCGGCGGCGGCGAGTGGCGCGTCCACCGAGGAGCCAAGCTTGGCGGCGGCGGGCGCCAAGCGGGGTGGGCCGAGTCGGGCGTCGCCCGTGGCCGGGTCGTGCCGGTCACCGAGTGCCAGAGCGTCGAGCTGGGCGCGTACGCCGGGGTCTCTGCGCAGTCCCTGACGGGCAGCACAGGCGGCCTGCCACGGCAGTTCGTGCCGCTGGTAGTCGCGCGCGAGTGCGAGCCACAGGCCGGCGTCGAGCGGTGTCTGGCGCAGGGCGGCCCAGGGGCTGTCGGCTGCGGCAGCGGGCGCGCCCTCGCCCGCTGCGACCAGGTCAGCGGGGCGCATGGTCGCGCGCTGCGCGGGCGTGATGGAACAACGTGCTGCGCATCGGCCTCCTCAGGTGATGAAGAAGTCGGCACTGGTCAGCGCCTGGATGCCGGTGAGCGTCGCGATCTGCACGGGGCCGGCGCCGGCGTTGCCGGCGGCATCATAGTAGAGCGCGCCGGTGTTTGTGTCGTAGATGACGAAGTCGTCGGCGTCGGCGGCGGCGGTGACCCCGGCACCGGAGCGGAACGAGGTGGCGGCCAGCGGGCCGTTCGGCAGCGAGTTGAAGATCGCGTTCTCGAGTTCGATCGTGTCGTCGAGGACGTTGAAGTCGCTGATCGTGTCGCGGTTGGTCGCGGCGTTCGGCAGCATGTCGAAGCGGAAGGTGTCCGCGCCGAGGCCGCCGCTGAGGGTGTCGTTGCCGTTGCCGCCGCTGAGGAGGTTGGCACCACCGTCGCCGCCGAGGGTGTCGGCGTAGGCCGAGCCGACGAGGTTCTCGATCGCGACCAGCGTGTCGCTGCCGGAGCCGCCGGTGGCGGTGCCGCTGGCGAGGCTGGCGGTGACGCCGCTGCCGCTGACGCCGTAAAGGTAGCTGACGGTGTCGTTACCGCCGGCGCCGTCGAGGAGGTTGGCGCCGGCGCCGGCGTAGAGGAGGTTGGCGAGGGCGTTGCCGCTCAGGCTCGCTGCGCCGGTGGCGAGGATGCGGCCGTTCTCGATGTGGGCGCCGAGGGTGTAGGCGGCAAGCGAGCTGAAGACCTGGTCGATGCCGCCGGTGGCGGGATTGGCGTTGGTCTCGCTGACGCTGTCGCCGGCGTGGTCGACGTAGTAGAGGTCGGCGCCGTCGCCGCCAGTCAGGCTGTCGGCACCGGTGCCGCCCCAGAGGGTGTCGTTGCCGGCGCCGCCGTCGAGGCTGTCGTTGCCGGCACCGCCATTGAGGAAGTCGTTGCCTTGCGCGCCGGTGAGGCGGTTGGCGTTGCCGTCGCCGGTGAGGCTGTCGTCGTAGATGGAGCCGCTGAGGTTCTCGATGCCGGCGAGGGTGTCGCTGCCGGAACCGCCGGTGGCCTGTGCGCCGAGGATGGCGAGACTGACGCTGACGCCGCTGCTGGCGCCATAGAGGTAGCTGACGGTGTCGTTGCCGCCGGCGCCGTCGAGGAGGTTGTTGCCGGTGCCGGCGTCGAGGAGGTTGTCGAGGGCGTTGCCGGTGAGGTTGGCGGCGCCGGTGGCGAGGATGCGGCCGTTCTCGACGTGGGCGCCGAGGGTGGTGCTGGCAAGGTAGCTGAGGACCTGGTCGGTGCCGCCGGTGGCGGGGTTGGCGTTGGTCTCGCTGACGCTGTCGCCGGTATGGTCGACGTAATAGGAGTCGGAGCCGTCACCACCGAGCAGGCTGTCGGCACCGCTGCCGCCCCAGAGGCGGTCGTTGCCGGCGCCGCCGTCGAGGGTGTCGTTGCCGGCACCGCCATTGAGGAAGTCGTTGCCCTGCGCGCCACTGAGGCGGTTGGCGTTGGCGTCGCCGGTGAGGGTGTCGTCGTAGGTGGAGCCACTGAGGTTCTCGATTCCGGCGAGGGTGTCGCTGCCGGAGCCGCCGGTCGCTTGCGCGCCGGCAAGGGCGAGGCTGACGCTGACGCCGCTGCCGCTGACGGCGTAGAGGTAGCTGACGGTGTCGTTGCCGCCGGCGCCATCGAGGAGGTTGGCGCCGGTGCCGGCGTCGAGGAGGTTGTCGAGGGCGTTGCCGGTGAGGTTGGCGGCGCCAGTCGCCAGGATGCGGCCGTTCTCGATGTGGGTGCCGAGGGTGTAGGCGGCGGCGTAACTGAAGACCTGGTCGGTGCCGCCGGTGGCGGGGTTGGCGTTGGTCTCGCTGACGCTGTCGCCGGTATGGTCGACGTAATAGGAGTCGGAGCCGTCGCCACCGATCAGGCTGTCGGCACCGCTGCCGCCCCAGAGGCGGTCGTTGCCGGCGCTACCGTCGAGGGTGTCGTTGCCGGCACCGCCATCGAGGAAGTCGTTGCCACCGGCGCCGCTGAGGACATTGGCGTTGCCGTCGCCGCGCAGGGTGTCGTCGTAGGTCGAGCCGGTGAGGTTCTCGATGGCGATCAGGGTGTCGCTGCCGGAGCCGCCGGTGGCCTGCGCGCCAGCGATGGCGAGCCTGACGCTGACCCCGCTGGCGGCGCCGTAGAGGTAGCTGACGGTGTCGTTGCCGCCGGCGCCGTCGAGGAGGTTGGCGCCGCTGCCGGCGTGGAGGCGGTTGTCGAGGGCGTTGCCGGTGAGGTTGGCGGCGCCGGTGGCGAGAATGCGGCCGTTTTCGATGTGGGCACCGAGGGTGTAGGCCGCGAGGCTGCTGAAGACTTGGTCGGTGCCGCCGCTGACGGGGCTGGCATTCGTCTCCGTGACGCGGTCACCGGCATGATCCACGTAATACTGGTCGGAGCCGTCGCCACCGATCAGGCTGTCGGCGCCGAGGCCGCCGTCGAGGGTGTCGTCGCCGGCAGCACCAGCCAGGGTGTCGTTGCCGTTGGCGCCTTCGAGCCGGTTGGCGTTGCCGTCGCCGGTCAGCGTGTCGGCGTGGATCGAGCCGCTGAGGTTCTCGATGCCAACCAGGGTGTCGCTGCCGGAACCGCCGGTCGCCTGCGCACCGGCGATGGCGAGGCTGACGCTGACGCCGCCGCTGACGCCATAGAGGTAGCTCGCGGTGTCGTTGCCGCCGGCGCCGTCAAAGAGGTTGTTGCCGCTGCCGCCGTACAGGAGGTTGTCGAGGTCATTGCCGGCCAGGCTGGCGATGCCGGCGGCAAGAATGCGGCCGTTCTCGACATTCGCGCCGAGGGTGTAGGCGGCAAGCGAGCTGAAGACCTGGTCGGTGCCGCCGGTGGCGGGGTTGGCGTTGGTTTCGGTGACGCTGTCGCCGGCGTGGTCAACGTAGTACTGGTCGGAGCCGTCGCCACCAGTCAGGCTGTCGGCACCGCTACCGCCCCACAGGCGGTCGTTGCCTTCGCCACCGTCGAGGGTGTCGTTGCCGGCACCGCCGTCGAGGCTGTCGTCGCCCTGCGCGCCGTTGAGCACATTCGCCCCGCCGTCGCCGGCGAGGGTGTCGGCGTAGGCGGAGCCCGTGAGGTTCTCGATGCTGCTGAGCGTGTCGCTGCCCGAGCCGCCGGTCGCCTGTGCGCCGGCGACGGCGAGGCTAACGCTGACACCGCTGACGTCGGCGCCATACAGGTAGTTGACGGTGTCGATCCCACTCCCGCCGCCGAGGAGGTTGTCACCACGGCCCGCGTAGAGGAGGTTGTCAAGGCTGTTGCCGGTGAGGCTGGCGACGCCGCCCGAGAGAATGCGGCCGCTCTCGATGTTGGGCGTGAGGGTGTAGACGGCGAGGGAGCTGTCGACCTGGTCGGTGCCGCCAGTGTCGGCGTCGGCATTCGTTTCAATGACGCTATCGCCAACGTCGTCGACGCAGTAGCGGTCGTTGCCGTCACCACCGCTCATGCTGTCGGCGCCGAGGCCGCCCCACAGGGTGTCGTTGCCGGATCCACCGTCGAGCGTGTCATTGCCGGCGCCGCCGTCGAGTGAGTCCCGTCCTGAACCGCCAAACACCAGATCCGATCCCTCTCCGCCATCGAGAGCATCGTGACCCTGGCCACCGTGAATGGCATCAGCCCCGCCACCGCCAGTCACCGTATCATCGCCCGCCTTGGCGACGATCGTATCGCTGTCGATACCTCCGCTGAGCGTCTCACCGGCCGATGTCCCGGTGATCCACGACCGCCAGGTGGTCAGTGCCGTGGAAAAACCGTCAGCAAAGGCGATCCTTTCAATTCGATACACCTCGTGGTAATCCACATCCTGCAACAGGATTTCATCGACTCCCGGCCTGATCAAAATCCGGTGATGACTGCCCAGATCAATGAACGCTACGTCGTTGATGTCGGCGTCGCCCGCGAGCCGCAAAGTATCCGTACCCCCCCTGTCGTAAACCGTGTCGCGCCCCGACTCATAGAGATGCACGTCGTCACCGCCGTCGCTGTCCTCGGTCAGGTCATCGCCGGTGCCGCCTTCGTACGAGTCGTCACCGTATCCGCCTCTGAGCGTATCGTTTCCATCGCCACCGAAGAGCCTGTCGTTTCCCGATCCGGCGGTCACAGCCATGAAGTCGTTTCCCGCCCGACCGTAAATCGTCCCGTCGGCGCCCAAGCCCGATATCAGTAGGTAGTCATCGTCGGCCGTACCATACACCACCGATGGCAAAATGCCCGGCAGACTGACAGTCGTTCCGTCAGAAAAGCGGAGCAGTTCAACCTGACGCTGGCCTCCGTATTCGTAAAACCCTTCGATGGTAATGCTGCCGCGGCCTGCAACTGCAATCACATAATCTTTCGAACCCGTGCGGTAGTAGCTGACGTCCCCCGCGACGACTCCCGAGGCCAGTTCGATCACATCGAACGCTCCTCCAAAATCCCGCACCACGTCTCTGCCCTCCGAGTAGACGTAGGTGTCATCCCCGCCCCAAGCGATCAACCAGTCATCTCCATCGCCCCCCGAAAGCGTGTCTGCGCCCGTACTCCCTTCCAAAGTATCGCTGCCGCTCTCGCCGTGTAGAGAATTCGGACTGCTATCGCTGAAGTTCGGGGCAGCGGCCCAGATGCGGTCGTCCCCGGCACCACCAAAGATGGTGTCCTCGCCGCTGCCCCCGTAGGTCACGCCGTAAAGCGTATCGCTCGCCGCTGTCCCCCGCAGCGCATAGCTTGGTGCGGTCAAGGCATAGGTGGATCCATCGGCAAATCGCAGCGTCTCGATCTGCGTGTCCGTATTGAACTGTTCACTGATTATTATTCGGCCGCTTCCCACGGCGCTGGCTATGTCGATTCGCAGGTCATCGTTCGACGCTCGGGTGATCACCAGGTCGCCCAGGGCGATCCCTGACCCGAAGACGATCTCGTCTCCCGAATCAGCACCGTACTCTTCAAAGGTATCCCATCCCTGGCCTGCCGAGTACTTATAGATGTCATTGCCGCTTCCACCGTAGAGCAGGTCGTCGCCCGACTGCCCGTCAAGGATGTCGTCACCCGCCGATCCATCGATGATGTCGGCGCCGCCGCCCCCGTTCAGCGTGTCGTTGCCATAGGAGCCGTCGATGGAATCCTTGCCGCTGCCTCCCGTATGGAGGTCATCCAGCGCTCCACCCGACCAAAGGGTCGTTCCGCCGTCGTCCCATTCGAGCATGGCCAGAATCGTGGCCAGCGACAACGAGCCGTCACTGCTCTGGATCGCGCCTTCCAGCGTGGCTCTGTCCGCGCTGGAAAGCTGCGCGACGCCGACCACGCTCTCGATGACGCCGACGACGTTGCGCCAAAAAACGTCTTTACTGGTCGACGTGGCCGCCAGCGTGGTGAGCTCGGCAAGCGTCGCGGGATTCAAGCCGGTGATGCCGGAAAAGCCGTCAGTCGCCACATTGTAAAACCAGTTACCGACGAACAGGCTGGCGCCGCCGCTCTGCGCGATCAGGCGCGCAGCGAAGTTCTTCAAGGCAAGGTCAAAGGCCTCCTTGAGGAACTCCGCGGAGAAGTAGTAGGGATCCGAATAGGATCCGAGTTGCCTGAACTCCTCTCCCATGAGCCGCTCGAGAAACCCGAGTTCCCGCGCGTCGATGTTCTGGCCGCGGCTCGTCGGGGAGAGACCGTCAACGCCGGCCCAACGGAAGAGAATCGCCTTCACTGCCTCGAGGGCTGTTGAATCATCGGTGAATACGCGCGACAACGCTTGCGACGAGAAATCTCTCACCAAGCTGAGCAGACTCCCTTCAGCGGTATTATCCGACGACATGGCTACATGAAGACTCGGCAGCGTACCGTAGCCGCGCAATATGGGAACCAAAAACGCTCGCAGATCCGGTTGATAATCTCCGACGTAAATCGTGTTAACGTTGTCATGGTTGAACCAAACATCTTGAACGATGCGCGCATCTGGCCCGCTCGCTGTGCTCACGACAAAGGTCGATGCATGGCTGACACGGTGACCTTGATTGACGTAGCTAACGGGAGAGGCGCCGAGACTTATGGAGACAATGTCCAGAGCCGCCAAGCCGTGGAGCTCGCTGGACTCCGATACGCCATTCTCGCTTAAATCGACCCATACTTTGAGCTCGTGAAAAACGGGATCGCTGGGATCGATCACCGTGTCCCTGTTTTCATCATAGCGGAGCAGCACGTCAAAGCCGTTAAACGTCGCGGTGCCGAACAGCTCAGAATGATTATCGATGACTCCGTTGCTGTTGTGATCGAGGGCAAGAATTCCGTCACCCCCGGTAACCCATCCGGAATGTTCGGCAAACTGATCGTTATCGATGTCCCAGTAGGTGTGCGAGGCTGCGAGGCTTACCAATTCTATCGTACCACTGTCATCCAAGTCGAGGACAAGCGGCGAGGTCGAAGCCTTCGCACTGCCATAAAGCGCAGCGATGTCGGTCACAAAACGCGCGACGTCGTTCACCGAAGATAGCCTGAGGTCCAGGATCTCCGCCACGGCAGATGCGGCCTTATCCCATAGATCAGGGTCACCAAACCAATCGCCCACATCGCCAAGAAAAGAGTTCAAGAATTCTTTGGAATCGTAATAGCGACTCGTTAGGAACTCGGCTATCACACTTGCCATCGCGTTCCTGGCAGCAACAGCGTCGTCAATACCATCTATTATAGCTTGCGCGATCGTTTCAACTATCTCTTTAGCTTCCGCAATACCGGACTGAGCGAATTCTACGGCCACTTTCCCAATAAGAACGCCGGCATCGGTAGTCCAGCTTGCAATATCGATGATAGTCTGGGTGATTGCCTCAAGCACCTCAGCCGCCCGCACAATTCCAGCCTCTACAAACTCGATGGCTGCGTGTCCAACAAGAACCGCCGCAGTTGCGACACCGTCTACAACCTCAACGATGGAATTTGTAATCGTTTCAACTATCTCTTTAGCTTCCGCAATACCGGCTTGAGCGAATTCTACGGCCAGTTTCCCAATAAGAACACCGGCATCGGTAGTCCAGTTTGCAATATCGATGATACTCTGGGTGATTGCCTCAAGCACCTCAGCCGCCCGCACAACTCCAGCCTCTACAAACTCGATGGCTGCCTGTCCAACAAGCACCGCCGCAGTTGCGACACCGTCTGCAACCTCAACGATGGAATTTGTGAGTGTCACAGCCATATCGACCGCCAGCACAACACCATCGGCGATGAGCGACAAGGCTGCTTCCGTGACGATCCTGGCACCCGTTGCGAGGTCGACCGCAAGATCTATGGCTTTGCGAAAAACGAAGAGCAGTAAATCGGTAGCAGCTTGCGGGGAATTTTCAGCCAACAACGCGAGCAGCCCGACTCCGTCTAGGAGATCCTCAGCAACATTATCCGGATTTGTCAAAAATCCATTGAGAAAACTGACCTTGGCGAATTGCTTATATATCCGCTCGTCCTCTTGGCTAAGCAATGCGCCCGCCCCGTAAACCTCCTTGATATTGGTGTTAATAAAGGCATAGATAACGGCTCCGGCGTAGGCCTGAGAATCGTTAGTGGAAAGCTGCTCTGGCGTAAGCGCTAAGATTCCCTTGATCACTGCAATATCCGCGGCAGCGAGGGCATTCCTGTCTGTCTGCGTAAACAGCCGTGGGTCCGTACCAGCCGGGTACTGCGAATAAACAGCCCCATAGCTCTGGTCGTGAGTACGAAACAGGTCGTCCAACGCATCAACAGGGGGAATAGAGAAATTCGTTCCCTTAACTTGTCCTCCGGTATAACCAGGGCCGCCGTAGTTTCCATAAGTGGGTATGAAATAATATTTATCACTGATCGGTCGAACCACTGTGAACCAGTTAATGCTCATTTTTACTTCCTTTCAATAATCGCTTTTCTTATCTTTTCTATTGATATTGAGAAACCTACGGATTGACTGCTGCCCGGTAGGTCTCCAATCGAAACATCGATGGAGCTACCTTTGGCTAAAACATGGGCGTACTTGCTGCCATCGGGGGATACCACTAAGCGATCTCTTCCTTTGGAAGTGACCGAAACCACAGACGATTTTAGCTTCGTATCGTAAACGATCCAGCGACTGGGCGAATCTGATAATGAATAGAACGCTATATAGTTGCCGCCTTTGTCAAGGCTGATTTGCTCCGCCAGCATCCTGCCAGGAAAAACCCGTCCGTTGACCAGTACTTCCTGACTGACCTCGGCAGAAAAAGCAGACTTGAGATTGAATCTATATGCAGAAAAGCTTTTAAGTGCATGGTAAGAGTGAGCCGCGGGCGAATCTTCGGAATTTGCCAGCGATTTGCTAGGCAGAATAAGGTCTAGATAGATCCATTCATGACTTATTATGAATGGTCTGCCAATTTGATAGGCGACCCACGGTCGTAACCCCTGTAGCAACGCGTTGTCGGCTGGGTCGAATTTCCAGAGTATTCTGCCCTGATCCGGATTTCTGGCGCCGTGCGCTCTAGTCGTGGATTCGCTAAAATACAAACAACCGTCGCTTTTTGTGGGGTAAAAAACTTCCGCTGTGTGCTGGTATAAAGTCTGGTACGATCGGTCGTTGAAATTCACCGACAAGACTTCACTTCCATTAGTTGCGACGAGATCGTTACTGGTTTCACCGGACAAATAGGAAAGGTTCACGCCTTCTGTTGTAACTATGTGATTCCATGCGCGACTGGCTGCGTTAAGCACGGTCGAAATAGTGCCGCCAGCAGGTGTCGAAATGGTTATATATAGATTTTCACATCTCGCGTCGCAGCTTAGATCGAGCAACGAGGCTGCCGGTTTGGAGCAGCCACTAAGCAATGCTGATAGGACTGCCATTGATACGAAGCCCCAAAAAGGAATACAATGAGCGATGTTTGCAGAAAATATCTTCACGTTCAGGAACTTAATCACGGGGACCAAGGCGCTGGCTCTGGAGGCGATCTGAGCAGATGAATCTAAAGTTTGAACCAAGAGCCGTGCGAACGGTTTTCGGGATGCC
The DNA here is from genome assembly GCF_036625195.1 of Accumulibacter sp. Taxonomy (NCBI): domain Bacteria; kingdom Pseudomonadati; phylum Pseudomonadota; class Betaproteobacteria; genus Candidatus Accumulibacter; species Accumulibacter sp. The sequence continues at coordinate 4,884,902 of NZ_JAZKUG010000001.1, forward strand.
GTGGTGCCGACTATTATTATCCTGAGAAAACCAGGGTTTACTCCGTCTTGTGTGGAACGGGGGCCATCTGGGCAAACGGCGGGGTGGGCAAGTGAGTGAGTTTTCCGGCAACGACGGCGGGGAAGTCCTCGCCGCCCGACGGGCTCGGGAGCGCGCTGCAGACAGCTGCGACCAGCCCCAAGCCCCTGAGCGTATTAGCGCTTCGGGCGGATCCCATTCGGACCCGGCGGCTACGGCGGGTTTCCACACGAAACGACATAGAACCTGCGGTCGCGCAGAGTCCCGCAGATCCTCGTACGTGGCGAAACTCGAACGTCGATACGCGCCAACGATCTCCAGGCCACTGACGGCGCGTCAGTGTGTCCTCATTTGGATTAATAGGCACAGAAATTGCTCAAGGTAAAGCTTCTCCTGATTAGCAATGAGTCTCAGCCAAGCGAATCGTGTGCTCGGGGTGGGCGTCACAGCGAGCAGCGGCGACGAGGAGCCGCTGATGCAAAGTGCTGAGGTCGAGTCGACGGTTGAAGCGGTAGGTGAATGCCGCCAGGTATCGAGCGGAATACTTCCGGAAGTTGAATGCATGATAGCTACCGGTCAGGCTGGTCTTGAGATTGCCCAGGACGGTGTTGATCCACTGGAACTCCGTCAAGTCTTTCGGCTTTCGTCCGGCGACGACGGTTGGCTGATGGATGCACCCGGCTTCGGTGACGGCAGTGAAGCAGGCCAGACCATCAGAAGACACGGTGCTGCCCGGAGCCAGATGCGTTTTGGCCCAGGCCGCGATGGCCTTGAGGGTGAAGCCGGGCACCGGCGAGAGCGTGACGCGCAAGGGATGCCCGTCGTCGGTGAGCGAGAGCGCGGCGACGAAAGGGATCTTGTTCTCGGAGCCACGACCGGCCTTGCCGCCGCTGCGCTCGCCTCCAAGGTAGGCATCATCGACTTGGACCTGCCCTTCGAGAACGTAGCGCTCTTCGCGCTTGGCCATGGCGTTCATCAACTTGTGCTGAATCAGCCACGCCGTTGGGTAACTGACGCCCAACTGCCGCTTGAGGGCGAGCGCGGACAACCCAGTCTTCGCCTGGCTGATCAGGTAGATGGCCAGAAACCAGATCGTCAGGCTGAGCTTCGTGCCCTGAAAGACCGTACCGGCAATCAGCGAGGTCTGATGTCGGCAGGCGTTGCACTGGAACAGCTTGCGGCTGCCTGCGCGCAGCACGCAATGGGCCGAGCCACCGCAGCACGGGCAGCGAAAGCCGTCCGGCCAGCGTGCCTCCACGAGCGCCGTGTCGCATTGGGCTTCCGTTCCGTACCGTGCGAAAAAGTCGGGCATCGACAGACCCGGTTGAAACTGAATTCGGTTCATTGCCATGACGGGATCCTTTCGCCTAGAGCTGTATGTCTGTACAGTCTAGCGCGCTCGGGAACCCATGGGTACGTATTGCTGAGGATTATTGCCAATCAGGAAAGATTTTGGATTTCGGATTTCACCACTGCTATGGCCGGGATAAGAACGGGTCAGCGGGGTGATGACCAGACCCAGCCGGCCATGCCAGTGGTCCAGGTTTAGTTGCGGGGTGCAGAACTGGCCGATGTCGAGTTGCCACTCTCCACCCAAATCGGTATGGCCAACCGGCATGGAAGAAGCCGCCACATGCGCTCCGAAGGCTTCCGCCAGAGCCTGCACGAAAGCACGGCCCATTTCACCCTGGCCTACCTCGCAGCCGTAGATCTGCACATCGCCGTCCCCGCCGAGCGCCCTGCCGATCGCCGCGAGCTCGGCCGCATGGGAAGCGAGCATCTCGCACGTGAGTTCCCCTGAACCGATCCTCAGCGCGCCCGACCGACCGTGCTCCAGGATGCGGATCGATGCGAGGTCGCGCCGATCGGCCAGCACGGCCTGCATCTGCAGCACGCCATCCTTGTCATCATCGAGCAGCACCCATTCAGTGTCGGCATTCAAACCAGCAACTAGCGCTGGGTAGTCTGCAACTCGGCTATCGATGAAAACAAGGTGCTTGAACATGGTCAGTCTTTCGGTGAGCAGGTCGCAACGATCTGGCGCTCTGGTTGGCCAGTGCCAACGTGTTGAAAAGTGGGAAGGGCAACCTCTTGTGACCTAGAAGGACACGCCAGTGCCGGTCGCAGACTGTTGCGGCGCGAGGGAAGCGGGAACATTCAAGGTTCACCCATCTGCGCTCAGGCGACGACGAAGTCGAGATGACTCAACGTCGGCGCGCTACCGAGGATGGCGATCTGCACCGGGCCGGCGCCCGTGTTGCCATTCGCGTCGTAGTAGAGCGCACCGCTGGTGCTGTCGTAGATGAGGTAGTCGTCGGCGTCGGCGGCGGTGGTGATGCCGGCGCCGGAGCGGAACGAGGCGGCGGCCAGCGGGCCGTTCGGCAGCGAGCTGAAGATGGCGTTCTCGAGTTCGATCGTGTCGTCGACGACGTTGAAGTCGCTGATCGTGTCGCGGTTGGTCGCGGCGTTCGGCAGGGTGTCGAAGCGGAAGGTGTCGGCGCCGAGGCCGCCGCTGAGGGTGTCGTTGCCGTTGCCGCCGCTGAGGAGGTTGGCACCGCCGTCGCCGCTGAGGGTGTCGGCGTAGGCCGAGCCGACGAGGTTCTCGATGCCGGTGAGCGTGTCGCTGCCGGAGCCGCCGGTGGCGGCGCCGCTGGCGAGGCTGGCGGTGACGCCGCTGCCGCTGACGCCGTAGAGGTAGCTGGCGGTGTCGTTGCCGCCGGCACCGTCGAGGGCGTTGGCGCCGGTTCCGGCGTAGAGGAGGTTGGCGAGGGCGTTGCCGCTCAGGCTGGCGGTGCCGGTGGCGAGGATGCGGCCGTTCTCGATGTGGGCGCCGAGGGTGTAGGCGGCGAGGTAGCTGAAGACCTGGTCGATGCCGCCGGTGGTGGGATTGGCGTTGCTCTCGCTGACGCTGTCGCCGGCGTGGTCGACGTAGTAGAGGTCGGCGCCGTCGCCGCCAGTCAGGCTGTCGGCACCGGTGCCGCCCCAGAGGGTGTCGTTGCCGGCGCCGCCGTCAAGGGTGTCGTTGCCGGCACCGCCATTGAGGAAGTCGTTGCCTTGCGCGCCGGTGAGGCGGTTGGCGTTGCCGTCGCCGGTGAGGGTGTCGTCGTAGATGGAGCCGCTGAGGTTCTCGATGCCGGCGAGGGTGTCGCTGCCGGAACCGCCGGTGGCCTGTGCGCCGAGGATGGCGAGACTGACGCTGACGCCGCTGCTGGCGCCATAGAGGTAGCTGACGGTGTCGTTGCCGCCGGCGCCGTCGAGGAGGTTGTTGCCGGTGCCGGCGTCGAGGAGGTTGTCGAGGGCGTTGCCGGTGAGGTTGGCGGCGCCGGTGGCGAGGATGCGGCCGTTCTCGATGTGGGCGCCGAGGGTGGTGCTGGCGAGGTAGCTGAGGACCTGGTCGGTGCCACCGGTTGCCGGGTTGGCGTTGGTCTCAGTGACGCTGTCGCCGGCGTCGTCGAGGTAGTAGAAGTCGGAGCCGTCACCACCGAGCAGGCTGTCGGCACCGGTGCCGCCCCAGAGGCGGTCGTTGCCGGCGCCACCGTCGAGGGTGTCGTTGCCGGCACCGCCGTTGAGGAAGTCGTTGCCCTGCGCGCCACTGAGGCGGTTGGCGTTGCCGTCGCCGGTGAGGGTGTCGTCGTAGGTGGAGCCGGCGAGGTTCTCGATTCCGGCGAGGGTGTCGCTGCCGGAGCCGCCGGTGGCCTGGGCGCCGAGGATGGCAAGGCTGACACTGACACCGCTGCTGGCGCCATAGAGGTAGCTGAGGGTGTCGTTGCCGCCGGCGCCGTCGAGGAGGTTGGCGCCGGTGCCGGCGTCGAGGAGGTTGTCGAGGCCGTTGCCGGTGAGGTTGGCGGCGCCGGTGGCGAGAATACGGCCGTTCTCGATGTGGGCGCCGAGGGTGTAGGCGGCGAGGGTGCTGAAGACCTGGTCGGTGCCGCCGGTGGCGGGGTTGGCGTTCGTTTCGCTGACGCTGTCGCCGGTGTGGTCGACGTAATAGGAGTCGGAACCGTCACCGCCGATCAGGCTGTCGGCACCGGTGCCGCCCCAGAGGCGGTCGTTGCCGGCGCCACCGTCGAGGGTGTCGTTGCCGGCACCGCTATCGAGGAAGTCGTTGCCCTGCGCGCCACTCAGGCGGTTGGCGTTGCCGTCGCCGCGCAGGGTGTCGTCCCAAGTCGAGCCGCCGAGGTTCTCGATGGCGATCAGGGTGTCGCTGCCGGAGCCGCCGGTCGCTTGGGCGCCAGCGATGGCGAGGCTGACGCTGACCCCGCTGCTGGCGCCGTGGAGGTAGCTGACGGTGTCGTTGCCGCCGGCGCCGTCGAGGAGGTTGGCGCCGGTGCCGGCGTCGAGGCGGTTGTCGAGGGCGTTGCCGGTGAGGTTGGCGGCGCCGGTGGCGAGGATGCGCCCGTTCTCGACGTGGGCGCCGAGGGTGTAGGCCGCGATGGTGCTGAAGACTTGGTCGGTGCCGCCGATCGCGGGATTGGCGTTGGTCTCGCTGACGCTGTCGCCGGCGTGGTCGACGTGGTAGAGGTCGGAACCATCACCACCGACCAGACTGTCGGCACCAAGGCCACCGTCGAGGGTGTCGTCACCGGCGCCACCGGCCAGGGTGTCGTTGCCGTTGGCGCCTTCGAGCCGGTTGGCGTTGCCGTCGCCGGTCAGCGTGTCGGCATGGATCGAGCCGCTGAGGTTCTCGATGCCGACCAGGGTGTCGCTGCCGGAACCGCCGGTCGCCTGTGCGCCGGCGATGGCGAGGCTGACGCTGACGCCGCTGCTGACGCCATAGAGGTAGCTCGCGGTGTCGTTGCCGCCGGCGCCGTCAAGCAGGTTGTTGCCGCTGCCGCCGTACAGGAGGTTGTCGAGGCCGTTGCCGGTGAGGCTGGCGATGCCGGCGGCAAGAATGCGGCCGTTCTCGACGTTCGCGCCGAGGGTGTAGGCGGCGAGCGAGCTGAAGACCTGGTCGGCGCCTCCGGTGGCGGGGTTGGCGTTGGTTTCGGTGACGCTGTCGCCGGCGTGGTCAACGTAGTACTGGTCGGAGCCGTCTCCACCAGTCAGGCTGTCGGCACCGCTACCGCCCCAGAGGGTGTCGTTGCCTTCGCCACCGTCGAGGGTATCGTTGCCGGCACCGCCGTCGAGGGTGTCATTCCCACCCAGCCCTTCGAGCCTGTTGTTGGCCGTGCTGCCCGTGATTGTGTCATTGAAGTCGCGCGAACCGATGACGTCTTCGATATTGCTCAGGGTATCCGTGTTGCCATATCCATCACTGACCACACCGGTGCCCAAATTGACCTCGACGCCCGCCCTCGATGCGAGGTAGATGGCCCGGTCCGTGCCACCCATGCCGTTGATCGTGTCGTTGCCTTCGCGCCCTTCAAAGGTTTCCGCGATGCCTGCGTCGCTACTGCCGGTCAGGCTGTCGTTGTAGCTTGAACCCCTGACGCCCTCGATGCTGATCAGGAGGTCGGTACCGGTGCTCGCGTCGCCGGTGACACTGCCGTTGCCGGCACCACCGAGGATGACGGTGACTCCTGCCCGGCTGAGGGTGTATTCCGCACGGTCATAGCCGGTACCCCCATCGATGGTGTCGTTGCCGTCCATACCCATGAAGAACTCGATCCCATCGTTGACGCTGTTGCCCCCGGTCAGGCTGTCGGCATGGAAGGAGCCACGGACCCCTTCAATGTTCGACAGCGTGTCGATGCCGATGCCAGCGTCTGCTCCGAGGGACGTCGCCACACCATTCTTCAGGTTGACGCTGACGCCGGCAACCGCCGAGAAGAAGCGGACCAGATCGAAGCCGCCCCCGCCGTCAATGGTGTCGTTCCCGCCCCGCCCTTCGAACTGCTCGGTCTGGTTCGCATTGTTCCAGCCGGTGAGGGTGTCGGCGTAGGCGGAACCGCGTACCTGGCTCATGTTGAACAACGCATCATCGCCTGCGCCGCCGGTGGCCGTACCCACGTTGGCGGTGTCCGTCACGTTCCCCAGATGCACATTCACGGCGGCACCGGCGCTCCCGTACTCGACTGCATTGGTGTTGTCCCCGTTCAGGGTATCCGTGACCAGACCACCATCGATCGTGTCATTGCCCGCTTCACCGTAGAACACCTCGAAGATCAGCGCGCTGCTCCCCTTGATGGTGTCGTCGTGTGCCGAACCGACGACGATATTGACGTTGATCAGCGTGTCGGTACCACCCAAGCCATCAGTCGCCGTGCCGGAACCGGCACTGCCGTCGCCGGTAATACCCGAAAGATCGATGTTGACCCCTGCTGTCGACGAAGAGTAGGTGACCCTATTGTTGTCCCTGCCATACGCGACGCGGTCGGTGACGACTCCACCGTCAATCGTGTCGTTGCCGGCGCCACCGATCAGTGTATCGGCGTCCGCACCACCGAGCAGCGTGTCGTTGCCGCCACCACCCTCGAGCACGTCGTTGCCCCCGAGCCCCTCCAGCTTGTTGTCGCCACCGCTGCCGACAATGCTGTCGTTGAAATTGCGCGAGCCGCGCACGTTCTCGATATTCGTCAGGATGTCGGTGCCGCCGCCATGGCCGTCGCTCGCGAGACTGGTTGGCAACGTCAGATTCACCGTGACACCGGCCGTGCTGTTCTGGTAGTCGACGCGGTCGACACCGCCTTGCCCGTTGATGACATCGTTGCCTTCGCGGCCTTCAAAGGACTCAAAGACGGCGCTGTCACTGCCGGTCAGCGTGTCGCTGAAAGGCGAGCCTCGAACGCCCTCGATGCCTCGCAATACGTCCGTACCGCCCTGACCATCGCTGGCGCTGCCGTCCACGGTGTCATTGAGTGTCACGGTCACACCGGTCGTCGCTGTGGTGTAGTCCACCCGGTCGTAGCCTTGTCCGCCGTCAATGGTGTCGTTGCCCGCGTTACCCAGGAAGATTTCCTGCAGCCCGTCGCCGACACTGACGCCATTGGCAGCCTTGCCGCCGGTCAGTGAGTCGTTGTAGGCCGAACCCCGAATACCTTCGATGTTGGTCAGGAAATCGCTTCCGCCAAAACCGTCACTGGCAATCCCCAGGAACAGATTGACGGTCACACCGGTCGGTGAGCGATCATAGGCGACGTTGTCGAGGCCACCACCACCGTCGATGGAGTCGTTGCCCGCCAGTCCCTCGAAGCGTTCGGTCAACGTCGTGCCGTTACTTCCTTCCAGGGTGTCGTTGAAGGCTGAGCCACGGATCTGGGTGAAGTTGAGCAAGGAGTCGTTGCCTGCGGCACCGCTGGCCGTTCCAAGCTTGAGGCTCACGGTGACGGCGCCCGATGCGTTCTGGTAGCTGACACGGTTGTTGTTGTTCTGGTTCAGGGTGTCGGTGACGGCTCCGCCATCCAGAGTGTCATTCCCAAGACCGCCTTCGAACTGCTCCAGAACCAGGGCCGTGCTACCGGTGACGGTATCGGCCGAGTCCGAACCACGAATGTAATTGACGTTTCTGAGGATATCGGTGTCGCCGTAACCGTCCGTCGCCGAACCATCGCCCAAGCCTGCACCCTGGCCCAGGTTGACGTTGACTCCGGCCGGGCTCGACTGGTAGCTCGCCAGATTGAAGTCGGCACCGCCGACCAGGTCGGTGATGGCACCGCCATCCAGCGTGTCGTTGCCGGCGCCGCCGATCAGCGTGTCGCCACCGGCACCGCCAGCCAGGCTATCGGCGGCGCTGGTCCCGAAGAGCTGGTCGCTGCCCGCGTAGGAAGTAGTCCCATCGCGCAAGCGGATGCTCACCCGGAAGTTGCCGTCCGGATCCGTGTTGTCGCTGAAGAAGCTGTCGTTGGGCGAAAACAGGATGCTCGTCGCACCGACAGGAACCTTGACGGTGGTGACCCCGGAACCAAAGACCGCGAAATCCTGCGCGATGTCCGTCTGGACTTGCGTCGCGGCCTGCGGCAGCGAGATGGCGCCGATGAACACCTCCGCGGGCAGAATGCCGCCGGGCCCGGAAAACACCGCCAGCAGCCCGGTAATGGAATCGCTGAAGCCGACCCCGGCCTGATAGGCGCCAGATCTTGACAGCGTGATCACATCGCCGGCCTGGATGCCAAGGTCGGACAGCAACAGGGTGGTCGGAGCGCTGGCCGGGTCGTTGGCGGAAGTGGCGAGATAGGTTCCCTTCGGGTCCACCGACAAGGAGCCGGCAGGCCTGTTGCCATCGGCAAAGCGAAAATACTCGATCGAGTTCAGCAGATCGCTGCCGTCACGACCGCCGACACTGTCGGTGACCGTGAACCGTCCGCTGTTGAGGTTGACCACGGTAATGGTGTAGTCGGCAAAATTGCCAGAAAAAACGGCTGCGTCGTCACCGGTGCCGCCATCCAGATAGTCGTTGCCCGCACCGCCGCTCAAGGTGTCGTTGCCACGATTTCCGCCCAGGGAATTGGCGCCGCTGGAACCGACCAGATAATCGTTGAAGTCCGAGCCGCCGGCGTTTTCGATGCTGATCAGCGTGTCGGTGCCATCGTAACAATCCCGTGCCTGGTTCGCACCAACGGTGACGTTGCCTGCACGACCGGTGACACCGGCGACCGTGATGCTCGCTGCCGAAAGATTGACGATCGCCCCGTAGATTCCGCCTTCTTCCTGATCGTCGCTGTAGCCGGCAGTGTCCGTGGCAGCGCCCCCTTCAAGGGTGTCGTTGCCGGCGTGACCATCCATCCAGGTGCCGCTGCCGTCCCGCCCACGGATGTAGTCATTGTGGACGGAACCGTTGACGCCGATGCCACCCGCAGCGAGAACAAAGGTGTCGGTGTCCCCGTGGCCGTCGCGTTCGGTCTGACTGGCGACACTGACGCCCATGACCGTAATGCCAGCATTGCTCAGGTTGACGATCACTCCCTGGGGAACGTCCCAGTGATCGACGAAAACCCAGGAACTGGCATTCGTTCCACCGACGATGGTGTCGTTGCCTGGGCCGCCGTTGAAGCTTCGATAACCCGCTCCGCCGTAGAAAACGTCGGCAGAGTTCGAGCCGGTCGCGCCCTCGATGCTGGTCAGCGTGTCTTCGGTCACCCCGTCGGCGTGCAAAGCGCGTCCATCGGCCAGCAGGTGCCCAGAGATGTTCTGCGTTGCTCCGCTAAGGTTGATTACTACGCCGGCGGGCTCGAGCAGGTACTCGACTTCGTCATTCCCCCCGCCGCCATCGATGATGCTCTGTCCGCCTTGGCCGTCGAAGTTGTCGTCGCCGTCGCCTCCGTAGAGGAAATCGTTGCCGCTGCCCCCGGAGATGTCATCATCGCCGTCGCCTCCGTAGAGGGTGTCATTGCCCTCGTTGCCGAAGATCAGGTCATCGCCACCACCACCGTCGATCGACTCGCCAGACGCCGTTCCGATGAGGACGTCATTTCCGGGTGAACCGGCCAGCGAATTGGAAAAGACGAACGGCGTGCCGCCATCCTGAAAGCCCAGGTTCTCGACCATCGGCGCCCCGAGATACTGATCGGTGACGGTGATTTGCCCCTGCCCAAAGAAGTCGATGACCAGGTGGTTGCCGCTGCGGTAGAAGTTCCAGCCACGATAGAGACCATTGGGGTCATCCAGCTGGAGCGTATCGACACCGCCCGTGTCGGTAATGACATCGTTACCCGTGCCAAGGGCGTACAGGTAGAGATCGTTGCCGAGGCCACCGGTCAGGACGTCATCGACGTTTCCGCCCAGGCTCCCATCCAGCGTGTCGTGATCAGGCGTGCCGTTACGGATGGCCATGAGGAGTCCCTTCTACGTTAAAGGTTTGATTGGGCGGCGGGCGCGGTTGAGCGGCTACGACGGATGATAAACACACTGCCATCCGAAGTATATGAGTTCCCGTGAGGTGGCGTCAATCATTGGCTACGGACTGGAGCGCCTTGAAGAACAGCAGCTGTCACCGGCGCCCAGAAACCGTGGACAGGTGTCGCAGCGCAGCGGTCATGACTGGCCGGGAAGCGGAAACCATGGGCACCCGACGGTCGCGGGATTCCGATTCTTCGCCAGCCGACCGCGAGCCGGTTGCGCAGCGGCCCGCGGCTGCCGCTGCCGCCGGGTCCTTGGGTCGGAAGGCCAAGGACGCGGAACTCATGTGACGAGAAAATCCACGTTCGTGAGCGCAAGGCCCGCGGCGAGGCTGGCGATCTGCACAGGAGCGGCGCCCGTGTTGCCATTCGCGTCGTAGTAGAGCGCGCCGCTGGTGCTGTCGTAGATGACGAAGTCGTCGGCGTCAGCGGCGGCGGTGAGGCCGGCACCGGAGCGAAACGAGCTGGCGGCCAGCGGGCCGTTCGGCAGCGAGCTGAAGATCGCGTTCTCGAGTTCGATGGTGTCGTCGAGGACGTTGAAGTCGCTGATCGTGTCGCGGTTGGTCGCGGCATTGGGGAGCGTGTCGAAGCGGAAGATGTCGGCGCCGAGGCCGCCGCTGAGGGTGTCGTTGCCGTTGCCGCCGCTGAGTACATTGCCGCCGCCGTCGCCGCTGAGGGTGTCGGCGTAGGCCGAGCCGACGAGGTTCTCGATGCCGGCGAGGGTGTCGCTGCCGGAGCCGCCGGTGGCGGTGCCGCTGGCGAGGCTGGCGGTGACGCCGCTGCCGCTGACGCCGTAGAGGTAGCTGGCCGTGTCGTTGCCGCCGGCACCGTCGAGGAGGTTGTTGCCCACACCGGCGTAGAGGAGGTTGGCGAGGGCGTTGCCGCTCAGGCTGGCGACTCCGGTGGCAAGCATGCGGCCGTTCTCGACGTTCGCGCCGAGGGTGTAGGCGGCGATGGAACTGTAGACGAGGTCGATGCCGCCCGTGGTGGGATTGGTGTTGCTTTCGCTGACGCTGTCGCCGGCGTGGTCGACGTAGTAGAGGTCGGAGCCGTCGCCACCGCTCAGGCTGTCGGCGCCGGTGCCACCCCAGAGGGTGTCGTTGCCGGCGCCGCCGTCGAGGCTGTCGTTGCCGGCGCCGCCATTGAGGAAGTCGTTGCCTTGGGCGCCGTTGAGGCGGTTGGCGTTGCCATCGCCGGTGAGGGTGTCGTCGTAGGTCGAGCCGCTGAGGTTCTCGATTCCGGCGAGGGTGTCGCTGCCGGAGCCGCCGGTGGCCTGGGCGCCGAGGATGGCGAGGCTGACGCTGACGCCGCTGCTGGCACCATAGAGGTAGCTGACGGTGTCGTTGCCGCCGGCACCGTCGAGGAGGTTGGCGCCGGTGCCGGCGTCGAGGAGGTTGTCGAGGGTGTTGCCGGTGAGGTTGGCGGCGCCGGTGGCGAGGATGCGGCCGTTCTCGATGTGGGCGCCGAGGGTGGTGCTGGCAAGGTAGCTGAGGACCTGGTCGGTGCCGCCGGTTGCCGGGTTGGCGTTGCTCTCGCTGACGCGGTCGCCGGCGTCGTCGAGGTAGTAGAAGTCGGAGCCGTCACCACCGATCAGGCTGTCGGCACCAATGCCGCCCCAGAGGCGGTCGTTGCCGGCGCCGCCGTCGAGGGTGTCGTTGCCGGCGCCGCCGTTGAGGAAGTCGTTGCCTTGCGCGCCACTGAGGCGGTTGGCGTTGCCGTCGCCGGTGAGGCTGTCGTCGTAGGTAGAGCCGGTGAGGTTCTCGATGCCGGCGAGGGTGTCGCTGCCGGAGCCGCCGGTGGCCTGTGCGCCGGCAAGGGCGAGGCTGACGCTGACCCCGCTGCCGCTGACGGCGTAGAGGTAGCTGACGGTGTCGTTGCCGCCGGCGCCGTCGAGGAGGTTGGCGCCGGTGCCGGCGTCGAGGAGGTTGTCGAGGGCGTTGCCGATGAGGTTGGCGGCGCCGGTGGCGAGGATGCGGCCGTTCTCGATGTGAGTGGCGAGGGTGTGGGCGGCGAGGGTGCTGAAGACCTGGTCGGTGCCGCCGGTGGCGGGGTTGGCGTTGGTCTCGCTGACGCTGTCGCCGGTGTGGTCGAGGTAATAGGAGTCGGAGCCGTCGCCACCGATCAGGCTGTCAGCGCCGCTGCCGCCCCAGAGGCGGTCGTTGCCGGCGCCGCCGTCGAGGGTGTCGTTGCCGGCACCGCCATCGAGGAAGTCGTTGCCCTGCCCACCGTCGAGGCGGTTGGCGTTGGCGTCGCCGCGCAGGGTGTCGTCCCAAGTCGATCCGCCGAGGTTCTCGATGGCGATCAGGGTATCGGTGCCGGAGCCGCCGGTGGCCTGTGGGGCGGCGATGGTGAGGCTGACGCTGACGCCGCTGGCGGCATCGGCGTAACTCGCCGTGTCGCTGCCCGCGCTCCCGGAAAGGGTGTCGTTGCCGGCACCGCCGGCGAGCGTGTCGTTGCCGTTGCCGCCTTCGAGGCGGTTGGCGTTGCCGTCGCCGGCGAGGCTGTCGTCCTGGTTGGAGCCGATGAGGTGCTCGATCGACATGAGGGTGTCGCTGCCGGAGCCACCGGTCGCCTGCGCGCCGGCAAGGGCGAGGCTGATGCTGACACCGCTGCTGGCACCATAGAGGTAGCTGACGGTGTCGTTGCCGCCGGCGCCGTCGAGGAGGTTGTGGCCGCTGCTGGCGTAGAGCAGGTTGTCGAGGCCGTTGCCGGTGAGGTTCGCTGCGCCGCTGGCAAGAATGCGGCCGTTCTCGACGTGCTCCGTGAGGGTGTAGGTGGAGAGGTAGCTGTAGACCTGGTCGATGCCACCGGACGCGGGGTTGGCGTTGGTTTCGGTGACGTTGTCACCGGCGTGGTCGACGTAATAGAGGTCGGAGCCGTCGCCGCCGAGCAGGCTGTCGGCACCGCTGCCGCCCCAGAGGCGGTCGTTGCCGGCGCCGCCGTCGAGGCTGTCGTTACCGGCACTGCCGTCGAGCGCGTCATCGCCGCTGCCGCCTTCGAGGCGGTTGGCGTTGCCGTCGCCGGTCAGGGCGTCGGCGAACGCGGAGCCGACGAGATTCTCGATGCCGAGGAGCCTGTCGCTGCCCGAGCCGCCGCTCACCTGCGCGCCCGCAATCGCGAGGCTGATGCTGACACCGCTGCCGCTGGCGCCGTAAAGGTAGCTCACGGTGTCGTTGCCGGCGGCGCCTGCGAGTACGTTGTGGCCAGTGCCGGCGTAAAGCAGATTGTCGAGGTCGTTACCGCCGAGGTCCGCTGTGCCAGCTGCAAGGATGCGACCGTTCTCGACCTGCGCGCCCAGGGTGTAGCCGGCAAGGTAGCTGTAGACTTGGTCGATCCCACCGGTACTCGGGCTGGCGTTGGTTTCGCTGACGCTGTCGCCGGGGTCGTCGACATAGTAGGTGTCGCTGCCGTCGCCGCCGATCATGGTGTCGGCACCAAGGCCGCCGTCGAGGGTGTCGTTGCCGCTGCCGGTGCTGATCTCGTCGGCGGAGCTGGTGTGCGTGTTCCTGATGAGGTCATGGCCACTACCGGCGGTGATGAGCAGACGCTCCAGCCCGCTGACCTCCACCCCGTTGACCTGTTGTACCTGCGACGGGTCGTTCTGCCACACGATGGCGCTCGTCGCACCGGACCAGTCGGCGTAGAAGCTGTCCTGACCGCCAGCGCCTTGACCGCCACCGTGATAGCTGCCACCACTGCCTTGGAAGATCAGCAGATCGCCCCAGGAGGCGACACCGTTGTCGATGCCGCTGATCCGGAAGGTCTCGATGTTCTGCCAGGCCACGCTGACAACCTGACTGTCACCGCCATTCTCTGTTTCGAGCCGCAGCGTGACGCCCGGTTGGGCGAGAGCACTCCGGATGTCCTCCAGGACCGAAGAGGAATCGAGCAGCGCGTAAGCGCTGGTCCCTTCGTTGATGACGTAGCGAATCCTGCTGTTCTGCAAACCGCCTGCCGCCACATCCATGATCAGCGTGTCGAGGCCGCTGCCACCGTCAACTCGGTTGTAACCCCTGCCGGCGTCAATCACGTCGTCGCCCACACCCGCGTCGATGGTGTCGTCGCCACCGCCCGAGCGGATCGTGTCATCGCCCGCTCCTGTAATGAAGCTATCTGACCCGTCGCTCGCCACGTTGGACAGGTCGTCGTCGCCCGACCCGGTCAGCACCAGCAGCAGACGCTCCAGCCCGCTGACCTCCACCCTGTTGACCTGTTGTACCTGCGACGGGTCGTTCTGCCACACGATGGCGCTCGTCGCACCGGACCAGTCGGCGTAGAAGCTGTCCTGACCGCCAGCGCCTTGACCGCCACCGTGATAACTGCCACCGCTGCCCTGGAAGATCAGCAGGTCACCCCAGGAGGCGACACCGTTGTCGATGCCGCTGATCCGGAAGGTCTCGATGTTCTGCCAGGCCACGCTGACAACCTGACTGTCACCGCCATTCTCTGTTTCGAGCCGCAGCGTGACACCCGGTTGGGCGAGAGCACTGCGGATATCCTCCAGGCCCGAAGAGGAATCGAGCAGCGCGTAAGCGCTGGTCCCTTCGTTGATGACGTAGCGAATCCTGCTGTTCTGCAAACCGCCTGCCGCCACATCCATGATCAGCGTGTCGAGGCCGCTGCCACCGTCAACTCGGTTGTAACCCCTGCCGGCGTCAATCACGTCGTCGCCCACACCCGCGTCGATGGTGTCGTCGCCACCGCCCGAGCGGATCGTGTCATCGCCCGCTCCTGTAATGAAGCTATCTGACCCGTCGCTCGCCACGTTGGACAGGTCGTCGTCGCCCGACCCGGTCAGCACCAGCAGCAGACGCTCCAGCCCGCTGACCTCCACCCCGTTGACCTGTTGTACCTGCGACGGGTCGTTCTGCCACACGATGGCGCTCGTCGCACCGGACCAGTCGGCGTAGAAGCTGTCCTGACCGCCAGCGCCTTGACCGCCACCGTGATAGCTGCCACCACTGCCTTGGAAGATCAGCAGATCGCCCCAGGAGGCGACACCGTTGTCGATGCCGCTGATCCGGAAGGTCTCGATGTTCTGCCAGGCCACGCTGACAACCTGACTGTCACCGCCATTCTCTGTTTCGAGCCGCAGCGTGACGCCCGGTTGGGCGAGAGCACTCCGGATGTCCTCCAGGACCGAAGAGGAATCGAGCAGCGCGTAAGCGCTGGTCCCTTCGTTGATGACGTAGCGAATCCTGCTGTTCTGCAAACCGCCTGCCGCCACATCCATGATCAGCGTGTCGAGGCCGCTGCCACCGTCAACTCGGTTGTAACCCCTGCCGGCGTCAATCACGTCGTCGCCCACACCCGCGTCGATGGTGTCGTCGCCACCGCCCGAGCGGATCGTGTCATCGCCCGCTCCTGTAATGAAGCTATCTGACCCGTCGCTCGCCACGTTGGACAGGTCGTCGTCGCCCGACCCGGTCAGCACCAGCAGCAGACGCTCCAGCCCGCTGACCTCCACCCCGTTGACCTGTTGTACCTGCGACGGGTCGTTCTGCCACACGATGGCGCTCGTCGCACCGGACCAGTCGGCGTAGAAGCTGTCCTGACCGCCAGCGCCTTGACCGCCACCGTGATAGCTGCCACCACTGCCTTGGAAGATCAGCAGATCGCCCCAGGAGGCGACACCGTTGTCGATGCCGCTGATCCGGAAGGTCTCGATGTTCTGCCAGGCCACGCTGACAACCTGACTGTCACCGCCATTCTCTGTTTCGAGCCGCAGCGTGACGCCCGGTTGGGCGAGAGCACTCCGGATGTCCTCCAGGACCGAAGAGGAATCGAGCAGCGCGTAAGCGCTGGTCCCTTCGTTGATGACGTAGCGAATCCTGCTGTTCTGCAAACCGCCTGCCGCCACATCCATGATCAGCGTGTCGAGGCCGCTGCCACCGTCAACTCGGTTGTAACCCCTGCCGGCGTCAATCACGTCGTCGCCCACACCCGCGTCGATGGTGTCGTCGCCACCGCCCGAGCGGATCGTGTCATCGCCCGCTCCTGTAATGAAGCTATCTGACCCGTCGCTCGCCACGTTGGACAGGTCGTCGTCGCCCGACCCGGTCAGCACCAGCAGCAGACGCTCCAGCCCGCTGACCTCCACCCCGTTGACCTGTTGTACCTGCGACGGGTCGTTCTGCCACACGATGGCGCTCGTCGCACCGGACCAGTCGGCGTAGAAGCTGTCCTGACCGCCAGCGCCTTGACCGCCACCGTGATAGCTGCCACCACTGCCTTGGAAGATCAGCAGATCGCCCCAGGAGGCGACACCGTTGTCGATGCCGCTGATCCGGAAGGTCTCGATGTTCTGCCAGGCCACGCTGACAACCTGACTGTCACCGCCATTCTCTGTTTCGAGCCGCAGCGTGACGCCCGGTTGGGCGAGAGCACTCCGGATGTCCTCCAGGACCGAAGAGGAATCGAGCAGCGCGTAAGCGCTGGTCCCTTCGTTGATGACGTAGCGAATCCTGCTGTTCTGCAAACCGCCTGCCGCCACATCCATGATCAGCGTGTCGAGGCCGCTGCCACCGTCAACTCGGTTGTAACCCCTGCCGGCGTCAATCACGTCGTCGCCCACACCCGCGTCGATGGTGTCGTCGCCACCGCCCGAGCGGATCGTGTCATCGCCCGCTCCTGTAATGAAGCTATCTGACCCGTCGCTCGCCACGTTGGACAGGTCGTCGTCGCCCGACCCGGTCAGCACCAGCAGCAGACGCTCCAGCCCGCTGACCTCCACCCCGTTGACCTGTTGTACCTGCGACGGGTCGTTCTGCCACACGATGGCGCTCGTCGCACCGGACCAGTCGGCGTAGAAGCTGTCCTGACCGCCAGCGCCTTGACCGCCACCGTGATAGCTGCCACCACTGCCTTGGAAGATCAGCAGATCGCCCCAGGAGGCGACACCGTTGTCGATGCCGCTGATCCGGAAGGTCTCGATGTTCTGCCAGGCCACGCTGACAACCTGACTGTCACCGCCATTCTCTGTTTCGAGCCGCAGCGTGACGCCCGGTTGGGCGAGAGCACTCCGGATGTCCTCCAGGACCGAAGAGGAATCGAGCAGCGCGTAAGCGCTGGTCCCTTCGTTGATGACGTAGCGAATCCTGCTGTTCTGCAAACCGCCTGCCGCCACATCCATGATCAGCGTGTCGAGGCCGCTGCCACCGTCAACTCGGTTGTAACCCCTGCCGGCGTCAATCACGTCGTCGCCCACACCCGCGTCGATGGTGTCGTCGCCACCGCCCGAGCGGATCGTGTCATCGCCCGCTCCTGTAATGAAGCTATCTGACCCGTCGCTCGCCACGTTGGACAGGTCGTCGTCGCCCGACCCGGTCAGCACCAGCAGCAGACGCTCCAGCCCGCTGACCTCCACCCCGTTGACCTGTTGTACCTGCGACGGGTCGTTCTGCCACACGATGGCGCTCGTCGCACCGGACCAGTCGGCGTAGAAGCTGTCCTGACCGCCAGCGCCTTGACCGCCACCGTGATAACTGCCACCGCTGCCCTGGAAGATCAGCAGGTCACCCCAGGAGGCGACACCGTTGTCGATGCCGCTGATCCGGAAGGTCTCGATGTTCTGCCAGGCCACGCTGACAACCTGACTGTCACCGCCATTCTCTGTTTCGAGCCGCAGCGTGACACCCGGTTGGGCGAGAGCACTCCGGATATCCTCCAGGCCCGAAGAGGAATCGAGCAGCGCGTAAGCGCTGGTCCCTTCGTTGATGACGTAGCGAATCCTGCTGTTCTGCAAACCGCCTGCCGCCACATCCATGATCAGCGTGTCGAGGCCGCTGCCACCGTCAACAGTCATGGCGCCCCCGAAGCCGATGTCGATCCTGTCGTTGCCGGCCATGCCCAATACCGACCGGGTTTGTGGCCCCGTCTTGAGCACATCCCCTCGTGACGTACCGAGCATCTCGACACCCACCGGCACCACATAGCCGTCGTCGGAATAAACGACCATGATGGTCGCTGGAGTCAGCACCTGCGCCGAGGAGTAAAGGTTGAGCGTGAGCCTTTCATCGGACTCTGCCAGGGTGTCGCCGTGGATCGACACCGTGATGTCCTCGCTGTTGTGTCCGGCCGCAAAGTTGACGGTTCCGCCGATGGGCAGAGCAGCATGCGCAAAGTCGTTCTGATCGAGTCCCGCGCCCAGGCTGAAGTCATAGCTGGCACTGATGGGCAAGGACGAGTCGCCCGAGCGGGTGACGCGGAAGGTAACGGTCTGATCACCGCTATTGCCCTCGCTGACGAGGTATTGACGTTGCCCGTTCGGGGTGACTCCCAGCACCGAGACCGAAAGTGCTGGTGCTGCCGCCATATCGGTCACAGAACCTACGGTGTCGGTCGTCTGCCCCAGGCTCACGCTATAGTTGCTGCCAGTCGTCTCTATCTCCATGGGGGTGGTGAATGCATTGAACGGAAACCACTCCATCTGCAGCAGATCGACGCTCTTGTCCAACAGGTAGTGCTCAGGGTCAGAATCTGCGTCTGACGGCGAATCTGGAAACACGGCGGGGATGGGCATGTTGAATACCTGTCCGTCCGCGCCGAGGAACTTGACTTCAAAGCCTCCGGTGAACACCAATCCGCTGGAAACTCTCAGCTCGCCCACGAGTTTGTAGCTGGCATTGACATTGATGGACCCGGTCGCCAATGGTGCGGTATCAAAACTGAATACTTCGCCCAGATGTCCGGTTTCGGTTCGACCATCACTGGTGGTGAGTGTCACCAGGACGTCCTGGACGTCGAACTCCACCTTGAGAGCCAGCGACAGGCCGCCTGACAAGTTGATGCTCATGATACTGGCGTCGTATTCGGAGCGAATGTCGTAGCCAAATACGCTGTAGTTGGCGCGGTATTCGTGGTCGAGCCGACGCACAAAGGCGCCTACTGCAGCCGTAGCTGGGTTGGTCTCCAGCAAGTAGCCCGCAGCGTCGTCAAGGTCGATATCCAGGCTGAGCATCGGGTCGTCTGGCATCAGGATGGCGCTCAGGTCAAAAAGGCCATCAGATCCGTAGCTGACCGTGGCACTACCGTCGAGGCCATCAGGATCGAGTTTATAGCCTACGCTCAGCAGCGGATTTCGGTAGACGGTGCGCCCACCCAGCGTACTGTCCGACCAAGTGAAGTTGTTGTTCAGGACCGCGTCGGAGGCGAGGCTATCCAAGTCACTGATATCCAGCAGAGTGGACTGCACATTCAAGTGCAGGGTCGAATCGCTGTAGCCACCTCCGGCAACGGCATCTCCGAACAGAGCCACACCACCGTCGGACTTGAACGGAACATCGGCCCACTCGAGACCCAGGTGGCCCGAAACGTCGGCCTTGGCGACGAAGTCAACCGCGAGGTTGGCGCTCGGACCATCGACGGCCATGGTGGTTTGTGCCGCTGACCCAGCGGCGTAACCAGTGGCGATGTTGTAGCGGTCCCCGGCAAGCACGCTGTTTGGTGTCACGATGGTGGCGTTGACGGGGTAATTCAGATCGAAGACACCCAGACTCAGGCCGACCTCGACCGGCAAGCCAAACTGCATGTTGGTTACGCTCAGCGCGTAGTCCAGCGCCAATGTGGCATTGGTCACCGGAAAGCCGGCACTGGCACGACCAGATTCGAAGACGTTCGAGGGATTGATGACGAGTTGATCAAACGTATGGCTAAAGCTGGTTGGGCCCGAGAGACCCCAGAGGCTGGCGTCAGCCGCGGAAAAAGTGATGGTCGAAGTGTTGGCGCCAAGGGTCGTCTGATACGTTGAGTCGAGGTCCAATGGTTGCGCTTCTGTCATCCCGGTGGATTCTTCGAGTACCCAATCCCCACCCAGCGCCGCCGACCCGGTCAGATCAGCCGAAGCCGCCACGTCCGCCCCGGTGGTACGGGCCAGTGACCCGATGAACTCGATGCCTTCATCGCCCTGCGCCACGCTGCACCCATAAAGCAGGATGTCCCCGGTCTCGCTCAGGCTCGCTCCGATCGCCTGCAGCGCCGCCTCGTAGCCAGCCAGGTTGCCCGCGGTCAGCACGGTGCTTCCGAGATACAAGGTCCCCGGAGCACCGTGCGAAAGGATCTGGATCGCGTCGAGTCCGCCCTGCGTCGACAGGATCCTTTCCATCTGCCCGATGCCATCCTCGCCGGCCTGCAGCAGATACCACTCGCTTCCCTCGGCCAGTCCGGCGATCAGGGTCTGGTAATCGGCGACGCGGGAATCGACGAAGACGACTTGGCGGGCGGCGGTGGTCATGAGGGCACCTCGGTTGGGTTGGGATCAAGCAATGAAGACGGGGGCGGCGCCACGGGTCAGCGCCGCCGACGGCACGACGCGGGCGGCTCGCCTTGCTCACCACGACCGGTCGATCAGGTGGGCAGACGAACAAGGAATTCTGGCCGGGCAGCAGCGGCTCGCTCTCAGCCCCAAAGCCGCGACCGGGAACGACAGGCCCCGGTTCGCGAAGTGCTGGTGCGCGGCGCCGGCGGCGGGCGAGCGACAGCACTCGTGCGCTCCCCCCTCCGGATTCCTCTCCCGACTTGGGCATCCGTGCCCCCTTACTGGTGTCATTGTTTTTGTGCTTGATGCTTGATAGCACAGGCGAGGCCAGGAGCGGTTGACATGGATCAATAAGACTTATGCCTGTCGTTTCGCCTTGCAGGGCAGCAACGCCGGGCGAGGCACAGACGGCACGCTCCCGGCTCTGCGCCAGACCGCCGAGCGACGCAACGCGCAACCCTGCTCGGTGGCCGGCGGACGCTGCCGCGAACCCGATCGCTGAGCGTGCTGATGACTGCCGCGGAACCCCGTCCCGCCCCCGTTCCGCGCCCAATCACGCGGCTCCGCACCTCGCCACAGCAAGAAAACAGACAGCGCTTGACGAGCCGCTAAACGGCGGAGATACTTCCACCGAATCGGGCGTTCCGGCGTCCGTTTTGCCCTCGCTTCTGGCTTCACCCCCCTTTCCGGCCTTCTCGATCAACCGAATCAGGACACGCAAATCATGAGTGCATCAGAAGTCAAACCCGGCGTCGCCACCGGCGACGAGCTGCAGGCCATCTTCAATCTGGCGAAGGCCAGGCAGTTCGCCCTGCCGGCGGTCAATGTCATCAACACCAGCACGGTGAACGCGGTCATGGAGACCGCCGCCGAGCTCAAGTCACCGGCGATCATCCAGTTCTCGAATGGCGGCGCGCAGTTCTTCGCCGGCAAGGGGCTCGACAACAGCAACCAACGCTCCTGCGTCGCCGGTGCGGTGTCGGGCGCCAACCACATCCACCAGCTTGCTGCGCTCTACGGGGCGACGGTCATCCTGCACACCGACCACGCGGCGAAGAAACTCCTGCCATGGATCGACGGTCTGCTCGACGCCGGCGAGCAGTACTTCAAGGCGCATGGCAAGCCGCTGTACAGCTCGCACATGCTCGACCTCTCGGAAGAGCCGATCGAGGAGAACATCGAAATCTGCAAGCGCTATCTGGAGCGCATGAGCAAGATGGGGATGACGCTGGAGATCGAACTCGGCGTCACCGGCGGCGAGGAGGACGGTGTCGACAATACCGGCGTCGACAGCTCGCGCCTGTACACGCAGCCCGAGGACGTCGCCTACGCCTACGAGGAGCTGTCGAAGGTCAGCGACCGCTTCACGATCGCCGCCTCGTTCGGCAACGTGCACGGCGTGTACAAGCCGGGCAACGTCAAGTTGCAGCCGATCATCCTGAAGAACTCGCAGGAATTCGTGCAGAAGAAGTTCGGCACCGGCGCTCAGCCGATCAACTTCGTCTTCCACGGCGGCTCCGGGTCCACCCTTGAGGAGATCCGCGAGGCGATTTCCTACGGCGTCGTCAAGATGAACATCGACACCGATCTGCAGTGGGCATTCTGGGACGGCGTGATGGGCTTCTACAAGAAGAACGAGGGCTACCTGCAGGGCCAGATTGGCAACCCTGAAGGCGACGACAAGCCGAACAAGAAGTTCTATGACCCGCGCGCCTGGCTGCGCAAGGGCGAGGACGCTTTCCGCGCGCGCCTGAAGCAGGCTTTTGCCGACCTGAACAACGTCGGCACGCTCGGATAAGCGGCTGCATTGCAGGACAGCGGGCTGGTCCAGAGGTGGGCTGGCCCGTTTTTGTGTCTGCCCCCTTCCCCACCCGCAATCCGCAGTCCGCAATCCGCGATCACCGCCAACCGGCCCGCTGCGCCGCCCCGATGCAGGCCAGCACGCAACCACACAACGTGACATAGAGGTCAAAGCATGAGTACCCTCGTAGAACAACTCCTCAACACCGAAGCGCACCGCTCGATTTTCGAGACGGCCGTGCGCCAGAACCCGCTGCCGGTCTGTGCCGCCTTCGGCTCGTCCGACCAGCCGCAGCCGGTCCGCTTCAGCAACACCAGCCAGGTTCTTGGCACCAAGGATGCCGACGGCGTTCGCGCGCAGTTCCCGCAGACGGTCGCCGCTTCCGGCAACGTCGTCCTCAGCTCGGCTGGCGCCAGTACCGCGGGCGTCACCGGCAAGCGGGTCGCCGTCCTCTTTTCCGGCGGACCGGCAGCCGGCGGTCACAACGTCGTCTGCGGCCTCAAGCGCGTTCTCGGCGCCGGCAACACGCTGTTCGGCGTCAAGGCCGGGCCGAAGGGCCTGCTCAAGGGCTCGCTGTTCGAGATCACCGACGCCAACGTCGACTTCATCCTCAACACCGGCGGCTTCGACTTCCTCGGCTCCGACCGGACGAAGATCAAGTCGGCGGAGCAGTTCGCGCAGGTGCGCGAGACCTGCATCAAGCACAATCTCGACGCGATCGTCGTCGTTGGGGGTGACGACTCGAACACCAACGCGGCGGTGCTCGCCGAATCGTTGTTCAGAGGCGTCAAGGCCGACGGTTCCGGCGTCCAGGTGATCGGCGTGCCGAAGACGATCGACGGTGACCTGCAGATCCCGGGCCTGCTGTCGATCTCCTTCGGCTTCGACACCGCAACGCGGATCTACAGCGAGATGGTCGGCAACATCCTGCAGGACACCAGCTCCTCGCTGAAGTACTGGCACTTCGTCAAGCTGATGGGCCGCTCCGCCTCGCACGTCGCGCTCGAGGTGGCGTTGCAGACAAAGCCGGCGATCGCGCTGATCTCCGAGGAGATCGCCAGCAAGCAGGAGTCGCTGGCGAGCATCATCGACCGCGTCGCCCGGGTCATCGTCGACCGTTCGCACAAGGGGATGAACTACGGCGTCCTGCTCGCGCCCGAGGGCCTGATCGAGTTCATCCCGGAGATGAATGCGATGATCGCCGAGCTCAACGACGTCCTGGCACATCACGCCGCCGAGTTTGCAGCGCTCGCCGACGACGCCAAGGCGGACTTCGTCGGCAGCAAGCTGAGCGCCGACAACGCCGCCCTCCTCGCCTCGCTGCCGCATTACATCGTCAACATGCTGCTCGCCGAACGTGACTCGCACGGCAACCTGCAGGTCTCGCTGATCCCCACCGAGCAGTTGCTGATCGACATGGCGAAGAAGCGGGTCAAGGAACTCGACCCGGCCGTTCCCTTTGCCGCGCACAACCACTTCCTCGGCTACGAGGGCCGCTGCGGCGCGCCGACGCTGTTCGATGCCGCCTACACTTTCAATCTCGGGCTCACCGCCGGCTCGCTGATCCTCGACGGCCGCACCGGCTACATGGCGACGATCACCGGCCTGAGCAACGGCGGCACGCCGCAGGCGATCCCGCTCGCCGGGCTGCTGAACATCGAGCGGCGGCACGGCAAGGACGAGTTCGTGATCGAGAAGGCGCTGGTGAAGATGGACTCGCCGGCGATGAAGTTCTTCGCTTCCCGGCGTGACGAGTGGGCGGCGGGCGACCTCTTCGCCTCACCGGGCCCGCGCCAGTTCTGGGGCCCGACGACGCACCAGTTGCCGATCAGCGTCGCGCTCAACTCGGGCGCCGATTCGCTGATGTTCCGCATCGGCTGAGAAGCACCGCCGGCAGTCCGCCGGAGCGCCCGGCCGCTAGCCGGGCGCTCCGGCGTACGACTCCGCTGATTGTGGAGTCTCCTCAGCGCCGCGCGAGTTCTTCGCGAATGAGCTGCCGCAGGTCGGCTTCCAGGTGACCGCTTTCGATGACGCGGCGAAGGGTGTCGTTGATGATCGTCTGGTAGCCACGCTCACCAGCCAGAGCCTTGAAGTGTTCTACGATGGGCACGTCGAGCATGATGCTGATGCGCAACTTGCCGACGCGTTGGCGCACCGCTGCCTGCCACTCAGCCCGGCTGACCTCCCTGCCGGCGATTCGCGACCGAGCGCGCTCGAAGTCCGCTGGCGTGAGCTTCGGCGCGTCGTCAGAAGTATCCGGCGTTTTGATAGAAGAGATCCGTTTCATTGCTGTCCGCCTTGCGCATGGAGATGATGCGGATTGCCTCGTCGGACTCCACATGCACGATCAACACCACCAGGCAATCCAGAAGGCCGATGCCGATCATGCGCTGCTCGCCGTAGTCCACTCGATGATCATCGATCAGTAACAGCGGCCCGGCAAAGACCTTTTCCGCGTCGGCGAAATCCAGTCCGTGCTTCTTCAGGTTGGCCAGCCGCTTGGTTTCGTCCCAAGTGTAGCGCATGAGCAAGGCTATCCATATTGACGTATGCATGTCAAGGGAAACGGGTCGCCGACACCGAAGAGACGATCGCACTCGCATACGCCCGCGACGGGGCGCTTGATGAAGGCTCGTGAACTCTCGTTGGCTGGAGCTGGATTTCCTGTCCTTCGGCTGCTCGCGTTTTTTTCTACCTGCGGCCGCCGAGCAGGCCGAGCAGCCCCTCGGCAAGGCGTTGCACGGTCTGCGGATCGGGAACCGGCAGCTTGAGGAAGCGCTCGCCGGTCGCCGGATCGGTCTGCACCCACGGTGATGGGCGCTCGCCGCTCGACGCGGCGGCGAGTTCGCCAAGCAGTTGCACGCCGGCGGACAGCAGCGGCGACCACGGGTCGACCGACGGGGCCGGTGCGGTCGCGGCTGGGGTAGCCGCTGCAGCCGCAGCCGATGCCGCACCCACTTCGCCCGCTTGCGGCGCGGCGGCCGCTGCGGGAGCGTCAGCAAGCGCTGCGGTCGGCGGCTCGCCAGCCTGCGGCACCATCTGCACCTGTAGCTCCACGGGCACCGGCGACCCGGCACCCTGGTACTCCTCTTCACCGTCGGCGGCAGCGGCAGCGGCGGCGCCGGCTTCGCTGGTTGCCTCGAGTGGCGGGGTATCGTGCCGCTCGTCTTCGCTGGCGGTCGTTTCGCCAGCCATCTGGCCGGTCACCCGGTCGACCGTCTCCATGAACTTGGACAGCCGCGTTCCCTGCAGCACGACCTCGTCGTCGCCGCCGTCGAGGACGCCGGAAAACAGCGACTGCTTGAACGCCAGCACCGACAACATGCCTTCCTCGATCGTTCCGCGGGCGACGAAGTTGACCACCTGCACGCCGCGCGTCTGCCCGAGGCGATGCACGCGGCCGATCCGCTGCTCGAGAACCGCCGGATTCCACGGCAGATCCATATTGACGACGACCGCCGCCGCATGCTGCAGGTTGAGGCCGACGCCACCGGCGTCGGTGCTGAGGAAGACGCGGCAGTCGGCATCGCTGTGGAAGCGATCGACGAGGGCGCCGCGCTTGTCGGCGGCGACGCCGCCGTGGAACAGCACATGCTCCCAGCCACGTGGCCGCAAGCGGCGGATGATCAGTTCGTGGGTGCGCAGCCACTGGCTGAAGACGACGACCTTGGCCTGTGGATCTTCGAAGAGGACCTCGAGCAGCGCGACCAGTTCGTCCGCCTTGTAGCCGTCGTCGGTTTCCTTGTCGAGCAGGAAGCTGCTGTTGCACGCCATGCGCATGTTCTGCAGCGAGCAGTGCAGGCGGAGTTGCTCCTTCTCCGAGAGGAAGCCGGTGCGCCGCCAGCGCTGCACGATGCGCGCGACGGCCTCGCGGTTCTCCTCGTGATGCTGCGCCTGCAGGGCGCTCATCGGCATCAGCAGCGTGTTGTCGACGCGCTCGGGGAGTTGCTCGAGCACTTCCGCCTTGCGCCGGCGCAGCATGATCGGCGCCAGCGTCTCGCCGATGCGATGCAACTCGCGATAGCCGACGACGCGACCATGCTCGTCGCGCTGCTGGTGTTCGTGCAGCAGCCGCCAGGTCGGGCCCAGTCGGTGCTGGTCGACGAACTGGACGATCGAGATCAGCTCCTCGAGCCGGTTCTCGAGCGGCGTGCCGGTAAGGACGACGGCGTAGGGGCTGTCGATCTGCTTCAGCGCGCGGGCAGCGATCGTGTTCCAGTTCTTGATCCGCTGTGCTTCGTCGACGACCACCACGTCCGGCGCCCAGGACTGGATCAGGTCGAGGTCGCGGCTCAGCGTTTCGTAATTGGTGATCTTGCAGAAGTCGGGCTGCGCATAACGCGCCTGGCGGACCGCGCGCAGGCCGCCGATCACCGTCGCCTGGCGCTCGCTGAAGCGGGCGATCTCGCGCTGCCACTGGTGCTTGAGCGAGGTCGGGCAGACGACGAGGACGCGCTCGGCGCCGAAATGGCGGGCGAAGATCTCCATCGCGGCGATCGCCTGCACCGTCTTGCCGAGGCCCATCTCGTCACCGATCAGTACCCGCCCGGCACGCGCCGCAAACAGCGCTCCCTGGCGCTGATAGGGGTAGAGGCCGACCTTGAGCAGGGCGCCGAGCTCGGGGCTGTCGCTGCCCAGCGGATAGGCGGCGGCAAGGGCCTGCTGGCGGATGTCGCGATCGCGCAGTTCGGCGATGAAGGCCAGCGCATCGTCGTCGCAGCGCAGGTCGTGACCGGCGGCACGAACGCGGTCGATGAAAGCCGGCAGATCGACGAAACGGTCGCTCGGCAATTGCCACCCCGCATCGCGGTCGAACAGCTCGCAGGCCGCCGGCAGCAAGTTGGCCGGCAACTCGTGGCCGGGGCGCAGGCGCACGCGACGCTGCCCGGCGTAATCGAGGAAGAGTTCGCTGAATGCACCCTGGAAACCCGCGGCGAGCGCCCGCCTGCCGTCCGGTCGGTTGCCGATCTGTGCGAGGGTGAATTCGATGTGCTTGCACGTTCCCAGGTCGTTGGTCGAGAAGTCGGGACACGAGCAGCGGTTGTCGCCGGGCTGGTCGCCACGGATGACGACGCGGTAGCGCCGCCGGCTGTCAGGGTTGTACACCGCGAACTCGGAAAACACCGGGTCGTCACCGAGATTCTCGAAACCGAAGCGTTGCTCGCGGCCGAACTGCCGGCGCAGCTCGCGTTGCCAATCGTCGACCGGCAGATCGGCCGGTTGGCGTTGCCGCGACAGGCGCGGCGGCGTCGTGCTGCGCTGGCTGGTCTTGCGCCCCTTGCGGTTCGCCCTGTCGTTCGTCTGGTTCATGTTTTCTCGTGGCATCGTTGCTCCGCTGGCCGGGTTTGCAGGTGCCGCCGGTACTGCTTGCCGGGCGGCGAACGGCGGCAGGAGCGGCATCCGGCAACGGCGCCCAAGGAGATCGCCGGGAGCCGCCGGCAAAGCCGCCACTATGCGCAAGCGATGCCGAAAACTCAAGCCCCCGCGACACCCGCGACAACACCGTGGCAACGCGGGAAGGAGCCGTCAATCCTTCACGGCTGCCTGCGAGCGGTGCGCGTAGGTCGGCCAATCCGGAACGTAGGCGTCCGCCTGGCTGCCCCAGGTCTGCCAGCCGGCGCGCGATCCGCGCGCGAACAGCTCGAGGAAGGGGCCGGGCGAGCATGACTCGATCAGCTCGTAGGCCTCGTCCGGTTTGCGCGAGTGCTCCCGCTTGCGGCTCTTGATGATGTTCACCTGGCGGCGGCCAGGCGCCAGCGTGCGGGCATTCCTGCCGCGCACGCCAAAGAGGATCAGCTCGGTCGTGTTGCGGAAGTAGAAACCGACACCGCGCCCGTCCGGACCACCATCCTTGCGCACCTTGTGCCAGACGATGTTGCTCTTGTAGTCGAATCCCCAGGCGGCAAGCACGCGCAAGCCCTCCGGCAAGAGCGCATTCGGCACCCACAGGTAGAGGTGCGCGGTAGCCTCGACGATGCTCGCCACCGGCAGTTGCACAATCTCGTCCAGGGTCAGCGTCGCGTAGCGGTTCAGGCGCTTGTGCTCGGGCGCCATCTTGCCGGTACGGTTCTCGAACTGCCACGGCGGATCGGCCAGGACGGTGCGAAACTTGCGTCCACCGACCCGTTGCAGCAGATCGGCAGCGGCATCGCACGACTGCACGCCCATTTCTTCTCGCCCTCTCATCAGCCTGCCCGGTGGACTCCGGCCGCCGATCCGGCGCCGCCGCGAGTACGGCTGTCCGTTCGCCGCCCGATCAGGATACCATCGCGCATCGCCTTCGGGATCCTCGAAACCATGTGTGCACGAACAGCGGCAGAGCAGCCGACCACATCACTCCATCCGCGCCGGCCCGCCGGCGCAGACGGACGGCGAGACCGACATGCTTAGGCGCGAGCTCGAATACTTCTTCGCTGCGCTGCGCTTTTTCACGCGGCTGCCGGTACCGGCCTGGGTGGGTCACGGCAGCATCGCCCTCGACCACTCGGCGCGCTACTTCCCGGCAGTCGGCATCCTCGTCGGCGCGCTGGCGGCGCTGGTGTACCTGCTGGCCTCGTCCTTCTGGCCGACGACTCTCGCGGTTCTCGCCGCCATGGCGAGCGCGCTCTACCTGACCGGAGCCTTTCACGAGGACGGCTGGAGCGACATGGTCGACGGCTTCGGCGGCGGCTGGGAGAAGGCGCAGATCCTGAACATCATGAAGGATTCGCGGATCGGCAGCTTCGGCGCCATCGCCCTCGTCATGCTGCTGCTCGCGCGCTTCTGCGCGCTGATCGAGATCGATGCGCTGCTGATCCCGGCAGCGCTGATCGCCGGCCACAGCCTGTCGCGCTTCGCCGCGACGACGCTGCTGCACGGCCTCGATTACGTGCGCGACGAGGGTAAGGCGAAGCCATTGGCGACGCGCATCGGCAGCGGCGAACTCGCGTTTGCCGGTGGCACGGCGCTGCTGCCGCTGCTGCTTCTGCCTGCTCTGCCGGCAGCCTTGGGCTGCCTGCTGGCGGCACTGGCAACCGTCTGGCTGGCCCGCCTCTACCGGCGACGGATCGGTGGCTACACTGGCGACTGCCTCGGTGCGACACAGCAACTGGCGGAGGTCGCTTTCTACTGCGGACTGTTGTGCGACTTTTCCTGATCCGCCATCCGCGCCCACTGCTCGCCGACGGCATCTGCTACGGCCGGCTCGACGTCGAGGCCGAGGACCCGCAGCCGGTCGCCGCACGCCTGCGGCCGCTGTTGCCCGACGCCACGCCGGTGATCAGCAGTCCGCTGCAGAGGGCCCGCCGCCTGGCAAGCGCACTGCACCCGCGACCGTCCTGCGATGCGCGTCTGCAGGAGATCGACTTCGGCGACTGGGAGGGCCTCCGCTGGGAGTGCATCGACCGCCGGCTGCTCGACGCCTGGGCTGCCGATGTGCTGCACTTCGTGCCACCCGGAGGCGAGTCGGTCGCCATGCTGCGGGCGCGCGCGATCGATTGCATCGGCGACCTGCCGCCGCGCAATTGTGCCCTCGTCACCCACGCCGGCGTCATCCGCGTGCTGCTCGGCCACTGGCTGCGCCTGCCGATCGATGAGTGGAGCCGGCTGGCGCTCGACTTCGGCAGCATCACGCTGCTCGAACTCGGCGCCGGCAATGGCAACGAGCGGTCAGGCAGCGGCGCCGTCCTGCACTACCTCAACCGCGGTGGCGCCAACGACGATGCCTGATCAGCCGCGTGGGTGGTGCTGCGCGTGCAGCCGCTTCAGTCGTTCGCGCGCGACATGGGTATAGATCTGCGTCGTCGAGATGTCGGCGTGACCGAGCAGCAACTGGACGACGCGCAGGTCGGCGCCGTGGTTGATGAGATGCGTGGCGAAGGCGTGGCGCAGGACATGCGGCGACAGCCGGGCGGGGTCGATCCCGGCGACGACCGCGTAGCGCTTGATCAACTGCCAGAACGCCTGCCGCGTCATCGCCGCCGCGCGGGCGGTGACGAAGAGGTCGTCGCTTTGTCTGCCGTCGAGCAGCGCCCGCCGCCCCTCGGCAAGGTAGCGCCACAGCCAGTCGGCCGCCTCCTCGCCCAGCGGCACCAGGCGCTCCTTGCTGCCCTTGCCGAACACGCGCAACACGCCCATGTCGAGGCTGAGCTCGTGCAACCGCAGGCCGACGAGTTCGCTGACGCGCAGGCCGGTGGCGTAGAGCGTTTCGAGCATCGCGCGATCGCGCTGGCCGAGCGTCGTCTCGCTCCCCGGTGCGGCGAGCAGGGCTTCGACCTGCGCCTCGGACAGCACCTTCGGCAAGCGTGAGGGCTTCGCCGGCATGGCGATGCGCGACGTCGGATCGTCTGGGCGCATTCCACGCGCAAGCCGATGGCGATAGAAGCGGCGCAGGGTCGACAGGTAACGCGCCTGCGATGAAGCACGCAGGCTTTGCAAGCGTGTCGCGACGAAGGCCAGCAGCGTCGCCTCGTCGAGGTCGCAGAGGCTGCCGCGCTGCTCCCCGGCAAGCCAGCCGGCGAGCTGCAGGAGGTCGCTGCGATAACTGGCGAGCGAAGCTCGCGCCAGCCCATCCTCGAGCCAGAGCGTATCGCAGAACGAATCGATCGCGGCGAGGTCGGCCGCAGCGGGCTCAGCGGGCTTCATGCGCCAGCAGCCAGCGCTTGGCGTCGAGCAGGTAGCCGTCGCGCTGCCGGGCAAAGCCGCCAAGGCCACCGGCGGCAGCGAGGACGCGGTGACAGGGAACGACCACCGGGTAGGGATTGCGACCGCAGGCCTGGCCGACGGCGCGCGCCGCACTGCAGAGTTCGCGGGCGATGTCGCCATAGCTGCGCGTCTGGTGCACCGGAATGTCGGCAATCTCGCGCCAGACGCGGCGCTGGAAGGGCGTTCCGACCGGCAGCAAGGGTAGCGCGAAAGCATGCTCCGGGTCCGTCAGGTAAGCCGCGAGCTGCCGCGCCGCCTCCGCGGCGAGCGCGTTGGCCGGCGCCTGTGCAGGACCCGGCGGCAGGAAGACGATGCCGTGCAGCGCCACTTCGTCGCAGCGTACGCCGAGCCTGAAACCCGGCGCCGCGATCACCGCCTGCCACGGCGACGGGCCGGCGGTGCTCATCGCGCTCAAGATGCCTTGCCGAGCAGCGCCTGCTTGAGATCGTCCTGCACCGGCTTGCTGCCGAGCCAGACCTTCAGCAGCGCGCGGTAGAAATCCTCGCCGGCGATGTCCTTGCCCTTGACCTGTCCATTGACCGTCAGCCGTGTGCCGCTCTCCGGCAACCAGTCGATCAGGACGACGGTTCCGGTCTTCGGTTCACCGGCCGCCAGCAGGCTGTCCGAGAACTGCTTCAGGCGATCCTTGAGACCGGCCATCTCGGCTTCCGAATGATTGCTCGCCATGCCTTCCTGCAGCGCTTCGACGAACTGCTGTGCCGAGAGATCGCGCAGCAGCGTGATCGCCACCCGCTTGCCGCCCTTGGCGGCAAGCACCGCCTCGGCGTCACCGCGCTTCTCGGGCAGGTAGAGCGCCATCGCATACACCTTGAACACCGCCTTCTTGCGCAGGCCGGCGCCATTGACCACGAGGTCGGCAGCGCCGACGTGCGACTTGTCCTCGAACTTGACGCCAGCGACTTCGACGGCGCTGGCCAGGTTGAACGCAAGGGCGGCAACGGCCGCCAGAAGCAGGTGTTTCATGTCGTCTCCTTGGCCTGCAAGAGGCTGAACAGGCTGATTTGGCGGTCAGGGGAAGAAGCAGTGGCGGCACCCGCCTGCCGTCACTGCGTCGTCGCCGGCAGGCTCTGCCGGCGACAGGAAAGGCTTCGCCTCGGCTTCAGCCACGCACCTCGCCCTGGCCCAGGACGATCCACTTCTGGCTGGTCAGTCCCTCGAGACCGACCGGGCCGCGGGCGTGAATCTTGTCGGTCGAAATGCCGATCTCGGCGCCGAGACCGTACTCGAAGCCGTCGGCAAAACGCGTCGAGGCATTGACCATCACCGAGGCCGAATCGACCTCGCGCAGGAAGCGCATCGCCGCACTGTAATTTTCGGTGACGATGGCGTCGGTATGATGCGAGCCGTAGTGATTGATGTGCTCGATCGCCTGCCCGATGCCGTCGACCACCCGTACCGAGATGATCGGCGCCAGGAACTCGCTGGCGTAGTCCTCCTCGCTGGCCGCCGACGCCTCGCTGACCAGTGCCCTGGTCTCCGGGCAGCCGCGGATTTCGACCCCCTTGCGCGTCAGCATGGCGGCGATCGGCGGCAGCAGCCGGCCGGCCACCGCGCGCGCGACCAGCAGCGACTCGGCGGTGTTGCAGGTACCGTAGCGCTGCGTCTTGGCATTCTCGACGATGCGCAGCGCCTGCCCGAGGTCCGCCTCGTCATCGACATAGACATGGCAGTTGCCGTCCAGATGCTGGATCATCGGCACCCTGGCTTCGGCCAGCAGACGCGCGACCAGTCCCTTGCCGCCGCGCGGCACGATCACGTCCACATGCTCGCGCATGCGGATCAGGTGACCGACGACGGCGCGGTCGGTGGTCGAGACGACCTGCACCACGCTGCCCGGAAGGCCGGCGCTGGCGAGTCCCTCGTGGACCAGCGCGGCGATCGCCTGGTTGCAGTGGATCGCTTCCGAGCCGCCACGCAGGATCGAGGCGTTGCCCGACTTGAGGCACAACGCGGCGGCATCGGCGGTGACGTTCGGCCGCGCCTCGTAGATGATGCCGATGACGCCCAGCGGTACGCGCATGCGGCCGACCTGGATGCCACTCGGCCGCCGGCGCAAGTCGCTGATCTCACCGACTGGATCGGGCAATGCGGCAACCTGCTCGACCCCCTCTGCCATCGCCGCCACACCCTGCGCTGAGAGGGTCAGCCGGTCGAGCAGTGCCGCTTCCAGCCCGGCCGATCCGGCGGCGTCCACGTCCTGCCGGCTGGCGGCGACGAGCGCCTCGCTCTCGCGGCGGATCGCTGAGGCGATCGCGCGCAGTGCTTGGTTCTTGGCATTGCTGTCGGCACGTGCGATGATGCGCGACGCGGCACGCGCCTCACGACCCAGCTGCTGCACATAGTTCTCGATATCCATCTGACCCTCTGTCATCGGCAAGGATCGATTATAGCCAGCGCAAGTCGGCAAACGTCAACGGAACCTCTGGTGCCAGGCGCACTCTCAGGACCATCGTCGCCGCCACCTGCCGCCCCCTCTTGCCCGGACCGACCATGAAGAAAAAGCTGATCCTGCCCGCCGAGGCCAAAGTCTGTGCCACCTGCAGCTACTGGGACGGCGAGCGACGGGTGGATACCGAACTGCGACTGGTCGTCATTGCCGATGATTGCGCCGGCGAGTGTCTGGTACGGGGCGAAGACAGCCACGGCCTCAGTGATGTCCGGCATCAGAGCCGTGACGATTGCGTCTGGGAACACCTGGCCCCGGATGCTGCGGGCGCCGATCCATCTCCCGGCGACCCACCGGCCGGCGGCTGAGAAGCGCCGCCTCGCCGGCAGGCTGCGAACGACCGCAGCCGCTTGCCGCTCACCGCTCACGCTGCGACGAGCCGCAGTGCCAGTTGCCGGAATTCGTCCCACACGTCTCCCCGCGATACCCCCTTGATCATCCGGTCGATGCGCGCGGCGTGCTCGAGGGCGGCGCTCGCCTGAACCGCCCGCAGCCGCTGCACCGCCCGCCGGAACGGCGCCTGTCGCGGCCCCCAGACACGCGCTGCGCGCAGCAGCCCGTCGAGCGGCTGACCCCGTTCGAGACCGGCGCACACCTGCGCCAGTGCCCGCACCTCCTCGGTGAAGGCCCAGAGGATCAGCGGCGGCGCCTCACCTTCCTGCTGCAAGCCATCAAGGGTGCGCGTCAGTCGTGCCAAATCGCCATTCAAGAGTGCTTCGCGCAAGGCGTCGAGGTCGTAACGGGCGACATCGAGCACGGCATCGCGAATCTGTTCCAGGCTCAGCCGGCCTTCCGGGTAGAGCACGCCGAGCTTGAGGATCTCCTGATGGGCCGCCAGCAGGTTGCCCTCGACCCGCTCGGCAATGAAACTCAGGCCTGCTGCATCAGCGCTCTGCTGCTGCCGTCCAAGGCGGCCGGCAAGCCAGCCGGGCAGCTCGGCAAAACCTGGCGCGAGCAGCTTGACGACGACGCCGGCAGCGGCGACGGCAGCCATCCAGGCGGACTTCTCCTCCCGCCATTCGACGCCGATCATGCTCACCAGCAACAGCGAATCGGGTGACGGACGCGCGCAATATTCCTGCAGCGCCAGGCTGCCCTCGCGCCCCGGCTTGCCGCCCGGGATGCGCAGGTCGAGCAGCGTCCGGCCGCCGAACAGCGACATGCTGCCAGCCGCGTGATGCAGCTCGTGCCAGTTGAAGCCGGCGATGGCGATGAGCACCTGGCGCTCGTCGAAGCCCCGACGACGGGCGGCGGCACGGATCGCGTCCGACGCCTCGATGACCAGCAGAGGCTCGTCGCCGTGGACGAGATAGACGGGCTGCAGTTCGCGGGCGAGGTGGGCAGCCAGCTGTTCGCCCTTGAGCTGCACGCGGCCAGCCCTACGTGCCGGCGTCCACGAACACCGGCTTGGCCGCAGCCAGGCGACGCATCAGCTGTTGCACCAGATCCAGCTCCATGTCGCGCCAGAGCAGCGACTCTTCCTGCTGCTTCGCAAGCACCTGCGAATCGTCGTAGGTGAGGTCACGCACCAGCTCGACGCTGGCCGGCGGCACTACGTCGCGGCCCTTGTTGTCGGTCAACCGGTAGGGAAACAGATAGCGCAGGCGCAGTTCACTGACCCGGCCGGTACCCGAGACGGTCAGGATCACACGGTCACGGTACTCGTTGCCGGGAACGAAGATGACCTGCGCTTCGCTCGCGGTCGCCACCAGCAGGTTCGGGTTCGACGCCTTGATCGATCGCCTGAGCTGGGCGCCGATCACCGAGTAGTCGGCAACCGACAGATACAGGCTTTCAAAGGGAAACGAGTAGGAACCGCGCAACTGAAAGCCGCAGGCGGCAACGAGCAGCGTGCCGGCGGCAAAGAGGACGAGAGAGCGCAGGGCGGCGGGCATGGCAGGTTTCCTCGCGGTCTCAGACGACGATGTTGACCAGGCGACCGGGGACGACGACCAGCTTCCGCGGCGGGGCGCCGGCCAGATGCTTGCGCGCGACCTCGCAGGCCAGCGCGGCGGCTTCGATCGTCGCCCGGTCGGCAGCGGCGGCAACGCGCAGGCTGCCACGCAGCTTGCCGTTGATCTGCAGCACGAGCTCGATTTCGTCCTGCTCGAGAGCGCCGGCATCGGCCTGCGGAAACGACTGCTCGGACGCGGATTGGCCCGGCCTGAGCGAGGCGTAAAGCGCTTCGCACACATGCGGGACGATCGGGCTGAGCATCAGCGTCACCGCCTCGAGCGTCTCCTGGCGGACGGCACGCGCAGCTTGCGAGTCGTCACTGATCCGGCTGCAGGCGTTGAGCAGTTCCATCACCGCGGCGATGGCCGTATTGAACTGCTTGCGCCGGCCGTAATCGTCGGCGACCTTGCCGATCGTCTGGTGCAACTGGCGGCGCAGCGCCTTCAGCTCGCCGCTCAACTCGGCCGCCGCAGCCGGTGGCAGCGGGCCGGCGGCGAGATGCTCCCAGACCATTCGCCAGAGGCGCTTGAGAAAACGGAAGGCTCCCTCGACGCCGGCATCCGACCACTCGAGCGACTGATCGGGCGGACTCGCGAACATGATGAACAGTCGAGCGGTGTCAGCACCAAACTGGTCGATCAGCGCCTGCGGGTCGACGCCGTTGTTCTTCGACTTCGACATCTTCTCGATGCCGCCGACGACGACCGGCAGGCCATCGGCACGCAGGCTGGCGCCGATCGCACGCCCGCGCTCGTCATGCACCGCGTCGACCTCGGCCGGGTTGATCCATTGCTTCTTGCCGTGCGCGTCCTCGCGGTAGAAGGTCGGCGCGACGACCATTCCCTGCGTCAGCAGGTTGGCGAAGGGTTCATCGAGCGGCGCATCGCCGAACAGTCCGAGGTCGCGCATCAGCTTCGTCCAGAAGCGCGAATACAGGAGGTGCAGGATGGCGTGCTCGATGCCGCCAATGTACTGATCGATGCCACCGCGACACCAGTAGGCCACCCGCTGGTCGACCATCGCCTGCTCGTTGTCCGGGCAACAGTAGCGCAGGAAGTACCACGAGGACTCGACGAAGGTGTCCATCGTATCGGTTTCGCGTCGCGCCGGCTGGCCGCACTTCGGGCAGGCGCATTCGTGGAACTCGGGCAGCCGCGCCAATGGCGAGCCGGCGCCGGTGATCGTCACGTCCTCGGGCAGGACGACGGGCAGGTCGGCATCCGGCACAGGCACGTCGCCGCAGGTGGCGCAGTGGACGATCGGGATCGGGCAGCCCCAGTAACGCTGCCGCGAGATTCCCCAGTCGCGCAGGCGGAACTGGACCTTCTTCTCGCCGAGGCCCCTGGCGGCCAGGTCGGCAGCGATCGCGTCGACCGCGGCGGCATGGCCGAGACCATCGTAACGGCCGGAGTTGACGCAGACGCCCCCCTGCTTGTCGGCATACCAGTCCTGCCAGGAATCGGTCGAGAAACGCTCGCCGGCCAGCGCGATCACCTGCCTGATCGGCAACCCGTACTTGCGGGCAAAGGCGAAGTCCCGTTCGTCGTGCGCCGGCACCGCCATCACCGCGCCATCGCCATAACCCATCAGGACATAGTTGCCGACCCAAACCTCCACCTGCTCACCGCTCAACGGATGGGTCACGAAGATGCCCGTGGCGATGCCCTTCTTCTCCATCGTCGCCAAGTCGGCCTCAGCGACGCCGCCGCGCTTGCACTCGTCGACGAAAGCCGCCACCCGTGGATCGCGCGCGGCCGCGTGCGTCGCCAGCGGGTGCTCGGCGGCGACGGCGCAGAAGGTGACACCCATGATGGTATCGACGCGGGTGGTGAACACCCAGAGCTGTCCGGGCCGGCCATCGAGTTCGTAGGGAAAGGCAAAACGGACCCCGGTGCTCTTGCCGATCCAGTTCTTCTGCATCAGGCGAACCTGCTCCGGCCAACCCGGCAGCCGGTCGAGATCCGCCAGCAGTTCCTCGGCGTAGGCGGTGATCTTCATGTAGTACATGGGGATCTCGCGCTTCTCGATCAGCGCCCCTGAACGCCAGCCGCGGCCATCGATCACCTGTTCGTTGGCGAGCACCGTCTGGTCGACCGGATCCCAGTTCACGGTTCCCAGACGCTTGTAGATCAGACCCTTTTCGTACAGGCGGGTGAACAGCCACTGTTCCCAGCGATAGTATTCCGGCCGGCAGGTGGCCAGTTCGCGCTCCCAGTCGAGGGCGAAACCGAGGCGCTGCAGCTGCGCCTTCATGTAGCCGATGTTGGCATAGGTCCATTCGGCCGGCGGAACGTTGTTCTGCATTGCCGCGTTTTCCGCTGGCATGCCGAAAGCATCCCAGCCCATCGGCTGCAGGACGTTGTACCCGAGCATGCGGTGGAAGCGCGCCAGCACATCGCCGATCGTGTAGTTGCGCACGTGCCCCATGTGCAGCTTGCCCGACGGATACGGAAACATCGACAGGCAGTAATACTTCGGCCGTTCCGCATCCTCGACGGCGCGCGCTGCGCCGCTGCGTTGCCAGAGATCCTGGGCGGCGACTTCAACTTCCGCGGGCTGGTACTTTTCCTGCATGGCCGGCTGCGATCCCGAAAGTGGCTGAGGGGCGAATTATACGCGCATCGCCCTCCTCCTCCCCCGCTGCCCGGCGCGCCACGATCTGCAGGCTGGCTGGCCGCCGGGCGCGACGGGAGCTCTCAGCTTCGCGGATCCGGAGCAAAGCCGCCCGGGAACGGGTTCGGCTGCGGCGACTGGCGTGGCCGCGGGATGATGCCCTGGGCAAGCAGGCGCGCGCGGCTGTCGTAGTGGATGCTGACGATCTCGACCGGATGGTCGCTGGCCCGACGGAAATCGGTGTACTTCGTCGGCGCGCTGAGGCGCTCGCCGTGGCCCGTGCCGAGACGACTGGCCGCCTGCTGCCTGGCACGCGCCGCGTCGTTGGCGGACGCTTCGGCAGCCGGCGCTGCCTTCGCTGCCGCAGCCGCCGACGGACTCTCGCCAGCCGCGTCAGCCTCGCCGTCGCGCGACGACCGCGCCACCGCCGGCGCCGGCGCGACGCCCTCGCGGAACACGGCGACGGCAATCACGCCGACGTTGCGTGGCCGATCGGTACGAGCGGCGTAACTGTCGGCGAGGCTGGTGAAGTAGAAGGCAGCGACCTCGTCCATGCTCTTGCGCCAGCCGGCAACCTCGGCCGACTGTCCCGCTGGCAGAACGTAGCCTGACTGTGATGTCGCGGCAGTCTCGCCGCTGATGGCGTTGATGCCGTCGACCGAGAGCACCGTCAGCAGCCGCCCGGCAGTTCGGTTGTGCAGCCGTACGACATAGCCGCTGCCGGGCGTGCCGGCAACGTAAAAGCGGCCTTGGTGGCGATGGACATCGAGTCGCTCGCCGGTCTGGCGATCGACGACGCTGACCTCAACCAGTGCGCCGGCGTCGGCGATACTCAGGCAGCCTGCCAGTGGCAGGGCGGCAAGCAGGGTGGCGAATCTGTTCATGATGGTCTCCTGGATGGGCTTGGTGACCGTGTAAACGTCGCCGACCGCCGTACGGGGTCAAGTCACTGGTGAAATTCTTCGGGCAGCGGGTAGTCGGGGTGGGCAAGGCGAAAGTCGGCAAGCTGCTTCGCGGCTTCGGTGCTGCGACCCGCGCGACGCAAGGCGCGGATCTCGTCGAGCCAGTCGTCGGCACTGCGCGCAATGTCGGCGCGCGACGGTGCCACTGTCCTCGCCTGTTTGCGAGCGGCCGGCGCCTGTCCGACGGCGGCGGCCTCCTGCTCTGCGCTCGCCCCTGCCGGTGCCGCGGCGGTGGCGGCGGTGCCCGCAACCGCATTGCCTTGCCTCGCCCTAGGTGGCGCCGATCCGGGAGCCTCTTCCCGGGCGATGGCCGGGCTGCCGGCCTGGCCCGGCGCATCGCCAAATGCGGGAAGCCGCCCGCCTTCGCCAGCCACCGGCGCCACGCGTGGTGCAGCAACGCGATCATCCTTGGCCGGCAGCTTCGGCAGCACGCCCGCCGCTGCCTTTCCGGCGGCAGCCACGGCGTCGCCACTGAGGGCCGTCGGCGGGGCTGCGGGCACAGCAGTGTCGCGCGCGACGGATGCCGGCGTGACACCTGGCGCCACCGGCGGCGGTGCGACGGCGGCCTCCGGCTGCGAGTCGCCGGGCTGCCGCTCATGCAGCAGCGCCAGCGTCAGGGTCAATGTCAGGGTCGTCGTCAGCGCCAGCGTCGTTCGCCAGCGCTGCCACCAGCTGCGCCGCGCGGCGCTCACCGGCGCAGTCACCGCCGCCCGCGCCGCCGCGAGAATGCGCTCGTCGATCGCTACCGAGGGCTCATCGCGGGCATGCTCCCGGTAGAGTGCCGAGAGTTGCGGGTCGCCCGGCAAATCCTTTGGCAGTTCGCTCATAACAGATCCTGCAGGCTCTTCCGGAGTTTGACAAGAGCATAGCGCATCCGACTCTTGGTCGTTTCGCGCCCGCAACCGGTGGCGACAGCAATCTCTTCCAGCGTCAGCTGCCCCTCCTCGGCGAGCAGAAAGACCTCACGCTGCAGCGGTGGCAGCTCGGCCAGCGCCAAACTGATCCGGCGCGCCGTATCATGCCGCTCGTGCAGCACATGCGGCATTTCCTCACTCGCTGCCGGCAACCGTTCGATCCAATCCTCGCCCCCCTCGGCATCCTCGTCGGCGGCGGACTCGTCATGCGCCAGCAGATGCCGGGCATGCTGGCGATAATGGTCGATCAGGCGGTGACGGGCGATGCGGAAGAGCCAGGTCGGGAAGCGCGCCAACGGTTCGTACTGGCGGCGCGCATGGACCACCTTCAACCAAACGTCCTGGTGCAGCTCATCGGCCTCGGCGGCGCTGCCGCACTGCCGCGCCAGATAGCGGTAGAGCGGGCCGCGATGGCGGCGATAGAGGATGGTGAAGGCATCGACATCGCCTGCGCGGTAGGCCAGCATCAGTCGTTCGTCGCTCCAGTCCGTCTGCATGGCGCCAGTCTAGCCACTGCGGCGGCAAACGCAAGCCACCGCCGCGTCGCAGCGGAGTCGCTGCGGGCAGTGCTAGAATCGCCGCTTCATCGTCGCGAGGAGCTGCTCATGAACCGGAGTCG
Organism: Accumulibacter sp.; assembly: GCF_036625195.1. Taxonomy (NCBI): domain Bacteria; kingdom Pseudomonadati; phylum Pseudomonadota; class Betaproteobacteria; genus Candidatus Accumulibacter; species Accumulibacter sp. The sequence goes on from NZ_JAZKUG010000001.1 coordinate 4,924,962, forward strand.
CCTACACGCTCTCGTCGCTTGCTGCCTGCTTGCCGGCGCCCAGACGCCGATCGCCGCGCCGTCAGTGTCCGGCTCGGGCGCCGACGCCGTCGTCGCCGGCGTCCTCATGCCGGCCTGGCTCGAGCGTCAGGGCTCGCGGCAGGAGCTGACGGCGGGTATCGCGCTGCAGAACCGGGACCGGCTGCTCACCGGCACCAATGCGCGCGTCGAGGTCCGCCTGCGCGACGGCAGCGTGCTGCGCCTGGCCGGTGACACGCACTGCGAACTGAATGCGCTCGGCGTACGCGAGCCGGAGGTATTCACCGCCGCGATCGACGTGCCGCAGGGCGCCGTACGCTTCACCACCGGCCATCTGGCGCGCAGCCTGCGGCAACGGGCGGTGAATCTGCGCATCGGCGCGCTCACGGCCAGCGTCCGTGGCACCGACCTCTGGGGCACGGCCGACGGCGCCGGCGATCGCATCTGCCTGCTCGAGGGCCACATCACGCTGCTCCAGCCGGATCGCGAGGCGCGACAGGTCAGCGAAGAAGGCAGTTGCTATCTGGCGGCAAAGGATGGCAGCCCGGCCGTTCTGCAGACGGTCACCGCGGCGCAGCTGGCGTGGTCGGCGGCACAGACGGCAATGCCGCCCGCGGCAGCGGCTGCCAGCCCGGCAGAGACGGCGAAAATGTCGAGGCCCGGGCGCACGACGCGCACCGCACGTCCCGGTAGCTGGTCGGTCGAAGTGGCTGCCGTCGATGGCGAAGCCGACGCGCTCTCGATCCACGACCGCGCGCGCGCTGCCGGCTACGGCGTCCGCATCAAGCCCCTGCCCGCAGCCGGTAGTGGCTACCGCTACGCGCTGCGCCTCGGACCGTTGTCCTCCGAAGCCGAGGCAGCGGCCCTCGCCGCGGAAATCGGCAACGCACTGCCGGCTGCGCCGCTGAGCCTCGTTCGCAACTGAGTCCCGCTCGCAACTGCCGACCGGTGCAGCAGCGACGGCCCCTGCGGATCGAGACCGGAAGAATGGAGCCGCTACGCTCGCGCCTTGCCGGACAGGCAGGGCGCGACGCCTGCTCGGGGACTGCGGCTAGAAAGCGTGCCGCTGCGGGCCGAAGAACTCCACCCACTGCGACTGCCACAGGCGAACGAGGCTGTGCGCCGTGATCAGGTTGAGTTTCGAGATGCGGTTCTGGTGGCGCAGCAGCCAGGAGACGCAGGTTCGCGAAGCGAGCGCGTCACGGGCCACGGAACGGTCGCCCTCGGCCTCCGCATAGTCGATGAAACGCTCTACCGCCAGGCGATGATATTCGGAACCCGTGCAGCAACCGGCGATCACTTCGGCCTCGCCGGCAGCCCGGCGCCACAGCTTGAGCGCCAGCTCTTCGCTGATACGGGTGCGGTGCGCGATCCACGGCAGGATTTTCGGTGCTTTCATCAAGGTACTCCTGAAGTTCGGGTACTGCTCGACCGCGGGGGCGGATCGTCCGCCCCGCCGCGGAGCTCTGTTGCAGTGCAGCATGATTATAGCGAATGTCCGCGGGAAAAGTGAGTAATTTCCTCTAGACTGCTGGTCACGCGACCGGCTTCAAGCCATTGGCGGGATCTCCTCGCAAGTGCCGGACTGAACGTGCCCGACAGGGCCCCTGAACCATTCTCCAGCCGGCCGATCCGGGAGGCTGCGCTGTCATTTTCCTGACACCATGACCTCCCGATCTGCCTGCAGCATAGCCCGTGAGAACCACGCCAGCCGTGAAGCATTCCACCTTTCGAGCGAGGTTTCCGCCCCGCTCGCCTGCTCGCTGCAGCCGATCGGTGGCGGCCGTGCGGGCGCGCTGCCGCCTCAGCCGGCGACGAACGCCGAATACGCCTGATAGGCGGCGAATACCGCCAGGGCGACGAAAAAGGCGCCGCTGATGCGGTGCAGCAACTGCAGCGGAATCTTCTGCAGGATCGTCCTGCCAGCAAGAATGCCGAGCGCCGAGGTCGTCGCCAGCGCGAGCGTCGCCCCAAGCCAGACGCCGGCCGGGACGTGCGTGCTGCTCATGGCGACGACGGCGAGCTGTGTCTTGTCGCCGAACTCCGCCACCGTCAGCAGCAGGAAGGTGGTGAAGAAGATGCCGTGCCCGCTTTTTTCCTCGACCTCGTCGTCGTCGTCCTCGGCTGTCGCGCGCAGGGCGTGCAAGCCGAAGGCGAAGAACAGCAGGGCGACGACGGCGCTGACCACCCATTCCGGCAACCAGCTGGCGATGGCGACGCCGAAGACGACGGCCAGGGTGTTGAGCAGCGCGAAGGCCGCCAGGGCACCGAGCATCACCGGCAGTGGCCGATGCCGCGAGGCCAGGGTCATGCAGACCAGCTGGCTCTTGTCACCGATCTCGGCGGCAGCGATGAGCGCGAAACTGGTTGCCGCGGCAGCCGAAATCTCGATGACACTGCCGGCACCAAAGAGTGAGGAGAGGTGGGGCAGCAGGCCTGTCGCGTCTTCCAAACGGGTCTCCCGGCGAAGGATCAGAGAAAGTGGAGTGTCCGCTGCCGCTCAGCGATCCGGCAGCGAAACCGGGCGATCATAGCGCGCGCGCCGTTGCCCGCTCAAGTCCATCGCCAGCCGCGTGATGCTTTCGCGGCAGTTCCGTCTGATTGCCACCACAAGGCTCGGTTGCTGCGCCGCAGCAGATTCGACCGCATGGGACGGGAACGCCTGGCGACACCTGCGCTGGCACCAGACGAAAAAGCCGCGCTCGCGGCGCGGCTTCGGCCATCGCAAGGCCTGCAGCGATCGGGTACGGACACCCGGTCGCTGCAGGCCGCGCCAGCGACCTAGTGGAACTGTTCTTCCTCGGTCGATCCGGTCAACGCGGTGACCGATGAGGTGCCGCCCTGGATGACCGTCGTCACCTCGTCGAAGTAACCGGTACCCACCTCCTGCTGGTGCGAGACGAAGGTGTAGCCACGATCACGGGCAGCGAACTCGGGTTCCTGCACCTTCTCGACGTAGGCCGTCATGCCGCGCACGACATAGTCCTGCGCCAGGTCGAACATGTGGTACCACATGTTGTGGATGCCGGCGAGGGTGATGAACTGATACTTGTAGCCCATGGCGCCGAGTTCCCGCTGGAACTTGGCGATCGTCGCGTCGTCGAGGTTCTTCTTCCAGTTGAAAGACGGCGAGCAGTTGTAGGCCAGCAGCTTGCCCGGGTGCTTGCCGCGCACCGCCTCGGCGAACTGGCGGGCAAACTCGAGATCCGGCGTACCGGTCTCGCACCACACGAGGTCAGCATACTCGGCATAGGCAACCGCACGCGAGATCGCCTGCTGCAGACCCTTGCGGGTCTTGTAGAAGCCTTCCGAGGTCCGCTCGCCGGTGACGAAGGGCTTGTCGTTGTCGTCACAGTCGGAAGTCAGCAGGTCGGCCGCCTCGGCGTCGGTACGCGCGATCACCAGCGTCGGCACACCGCAGACGTCGGCAGCGAAACGGGCGGCGATCAGCTTCTGCACCGCTTCCTGCGTCGGCACCAGGACCTTGCCGCCCATGTGGCCGCATTTCTTGACGGACGCCAGCTGGTCTTCCCAGTGTACGCCGCCCGCCCCGGCCCGGATCATCGCCTTCATCAGTTCAAACGCGTTCAACACGCCGCCGAAGCCAGCCTCGGCGTCCGCCACGATCGGTGCGAAGTAATCGATGTAGCCCTTGTCGCCCGGGTTCACGTTCTTCGAGAACTGGATTTCATCGGCGCGGCGGAAGGAGTTGTTGATGCGCTCGACGACCTTCGGTACCGAGTCGACCGGGTACAGCGACTGGTCGGGGTACATCGCGGCGTAGGAATTGTTGTCGGCGGCAACCTGCCAGCCCGACAGGTAGATCGCCTTGACGCCGGCCTTGACCTGTTGCATCGCCTGACCGCCGGTCAGCGCGCCGAGGCAGTTGACATAGGGTTCGCTATTCACCAGCTTCCAGAGCTTCTCCGCGCCGCGCCGGGCGACCGTGTACTCGATCGGGAACGAGCCGCGCAGGCGGACGACATCGGCCGCCGAATAGCCGCGCTTGATTCCCTTCCAGCGGGGGTTCTCGGCCCAGTCCTTCTCAAGTTCAGCGATCTGTTGCTCTCTAGTGCTCATGATTGTCCTCACGAAAAATTGGCAAGTGCAGAGGGGGCTATGGCGACGCCCGCGGCTTGGCTGGGGAACCGTTGAATGGCAAACCCGGGGCGGCCAATGGGGAGAAGTATAGAGATCTTTTGCCACGCCGGCAACAGTCTTATATAAGACATAAGATATATTTTTTTGCGAACCGAAACAGCCGCTTGGGCGGCGCCTTCCGCAATGCGAAAGGCGATTCTCGTCGGCGAAATGGACCAGCCTATGCCCGGTGGTGCGCCGGGGCGAACACCAGCTCCGGCAGGACGACCTCCCAGCGTTCGCAGCGGATTCGGTGCGCGTGTTCGGTCGATCGGTCATCGCTGCGCCAGCGAACCACGATCGCTGCAACGCGCGCGGCGACGCAGTCCATCCCGGCCGGCGGCGCGTAGCTGGCGGCGAGACGGCCGACCAGCCGGTCCTTCCCGTCCAGCAGCAGCCAGCGCCGGCCCTCATGGCGCAAGTGCAGCGGGTCTCCGGGTTGCAGCGCGGCAATCGCTCGCTGCACCGGATGGCCCGCTGCCTGGCGCCCGGCGAAACCGATGTCCACCTCGCCCGGGTGGAGCTGCCGGTACTGCCAGGACAGCTCGGGCGGCCGCGCCGGCAGCGCCACCGGCGGTCGGCGCAGCAGGGCGGCAGACGCGGGCAGTGCGTCGAGCAGTGGCGCACGCCGGGCGAACTGCGCCAGCAGCAGTGTCAGCCGGGCGCGGGTCATCGCCACGTAGTACAGGCGCCGTTCGGCGTCGGCCTCCGCCTGAGTCTCGTGCCGGCTGCCCGGTCCCCAGCCGCCATCGAGGACCGCGACATGATCGAACTCGAGCCCCTTCGCCCGGTGCGCCGTGAGCAACAACAACCCGCTCTGCCGACGCCGGGCTTCACGGCCCCAGTCGACCAGCCATTCGATGAAATGCTGCCGCGGCAGCTCGGCATCACCGGTTTCATCGCGGTATTCGGCAACCGCTTCCGCAAGCATCGCCCAAACCGATGTCGACGCCTGCCCGGCAACCCACTCGGCGACCGTTCGCCCGGTGACCAGGGAACCAGTGTCGTGCAGCCAATCGAGCAATTGCTGCGTTTCCCGTAGCCGCCAGAAGCGCAGGCCCTCCTCACGCGCGACCTGGACAGGCAGTCCCTGCTGCTCGCAGTGGCTGCGCACCGGCTCCAGCCATTGCCACTCGCGCGCGATCACGGCGCAGCGTGCCCAGTCCCATGCCGCCGTCAGGCCGGCCAGGCGCTGCAGTTCGCCGATCACCGCCAGCGCCTGCGTTCGCGCGTCCTCTCCCGCCGGCAGGATCTGCACGCGACCCTGCGCCACAGAGTCGATGCGCGCCCACTCGCCGCCCGCCGGCTGCTGCCGGCGCGCACGGTCGATGCGGATCGGCTGGGCGGCCTTCATGCGCTGCGCTGCTGGCGCGATCACGTGGTTGGCGATCTCGATCAGGTGTGCCGTCGAGCGGTAGTTGTCCACCAGATGCAGCGTCCGGGCGCCGTAGTCGGCCGCGAAGCGGCGGATGAACTCGACCGATGCACCACTGAAGGCGTAGATGTTCTGATCGTCGTCGCCGACGGCAAAAAGGTTCAGCCGTGCATCCCCGGCGGCCAGGTTGCGCCCGGCCAGCGCGGCGATCAACTCATACTGCCGGGGACCGATGTCCTGGTACTCGTCCGCCAGGATCCAGCGCAGACCGCACAGCAGCCGCTCGCGCTGCTCGTCGGCTTCCTCGGGCGGCCCTTCGTCGCCGCGCAGCAGGGCAATGGCACGTTGCCGGATGGTCTGCAACGCGGCCTCCAGACCGCCGTCGGCAAGCTCCCGTTCGCGCCCGGCGAAACTGGCGCCCACCAGCCGCATCGCCAGGGCGTCACAGGTCAGGACGCTGACCGCCCGCCCGTCGTCACCGACCAGCGCCGCCAGCCGCTGACGAATCTGCGCCGCGGCGTGGCGATTGTAGGCCAGCGCCAGAATGCCGCGCGGATTCTCGCGCCGCACCCGCAGCAGATAGGCGATGCGATGGACGAGGACGCGCGTCTTGCCCGAACCGGGACCGGCGAGAACGAGTACATTGCCGCTCTCGCGCTCGTCGGCGACGATCGCCTGCTGCTCCGGACTCGCCAGGACCTCGACGATCTGGCGCCACGACTGCGCCGTCGTCTGCCGCGCCACCTCGTGCTGCCGCGCCGGCAGCCAGCGCTGCATGAACTCAGTCCGTGACAGCCGGAAGTAGTCCAGCGCCAGTTGCAGGGCATCCGCCATCGCCTGCAGTCCGCGCTGCACGTACTCGGCCATGACGTGAATCTGCAGCACCTGCTCCTCGTAGTGCAGCTGCAGCGGCGCGAAGTCCGGTTGCCGGAACTGGCGCTTCCAGTCCGCATCGAGGCGGATGGTCATCGCCGGCCGAAAGACCGCGAGCCCCTTGTTGAGACGGATCACCTCCTGCTCGTGCAGCCAGAGCAGCGCCCGGTCGAGCAGACGGGTGCACTCCCGGACCTCCGACCGCAGCAGCAGGTCGCCCTCGATCGCCGCAAGCAGCCGGCCGAGCGTCGTCTCGGCCAGCAGGTCGGCGCCGCGGGCACCTGGCGGCAGGCAGGCCAGCAGATGGTCGAGCAGCTGCGTCGCAGCCGCCCGGCGCAGTTCGGCCGTTCGCGCCAGCGTCGACCACTCGCGCTGCAGGACGATGTTCACCGTCTCGGCATCGAGTCGCCGCATCGCGAGGCTGCCGACGCCTCCCTCGTCGCCGCGACCGTCGGCGGCAAGGCTGGCCAACAGCTGCCGCAGCCTCGCCGGCAGCGCCTGCCGGTGGCCATCGTCCTGCAGGCGCTGGCTGAGTCGTCGCAGGTGGAGCAGCGACGACTCGCCGCGGGCGAGATCGGGTGCCTGCTCGCGCAACAGGTCGATCAGCGCCTGCTCGAGCTGCGCGGCGCTGGCCAGTCGCTGCGCCGACGGCTTGTCGACGCCGACCTGCAGATAGGCAGTCAGCGCCGTGTCGTTGCTCGCGATCCCCAGCCGCTCGAGATCGTACAGGGCGGCCCGCAGCCGTTCCGGGGCGAGCCCGCTGACGGCCATCAGTTCGTCGGTCGACAACCCCTCGTCCGGCGACGCGCCGATCAGCGCTTCGACCAGCGCCAGCAACTGCCGTTGATATTCGGCTTGCAGTCTGGCGCGCGCCAGCCGCTGTCGCGCCTGGTCGAGCGAGGCAACGCGCAGCGACGACGGGAAGACCTGCACCCGGTTCTCCTCGCGCGTCAGCAGCTGCGCTTCCTCGAGCCAGCAGACCGCGGTGCGGACACGTGTGTCATCGGTCGTGGCGTCACGCTCGAACTCGCCCTCGTCTTCCTCGGCCAGGATCTCGCCGGCGGTGGCAATGACTTCGCCACCCCGGCGCTGGCGACGATCGAGCTGCCGCAGGGCGCGCAGGATCGCCTGGATTTCCCGGCGGCTCAGTCGCGAGCGCGCCGACATGCCGAACTGCCGCTCGACGTCATCGGTCGTGTACAGGAGGACGCAGCGTGCCGCCCGTTGATCGCGGCCGGCACGGCCCGCCTCCTGCAGGTAGTTCTCGAGCGATCCCGGAATGTCGGCGTGCACCACCAGACGCACGTCCGGCTTGTCGATGCCCATGCCGAAGGCGTTGGTCGCAGCGATTACCGGCAGATCGCCGCGAATGAACGCCTCCTGGACGTTCTTCCTGCTTTCGGGCGGCAGCCTGGCATGGAAATGGGCCGCCGCCATCCCTTTCTGGCGCAGGAAGGCAGCCACCTCCTCGCTGTTGCCACGCGTCGCGCAATAGACGATGGCGCCGCCACCCGATCCGTCGCGCGGCAACTCGGCGGCCAGCAACTCATGGATGTGCGCCAGCTTCTCGGCCGGCGTCGTCGGCAGCACCGCGAAGTCGAGGTTGTGCCGACTCGCGCCGCCGTCGAACAGGCGCAGCTCGATGCCGACCCTGTCAGCGAAGTGGGCAACGATGTCGGCGACGACGTCGGGCTTGGCGGTTGCCGTCAGGCACATCACCGGCGGCAGCGGAGCATCGCCGGCGTGCTCGCGGATGAAGCGCGCGACGTAGCGGTAGTCGGGCCGGAAGTCGTGACCCCATTTCGACAGGCAGTGCGCCTCGTCGAGAATCCAGGCGCCGATCTCCCGTTGCGCCAGCACCTTGCGCAGCATCGGGCTGCGCAGCTGTTCCGGCGAAACGATGACGATGCCGACATCGCCGAGGCGCACACGGTCGAGCGCGTCGGCCCGTTCGGGCATCGACAGCAGGCCGTTGATGGCGACGCAGGCATCGATGCCGCGACTGCGCAAGCCGGCCACCTGATCGGCCATCAGCGCCACCAGCGGCGAGATCACGACGCTCAGTGCCCCGATCCGGGTGAAGCGCGACAGCGCCGGAATCTGGTAACACAGCGACTTGCCCGTGCCGGTCGGCAGGATCGCCAGCAGGTGCTCGCCACGCAGCGCCGCCTCGACGATGCTCTGCTGCAACGAACTCCCGTCGGCCGCAGCCGGTTCTGCCCGGAAGTCGGAAAAGCCGAACCAGCGCCGCAGTTCCCGGCGTGCGTCGTGGTGTTCGCGGCACCAGCAGCAGTCGGCCCGGGCACAGGCCGCGTCGCGCAGATGGCGGATGAGCTTGCCGGCAGCGGGAAACTGGTGGCGCACCCACGGCGGCAGCACCGAGTTGCCGCCGGCAACCGACAGCCAGGCGAGCGCGTAGGCCAGCGACCAGCCGCTCGCCGCAGCCTCGTCCACGACCGCCAGGGCATGCTGCGCACAGCCCCGGCCGGCGAGCAGGCGGGCGATCGCCTGTCGCGCCGCGGCGTCGTCCGGGCGCGGTCGCCGGCGCAGCGTCGCGAACAGGCTGTGCACCGCGTCCGACGGCTGCTCCGACGTCGTCAGCCAGTGCCAGGCGAGCATCAGGTCGGGTTCCTCGCGCTGCCGTTGCTGCAGCGCGAGCATCTGATCGTGGAACAGGTCGAGGGTCAGCTGCGCATCGAGCAGCGGGTCGTTCACTTGCGCACGCCTGAGCCCGCCGTCCTGGTAGTGCTTGACGAGGTGGTGATAGGGGTGGCGCGGAAAGGCCAGCGGATTCAGCCACAGCGTATCGACGACCGGCAGTTCGAGGAGTCGCAGGCGCGGCGCGACCGCGGCGAGATGCGGGCGGTCGAAGGCGAGCAGATTGTGCCCGAGGACGAAGCTGCAACCCTCGGCCAGCGCATCGAGACGGGCAAGCGCCACTGCCAGATCGCCGATGCGGCAGTGCAAGCGCTCGCCGCTGTCGCCGCGCACCGCAGCCAGTTGCCGGATGCGTCCACTGCGCAGCCCGACCTCCAGATCGATCGACAGGCAGCGCGGCCTGAACGGCCGTTCGCCGCTGCCCCGTGGAGAAGTATCGCTCATGGACGCGATGATAACCGGCGGCAGCGGCACCCATCCGGCAGCAGCATGCGCCGCACGCGATGCGGCTCGGCGCATGCCGGTGGACAGCCACCAATTCCCCGTGTCTGGCACCGGAATCAGGCCGATTTGCCCGCCACCCGCAACGCTTTGCACCCGCCCATCCGGCCCAAGACGTGGCCGGGCCGTATCGCGCCGCCAGGGACACCCTTTAACCACAGTGGAAAGCGGGATGGAAGATCTCGGACAACGACGACCTCGTCTTCATCGACGAGCCACCCCCAGCACCAATCACGGTGACCGCGCAGGCCGTTGCAGGTTAGCATTACGGCACTTCAACGCCCCGACCGCGGGCACCGACCGACGACACCGACAAGGACCGGCATGACCTCCCTTCCCCGCCGCAACGGCATTCTCCTGCACCCGACCTCACTTCCTGGCAGCCACGGCTGTGGCGATCTCGGCCCGGCAGCCTACCATTTCGTCGACTGGCTGCGCACCGCCGGCCAAGCGCTGTGGCAGGTGCTGCCACTCGGCAGTGTGGGACCCGGCAACTCGCCCTACATCAGCCCATCTGCCTTCGCCGGCAACGAACTGCTGATCGACCTCGGCCAGCTGCGCGACCTCGGCTGGCTGAGTGAGGCCGATCTCCGGCCGTTGCCGGCCTTCCCCGCCGGGCGGGTCGATTACGACGCCTGCCGACGCTATCGCCTGCCGCGGCTGCGACAGGCGGCGAAGCGTTTTCGCGAACGGCGTGACGCAGCCCAGGACAAGGCCTTTGCCCGTTTCTGCGGCGCAGCCGACGCGTGGCTGGACGACTACGCGTTGTTCATGGCGCTCGACCGCGCGCACGGCGGCGACGGCAGGATGTGGCAGGACTGGCCGTCGGCGCTGGCCGGCCGGCAGCCCGCCGCACTGCGTAAGGCGCAGGCCGAACATGCCGACGAGATCGCCTTCTGGAAGTTCTGCCAGTGGCGCTTCGCCGAACAATGGGCGGCGGTCAAGCGCTACGCCAATTCGCACCGCATCGAGATCGTCGGTGACCTGCCGATCTTCGTCGCCGCGCACAGCGCCGATGTGTGGGCGAATCCGGGCCTCTTCGACCTCGATCTGCAGGGTCGTCCGCGCGTCGTCGCCGGCGTGCCGCCCGACTATTTCAGCGCCACCGGCCAGCGCTGGGGCAATCCGCTCTACCGCTGGTCGGCGCATGCCGCCGAAGGCTACCGCTGGTGGGTCGCCCGCATGCGCCAGACGATGAGCCTGTGCGATATCGTTCGCATCGATCACTTCCGCGGCTTCGAATCGTTCTGGGAGATTCCCGCCGCTGCCGAGACGGCGATCGACGGCCAGTGGCGGCCCGGACCGGGCGAAGCAGTCTTCGCCGCCATGCGCCGCGAGCTGGCTGACAGCCAGGGGCGGCTGCCGATCATTGCCGAGGACCTCGGCATCATCACGCCGGAAGTGAATGCCCTGCGGCAGGCGATCGGCCTGCCGGGAATGCGCATCCTGCAGTTCGCCTTCGACGGCGATGCCCGCAACCCCTACCTGCCGCACAACTACGAAGTCGATACGGTCGTCTACACCGGCACGCACGACAACGACACGACGCGCGGCTGGTGGGAGTCGCTCGGCCATCCCGAGCAGGCCTACGTGCGCTCCTATCTGGGCGTCGATGAGGACACGGACAGCGAGATGCACTGGCAACTGATCCGCCTCGCCTGCGCTTCGGTGGCGACGCTCTGCGTCATCCCGATGCAGGACGTCCTCGGCCTCGACTCGGCACACCGGATGAACGAACCGAGCCAGAGTGAAGGATCCTGGGAGTGGCGCTTCGACTGGCAACAGGTGCAGGACGGGCACGCCCGGCGGCTCGCCGAACTGGCGCGGATCTACGGCCGTCGCCGGCGTTGAGGTGGCGGCACCTGCGTCCCGAGGTGCGACGGGCTGTCCTTCTTCATCCGGCGCATCCCGGGATCGTGCGTTGCGCGATCAGCCAGTGCGGCAGGCGGCCTGAGCCGCCTTCAGCTCAGGCCGCGGCGCGCCCGCTGCACCCGCGTCCCCACCACCGCGAACAGCGCCAGGCCAGCCAGTGCGAGGCTGCCGGGCTCCGGCACCGCCGACAGCCGGAAGACCGACGTCGTGCTCGAGCCTTCATTCGAAAAGGCCAGGTAATACTGCCCGTCGAGAACATAGCCCTCGAGGCCCTCGGGCGCGCGATCGCCATTGGCAATCATCAGTCCGATGAAGGTCGAGTGGGCCGGGTCGGTGATGTCGAACGCGGCAATGGCCGCCTGCAGCGTCCGTTCCAGACCGATGAAGGCGAAGACGCGGCCATCGATTTCCATCAGCTCGACGCCTTCCGGCTCGACGCCCTTGTCCCGGCTGCGAGCGTCGTCGTAGATGCCGGCGGCGATCGCTTCGCGGTCGAGGATCTCGCCACTGTCGTAAACCAGCACGCCGTTGGCGTCGCGAATCGAGAACGAACGTGCGCCGGCGGTGAACAGGTTGCCCGCTGACGAGTCGGTGTTCGACACGCGCAGCTCGTCCAGTGGTGTCGCGGCATTCAGGCCTGCAGAGCCCGCTCGCGAGCGATCGCCATCATCTTCGCGGAAATCGCCTTCGTTGGCCATCACCACGAAGGTCTGGCCACCACGTTCGAAGGTGGCCAAGGCATCAGGCTGGTACAGGCCCTTGGCATTGACGCTGATCAGGCTCGCGTTACCGTCGTTCAGGGGATCGATGCGGTTCCCCGGCAGGCTGAAGTCCTTTACGCCGAGGCCGACGATCCGTTCGAAGGACCCGTTCTGAATGTCCAGCACGCCCATGGCGTTGGCCTCCTGCAACGAGACGTAGGCCTTTGTGCCGGCGGCATTGACGGCGATGTACTCCGGCTCGAAATCCATGCCCGTGTTCGAGCGAATGTGTGTACCTGTGCTGGCCACGCCGGTCAGCGTAGCCGTGGCGCTGACGCTGCGGGTAGCCAGGTCGATGATGCTGACGCTGCCCGCCGGGTCCAGCGCAGCGGCGCCGTAGGTACGTGGAAAGGCACCCGGCGCCGACGTGATGGCGCCATAGGTACTGGGTGTGCCTTCGTTGGCGACCAGGATCTTGCTGCCATCGGGCGTGAAGGTCAGCATGTCGGGCAAGGCGCCGACGGCAAAGGTATTCGTGCCGGCCAGGAGACTGCGGGTGGCGGTGTCGAACAGCCGGACATTGCCCGGGTCGGTGCGCACCGGTGCCTCAAAGGCCATGGCCGCGATGCCTCCGTGTATCGCCACGCTGTTGATGCTGCCGTAGGCACGGGTATCGATGCGCTGCACCAGCGCGCCAGTGCGGGCATTCAGCACGTCCACACCACTGACGCCGGCCACCCACAGGGTCTGGCTGGAACTGTCGAAAGAGACGATCTCGGACAGGTAACCATGGGCGGGGTCGTGTGTGTAGGTCCAGGCCTTGCTGTTCAGCGTCGGCGCGGCCAGCGCAGAGACGCTGACCACGGGCATCAGGATGGCGCAAGCCAGGGCGGGGGCTGTCAAGCGGAAGGGTCGGGGCATGTCGGGATTCCAGTGTTGGTTGCAATGGTGCCGCGCGCCCGGCGTGAAGCGACGGGACGAGTGGCATGCGTGGCGGGGTGAGGCCAAGGGCAGGACTGTGCTGCATGGGTGACGGTCGACGGCGCGAGCGCAAGGGCGATGCTGCGGCTGGCGTGTGACAGACATGTGACGGAGCGCCTCTGCATCGCGGATGGGGCAGCAGTCCATCGCACGCTTCCGAGCGCGCAAAGGCCTGCTCGGCGCACGGCGCCGCCTGACCCCCGCCCACGGTCGACGCCTGCGCAGCGCAACTGACCCTTGCCAGAGCGGCCGCGACACCCAGTCAGGTGACGGTTCCGGTGTGTCGTCAGCGATCCACGCATCGTTGCTTTCCTCGAAACGGTTTGCCGGTCAGGCAAGCTGGCAACAAAGAGGCGATACGACAGGGGACACGTACTGCTTGGCATCATCTTGAAGCACGATGTGTGCCATATCTGTCGTGTCAATTCGCCTTCCTGCGGCGCATCGTGCCGCCAAGCACGCCGATGCCGCCAAGGAGTAGCGCGATGGACCCGGGTTCCGGGACTGCACTGATACGGATCAGCATGTCGTCGCCGCTTCTGGGATGCTGGACGTTCACGTAGGCGACATTCGGATCGAACGGGTCAAAATACAGACCGGTCGGTTCTGCACCCGTGGTCGATAGTGAAGCCCATTTGCCGACTTCATCGGCGATTCCGTCGTCGTTGATGTCACGGATGAACCAGATGTCTGCCTTGCCGCCATCCTGATCTTCGATGACATAGATATTGCCTTTGGCATCGATTGCCAGATTGTCCGGATTGCTCCACGAGGCACCGACAGCAAGCTTGGTCGCCATGTCCCCGGTGGTGTTGTCAGCGGCAAGTTGAACCGCTCCGGTTGCAAGGTTGAGGACATACACCCGGCCGCGGCCATCGGCGCTGTTGCCGTTGTCATCTGAGTCTGTCGTGGTGAAATAGATGACTTGCTGCCCGCTGGCCAGCGTCTTGATTTCGAGATCTTCAGGACGATTGAAGCCGGTCCCATTGATGCTGACGTGATCGGCAGTTGCGCGCCCGTCGATGGTGCCATCCGCGAGCACGGTGGAAATCCCCGGCAGTGCCCTGCCCTGAGCGTCGGTAATGGCAACCCAGGTGCTGTTGCCAGTGATGGCCGGGCCGTTGTTTCCCTCGTTTTGCCCGCCATTGCCGACTTTGAGGACGAATGTTTGCCCGGCAGCGAACAAGTCGTTGCCGTTGTTGGCATTCGGCTTTGCTGAAACGTATTTGTAAACGGAACCGCCATTCAGTTCGTCGATGAAGTAGAGCGTGTTGTTCCTGTCGAACGTCAGACCTTCGTGCGAGACGCGGGGAATGACGCTGCGCTGAACGAAGTCGCCGCCATTGACGGTTGCGGTTGTCGGATTGGTTACTTCGAACAGACGCCCCTTGTTGCTTCCGGTGCCCCAGGACTCCTCGGCAGTGAGGTAGGTTCCCCATGGCGTCCAGCGCGAAGCATCGCCGGAGACGAAGCCCTGGGTGCCCGGTGCAACGATGGTGACCGTCCGGGTGTTGTAGTCCTGGTCACGCAGGTCGACACGCTGGACCCCGCCGGTGCTGCTTTCAAAGGGCATGAAGAGATAGCGCCCGGCGTTGGGGCCCGTTTCGTTGGCGGAAATCATGTCCCAGCTACCGCTGTTGGAGCCCGGCACCAGCGCGTTCTGGTTCTTGCGGTTTGCCAACGCAGTTTGTGAGAAGTTCGGAGAAGAGAGTTGGAACGGCGCGGTTTCCGGTAGCGATCCGGCAGCGACATTCCCAATCAGCGGGGTGAAGTTTTCAAAGGCCGTGTTGGCAGCATGGGCCTGTGATGTCAGGAGGGCCGTGGTAGCCACGATGCTCATGGCAATTACTGATTGACGCATGGGGAGCTCCAATGTTGGGGTTGATCGTCCGGCCCGGTTGTGAAGCATTGGCCGCAGGATCAACCCTAAAGGCATTCTGTGACAGGCTCATGTCGTCGCCATCGTTGCGTCCCGCCCTGTCCGAGCCTGCGGTGGGCTTCCTCAGCCGCGGCCGCGGCACGGCACCCTGGCCAAACCGGCCAAGCCGGCGACAGCGGCCGCCCACAGCATCAGGGATGAGGGCTCGGGCACCACAAAGACCGACACCGCCGTGCTCTCGGCCCACGTCAGCTCGGTCCAGGCGGCGTCTTCCCACAGCTCATCATGGAACGACCATGAGTCGCACTGCACGGAGTTCTCGAAGCCCACGCATTCCCGCGTGCCCACCGTTGCACCGCGGCGCAGATCCTTGTCCTGGGTGATCTGTGCGCCAGCCCGAACGGTGTAGCTGCCCGGCTGAGTGAACGGCAGGCTGACCAGCCAGTTGGTGCTGTAGTCGGTGCCCGGCAGTGCGCCGGGCTGCAATGAGTGCTCCAGCGGTACACCGCCAAGCAGACCTACCTGCAGCTTCAGCGCCGTCAACGTATCGTGCCAGGACTCGTAGAAGTACGACTGCCAGGTCTGGAAGCCGATGTCCGGCGAGGGTTCGCCAGCCCCGTTGTCGAAACTCCAGTTCTCCTGGTACTGGCGGAACTCGACCAGGAAGCTGACCGTGCCACCAACAGGCACCGTCGTGGGCGATTGCGGACTGAGATCAAGGTAGGCCGTGCCAGCCTGAGCGCCCATGGCGGCCAGACTGAGCAGGGTCAGTGAGAGGATGCGCATGCGAGTCTCCCTGGGTGTGGATGCCTGCCGCAATGGCCGCCGGAGGCACGATTCGAACGTCGTCCGGCGAGTATCCGGATTCTCCTGGCCCACTGTCAACCGGGGCTTTCGCTGCAGGCCCGCCGCGAGATGGCCGGCAGTTTCGTCGCGTGGCGGGTCAATCGGTTGGCGGGGAAGCCACATCGTCAGGTGAGCGCCCTGCCAGCAGATCACTCGACGCGGTGACGGCGGTGCGCGGCGATGTCCAGCCAGTCACCCGGGCGCAGCCGGCGGGCCTCGTCCTCGCCGGCGAAGCGCGGCAGCGCCTCGCCTGTCGGCGGCAGCGCGGAGACGAGCTTGGCCACGCCACTGTCCGGCGGCGGCATCACAGATAGCCCTCCTGCTCGCCCTTCTCGCCGAGTTCGTCGAGCACCGCGGCGAGTCCGGCAAGCGTCGGCGGCAGCGATGCCGGCGAGGAGAAGCAGCTTGCGGACGCTCGTCGCGGATCCTTGCCGGTGCTCAACAGCAGCCCCCGTTGTCGTCGGCGCGCCGGACCGGCTGCCCGGCGCTGCCGAATGGCATGGCGCTGCCGCAGCCGGCGAAGATGCCGAAGTGGCGCGCGCGGTCGCCGATGAAGTCGAAGTGCGGCGCGAAGCGGCTTTCGGCGAGCATGCGGAACGTGTTGCCGCAGACCGGGAAGACGCGGCCGGCCTCGATGGCGTGGTGCTTGTCGAGGATGAAGACCGGTCCCGCTTCGGGCAAGCTGCCGCGATAGATCACCGCCTGGCCGTAGTCCTCGCAGGCCGCCTCCAGGCCGGCGATGCGGAACAGCCGCCAGGTGGCGGAGAAGAAGCGCAGCGAGCCGACGCGGGACTGCAGCGCGGCGTCGGTGATCGCCAGCGGCCGGTCGTCGACCAGGCGCGGATCGGCGAAACCCACCTGCCTGGCGAGGTTCTGGAAATCGTTCCAGTAGAGCGCGCCGCCGAGGCATTCGCCGTAGAGCACCGGGTCGTTGCGCAGCTCGTCCGGCACTCGGCGGTCGGCATAGACGTCGGCGAAATAGAACTCACCGCCGGGCTTGAGCAGGCGCAGCGCGCCGCGCAGGACGGCCTCCTTGTCGGGCGAGAGATTGACGACGCAGTTGGAGACGATGACGTCGAAATGGCCCGCTGCGAGGCCGAGTTCATCGAGGCGCTCGATGTAACCGTGCAGGAAGCGCACGTTGTCGTAGCCGAAGGCTTCGCGGTGGTAGACGCGGTGGCGCTCGGCGACCGCCAGCTGCTCCTCGGTCATGTCGACGCCGACGACCTCGCCCTCGGCGCCGACGAGTTGCGCCAGCGCATAGACGTCGCGCCCCGAGCCGCTGCCGAGATCGAGCACGCGACAGCCGGCCAGCGCCGGCGGGCAGACGAGCCCGCAACCGTAGTAGCGCGACAGCACCTCGGGGTGGATGCGGGCGAGCAGCGGCTTCAGCCAGGCCGGCACGCTGGCGGCGTCGCAGCAGGCGGAAGTCTTGAGGTCCGCCGATGACTGCAGTTGGCGACCGTAGTAGTCCTTGACGATTTCGTGCATGGGGTTCTCCAGGAAAAGCCGGGGACCGGCCGGATCAGGCGGCGATGGCCGCCGCGGCTGGCTGCCGAAGCAACGGACCGGCAGGCTGGCCGGCGCGCAGGGTCTGCTGAAGACGACATGGTAGCTGCTGTCGGGATCGTCCGTGCAGGCTGGCGGCGGCTCCGTCGGCTCCGGCGGCAGCATGGGACCGGCCGGGCCGTCGAAGCGGCGACCGATCGCCGCCCCCGCCGCGGCGCTCGAGCGTCGGCGGTTGCTGGCGGCGGGACTGCGCGGGCCGCAGCGCCATGGTCCCCCGGGCGATCCCCGCGGTGCTCTACGGACTGGCGGCGATGGGGCATTGCCGGCAGGACGGACGGCGCGCGGGACGAGGGAAGCCGAGGAGGCAAGGAGGAGAAGGCGGCGGAGCAAGAGGGCGGGAGAACGGACGGTCATCGCTTCCCGGCTGTCAGCGTTCCGCCGCGAAAAGACGTCTCGCGCCAGCGCGACCTCCCGCGGGTGGCGCCTGCCAGGGGACGACGACAAGGCCGCGAGGCGCCAAACCACGGGACCACCGTGTCTCGGTTCATATGCGGTAGCGGCGCCAGCAAATCGCTGTGCGAAGCGGGTCCAGCGGCCGGGTTGCCGGGTGTCAACATCCGGTCGGGTGGGTGTCCATTTCGCCGCAGCGGCCGGTTTGGCCGGATCGACAGCGGGTGTGGCTGTCTGGCAAGTGGTCAAGAAACCGCGGACCGCCCGGAGCCTCCTCCTCGGCGTCAAGCGGACCACTCGCTTCAGGGACGTGCGAATTGAACCCAGGAGCGTGCGCGTTGAAGCCAGGGGCCTGCGAGATGGAGCCAGGGACGTGCGAGATGGAGCCAGGGACGTGCGAGATGGAGCCAGGGACGTGCGAGATGCAGCCAGGGACGTGCGAGATGGAGCCAGGGACGTGCGAGATCAAGCCAGGGACGTGCAAGATGAAGCCAGGGACGTGCGAGATGAAGCCAGGGGCGTGCGAGATGAAGCCAGGGACGTGCGAGGTGAAGCCAGGGACGTGCGAGATGAAGCCAGGGACGTGCGAGATGCAGCCAGGGACGTGCGAGGTGAAGCGAGGGACGTGCGAGATGCAGCCAGGGGCGTGCGAGTTGGAGCGAGAAGCGTGCGAGCCCGATCGTGGAGCCGGCCGGCCGAGGGCTGGCAGGGGACGCGCGGGAGAAGGGCCGGGGATGACGGCGACGGTCACGAGCCTCATCACTCATGACCGTCGCGAGCCACTCTGCGGACGCGGGCGCGCGGCTGGCTACCCCGCGGCCGTCGACACGCCGGGGAGCGGCGGCGATGGCGGGATCGACGGCTGCGGGGCGCGCCAGGGCCGGCTGAAGCGAACGTCGCCGGCCGCCGCCAAGTGTTGATCACGCAACGCAATGGCGCCCGCCCGGGCGTCGAGGGTGCCTCGATGCGGCCAGGAGATCAGTGCAGGTCGTCGAGCGGGCTGCGCACGCCCAGCCCGCCGCGATTGAGCACATGCGTGTAGATCATCGTCGTCGACACATCCGCATGCCCCAAGAGCTCCTGCACGGTGCGGATGTCGCGGCCGCTTTCCAGGAGCGAGGTCGCGAACGAATGGCGCAGGGTGTGCGGCGTGGCCGGCTTGCTGATCCCCGCTTGGCGCAGCGCCGCGCGCATCGCTCGCTGGATGCTCTGCGCTTCGACGTGGTGCCGACGAATCGCTCCCGAGCGTGGGTCGAGCGATCGCCTGGCGGCGACGAAGACATACTGCCAGGCCCACTCGCGCGCCGCATGCGGATACTTGCGTGCCAGCGCAAACGGCAGAAAGACTTCTCCGAAGCCCTCGGCCAGGTCCGCCTCGTGCAGCGCCCTGACGCGCCCGAGGTCGGCCTGCAGCGGGTCGGCCAGCGTCCGCGGCAGCATCGTGACGCGGTCTTTGGCGCCTTTGCCCTCGCGAACCACGATCTCGCCACGCGCGAAGTCGAGGTCCTTCACGCGCAAGCGGAGACATTCCATGATGCGCATGCCCGTGCCTTAGAGCAGCCGCAGGATCAGACCCGTCGTTCCCTCGCACAGCACCAGCAAGCGCTGCACTTCTTCCGGAGTGAGGACGACCGGCAAGCGCCGCGAAGCTTTCGCCGACTCGACCTCGTCGAGCCAGGGCAGCTCGCTGCCGAGCACCTCCTTGTAGAGGAAGAGCAGCGCACTCTTCGCCTGGTTCTGCGTCGACGCCGCAACGCGCCCCGTGACGGCAAGGTGCGTGAGGAAGGACTCGACTTCCCGCGCGCCCATTTCACGCGGATGTCGCTTGTTGTGGCCGCTCGGCGCACGATAGCGAGTCGCGCACTGTGGTATCTTTACGGGTAGCGTTCCCGCTCGGAGGCAATATGTCCATCCCCGTTCATGAGCTTGAGGCTGAAGTACTGGGCTTGCCGCCTGAGGAGAGGGCGCGGCTGCTCGAACGCCTGATCGAGAGCTTCGAGCCCGAGTCTCGTGTACGAGATGCGTGGATCGCGCTGTCCCTCACGCGTGAAGCCGAGATTAAATCCGGTAAGGCTGCCCTGGTGCCCGGATCCGAAGCAGTAGCTCGCGTCCGCGCAAGAATCGCGTGAGCTGCTGGCTTCACCCTGGAGCAGAGGCCGAGCTTGGCGACGCTGCCGTCTACTACGCCGAGCACGCAAGCAAGGCGATCGCATCCTCCTTTGTCACCGAATTTGAGCGTGTCCTTACCTTGCTGGTCGCCAACCAGCGCTTGGGCACGCCGGCAGACGACGGGCTTCGCACGTATCCGTTCAAGCGGTTTCCCTACTCGCTGGTCTACCGAGAAAATTCATCGGGTCCACAGATCTACGCAGTTGCTCACCAGCACCGCGATCCGAAATACTGGCAGGAGCGTTTGTAGTGCTTGCGGCTATGTGCACCGCAATCCCGAACCAGACGCCTAACCCTGCGCTGCAGGCGACCGGCCGCATAAAGCCGCGTCCGTCGCCTGAGCTTCCACGTTAGCTTCTTGGAGCACATCGCCGATGTTTGGAACACAAAATCTCGCTCTATTCGTCGTCGCTGGCCTCCTGCTTAACATGGCCCCAGGACCCGACTCACTGCTTGTCATGTCGCGCAGTGCAACTCAAGGCTGGCGTGCAGGGTCAGCGGCCGCGCTCGGCATCGCCGCAGGTACGCTCGTTCATATTCTTGCTGCAGCTTTGGGCTTGTCTGCCGTGCTCGCCACTTCAAGCACCGCCTTCGCCGTGGTCAAGTACGTAGGTGCAGCCTATTTGTTGTATGTCGGCATTGCGTTATTTCGAACCAAGAGCAACCCCACCGCAGAAGCAATAGCCCAGCCCCCTTCTCTGCCATCACTTCGGTACCGCCAAATATTCTTTCAGGGCTTTCTTACAAACGTTCTGAATCCGAAGGTCGCAGTGTTCTTCCTCGCATTCGTCCCTCAGTTCATTTCGCCTGAGGCATCCAACAAGGCGCTCGCTTTCGTTGTACTGGGCTTAATCTTCAACTTCAATGGCATCCTCTGGTGTCACTTTCTCGCTGTATCGTCGGCATTTGCCAGCCAGCGCTTGCAAGTCAGTAGATTCGTCACACTTTGGCTCAATCGGCTCATCGGCACAGTTTTTGTCTCGCTCGGCATCAAGCTCGCATTGGCTGAAAGAAGCTAACACTTCGTTCAAGCGGATGCCTGAAGGCGCCGCTTAACTCAAACGTTGGGCCACATGAGTCAGCTTCGCAAACTCCGCCGATGTATCAATAGCCGAAGGGGAGGCTTGGTTGTTGCTGGAGTATTCCCTTTATTGGCAACACTGCTCGCACTTCCAGGAGCCTTGGCGTTCATTATCAGCACCGACGGTTCATCCGGGTTTGCGGCAGCCGCGTTCTGCTTTTTCGGCGCAATTGCTTCCGCTCTGGTCATCCCACCCTTTTTCTGTCGCGCACGCATCGTGAATCGCACCTATCGTGTTTTGTGGTTCTTTCGAGGGCTAACACCATGAGTGCTTTTTCTTGGGTTCCATCTCAACGTCATTTTGACGCATTGCTGCCAGTGTCAGGTGGTCATCCATTCTGCTGCTGTGGCCGAACCCATCATTCCACCGGACCTGCGCAAAAAGCCGCGCAGTCCGGTGAATTCAGACGTTAGGCCCTTCAGGCCAAAGCCATGGCACACTCGGGCGCGTGAAAATTAGCGACATATTGGCTGTTCTCCGTAAGGACGGGTGGCTTCTGGTCGCAACCAGATGGAGTCATCGCCAGTTTAAACACCCGATAAAACCCGGTCGCGTCACCGTCGCTGGGAAGCCAAGTGACGATCTGGCTCCGGGAACACTCAACAGCATTCTGAAGCAGGCCTCACTGAAAGGTTGAAATTATGCGCTATGCGATTGTTATCGAAAAAGCCGAAAGCAATTTCTCCGGGTATGTGCCGGACCTGCCAGGTTGTGTCGCCACTGGAGCCACTGTAGAGGAAACTGAAAACGAGCTGCTTTTGGCAATCCAATTCCATCTCGATGGCCTTCGTGAGGATGGTCTTGGCCCTCCTGCTGCAGAAAGCATCGTGGAATATATGTTTATCCCCGCCCAACCCTTCGCTCCAGGGGACGCGCCGCAAACGGCGCGTCCCTGAGCTCCAACGTTAGGTTCTCACCTCAAGGCAACGAGCCGCATCATCACTTTGGAGTTTTCAAATATGCCGAAAGCCGCCTCTAGAAAATCGGGGGCAGTCCCTGCTATCACTCAAAAGGAAAAGAGGCAAAGCATTGATGTAGGGCCGGGAATGGGGCAAGTCAGTCCCGTGAGCTATTGGTACAAAAACGGTCACTATCAGAATGAAGATGAAGCTAGGGGCGCGTTCAAGCTCGCGTATCAGCAAGGTCTAGATGGAATGGGCACGAGCATCCAGGAATGGATGGGTTTTAACGAAAAAGAATTTGACGACTGGATGCGCAATGATGGCTTGCCCAAAATCTAGGAAAACCAAGCCCGTATTTGCAAGCCCCGAACCTAACCCTGCCGTCGAGAGGGACAGCCACAAGCTGCGCTTGTGGTTCCCTACGCTGCTTCGCAGCTCCGGCTGCCCCTCACTTCCACGTTAGGCCGCACAGCGAAACCATGCGCTGCTCCTACAGTATCAGCGCCTTCGGCGTGAATCGAACTGTCACGAAACGGCGCGGCTGCAAGCAGCACGTCGCCCGATACACTGAGCCGGCATTCACATCAGAGTACTTGCCATGTCTGTAGCCGCCGTTGCCTTGGCCGCACTGTCTGCAGTGTGCGTTGGAGCCTTCTGGCCAACGCTCAAGGTCAACTTTGATTCGTCGTTTTCCAGGCGGTTTCTGATTCCTACATTCGTGGTTGCAGCAGCCGATTGCTTCGTTCTCGCCGGCGTAATCTGCTGGTGGACCGCTATCGCCTATCCCCTTCTCGCGCTTGTAGGTGTAATTGCCATCAGTCCCTTCACAAGCGGCAGACACTTGCAAACGGTCATCCTTGGCGGTGGCATCTGGCTGGTGGGCATATCGGCGGTGGTGCTCGTAGCTGTAGCGCTCGCACTTCGCGTGCTGTAGCCAATGCGGCAAGTGCGGCCTAACCCTTCGCTCGAGGCGACCCCCAACGGCGTGGCGCCCGGGCCGCTCCGGGCGGCTTACTATCTTGCCCTGCGCGGCCCGGGCGCCACCCCGCTGGGGTCGCCTCAGCTCAAACGTTAGCCCCAATTAACCAACCTCACGAAGGTCTCCGACATGCAGAATGCCATCGTTACGCAGCAGTCCACCTCGCTGACAACGGCCGACACCACGCGGTTTGAGGAATATCTTTCCTATCTCGGATTGCCAACTGCCAACATCATTGCCTCTCTTCCAGAGAGGCAGAAGATCGAGGCAAATCTTCCCGCCTTCGTTCAATCCCTTGACCCCAAAGTTCGCCATGAGGCCCGGTACCTTTCCAAGTTTGTGGCTGGAGCAGCAATTGGACTATTTGATGCCTCGCTCAATTACATCTGGAATGAGGTCGTCCTAACCCTAAGAAAGAAAGCTGTTATATACGGTCTCGATATGTTCTTCGATGCTGCGACAGGTGGAACACGTAGAGAGTTTTACCAGACAGAGGACGACTTGGCGGGACTGAAGGACAACACCCTCATCAATACCTGCCGGAAGTTAGAACTGATTTCCGACATTGTTTACACAAAGCTGATGCACATCCTCACGATGCGGAACGACATCGGCGCATCTCATCCGAACTCGTACTCAATTAACGCATACGAATTACTCGGCTGGCTGCAAACCTGCGTTTCAGACGTATTGAACGATCAGCCTTCCGAGTCCGCAATTCAGATTCGAGCGTTCATTGACAATCTCAAGAAGTCCACAGCGGTGCTTGATCCTGCTGCAATAAAAAGCATGGAGAAGCCACTTGCTGAACTGTCTTTGCAGAACACCGATAACCTGCTTAACAGCATCTTCGGCGTTTACGTGTCTGATAAGACGGATGCAATCGTAAGAAAGAATATTTCGCTTGTCGCTCCGTACATCTGGAGCAAGGCAAGCGATGACGTTAAGTACAAATTGGGCGTGGCGATAGACGGCTACAAGAACAACCTGTATCAAGAAAAGCATGAACTTGGCAGCGAGTTCTTCGGTTTCTGTGGCGGCAACAAGTACAAGTCGCTTGAATCTAGAATTATTGAGCTAGATGAGCATATTGATAATTTGCTGGATGCCCGATATAGCTGGGACAACTATTACAACGAACCGCAGCATATGAGGCATATCCTGTCTTACCTTACGAGCGAGAAGGACATTCCCCCAGAGCGCGCTCAGAAGATCATCAAGACAGTGTTGATTTGTCGGGTTGGTAAAGGAATCCCGTACTGTCAAGGTGTGTCGCCATCCGGCAAGCCCCTTTACGACAAATTCTTTTCGTTGCTCGGTGACTATAACATCATTTTGTTGCTCTTGGCTATGCACTCCAACGAAGCGCGCGGGATGCTCGATAACAAGATTTGTCAGCAGCACATGCTCGATGTCATTGCGATAGTTGAAAGGAATGCGATCAGCGATAGGATCAAAGAAATCCTTGAGTACGTAAGAGCCAATGCCCACGTGCTTCACAAAATTCATGGTGACTCTAAGTACAAAGAACTCACGAAGAACCACATCAATTGGGGCTAACCCATCATTGCACCGGACCTGCGAGAAAAGCCGCGCAGGTCCGGTGAATTCAAACGTTAGCTGCCATGGAAAGTTCGGGGTGATCATGAAGATTACAGTTCAAACGACAGTGCGAGCTCCCATGGACTCGGTATGGAAGGCGTATACGAGCCCAGAGGATATCGTCCAATGGAATGCCGCATCTGACGACTGGCATACCACCAGGGCAACAGTCGATCTGCGGGCTGGTGGGGCCTTCTGCTCGCGTATGGAGGCAAAGGACGGGAGCTTTGGGTTCGACTTCGAAGGAACCTATACCAACATCATCCCCAACAGCCTTATTGAATATGAGTTCGGTGACCGCAAGGCCAAGGTAGAGTTCTCCGGGAGTCGATCCGGGGTGTCAATTACAGTCACGTTCGACGCCGAGCAAACCCACTCCGTCGAGCAGCAACGCGAAGGTTGGCAGGCCATCCTTAATCGCTTCCGGCAGCATGTAGAGTCCCAGGGCTAGTGCTGGCAGCTAACCATTCGCTGCAGGCGCGACGGCCCTGACGGGCCGCGGCCTGAGCTCAAACACTAGCCGCGAGTAGCCACCATGGCCCCTACCGTTGTCCGCGACGGCTCGTATAGGCTCTTCTTCTTTTCACGCGAAGAGCCGAGAATGCACATCCATGTGGCCCACCCACATGGGGAGGCCAAGTTCTGGCTGCAACCAAGTCTGACGCTGGCCAACCACACCGGCCTGTCCAAGCAGGAACTGGCCTACGCTGAGCGCATCGTCGCTCGCCACCTTCAGGAGGTCATCGATGCCTGGCACGAACATTTCGGCGGCTGAAGTCACCCACGTCTCAGTACACGGTTTCTGGCTGCTTCTTGGCGATGAAGAGCTTCTCTTGCCGTTCGCTGAATTTCCTTGGTTCCGGCAGGCCACCATCGAGCAACTGACCACCATCGAATGGCCAAGCCCGGATCATCTGTATTGGCCGCTGCTGGATGTGGATTTGTCCGTTGCATCCATCCGACACCCGGAAAATTTCCCGCTCGTCTCGGGAGCATCGGCTAACCCTGCGCTCCAGCCGGACCCGCCGCAAGCGGCGCGCCGCTGAGCTTCGACGTTAGAGCCCATGGACCAATTCTTCGCCACCCTCAAGGACTACACAGCGATTGTTGTTGCGTGTCTCGCTGCGGCCGTATCTCTCGTCAACCTAGCGTGGACTACCCGGCTCACGGAGAGGCGCGAGCGCCGTAAGGTTGTTTGGGAGCGTGAGTTGGCGCGCTTTTCCGAACTCGAAGACATTGCAGGGCGCCTTGTTGAAGACCTGCTTCGCTTCAATATTCGAGAAGATGGTGAACGTCAGAGCGCCTATCAAAAGCTGCAATACATCAGGGAAGCTACAGGTCGTTTTCTTCGCTATGAAAAAGTTGCTCGCGCGCTTCGTGATCTTGAGCACGCCGCCGGCTGGTATATCAGCCAAGACATGAAGCACGAAACGTCTGAGGAGTACAAGAAGGCCCGAAGCGATGTTTCTGAGAGCTTCAAGGGTCTCATCTTGGCTTGCGATGAAACACTCAAGAGTGCACCCAATGGGCTCTAACCCTCCGCCCGACCTCGCTCCCTTCGATCGCTGGACGCTGCGCGATAAAGCCGCGCAGCGCCGGTCAGCTCCATGTTGGGCCCTTCAGGCCAAAGCCATGGCACACTCGGGCGCATGAAAGTTAGCGACATATTGGCTGTTCTCCGTAACGACGGGTGGCTTCTGGTCGCAACCAGAGGGAGTCATCGCCAGTTTAAACACCCGATAAAACCCGGTCGCGTCACCGTCGCTGGGAAGCCAAGTGACGATCTGGCTCCGGGAACACTCAACAGCATTCTGAAGCAGGCCTCACTGAAAGGTTGAAGTTATGCGCTATGCGATTGTTATCGAAAAATCCGAAAGCAATTTCTCCGGGTATGTGCCGGACCTGCCAGGTTGTGTCGCAATGCTCTCAACCTAACACCCAATACGCATAAATCGATAGGCCGACTGAGAAGCCGCTTGCGCGCTAGGCGAGCACAGGGCAAAGTAGGTATCCCCTTGATATGGATGTAAAATTTTATATGCCGCGATCTTTATGTCAACGTCGTTGACTCGTTCTCCAAGTATCTTGTTTCTCAGGCGTTTTTCCTTCAAGCTCGGCTTTCGGAGAAAGCCTTTTCGCGGACCGGCGTTCTCAGTTTTGCCCGCCTGATGGCCTGCCTGCTCGGCGGATACACGTCGAAAGTGCAGTCTGAACTGGACGCGTTCTTCGCCAATCTGGCGAACCGCGCCGACCTGCTGCGAAAAGTCTCCGCGCAGGCCTTTGCGCAAGCCCGGAAGCAGGTGTCGGCCACCGCTTTCGGACTGCTCAACCATCAGTTCCTCACCCTGGTCGATGAGCAGTTCGGCTTTCCATTGTGGAACGGGCTGCGCGTGGTGGCCGGCGATGCGACCGTCCTGCGCTTGACCCTGTTCGGCAAGACCCGCGACGGCAAGTCGTTCGCTCGCCATGTGGTCGATGCCATCGGCTTCGCGCTGTACCTGCCAGGGATCGAAATGACCCTCGCCGCCAAGCTGTATTCTCCCGACGTCGGCGAGCGTCAGATGCTCTTCGAGCACCTCGACAAGCTGCGTGACAACGACATCTTGGTGCTTGATCGCGGTTACCCAGCCTACTGGCTCTTCGCCGCCTTGACGCAGCGAGGACGCCACTTCTGTATGCGTGCCGACAGCCTCAATTTCGGCGCCATCCGAACCTTCCGCCGATCCGGGCTCGTCGAGCAAATCGTGACCCTGCCCGCCCCTGGCAAACAGGATGCGCTCGACTACGAAATTGCCGCAACGCCCTGCAAAGTGCGCCTCATTCGCCAAGTGTTCGGCCAGAAGGTCCGCGTCCTCGTGACCTCGCTCTTGGACTTCGACGCCTACCCCGCTCGCCAATTCGGGGCACTGTATCACTCCCGATGGAGAATTGAGGAGGCCTTCCGCCGGATCAAGCACCGTCTGGCCTTGGAGCACCTGTCCGGCATGTCTTGGCTGGCGGCACAGCAGGACTTCGGCGCAAAGGTCCTCTGCGACAACCTCAACGCCTTGGCCGTCCATGTCGCCAGCGAAGCCCTCGATCCCAACACCCGCGCTCGCTACTTTATCAACCGCGGCGACACCTTCTCTCGAATCAAGCGCACCCTCGGCCGCTGGCTTCTCCAAGGCCTCGGTGCTCTCGACAATGTCGCCTCCGTCTTCAACCAACTCATCAAGAATCTCGTCCAGATCAAGCCAAACCGATCATACCCAAGAAACTTTACCAAAAAACCTCATTTATCACACGCCTACAAGGGATCGGTATGACCATGTTCTGTTAGATTGAGAGCATTGGGTTGTGTCGCCACTGGAGCCACTGTAGAGGAAACTGAAAACGAGCTGCTTTTGGCAATCCAATTCCATCTCGATGGCCTTCGTGAGGATGGTCTTGGCCCTCCTGCTGCAGAAAGCATCGTGGAATATATGTTTATCCCCGCCCAACCCTTCGCTCCAGGGGACCCGCCGCAAGCGGCGCGTCCCTGAGCTCCAACGTTGGGCGGCTGAACCTTATCCAAGGTAAATGCGCGATGGATGAAAATACTCTACTTTCTTACTGGATTGTGCCACCTTCGCCACATGGCCCGATCGGGTTCGGAGTCACAGCGTTTGACTTGGACGATGCCTTCCGAATTATCATGGGCTTGGGTTATCAGTTGCCAGAAGACAAATCGAGCTCAACATCACCGAAGCGGTTACACCCGAGCTGCTCGACCGTTTTGTTCGGGCGCAGATGGGGCCAATGATTGTACGAGGTTTGTGGTACCCCTTTATCAAACTGGGGTCGACTAAGCCAGCGTGACTAAGCGCACGGATAACGGAGGTCAGAATGGTTGCGAGAGTATGGCACGGGCGCGTGCTGGCCGGTAAAGCACCGGCTTATCGAGCGTTTCTGAATCAGCGAGCCATTCCAGACTATCAAGCTGTTCCCGGCAATATCAGTGTCCACATCCTGGAGCGTCAGACCGATGAGATTACGCATTTCGTCACGCTGACTTTTTGGGAAGATATGAACGCTATTCGGGGCTTCGCCGGCGAGGATGTGGAGCAGGCGAAGTATTATCCGGAAGACGGAGAGTATCTACTTGAGTATGAGCCAACGGTCGTCCACTACGAAGTCGTCGGACAAGCCTGACCGTCTGAGAGCAGGATTATCCACCCGTGTGGCGTCACGCCGCCCAACGAGCGCTTTGAGCGGGCCGGTCAGGACGGGTAGCGGCAAAGCGAGTGCGCTCACGAGCCCTGTGCTCCGGCCGCTGCGGCCAGCGGCGCTGCCTCCTCGCCATGGAACACCGCCAGCCAGATCGTCAGGCGATCGGGCGCCGTCCACTCGACGCGGTGGCGACGGCGTGCGGCAATGTCCAGCCAGTCGCCCGGCCGCAGCCGGCGAGCCTCGTCCTCGTCGGCGAAGCGCAGCAGCGCCTCGCCCTGCAGCAGCAGCACCCATTCCGCCTGTGGCTGCTCGTACCAGAAGCCCGGCGGGCTTGCCTGACCGCTCGAGACAATGCGCTCGATGACCAGACCGGGTCGCCGCAGGAGCTGCACGAACTGCTCCTCGGCTTCGCCCATCGGCGGCAGTCCGGCGAACAGGTTGGCCACGTCGCTGTCTGGCGGCGGCGTCACAGGTAGCCCTCCTGCTCGCCCTTCTCGCCGAGTTCGTCGAGCGCCGCGGCGAGTCCGGCGAGCGTCGGCGGCAGTCCGGCGGCGCGCAGCCGTGCGAGCTGCTGCCGGTCCCCCTCCGTCAGTGGCTTGCGTTGCGGCAGGTTGCGCAAGCGCTCGGCGGCCATCTCCGGCGCCTGCCATTCGAGACCGGCGGCCTGCCAGATGCGGCCGACCTCGAGCGCGATGGCGATGCCGGCCGGGTCGGGGTCGCAGGCGATGTCGGCGGCTGCCGGCGCACAGGCGAGCAGCCGCGCCATCGCCGTCCGCCACCAGCCCGGCGGAAAACCCGGCAGCCAGACGACGCCGTCGCCAAACGCTCGCTGGCGGGCAACGCGCTCGAAACTGCTGCGGTTCTCGATCAGTCGCCAGCAGCGCGGGCAACCGTCGGCGCGCACCATGGCGGCCACCGTCGCCGGCGTCAGGCCGATCCAGTCGTCTGCCGCGTCGAGTGCGATTCGGCCCTCGCTGCCTCCCGCTCGCTGTACGTGCAGCAGCAGGGGCGCCGCCAGCAGGAGGAGCGGCGTATGGCCGCTGATGCCGAAGCCGGCGAGGTCGCAGTGCTCGGCGAGCCAGTTCCACTCGGCCTCGCTGAGGCTCTTCGTATCGCCGCGGGCGAACCAGGCGAAATCGCGGCGGGTGCCGCTGCGCTCTTCGGCGTGCCAGCGCGCGAGCTGTTCGAGCAGCGACAGGCGGCGCAGCGCGCGCGCCGGCGGCAGCGCGGCCAGCGTGCCGGCGGCGGCGAGGAGTTCCGGATGGACGAAGTGCGTGTGGCCGGCGCTCTCCCAGGCCTGCCGTGCGGCCTGCGGATCGGACAGGCCGAGCGCGACGCGCAGCGCCCCGGGATCGACGATCTCGACCCGCTGCGGCCACCAGCCCTGCCCGCGGCGCTCTTCGCTGACCACCGCCCAGCCGGCCTGCACGAGCCATTCGAGCAGCGCCTGCGCCAGCGGGTAGGCGTGACCGGCGTCGCCGGCCAGCGTCTGCCAGCGGCTGTTGCCGCCGCGCCGCAGCCAGCGCACGAGCAGTTCGCGACGCTCGGCGGGCAGCGTGTCGGGTGCCTGTCGCGGGCCATCGACGCTGCGTCGGCGCCGACGCCACGGCGGCCCGCTGCCGAGCAGCTCGATCGTCTCAGGCATCGCCGGCAAGCCCGGCGGCGCTGTCTGGCGCCCGCACGAGGACGCCGACGCGGCTCGCCCAGTGCTCGTCGGGACGCTTCTTGGCGGTCACCAGGGTGATCGCCGCCGGGTCGTAGACGCCGACGTTGTGGGTCACCGGCGTGGTCAGCAGGTACTGCGCCCGGGTCGCCTTGAGGAAGGCGCTGACGCGCTCGATGTTCATGATGTCGAGGTGGGCGAAGGGTTCGTCGATGAAGACGAAGCCGCCCGGATGCGATTCTTCCATCATCAGCCCGACGAGCAGGATCAGCGACTTGACGACCTGCTGGCCGCCGGAGGCGTCCGAGTCATTCATTCCCATCAGGCCCTTGGCATCGAACTCGAAGCGGACGACCAGCGCCGCCTGCGCCAGAGCGCCCTCGTCGGCTGCCAGCGGCGGCAGTTCGACTTCGACACGGACGCCTGCCATCTCGCCGAGCAGGCGCAGATTCTTCGCGTAGCGGCTGGCGGTGTGGCGCAGCACCTTGACGTACTCGTTGCGCGCGGCATCGGTCTGCGCCCGCGCCATGTCGTTGTCGCGGCGGCGGTCGCTGACCTCGCGCTGCTGGCGTTGCAGGCTGTCCCGCAGATTGTCGCGCAGGGCGATGACGGTGGCGTCGGTCTCCCACGATTCCTGCGCGAAGCGGCGCTCGATCTCGACAATCCGCCGCTCGATCGCGCGCACGTCGCCCCATTGCTCGGCCAGCGCCTGGTTGGCTGCCGCCTCCTGCCAGGCAGGCGGCAGCTCGCGGCGCTGCCGACGCAGGCGGCGCAGCCGCTCTGCCTGCTCGCGGCGGCCGGCGAAGTTCTCGAGACCGGGCAAGGCGCTGCGCAGACCGGCGATCTGGCTGGCGAGCGCCGTCTCGGCAAGCTGCGCGGCGCGCAGCGCCTCTTCCGACTCCTGGCGTGCCTGGCGCGCGCAGAGGACGGCGCGTGCGGCATCCTGATGCGCCTCGTCGGCGCGCTGCAGGTTGTCGGCCGCCGCCGCGAACTCGCCGGCGCGCGCCGCCAGGTCGCGGCGCGCGTCGCTGCCCGAAACGCGCTGGCGCAGCGCCGCGAGGCTGGCGTCGACGGCGCGCAGGCGCGCGCGCAGCGGCTGCGCCTCGTTCGCCAGTTGCTCCGCGCGCTCGCGCAGTGCGGCCAGCCGCGCCTCGCCGAAGCGCGGCAGTTCGGGTGCGGCATGGCGGCCGCCGCGCCGCTCGCGCAGGTAGCCCTGGCGGGTCACCCAGTCCTGGCCGCGCGGCAGGCGGGCGCCGGCGGCAGCGTCCGCGACGCGTTGCGTGCGCTGCAGGAGGCCGATCAGCCACTCGGGAACCGGGCCGCGCAGCCGCAGCACCTCGAGCAGCGAGCCGGCACCGGCCGCTGGAACAGCGACGCTCTCGGGCACGAGGTAGTGCCGGTAACGCAGGCGCTCGCCGAGGACGAAAGCCTCTTCGGCCTGGCGCGCGTCGTCCAGGAGAACGATGTGCGCGAACGGTGCGAGGATCGCTTCGACGGCATTCGCCCAGCCTTCGTCGGTCATTTCCAGCCGCTCGGCGAGCAGCGTGTGGCCAATGCCGGCGCCATCGAGAGCCGCACGAAACCGGCAGACATCCTGCGGATCAGCGCGCCGGCCGGCGGCGAGCTCGTGCAGCAGTTCGCCAAGCCGCTTCAGTTCGGCGTCAGCGGCGGCCAGTTGCAGGCGCAGGGCATCGCGTTCGGCTTCGGCCGCTTCCAGCGTCTCCTGGTCGGCCAGCGGATCACCACCCTCGACACGGGCCGCCGCGAGCAGGCGCTGACGCTCCTCGAGCCGGGTGAGCCAGCGGGTGCGCTCGGCATTGGCCTGGTTCAGCGCCGCGTTCGCCGCCTGCTCGGCGGTCTCGGCGGCGCCCCTCGCGTCGGCCGCGTGCTGTACGGCGTGCCGTCGCGATGGCTGCTGGTCGATGCACGCCTGCAGCTCGGCGCGCAGCCGCCGCCAGTCGCGGCGCGTTGCCGCCAGCGGGCGGCGCGCACCGCGGATCGATTCGTTGAGGGCGTGGAATTCGAGCCGGGGCCGCGTCTCGCCGACCAGTGCCTGCCGCTCGCTCGCCAGCGCCTGCCACTCGAGGTGACGGTTGACCTTCTGCTCGAAGCGTTCGAGTTCGTTGGCCAGCCGCGACTCCTCGCCCTGCATCGCCTTCAGCTCGGCAGTCACCAGTTCCTGGTGCGCGCGTGCCTCGGCGTAGCGGTCGAGCGTCTCCTTGTCGCCAAAGACCTGGAAAACGAGATCGAGCAGTTCGCGGCCGGACAGCTCGCAGAGCTTGTCGGTCTGCCCCTGCTCGAGCGACAGCACCCGCGCCAGCGCCGGCGTCAGCCCGGCCTGGTGCAGCAGCTGTCGCCAGTCGCGGACACCGTACTCGGTTCCCTCGGCCTCGATGCGCTCGATCGCCACATCTCCCGGCGCGAGGAAGTAGACGCGCGTCCAGTCGCCGCCCCTGCGCTCGATGCGGCAGGCCAGCGTCACCTGCTCCTCCTGGTGTGGCGGCCAGAACGGACGGCGGTGGTTGGGCAGCCGGCGATTGTCGACGACCGCCCGCAGCCAGGCAAAGTCTTCGCCATTGCGCCGCACGTAGCGCTTGTAGTCACGCTTGCGGCTGCCGTGCCCGGAGCATTCGAGTGCCAGCAGGGTGCGCAGCGCGTCGAGCAGCGTCGTCTTGCCCGACCCATTGGGACCGACGATGGTGACGATTGGCGCCGCGAGCGGGATCTCGAGCCGCTGCCAGTAGTCCCAGTGGACCAGCTCCAGCTTGTCGAAGCGGAACATCAGCCTGCCCCCCCGGCGCGCTGCCGCAGCAGGTCGCCGAGCGCGCCCTGCAGGATGCGCGGCGCCAGTTCCGCGTAGTCGAGCGCCAGGTCGAGCAACGGGCCCTCGTGGATCATCCCCAGCCGGCGCTCGATGAAGCCGAGCCGGTTCAGCGTCGGCAGCATGAACTGCCGGACGCGTGCCTTGCCGCCGAGGAGCTTGCCGTAGTCCTCGAGCAGCGCGCTCTCGGCGACGACGCCGGAAACGGCCGCGCTGTCGCGGTCGACCGGCCGCGAGGCAGCACCGAAGAGGTCGCTCTGCCCCTGGCTTTCGAGGCTGTCGCGGCTGATCTGGCGTTCCCGCTTGGGCAGGATGATCAGCGCCCAGAGCAGGACCAGCAACGCCACGACATCGCGGGCAAGGCCGATGTTGCTCGCCTGCCAGTCCTTGTCGGTCTCGAAGACGGCGCTCTCCGCAGCCCGGTCGACGCCGATCGCGACGTGTGCCGCGTACGGATGGTCGAGGAGGCGGAGACCACAGGCGGCCAGCCGCGCCTCGACCTCGCCGCGCAGGCCGGCGTCGACCAGCAGGCGGGAAACGCCGGGATCGCTGCGCGGCAGGCTGCGACGGGCAAGCAGGCGGGCAATCAGTGGTGCAGCGTCCATCGACGGGTCATCCAGGCAGGTTGCAGTTTCAGGGCCGCGCCGGCAGCGGTGCGATGACGCCGGGCGTGATCGCCGCCACTTCAGCGCGATTGACCGCGGCGAGTTCCCCCGCCGCCGCGTCGGCCGACCACAGCAGTTGCACCGGCAGCGCAGCCAGCGGCGCCAGTTCGGACGGCGCCTTGTCCTCGCCGAGGAGAGGCAGCAGCGAGAAGCGGTACGACGCCGCACGGAAGTTGCCGCCGACGACCACATCGGCGATGGGCAGCGGGCCGTCGAGATGCTGCAGCACCTGCAGCAACTCTGCGACCTCGGGCGGTGGCTCGAGCGGCAGCTCGTGCGTCGTCACAACCGCTGCCGGCGGCGGCAGGCTCGAGCGGCGGCGGTCGGGATGCTGGCGGTCGATCAGCTCGGCCTCGGCGATGTCGAGCAGCACGTCCTGCAGCACGAAGACCGGCTCGGGAACGACGTTCAGGGCACCCTCGGCGAGCGCCGCAAGTCGATCGACATCCAGCCCCTTCAGCCAGGCGGCGACTTCCGACGACGACAGGCCACCCTGCGAAAGATGCACGCGCTGGCGGGCGATCGCCGCCAGCTCACGCTGGAACACCGAGGTCATGCGCATGATGCGCGACTGGCGCGCGCCGATCTCCTGCGCCAGCCGCCAGGTGGCGTCGTCGAAACCTTCTTCCGACAGGCCGGCAAGGATGGCGGTACCCTTCTCCATCCACTGCCAGACCGATTGCAGTCGCGTCTGCGCGGCGATGAGGCGGAACTCGGAACCGGAAGCGACGGCGGCGGCGAACTGTGCCTCGAGCTCCGCCAGGCGCGCCAGCAGGTGGCGCAGTGTATCCGCCGACAGCCGACCGACGGCACCGCCGGCAGCCACCTGCGAGGCGAGGAAACCGAGTTCCGCGTCCTCCTCGGCGGCGAACTGCAGCATCAGGTCGATCGCCGCCAGCGCCATGCGACCGGTCGGCGCCAGATGGTACAGCCGCTGCTCGCCGTCCCAGACCAGCAGTTCGTGCTCGCGCAGCCGCTTGAGCACCGTGTCGAGCTTGACCGCATCGAGCCAGACGAACTGCTCCTCGAGTTCGTGCGGCGACCAGAAGGGTGACTCGGCACGGGTACCGATGCCCTTGAGCACCGCCAGGCGGATCAGCACCTCCTCGTCGCCACCGCGAAACAGGGCGACGAATGCCGCCAGCAGGGGCCGCGCCGAAAGCAGCGGAAAGAGCGAGGGGACGTCCTCGGCGACGACGCCCGCGGCGAGGAACTCGCCCAATGAAGAGCTCGGCGATCGGCTGGCGTACTGACTCATGGCGCTAGCTTGTCAGTCACGGTAGCCACGGTGCTCGACGACTGCCCGCAGCCGAAGGCCGGCCGAGGCTTACGGTGACTCCCGTCGCGATGGTTCACAGGCATCTTCTTGTCTCTCCTGGAGCGACATCGTCCGAGTCGTGCCGGAAAGTTTGGGAGACTGCAGCGAACCGCCGACGGACGAGCGGTGCAATTCCCGTCGAAGGTTCCGATATCGCCACTTGCGCATTCGACCGACACTGATGGGCCATGGGCAGAGGGCGCGACGTGATTCTGCTGCTGTCGGCGCGACGGTGGGAACCCGGCCAAGGATCATCGCCCAATTCAGCGGCGTAGGCGGACAACCAAGGCACGCCCTGGGGCAATTGCAGGAACGCCGTCCAAGGCCCTGGAGTTGCACCGGAATCTGTTGGGAGTCGCGGCAACGAGGCTCTGGATGTGGAGGCCACCTTTGCGTTTCACCGAAGCGGTGCGCAGGAGATTGAGCAAGAGTTGGCGCAAGACTGCGAGGTTGTGGAGGGCATGATCGCTACGTGCGTTCGCATGTGTTCATCGCCGAAGACGACGTCCACGCGCCGCCGCAGGCCGGTCTCCACCGGCTTATCCCTTCGGCGCCGGGAGCGAGGCTGCTACGATCGAAGCGACGCTCGAAGGACCTGTTGCCGCGAACCGTCGGCTCGCTGGTGATCATCGCGAAGGACTGCATATACCGGCGGTCCGTGTCTTCTACCGAATTACGGACTCAATCTCATGACCCGCCGATTGTCGTTAATCACGGTGCGGTTTTCGATGACCGTCGGTTCGTTCATTCCGCACGCGACGTACATGCGGTGCTTGGTGGCGTTGATCATCGCGAAGTCTTTCTTTACTGAGCTTGACTCAGTCTCATAGCTCCGCTGTGCTTCGCGGCACCGCGTGCTGTTCTGCAGCTCCGCGCGCAAATCGGCGCTGGTTCGCCCCGTAACACTTCTTCCTTGTCGTTGCTCTGCCTCGGCGATCATCCGCCAATGCTCTGGTGTCACTGCCAGTCCCTTGGCTCGGGGGAAGTCCCCAGAACCAAGCGCTTCCATAATCTTGGCGTCGAGTATCCGGGCGTTCGGGTCTATCGGCGGCACCCCGTACTGCGGTTGGGGCGCGTACTGCGGTTGGGGTGCGTACTGCGGTTGGGGTGCGTACTGCGGTTGGGGTGCGTACTGCGGTTGGGGCGCGTACTGCGGTTGGGGTGCGTACTGCGGTTGGGGTGCGTACTGCGATTGGGGTGCGTACTGCGATTGGGGTGCGTACTGCGATTGGGGTGCGTACTGCGATTGGGGTGCGTACTGCGATTGGGGTGCGTACTGCGATTGGGGTGCGTACTGCGGTTGAGGTGCGTATTGAGGTTGAGGCCCGTAGGCAGATGGTGAGGGATACGCTGGCCGAGCATTGTCGGTTACGACCCTTTTCGGCTGTGCCCCACCAAGGCACGGTGCATCCGAGTATGCGATGCTTCCTGAAGCGGTCCGGCACTTATAGTACGTCTGGCCAAACACCGGGTACGGAACAACGAGGACGAAGAGCAGCACGCCGACTGCTCTCGGGAGTCGTTCAATAACGTCGCTGGGTGCGTAGTGCGAGACCGCAACTTCGTTGTCCGAACGGGTAAGCCGTGCTGTAGTAGTTGTCGTCATGTTGCTATTCGGCAGGAAACGCTCTGGAGCAAGTATAGCACCGCCAGTTTCGGTCGGCTGACCGGTAACGCGGTTGGTGTTGACCTCATCGAACGGCAGACGAAGGAGCTGGAGTTCGGTGGAGCGTGAAGTGGAAAGTCGCCAGACTTTTCCACCGTAAGCGGCGCCCCGGTACGCGATAGCGCATCGTCCACGAGCCCACGGAGTTCCTTCCTTACGCACGACGCCACTGCTCGGGTGACGGACGCGACTGTCGGGCGTGAACGCCTATTTTCCGATGTTTCACGACGATGACGTCCATGCCATCCCCCTGATCGTATCCCTGCCAGGCGCAAGGTGCAGCACTGGCTGCTACTGCAGCCCAGTGACGAAAGCCCCGGGGCTCGCCCGCCGATCGGGCTTGGCGAGACCACAGGACATCGCAAACGCAATCCCGTTGCATTTGCAGGATCCTTGTGCTTCAATCGGCCCATCGAATGGAGACTGCCGATGAACACATCACCCTGGTCCTGCCTGCTTGTGATGGCCTGCCTGCTCCCTGTGCCGGCGCTCGCCGGCCCTCCCGGAGCCCACGTCCACGGGGCGGCAAGCCTGCAGGTCGCCGTCGACGGCAACACGCTCAGCCTGCAGCTGGAAACGCCGCTCGCCAATCTCGTCGGTTTCGAGCACGCGCCGCGGACGGCACAGCAGAAGCAGGCGCTGCGCGCCATGGCCGATCGCCTGCGCCAGGCCGGCGAGATCTTCACCCCGACACCGGCGGCGCGCTGCACAACGGTCTCGGTCGAACTCGAATCGCCGCTGTTGCAGCCGTCGCCCCCAGCAGAGGGCGACGGCCATGCCGACCTCGACGGCAGCTTTGTCTTCCGCTGCGAGAACGCAGCAGCGTTGCGCGACATCGAAGTCGGCCTCTTCGCCACCTTCCCGAGGCTGCGCCGCATCGACGTTCAGGTTGCCGGGCCGCGCGGACAGTCGGCCGCCCGGCTGTCGCCGCAACAGCGGCGTATCTCCTGGTAGAGCGATGCCGGCGGCGCTCATCCGCATCGAGAACCTGCGTTTCCGCTGGGCCGACGACGCCGACTTCTGCCTCGACATCCCGTTCTTCGAGGCGCAGGCCGGCGAACGGATCTTTCTTCATGGGCCGAGCGGCAGCGGCAAGAGCACCCTGCTCGGGCTGCTCGGCGGCGTCCTCGTCCCCGAGCGCGGCCGCCTGCAGCTGCTCGGCAACGAGCTGACGCAGCTGCGGCCGGCGGCGCGCGACCGCTTCCGGGCCGATCATGTCGGCTTTCTCTTTCAGCTCTTCAACCTCATTCCCTATCTGTCGGTGGTCGACAACGTCCTCCTTTCCTGCCGCTTTTCGCCGCGGCGGCTGGCAAGGGCAACCGCCGCCGGCAACACGCCGGCAGGCGAAGCGCAGCGCCTGCTGACACGGCTCGACCTCGACCCGGCGTTGCACCGTCGCCAGGTGACGCGGCTGAGCGTCGGCCAACAGCAGCGGGTCGCCGCCGCCCGCGCCCTGATCGGGCAACCCGAGGTCGTCATTGCCGATGAGCCAACCTCGGCGCTCGATGCCGAGCGACAGGGCGCCTTCCTTGAGCTGCTGCGCGACGAATGCGAACGCAGCGGCAGCACCCTGCTCTTCGTCAGCCACGACCGCCGCCTGGCGACCGGCTTCGACCGTGAGTTGTCGCTGCCGACACTCGGCGCCAGCAGCGACAACGGCAGCGCGCGATGAAGTGGCTGCTCAGCCTGGCCGTGCGCAGCGCCTGGAACCGGCGCCTGACGCTCGGGATGACGCTGGTTGCCGTCGCCCTCAGCGTGACCCTGCTTCTCGGCGTCGAGCGCGTCCGCCACGAGGCGCGCAACAGCTTTGCGCTGTCGGTGTCGGGAACCGATCTCGTCGTCGGGGCGCGCACCAGCGCCGTGCAGCTGATGCTCTACGCGGTCTTCCGTCTCGGCGATGCGAGCAACAACATCCGTTGGCAGAGCTACCAGGCGATCGCCGACGATCCGGCGGTGGCCTGGGCCATCCCGCTGTCGCTCGGCGACTCGCACCACGGCCTGCCGGTCCTCGGGACGACCGGCGCCTATTTCGAGCACTTCCGTTACGGCGATGGGCAAGCGCTGCAGTTTGCCAGCGGCAGGCCGTTCGACGGCCTCTTCGAGACGGTTCTCGGTGCCGAGGTGGCCAAGCGGCTCTCCTACAGGATCGGCGACCGGATCATCATCAGCCACGGCATGGGCGACGTCGGCCTCGCGGAACATGAGGACAAGCCGTTCACCGTCGTCGGCATCCTCGCGCCGACCGGCACGCCGGTCGACCGCACGCTGCACGTCAGTCTGCAAGCGATCCAGGCGATCCATCTCGACTGGGCAGGCGGCGCGCCGCTGCCAGGCCTGTCGATCCCTGCCGAGCACGTGCGCAAGTTCGACCTGCAGCCGAAGGAGATCACCGCCGCGCTGATCGGCCTGAAAAGCCGCGCCGCCGTCTTCCGACTGCAGCGCAAGATCAACGATCACCCCGGCGAGCCGCTGCTGGCCGTGCTGCCCGGTGTCGCCCTCGACCAACTCTGGCAGATGGTGGGCTTTGCCGAGCGGACGCTGCTGGCCGTGTCGACGATGGTCCTCGCCGTCGGTCTCGCCGGTCTCGTTGCGGTGGTCCTCGCCAGCCTCGGCGAACGGCGCCGTGAACTGGCGATCCTGCGCTCGGTGGGTGCGCGCCCGCGCGAGCTGTTCCTCCTCCTGAGCGCCGAGGCGCTGTTCGTCACGCTCCTCGGCGCCCTGCTCGGCGTCGCGCTGCTGGCGCTGCTCAGCGCCGTGCTGGCGCCGCTCGTGCAGGCCCACTTCGGCCTCTCGCTGAGCGCGCGCTGGGTCAGCAGCGACGAACTGCGACTGCTGGCGGCAGTCGTCGCCGCCGGCCTGCTGGCCAGTCTCGTGCCCGGTTATTCCGCTTATCGCCTGTCTCTCGCCGACGGCCTGACGCCACGGCTGTGAGCCGAGGCACCGCCAACGACGGCCGTCGACCACCGCCGCCCGCGGCGAGCCCATCCTCGGGAGTTTCTGGCTGATCTGCCGACGGTTTCGCAGCGCATGCGCAGCCGCTGCATTGGCGTACCATTGACGGCACTCGGCCACGGCACCGCCCGCCCTGGTGGTCACGAGCCGGAACATCTGTCTGCCCAACGTCCAGAGGAAGGATTCAGCCATGATCAAGACCAAAGCCTACGCAGCGCAAAGCAGCTCGAGCGCGCTGGCACCCTTTGAACTGCACCGCCGCAACCCGGGCGCGGAGGATGTGCAGATCGAGATTCTGTATTGCGGCGTTTGCCATTCGGATCTGCACACGGTTCGCGGCGAGTGGCACAACACCCAGTACCCCTGTGTTCCCGGGCACGAAATCGTCGGCCGGGTCGTCGCCGTCGGTGATGGCGTTCGCGGCTTCAAGCTCGGTGATCTGGCCGGCGTCGGTTGCATGATCGACAGCTGTGGGCATTGCCATTCGTGCCATGAGGGCGAAGAGCAGTACTGCGAAAACGGTTTCACCGGAACCTACAACGGTCCGGTGTTCGGCGGCGAGAATACCTTCGGCGGCTATTCGCGAACGATCGTCGTCAAGGAGTCCTTTGTCCTGCGCATCCGGCACGACGAGAAGGATCTGGCGCGTGTCGCCCCCCTCCTCTGCGCCGGCATCACGACCTACTCGCCGCTGCGCCATTGGGGCGCCGGACCGGGCAGGAAGGTCGGCATCGTCGGTCTCGGCGGACTTGGCCACATGGGGGTCAAGATCGCGCACGCGATGGGCGCCCACGTCGTCCTGTTCACCACCTCACCGGGCAAGATCGCCGACGGCAAGCAGCTTGGCGCCGATGTGGTATGCATTTCCACCAGTCCCGAACAGATGGCTGCCCAGGCCAACCAACTGGATTTCATCCTGAACACGGTGGCGGCACCGCACAGCCTCGACGCCTATCTGCAACTGCTCAGGCGCGACGGCACGATGGCACTGGTCGGCGCCCCGGCAGAGCCGCACCCGCCGTCGAATGTCTTCAACCTGATCTTCAAGCGCCGCCGCATCGCCGGCTCGCTGATCGGCGGCATACGCGAAACGCAGGAGATGCTCGATTTCTGCGCCGACCATGGCATCGTTTCCGACATCGAGACGATCCCGATCGCTTACATCAATACGGCCTACGAGCGGATGCTGAAGAGCGACGTCAAGTACCGCTTCGTGATTGACATGGCCAGCCTTTGATCGGATGGCCTGGCCGCACCGCTGCCGGACGCCGGCGACGCATGCCGGCGTCCATTGCCTGCCTGCGCACCCACAGGCTCGCCCGGCATGCGCTGCGTCGCGGCCGGCGCCCACGCGAGGCGGGCCAACCCGATCAGCCAGGGCGCCCGTTGCGAGTCGGCAGTGGCAGCCACGACGACTGCCGCCGACGCGTGATCTTTATCCTGTCTTTACACGCGGTTCACCTCCTTTGCGACCATTTTGATGGCCGCCGGCCTAGCATTCCGTTTGTCAACACCCTGACTGGAGGAATGCGATGGATGTCGTCTATCTGGCCGCGCTGGCCGCGCTGTTCGGGCTTGTCGTGGCTTTCGCCAATGGCTGCGCCCGCCTGACCGGAGGCCGCGCATGAGCCTGCTCACCATCCTCGCCGGCCTCGCCGCCGGCGGCCTGTTGGTCTATCTGATCGCGGCGCTGCTCTTTCCGGAGGACTTCTCATGAACGACCATGCATGGATCCTGCTCGGTCTCTTCATGGCGATGTTGCTGCTCCTCGCCCGACCATTGGGCATCTACATCTCCCGGGTGATGACCATGGGGAACCACGAGACCTGGGTCAGCGGCGTCGAGAAAGCAGTGTTCCGGGCCTGCGGTATCCAGCGCGACGAAGAGATGGGCTGGCTGCAGTATGCACGGGCGATATTGCTGTTCAACGCGCTCGGCCTGCTCGCCGTCTATTCCCTGCAGCGCCTGCAATTGTGGTTGCCATTGAATCCGCAGGCGATGGCCAATGTCAGCCCCGATTCGGCCTTCAACACGGCGGTGAGCTTCGTCACCAACACCAACTGGCAGGGCTATGGTGGCGAATCGACGATGGGCTACCTGGTCCAGATGCTCGGCCTGACGGTGCAGAACTTCGTTTCCGCGGCAACCGGCATCGCCGTCGCCATCGCGCTCATCCGCGGCTTTGCACGGCATTCGGCGGCTGGCATCGGCAATGCGTGGGCAGACCTCTTTCGCGCCACCATCTGGATTCTGCTGCCGCTGTCGCTGCTGTTTGCGCTGTTCCTGAGCAGTCAGGGCGTGATCCAGAACTTTGCCGCCTACCAGGAAGTGAGCACGCTCGACGTGACCACATACCAGGCGCCAAAGCTCGACGCCGACGGCCAGGCCGTGCAGGACGAGCAGGGCAACCCGGTGACGGAAGCTGCATCGACGACCACCCAGACCCTGGCCATGGGCCCGGTTGCTTCGCAGGAAGCGATCAAGATGCTGGGCACCAACGGTGGCGGCTTCTTCAACGCCAACTCGGCTCACCCCTTCGAGAACCCGACGCCATTGGTGAACTTCCTGCAGATGCTGTCGATCTTCCTGATTCCCGGCGCGCTGTGCGTTGCCTTCGGCTGCATCGTCGGCGACGAGCGCCAGGGCTGGACGGTGTTTGCCGCGATGGCGCTGCTCTTCGTCAGCTTTGCCATCGGCGCGATCAGCTTCGAGCAGCAAGGCAATCCCCTGCTGGCGAAGGTCGGCGACAGCGAGGCGACGAGCGTACGCACCACCGCCTTGACCGACGGCAACCTGGAGGGCAAGGAGGCGCGCTTCGGTATCGCCGATTCGGCCCTTTTTGCGACGATCACCACGGCCGCGTCCTGCGGTGCGGTCAATTCGATGCACGACTCGTTCACGCCGCTCGGCGGTGCCGTGCCACTGGTCATGATGCAGCTCGGCGAAGTCGTCTTCGGTGGTGTCGGTTCCGGCCTCTACGGCATGCTGCTCTTTGCCGTGATGGCGGTATTCATCGCCGGGCTGATGATCGGACGGACGCCGGAATACCTGGGCAAGAAGATCGAGGCGCAGGAGATGAAGATGACGTCGATCGCCATCCTCGCGACGCCCCTGCTGGTCCTCGTCGGCACCGCCGCTGCCGTGATGACCGAGGCGGGCCGGGCCGGAATCGCCAACCCGGGCGCGCACGGCTTTGCCGAAATCCTCTACGCCTTCTCCTCGGCAGCCAACAACAACGGCAGCGCCTTCGCCGGACTCTCGGCCAACACGCCTTTCTACAACGTGCTGCTGGCACTGGCGATGTGGTTTGGCCGCTTTGCCGTGATCGTGCCGGTGCTGGCGATGGCCGGCTCGCTGGCCGCCAAGAAGCGGATCGCGGTGACCGCCGGGACCCTGCCGACGCACGGCCCGCTGTTCGTCGCGCTGCTGATCGGCGTCGTGCTGCTGGTCGGCCTGCTCAACTATGTGCCCGCGTTGGCGCTCGGCCCGCTGGTCGAGCACCTGATGCTGTGGCCGACGCGATGATCCGCTGGAGAATCTCATGACACGCAAGACCTTTTCCCTGTTCGACCCGGCGCTCGTCACGCCCGCCATCATCGACTCGTTCCGCAAACTGGACCCACGCGTGCAGTGGCGCAATCCGGTGATGTTCGTCGTCTTCATCGGTTCCATCCTGAGCACGCTGGCAGCGGTCCCGGCGCTCAGCGGCCCGGGTCAGGAGTCGACGGCGTTCATCCTCGCTGTCGCGATCTGGCTGTGGTTCACCGTGCTCTTCGCCAACTTCGCGGAAGCGCTCGCCGAAGGGCGCAGCAAGGCGCAGGCGGCGTCACTGCGCGGCCTGAAGAAGGAAACCTGGGCAAAGCGGTTGAGCGCCCCGCGCGCGGACGCCGAGTGGCACACGGTGCCCGCGGACGACCTGCGCGTCGGCAACGTCGTGCTGGTCGCCACCGGTGAAACCATTCCCGCTGACGGCGAGGTGATCGAAGGCGTCGCCTCGGTCGATGAATCGGCCATCACCGGCGAATCAGCGCCGGTCATCCGCGAATCAGGCGGTGATTTCTCGGCGGTAACCGGCGGCACGCGCGTGCTCTCCGACTGGCTGGTCGTGCGCGTCACTGTCAATCCGGGCGAGACCTTCGTCGATCGG
The DNA here is from genome assembly GCF_036625195.1 of Accumulibacter sp. NCBI lineage: Bacteria > Pseudomonadati > Pseudomonadota > Betaproteobacteria > Candidatus Accumulibacter > Accumulibacter sp. The sequence continues at coordinate 4,968,919 of NZ_JAZKUG010000001.1, forward strand.
ATGATCGCCATGGTCGAGACGGCGAAACGGCAAAAGACGCCGAACGAAATCGCGCTGGCGATCCTGCTGGCGGCGCTGACCATCGTCTTCCTCGGCGTCACCGCGACCCTGCTTCCCTTCTCCCAGTTCAGCGTCGCGGTGGCCGGGTCGGGTTCGCCAGTCAGCATCACCGTCCTCATTGCACTGCTCGTGTGCCTGATTCCGACCACCATCGCCGGCCTGCTTTCGGCCGTCGGCGTCGCCGGCATGAGCCGCATGATGCAGGCCAACGTCATCGCCACATCCGGCCGCGCAGTCGAAGCCGCCGGCGACGTCGACGTGCTGCTGCTCGACAAGACCGGCACGATCACGCTGGGCAACCGCCAGGCAGCGGCCTTCCTGCCCGCCGACGGGGTCAGCGAGGCCGAACTCGCCGACGCCGCGCAACTGGCGTCACTGGCCGACGAAACGCCGGAGGGACGCAGCATCGTCGTCCTCGCCAAGCAGCGCTTCAACCTGCGCGAGCGCGATGTCCATGCACTCGCAGCGCAGTTCGTTCATTTCTCGGCGCAAACCCGGATGAGCGGCGTCGATCTGCCCGGCCGACAGATCCGCAAGGGGGCAACCGATGCCATCCGCCAGCATGTCGAGGCCCTCGGCGGCGCCATGCCACCGTCGGTCCTGACGGCGGTCGACGCGGCGGCGCGCCGCGGCAGCACGCCGCTGGTCGTGGCCGACGAGACGCGCGTACTCGGCGTCGTCGAACTGAAGGACGTCGTCAAGGGCGGCATCAAGGAACGCTTCGCCGAACTGCGGCAGATGGGGATCAAGACGGTGATGATCACCGGCGACAACCGCCTGACGGCAGCGGCAATCGCCGCCGAGGCCGGCGTCGATGACTTTCTTTCCGAAGCGACGCCGGAAGCCAAGCTGGCACTGATCCGCCAGTACCAGAGCGAAGGCCGCCTGGTGGCGATGACCGGCGACGGCACCAATGACGCCCCGGCACTGGCCCAGGCCGACGTCGCCGTGGCGATGAACACCGGCACCCAGGCCGCGAAGGAAGCCGGCAACATGGTCGACCTCGACTCGAATCCGACCAAGCTGATCGAAGTCGTCGAGACCGGCAAGCAGATGTTGATGACGCGCGGCGCGCTGACCACCTTCAGCGTCGCCAACGACGTCGCCAAGTATTTCGCAATCGTTCCGGCTGCCTTCGTCAGCACCTACCCGGCGCTTGCAGCGCTCAACGTGATGGGGCTGGCCAGCCCGGCCTCGGCGATCCTCTCGGCGGTCATCTTCAACGCACTGATCATCATTGCGCTGATTCCGCTGGCCCTCAAGGGGATTCGCTACCACGCCGTCGGCGCAGCGACCCTGCTGCGTCGCAATCTGGCGATCTATGGCCTCGGTGGCCTGGTCGCCCCCTTCATCGGTATCAAGCTGATCGACATGGCGCTGGCCGCCGCCGGTCTTGCCTGAGGAGGCATCCATGAAAGCCTTGCTGCGCCCTGCCATCTCCCTGTTCGTATTGTTGTCGGTCGTCACCGGTCTCCTCTATCCGATGCTGGTCACCGGCGTGGCGCGGATCGCCTTTCCCGATGCCGCCGCCGGCAGCCTGATCATCCGGGATGGGAAGCCGATCGGCTCGGCACTGATCGGCCAGGATTTCAGCGATCCGAAGTACTTCTGGGGCCGCCCGTCGGCAACGGCGCCGCAGCCCTACAACGCCGCCGCATCATCGGGCTCGAACCAGGGACCCTTGAACCCGGCCCTCGCCGATGCCGTCAAGGCTCGGGTCGCGGCGCTGCATGCCGCCGACCCGGGCAACCGGCGCCCCGTACCGATCGACCTGGTGACGGCGTCGGCCAGCGGTCTCGACCCGCACATCAGCCCGGCCGCTGCCGACTACCAGGCCGAGCGCGTCGCCCGTACCCGCCACCTCGAGGTAACGACCGTACGGCAGTTGCTCGCCGAGAATACCGAGGGTCGCGAGTTCGGCGTCTTCGGCGAAGCGCGCGTCCATGTCCTCAAGCTCAACCTCGCGCTCGACGCACATGCGCGTTGAGCGGGCACAACCCGTATGGCGCCGCAGCTCGGACGGGAAATGAAGGACGGCCGCCCCGATCCCGACCTGATCCTCGACCGGATCAAGGACGAGGAGATGCGCGCCGCCCGCGGCAAGCTGAAGATTTTCTTCGGCGCCTCGGCGGGTGTCGGCAAGACCTACGCCATGCTGTCGGCCGCGCGCCAGCAGGCCGAGCAAGGCACGGACGTCGTCATCGGTGTCGTCGAAACCCACGGCCGCAAGGAGACGGAAGCCTTGCTGACGGGACTGGAGCGTCTGCCGCTGAAGGCGGCGGCCTACCGTGACCGGGTGCTGCCGGAGTTCGACATCGACGGAGCGCTGGCGCGCAAGCCCGCCCTTCTCCTGGTCGACGAACTCGCCCATTCCAACGTGCCGGGTTCGCGCCACGCCAAACGCTGGCAGGATGTCGAGGAACTGCAGTCGTCCGGTATCGACGTCTATTCGACCGTCAACGTGCAGCACCTGGAGACCCTCAATGACGTGGTCGGTGGCATTACCGGCATCCGGGTCTGGGAGACCGTTCCGGACCATGTCTTCGATGCCGCCGATGAAGTCGTTCTCGTCGACCTGACGCCGGACGAACTGCTGCAGCGCCTCAAGGAAGGCAAGGTCTATCTGCCGCAGCAGGCCGAGCGCGCGATCCAGAATTTCTTCCGCAAGGGCAACCTGATCGCGCTGCGTGAACTCGCACTGCGCCGCACCGCCGACCGCGTTGACAGCGAAATGATCCAGTATCGGCGTGACCGATCGGTCACCCGCGCCTGGCACACCAGTGAATCGCTGCTGGCCTGCATCGGCCCGGGAGATGGCAGTGACCGAATCATCCGCAGCGCCGCCCGCATTGCCGCCAAGCTCGACGTGCCGTGGCACGTGATCTACGTCGAGACGCCGAAACTGCGACATCTCTCGGACAAGCGGCGCTTGCAGATCCTCAGGAGTCTCAAGCTGGCACAGGAGATGGGGGCAGAAACGGCCAGCCTGCCAGGCAGCGACCCGATCGCGACCATCATCGACTATGCGCGCGACCACAACCTGTCGAAGGTCCTTGTCGGCCGCGACCAGGCGCAGGCTTGGCGGCCCTGGAAGCGGTCATTCGCTGACCGTGTCGGCAAGCTTGCACCCGATCTCGACATCATCCAGGTCGCAGGCGCGGAAACGCCGGCCGACAGGCGGCAGGAGGAGAAGCCAAGCGGCGAGTCGCTGCTCGACCGGTTGCACGCCCCCTGGCAGTCTTTCGCGATGAGCTCGGTCTTCTGTGCGCTGGTGACGCTCATTGCGATGCCACTGCACACGGTGTTCGACCGCGCCAACATCGCCATGCTCTTCCTGATGGCGGTCGTTCTCTCGGCAGTTCGCTACGGTCTCGGCCCGGCAGTCGCGGCGGCCTTCCTCAATGTGGCAGCCTTCGATTTCTTCTTCGTGCCGCCGCGATTCTCCTTCGCCGTCGGCGACGTCCAATACCTGATGACTTTCGCCGTCATGCTGGCCGTCGGCCTGGTCACCGCCAAGCTGACCGCGGACCTCAAGTTCCAGGCCCGCGTCGCCAGCCGCCGCGAACAGCGGGTCAGGGCACTCTATGAGATGTCGCGCGATCTTTCGGGCGCGCTGATGCCGGAGCAGATCGCCGAAATCAGCCAGCGTTTCGCCGCGACCGGATTCGGCGCCCGCGCCGCCATCATGCTCGCCGACGAGCGAGACCGGCTGCACGAACCGATTCAGGTGCCCGGTGGCGTGCCCGCGGTCGACGTGGGCATCAGCCAGTGGGCCTTCGACCACAGTGCGGAAGCCGGTTGGGGCACCGACACCCTCGCCGGCAGTCCACTTCTCTATGTTCCGCTCAAGGCGCCGATGCGCACGCGCGGCGTGCTGGTTCTGGAGCCGAAGCACTCGCGGCGGCTGATGGCCCCGGAGCAGCGTCGCCTCCTCGATACCTTCGCCCGGCTGGTCGCCATTTCCCTCGAACGGGTCCATTACGTCGATGTGGCGCGGGCGACCACGGTGCAGATGGAGTCGGAGCGCCTGCGCAATTCACTGCTGTCAGCCATCTCGCATGACCTGCGCACACCGCTCGCGGCGCTGGTCGGCCTGGCCGACTCGATGTCCATGACGCAGCCGCCGCCGACGGGAGAGCAATGCGACATCGCGGCGTCGATGCGCGACGAGGCGCTGCGCATGAATTCCCTGGTCAACAACCTGCTCGACATGGCTCGCCTGCAAGCCGGTGCAGTCAAGCTCAATCGACAGTGGCAACCACTGGAGGAAGTGGTCGGCAGCGCCATCAAGGCCATGCGATCGACGATGGCTGGCCATCGTGTTGGCGTCAACCTGCCGGACGGACTACCCTTGCTGGAATTTGACGCCGTACTGGTCGAACGGGTGCTGTGCAACCTCCTGGAGAACGCCGTCAACTACACACCCGCCGGAAGCATGATCGAGATCGGCGCCGCGCCGGGCGCGCGCGATCAGGTGGACATCTGGGTCGAGGATGACGGACCCGGGCTGCCGGCTGGGAAGGAGGAACTCATCTTCAGCAAGTTCGAGCGCGGCCAGAAGGAAAGTGCGACATCGGGAGTGGGTCTGGGGCTGGCGATCTGCCGCGCCATTGTCACGGCGCACGGTGGCACCATTCGGGCAGAGAACCGCCGCGGTGGCGGAGCGCGCTTCGTGTTCTCCTTGCCGCGAGGCCAACCGCCTTCACTGGATGGCGCTGAGGAGGATAGCCTGCAGTGAGCGACTCGCTCCCCGTCGTTCTCATCATCGAGGACGAGCCCAACATCCGGCGCTTCGTCAGGATGTCGCTGGAAGCAGAAGGCTGCCAGGTCTACGAGACCGACTCCATGCAGCGCGGCCTGATCGCGGCCGGCACCCGCCGACCGGACATGGTGGTGCTCGACCTTGGCCTGCCTGACGGCGACGGCGTGGATTTCATCCGCGACCTGCGCACCTGGTCCGATGTCCCCATCATCGTGCTGTCGGCACGGACGACCGAAACCGACAAGGTGGGCGCTCTGGACGCGGGCGCCGACGACTATCTGACGAAGCCATTCGGGGCAGCGGAACTGCTGGCTCGCGTTCGTGCCCAGTTGCGACGCCGGTCCAGTGCCGGCGGCCACGGATCGACGGTTTGTGAATTCGGCAAGCTGCGGGTCGATCTCGGCAAGCGACGGGTCGAGCGAGCGGGCGAGCACCTGCACCTGACACCCATCGAGTATCGCCTGCTCGCCTTCCTGGTCACCCATCCGGACAGTGTTCTGACCCATCGACAACTGCTCAAGGCGGTGTGGGGGCCATCCCATGCCGAAGACAGCCATTACATCCGGGTCTATATGGGGCTGCTGCGCAAGAAGATCGAAGACGACCCGTCGCAGCCAAGACACATCATCACGGAAGCGGGCGTCGGCTACCGTTTCGTTGCCGCATGAAGTGCCGATGCGTTTGTGACACGCCAAGGCAATGAGTGCGGCTGCGCGGTCGCGTATCCAGTGCATGGGCAAGCGCGCTATGGCAACATGACGTGTGGTGCTGCCATGCAGCGGGAACGCACACACCGCCGCAGCGGGTCCTGTCGGCGACCGGCATGGGATCGGTCTGCCAGATGGCAAGCGCCCATTCTCGAACAGCAGGGAGTCGGCAATGCAGAAACTGGTCCTCGCGCTTTCTCTGGCACTCCATGCCTCGGCGCTCCCGCATGCAGCGCCCTCGCCTGTCGGGCCTGAAGGTGTCCCGGTCAAGGAGTACCCATGGCAGGCGCTGCCGGGCGAGACCAACGAAGCGCTGGAACGCAAGGGTGAACGCAAGCGCGGCGAGCGGCTCTATGCGCTGTGCCGCAGTTGCCACCTGGCATCGGCAGGCGGGAGTCCCGACGGCGCCGTTCCCCGACTCGCGGGCCAGCACAGCAGCGTGCTGATCAAGCAGATGGCCGACATCCGCAGCGGTGTGCGGCACAACTCGACGATGTACCCCTTTGCCGCCGTACTGGCCGATCCGCAGGATCTCGCCGATCTCGCCGCCTATCTCGAAGGGCTGTGCATCCAGGCCGGCGACGGCCGTTACGGCGCTGCCGACGCCGAGCAGCAAGTGGCGGCCGGCAGGGCACTTTACGACAAGGCCTGCAGGACTTGCCACGGGCCGAACGGAGAAGGTTCGCGCCACAAGGGCTATCCGATGCTGGCGGGGCAGCACCACCGCTACCTGCTGCGCCAGATGACGGAAATCCGCGACGGCAGACGTTCCGGCGCCCACAGCGAAATGGTCCGGATCATCGGCAGCTACAGTGACGATGAACTGCTCGCGGTCGCCGCCTACCAGTCGAGCCTGGTGCTGCCCGGAAAGGCGTGCGCCGTCAAGCGGCCAAGCCGCAAACAATAGGCCCGCGACGAATGGCGTTCGGCCGCCAGGCACCCCGGCAAGATGCAGCGGATGGGCCAGCCTGGGCGGCTTTTCGACCAGGGCAGCGCACGTGCCGCCAGCGCCGCGTCCACCTGCCGACCGGTCATCCGGAGCGGGCAACGCCGCACCGTGCAAGCCTCCGATTGACCGCGGTTGACGCGGAACCTATACTCAGGCCGACCTCGCCAAGACTGCTGACTTTTGTCGACCCATTGCCTGTGATCGCGCTTGCCAATCGATCCCGCTTGCACCCATGTCGTTGATCCAGAGGAGGGCCCAGGCGCGGCCCTGTGGGACGTGCCACTCGGCCTTGCAGCTTCGTGATCCCCATCAGCCAGGACGCCAGCCGTGAAACTCACTGCCGTGATCATCGACGATTCAGAAATCAACCTGTTGCTCTTCAAGCATCTCGTGACGCGCAACGAAGACATCGAGCCCCGCTGTTTCAGCTCCTCGGCGGCCGGCCTCGAATGGTGCCAGGAACACGGCGCCGATATCGTCGTCGTCGATTACATGATGCCTGCCCCTGACGGCATCGAGTTCGTCCGTCGCTTCCGCGAGATTCCGGGAATGGGCGAAGTCCCGGTAGTCATGGTGACTGCGAACAATCTCGTCGAGACTCGCTACAATGCCTTGATGGCGGGCGCAACCGATTTCCTGACGAAGCCAGTTGACAGGCACGAGTTCACTGCGCGAATGAAGAACATGGCCGCCTTGCGGCGCGGCCAGAAGCTGCTCGCGGATCGTGCGGCACTGCTGGCCGTGGAAGTCGCCGCGGCCACCCGAACGATCGCCGAGCGCGAGCGCGAAACGATCTTCTGTCTGGCCAGGGCCGCAGAATACCGCGATCCGGAAACCGGCGGAGACATCATGCGCATGGCCCATTATTCGCGCCTCATTGCCTCGCGGCTGGGCTTGCCTGAGGAAGAGCAGCAGCTGATCTTCGAAGCCGCGCCGATGCATGACGTGGGCAAGGTCGGGACGCGCGACGAGATCCTGCTCAAGCCTGGTCGTTTGACGACCGACGAGTTCGCCATCATGAAGCAGCATGCGAGCATCGGCCACGACATCCTCGGCGACAGCAGTTCGCCCATACTGCGGACGGCTGCGATAATTGCCGGCACCCATCACGAAAAATACGACGGCAGCGGTTATCCGAACGGCCTGACTGGTGAGGAGATTCCACTTTACGGGCGAATCGTCGCAGTAGCGGATGTCTTTGACGCCCTCACCTCGAGTCGCCCATACAAGAAGGCCTGGGACGTCGACCGCGCCGCCGACTATCTGCGGGAAAAGTCCGGTTCTCACTTCGACCCGGCATGCGTGGCGGTGTTTCTTGATGCCTGGGAGAAAGTTCTCGACATCCGCGCGCGTTATGGCGACACGGATGACGAGCAGCACGAATGACAGACGTTTCCTGACTTCACCTACTTCACCAACTTCTCCCACTGGAGATCCGACCATGACCATGCCCAGGATGTTGTTCAGTATCCTCCTGATCTTCTTCACCAGTCTTTTCGTCGGCAATTCCGTAGCGGCCGACCTCAAGGAGATCCAGGCACGCGGCGAGCTTCGTCATCTGGGCATCCGCTACGCCAACTTCGTGACCGGTGATGGTGATGGCTTCGACGTGGATCTGGTGAAGGGTTTTGCCAAACACATCGGTGTCCGCTATCAACTCGTTTACACCGACTTCTACAACGTCATCCGCGACCTGCTGGGCAAGAATGTCGTGCGCAAGGGCGAGGAAGTGACACTGGAGGGCGACTTCCCGGTCAGGGGAGACATCATCGCGACCGGATTCACCGTGCTGCCGTGGCGTGAAAGGGTTCTTCTCTATTCCGAACCCACTTTCCCGTCGCAGGTCCTGCTCGTTGCCCGCGCCGACTCCCCCCAGTCGCCGATCAAGGGCAGCAGCAACCTCACCAGGGACATCCAGGAGACCAAGGCAATGATCGGCAAGAAGAGCCTTCTGGTCATGGAGCGAACCTGTCTCGATCCGGCAAACTATGGACTCAAGGGAGTGGGCCTCGACTTGCGGACCTATACCAGGAGCACCAATCTCAATGAAATGGTGCCGGCGTTGCTGAACAAGGACGCGGAATTGACCTTGCTGGACGTCCCGGACGCGATCCTCGACCTGCAGAAGTGGGCCGGCAGGATCAAGGTCCTCGGGCCGATATCGGAGGAACAGGACCTGGCTGCCGCTTTCCCCAAGTCCGCGCCGGAACTGCGCGCCGCTTTCAACGACTATCTCAGGAAGATCAAGGCCGACGGCACCTACGACCAGCTGGTCAACAAGTACTATCCAGGAATCAGAAGGTATTTCCCGGACTTTTTCGCCAGGAAGGGTTGAGGGTCCCGGTCACGAATCGTGCTGCAACGACTTCGCGCGCGCTGGCCACTGCTGGTTGCAGTCGTCTTCTGCGGCTATTCCTGGTTGCTCCTGTGGGAGGCGTTCAATTCGCAGGACCAACTGCGGGCGGCGGCCGATGTGCGCATCGTCGCCGACAGCAACCGGCGAGCCGCGGCTCTTGCCGACTTTGCCGCCGATCGGCTGAGCGGTGCCGCCGAGCTTGCCGACGTCCCCGAAATCCACAACTTCCTGGCCAACAGAGCCCTCGGGATGTCGCTGAAGTACGGGCTCAGCGCCAACCTGGACGCGATCGAGGTCCGTTTCCGGCGGCAGATGGAAAAGAGGCTTCGTGGTGAGCCGATCTACAATCGCGTCCTCTTTGTCGACGACGCCGGCGAGATTCTCGTCGACGTCGCGCTGACGCCCGGTGGCGCAGCGATCTCCCTCGCGGATGCCGCGCACGCCGCGAAGCTGTTCATCGATGCCGATGCCCGGCGGATCATCGCCGCGGCGCCAGTCCGCTACAAGGACGCCGTGGCCGGCACCGTGGTCACCATGGGCGACCTCGGGCAGCTCTCACGCTACCTGCTTGCATTGTCGGCGGGGAAGGAATACCAGGAACTGCTGATCACCGACGACGCTGTCGAACTCAAGTTCCCGGGACAGCACGCGACACTCGGCAGGAGCGTCGCCTGGAACCTGGTCCAACTCCCCGAGAACCAGATCACACGGATTCCTTCCGACCTCCTTGCGGCAGGATCAGACGCTGCCGCTGCAGACGACCAGGAACTGCTTGCCGTCAGGACCCCGGTTGCCGGCATGCCCTTGTCACTGCTGACCCTGTTCTCGGGCGAATACCTGTACGGCCACCTCACCTCGCGGCTTTTCCTCTATTTCGCGAGCGCATTCCCCTTGCTCGTACTGTTCGCTGCGATCATGTATGACCGCATGCGGCAACGTGCCGAAAGGCTGCAGGAAGATGTGCTTGAATCGGGTCTGCGCCGGACCGCCCTGCAGGAACTGAACGCCTCGCTCTCCGACGAAATCGAACGCCGCGAACTGAGCGAGCGGCAACTGCGCGAGAAGAGCCGGGAGTTGGAGCAGATGGCGGACGACCTCAGGCGCAGTGTGGCCCGTGCCGAGGATGCCAATCGCGCCAAGTCGGATTTCCTCGCCAGCATGAGTCATGAGATCAGGACGCCCATGAACGGGGTCATCGGCATGACCGAATTGGCGCTCGACACCGACCTCACCGGCGAGCAGCGCGAATACCTCAACATCGTCAAGTCTTCCGCCGCGGGCTTGCTGACGATCATCAACGACATCCTGGATTTCTCCAAGATCGAGGCGGGAAAACTGAGCGTCGAAGTGATTCCCTTCGATCTGAGCGCATTGATCGGCGACCTGCTGAAGCCGATTGCGCTCGCCGCCGAAGCGAAGCAGCTGGAGCTGCTGAGTGACTGCGACCCCGCCGTTCCGCGCCATCTGCTGGGCGATCCCGGGCGACTGCGGCAAGTGCTGATCAACCTTCTGAACAACGCCGTGAAATTCACCGAGAAGGGGGAGATCGTTCTCCTGGTCGAAGTGGAGCGCATGGCGGCCGACCGTCCCTGGATCCATTTCAGCGTACGCGACTCCGGCATCGGCATCCCGTTGGAAAAGCAGGAAGCCATCTTCGCGGCATTCACCCAGCAGGACAGCTCGACCACCCGCAACTATGGTGGCACCGGACTGGGCCTGACCATCTCGAGCCGCCTGGTCGCGTTGATGGGCGGGCACATCTGGGTCGACAGTGAGGTGGGGAAAGGCAGCACCTTCCATGCCGTCGTTCCATTCGGCATCGCGCCAGGCAGCGCGACCACTCCGGCACGGGTCGACGCGTGCGGCAAGCGCGCATTGATCGTGGACGACAATCGGGTGAATCGCCGCATCCTGGCCCGCCATCTGACGCTCTGGGGAATGGATGTCGTCGAAGCGCCGGACGGACCGACGGCGCTCGCAATGCATGCCGCGAGCGTTGCAGAAGACAGGCCGTTCGACGTCGTTCTGCTCGACTGCCACATGCCGGGAATGGACGGCTTCGAGGTCGCCAGTCGGCTCTCGCAAGCGAAGACCGCTGCCAGCCCCCTGCTGATGATGTTGTCGTCGGGCGGCGCGCGCGGCGACGCCAGCCGCTGTTGCCAGGTTGGCATTGGCGCTTACCTGAGCAAGCCGGTCGGTCCCGAGGAGCTGAAAACGTCGATCATGGCGTTGCTCGGTTTGTCGCAGGCGCCGCGCGTTCCCGGACAATTGATCACGCGGCATTCACTGCGCGAGCATGCCGGGGCACTGAGAATCCTGGTTGCCGAGGACAACGCGATCAATCAGAAGCTGATGGTCGAGCTTCTCGGCAGTTGGGGGCACCTGGTGACGCTTGCCGCCAACGGTCGCGAAGCCATCGAACTGTGGGCCCGTGATCGATTCGACATCGTCCTCATGGACATGCAGATGCCCGAAATCGATGGATTTTCAGCCACCCGCGAGATTCGTGCTCGCGAACAGGGCAGCCCGCAGCGCCGCACGCCAATCTATGCGCTCAGCGCTGCCGTGCTCCCCGATGACCGGGAAAGAGGATTCGCATCCGGGGTGGACGGCTACCTGAGCAAGCCACTGCAAAGGGAGGAGTTGCAGGATGTCCTGGCCGGTTTGCGGCGCGGGCACGCCGTCGAGCTGTCGACGAGCTACCGTGCCGGCCTCGCGCAGGCGGACGCAGAAGTCGTCGACATCATCGGCCACGCATTCCTGGCACAGGCACCCAACGAGATGGCTGCGTTGCGTGCCGCCGCAATGGCCACCGACTGGGCAGAACTGCGGCGGCTGGCGCACGGCTTGAAGGGCCTGGTTGCCCATTTCAATGCCGAACGCCTCGTCATGCAACTCACCCTGGTCGAGGAGCAGCCGCCCGAAGGCACGATCGACGCGATGTTGTCCGGGATCGATGCCGAACTGCAGGAACTGTGTCGCGCTCTCGAAGCGCATCTGCAGGAACGTTCAGGAACGGCCAGGGCGTAGCGGCCTGTCGCCATCGACCGTGCGCGGTCTGTGTTTCCCACCAAGCCAGCGTGATCTGCGGATGAGCCGCTCAGGGACGCTGCGCGGCTTTATCGCGCAGCGTCCCTTGGAGCGCCGGGTTGGGCGTGCGCTTCTTGAAACACAGCGACCGGAACCGGGCGGTCGACAGCGACAGACTTCCGAAGAGCCTTGATACGTTCGATTTCGTGGAGTGTCTGAGCCGAGAAGTACGACTCTCCGCAGCGAGGACACGACCACATGGGGATGTTCTCTATCACCAGAAGCGAAGCACCTCGACCGGAACTGCGAGTTACCCTCCGCAGTTGCACGCCTGGATGGCCGCATGAGGCACAGAGCATTTCAGACAAGGTAGACCGTGATGACGAAGAGATTGCCGAGCGGGCCGAACTTGACGACTGCCTCGGCCTGGAGTCCGCCGACGGTGGTGCCGCGGACGACGAACTTGCGCTCGTGCGTCTTGCAGTCGCGCTGGCGCTCGATGATTTCGCTGGTGAGAAGGATGTTTTCGAGATCGAGGATCGTAAGGTTGTCATCGTCAAGTTCTTCTACAGCGTGGATGGACACAACGTAGTTCAGTGAACGAACACAGTTGCGGATTCGGACGATAGTAGATTGAGCCACTCGTTAATTGTAGCGGTTCAGCACCGTCAGCGCCCAATCGGGATAGGAGAAGGCCTCGCGGCCGCCCCCACACCACCGGACGAACCGGGTCACGTATCCGGCGGTTCGATGAAGCAAATTCCTACCGCGGCGCAAGGCTCGGTAGTCCCATTTGGTCGAAGAAGCGCAACGGGAGCGCGATCGACAGGGCCGGCGTCTGCGACACCCGCGATGGACCGTGTGCGGACTTGCTGGTATGCCACGCTTCACGCACCGACACGCCGCGTTGGCGCAGTTCCCGATAGCCCGCTCGACCCCATTGTTTCCAGAAATCGCAGCGTAACTTGCGCCGGACCCACTTGTCGAGGTCGCGCAGAGGGCTCGGCACCTCGGTGATCCCGTAATACGCTTGCCAACCAAGCTGCCCCCACCGGGCTCGTCCAACAAACGGTTCAGATCGTGGCTTCGCATCGGTCGCACGATCAACCCTCACCCGTTATGCATACTTCGAAGAAAATTCTCCTTTAACGAACTTGCAGAAATCGTATGAACTATTAAATTTAAACGTCTTATCATGCAAATGCAGCGTTATTTTGGAACTGAAAACCCTTTGCTCTACCTTGCCTCCATGCAAACTAATAAGTTGGGTTGCTGCGACTGCGTCGCCCACATTCCAGGGTTCTCTAAAAATCTGCTGGAAAAGCCGTCTGCCTTCGAGTTTTCTCGCTAGTGATGGAAACTTATTGTTTATGTTGGCACGAATACTCCGTATGTCAACACTCTTGCCCATTACCCCGATGACATTATTCAAATATAGTGCGACCTCAATTTCTCTGGCTTTGATTATGTTTTCAGCATAGATAACAATATCCGCATTGCGGCCAAAATAGCGACACAAATAGTCATGTTTCAGTTGTGCGGCAATTTCCTGTGAGTCTTTGAATTCCTGACTCTGAAGGATCTTGATCTTAAATGTGAATGCAAGTCTCCATGATATCTTTTCAAGGTCAAGGTGATGTTTCTGAACATCCGGATAGAACTCAATGGCCACCTTCCAATCTTTCTCGAGTGGGTCCTCTTGGAATGGCTGCTTCTCCTCAAATTCTAAGATGTTTGCCTTGGTTCTAGTGGGTTCGCTTGATTTATCGTATTCAGCCCTCTTTGCACTGTCCCCTAGCACAGCATAGGCGGCATTCAGTTCTTTTGTTCTGATAATAGCATCAGTGGATTGATTTCTGTCTGGGTGATAAATGCTTATTAGCGCCCTGTATGCGGCTCTTATGACAGGAGGCTCTGCGTTGGGTAAAACGCCAAGCACTTGATAGAAATCTAGTCTTTCAGACATATGGCATCTTCATGCATAATCGGGATAGGAGAAATCCTCGCGGCCTCCCCCTCCCACACCACCGGACGAACGGGTCACGTATCCGGCGGTTCGATGAAGCAAATTCCTACCGCGGCGCAAGGCTCGGTAGTCCCATTTGCTTGAAGAAGCGCAACGGGAGCGCGATCGACAGAGCCGGCGTCTGCGACACCCGCCATTGTCCGTGTGCGGACTTATTTGAAATAACGAAACCATAATTGCAATAACCGTCGCCCCTGAAAGAGCCACCCACCCCAACGACGACGAAGGATGGCCTTTCCTCTTCCTCTCGTTGGCGCCTTTCATAGGCAAGAGCCTCCCTTTCGCCTTCGACCTGCAGGCGGGTTACTTCGGCGAACTCACGCTGTTGCTCGACAAATTTCTTTAGTTCTTCCGCCTGCAATCGCAGAGCCTCTGTACTTAGCTTCAGTTCCTCGCATTGCTGAAGGTAGCCCAACACCAGTCACAAAAAGGCAAGAGGAGCACAGACGGCCGCAAAGAAGTCGCCCCACTCATTGGGCTTCAGCTGACTAGCCTGTGTGCCGCTCCAGTCGAAAAGGATTGCCATTGTGGTTAGCCACGCCAATGTGGCGATGAGTCCGAAGTAGCACCGCAGTTCGGTCATGTGCTTTCAGGCCTCACGTCAAATTCAGCGGGGAGCGAAGCGAGTCCGCTGCAATACCGATTTCGGCGCGGGAGTTCCAGATGGTGGGGAAACAAAAGGATGACCGGCAGCAATACGTGCAGCTTCCGACCTTTTCAGGTCGGCATAGATCGCCCGCAGGTCATAAGCAAATTGGGCGGCATGGGCATCACGAATAGCCCGAACCTCATCGATCATTTCGTCATTGAGCATTTTCTTCTCCCAGAAGCTCTTCTGGCGTGCAGATGAACGGCAGATACAAGCCAATCCGGTCGAGGTACTCTGCAATCCCTCTCTGTATCTCCGGGTTGGCGATGTGCCGACAGTTCCATGTCAGCAGGTAGTCCACAGCATGCACCGTGGCGACCGCAATATGAAGCGCGTCTTCGGCGGCCTGGATCGGGACAATTCCCAGTTGTACCAACGCTTCCGCAATCAGGAGCGCCTGCTCCGTAATCAAGAGCAGAGGGACATCCTTCAAGCCAGCCAGCCGTTTGGCGGCCGCGTCTGGATCACCAGCGCCACACTCCCGCAAAACCGGCTCCGACACCAACAATTCGTATCGGTTGCGCGTTTCCCACCAAGCCAGCGTGATTTGCTGATGAGCCGCTCCAACAATGGTCTTGGTGGGGCGTGCCGTCAGATAGCTGATGACGGAGGTTTCAACGTAGATTTTGCGCTTCATGATTTTCGCTGTGGGTCAAACAAACCGTGGTCTGCCCCCTATTTCTACCCGGAATTGTTAGACGGAATTGCGGGCATCAGCGGTTGAAGTCCTCGTAGCCAACCTCAGAGGAAACTGCGTGAATGAGCTTGATGGCGAATGACTTTAGCAGACCAAATTCTGGAATGCATTTTATCCCCGTCTCTATGTAATTGAGCTGCTTTTTCGAATACAAACTGTTGAGCAGTTCGACTGCTGCTGCTTCGGCCGAGTCGAACTTGACCAAGCCTGATAAGCCAAGCTCCTCGGCCTTTCTCTGGCAGGAATGAAGGTCATGCCCGAATTTCCTAGACCGAAGCTCGCGAAGCGTAATGTCACGATGAAGCAAGTAGGACTTAAACGCCAACTCAATTGAATGCCCGATCAGATATAGCGCAGGCATTTGCGAAACCAGGTCAAATCCGTCACTCTTTCCGTAGTGATAATCGACCGCGCGAGATGAGTCAAAAAAATCATGGGCGTACCGCGCAAGGCCAATGGGTGTGGTCAGCTCTGGATCATCGCGCATGATTCGCTCTAACGTTCGAGCTGAACGGGCGACGACAGCAGGCGACTAGGCCCGGGCTAGCGAGAATGTCCCGCGTACCGCCAGCCCGGGCCTGTTGGCCTGCCGTTGGCACTCCGCTTGAGTGGGGGTTAGGCCTCACGGCGCAGGACCTTGAGCGCAACTGCAAGAGCCATAGCTACCAATGCGAGTGTCGGCGGTTCCGGAACGTCTTGTCTTACGAGCCAAGTACCTACGCCTTGTAGCGCGCTCCCAACCGGGACCGAGCCCCACGTTGAGTATGCAGAGGCAAAGTCAAGAACGCCGCTCACAGTATTGACCGCAGTGCGCACGACTACATTGCCGATATTGACTGAGAGAAAGCCATTGACCGGACTCACAAAGTCATTGTCAACATAGCCGGCGGTCTCATACAGGAACCCAAGCGCGGAGTACTGATACTGATACGTCACTCCTACGAGCGACTGCAGTGCGCTTACGCCAGCCACATTTGCCGTGGTCCCATACAGCGCTCCGTAACCTGCAACATTAATATCCGGAATACCTGCATTCGCAAACAGTTCGGTCAACTCAGCAGTGCTTGCCACACGGAACCCTACGTATCGAGGATCAAATTGAAGCAGACCTCGAACCTCGGAAATGGACAGTCCAGAAGTCACTGTTGGCGTCAGCCATCCAAGACCGGTCGAAGTGTCTCGAGTCAACGTGCCGGGTCCCCATGCTGGATCGGACGATAGCACGAGCGAGGCTGGCGCGTGGCCAGACCAAGCGAAGAGGGCAATGAGGAGGATGCGCTTGTTCATGGTGAAGTGTGAGGCCTAACGTGTGAGCTCAGGCCGCGGCCCGTCAGGGCCGTCGCGCCAGCAGCGAATTGTTGGGCGCCGTCAACTCGACGCTTTTTCTCCTGTGACCCAATTAACCCGAGTCATCTTGGTCGTTCCCGGAATTGGCCGAACCAAGCCTGTTTTTACCAGCCACCGAACTCCCGGTCGATTTGACGCCAGTTCATACATCAACCCTTGAGGAGTAAAACGATGCGAAATGACTCTAACCTCTTCACTATTTTCAACGTGTACTGCGCTCTGGTCTTCATCAATCACGCTGACCCAGTCATCGCTCTCTGAGCTAACACGCATTGACTCCTGAGGGTCATTCACCTCGCACTCAGAAGAGAGTTGCTTCAACCGTCTCAACGCTTCAATAACCAAAGGCGCATGAGAGTTATCACGCTCCAGAGCAAGGGTAATAGACAACTCAACAACATCTGGGAACCGTTCATGAAGCTGCTTTGTAAGGCGGAGACTTCCATGTACGTTGTCATAAATGCTCATCCCTGAGCACTCACTTTGCCAGTATGGAGATGGCTTGCAATGGAATATTCCATAGCCAATGTCCCTCTGTTGAATGCCGCACAAGACACAAAAAGCCTCGTGCAATCTCAAGGCGACGGCATCAGAAACAACCTCCTTCTCTGGAAATAACCAACAAACCCCGGTTGTTTCAAAATATCTGGTTATTGGCTTTTGTGAATAGGGCGACAGGTGATCATAAGCATGAGGAGTCTGCGTTCTCCCCCTTTTTTCTATGAAACCAGTCACCCGCTCACTTATCTGCATGCCGGTCTCTACTAAAAATCCTATGCTGGATTTCCTCGACGCAATTACGCCGCCCGGAAATTTGGGGAAGACCATGCAGCGAGAATCTGCTCGCGTTGTCCAAAGCCTTGTTCTTGTTACCGATATCTCTGCGGTTCTGTAGTTGAATGAAACCACCCTAAATGGCTTAGCCATGTAATAGTAGATTGCGCCTGGATATCCCTCTCGCATTGCTTGCGCCATGGTGAGAGTACCGAGACGGGGCTCACCTGGCGCCCCCCTTAGTTTTACGGCGAAATTTTTCTCAATCCCGCTTCGAATGGGAAACTCATAATGTGCACCCGATTGGGCCCTCTGCTTTAATGGATAAAGGTCATCAGGTATGCCCTGCACTGGATTTATTTCATTGTCCAAGTATTGGAGGAACTGTTCTGGCAGAGAACGCAATGGAACTCGGTTGTATTGAGCGCCGCCATACTCTGCGTACTCTTGCGCTGCACAGAGTGCTTGAGAATATTGCAGGTATGGATTATCTAAGTAGAGCCACGCCGGCTCGACAGCTTTCTTCAAAAACTCTTCTAGAGGGTTTCCTTCTTCATTGATCACTTCGCGCGTATCAATAAATATGCAATAGCCGGGGCTTTTTCTACCAGCACGACCAAATCGTTGCCAGAATGATTTCATGGTTGGCGGGGTACTTAACATAAGTACCGTATCAATTTCACCTATATCAATTCCAAGCTCCATTGCACTTGTTGAAACAACACCAGAAAGCCTCCCTTCTGTGAGTGCTCTCTGAATTTGAGTTCTATCCTCATCTTCGTATCCCGCACGATATGGAAGAATTCTTCCATGCTCAATCACATGCTCGCTTGGCTCAGGTTCGGACTCTTCATTGTCAACTTCAACAACACCCCGCTCACTTTCCTTTCTCTCGGCGATTACTACGAGTTGCTCAACTATTCGCCGTGAGTCGGCAAAGGCGATGAACCTTCCATACCCAGCGTCAGCGACAGCCTTGAGTAGAGCTACGGATTTTCCGAACGGATCACCGCCGCCCGGCTTTGCCATTACTAGCCACTTGTCTGGCGATGGCCCTTGATCATCCGACGGGCCAAAGACAGTTGGCCGCCTTCCGATCAGATTTCCAATGAACTGTTCTGGATCACCGATTGTCGCGGTGCTCGATATGAACCTATCTACCCGCGTTACGGCCTGTAGGCGCCGCATGAAGTACGCCATATTTGTTCCAAACACGCCGTCATATACATGGGCCTCGTCTAAAACCACGATCTTGATGGAAGAAAGAAATTCTCTTATCGGCTCGTCGTGCAGACGACTCATCATCCAAGCATGCGCAACGTCAGGCGTCATTAAGACTAAGCGACCATTTCTTAAAAGCTCCGCACGCTCGTTTACTGCGACCCCACCATCAATTTGTACGCACCTCAGTCCCATTGGTGCTAAGAGAGATTGCCATTTCGAGAACTGATCTTGAATTAATGCTCGAGCCGGATACAAAGCCAACACTTTTGCATTCGAATCTGCCTTGAGAACATGGGCCGATACCGACATGAAGATTAAGCTCTTCCCCGAAGCCGTTGGAGTTGCGACGCATACGTCCGATCCATCCAGGGCAGCCTGAATTGCCTTTGCTTGATGTCCATACATCCCGCTCGGAAGTCGTGAGCGCAACTCATTTCGAACTATTTGATGAAGATTGCTTGGTACATCTAAGAACTGTGGTTTCCTCGCTGAAATTGATACCTCTCCGCGATTCTCAAACCCTAGATCATCAACGAGTTTGCGCAATCTTGATTGGTTATCCATGAATGCACTCATGATGCCCTTCCACGTTACTTTCAAATTTCCATGGAAACCCTTCGGCTCCCGACTCTAGCAATTGGCGCCGAACTAGACGTCGGAATCCTACAGGACGCAAAGCCTCGCGTCAAAATGCATTCGCCATCGACGACAAGCCGCTGATTCCCCGACGAAACAGGACCCTGCGCATTGGCCAGTAAAAGAAAGCCGGCAATTTCGTCACCACCGCGCTCCCTTCGCCCGGTGCCCGCCGTGCAACCGAACGAACGACGGCTGGCGTCGGGCTTCGATCCGGCAGGGGATGAGGCGCCACGTCCTTTCCCCCGCCGTCGTCGACGCGCTGTGCTCCGGCAGGCGCCGAACTACTTGCCGGCCTTGCCGCTGCGGGCCGGCGCCTTGCGCTCGGATTTCTTCTTCAGACCCAGCGAGGCGACTTCGTTGGAATCGGCACCGAATTGGGCGATGACCTGGTCCTTGACGCCGAGGATGAGGTTGTGGTGTTCCCACTGCGTGGCGATCGCCGCATCGCGTGCGGCGTCGAGTGCATTCTGCGCGCGCAGCTCGACTTCCTCGGCGGCGCGCATCGCGTCGTAGCGGGCCGTCACCGTTGCCAGGCTGTACGTCTGGTTGGCCGGGCTGTAGCCGGCGATCGCCTTGAGCGCGAGAAAGGCCTCTTCATCGGCCTGTCTGGTTTCCTGCGGCAGACGGACTGTTTCGTTCTTTGCCATGTCACTCCCCCCACGAAGATGAAGTCACGAGGGACGGATTGCCCCTCTGCGAAGATGGTAGGTTGCCGCCGGCAGTCGTGTCAATGCGCCGCCGGGCTGACGAACCCGGCAGCGACTCTCCATGCCGAGAAGCGAATGAGGGCGCGTGCCGTTGCGGCCGAAGCTTGCAGGCAAGCGCACGCAGAGGCGCCAAGCGCATAGGGACGGCGCCGGCGAAGCTTGCGCGGGCTCCGGCTGAGCGAAGGCTTGGCCGTCTGGATGCATCAGCGACCTGATGTTGTGCGACGTCTTGCTGCGGGCTTGCGAGTCTCACTCGTGATGGAATCCGGCCGCTCAGCGAGGCGACCCGTAACGTACTTGTGCAAGACGCTGGCACATTGTCAGCAGCGACCCGAGAGGCGCAACCACCGCGCATCAGCCGCGGCGGTCGGATGCGCCCCATCCAGCCATGACGCGCGACCGCCGTCGGCTGCATGCGTGGCTCATGCTCCTTGGTTGGCCTGCAGCAAGCCGTCGAGACTGGCCAGGTCGCCCAGGACCCAGAGTTGGGCAATTCGTGGCCCTGCGAACTCGAACAGTGCCGCCCCCAGCCAGTACACGGATTTGCCGGTGGGTGCGTAGCCGCGAAAGACCCCGACGTGTCGGCCCGAGAAGCGCATCTGAGCGAAGGCGCGATTGCCCTCGCTGACGCACTCCAGGATCTCGCAGCGGTAGTCGGCGAGCGCGGACCGGACTGCGCCGACGTAGGCCACGAAACCAGCGCGCCCCTGCACTTCAGCCCCCAGCGAGCCGCGGAAGACAAATGCCTCGCTCAGCAGCTCGCGCGCAGCTTCGACCTTGCCGCAATTCCAGATCTGCTCATAGAACGCAGCAACCAAGGGGGGCGTGCTCATCTTGTTCGGGTTCGCTTGTCGGCAGGAGGTGCGGTCGCAATCCTGCTTGACGCACAGCCTTGGCGCAGCGTGGGGTTTCGCTCCGGCAGGGGATGAGGTGCCACGTCCTTTCCCCCGCCGTCGTCGATGCGCTGTGCTCGGGCGGGCGCCGAACTACTTGCCGGCCTTGCCACTGCGGGCCGGCGCCTTGCGCTCGGATTTTTCCTGCGCCAGACGGACGGTTTCGTTCTTTGCCATGGCACTCCCCCACGCAGATGAAGTCACGAGGGACGGATTGCCCCTCGTCGAAAATGGTAGGTTGCCGCCGGCAGTCGTGTCAATGCGCCGCCGGGTTGACGAACGCGGCAGCGATGCTCGAGCGCTGGGAAGGCATCCCGACCGACCCGGGAAGCATCCTGATGCATCAGGGAAGCATCTCGATCGGTCAGGGAAGCATCCTGACGCATCAGGGAAGCATCCTGATGCATCAGGGAAGCATCTCGATGCATCAGGGAAGCATCTCGATGCATCAGGGAAGCATCTCGATGCATCAGGGAAGCATCTCGATCGGTCAGGGAAGCATCCTGATGCATCAGGGAAGCATCTCGATCGATCAGGGAAGCATCCAGACGACGGTGGCTTCGGCCGGGGGCTCTGCTGGCGATCGCCATGCCTGCTCGGCTGCATCAGCGCGTGGATGCTTGCCCCACCGTCCCGGCGACGGTCCGCCTGCGCTTCCACGCCGAACGCAAGAATTTCGCTGGCAGCCTTCGCGCGTGCCCGGCGTCGGCGGCCGGGCACGCACACTTGCTCCGAGGGCGCTTTCGCCGCCCCCGTCGCGCGGCATCAGGCGCGCAGCGCGAGGACGACGCCGGCGAGCGGCGGCACGGTGATGGTCAACGAGTACGGACGGTTCATCCACGGCATCTCCTCGGCGACGAGTTGCCGATCGCTGTTGCCCATGTCGCTACCGCCATAGAACTGCGAATCCGAGTTGAGGATCTCCTGATAGGTGCCCGCTTGCGGCACGCCAATCCGGTAATCGGTCCGCGGCACCGGCGTGAAGTTGACGATCACGACGACGAATTCGTCGCCGGCCTTGCGCACGAAACTGAGGATCGACTGCTGCGAATCGTGGCAATCGATCCACTCGAAACCCTGCCAGTCGAACTCGTTGCCGTACAGGGCGGGCGAGCCGCGATAGAGGTGGTTGAGATCCTTGACCAGCGTCTGCATGCCGGCATGGAAGCGGTACTCGAGCACATACCAGTCGAGGACGCCGGCGCTGTTCCACTCCAGGCCCTGGCCGAACTCGGTGCCCATGAAGAGGAGCTTCTTGCCCGGATGGGTGAACATGTAGGTGTAGAGCAGGCGGAGGTTGGCGAAACGCTGCCACTCGTCGCCGGGCATGCGGTTGAGCATCGATCCCTTGCCATGCACCACTTCGTCATGCGAGAACGGCAGCATGAAGTTCTCCGAGAAGGCGTAGAGCATGCTGAAGGTGAGCAGGTCATGATGGTACTGGCGGAAGATCGGTTCCTGTCCGATGTAGCGCAGGGTATCGTTCATCCAGCCCATGTTCCACTTGATGTCGAAACCCAGCCCGCCAATGTAGGTCGGGCGCGTCACCTGCGGCCACGACGTCGATTCCTCGGCGATGACCAGTGTGCCGGGCGCTTCGCTGTGCGTCGTGGCGTTGAGCTGACGCAGGAAGTCGATCGCCTCGATGTTCTCGCGGCCGCCGTACTGATTGGGCACCCATTCGGTGCGCGAATAGTCGAGGTAGAGCATCGACGCGACGGCATCGACCCGCAGGCCGTCGATGTGGAACTCGTCAAGCCAGTACACGGCGCTGGAAATCAGGAAGTTCTTCACCTCGTTGCGGCCGAAGTTGAAGATCAGCGTCGACCAGTCGAGATGTTCGCCCTTGCGCGGATCCTCGTGCTCGTAGAGCGCCGTGCCGTCGAAGCGCGCCAGCGCATGGGCATCCTTGGGGAAATGCGCGGGAACCCAGTCGAGGATCACGCCGATCTCGTTCTGGTGGCAGAGATCGACGAAGTAGCGAAAATCGTCGGGGGTGCCGAAGCGGCTGGTCGGCGCGAAATAGCCGGTGACCTGGTAGCCCCACGACTGGTCGAAGGGATGCTCGGTGACCGGCAGCAGCTCGATGTGGGTGAAGCCCATGCGGCAAACATACTCGACCAGTTGTCGCGCCAGTTCGCGGTAGTTGAGGAACTCCCCTTCGTGGCCGCGCTGCCAGGAGCCGAGATGGACCTCGTAGGTGGACATCGGCGCATGCTGCCAGTCGGCGGTGGCGCGCCGCTCGATCCACGCGGCGTCCTGCCAGGCGTAGGTCGAGCGCGGCGTGACGATCGAGGCGTTGCCCGGCCGCATCTCGAAGCGTCGCCCGTAGGGGTCGGACTTGGTGAGCACCTCGCCGCTGTTGCGGTTCCGGATCTCGAAGCGATAGAAGATGCCCGCAGGGATGTCGGGGATGAACAGCTCCCAGACGCCGCTCCCCGGGCGCACGCGCATCGCGTGGCGGCGACCGTCCCAGTGGTTGAAATCGCCGAGCACGCTCACCCGCTCGGCGTTGGGTGCCCAGACGGCGAAGAGGATGCCGGCGACGCCGTCGACCTCGTGCTCGTTGGCCCCGAGGAAGCGATAGGCGTGGCTGTGCCTGCCCTCGCCGAACAGGTGCAGGTCGAAATCGCTCAGTTGCGGCAGGTAGCTGTAGGGATCGTGCGCGATGTGGTCGTGGTGCCAGGTGTCGCGCCAGATCAGGCGGTAGTGCTCGGGAAGGTTCTTGCCGGAACCCCGCCACTCGAAGAAGTCGGAATCCGGCACCCGCGCCAGCGGCAGATTGCCTTCGGCGATGGAGACTTCCATCGCGTGCGGGATGTAGGCCCGCACGAGAACGCCTTCCGGACACGGATGCCTTCCCAGTACCGAAAACGGATCGTGGTGGCGTGCTTCGGCGATGCGGATCATCTCGTCGTTCAACTTGCTCTCTCTCATGATTCTGTCTTGCCTCGGTGAAGGTCAATCGGTTGTGACGTCAAGCGGACGTCACCGGAAAGGATTCTCGCAACCGGCATCAGGCGGCATCCTGCAGGAACCAGAGCAGTGACCAGGGCGGCAGCCGCCCCTGCGGCAGCGCCTGCTCGGCCTCGCGTGGCTCGGCCCAGAGGACGGAACCGGCCGGACGCTGCAGTCCGTCGAGTTGCACGCCGCTGTAATTGGCCAACAGGCTGAGGACCGAGTCGTCGCCGAGCGTCCACCGGATCGACAAGCCGCGCCCGGCGATCAGGCTGTGGCGAACGGCTTCTTCATGCATGCCGGCAAGCCGCGGACAGATTTCCCGTCGGCGAACCGCCAGCAGGCGGCGGTGGAAATCGAGCCAGTCGGCATGCGGCGAGCGGTTGATGCTGTTCCAGTCGAGCTTGCAGCGCTGGAAGGTCGCCGGGTCGGTTGGGTCGGGGATGCGCGCCCGCGTCCGCGCGCTGCGAAAGCCCTGCAGATGGGCAAAGGACTGGCGCCGGTTGCGCGCGACGTCCTTGACCAGGTCCGGGTTGAAGTCGCAGAAATACAGGAACGGCTGCGCAGCGGCGAATTCTTCGCCCATGAACAGCGCCGGCGGCATCGGCGCCAGCAGAGCCGTCGCGACCAGCACACCCAGCGGCCGCGCCGGGGTCAACTGGTGCAGGCGTTCGCCGAGGGCGCGGTCGCCGATCCGCGCGTAGTCCTGCAGGAAGCTGACGAAAGCGGTGGGCAACAGGCGACCGGCGCCGCTGTCGGCAAAGCCGCGGCTCAGGCAGGCGCCCAACTGCTCGAGTGGCCGGACGGTGCCGGCCGCGCCGGCCGCTGCACCGGTCAACACGTCCTGCATCGCCTGCTGCACGGCGTCGTTCCAGACGGCTGCATAGCGGCGCGGAGCGCTGTGATCAGGCCAGTGGAGATAGCGCACGGCGCGCGGGTCATGGCCGAGCAGCAAGTGGCAATGCCGGTGCTTGCCCGGCCCCTCACGAACCGCGTCGGCGAGCGTCTCGAGCAGATCGGACTCGCCCGCACCTTCCTGCAGCCAGGCGGCATCGAGTCGCAGACCGTCGACATGGAACTCCTCCAGCCAGTACAGGGCATTGTGGATGAGGAATTCGCCGGCGACTGCCCGAGTGCAGTCGATGCTCCTGCCGGCGCGACCGGTCGTCGGTGGGGCGAAGAATTCCGGCGCGTAAGCGGACAGGTGATTGCCCTCTGGTCCGAAATGCTGACAGGCGAGATCGAGCAACACCATCAGGCCCTTGTGGTGCGCGCTCTGCACCAGATCCTTCAACTCGTCCGGATGGCCATAGGTGGCGGCGGGGGCGAAGGGCAGCACAGCGTCGTGACCCCAGCCGTGCGCCCCGGCAAAGGCAGCGACCGGCAGCAACTGGATCGCGGTGACGCCGAGTTCCACCAGGTGATCGAGTCGTTCCGTGACTGCGGCGAAGCTGCCCTGCGCGGTGAAGGCACCGACATGCAGCTGGTAGATGATCGCCTCCTCCCAGGGCCGGCCGCGCCAGTTGCCGTCGGTCCACGCGAACAGCCCCGGCTCGATCACCTGGCTGGCGCCATGCACGCCATCCGGATTGCAGCGGGAGGCCGGATCGGGCACTGCGCAGGAACCATCGATCCGGTAGCGGTAGAGGTCGTCGACCGTCGCCTCGTCGCTCGTCAGTTCGTACCAGCCCGCTTCCCTGGATTCCATCGGCCGCGCGATGGCGCCGGCCTCCGGCTTCTGCAGCAACAGCTCGACGCGTTCGGCCGCCGGCGCCCACAGGCGGAAGCGCACCCGCCCACCTTCCAGCACCTGCGCGCCGAAGGGCATGAAATAGCGCCGGCGCCGGATGGGCTCGGCGACTCGGCCAGCCCGGCGCGGCTGCGTCAGCAGCGCCAGCGAACGGCCCGCCAGGCGATACGACGGGTCGCTGAACGGCTGCAGCTCGCCGCAGTCGGCGAGCGCGGTATCGAGCACGAGTTCGCAGTCTCCTTTCCACGGCAGCGTGAAGTGGATCGCCTCATGATGGCCATTCAGCAGCAGCAGGAAATCATCGTCCTTCACCCACTGACCGCGTTCATCCTGTTCTTCCAGGGCTTCGCCGATCAGGTAAAGCGCGAAGCAACGGGCATGATGATGATGCCAGTCCTGGTCGCTGATCTCGCTGCCGTCGGGATGCAGCCAGATGATGTCGCGCACGCCTGCGCCGCGGATGCGCTGCCCCTGGAAGAATTGCCGCCGCCGCAGCGCCGGATGCTGCCGGCGCAGCTCGACCAGGCGACGGGCGAATTGCAGAAGCTCCTGGTTGTCGGGCCGCGTGGCGAGATCCCAGTCGACCCAGCTCAGTTCATTGTCCTGGCAGTAGGCGTTGTTGTTGCCGCGCTGGGTCCGCCCCATCTCGTCACCCGCGAGCAGCATCGGCACTCCTTGTGAAAGCAGCAGCGTCGCCAGCAGGCTGCGTTTTTGCCGCTGCCGCAGCTGGAGCACATCGGCATCAGTCGTCTCGCCTTCGACGCCACAGTTCCAGCTGCGGTTGTGCGACTCGCCATCGCGGTTCTCTTCCCCGTTGGCCGCGTTGTGCTTCTCGTTGTGGCTGACCAGATCGTGCAGCGTGAAGCCGTCATGCGCGGTGATGAAGTTGATGCTGGCATAGGGTCGGCGGCCACTGTGCTGGTAGAGATCGCTGGAGCCGGTCAGGCGGTAGGCGAGTTGCCCGATCAGCCCCCCCTCGCCGCGCCAGTAATCGCGCACGACGTCGCGGTACTTGCCATTCCACTCGGTCCAGCCGACCGGGAAGTTGCCGACCTGGTAGCCGCCGTCGCCGAGGTCCCAGGGCTCGGCGATCAGCTTGACCTGCGACAGCAGCGGGTCCTGGTGGATGATGTCCATGAAGGCGCCGAGCTGGTCCACTTCATGCAGTTCCCTGGCCAGGGCGGCTGCCAGATCGAAGCGAAAGCCATCGACGTGCATTTCGCTGACCCAGTAGCGCAAGCTGTCCATGATCAGCTGCAACACCCTGGGATGCATCATGTTCAGGGTATTGCCGCAGCCGGTGTAGTCCATGTAGTAGCGGGCAGCGCCCGGCACCAGCCGATAATAGGCGGCATTGTCGATGCCGCGAAAGCACAGCGTCGGCCCCAGGTGGTTGCCCTCGGCGGTGTGGTTGTAGACCACGTCCATGATGACTTCGATGCCGGCGGCGTGCAGGGTCCTGACCAGCTGCTTGAACTCGTCGACACGACCGCTGGCGGAGTAGCGGGGGTCGGGGGCGAAGTAGCCGATGGAGTTGTAGCCCCAGTAGTTCTTCAGCCCCCGTTGCAGCAGGTGGCGGTCATCGACGAAGGTCTGGATCGGCAGGAACTCCACCGCGGTGATTCCCAGACGCCGGAAGTGCTCGATGACCGGCGGGCTGCCCAAACCGGCATAGGTGCCGCGCAGCCCGGGCGGCACCAGCGGGTGCAGGCGCGTGAAGCCCTTGACGTGCAGCTCGTAGATGACGCTCTGGTGCCAGGGAACGTTCGGGCGGCGGTCGTCTTGCCAGTCGAAGGCGGAATCGATCACCTGGCACTTGAACATGCGGGGTCCGCTGTCGCGGCGGCTGAAGCTCAAGTCCTCACGCGGGCTGCCGATGCGGTAACCGAACTGGGCATCGCACCACTCGATGGCGCCGACGATCGCCCTGGCGTAGGGGTCGAGCAGCAGCTTGTGCGGATTGAAGCGGTGCCCTTCCTCAGGCCGATAGGGACCATGGACGCGGTAGCCGTACAGTTGCCCGGGGCGCAATCCGGGCAGATAGGCGTGCCAGATTTGGTCGGTCTTCTCGGGCAGCTCGATGCGCTGTCGCTCGTCTCGTCCGCCGTCGTCGAACAGGCACAGCTCGACCTTGTCGGCGTGCTCCGCGAAGAGGGCAAAATTGACCCCTTCGCCGTCCCAGGTGGCGCCCAGGGGATAGGGTTTGCCGGGCCAGACGGCCACCAGTGCGTCAGACATGGCGGCAGCAGGAGTCTGCCGGCGAAGCCGGAAAGCGGCTGGCGTTGCCGTGCCGGGAATCGCCGACGATCCACCACCGCGTGTTGCCGCGACCTTCCGGCAGCCGCGGGACGGTCGATTGACACACTCGCGGGCCCCGGCCACGCTGGCCAGCGCACGCCAGCCCAGACGCATCGCGATGGCTTTCCAACCGGCTCATCAGTACCGCTCTCGCGAGCACGGCCCCCCGACGCTGGAGCCGCCGATCCAGGAGCATGCGAGCAGCTCCCTGACCCGCGTTGCGAGCAACGCCGGCGCGAGCTCGCCGCTCCATCGATACTCTTTCCATCACCATCCGAGCCAGTTACCGCTGCGTCTGCAGCAACGCGCGGGGCGGTTCTACCGAGCAGCCTGCCAGGGTGTCCTGCGAGTCAAGCGGAACGAACGGCCCGCTGCCGAAACCGGTCAGCGCGCCAGCGATGCCGCGCCGAAAAAACCCCTTGTGCCAGTATGCAGGATTGTACCAGCGCACGATCCCTTTGCCCACCGCGACACACCGCAGCAGCCGTCGATGGCCAACGAAGGCCTCCGCTCCTGCTTCCCTGGCTGGCCACCGACGCCGCTCTGCCGCTGGCGCGCCGGCCGAGATTCGTCAGGCGACAGCGCAGCGGCCGCGTTCCTTGCCACAGTCCGTGACTTTCGACACTCGGCCAGCGTCTGCGGCGTGTGAAGATCAGCCTCGCGGTGAGCGGACAAACCAACATGGGAGTGAGCGATGAACGTGCGAGTCCTCGTCGTGGTTGTTCTCGGGTTGCAGATTTGCCAGCCGGCCAGCGCCGGCCCGATGTTCAGGTGCGAGGTCAACGGCCGAGTCGAGTTCAGTGATCGTCGTTGCCAGCCGGTGAAGCCGGTCTGCGCCGAAAGGGACGGCAAGGATGCGCAACGCTCGCAGTCAGCCGCGTCTGCAGTGGAAGCAGGCAGACCCCTGGTTCATCCCGCGACCGTTCAGGCGCACACGGGCAACACCGTGGACCTGCCCGGCCGGCTGGCTTTCAATTACAGCGTGCACGGCGCCGAGAGCAGGCCACGTGGGTTCGATACCCGACACGAACCGCAGGCTTCCACCAGATGAGCTGCGGGGCAAACAGCGAGCGGCAAACGCAGTCGGGCGCTCGCTGACCCTGGCTCGGCGGGAGCCGCCCGCATGCCTGCATGGCCGCGGACGAAGCAACACGGGTACGAGAAGTCCCACCCCCATTGATTGCCAGAGACTCCGTTTGGCGGCCGGCGGCCCAAGGCGCCTGAACGGCCAAGCCTCTGCCAGCGCTGCGATGGATTCTGCGGGGCTCGGGACGGGATGGATGCCGGCTTCGCCCGCGGCACGACGAATTCCTGACAGGTTGCGAGCACCGGCTCAATACCGCCAGTCTCCCGACCGGAAAGCACCAGCCTCAGTCGCTGACATGCCGCGGCGAACCGGCCTTGCGGTGCCAGACCGCCGCGCCGATGGTCGCCATGCGGATCAATGGTCGGTGAGTCTTGGCAAACCTGCGGATTGACGAAGCTTGATCAACATAGCCGCAGCAAGGCTTTGCAGCTACACTCACCGTAGCGGGCCAGCACCCGGTCATGCGCACGGTGGCCTGGGCCAACGGTGCGGACATTGCCCCTGAATTCCTGCTCGAACTGCTGCAGGCGCAGCGAAGCGGCGGGGCCGCATGATGAGCTGACACAAGGAACGAACGATGGAAACGACCCTGTACCAGTCGGACTACTACACGTGGGTGCGCCAGCAAGCCGAACTGCTGCGTGCGGAACGCTTTGATGACCTTGACGCGGCGCACCTGATTGAGGAGCTGGAAGCCATGGGGGCAAGCGAACGGCGCGAACTGACGAACAGGTTGACGGTTTTGCTGATGCATCTGCTGAAGTGGCAATTTCAACCAGCGAGGCGAGGCGCGGCATGGTCGCTGACCATCCGCGTGCAACGCATGGATATTGCCGATCTGCTCAACGACGAGCCGGGACTGAAGCCGGAAATTCCCCAAGCGTTGGAAAAAGCCTATCGCAAGGCTCGGCTGCTGGCGGCGAACGAAACCGGCATGGACGAAATGACCTTCCCCAAGCAATCGCCATACTCGATGGAGCAAACGATGGCGGATGATTTTCTGCCCGAGGGCAACTGAGAAAAACGGAGTCTTGCCGCGCCTATCTCGGCGGAGAGAAAACCGCAGCCACCCAGGAACCCGCACGTCGCGCAGCAGCCGGCCGCCTCCACCAGTTCGCTCGGCGCCTCGTCCATGATCTCGCGGTGCCGGCGCTCATGCCGTTTGATGAGCAGGTCTTGCGGCCCGTCTTCGGCAGAGTGCGGGCATGGGTTCTGTCGTACAGGTCGGGCCGGCCTCCCGAAGCTTCCCGAAGCGCTCCCGCGATCTTTCCTGGCGCGCTCTGCTGATCGGCGGAGAAGAGGATACAGGCGGCTGGCCGGCGATCCCGTGGCGCGCGTGGTGGCTGACTTGGGCCTTTTTTCCCCGTGGTGCTAGACCGGTGCTGGCCCGCAAAAAAGCCCAACCTTTTGAGTTGGGCTGATGCATTGATTCCTTGGCTCCCCGACCTGGGCTCGAACCAGGGACCTACGGATTAACAGTCTGAACTTCTAGGCGTTTTTTGACGTTGAAGGGTATGCGCGAACTGTAGTCAAAACCCTTGAAAACAAGACGTTGAGCAAAACAGGCATTGCTTGATGTTGAACCGGGTTGCTGTAAAATGGCTACATGGTGGCTACACGGAATCGCCCATGTAGCCGAACCCGGAGACGATGACATGAACCGCGAACGCCTGACACCCGACCGCATCCGCCGCTTGACCCTGCCCGAAGGCGCCGGGCAATCCTTCACCTGGGACACCGACGCGCCGCGGCTGGCCGTTCGTGTGACCGCCGGCGCCAAGTCGTTCATCTTTGAATCCAAGCTGAGCCGGCAGACGGTCCGCGTGACCATCGGCGACGTTCGGGCATGGACACTCGCGGCAGCCCGCGACGAAGCGCGCCGGCTGCAAACGATGATCGACCAGGGGATAGACCCGCGCCAAGAGAAGCTTGAACGCATCACCGCCGCCAAGGTAAAGCGGGAAGAAGCAAAGCGGATCGCAACGCCGGCACTCGACGCCTGGGGCTCCTACCTTGCCGCCCGCGCGCCGCGATGGGGCGAGCGCACCTTGCTTGACCATCAGAGACTTGTCGATGCTGGCGGACAACTCAAGACCCGAGGACGCCGGCCCGGCGAAGGCGATACGACGCTGCCGGGCATCCTGCTGCCACTGCTGAGTCATCCTCTGGAACAGATCGACACTGACCGCGTGCGCGCCTGGCTGCAGGACGAAGCCACCAAGCGCCCGACAGCCGCCGCGTTGTCGTTCAGGTATCTGCGCGCCTTCCTCAACTGGTGCTCGGATCGCCCCGAGTACCGCGACCAAGTCCGCGCCGACGCCTGCATCACGCGCATGGCAAAGGACGAATTGCCGAAGAAGACTGCCAAGGACGACTGCCTACAGCGTGAGCAGTTGCCGGCATGGTTCGCCGCCGTCCGCCAGATCGGGAATCCGGTCATCGCTGCCTATCTCCAGACCGCGCTGCTGACTGGCGCCCGTCGCGAAGAGGTGGCCGGCATCCGCTGGGAAGACGTGGACTTTCAGTGGCGGTCCATGACCATCAAGGACAAGGTCGACGGCGAGCGCACGATCCCGCTGACGCCATACGTCGCGTCCTTGCTGGCCGCTCTGCCTCGTCGCAATGAATGGGTGTTCAGCAGCGTCACAGCGGCATCTGGCAGGCTGCAGGAGCCGCGCATCATGCACAACAAGGCGCTGACCACTGCCGGCTTGCCTGCACTCTCGATTCACGGTCTGCGCCGTTCCTTTGGCACGCTGGCGGAATGGGTGGAGTGTCCGGCTGGCGTATCGGCGCAGATCATGGGACACAAGCCAAGCGCGACCGCCGAGAAGCATTACCGCGTGCGCCCGCTCGACTTGCTGCGCATGTGGCACACCAAGATCGAGGCGTGGATTCTCACCGAGGCGGGTATCGAGCAGCCTGCCGAAGATCGAGCGCCCGGCTTGCGAGTCGTCAGTGCTGTCTGACGGTTCAGGCAAGCCACATGAACTTGCGTTGAACTATCGCCTTCTGAGGCATACAATGTATTGCCATGAGCAAGATTTCCTGCATCAAGCCAACCGATAGGCAGGCTATCGAGTGGGTCAAGGAGGCCGGCAGCCAGCACCGCCGCCTTGTTTTCACTGACCATGCGGAGTTGCGAATGAAAGAACGCCGCATCGGCCGCCGGCAGGTGCTGGAGACGTTGAGGAATGGGCACATCAGCGAACCGTTGCATCAAGACATCAAGGGCGATTGGCGGTGCAACGTCAGTTGGTTCCATGCTGGGGCTCGCTTGACTGTGGGCGTGGTTTTCAAGCTGTCCAACAAAGGCGAGTGGGTGGTGATCGCGACGGTATTCGAGGGGTGACATGAGCGAAATGCTGAAGTACGAAGATTGCGGACTGAAGAACATTTGGCTGGCGAACGGTTTCCGTTACGAGGATCTGGAGGGCATCGGCCGCTGCCTGGAAATCGACGACATCGACGGCTTGCACCGGGCCATCGGGCACCGCCTTGTGAATTACAAGAAGCGACTGACGGGCGCCGAGATCCGCTTCCTGCGCGTTGAAATGGGCATGTCTCAGAGGCGGTTGGCGGACAGCTTGGGCGTGGATGAGCAAAGCGTTTCGCTGTGGGAGCGTGGCAAGCGCCGGCCGGCCATTGCGGCGGAACGGATGTTGCGCCTGCTCTACTTGGAGCACGTGGACGGAGCGACCAAGGTTGCTGAGCTGATCGCGCAGTGGAATGACACCGATCGCCAAGAGGATGAACTGCGCCGGGTGTTCGAGGACACAGAGCATGGGTGGCGCCAGGCGGCATGACGGGAATGCACGACCCGCGCCGCCCGGCGACTTGCTTGCGGGCTGGCTGGAAGACCTCGACATGAGCGTGACCGCGTTTGCTGCCCACAAGGGTATCAGCCGGGTCATGCTGTCCCGCATCCTGCACGGACACGCCGCCGTCACCGCCGACATGGACCTGCGCTTGCATGAAGCCCTGGGTACCTCGCCCGGCTACTGGCTGCGCCTGCAAGCTCAGCGCGACTTGTGGACCCCTGGCGAGAAAGCCAAGGAACGCGCACCGGTGGCACGAATCGCCGCCTGACCGAATCACCGACGCCTGACGGACTCAGGCAACGAGCACTACTGCCGCGCCTAGATCGGCCAATCGAAAACCGGGCACCTTCCCCGGCTGGCGCGGCACCCCGTTGAAGGAGCGCGAGAAGGAGCGCAGTATGAGCGTTGTCGTTCCTATCAATGGCCGCGAGGCTATCCCGGTTCGTGCCATTCCTTTCGTGACGGGGTGGGATGTTTCGCCAGACATGGTTGCGAAGTCGCTGGCAAACTCTTCCGATGGCTTACGCCTATACCGACTGACCGCCTACCAACACCACGCTAATGGCAGCCATACGCCAATCTTGCCTAAGGAATGGGACGGCATTGAGGATCGCCTACGAGGCTTGAGCGAGTCCTTGAAGACCAAGAACAACAACCGCCACATAGCCCGACCGCAATGGCTAAAAAAATCTGTGCCGATACTGCCTGCTGGAGTTTTTGTGTGGAGGGATGATCTACAGACATCATGGCATCGATTCAGCGCGCAGGCGGGCACTCGAAAAGGCGAGCGCCCCAATGATGGGATGCTGAACTTCTCGCCGCTAATCTCCCCGCCAGAAACGCGAGCGATAGTTATGGAGGGATTCGAGGGTCTCCCGCTGGCCGCTACTGCCGCCCCGATTGTTGGCGAAGAACCGGAGCGGGCGAGGCACGACGAAGAATATGATTCTGCTTGGGATGAATTGGAGTCTTCCAGCTATCACGAGCAGATGGGGCTGGCAGTCCTTGCTTCCTTGTACCCGAGGGGAAAGCGTGCCGTCAATATATCTGACGAAAGGTGTCTCGAACTAGCGCGTTCTACTTGTCTTCAAGTAGCGGATTGGATCGAGCTGACCGGGGTTCGGCTGGGCAAGCACGAGCATTATTTCGTAGAGCAATCAAGCGTCAGTTTTGTCAAATGGAGTGATGAAGCCATCACAGACGCGCCGACAGGTTGGCAACCTGCCATGCTTCGGGACAACAAGACTCTACCCTTGCCCTTTCCTTGCACGCCCGAGCAACTTCTTCAGTTCGTCGACACATTGCACGTAGGAGTCCATGCATTCCGCGTACCGGACGCGTTTCGGCAGGCGGTGTCCGAGAGCGTGCCGACGGCCAACACCGCGCCGCAGGTACCGGAGGAAGCGCGGGGGCAGGCTGCCACTTCTGGAGCGACAGAGGTAACGCTTGATGGTAACGACGGGCAAGGCGAAGCCGCGACGCAAGCATCGAACGCCATGGAGGCTTTCAGACGGGCGGTACTAGCTTCAGAGCACTCGACAGATGTTGCGGCCGAGGCCATCGAGCAGGTGAGTCAAGATCAGGGTTGCAAACCGTCGGAAGCGAATCCTGAACACGAGGTGTTGGCCAAGAAGGCAGACGAATCTGGCGACGCGGGCGCCCCGGTGTCGAGTGAGGTTGCAAGACAAAACCGCCAAGAGCACGACATCGCGGCCGAGAGAGGCTGTCGTCGCATGATTCTGGAACACTGGGACACCATCGAAAAACTACATGGACCAAGAGCGAAAGGCGCTCAGGTAGCGCGGTTCTTGCGCAACCAGCCCGACAATCGCGAAAGCGAACCATCTCTCAAGACAATCCGAAACCGCCTAATCGATCTTCGCAAGCAAAAGTTGATTCCCTGATTTTTTCCCGGGGGATTCCCGGGGGAATCCCATTTTTCCCGGCTTGCGCATTAGTCAGCACAAAGCAATATAAATCTGTTCGCCGAGGTTGATTAACCATGCAATCCCGCAGGAGATCACCGCAGGCTTTCCATCCAGAAAGGAAAGCAGCGAATGGAAAAGAAGAGTACCCGCGAAGAGCGGATCCCATACGATCGGAGCTGTGACCAGTTCGCAGCCCTCAATCAAGTCAAGGGGCAGTCGGTCCGGGCGAGGATTTGCCGAACCGGGAGCTATTTTGGAGTTGTACCGAAAAAGCTCGCCAACGGCCGCCTGGCCTTTCCCGCAGTGCAGGTCTAGCGATGAACACGCGCTTGCTCTCCACCACCGCATCCCATGGCTCGACGGCGGACGATCGTCCCATCGAACGGTTCCGCGAGGCAATCGCCTCGACCGGCCTGGTTCCGCCGGAGCACATCGAGGCCGACGGCAGACTACACCGCTTCCATGTCGCGGGTGACAAGCCGGGCAGCCGCAACGGCTGGTACGTTCTGCATCTCGACAGGCACACCGCGGGCGCGTTCGGCACTTGGAAGCTCTGGGGCACGCACACCTGGAGCAGCGACCAGACGACGATCTCCGCGGCGCAGCAACGGCGTTTCGCCCGGCTCGTCGAAGCGGCGCGGGCGAAGGAACAGGCGGAACGGCAGGACGAGCAGGCAGCGCGGGCGGTCGAAGCGCAGCAGCAGTGGGAACTCGGATCGGATCCCGATCGGCTGCACCCCTATCTGGTCGCCAAGGCCGTCCGAGCGCATGCGTTGCGCCAGCACGGCGTCGCCCTGCTCGTACCGCTCGTCGATGAACACCTCCGCCTCTGGAACGTTCAGAGGATCTTCCCCGACGGCAGCAAGCTGTTCCATCGCGGTCGCGCAGGGGGCCTGTTCTGCCCGATCGGCCGTCTCGAACAGCCAGGCCAACTCCTCATTTGCGAGGGTTGGGCCACCGGAAGTACGCTGCACGATTCCGCCGGGCACGCCGTCCTTTGCGCGATGAGCGCTCACAACTTGGTCGTCGTCGCGCGCGCCGCACGAGCGACCTGGCCAGACGCCGAACTGACGATCTGCGCCGACAACGATTGGGGCACGCCGGGCAATCCGGGAGTTACCGCGGCGACCAGCGCCGCGAAGACCGTCGGCGCCCGGCTGGCAATTCCCGAGTTTCCGGACGGCACGACGGGAACCGATTTCAACGATCTCGCGCGAATCCTCTCCGAGCGGAGGGCGGCATGAGTTACGACGAACAGCCTATCCAGCCGTCGGCGCCGATCCCGGACATTGGCGACCTCGTCGCCGACGCCCCTGCCGTGCCTTCACAAGCGGACGACGATGCCGCGACCGTCGAGCGGATCCTCTTCGCATCGGCGACGGATCCGACCGCGTACCTGACCAAGGAATCCCTGGACGCGTTCCGGCGAACTCGCGAGTCCGACTCAGTCGAGTACGAGCGGGTCCGCACCCTGCTCAAGAGCGCGAATCCCAAGATCCGGGTCACCAAGCTCGACGAACTGACGCAGGCGGCCGGAGAGGCCGATCGCTGCAGCGACAGCCTGGCGTCGAGGCTGACCGATCTGGCGGCCGAGCGTTGCGAACTCTGGCACGACGCGGACGGCAACGGCTACGCCAGCTTCGACCGTGTGCAGGACGGCGGAACACATCGTGAGCACTGGTTGATCGAATCGCGCGGCTACAGGGAGTGGCTCGGCTGGCTGTGCCATACGGAACTCGATGGCGCTCCGGCCTCCGAGGTCATCAAAGCCACGTGTAACGCGCTTACCGGAAAGGCGAAGTTCGACGGCGAAGAGCGCGAGCCGGCAAAGCGTGTCGGCCGCACCGAGGCGGGCTACTGGCTCGACCTCGGCGACGAGCAGTGGCGCGCAGTGCTGATCACGGCGGTCGGGTGGACGATTCGCGACGTACCCGAGCCGCGGTTCGTTCGCAGCAGGGCGATGCGCCCGCTTCCTTGCCCGGTGTGCGGGGGCAGTCTCGACACGATCTGGCCGTTGCTCAACATCCCGAAGGAAGACCGTGACCTGCTGCTGGCGTGGCTGATCGAGTGCTATCGGTGTGACACGCCGTACCCCGTCCTCGAACTGATCGGCGAACACGGCTGCGCGAAGAGCACGACGCAAAAGACGCTACGCACGTTCATCGATCCGAACAAGGCAATGCTCCGTGGCCGGCCGAAGTCTGTCGAGGACGTCTATGTGGCCGCCGGAGCGAACCACGTGGTGTCGTTGGAGAACCTCTCCGGCATCTCGCCGGAGATCTCCGACGCCCTGTGCACGATCGCCACGGGTGGCGGGACAGCCGGCCGGCAGTTTTATACCAACGGCGAGGAGCACATCATCGAAGCGCACAACCCGGTGATGCTCAACGGCATCGGCGCCGTGATCACGCGCTCCGACCTGCTCGACCGGGCCGTCGCGATCTGCCTGCCGAAGATCGAGCAGCGGATGACCGAGGCAGAGCACCGCGAACTACTGAACAAGACCGCTGGCGAGATCATGGGCGCGCTGCTCGACCTCTTCGTCAGGACGCTGGCCAAACTGCCCACGGTGCGCATCGACGCCGTGGAGCGTCCGCGCATGGCCGATTTCGCGATGCTCGGCGAGGCCATGCACCAGTCGTGCGGTGGCAGGCCGGGGGCCTGGCTGAAACGGTACGTTGCGCACCGGCAGGAGGCGGTACAGCGCACGATCGAAGCCTCCCCCGTCGCGGCCGCGTGTCTCGAATTCGTGGCCGGCTGCAATCGCTACGCGGGAACGGTCAAGGGCTTGCTCGAACGGCTCGAAAGGCAGTCGTCGGCCACCAGCATCGAGCGCGGCGACTACTGGCCGAAGTCCCCCAAAGGTCTTGCCGACGCGCTGCGCCGCGCGGCCCCGGCACTGCGACAACTTGGCGTTCATGTCGAAATCGACAGCAAGCCGAAGCGCGACGGCGTTCACTGCGAACTTCGGCAAGAGCCGGGATACTCCGCGCCGGATGGGGTAAACGATACGCCAGCAGGTTCACGAAGTTCACCAGATTCACCCGCCGCGGATGACGAGGAGGTGGAACTGTGAATCTCGCCGACCTGCGCGCTCTGGGCGTCGAGGTCAGCCTGGGCATGGAGGGCAACGTACGCCTGCGCGCCGCGCCCGGCGTACTGACTCCACAGCTCAAACAGGCGATCGTCGAGGCCAAACCCAGGCTGATCGAGGAGCTGCGAGGGCTTCGGCGGGAGCCGGTGAACCTGGTGAACCTGGTGAACTTCGATTCCCACTGTTTGACTCCGGCCCGCGCACCATCAACCGCGAGTGAGAAAGTTCACCCTGCGTCGAATCCGCAGAAGGTCAACGCCCGGGAGCGACCAAGCGCGCCTCTCGATAGCGCGCTCAGCAGCAAAATACATGCAACTGTGATGGCTTGGCTGGATCACATCGGTGAGACTGACGGGGCGACGATCGCCGAGGTACTGGCCGCTTGTTTTCGGGGCGCTGACGCGCGGGATTATTTCATGGATCGGTCCGTCGAGGCCGTCGGGCGACAGTGCGCCAACTGCCAGCACGCGCGCCGGCCTGGCGGCGTCGTTCTGTACTGCTCCGCCGGCCGAGCCGATTTGGCGCTGGCGTACGGCGATGGGCACCCGTTGCGCCAATTGCCTGAGAACGGCGGAGCTTCGTGCGAACGATGGTCCTTGTGGTGAGCGGCTTCGCAGTCGGGATTGCCCGATCTGCGTCGGTAATTCGTACCAGGGTGGTCGGTGTACAATCGCCAGGAAAGTCAGCGAATACATTTCCCCTGGACATTTTCGCGCTCATAGTCGTTGCGCACGGAGGTCCCAGCGGCAAAGCGTTCCGGGCCGTGCAGAACAAAGATCTGGAGCAAAGCATAGGGTGCGCCACAAAGCCAGCCGGTCGCCTTCGTGGCGCCGGGCGTGTCTGCTACCGTAGGAGAGGCTCGGGCACTTGCCGCGAGCCGACGGCGCCCAAATAGGGCAAGCCACGCTGCCGAATGTCGACCCGCATCGCGTCGGACAGGTACACCGCAGTAATCTTCTCAAGTACGGGAACCTCCTGCGATCGGCGGAAATCCTCGGCGGCATCCTGATCGAAAAACTCTTCGTCGCCAACGCTCCCTGACTCCCGATGCAAGACTTTCCATTTCCTGGTACTCGCCACCCACCGCAGCTCGAATCGCCGACTCAATGTCGGGAACTGCGCCTCTTCCAACTGCGCACCCCATGACTTGACCAGCTTGGCGACTGCGGCTGGGACGATTCGGTCATAGAAAGCTCGCAGGCCGTCGGCATTTGCCCATGGAAATCGCTCGGCGTGCAGGCTCCCCGGCAACCAAGCTATTCCTGCGAACCCTCGATCTGCGGCAAGCAGCAGCATGATTCTGAGCGCAGCTTCCAGCCAATGATTGAGGTAGGGATTGAAAGGGGGCGGCTGCGGGTCATCGTCCCATTCGAAGCTGTCGCTGGCCGCATCATCGATTGACCGTCGTTGGCTTGCCTGCTGGATAGCCGCCCGAAGTTCCTGATTCCAGTCACTCTGGATCTCTTCGAGGACGAGCAGACGCGCGCCGGCGGGCGTCTTGCGCTCGGTGCTGCGCACATGGGCAACGATGTTGGGAATGTCGAAGTGCGGTCCAACATACTGCACCGGGAGATTGGGAGCGGTAATGAGCCATTCGGTGTAGTTTTCGCCCTCGGGGAGTACGTAAAGCGCGAAGCGATTGAGGCTCCTCGTCTGGCCGATGAATCCCACGGCGGCAAGGCGCCGCGCCATGCGCTCAACCAGAGCCCGGCCGTAGGCCATCGCCTCCTGGGAGCTGGCAAAGCGCCGCTCTACCGGGTGCGACGCCAGTTTTCTTCGTCCCCGAGGAACCGACAACGACCAGTACCGATGCCGGCCAAACAATCCGGGGTCGACTTCCAGATGCAACCAGATACACAACCCGAAGGCGCGATCCATGTAATGCAACAGGCGGGCCTCGCGTCGACCTCGCCACACGACGATGGATGGAAATTCGGTCGGGCGTTGTTGTTTTTCGTAACGGACGATCGGCTGGTATTCATCGGTGACACGGCGCTGTAGAACGAGTTCGCAGGGAGGCGCGTGCTTCAGAAAGGCGAGCAGTTCGTCGATGTGCAGCAGGGTCGCATGGTGTTCTTCCAGCTCCGGGATGACGTTGGACCATTCGATCTCGACACCGCTGACTCCTCTTCCCTGCAAGTTGCGGATGCTGCCAATCCACTGTTGCGGCGTTCCTTTCGCCTGGCCAGTGGCGACAAGCTGCCGCTGGAGCGGCGACCAGAGATTGATCGGTGAAAGCTCGTATTCCTTCCCTGTTCGCTTTTTCATGGCGTTGAACTCGGCCCAGCCCTGTTCACTTTGCCGTCATCCCTGCTCAGCGCGCCACACCACCGGCGTAGGCCGCGTCGATCATGCTCTTGATGTAGCTGTCGCTGTCCTCCTCCTGGAACAGGATGTGCCGCCGCTGCATCTCCCTCTTCTCCATGTTCCACAGCATCGTCATCGTGTGCGAGTGCGTGTTCGAGACGATGAACGACTGCAGGCGCACGCTGGCATCACCGAGGCGTTGTTCAATCTCCTTGATGCTCTCGTGAAACTGGATCTTTGGATCGCTCGGCCCGAGATTGCGGATACCCTTGGGGTCCACGAAGATCACATGTTGGATGCCGTCCGCGAGCAGCCAGAGGATGAAGTCGGGGTGGAAATTGCCGGCCTCGAAGAATCCCACGCCGCGACCCTTGCTCAGGTTGCGCAACAGGTAGAGTTCTCTGGTTCTGAAGAAGTCGGCGTTTGCGTCGTGAAAGGCCTTGAGATCCTCGACGAAGCGGCGCTCGCCCTTGTTCAGCGCCGTGGGGCTGATCTCGACGATCTTGGTGTCGAGATAGAGCAGCGGCTGATACAGATGCTGGCCGAACCAGATCGCCTTCATGCCCGCGAATGCCCACGGCTGCAGGTCGCCATTCGCGATCGCGACCTTCAGTTCCCTGAGCTTGGCGGCGATCGCTTCCTCCGACTTGTCGATCAGGATGCGGTAGCCGCTCTGTTCGGGAGATTCTCGGACGCTCAGGAAGTTCGGGTCGTCCTCGGCGAGATCCCGATACTCCAGGTGCGGCAGTTCCCATTCGCGCTTGCGGAACGTGTAGTAGCGCTCGGTATACTTCCTGAGCAGGGCGACGGCGATCTCATCCCACAGACGCACTTTCTCGAAAGAATCGAAGGCCAGTTCTTCGGCAGGAATCTGCAGCCGGTACCAGCTCTGATCGGCGAGCAGTCGCTCGATGGCCGATCGTGCCAGGTTCAGGTTGTACCAGCCGCGCTCGGCCTTGAACCGCTCCAGCTCGAAGGTCATCCGGTCGAAGTCGAGGAAGGCCACATGCCGGGCGCTGAGGTGGGTCTCGTTGAGCGCGGCATTCGCATCGCCGCCAATCAGACCACCCGCTTTCATCGCCTGAATCTTGGGGTACCAGTTGAGCACCACCTGGTTTTTCTGCAGGTACGCCGTGCTCGGGTCGCGGGTCGGGTCCGGCCGGGCCAGGGTCGGCACCGGACCGAGCTTGCGGAACGCGTCGCCGAAATCGGTGCTGACACCGTTGATCGTCTTCTTGAGGCGGACTGTCTTGAGTTTCTGCGTGCCGAGGTTCCTGATCACCGGCAGCAGGAAGTCGTGTCGATCGTCGTTCGTCGGCAAGCCCTCTTCTTCAAGGAAATCGCGGAACTGCGCCATGTAGTCGGCGTGAATGCCGAAGATACCGAGGGTCTCCAGCACGC
Source organism: Accumulibacter sp. (assembly GCF_036625195.1). Lineage (NCBI taxonomy): Bacteria > Pseudomonadati > Pseudomonadota > Betaproteobacteria > Candidatus Accumulibacter > Accumulibacter sp. The sequence goes on from NZ_JAZKUG010000001.1 coordinate 5,010,383, forward strand.
TGAGGTGCTTGGGCCGATCGACGCCGTCGGGCAGGCGTGCCCTGCTGCTGCGCTTGAGGCTCAGGTCGTAGCCCTTGAGCCGCACGCCGCGTCCGAAGAGCTGGATGATCTGCGCGCCTTCCCCCTTGCCGACGTTCATCAGGCCCATGGTGGACACGCGCCAACTGCTCCAGCCCTCGGTGAACTTCTTCGACCCGATCAGGAGATTCACCGTCGACTGCGGCTTGTTGATCTCCTGAAACAGCGAGCCCGAGAATTCACGTTCGCCGGTCGCCAGGTGATGCTGCTCGCACAGCTTCACCAGCTTGGCGTCGTCACCGACGTTGATGACGCCGAAGGGCGGGTTGTCGGCGCCGAGTCGTAGCGCCACTTCGCCGGCCGCGCCCTTCAGGTTCTCGACATAGAGGAGTCCGCCGCGCGGCGCGTTGAAGAGCGTTTCAAGCGTTTCATCGAAGACCTGTGCCGGCGACAGCCCGCAGGTGTTGAGATAGGCGAAGCGTCCGGCAAACAGGTTCCTGCCCGTCGCGGTGACCAGGCCCTGATGCAGGATGCGTTCGATTTGCTGGATGCTGGTCGCGCGGTTTGCCACATAGCGTGCGAGAAACTGCAGGATCTCGACGATATCCGAAGCATCCCGCGTGGCCAGCGTCGCCGTCACGCTGCCGCCGACGAAGATCCACAGGGGTTTCTCGATGTGGAAGGGCCGGAAGGTCGCGCCCTGCTCGCGGTAGAGTCGCTGCTGCTGGAAGAACGACAACAGGCACGCCACCAGATACAGTTCAAGGTGCTTCTGCTGTGTTCCCTCGTCGAGGTTCAGGATCTGGTAGTCCTTGCCGAAACCGTCGCCGTAGAAGTAGCGGTACGAGTAATCGAACAGCGTGCTCCTGGCGTAGAGATCGATGAGCTTTGGCCTGCCCTTGACCGCCTGCCCGAAAGTGGCCGAGTACTCGAACGAAAAGCCCTTCTCGGACAGCGCGTTGCGAAAGCGCATCCACGCGCCCTCTTCGCCGCTGCTGGTGCCGCGGTGGCCTTCGTCCACCAGTACCAGGTTGTTGCCCTCGAAGTCATCGATGGCGATGGTCGTGTCGCCCATCTCGTCGCGCAGCCGGGTCACTTCGAGGATCTCCACCGCCTGGCCGGAGAACAGCCCGCGCCCCTTCTTGCTGAACAGCTCGGCGTCGATGCCCGCCGCTTCGAACTCGCGCAGGTGCTGCCGGGAAAGCCCCTCGTTGGGCGTCAGCAGCAGGATGCGGTTCAGTTCCCGGCGTCGCCCGTGCGTCTTCAGCGCGTGTTGGTACTGGAGAATGTTGGCGTGCATCAGGAGCGTCTTGCCGCTACCGGTGGCGCTCCAGTAGGCCAGCTTGTTGAGCTGCGACCAGGCTTCGGCGGTTTCGTCGAAGGGCGTAATCTGGTCAGCCTCGGGCTTGTCGGCGTTGTAGACGGCGATCTGCGTGTTCAGCGCGGCGAGCAGCGCCTGGGGATCGCGGAAGTAACGGTCGAGATAGATTTCGGTGAACAGGAGGGTGAGGTACTGGAAATATTTCCAGACGATCGGCTGCTCGCCGTGCGTGAGTCGTCGCTCGTTCAGCCGCTGCGTGTGCCTGACGATGTTCTGGTCGTATTCGAGCAACAGTTCGGTCGGCAATTGCGTCAGGTTGAAAAGCTGGGCGGTGAGCGCGTGGTGAAAGTGGTGAACCTGGTTCTCATCGAGGCCCTCCAGGCTTTCGTGGCGCAGGTGCTCGGCCAGATCGTCGAAGTGCTTGACGTTGAACAGCGACAGCAACCACTGATTCAGCACCAGCTTGTGGGGGAATGGCACCTGTGGCTGCCTGCTGGTGCGGCTTCGCGGTGCGGCCGGTGCTGCGGCCGCCGGGTTGCGTGGGCGCCCTCGTGGCATCAGTGCTCTCCCCCAGCGGGTCCGGGTTTGCCAGCCGGAATCTGGCCAGCGCTCGTTTCACCGAGTACCCCCGCCGCCAGTTGTTGCTCGATGAAGCGTTGCATCTCCTCTTTCTTCGGCAGTTCCAGCAGGTACTTCGATACGAACAGCCCGTTGTCGATGCCGGCCAGCGCGTATTCCACCAAGGCATGATCCTTCTGCGTGCACAGCAGGATGCCCACCGGCGGATTGTCGCCGGCCGTCATCATGTTCTTGCGATACCAGCTCACATAGGTGTTCAGTTGGCCGATGTTCTCGTGGCTGAATGCGGCGATTTTCAGTTCCAGCAGGACATGGCATTTGAGAATGCGGTGATAGAAGACGAGGTCCACGAAGTTGTGGCTGTCGCCGATCAGGATGCGCTTCTGTCGCGCCTCGAAACAGAAGCCGTGGCCGAGTTCGAGCAGGAAGTCGTGCAGCTTGTTCAGGAGCTGATCTTCGAGATGCGATTCGCTCATCACCTCCTGCGGCTTCAAGCCCAGGAACTCGAAGACGTAGGGGTCGCGGATAGTCAGCGTCGGCTCGGCGCGCTCGGCATCTTCCTGAGCCAGAGCGGCCAGTTTCGCCTTGTCCGTCGAAAGCCCGGATCGCTCGTAGTAAAGGCTGGCAATCTGCCGCTTCAGCTCCCGCACCGACCAGTTGCCACGAATGCACTCCAGCTCGTAAAAGGCCCGTTTGGTCGTGTCGTCGCATTGCAGCAGCTCCACGATGTGGCTGAACGAGAGCCTGCTCAGGACATCGCCGGCGGCAACACCGAATCCGGGAGTCGGTGACTCCCGATTGTTGCCGAAATTCGTTTGCGGCAAGAGAGCAACGCCCAATTCGGGAGTCAGCGTCTCCCGAATCTGCGGATAACTCAGATAGAACTGGCGGTAGCGCCGCAGTTCTCTCGCCTCGGCGCGGCTGACGCCGGCCACCATCAGCCGTTCCGACAATCGCTCGATCAACGTGTCGCCATACTGGGCGCGGTCCGACCCCTGTTGCTCGTACTCCGTGATGTACAGACCGATCAGCCAGTTGCGCAGGGTGAGGCTGGTATTGACCGCCCGCGACGCCTGCGCCGCCAGCCTGGCGTGCGCGTTCCCGATGGTCGTCACCAGACGTTCGAAAGACAGTGCAGCGGCGGCCGGGGGGGTGGTACTCATACGCCCTCGGCCTCGAACATCAGCCGGTGGAAGTCCTCCTCGATCAAGCGGACCTTCCACAGATCGTCGGGTGTCTTGAGGTTCTCCAGGTTGTTGCCGCCGTTGACATAGATGAGGTCGAACTCGCTGTCCTTCGCCGAGTAGCCCTGTTTGGTGAACCACTCGTCGAGAACGAGATTATCCTGCTCGGGCTCGCCGGTGAGCTTGCGCCAGATGATCAGCGTCCTGCGGCCGTCGGGCGTGGTACCTGTAACCGTGCGGAAGGTGTAGGAGCTTTCAGTTTTCAGTGGTTCAGTTTGCAGTCGCCCCTCTTCCTGAACACTGAACACTGAAAACTGAACACTAGCCATGGCCAACCTCCCCTTCACCCGCAACCGCCCCTCCCCATCGCGCTCGAATGCCGCGCTGAAACTTTGCGGCGCGGCGATGTGCTGGACGGTCAGGCCGATGAGCCAGTTGAAGGTCTCCAGCAGATCGACATTGACCTCGCGGCTTTCGTCCGAGCCGGGGCGCTTGACCTTGAGCTTGTAGGCAGTGGGATCGCTGAACGCCTGCACGTTGAGCAGCGACTGGCTGCCGCGCGTCTCGACATCGAGCATGTAGCGCAACAGATACTGTTCCTTGAACCCGCCGGCGCCTTGCGCCTCGGGGGAATCGAGCAAGCTTTGCTGCACGGGGGTGCGGCGGGTTTCCAGGTTGTTGAGCGCGTCCTCGTAGGATTCGAGGCGGAGGACCTTGACGATGCGCGGGCTACGCTCGGCTTCCTCGGGCGTGGCGAGGCGTTTGGGCTTGCCGTCCTTCCACTCCGGCGTGAAGGTAACCTTCTTGATGCGCGGCAGGAGCACCGTGTCGAAGTAGTCGCCCATTTCAACGAGGATGAACCTGCGTCGGCAGCCGTCTTCCCGGTTGAGGTTGATCACGGCGTGGCCGGTGGTTCCCGAACCAGCGAAGAAGTCGAGGACTTCCTCATCTGACTCGCTCGCCAAGCCAGACACCCAAAGGCTGTCCTGTACAGCAAATGGTGACTTCGCAAATGAGAAGGCTGCCCCGCCAAACAGGTCGGTCAGTGCCGCGCTGCCATACTCGCGAGCGGCGTAGGTGTTCTTGTCCCACCATGATCTCGGCAGAACACCATCAGTCGGGCGGTGCCTGCGATACACCTGAGGAGTACCATCCTTGGCCACTCGAACCTCAAGGTCGCACAGGTTCTCAATCGCTGAAAGGTGGTTGAAGCTCCATATTCGCTGCTGGCCCTTCTCGTCCGTAGGCCAGACTACGACTTCCCCCTCAGCGGGTTGCTCAAGGACATTCCATGTTCTCGACGCGTTGTTCCACGAGAGCGCTGGTATACGCATCGCGCCCACGGCAGGTAAAACGTAGATCGGATAGTACTGCTTTGGTCGTGCCACGCGGTACGTTACAGACCCACCGCCCTTCCGAAATGGCTGCCAATTGACGTAGCCGCCGTCTTCCTCGGAGAATCTCTCCAACTGCTTCTCGGACCGAGGAAGTCGTTCGAGAGAACTGTCCCCGTTCGTGTAGAAGAAAGCATACTCATGGCAGACGGACAACCCACGTACGGACGGTCGGCCTGACGGGTTATTTCGTATCACGGCCGTACCAAGCTGGTTGCCTTTTCCGAATTCTTGGTCGATGAGGCTTGCCAACTCATGAACTTGATAGTCATCGATAGTGACGCATAGCACCCCTCGATTCGACAAGAACGAGCGTGCCAACGAGAGTCGGTTCTGAATCATGGACATCCACGAGGAGCTTCTGTAGCCGTTCTTGTAGTCGATTGGCCCCGCATCTGTGTTGTACGGCGGATCGATGTAAATGCACCGTACTTGTTCCCGATAGTGCGCCTGTATCAGAGAGAGTGCATGAAAGTTCTCGCCGTGAACCAGCAGGCCGTCAACATACTCGCCCACATCGCCTAATGCTTCGAGTAGCCGCGCCGTAAAGCCCGCATCGAAGTGCCGCGTATCCACCACCAGCGTCGGATGCGCTTTCAGGAACTCAGGCTTCAGCGGCTTGCTGTAGCCCGGCGTCACCATGTCGCCCCTGATCTCGTCGATCGCAAAGAGCTTCACCCACTCCTCGTGTTGCGCCTCGTTGGCAGCAATCTCCGCGTAGAAAGCCTCTGGGATGCAGCCGATCGTGATGCAGTACTGTGCTTCGACGACGAATTTTTTCTTCAGCCACAGCTTCTTCTGGAAGTCTTCCAATTGGGCGAGGAAGTCGATGATCTTGCCGGCGATCCTGCGGATGACCTTGATCTTGGAAAGGTACTGCTCGACGCGAGGGACCGTCTCGTTTTCCACATCGTCGAGGTGCATGACCTCGTTCTTGATGTAGAAGTCGAGTTCGCGGCGCAGGAAGCCGCCCAGGTTCTTGTGGATGAAGTAGTCGAAGGTATTGCGCGCCGTGTAGCGCCTGAGGTGCGCCTCCAACCGTGTGTAGTCGGCCTTCTCGCCGCCCCTCGTAACGTGCGACCTGCCCAACTCTGTGATCCACGCGGCGAGCGATGCGTCCGCCACCGCCAGCACGCGCTTGGCGGCGAACGCGATCAAGTCCTTCTGCGCCGGCGGTTTGGTCTTGCCGTCGCGAGCATCGTCTGGCCAGTCGGTGAGCGTCGCCGGACGATACTCGAAGCGGATGATCAGTTCCTTCCCCTGCTCGCCATCTGCCTCGGCGATGAAATCCCGACTGGAATCACCGGCGGCTGCCAGCATGAACACGCGGTCCTTGCCTTCGGCGGCCTTGACGTTGCCGTGCTCTCCCTCGACGGCGTCCGCCAGACGGAAGTGCACGCGCATCGGCTTCTGCTCGTCGTCCGGCCGCAGGCGGAAAGCATAGTCGCGCAAGTATTCGCTGGTCTTGATGTAGTACTGGTCCTTGTTGGCCCAGTGCAGCGTGACTTCCTCGCCCTCGTAGGGGATGGCGTACACGCCGGGCCTGTAGACCCGCTTGGCGAGAAAGTCGCCCTCGGAGTAATAGCGGCGGAAGAAACTGTAGAGGTGGTCGTAGACCTCGCTCTCCAGCGCACCGACGTCCACGGCGTCGTTCTTGAGCCGGGCGCGCAGGTCCTTGACCTTGGGCAGGGTCTCGGGGTCGGCGCCGAGTGACTGCGCCTGTTCGATGGCCTTGGCCAGTTCGTTCGTGATCTCGGCCTTGTTGGCGGTCCTGTATTGACCGAATGCCGCCTGCACCTGCGGCAGCAAATCCTTGTCGAGGAACTGCGACACCTCGTTACTCTTGGCGTGCATGACGCGGTAGAGGCCGAAGTCCAGGTCTGGCTGGTCAAGCTGGAACAGCTCCTGAAGGAGGGTCTTCAGCTTTTCATATTTCTGGCTCATCGCGACGTCTATCCTCGGTGATTCATGTTCGGCATGCGGCGGACTACTGAACGGCCCAGCGTATGGTGAATAGCGCCTCGCTCACGGTGCGCTGCGCGAGGCGCCGTTCCAGGGATTCGATCAGGGAATCGCGCTTCTCCATGATTTCGTCCTCTGCCTTGAAAATGTCTTGCCGCTGGCGGCGTTGCTGTTTTTCCAGCTTCTGCAACTGCTGCTGAATTTCGTGCTGCTCTTCAAGCGTGACCGCTTGGCGTGCCTCCCGTCGTAGGGCCTTGATCTGTTCCTTGGTCGCTGCAAGCGCCTTTTCCGCCGACAGCACCATGTCGTCGGCCCACTTTTCCAGCTTCTCGCGCGCCTGGTGGAAGTGGACGCTGTTCCGTTCGAGCGAACGGCTGATCGTCGCCTTGGCGTGCCTCTCGGCATCCGCGTCCAGCCGTTGCTGCACGCTGGCCGGGAGTTCCTCATCACCCTGCAGGCGCCCCGAACAGCCGAAGAGCTTCTCCATCGTTTCCTGGTCGAGCGAGGCACCGCCATCGTCAAAGCCGGAGAACAGCAGGTACTCCTCGCGCTCATAGGACTCGACCACGAGGCGGGCAAGTGTCAGGAAACCCATCTTCCCACGGAGTGCTTCAACTGCATGGATGCGCGTCGGATGATGCGACACATCGAACACGATCCGCGCCGGAGGTGTCGCCATCGCCTTGGCGCTCTCGATGACATGCTCGCCCAACGGATGCGAGACGCGATAGAGAAACTGGGTGCTCTCCTCGCCATCGTCCGCGTTGGCAGGCTGCTGCGACCGGGGGCGCGACTTGGACATCAGGTGGTAATGGCCTCGCGCGATGTCCGTTCGTGGTGGACGTTCGAGGTCAAATACCAGCTTGCCGTCGTCGAAGCTGGCCCGACCGGCGAGCATGAAGCGGGTCAAGGACCAGAAGCGCTCGCCAAAGCGATCGAGCTGCGCCTTGGCGTCATCAAGCTGCAGCCGAAGGCGATGATGCACGTCCTCGTCAAAGTGCTCGAACAGTGTCCGGCGCGTGTCGTCCAGACGGGTGCGGATCTGCTCGTCCATTTCCGCTTGCAGGGTGTGAAACGCCGCATCGATCTCCTGGGGCGTTCGGCATCCCTGGTAGATGGCGAGGATACGCTTCTCGAAGTCGACGCCGGACTCGATGGTTCCAAGCACCTCGTCGGAGGCGCCGAAGACGCCGTTGAAGAGGCTGAACTTTTCTCCCAGCAACTCCAGCACGCGGCGGTCGGCCTCGTTGCGTTCGTTCAGGAAATTGATCACCACCACGTCGTGTCGTTGACCGTAGCGGTGACAACGGCCGATCCGCTGCTCGATTCGCTGCGGGTTCCAGGGCAGGTCGTAGTTGATGACCAGCGAGCAGAACTGCAGGTTGATGCCTTCCGACGCGGCTTCGGTGGCGAGGAGGATCATGCCGTCGTCGCGGAAGTGTTCGATGAGCGCAGTACGCACATCGACGGCGCGGGAAGCAGAGGACCGGCCGCTGTCCTGGTTTTTCTCGACCCAGCTCTGGTAGATGGCGCTGGCTTCCGGCCCGCTGTTGCTGCCGTTGAATAGCACCACCTGTCCGCGGTAGCCGTTCGATTCAAGGAAGGTCTTCAGGTATTCCTGCGTACGGCGGGACTCGGTGAAGAGCAGCGCCTTGCGTGCGGCTCCGGTGGCAGTCATCTGTGCGAAACCGATGTCCAGCGCGGTGAGCAATGTTCTTGTCTTGGTGTCGGTGCCGATGCTGCGCGCCCAGTCTGCGAGCCGCTGCAGAATCTCGATCTCTTCCCGAAGCTGCTGGCGATCAATGGTGTGTGGCGCGTTGCCGGCGTCGGCTTCGGCAGACTCCCCGAGGATCTCATCGAGCAGGTCGTCCTCGATCTCCTCGGAATCGATCAGACCCTCGGTCAACTCGGGGTCGTCGACTATCTTGTCGTCGCTCAGCTTTTCGAGACGGGCACGCAGGGTGTCGAGGGTAGCCGCGATCGCTGGCGAGGAGGAGGCCAGCAGCTTGCGCAGGATCAGCGCGGTCAGATGCCGCTGGCGCGAGGGCAGCGCGTAGCTGTCTTCGCGCTGCAGGAATCCAGACACCGCCTCGTAGAGCGCGTGTTCGTCGTCGCTGGGCGTGAACGGCCGCGTGATCGGCCGCCGCTCGGTGTAGCGGATGTACTCGGTGACCTGGTTACGCAGTGTGCGCTTGCAGAAACCGGCGAGCCGCTGGCGCAACTCGCTGACGCTACTGCCAGCGCTGGCATACTGAGATCGGAAGGAGTTGAGATCCCCGAACAGATGCTCGTCAAGGAGGGTCGATAGCCCGTACAGTTCGAGAAGGGAGTTCTGCAGCGGCGTTGCCGTGAGCAGGATCTTGCGACAGTCTTCGGTCGCCCAGCGTATGCCTTGGCCCAGCTTGTTGCTCGGCCGATAAGCGTTGCGCAGCTTGTGGGCTTCGTCGATGACCACCAGATCCCAAGCGAAGGTCTTGAGTTCCTCGCGCAAGGTGCTCGCGTAGTTCAGCGACAGGATGAGTACGGCCTTCTCGCCCAAGGGCGCGCCGCCACTCCGTTGTGCCTCGCGATAGGATTTGGCGTCGAGCACCCGCGTGGGGAGGTTGAACTTCTCCTGCAACTCCATTGCCCACTGCTTGCGCAGTGATGCCGGGCAGATCACCAGCAGACGGCGCTTGCGCTCAGCCCAGAACTGACAGAGCACGATACCCGCCTCGATCGTTTTCCCGAGACCAACCTCGTCGGCCAGGATCACGCCCTTGGATAGCGGCGACTGCAAGGCGAAGAGCGCCGCCTCGATCTGGTGCGGGTTGAGATCCACCGCCGCATCGAAAAGCGACATCGACAGACGGTCCATGCCAGTCGCCGCGCGACGGGTGAGGTCGTGGGCGAAGTACTTGGCGTGGTGCGGGGTCAGGATCATCGGCGCAGGGATCGGTTCTTTCGGAGGCAGGTGTCGAGGCGCCTGTCGTGATTCCCGTTTCTCACTGGCTGACGGCGAGTACGGGTATGCACACGGCGGCGACAGCCTGATTGCCGCCGGAAAAAACGGCACTGCAGGACGGCGAGCATTCCGTATCGCGGCTTGTGTGAAGCGTCCAGAGGGCGGCACGCGGCCAGATTGTACGCGAGCATCATCCCGTGTCAAAAGCTTGTCGTCGCCGGAGGGTTGCTGCTTCAACAGTCTGGGACACGCCACCCTCTCGAAACGTCCACGTCACGGCGCTCCCCGTGTTCTCGTTGTTGACAACCGCGACACGCTCCTTGGAACGAACGTCCCCGACGTCGGTCGATCTGGTAATATTGTGATTGTCACGAAACCAACGGGGAACCGATGTCCGACAAATCTGTGACAGTCCCGAAACGCGGCCGCCCGCGCCTGGGTGAGCAAGCGTTGAGCGCTGCGGAGCGCAAGCGCGCGCAGCGCCAGCGTGACAGCCGCGCGGCGCTAGACGCCATCGGCGATGAGCAGAACGCGCCACTGCGGGCGCTGCTGGCGGTTCTGGGACGGGTCGAAGCGTCAGAATCCGCTCGGCTTTCTGCACAACGCGCCTGGGCTGAAATCGGCCGGCGCTATGAGTTCGTGAGTGTCACGGAACAACCCGGCGCTGAAAAAACACCGTCGAGGAACAAAGGATGAACGAAACGACGAAAGCCGAAAACCTGCGTCCTGGCTGGAAGCCTGGCCAGTCCGGCAATCCGAAGGGGCGACCAAGGGGAAGCCGCAACCGTGTCACTTTGGTTGCCTTGGCCGCGATGGAGGAAGGCGCCGATGCTATCGCCAGAAAGGTGGTGGACCTGGCGAAGGAAGGTGACATGAGCGCTGCACGGCTGGTGATCGAGCGGCTGGTTCCGGTTGCGAAGGAGCGCCCGATCTTCCTCGCCTTGCCAGATACGGGATCTGCCGAGGGTATCGCTGAAGCGCAGAACGCCATCTTGCAAGCGGTGGCGGCCGGCGACCTTCTGCCCGGCGAGGCCGCGACTCTGGCCGGCATCGTCGAAGCGCGCCGGAAGGCCGTTGAGACACTTGAGCTTGAACAGCGCATCGCAGCACTGGAGAGCAAGAAGTGACGGCAGCACTTGGACGAAGATTGACGAAGCTCGAACAGGAAGCGAATCCTGGAACGAGCGTCGCCGATGCCATACGACAAGTGTATGCCGACAGGCAGGCCGGTATCACGCGACCACGGCGGGAGTACGTGCCGGGCCAGAGTCGCATCGCTGACCTAATCCATGAGCGACGCATGGCACGGGGTGAAGCATGATCGCGGCACTCAACAAACGTCTGTCCAAGCTCGAAGAAATTTCCGCACGTGGCGAAATTGGCACCGAAGTGGATAGAAGCCTTGAGAAGATGGGAACGAGCCGCACCGAAATGCTGGCCGACTTCGGTAGTCTGGTCGCGTTTCGTGACTGGCTGGCCGGGCGAACTTCGGCGACCGACCGTCAGGGCGAGGTGCGGCAGACAACATCCTCGAACTATCGGCAGTGGCAAGGCGACGGCGCGGTATCGGCGAAATGGGATGCGATTGTTGAACGGCACGAGGCGCTACAGACCGGCGCCCCTCCCGCGAGTCTCTCTTCCCGGAAAGAGGTATTGCAATGAATCCGCTCGCACGACGCACGGCCAAGCTGGAACGGGCCGCACACCCCGATGCGAACTCCATCGCCATCATCATCCGCCGCATCATCGACCCCGATGGTGATGAGGTTGTTCGCGCCGTCAGCGGTGACCAGATCGTCGACCGCTGCGCCGACGAGGCCGAAGACGACTTCGTGGAACGGGCGAAGGCCGAAGCACTGGCACGCACGGAGCGGCGTCCGTGCCGCGTGCTCCTGCTGCCTGAGCAGGCACTCCAGTGAGCGCCCTGCAACGGCGCCTCGCAAAACTGGAAGACGTCCTGCTCCCGAAGCCGAGACCGGCGGTCTGCATGTTGAGTGAGCCGGCGAGCGATGCGCCGGCCGAGGCATGGGCGGAATACCGGCGACAGGTTGAGGAAGCGACAGCTCGCGGGGACTTCCTCATCCTGCTGGTGCCGATGAAGCCGACCGACAGGCCGCGAACCGAGAAGGGTGTGACCTACTGCGGCAGCAAGTTCGAGGCGCAGCTTGCTGCGGCGTCGATGCATCCGTCCAGTCGGGGCAACAAGAGCCTCCTGAGCGACGTGCTCGAGGATCTGCGCGGCAATGTGTTCAAACCAAGGCCGCAAGCCGGAGCCTATGCGCCTGGTCATTCTGCGAGCGAAGGCGACGAGCAAGAGCACACGGAGCCAGCGATCACCTGGGCTGACGCGAGCGCTGCTGCTGCCAATCAGGCAGCAACGTCGCGCTGATCTGCTCCAGTGCGACGTGGCGCCACCTGTGGTCGATCGATAACCGATCGACGTCGGCGCCAGTCTGCCGGCCGGGGTGGCCTCAAATTGCTCTGATTTGGCTACATGGTGGCTACATGAAGGCCAGAAAGCAAAAAGGCCACCTTCTAAAGTGGCCTAAGTGCTTGATTTCTTTGGCTCCCCGACCTGGGCTCGAACCAGGGACCTACGGATTAACAGTCCGACGCTCTACCGACTGAGCTATCGAGGAACGTGCGGGCAGGATCTTAGACATTCGTGTGCCGCCCGTCAAGACTGAGCTGTCGGCCAGGAGCAGTGATGCGATAATGGCGCGAGGCTCCACCCGACCTCTGCTGGGGGACGCATGGCAACCATACTCATCATCACCGACCGGGCCGATGATTTGGCCACAGTCGATCACGTGCTTGCCACACGGCACAGGCTGCGAGTTGCCGCCTCGCTGCAACAGGCGCTGCAGTTCACCGCAGATGCGCCTCGCCCCGATCTGGTCCTGCTCGATGCACCGATGGCGGCGATCGACCGCCGTCCGTTTCTTGATCGCCTGCGGCAGTGCGCGGCCAGCGCAGCCACCCCGATCATCGTCATCAGCTCGGGTGAGGGCGCCGACGAAGCGAGCTGGCTCGAACAGGGAGCTGACGATTACCTGCAGCGGCCGCTGCGACCGGCGACCGTCGCCGCGCGGGTCGGCATTCAGCTCGAGCTGCAGTCGGCTCGCGCCCGACTGCTGGATCAGGATCGAAGCCTGACGGCGGAAGTCGCCCGCCGACTGGCGGACAACCTCCTGATCCAGGATGCTGGCATTCGCGCACTGGCCCGGCTGGCCGAGGTTCGCGATCCGGAAACCGGCAACCACCTGCGTCGCACACAGCGCTACGTCCGCATCCTGGCCGAAGAGCTCAGCGGCCACCCACGCTTTGCCGCCTTTCTGACGCGGCAGAACACCGAGCTCCTCGCCAAGTCCGCACCGCTGCACGATATCGGCAAGGTCGGCATCCGCGATGAAATCCTCCTCAAGCCGGGCAGGCTGACAGCGGAGGAGCGCGAGATCATGAAGGCCCACAGTCTGCTCGGATTTCAGGCCATCCAACAGGCGGAGCAGGACAGCGAGCAGCCTGTCGACTTCCTGCGCATGGCCAAGGAGATCACGCGCTCGCACCACGAACGATGGGATGGTTCGGGCTATCCGGACGGTCTCGCCGGCGACGCGATTCCCATCGCCGCGCGCCTGATGGCCCTTGCCGACGTCTTCGATGCGCTGATCGCCGCGAGGATCTATAAATGCCCCTTGCCGTTCGAGCAGGCCGGACGCATCATCCGCGAAGGCCGCGGCAGCCATTTCGACCCGGACATCGTCGACGCCTTCACCGCCCGAGAGGCGGACTTCATCGCCATCGCCCGTGAGCACGCGCGAGCGAGCCTGGCCGTCGCGGGCGAGCGGGTGGCAGCGGCTGTCGAACCGCCAGCGGCCGGTCGGGAGCCAGGCCGCTGTCCATGACGCAACGAGTGGTTCGCTCGCGCACGGTGCGAAGGGTGACGCCGACATGACCGTGCCGCAGCGTCATCAAGGGCAGCTTTCGATTAGAATCCAGCCTTTTTTGCACCGCCGCAGGCAGTCAGGAGAGCACTACGATGACCTTGCAGAGCAAGCCCACGACCGACGACGTCCGCATCAGGGAGATCAAGGAACTGGTCCCACCGGCCCATGTCTTCCGCGAGTTCCCGGTCGGGGTACGCGCTGCGCTGACGACCTACAATACCCGCCAGAGCATCCACCGCATCCTGCACGGGGCGGATACCCGCCTGCTGGTCGTCGTCGGCCCCTGCTCGATCCACGCCGTCGACTCGGCGCTCGATTACGCACGCCGGCTGCAGGCGGAGGTTGCGCACTTCCAGGATGATCTGCTGCTCGTCATGCGGGTGTACTTCGAGAAGCCGCGGACAACGGTCGGCTGGAAAGGGCTGATCAACGACCCGCGGCTCGACAACAGCTTCCGGATCAATGAGGGGCTGCGCCTGGCGCGTGGCCTGCTGCTCGAGATCAACGACATGGGGCTGCCCTGCGCCACCGAATTCCTCGACACGATCACACCGCAGTACACCGCGGACCTGATTGCCTGGGGCGCGATCGGCGCCCGTACGACCGAATCGCAGGTGCACCGCGAACTGGCCTCGGGCCTCTCCTGCCCGGTCGGCTTCAAGAACGGCACCGACGGCAACATCCGCATCGCCATCGACGCGATCCGCGCCGCACAGTCACCGCATCACTTCCTGTCGGTCACCAAGGCCGGCCATTCGGCCATCGTCTCGACCGGCGGCAACGAGGATTGCCACGTGATCCTGCGCGGTGGCCGGGAACCGAACCATGACGCAACTCATGTCGAAGCCGCGTGCCGGGAGATTGCCTCGGCCGGCCTGGCGGCACGCCTGATGGTCGACGCCTCGCATGCCAACAGCAACAAGCGCTTCAAGCAGCAGATCGAGGTGGCGCGCGACGTCGCCAGCCAGGTCGCGGCGGGTGACGAGCGAATCATCGGCCTGATGCTGGAGTCCCATCTCGTCGAAGGGCGGCAGGACCTGGTGCCGGGACAGCCGCTCGAGTACGGCAGGAGCATCACCGATGCCTGCCTTGGATGGGAGGATTCGCTGGCCGTCCTCGAGATCCTGGCCAAGAGCGTCCGCGACCGGCGGCTGGTCGGAGCCGCGCAGTAGTCGCAGGGCGCCGGGAGGCGGCTGGCATCGGGCCAGCGCCTGGCAGCGGCACAATGCGGAAGGTGAGGCGGGGATCGCCGCCGGAAGCGGCTGGCGCGGTGCTTCCCGCCGAGCCGAAGGCAGCCCCTAGCGGAGCTTCATTTCCTTGTACATCACGTGCTTGCGGGCTTTCGGATCGTACTTCTTGATCTCCATCTTGCCCGGCATGGTCTTCTTGTTCTTGGTCGTGGTGTAGAAGTGTCCGGTACCGGCCGTGGACTCGAGTTTGATCTTGTCGCGCATGTCCGTTCTCCCCCTCAGATCTCGCCGCGCGCCCGCAACTCGGCGAGCACGACGTCGATACCGTTCTTGTCAATGGTCCGCAAACCGGCATTCGAGACGCGCAGGCGCACCCAGCGCTTCTCGCTCTCGATCCAGAAACGGCGATACTGCAGATTCGGCAGGAAGCGGCGCTTCGTTCTATTGTTGGCATGGGAAACGTTGTTCCCCGCCATCGGGCTCTTGCCCGTCACCTGGCAAACACGCGCCATGATCGTTGCTCCAATTGATTCAGGAAGAAAGCCCGCGATTCTAGCCGATGCAGGCAGTTGTTTTCAAGCGATTTCCACCATACCGCTAGAGGAGCCCGCGTTCGGCAAAGGACAGCGGTGCGGCCTGTGCCGCGACGATGAAGTGATCGAGCACCCGCACCTCGACCAGCGCCAGGACCTGCTTCAGTTCGCTGGTCAACAACTCGTCGGCACGCGACGGTTCGGCGACCCCCGACGGGTGATTGTGTGCCAGGACCACTGCCGCCGCATTGTGCCACAGCGCCCGCTTGACGACCTCGCGCGGATAGACGCTGGTCTGCGTCAGGGTACCGCGGAACAGTTCCTCAGCAGCGATCAGGCGATTCTGCGCATCCAGCCAGAGGGCGACGAAGACCTCATGCTCGAGGCCGGCCAGATGCAGTCGCAGATAATCACGCACGGCGCCGGGTGAGGCAAAGGTGCTGCGCTGCTTCATTTCCTCGGTCAGTGCCCGCCGCGCCATCTCGAGAACGGCCTGCAACTGGGCATATTTCGCCGGGCCCATCCCGGGCACATCGGTGAACTCGTTGCGCCCGGCGGCGAACAGGCTGTTGAGGCTGCCGAAACGACGGATCAGGTCGCGCGCCAGGTCGACGGCGCTCGTGCCCCTGCTGCCCACACGCAGGAATATCGCCAGCAGTTCGGCATCGGAGAGCGACGCCGCGCCACGCGCGAGCAGACGCTCGCGCGGTCGCTCGTCCTCCGGCCAGTCGGTGATCGCCATCTCCGCCCCCTCGCTGCAGCTTCCTGGGCTTTCATTGTAGCGGTGTCGGCGATGCGGCAGAAGCATTCGCGCGCGGCAGGACGGCTGCTGCCTTCACCGCCGCATCTCCAGTAGAATGTGCCGCCTGGGATCATGAACGGGCAGGCGGGCTTTGCATGGAACTGGCTGGAAAACGCATCCTTCTCGGGGTTACTGGCGGCATCGCCGCCTACAAGGCGGCCGAACTGCTTCGCCTGCTGAGCCGCGAGGGGGCCTCGGTGCAGGTGGTGATGAGTGAAGCCGCCACACGTTTCGTCACCCCGGTCACCTTTCAGGCGCTTTCCGGGCAGCCGGTGTTCTGCGACCAGTGGGATCCACGGGTGGCGAACAACATGGCGCACATCGACCTGTCGCGCGCCGCCGATGCCGTGCTGATCGCTCCCGCTTCGGCGGACTTCATGGCCAAGATCGCGAACGGCCTCGCCGACGACCTGCTGACGACCCTGGTGCTCGCGCGCGACTGCCCGCTGCTGCTGGC
This sequence comes from Accumulibacter sp., assembly GCF_036625195.1. NCBI lineage: Bacteria > Pseudomonadati > Pseudomonadota > Betaproteobacteria > Candidatus Accumulibacter > Accumulibacter sp. Next base: position 5,026,714 of record NZ_JAZKUG010000001.1, read on the forward strand.
ACCGGCGATGAACCGGCAGATGTGGGAGAACCCGGCAACCACGCGCAACGTGGCGACGTTGCGCGCCGACGGCGTCGCCATCCTCGGTCCGGGCTGTGGCGACCAGGCCTGTGGCGAGAGCGGCCTCGGCCGGATGCTCGAAGCGCAGGACATCCTCGACGGACTAATCGCCCACTTCCAGCCCCGTCTGCTGCCGGACGTCGACGTCCTCCTGACGGCCGGCCCGACCTTCGAGGCGATCGATCCGGTACGCGGCATCACCAACCTGTCGAGCGGCAGGATGGGTTACGCCATCGCGCGCGCGGCGCGCGAGGCGGGTGCACGGGTGACCCTGGTCTCGGGCCCGGTCCACCTGCCCTGCCCGACCGGTGTCAACCGCATCGACGTCACCAGTGCACGCGACATGCACGCCGAGGTCATGGCGCATGTGGCCCGGCACGGGGTCTTCATCGCCGTTGCCGCGGTCGCGGACTACCGCCCGGCGCGGACCATCACGCAGAAGATCAAGAAGGGCGCGCAGGTGACACCACCGGCGATCGAGTTGGTGCTGAATCCGGACATTCTCGCCGAGGTCGCCGCCCTGCCCGCGCCGCCGCTGTGCGTCGGTTTCGCCGCCGAGAGCGAGCACCTCGCCCTCTACGCCGAGCAGAAGCGCCGCAGCAAGGGCATTCCGCTCATCGTCGGCAACCTGATCCAGGACGGCTTTGGTGGCGACGACAACCGGCTGATCCTGTTCGACGACGACGGCCAGCACCCCCTGGCAGCAGCTTCCAAGCTCGTGCTCGCCCGGCAACTGGTGGCGCACATCGCCGGCCTGCTGGCGAAACGCGGATGAGCGGACGCGGCCAGAAGGTGGACATCAAACTGCTCGACGCGCGCCTGCGCGAGCAGCCGCCGCACTACGCGACAGCGGGATCGGCCGGGCTCGACCTGCGCGCCTGCATCGAGCAGCCGCTCGTCATCGCACCCGGCGAGACGCGCCTGATTCCGACCGGCATCGCGATCCACCTGGCTGATCCGGGACTGGCAGCGATGATCCTGCCGCGCTCAGGCCTCGGCCACCGGCATGGCATCGTGCTCGGCAATCTGGTCGGCCTGATCGACTCCGACTACCAGGGCGAGATCATGGTGTCGACCTGGAACCGCGGGCACGAACCCTTCATGCTGCGACCGCTCGACCGATTGGCGCAACTGGTGGTGGTACCGGTGCTGCAGATGTCGTTCAACGTCGTCGACGACTTCGCCGCCAGCGCCCGTGGCGATGGCGGTTTTGGCAGCACCGGGCACGCCTGAGAGCTTGTGAAGAAATCGTCGCCAGCAGGCCGTGATGCGAGTCGCAAGCGAGCGAAAGACGAGACCTGTCAGATCGATGGGCAAGGGGTGAGCGCGTGCGCAACGCCGCAGATCGGTCGCGCGGGGGGTTGCTTCACAACCTCTGCCGCCGCTGTGCCGCCAGGCGCATGGGCACCGTCAGTCGCTGCGCCGTCGCAGCATCACGCCAGCGGCGGCGAGGAAGCCGATGAAGCAAAGCCCCGACCAGTTGGCCATCGACAGGCCGAGCAGGACCCAGTCCTTGCTCGAGCAGAAACCGGTGGCGAGAAACATCTGTGGCCACAGGGCGCCAAACCAGTCGACGATCCGCTCGATCAGCGTCGGCTCGCCGAAACCGCACTCCATCCCCTCCTGCGGCAGGTATTGCAGCCAGCTCTGATAAGCCGCGGTCGCCACGCCGCCGGCCGCCACCACGGCCAACAGGATGCTCGACACGCGGGCGGCAGCGGGCAACAGTGCGCCGACCAGCGCGAGCAAGGCGATCGACAGGAAGAGCAGGCGCTGGAAGATGCACAGTGGGCAGGGCTGCAGGCGCATGATCTCGCCGATCCCCCAGCCGGCCAGAGTCAGACCGATTGCCGCCGCGGCCAGCAGGAGCAGGATCGTGCGCGGCGATCGCCCGACCAGGGGTTTCACCGCTCAGACCGGGACATAGCTGCGCAGGCGCAGAGACAGTTCCCGCAACTGCCGCACGCCCGAGTTCTCGGCCCGCTCACACCAGTCCTGCAGCGCCTTGAGGAGGAACTCGCCGGAGACGTTCGACCGCTCCCAGAGCGCGATCAGTTCATCGCGCATGGCGTATGCGGTCTGCAGCGCTCGACTTTCGTCCAGCATCATTTCGAGCCTGCCGCGAGCCTCCTGCGGGATCGTCCGTGAATCGGCAGCGAGCCAGCGCTTCAGGCCGCGGAAGCGCCGGCCGTGCTGCAGTCGGGCGAGTTCCTCGCGATACACCTGCTTCAGCGAGCGGGCATACTGGGCCAGCAGGTCGTAGCGGTTGGCAATCACCGCCTGCAGGGTGTTGGCGTCGACCACCGGCCGCAGGCCTCCCAGGCGCGGTCTGGGCGCGACCCGCTTGATCTGTGCCAGGCGAAGCGCTGCCAGGATGCGGATGTAGAGCCATCCGAGATCGAACTCGTACCACCGGATCGACAATCGGGCCGACGTGGGAAAGGTATGATGGTTGTTGTGCAGTTCCTCGCCGCCGATCAGGAGGCCCCAAGGGCTGATGTTCGTACTCGCATCGGCCGGGCTGAAGTTGCGGTAGCCCCAGAAATGCCCGAGGCCGTTGATGACGCCGGCTGCCCAGAAGGGAATCCAGGCCATCTGGACCAGCCAGATCAGCGACCCGGCAGCAATGCCGAAGACCAGCACATCCACGGCCAGCATGATGGCGACGCCCAGTTTGTGCCACGGCGTATACAGATGCCTCTCGAGCCAGTCATCCGGTGTGCCGTGACCGTAACGCTGCAGGGTATCGCGCTTCCTGGCCTCCGCGACATAGAGGAAGACGCCGGTCCACAGGACCCGGTGGATGCCATGCACCTGCGGGCTGTGCGGATCATCCACCGTCTCGCAGCGGGCGTGATGCTTGCGGTGGACCGCCGCCCACTCCTTCGTCACCATGCCGGTGGTCAACCACAACCAGAGACGGAAGAAATGGGCCACCAGGGGGTGCAACTCGAGCGCACGATGCGCCTGCTGCCGATGCAGGAAGACCGTCACCGCAACGATCGTGACGTGGGTCAGGCCGAGGGTCATCAGGACGTAGCCCCACCAGGGCCAATCGACCATTCCAGCGTACATGCGCGACATTCCGGAAAAGTTGGGCAGCCGGCGATTTTAAGGCAATCGGGCGCCACCACCAAACGCCGGTGAGGACGCGCCGCCCGGCTCCCGGTCGCAGGGCCCGGCCGGCCACCGCGCAGCGGTGCTTCGCGCGGCAGACGTTTCTCGCACGCGCACAAGCCGTTATCATTGAGCCATGAAGACACGAATCCTGCTCGTCGAGGATGATGCGCGCCTCGCCGACCTCACCGCCGAATACCTGCGCAAGAACGACTTCGAGGTCTCGATCGAGCCGCAAGGTGGGCGCGCCGAGACGCGCATCCTCGACGAGCGTCCCGATCTGGTGATTCTGGACGTGATGCTGCCGGGGAAGGATGGTTTCGAGGTCTGCCGGGCGGTGCGCGCGCACTACGCCGGCGTGATCCTGATGCTCACCGCCCGTGATGAGGACTTCGACCAGATCCTCGGTCTCGAACTCGGCGCCGACGACTACATCGCCAAACCGGTCCAGCCACGCCTGCTGCTCGCGCGCATCAAGGCGCTGCTGCGGCGCGCGCCGGCAACGCCGGGCAGCGGCGAGGGGGGCGATGCCGGCGCACCGGTCGAACTGACTTTCGGCCGCTTTCGCATCAGCCAGGCGACGCGCAGCACCTCGCTCGGCGACGATCGGATCGACCTGACGACCGCCGAGTTCGACCTGCTCTGGCTGCTCGCACGCCACGCCGGCAGCATCCTGTCGCGCGACGACCTGTTGCAGGAACTGCGCGGCATCGGTTTCGACGGCCTCGACCGCTCGATCGACGCGCGCATCTCCCGCCTGCGCCGCAAGCTTGGCGACGATCCGGAAAACCCGACGCGAATCAAGACGGTGCGCGGCAAGGGCTACCTCTTCAGCAGACATGACTGGCAATAGCGGCAACAACAGGCTGCTCGCCATCCTCGGCACCTACAAGCCGGAACCCTGGCGCGGCCGCTACAGCCTGTCCCGGCTGTTCTTCAACTTCTACCTGCTGGTCATGGGGTCCTTCGTCGCCATTGCGATCTTTGCCGACTTCGTCATCTCGACCGCAGTGAAGGGAATCACCGACGACTACACCAGCCGCTTCATGCGCGGCACGGTGTTGCTGATCGAGGAGGAATTGTTCCGCCGACCACGCTCGGAGTGGATGCGAGCGATCAAGGCTCTCGATCAGAAGTTCGCCTATCGCCTCGACATCGTCGACCGCTGGACGCTGATGCTGCCCCCGAAAGAGGCCGAAAAGCTCGACAGCGGCGAACTGGCGATCGACGCCCAAGGGGACATCATCTATCACCGCCTGAAACAGACGCCGCAGATCCTCGTCGTCGGACCGATCTCCCCGGAACGGAATCCGGAGTATCAGCGTGGCATGCCGCTCGACCTGCGCATCAGCCTGCTGACCTGGAGCTTGATCGGCGTCTGCCTGGCGATCGTCGTCTGGCTGTGGGTCCATCCCGTCTGGCGGGATCTGGAAGCGATGCGCCAGACCGCGCGTTCACTCGGCGAGGGATTCTTCGTTGCGCGCGCACCGGCGATGCGCAGCAGCGCCTTCAGGCCACTGGCCGAAACCCTGAATGGCATGGCCGAGCGCATCCAGCGCCTGATCGCCACGCAGAAGGAGCTGTCGAGCGCGATCTCGCACGAACTGCGGACACCGATCGCGCGTCTGCGCTTCGCGCTCGAGATGCTCGCCGCCACCGACGACCGGGCTGAACGCGAGCGCATGGCGGGAGCCATGGAAGGTGACCTCGATGAACTGGACGGACTGATCGACTCAAGCCTGACCTATGCCCGTTTCGAACGTGAGCAGCCCGAGCTGCAGCTGACCGAGGTCGAGTTTGCTCCCTGGCTCGAGGCACAGGTGGAGGCCGTCCGCGTCCTCGCGCGCAAGCTCGATCTGCAGGTGGACAGCGCCACCCTGCCGCCCCTGCTGCACGTCGAACTCGATCGCAGGAGCATGCCCTACGCCATCGGCAACCTGCTGCGCAACGCGATCCGCTACGCCCGGACGCGAGTCCGTGTCAGTGCCGAGGTGGCCGATGGCGAGATCCGGGTGCATGTCGACGACGATGGCATCGGCATCCCGGTCGAAGAGCGCGACCGCGTCTTCTCGGCCTTCACCCGCCTCGACCGTTCGCGCGACCGCTCGACCGGTGGCTACGGCCTTGGCCTGGCGATCGCGCGCCTGGTTCTGGAACAGCACAACGGCCGCGCCAGCGCCGGCGAGTCGCCACTCGGCGGCGCCCGTCTGACGCTGAACTGGCCACTGTCACAGAACGTCACGGAAAGCTGACGCAATCGCTGCAGACCTGCAAGCCATCCGCCGACTATCATCCGTCCCGTTGATGAAGCAATGACCCAGGAGACGAGATGAGCGAGTTCAAACTCAATTGCGAGCGATTCCTTGCCGCGACGCGGCAGCACCTTTTTTCCGGCGAACCGGCCCCCGGCGCGTCGCCGGAGTCCCGCGAGGACGATGCGGCGGTCCATTGTGGCCGCGTCGAGCATCGTGGTCACAACTGCGCATGAATTCGCTGGCGGTGCCGTCCGAGCCGTTCCCCATCAGCGAAGGAGTCGGACTTTTCGTCGGCATCGTCGCCTGGGATCTGCTCAGTGCCGGCGAGATGAACCTGCTCCAGGCGGCGCTGGCCGCTGCCGTCGGCTCGCTGGCCTGGTACGCCTTCCGCTGCTGGCGAGCAAGGGTTCGCGGCAAACGACGCTGAATCCCGTCCGCCTTGCAGCGCTGTACCCTGTGTTGTGCAACTGTAATCCGAGTTTTTCTGCTGTGCCTGGTTGCCCCTCCCTTCCGCCCGTCCGAACGACGGACTTCCGCCCCGCGCCAATCTTGCGCGGGGCTTTTTTTTTCTCCCTGGCCGCTGCCCCGGCGCTGGCGGGAAGTCCTCAGTCCGCCGCCCGTGTGGCCACTGCCGCCGGACTGCCAATCAGCCGCACTTCACGTTGCGGGAAGGGAATCTCTATGCCGTTCTCGCGAAACGAGCGCCAGATCGCCATGTTGATCGCCGAACGGACGGCGCCGGTTCCCTGCTGCGGATCGCCGATCCAGAAGCCCAGGTCGAGGTTGATGCCGCTGTCGGCGAAACTGGTCAGCAATACCTGCGGTGCCGGCTCGGCCAACACCCGCGGCTGCGCCCTTGCCGCATCGTCCATCAGTCGCATCGCCAGTTCGAGGTCGGCACCGTAGCTCACCTGCAGCGAAACGACGACGCGAACCTGCGAATCGCTGTACGACTCGTTGCGGACGATATTGGAGACCAGGTACTCGTTCGGGACGATCACTTCGGTTCCAGTGAGCATCCGCAGGACGGTGTAGCGCGAGGTGATCTTGGTCACGACGCCCGCGGTGTTGGTATCGAGCGCCACCAGGTGACCGAGACGAATGGATTGGTCGAGCAGGATGATGAATCCACTGACATAGTTGCTGGCGATCTTCTGCAGGCCGAGGCCGAGGCCGACGGCGAGTGCGCCGCTGAAGACCGACAGCGCGGTGATGTCGATGCCGACGATCGACAGCCCGAGCAGGAGCGCGATCACCGACAGGACGGCCTTGACCAGGCGGCCGAGGACGACGCGGATGTTGGAGTCCATCGCCTCGTTCGCCAGCAACCGCGCCTCGATCTCGCCCGACAGCCACAATGCCAGCAGCACCGTCACCACCACCGTCACCAGCCCGCTGAGCAGCGTCCACAGGTCGAGCGTCTGCCTGCCGGCAGTGAAGCTCACCTGCTGCAGGAGGTCAATCAGCGGACCGGCGAGACCGGTCAGGTGCAGAGCGAAACCAAGCCAGACGACGGTCGCAATCCAGCGCTCGGAGGTCGCCAGCCAGCCACTCGGCGAGAAGGCGTGGCGCAACAGATAGACCGCGGCGCGCACGAGCGCCATCGACAGCAGCAACGGCACCGCCAGGTCGAGCAGGCTGACCGGCCCGAGCTGCCAGTAGCGGAAGGCGCGCCGGACAACCACGACCAGCAGCAACGCCAGCAGCGGGAACGAAACACGCTTCAGGCTGCCGCTGCCAAAGGCGCGCAGGGCACCGTAGGGCTCCGCCGCGACGGCGGCCGCGCGCCGCTGCCAGGTACGCGTCGCGCCCCAGGCGGCGAGCAGGCTGAGCGCGAGGGCAAACACCTGCCAGAGAAAGCCCGGATTGCGCAGATCACGCCAGAGTTCCAGCAACAGGGCAAACATCTCCTTCTCGTTCATCGCCTCTCCAGTACTGTCGCAAAAAAACCGTCGGTTGCATGCCGATGCGGCAGCAGTCGCAGTCGCTCACCGGTATCGAGAGCAATGTCCTGCTGCTGCAGGATCCGCGCCGCCGGACGGACGACGAACTGCGGGTTCTGCGCCAGAAAGGCATCGACGACACGGTCGTTCTCCGCGTCGAGCAGGCTGCACGTGGCGTAAACCAGCCGTCCGCCCGGCTTCACCAGGTTGGCAGCGGCGACGAGGATCGCCGCCTGCTTCGCCGCCAGTTCGCCGACACTCGCCGGATTCTGTCGCCACTTGAGGTCGGGATTCCGCCGCAGCGTGCCAAGACCCGAGCACGGCGCGTCAACCAGGACGCGATCGAGCTTGCCGGCCAGCCGGCCGACGCGCGGGTCGCGCTCGGAATCGATGCGCACCGGGTAGACGTTCGACAGCCCGGAACGCGCCAAGCGTGGCTTCAGCTTCGCCAGCCGGCGTTCGGCAACGTCGAAGGCATAGAGCCTGCCCTGCGAGCGCATCAGTGCCCCGAGCAGCAGGGTCTTGCCGCCGGCGCCGGCACAGAAGTCGGCGACCATCTGACCACGCCGGGGCTGCAGCAGAAAACCGAGCAACTGGCTGCCTTCGTCCTGCACCTCGATGCTGCCATCGACGAACAACGGATGCTTCGCCAGCGCCGGCTTGCCCGCCAGGCGTATCCCCAGGGGCGAATACGGGCAGGCAGTGGCTGCCAGACCACTCGCCAGCAGCTTCGCCAGCACCTCATCGCGCCCGCCCCGCAGCGGATTCACCCGCAGGTCGAGCGGTGCCGGCTGATTGAGCGCGGCTGCCAGCCGCTCGAGCTCATCGGCGGCGAAACCGGCAAGCAACTCGGCGTACAGCCAGTCGGGGAGATCGAGGCGCACGGCAGCCGGCAGATCCTCGATCCGCACCGCCTTTGCCTGCGCCAGCCACTTGCTCTCCGACTCGCTCAGGACCTCCGCCAGTTGACGCCGGTTCATTCCCTGCACGCAGGCGAGCGCCGCCAGAAGCAGGCGGCGCGAACTCAGGTCGTCGGCGCAACGGGCCGCCAGCGAACGCTGGCGCCGCAAGACCGCGAACACCAGTTCGGCAATGAAGCCGCGCTCGTCATGACCCAGTTCGCGATGCTGCCGGAAGTAGGCGGCAACCACCTGGTCGGCGGCGGACGTCAGGCGCAGCAATTCGCCGAGCAGCGTTTGCGCATGGTCAAACAACGCCGGCGTCACGCGCACGCTCAGGGCTCCTCGCCGACTTCGATTGCAATCGCCACCTGTACATAGAGGTTGCCCCTGCGGTCCACGTAACGAATCTTGACCGGCAACAAGCCGCGCTCGCGGGCCAGCCAGACTTCGGTCGACGCGACGCCGGGAACCCGCAGGTGCATGGCGTTGAAACGCCCGGCGGGTGTCTCGACCTCCTCGTCGGGAAGGACCTCGAGCCTATGGCGCGCATGTTTCCGGCCAGTGACGACCGCCAGCTCCTGACCCGTCGCGAGGCCCCCAAGCAAGCCAAGCTGGTAATTCAGCGACAACAGATCCTGTGCTCCGGGGCTGAGCGCCTGCGCCGGCCGATCGGCGAAACGCACCTGCAGTTGCTGCCAGTCGAAGTCCGCCTGCTCGTTCCTTTCCCGCCCCGGTTGGCGCGTGACGAAGCGTTCCGGCTGCAAACCGGCTGCGGTCACCCGGCCGACGCTTTCGGCCTCCACCCGAAGCGGCCGGAAGAAGCCGATGAGGCCACTGGTCTCGGTGACCGCGGTAATGCGGTAGACCCCGTCCCCGGCCTGCCACGAGTGCACCGCGTGACCGATCTGGAAGCCCTGGTCGCCGCGATCGACACGATAGCGGATGACCCCGCGCCGCGGCAGGGAGGAAACGGCCAGGGCCGCTGCATCGGTTGCCGGGGCGGCATCCAGCTCCATCGTGCCGGGCTCGGCCATCGCCTCGGCCGCGCCATCCCCTTCTTCCGCAGCCGCCGCCGCTGGCGGTGGTGCCGGCGCTTCGGCTGACCCATCAGCCGTGGTCAGCCGCGTCGACTCCGGCGGCCTGCCCGACGTTGCCGTCGGTCGTCTCTTGCGGGCAAGGGGTGGTGGCGCTGCGCGCGGCGTTGCCGGTGCCGCGGCGTGCGCGGGCGGCGTCGCGACCTGTGGCTTCAATTCGGCCGACAGCGGTGGCGGCTCCACGGGAAAAGACAGATCGACCTCCGGCACGAACAGTACGACAGTATGCAGACCAAGCGATGCGGCAAGCGCCAGGATCAGCAGCGCGGGCATGGGTCGGGCTGCGGAGCGATCAGGGCGCCGGCGCCAGCCGGCGGCGCTTCGAGCAACACGCGGCCGTCCTGCAGGCGCAGCCGCCCCTCGGCAAACCAGCGCACGGCCTGCGGATAGATGACGTGCTCCTGCGCCAGGACGCGCGCCGCGAGCAGCGCCTCATCGTCGCCATCGAGCACCGGCACAGCGGCCTGGATGATGACCGGCCCGTGGTCGAGATCGGCAGTGACGAAATGCACCGTACAACCGTGGATCCTTACCCCCTCGGACAGTGCGCGCAGATGCGTGTGCAGACCAGGGAAGGCCGGCAGCAGCGATGGATGGATATTGATCAGGCGACCGTCGAAGCGACGCACGAAGGCAGCACCGAGAATGCGCATGAATCCGGCGAGAACGACGAGGTCGGGCAAGAAGGTCTCGATCGCCTCCGCGAGCGCCGAGTCGAAGTCCTCGCGCTCGGCAAACGAGCGATGATCGACGACACGCGTCGGTACGCCACGCGCCGCTGCAGTCAGCAGGCCCTGGGCGTCGGGACGGTTGGCGATGACACCGACGACCGTCGCCCGCAGGGCGCCGGACTCGCCCGCCGCCAGCAGCGAAGCCATGTTGCTGCCGCGGCCGGAGATGAGGATGACGACCCGGGTCATCTCCCCTCCCCTGCCGGCAACCACAGCCCCCGTCGGTGAAGGCCACAGGACCGGTCGCGGCACCGGCTGGTCGCGCACACGGCAACCGGCGCCGGCTTCACTGGGCAGCGCTGCGACATGCCTCAGGCCCGCCGATTCTGGAGCCAGCCGACGACCACCGGCACCAGCGAGATGGCGATGATCGCCAGGATCACCAGCGACAGGTTCTTCTGAATCCAGGGCAGGTTGCCGAACCAGTAACCGGCCAGTGTCAGAGAGCCGACCCAGCCCAGCCCACCGACCAGATTGAAGAAGGTGAAGCGGGAATAGCTCATCGCAGCGATGCCGGCGACGAACGGCGCAAAGGTGCGAAACAGAGGCAGGAAGCGCGAAATGACCAGTGTCTTGCCGCCGTGCTTCTCGTAGAAGGCGTGCGTCTTCTCGAGCGCCGCCCGGTTGAAGAAGCGCGACTGCTCCCACTGAAACACCCGCGGCCCGAGGAAACGGCCAATCTGGTAGTTCACCATGTTGCCGAGCACTGCCGCCGCGCCGAGGACGGCAAGCAGGACGACGATTTCCATGCCGCCCAGTGCAGCGAGGGCGCCGGCAACGAAGAGCAGCGAGTCGCCTGGCAGGAAGGGGGTGACGACGAAGCCGGTCTCGCTGAAGATGATGACGAAGAGGATGGCGTAGATCCACTGGCCGTATTCCTGTACCAAGACCGCGAGGTGCTTGTCGAGGTGCAGGATGATGTCGATGAAGCTGGCGAGGTATTCCATCGGCGCGGGAGGGTGAGCTGTCGGCAAGCCGCGATTCTACCGGAAGCCGCGCCGGTATAATCCGGAGATGCCCGAAACAGCGCGAATCCATCTCCTGCCGGACCTGCTGGTCAGCCAGATCGCCGCTGGCGAGGTCGTCGACCGACCGGCCTCGGTGCTCAAGGAACTGCTCGAGAACGCCCTCGATGCGGGCAGCTCGTCGATCCAGGTCCAGCTCGAGGAAGGTGGCGTCAAGCTGATCCGCGTCAGCGACGACGGCAGCGGCATTGCCGCCGACGAACTGCCACTGGCGCTCTTGCGCCACGCGACATCGAAGATCTCCTCGCTCGACGACCTCGAACGCGTCGGCACACTGGGCTTCCGCGGTGAGGCGCTCGCTTCGGTCGCTGCCGTCGCCCGCGTGACCCTGACGACGCGGGCGAAAGGCGATGACGGTGCGGTGCAGCCGCATGCCTGGCGACTCGGCGGCGAGAGCGGCGCGACGCCTGAACCGGCCGCTCTCGCCGCCGGAACCGTGGTCGAAATGCGCGATCTCTACTACAACACGCCGGCGCGACGGAAGTTCCTCAAGTCCGAGAGTACCGAGTTCGCGCATTGCTCCGAAACCCTGCGGCGCATCGCGCTGGCGCATCCGGAAGTGGCGTTCACCCTGGCCCACAATGGCCGCGTCAGCCTGCACCTGGCGCGCAGCGATGCGCGCGGGCGAGCCGGCGCGATCCTCGGCGAGGAGTTTCTCGCCGAGTCGCGCTGCGTCGATGCCACCGGCGGGCCACTCCGCCTCGCCGGCTACTGTGCCTTGCCGGCCTACTCACGCGCCCGCGGCGACGCCCAGTACTGTTACGTCAATGGTCGTTTCGTACGCGACCGGCTGCTCGCACACGCGTTGCGCGAGGCCTACCAGGATCTGCTGCACACCAGCCGCTACCCGGCTTACTGCCTGTTCCTGGAACTCGACCCGGCGGCCGTCGACGTCAACGTGCACCCGCAGAAGACCGAGGTCCGCTTTCGTGACTCGCGGGCGATCCACCAGTTCGTCTTCCACGCCGTGCAGCGCTGTCTCGCCGGACCGCTGACAGCGACAGCAGACCAGGCGGTCGCGACACCGGAGGACGCCGCCTCGCCGTTGCCGATGCCGCCGGCAACGGCCGGCGTTCGTGGCCAGCCCTTCGCAGCCAGCAGCGGCCGCCCGCCGTGGCAGACTTCGCTGGGCGTCAGCGAGGCGACCCGCAGCGCCGCCTACGAGGCTTTCGTCGCTGCGGCACGCATGCCCACGGCAGCGGCAACGGCGAGCGAACCGGCGCCGACGATGGGTGATGGCGCGACGGCGCCGCTGGGATACGCCCTCGCGCAACTGCACGGTGTCTACATCCTGGCGCAGAACGCAGCCGGCCTGGTGGTCGTCGATATGCACGCGGCGCACGAGCGCATCCTTTACGAGAAGCTCAAGCACGCGTTCGAGCAACAGAACGTGGCATCGCAGGCGCTGCTGATTCCGGCCGTCTTCAGCGCCGACGAGATCGACGTCGCCGCCGCCGAGGAAAGCGCGCCAGCGCTGCAGCGACTCGGCTTCGACCTGGCTCCGGTCGGCCCGCGACAGCTCGCGGTGCGCAGCGTCCCCGCGCTGCTCCTCGCCGCCGATCCGACCGCTCTCGCGCGTTCGCTGCTGCACGAACTGCGCGAGCACGGCGCGACACAGCTGGCAACGGCGCAGCGCAACCAGCTCCTCGCCAGCATGGCCTGCCAGGGCGCGGTCCGCGCGCGCCGCCAGCTGTCGCTCGCCGAGATGAACGCCCTCCTGCGGCAGATGGAGGAAACCGAGCGGGCAGACCACTGCAACCACGGCCGGCCGACCTGGATGCAGCTCAGCATGGCCGATCTCGACCGGCAGTTCCTGCGCGGCCGATGAGGTCGCCGGCAACGCCCGTCGAGCGGTTGCCGCCGGCGATCCTGCTGCTCGGGCCGACTGCCAGCGGCAAGACGATGGCGGCGATGGCGATCGCCCGCCGCTTCCCGGTCGAACTGATCAGCGTCGACTCGGCGCAGGTCTTTCGCGGCATGGACATCGGCACCGCCAAGCCTGACGCGGCGACCCTCGCCGAGTTCCCGCACCGCCTGATCGACCTGATCAGCCCCGAGGAGAGCTACTCGGCCGCGCGTTTTCGCGGCGACGCACTGGCAGCAATGGCCGAAGCCACTGCCCGCGGCCGCGTACCGCTGCTGGTCGGGGGCACGATGCTTTATTTCAAGGCCCTGTGCGAAGGCCTCGCCGACCTGCCGGCAGCCGACCCGGCGACGCGTGCGATCATCGACCGCGAGGCGGCGGCACGCGGCTGGCCGGCGCTGCACGCCGAACTCGCCGCCGTCGACCCGAGCACGGCGGCACGCCTGCACACCACCGACGCGCAGCGCATCCAGCGCGCGCTCGAGGTCTTTCGTCTCCGCGGCCAGCCGCTGTCCGCTCTGATCGCCGCCGCGAGCCAGGCGCCGCCACCATACCGCATGTTGTCGATCGGCCTCGTGCCGAGTGAGCGCAGCGTCCTGCACCGACGGATCGCCGACCGTTTCACGGCCATGCTCGGCGCTGGGCTCGAGGACGAGGTCGAGTCACTGCGCGCCCGCTACCGGCTGCACGGCGGGTTGTCGTCGATGCGCTGCGTCGGCTACCGGCAGGTGTGGGAAGTGCAGAATGGCATCGCGCCGCGCAACGAGCTGCGCGATCGCGGCATCTACGCCACCCGCCAGCTGGCCAAGCGACAGCTCACCTGGATCGCCAACAGCCTGCGCCCGCAGATCGTCGATTGCCTGGCGCCGGACCTGTCGGACAAGCTCGAGCGCCTTGTCGACCCGTTCATGGACTGAAGATCAGGCCCGGGGTGGCCGCAGGCGATCGAGCCGCAATCGCTGCCGCTCGTCGAACAGGCGCCGGGCGGCGAAGCTGACCGCAACCATCGTACCGAAACCGGTGCCGGCGGCAATCAGGAACATCACCAGGATCTGGTATTTCACCGCCTCCACCGGCGGCGTCCCGGCGAGAATCTGGCCGGTCATCATTCCCGGCAGGCTGACGATGCCGGCGGCCGACATGGCATTGACGATCGGAATCATGCCGACACGGATCGCCTCGCGGCGGCTGTCGGCGATCGCCCGTCGCGCGTCCTGCCCCAGTGCCAACCGGCTTTCGATGATCTGCCGCTTTTCTGCCGCATCCTGCGTCAGGCGATCGAGCCCGAGCGAAATGCCGTTCATCGTGTTGCCGAGAATCATGCCGAGCAGCGGAATGGCGTACTGCGGGGCGTACCAGGGGTCGTTGCCGATGACCAGCAGCAGCGCCAGAACGCTCACGGCGAACGACGAGACAAACATCGACAGGGTACCGACCGCGAAACCCCAGCCGCCGACGAAACGACGCTTCTGGCGAACCATCACCTCGCGTCCGGCAACCGCCAGCATCACCGCCGCCAGCAGTCCGACCCACAGCGGATGCGCGTTGGCGAACAGGAGCTTCAGCACGAGACCGATGAGAACCAGCTGCACAGTGCTGCGCACTGCCGAGATCAGCAGTTGCCGCTCGCTGCCGATGCGCAGTCGCCACGACAGGCCGGCCAGCGCCAGGATGAGCAATGCGGCCAGCGCGAGATCGAATGGCGACAGCGAGACGACGTTCATCGCCGCCCGCACTCGTGCAGTTGCCCCTGCTCGAGGACGAAGTGGCGTTGCGCGACGCGCCCGATCTGACCCTTGTCATGACTGACCCAAAGCAGCGCCGCCTGCCGCTGCAGCCGGTAATCGGTGAGCAGCGATTCGACCCGCCGCGTGTTCTGCTCGTCGAGATTGCCGGTCGGTTCGTCGAGCAGGAGAACTGCCGGCGTCTGCATCAGCGTGCGCAGCAGGGCCAGCCGCTGCCGCTCGCCGGTCGAGCAGCGGGCGACCTGCCAGCTCATCGCCGCTGCCGGCAGATCGAGCCGCGCCAGCCAGTCGGCGTCGACCCCGTGAGCGAAATGATCGCCGACGAGCTCCGACCACCACTGGCTCTCGGCCGTCACCAGCGCCACCGCGCGTCGCCATGCCGGCGCCGGCATCGCGGAGCAGACGGCATCGTCACAACGGGCTTCACCGCGGTGCGGATCGAGATCGGCGATCGCCCGCAGCAGCAGCGTCTTGCCGCTGCCCGACGGGCCTGCGACGCAAACGCACTCGGCGGCGGCGACCGACAGCCCGAGCGGACCGACGTGATGGGTGGCAAACTGTTGCAGGTGCAGGCTGGCCAAGGCTGGGTGCTCGCTCTCGCCACGCTGGCGACGCTGGCGACCGCGAAAAAAGGGCGCCCGGCGGCGGCGCCCTTTTGCGTCCCGCTGCGGATCGCTCAGAGGATCGGCTGATGGTCGACCGACGGCGCCGACCCACTGGGCTCATAGACCACGTGCGGGCGGCCAACCAGCAACGGGTCGATCGGGCCGATCGCCTCGATGTCCTTGCCGGTGTAGTTGAGCTTGTGCAGGACGTAGCGCATCGCATTCAGCCGCGCGCGCTTCTTGCAGTCGGACTTGACGACGGTCCACGGCGTTTCGGCGGTGTCGGTGTGGAAGAACATCGCCTCCTTGGCCTTCGTGTAATCGTCCCACTTGTCCAGTGACGCAAGATCGATCGGCGACAGCTTCCATTGCTTCAGCGGGTGCACCTCGCGCTCCTTGAAGCGCCGGCGCTGCTCCTTGCGGCTGACCGAGAACCAGAACTTGATCAGGTGGATGCCGCTGCGCACGAGCGTCCGCTCGACCTCTGGTGTCTGCCGCATGAACTCGCTGTACTCCTCGTCGGAGCAGAAACCCATGACCCGTTCGACACCGGCCCGGTTGTACCACGAACGGTCGCAGAAGACGATCTCGCCGGCAGTCGGCAGGTGGCGCACATAGCGCTGGAAGTACCACTGCCCACGTTCCTCCTGCGTCGGCTTCTCGAGCGCCATCACCCGTCCCCCGCGTGGGTTGAGGTTCTCGGTGAAGCGCTTGATCGACCCACCCTTGCCCGCGGCGTCGCGGCCCTCGAAGATGATGACGACGCGCTGGCCGGTCTCCTTGACCCAGTTCTGCATCTTGATCAGCTCGACCTGCAGGCGGTACTTCTGCTTCTCGTAGGCCTTGCGCGACATCAGGTTGCGGTACGGGTAGGAGTTGTTGTCGCGCCAGCCACTCGCCAGTTCGTCGTCCGGGCTGGTTGCCGGCTTCGCCGCCGGCTGCTCCTTGCCGAGCAGCGCCTTGCGCAGCGCCATCGCGTCGTCGGGCGACGAGCCGGTCATGATCGCTTCCAGAGTCTTGGCCAGCGAAGCCGTGTCACCGACCTTGGCATGCGCGATGATGTCCTGCAGGGCGACCTTCTTCTGCTCGATCGCCGAACTGGCGGCCTCGGCAACGTCATAGGCTTCCATGCCGCTCGCCGTATGCGCCGGCGCGACGTCCCCGGCGGACGCCTTGCGCGGCTGCGCCGCGCGCGTCGACGCGGTGGCGCGCGCCCGTGGTGCCCGTCCCGCCGGCTTGGCCGCTGCAGCCCCGGCATCCCCGGCTGCCGTGGTGCCTGCGGGCTTGCTGTTGTCGGTGCCATCTGCAACGGGCGGCGTTCTCTTCTCCATCTATCTCTCTCCAGTGGAAGGTGTCGTGCAACTCGAAAACGCGTCGAATACCTGCTCGACGTGAGTTGTGATGATAGCGCCGACATGTCAGACAGTTCAATTGCTTGCAGGCCGTCGGAACACTCTTTTGCGGACTTTTCGGGTCGCTGGCCGACACGATGGCGAAAGCTGCACGCGCCGACGCAAACGGCAGCCGGGACGACGACTGCCGACGACCACCACAACCGTCCGGTTGCATCGCCATCAGCAACTCGGTCGCTTATACTGCAGTGCTGACCCGGGCAGACGCACGCCCGCCCACCCGATGGATCGCAACGCGGAGCTTCCCATGCGCGCGCAACCGCACACCACCTGCACCGCGATCGGCAGGAGTCGCTGGCGGCAGCTGCTGCTGGTGGTCGCCTGGGTGCTCGCGACCGCATCCTGCGCACCACCGGAACCGGTCCGCATCGGTTTCCTCGGCGGCCTTTCGGGCCGTGTCGCCGACCTCGGGATCGGCGGCCGCAACGGCGCCATCCTGGCCGTCGAGCAGCGCAACCAGCGCGGCGGCATCAACGGCCGGCCGATCGAGCTGATTGCCGAAGACGACCAGCAGGACCCCGAGGTCGCCAAACAGGCGGTGGCCCGCCTTCTCGCCCGCCCGGTCGAGGTGATCATCGGCCCGATGACGAGCGCCATGGCGATGGCCGTGGTACCGCAGATCAACGCCACGGCGGTACCCCTGATCTCGCCCACGGTCACGACCAACGGGCTCACCGGCATCGACGACCAGTTCTTCCGGGTCGTCGCGCCGACCGCCCGGCACGTCTTCAAGTCGGCCGACCTCCATTACCGGCAGCTCGGAATGCGACGCGTGGTGCTGGTCTGCGATCTGCGCAACGAGGCGTACACGGCCAGTTGGGCAGGTGACTTCCGCCGGGCTTTCGTCGCTCTCGGCGGCGCCGTCATCGACGAGATCGGTTTCGCCGGCGACGACGCACTGTCGATGGTCGCGGCCCGCGCCCTCGCCAGCCGGCCGGACGGGGTGCTGATCATCGCCAACTCGGTCGATACCGGCCTGCTCGTACAACAGATCCGGTTGCGTGACCGCCAGGTTCGCCTCGCCACGGCCGAATGGGCGGCCACCGAACGCCTGATCGAGCTCGGCGGCCAGGCGGTCGAAGGATTGGTGGTCGCACAGTACGTCGATCGGCAGAACCGCAACCCTGCCTACCTCGCCTTTCGCAAGGCCTACCGCGAGCGCTTCGCCCATGACCCCGGCTTCGCTGGACTGACTGCTTTCGACGCCACCAATGTTGCCCTCGATGCCCTCGCCAGCAGGCAGAAGCAACAGACGCTGAAGCAGGCATTGCTCGCGCATGGTGAGTTCGCCGGCGCGCAATCGCCGATCCGCTTCGACGCCAACGGCGATACCGAGCGCGACACCTTCCTTTCCCGGATCCACGACGGCGAGTTCCAATCGCTGCCGTAGACACACCGGCGATGCCGGCGGGTATGCCGGCCGGCATCCGCGCGCAGCGCTGCCTGGTGGCACCGTCACGTCGCCTCGTTGCCCGGTCCCGTTTGCCGGCGGAAAAGCGACGGCGGACGGCGACGGTCTGGTTTAAGATCGCGGAATGGTTCGTTCCCTGCGTTTCTGGCTGGCGCTGGCGTTGGCGAGTGTCGTCGCCACCGCCACCGGCGCGGTCGTCGCCGTCCTCGTCGTCGTCCTCGTGCCCCGCCTCAACGACCAGGTCGAGAGCAGCAATCGCGCACTGGGCCTCTCGCTCGCGCGGCAGGTCGACGATCTCCTGCGCGATTCGGCAGAGGTTGTCGAACGCCTGGCCAGAGAAATCGAGGCTGGTCCTCACGGTTCCCCTGCGAGCGCCCGCATTCTCCTCGACACGCTGGCGCAGGCACACCCGCCGCTGGCCGCGCTGCACCTTCTCGATGCGCGCGGGCGGGTGATCGAAGTCGGACTGCCGCGCCAACGGCGAGGGCAGCGCAGCGAACTGCTCGGGCTCGACTTCTCGGCGCGTGCTTCCGTCCGTACGGCGAAGCCTGCCGGCAGCGTACGCTGGTCGGACAGCTACCTGTCACAGCATGGCCGGATCGTCGTCGCCGTCACCGTGCCGCTGCGTCCGCCCGTGGGTGCAGCCGGTGACGAGCCGTGGTCGCTGGTCGGTGAAATCGATCTCGAGAGCCTCGCGGGGCACATCGCCGAGCTGGGCGAGGGCGACAGCCTGCTGACGATCATCGTCGACCGTGTCGGCCAGGTGGTCGCGCATCCCGACCCCTCAGCCGCAACGCGCCAGGAGAACCTCACGCACCTGCCGCTGGTCCAGGCTGGCTTGGCCGGCCGCTTCACCACCGAGTGTTTCTCTCTGGCTGGCAGGGACTACATCGGTACGGTGACCCCGGTGGGGAATTCTGGTTGGCTGACGCTGGTGGCGCAGCCGGAAGAGCAGGCTTTCGCGACGATGCACACGGCCCTGATCGGGGTTGCCACCGGATCGGCCATCGCCCTCGCCCTCGCCGTCGTCGCCGCAGTGGTTTATGGCGAGCGCCTGGTGCGGCGCATCGCCGCCTTCAACCGGCACCTGCAAGCGATCGCCGATGGCGACTACGGCGCCAGCCTGCCCGCCTCGCGGGCCCTCGAGCTGGTCAGCCTGGCGAACAACCTGCGGCGGATGGCGAACGCCGTCCTCGAACGTGAGGCGGCGATCGCCGCCTCCGAGGAGCGCTACCGCGCCCTCTTCAGTGATGCGCCACTGGCGTATCAGTCGGTCGAGGTCGACAGCCTGCGGCTGGCCGCGGTCAATGACGCCTGGCTCAGCCTGCTCGGTTACGACAACGCCGACGTGGTCGGCCGTCCGCTCAGCGATTTCCTCGCCGAAGAGTCGAAAGGACGGCTTGCTGAAGTCTTTCCCGCTTTCATCGCCTGTGGCCGCATCAACGACTTTGGCTGCGAGTTCCACGACAAGGATGGCCGGACGATCCCGGTGCTGATCAACGGCCGCATCCACCGCGGCGCGGATGGCCAGGCGCGGACCCACTGCATCCTCACCGACATCAGAGAGCGCCTGCGAAGCGAGGAAGCCCGGCAACGCGCGGCAGCGCTGCTCGAGCATCAGGCGGCGCGCGCGCTGGCGATGCTCGATCTGCCGAAGGCCGCCGAACGGATGAGCGAAAGCGAGTTCATCCGGCACGGCTTGGCCGAAGTGGAAAGGCTGACCGGCAGCCGACTGTCCTTCGTCCATTTCCTCGCCGACGAGCAGCAGGCGGAGGCCGAGATCAGGTGGTCGACCGCCACCCCGCACAGCCTGCCGGCGATCAGCGAGAGACTGTGCGCCGGGACACTGACCGGGATCTGGAAGGAAGCACTGCAGCGGCGGGCACCGGTACTCTACCCGGACCGTCAGGCCGTCCTCGCCACCAGCCCGCTGGCAGCCAGCGCCGGACTCGAGCGGCTGATCAGCGTGCCGGTCATCGAGGGAGGCATGGGCCGGATGATGCTCGGCGTCGGCAACAAGGCCGAAGCCTACGACGAGAACGAGATCGAGACTGCCCGCCTGCTCAGCCAGGACATCTGGCGCATCGTCAACCGGCACCGCGCCGAGCAGGCGCAGCGTTTGGCCGCGACCGTCTTCTCGGCCAGCAGTTCGGGTATCTGCATCACCGATGCCGGGCAACGGATCATCTCCATCAACCCGGCGCTGTCGACGATCAGTGGCTACGACAGCGAGGAGATCATCGGCCATACGCCGCGCCTGTTCGCCTCGGGTCGGCAGCGGGTCGGCTTCTACCGCGAGATGTGGAATTGCATCCGCAGCAGCGGCGCCTGGCGTGGCGAGATCTGGAACCGGCGCAAGAACGGCGAGATCTTTCCGGCGTGGCTGACGATCACCGCCGTCACCGGCAGCGAGGGCACGGTCACGCACTACATCGGCAGCTTCCACGACATCACCGAGCGCAAGCGCTCGCAGGACCACATCCACTTCCTCGCCCACCACGATGCGCTGACGCGGCTGCCGAACCGCCGCCTGCTCGACGAACGCATCCGCGAGGCGATCGATCGCTCGCGCCGCGAGCAACTGCATGCAGCCGTGCTCTTCATCGACCTCGACCGTTTCAAGCTGATCAACGACACCCTCGGCCACGACGTCGGCGACCGCCTGCTGAGCAGGGTGGCCGAGATCCTCAGCAGCGTGCTCGACGAGCATGAGACCGTCGCGCGGCTGGGCGGCGACGAGTTCGTCATCGTCGTACCCGGAGTGGCCGACGCGGCGCGCACGGCGCAACTGGCGAGGCGGCTGATCGACGTGGTGTCGGCACCACAAGTGATCGACGAAAGGCCATTCCAGGTGACGCCGAGCATCGGCATCAGCGTCTACCCGGACGACGGCGAGGATGCCCCTACCCTGCTGCGCAACGCCGATACGGCGATGTACCACGCCAAGGAGCGCGGGCGGAACAACTTCCAGTTCTTCACCGCGGCCATGAACGAGGCGCTGCGTGAACGCGTGTCCATTGAGCACGAGCTTCGCCTGGCGATCGAGCGCGACGAATTCGAGCTCGTCTACCAGCCGCAGGTGGACAGCCGCGATGGGCGCGTGGAGGGCTGCGAAGCGCTCCTGCGCTGGCACCACCCGCAGTTCGGCCTGGTGTCGCCAAGCCGCTTCATCGCCATCGCCGAGGAAACCGGGTTGATCGTCCCCATCGGCGCCTGGGTTCTGCAACAGGTTTGCCGGCAGCTGCGCGCCTGGCACGATGCCGGCCATACCGGCATGCGCATCGGCTTCAACCTCTCGCCGCGGCAACTGCAGCAGGCCGACCTTGCCGAAGGGATCGCCGCGACGCTCGCGAGCTGGCGGCTTGCCGCCAGCAGCCTCGAGATCGAACTCACCGAAAGTATGCTGATGGCCGACCCGGTAAGCGCCAGCACGTTGCTGCGGCGCGTCGCGGATCTCGGCGTCCGCCTGGCGATCGACGACTTCGGCACCGGCTACTCCAGCCTCGCCTACCTCAAGCGTTTCCCGGTCTCGCGGCTGAAGATCGACCGCTCGTTCGTACGCGACCTGCAGACCGACGCCAATGATGCTGCGATCGTCGCCGCCGTCGTCGCCATGGCGACGAGCCTGAACATCGAGGCGGTCGCCGAGGGTGTCGAGACGGTCGAACAGCTGCGTTTCCTGCAGTCCCACGGCTGCCGCGTCGTGCAGGGCCATCTGTTCAGCGCGCCGTGCCCGGCGGCCGATTTCGTCAGCTTCCACTTCCCCGTGCCGGCAACGACAGTCTGAGCGCGGGGTTGCCCAGCCATCGTCAGCGACCGGCGGGAGCAGCGCACGCTCCCGGACGACCCGGCGCGCGCCGGGGCAAAGGCCAGGCGCGCGCGGCGCATCAGAACATCAGGCGCGCGAGCAGCAGACCGCTGGTGACGGCCACACCGGTGGCGACCAGGCCGGGGATCATGAACGAGTGGTTGAGCACGTACTTGCCGATCCGCGTCGTCCCGGAGAGGTCGAAGTTGATCGCGGCGATCAGCGAACCATAGGTCGGGATGAAGAAATAGCCGTTGACCGACGGGAACATCGCGATCAGGAACTGTGGCGGGATGCCGAGTGCGATACCGAGCGGCATCAGCGCACGGGTCGTCGCTGCCTGGCTGTAGAGCAGCACCGAAGCGAAGAACAGGCCGAAGGCGAAAGTCCACGGTGCTGCCTCCGCCCAGTGTCCGATCGCCGGCACGATGACGTCCTTGTGCGCAGCGATGAAGCTGTCGCCGAGCCAGGCGAGACCGAAGATGCCGATCACGGCGACGACGCCGGCGCGCAGAGTGGCGGTCTTCGGCACCTCGTCGACGTTCACCCGGGTCAGCATCAGCATGATCGCAGCGACCGCCATCATGACGATCTCGATGACGATCGGCATGCCGAGCGGGCTCTTCGCCCCCGGCAGGCGACGCAACTCGGGAAAGAAGCCAAAGAGGACGACCAGCGCCACGCCGGCAAGGAAGAGGAAGGCCGACAGCTGCGCGGCCGGCTTCAGCGGCGGCCGTTCGCCGGCCGACTGTGGTGCCGGAATCTGTCCGGAGCGCAGCCGCTCCTGATACGCCGCGTCGTCGCGCAGATCCCTGCCGACGAACATCGAGACGATCGCCGCCGCGACGACACCGGTCAGCGTCGCCGGCACGCAGATCATCAGGATCTGCGGCAAGCCCCACTGGCTCATCCCCTTCTCGGCGAAGAGACCGATCATCGCCGCCGTCGCCGCCGCCACCGGACTGGCGGTGATCGCCTGCTGCGAGGCGATGGTCGCGATCGCCATCGGCCGTTCCGGACGAATGCCGTTCTGGTGTGCCGTTTCGTAGATCACCGGCAACAACGGATAGACGATGTGTCCGGTGCCGGCGACGAAGCTGAAGCTCCAGGTGGTCAGCGGCGCGACGATGGTGACGTATTTCGGGTTGGCGCGAATGATTCGTTCGGCCACACGCACCAGATAGTCGATGCCGCCGGCGGCGTCCATCACCGACGCCGCCATGATCACCGCCAGGATGATCAGCATGACGTCGATCGGTGGCGAAGTCGGCGTGACGCCGAAGCCGACGACCAGCAGCAACAATCCGACCGCTCACCAGAGGCCGAGTCCGACGCCGCTGTAACGCGCCCCCATCCAGATCGCCGCAAGGACGACGACGAACTGCAGCGCAATGCTGATGCTCATGATCCGTTCTCCAGTCTGCCGCCGCAGTCGCCTCGATCAGGCCTGCTGCGGCCGATGCCGCGGCGCCAGGGTTGCTGCATGGCGAGACTGCCGCCGCCAGGATTACTCGCTTTGCGGACTGATCAGGTTCTCGAAGGAGAAAATCTCGTCCCACTGCTCCTGGCTCAACAGCTTGCGTTCCTCAACGACGATCTGCTGCAGTGACTTGCCGCTCTCGTAGCCCTCGCGGGCGATCTCCGCGCACTGCTTGTAACCGAGGGTCGGCTTCAGCACGGTGACGATGCCGAGCGAATTGAGCACCATCTGCCGCGTGCGCTCGCTGTTGGCGGTGATCCCGTCCACGCAGTTCACGCGCAGGCTGGTGACCGCGTTCTCCATCGTGAAGATCGAGGTGAACAGGGCGAAGGTGATCACCGGCTCCATCACGTTGAGCTGCAACTGGCCGGCCGACGCCGCCAGCGTCACCGTCAGGTCGAGGCCGATGACCAGGAAGCTGGTCTGGTTCACCACTTCCGGGATGACCGGATTGACCTTGCCCGGCATGATCGACGAACCCGGCTGCATCTGCGGCAGGTTGATCTCGTTCAGGCCGCAACGTGGCCCCGAGGCGAGCAGGCGGATATCGTTGCAGATCTTGGTCAGCTTGGCGGCGGTACGCTTGAGCACTCCCGAAAGCTGGACGTAGGCGCCGGTATCGGAGGTCGCCTCGACTAGGTCGCCGGCGAGGATGAAGCGGGTCCCGGTCAGCTCGGACAGGTAGCGCGTCGCCAGCTCCGGGTAACCGGGCGCCGCCGTCACCGACGTACCGATCGCCGTCGCCCCGAGGTTGATCTCGTGCAGCAACTGACGTACCTCGGCGAGGCGGCTCACTTCCTCGCCGATCGTCGTCGCCCAGCCATTGAACTCCTGCCCGAGCGACATCGGAACGGCGTCCTGCAGGTGGGTCCGCCCCATCTTGAGCACGCGGTCGAACTCTTCGGCCTTGCGCCGGAATGCTTCCTGCAGCAGCCGCAGCGTATCCATGTAGCTCGCCAGGCGCAGGATCAGCGCCAGGCGAAAGGCAGTCGGATAGACGTCGTTGGTCGACTGTCCGTAGTTGACGTGATCATTCGGGTTGAGGTGCTGGTACTCGCCCTTGCGATGCCCGAGGCTCTCCAGAGCCAGATTGGCGATCACCTCGTTGGCATTCATGTTGGTCGAGGTACCGGCACCACCCTGGATGAAATCGGTGACGAACTGCTCACACAGCTCGCCGGCGATCAGCCGGTCGCAGGCGCCGGCAATGGCGTTGGCGAGCCGCGCGTCGAGCACGCCGAGGTCGCGGTTGGCCAGCGCCGCCGCTTTCTTGACGTAGCCGAAAGCCTTGACGAAAAACGGCTCGGCCGACATCGGAATCCCGGTGATGTGGAAGTTCTGCTTGCCACGCAGCGTCTGCACGCCGTAGTAGGCACCGTCCGGCAGTTCCTTATCGCCCAGAAAATCTCTCTCGATTCGTGCCATGGCGACTCCTTTCAGGTGATCGGGCTGGTTGTCGATGCGACCCATTCATTCTAGTCTACCCTCAGGATCCGGAGAACGGCGACGGCCGGGGCATGGCAGCCTCCCTTCGCCGGACCATCCTTCTTCTACCGGAACTGGCCGACACACCAGGCCATCGGCCACAATGGACCAGCAGGGAGGGCGTTGGATGAAGAATTGGGTGAGTGCACTTCTGCCGGCCCTGGGCATGGCCTGGGTGTTCGCGTCAGCGCATGTGCCGGCCAGTGACGGCCCGCGCGACCTGCCAGAGCGGGCTGGCGCCCTGCTCGGCGGCATGAAGGAGTTGGGACAGCAGTACCGTGATCTGCAGTTCAGGCGCGGCGGCATGCCTGCGGATGCCCGCGCCGCCGCAGCCGACAGGACCGCGCTGCGGCTGGCTGCCTACCGCGATGATCTGGCCAGGCTTTCGCCGCAGCTGGCAGCGGGCACCCGCTTTGCCGCCGATCTCGGCCAGTTCCTGCAGAATTGGCCAGACGAACCGGCGATCCGCCAGAACCTGCTGGACGACAGCTGGGGCGAGCGCATCCAGACGGACATCACCGCGCTGTGGCTGCAGGTGCCTGACACGCGCTCGGGCTGGAGGACGCCGTTTCCCTTGTTCCGGCCGTGAACAGCTGGCGCTCGTCGTCAGCCGGAACGCCGGCAAACGGTGCGCACGCGATCGCATCCACCCCGAGACCGGAGTGCAACGATGCATGACCGCCCGTCACCCGCCAGCCCCCTGCCCTGCCGCAGCGCGTTCCGACTCGGCAGGGCCCGATGCCTGGGTGCGTTCGCGCTGGCTCTCGCAGCCTTGCCGGCGGCATCCGGCGCCACCCTGACACTGGTAGGCAGCCGGCCGCTCGCTGCCGGCGCCAGCGCGGCGCCGCCACCCTGGCCGGCTGGCACGCGCTGGCGGCTCGATGCCAGCGGCCTGCACGGCCCCGAGCCGCTGGCGTGCCCGCGGGCGCGGCAGCAGATTCTTCTGCTCCCCACCCTGGGGCTTTTCCAGGGCGCCTGGCAGGCCGACGGCGTGGCGCAGGCACGGCAGCAGGCTGCCGCACTGGGCATCTCCGGGCCCGACACGACCACGCTGCGGCTGGATTGCGCCAATGGCAGTTTCGACCTGCATCGCGCGTCAGCCGACCGGCTGCTCACCGCGCTCGACGGACGGGTGCTCGTGCTCCGTCACCGCGCCACTGCCGGTGACGCACAGGCGCCGGTGCGCGAGCTGCTGCTGCAGCACCTGTCCGAGCAGGGCAGCCCCTTCGACGCCGCGCGAGTGTCGCGCCTGCAGGCGTGGCTCGCACCGTCGCTGAGCCAGGCTTTCAGGCGCTGGTTTGCGCGACCGCCGCGTCCCGACGAAGCACCCTACCTCGACGGCGATCCGTTCACCGACACGCAGGAACCACCGCCGTCGCTGGCCCTGGGCGAACTCGAGCGGCGCGGCGAGCAGGCCACGCAGGTGGTCCTGGTCGACGCCGGAGGCGGCCGTCAGCACCGCTTGGCGTATCGGCTGCAACGCCGCGACGGGGTCGGCTGGCGCATCGTCGACATCGACTACGGCGAAGGGGTCACGCTGCTGCAACTGATGCACAAGGACATGCAGCCGTGACGACCCATCCGGCGGCGACATTCGCGCACAGGCGTCGCCAGTTGGCGCCGGGCCGACGTGATGAGTTGCCCGCCCGCAGCGCGAGCTCGCTTCCATGATCCCGGCGCTCTGGTTGCCGCCGGTGCTGCTGGCGCTGATCATCGGCGGCGACGCCATCCTTGCCCGCGCCGCCGGCTTCGATTGCCGCAAGGCCGGCACGCCACTGGAGAGGACGATCTGTCAGGATCCGGTGGCCAGCGCTCTCGACGAGCAGCTTGCGGCGGCCTACCGCGACGCCGGCCAGCGCTGCCCGGACGCCGGGCTCAGGACCGCGCAGCAGCGGTGGCTGCACGAGGTGCGCAACGTCTGTCGCGACGTGGCGTGTCTGGCCCCGGCCTACCGCAGCCGCATCGCCGAGCTGCACGCCCGGCAATGCCGCGCCGGAGGCTGCGCCGGTGTTGAGCAGCGACTGATCGGCGCCTGGCGGCAGGCCTCCGCGGTTGGTTCGTTCGAGGAAATCGCTTTCGCGGCGGGAAACAACCCGCGCCAGGGCCGCTTCGATACGTGGCTGCACCGCCGCCCCGAATTCGTGAACGGTCGCTGGCAGCTGGAGGCCTGCGAACTGCGCCTGCTGCTGCCCGGCGAACCAGATGCCAGCGCGATGCGAATGACTCTCAGAAGCGTGGACGCCGATCACCTCGTCGTGCTGGAGCCGGACCAGACCAGGCCCGCGCGGTACCGGCGCGTCAGACCTTGACGATACACCCGCAAGCGAGGGGGCTTTTCAGGAGCCCTTGCCGCCAGTCTGGAGATTGACGCCGCTTCGTGCGCACTCCTATACTCATCGCGGCGCGATCGAGTTGTCAGTCCTTCGCGAGGCGGCGGTTGGTCGCCCCTGGCGATGGTCCGCCCGTGCCCCAGCCAACCACCGGGCGCCGTGCGACGGCTTTGGAATGTGCTCGCCCGGCCCGCTTGCCAAAGACTCCAGCGCCCATACCCCATGCGAAATCTGATCAGAAATCTCCAGTCCTACTGGCTGGCGGACGCCAGTTTCCTCACCTTGCTGGTCATGCTCCTCACGGCAGTGTTCGTCCTTCCGATCATCATGGAACACAGTGGTTACGGAGTACGGCTGTTCAACATCCTCCTGCTCAGCGTGTTCTTTTCGGGGATCTTCTCGACGCGCAGCATGGGGCTCATCGCCGTGTCCTCGGTTCTTTTCGGCATCAATCTGGCACTGCGCATCATCCGCTTCGGAGAAAACCCGTACTCGTATTTTGTCCTGGAGAATCTGATCGGCATCGCCAATACCCTGGTCTTCATTTTCATCAACCTCCGGCTGCTCTTTCGCGACCAGAGCGTCAACGCTTACCGGATTGTCGGAGCGGTCAATGTGTACCTGTTGCTGGCACTCATGGGAGCGCTGACGCTGGAAGTCATTCATGCCGCCACCGGCATGTCCCTCGGGGGCAATGTCGTGCTCACTGGCACCGACAATGACTACGCTCACTTCATCTATTTCAGCCTGGCTTCACTGACGACCGTCGGCTACGGCGACATCTATGCCGTCAGCCCTTCTGCCAGGATGCTGGCCGTCTTCCTGTCCACACTGGGCGTCATGTTCCCGGCCATCGTCATCGCCCGCATGGTCGGACTGGCGTCCAGCCCGCGTTGATCATCGCCATGGTTGCCGAAACGGTGTTTGAGAGCTCACTGGGCGAGTACTCGTGGGCTCACCCTGGTGCGCTGGCGTTCCCCATCCGTCCTCGTCGAGCGACGCCGCAGTGGCGGGTGGCGAGGCTATCGAGCCTGACCTTGCATCCAGTTCCGACGGGCGTGCGTATTCAGGACAGGCGGCTGCGGAGCAGCCGCCCCAAGCGGCCGCAACGGCATCCTGGACGCCCGGAGCGCGGCGCGCGACCCTTGGCCCGGTTGGCGGCATCCGGCAAACTGCCGCTGGCGAGCACGATGGAGTGAGCAGCCGATGGACGACACCGACAACCTGGCCGCCGAGCCAGCCGCTGCCAGCGAGGCGCCAGCAGCGATCGCCGCCGGCAGCGGCCCGCCGCCGCTGGCGGCCGACGATTCCTGCCTGCAGGCTGCGGTGGCCCGCGTCGTCCGCCAGGACGAACAGGCACTGGCCGAGCTTTACGACGCGCTCGCCGGACGCGTCTATGGCCTCGCGCTGCGCATCGTGCGCCAGGTGCAGACCGCCGAGGAGGTTACCGAGGATACCTTCTGGCAGGTCTGGCGGCAGGCACCGCGTTTCGACCCGCTGCGCGGCAGCGTCGCGGCCTGGGTGCTGACGATCGCCCGCAGTCGCGCGCTCGATGCCCTGCGCCGCTGCGAACCGACCGAAATGCTTGACGAGGAGAGGCTGGCAGCCGTCGCCGGCGACGGCGACCCGCAGGATCTGCTGCTGGCGGTGCAGCAGCAACACCGGCTGCATGCGGCGCTCGGCACGCTCGATGCCGTGCCGCGACAGTTGCTGGCGCTGGCGTTCTTCCGTGGCCTGTCGCACGAGGAGATCGCCAGTCAGATGAGCATGCCGCTCGGCACGGTCAAGTCACACATTCGCCGCGCCCTGCTTCGCCTGCGCGACTTGCTCGGCACCGATGATTGCCGTTTTCCGATGGTGACGCCATGAACAGCCCGCCCACCCACCTCGGCAGCACTGCAGCCGAAAATGACGAGCAGGAGGCGCTGCAAGGAATGATCTGTGACGGACTGGCGCCCATCGCCCTTCCCCCCGGCGCTGCCGGTGGACTGCGCAGCCGCCTGCTGCAGCGTGTCGGCGAAAGCGCCCGCCGCCACACCGGCCTGATCACCGTGCGCACCGGCGACGGTACCTGGCGCAAGCTCGTCAAGGGGGTGCGCAGCAAGCTGCTGCACGCTGGCGCCGACGGTGCTTCGGTGCTGATCGAACTGGCTGCCGGCGCGGTCCTGCCGGTGCACCGCCACCAGCATCTCGAGGAAGGCATCGTCCTGCGCGGCTCGCTGCAACTCGGCGACCTGAACCTGGTTCCGGGCGACTACCACGCCTCGCCAGCGGGCAGCCGCCACGGGCGCATATCATCCCGCTCGGGCGGGCTGGCATACCTGCGCGGCAGTTCGCTCGGCCACACCCGGGCCGCCCTCGGCGAACTCATCGGCGGACTGCTGCCCGGCGCCGGGCCGGCGGCGCACACCGTCCGCGCTGCCGACGACGACTGGCAGATGATCGCCGACGGCGTCGAACAGAAGATCCTCTGGCGCGCCGGCGACGTCGTTTCGCGCTTCTACCGCCTGGCAGCGGGCAGCCACCTGGCGGCCCATGCGCACGCACACGAGGAGGAGTGCATGCTGCTCGCTGGCGACGCGTACTTTGGCGACATTCTGGTACGGGCGGGCGAGTTCCATCTCGCGCCGGCGGGCAGCGCGCACGGTGAGATCAGCAGCGAGCATGGCGCGGTCGCCTTCGTCCGTGGTCACGCCTTCGTACCGTGATCCGCTGCAGGGGCGGCCAGCGCTTCGTGCTGATCAGTCGCTGGCGTCTCGAGACGAGCGCCGAGCGGCTTTGGCAAGTGCTGACGCGACCGACGCAGTGGTCAGAATGGTGGCCCGGCCTGCAGCGCGTCGATGAGCTTGCCGGCGGCGACCGCGAGGGCATCGGTGCGCGCCATGCCTTCGTCTGGCGCAGCGGTGTCGGCTACTCCGTACAACTCGTCATGCGTACGACGCGCGTCGCGCGTGCACGCGAACTCGAGGCAACTGCCAGCGGCGACCTGCAGGGCATCGGCCTGTGGCTGATCGAGGCCGAGGGGCCACACGCGGTGCGCCTGACCTACCGCTGGGATGTCGAACTCCGCCGGCCGTGGATGCGGCTGCTGGCGCCACTGTTGCGGAGTGTCTTCGCCCGCCGCCACTTCGCGCTGATGGCCGGCGGTGCCGCCGGCCTGGCGCGGCAGCTCGGCTGCCGTCTGTCGCAGCGCGAGGAGTGGTCGGCGATCAATCGCCTCACCGACGACCCCAGCGCGTCCTGAGCGGGTCGCCGGCAGGCGTCGCGCGGCCGGACTGGCGGTAGCTGCCGTACAATCCGCTGCCCTCCGTCAAAGCCATCGATGCGCCGCCTGTTGCTGATTCCGGTCGAGATTGCTGCCCGCCTGCAGCGCGATCTCCTGTTGCTGATTCTCGTCCTGCTCTGCATCGGGCTCAGCGTGCTCGACCCGGCAGCCATCGCCAGCTACCCGCAACTCGTCGACTGGCCGACGATCGCCGCCCTCGCCGGCCTGCTGCTGCTGACCACCGGTCTCGAGGAGAGCGGTTTCCTGCAACACCTCGCCTTCCACCTGATCACCCGCATGCACAGCGAGCGGCACCTCGCCCTACTGCTGGTCATCGTCTCGGCGATGCTCGCCAGCGTGCTGACCAATGACATCGCGCTGTTCATCGTCGTGCCGCTGACGCTTGGCCTGCACGGCATGGCCACCCTGCCGACTGCCCGCCTGGTGATCTTCGAAGCCCTGGCGGTCAATGCCGGCTCGGTGCTGACACCGATGGGCAATCCGCAGAATCTCTTCCTCTGGCATCGCTCGGGGGTCTCGTTCGCCACCTTCGTCGGCGAAATGCTGCCACTGGCGGCGATCCTGCTCGGCACCCTGGTGCTGCTGACCCTGCTCGCCTTTCCCGCGCGCCGTATCGACACACATGAAGACATCGGCCCGCCACCACTGGCGCGCCGTCTGCTGTATACGAGCCTGCTGCTCTATCCGCTGTTCCTGCTGCTGCTCGAACTGCGGCAGCCATGGCTTGGCCTGGCTGCCGTGTTGACGGTATTCGTGTTCGCCTTCCGCAACGTCCTGCGGCAGATCGACTGGGCTCTGCTGCTCGTCTTCATCCTGATGTTCATCGACCTGCGTCTGATCGCCGAGTTGCCGGCCGTTCAGGAACTGGTCGGCGCCGCCGGTCTGGAGGACCCGCAGCACCTCTATCTCGCCGGGGTGTTCGCTTCACAGGTGATCAGCAACGTCCCGGCAGCCATCCTGCTGGCAGAACATGCCGACGACTGGCGGGTGATCTCCTGGGCGGTCAACGTCGGCGGCTTCGGGCTGTTGATCGGCTCGCTGGCGAACCTGATCGCCCTCCGCCTGCTCGGCGAGCGACAGGCCTGGTGGCGCTTTCACGCCTGGTCGCTGCCCTTCCTCGGCGTCGTCGCCAGCCTCGCCGGCGCCTGGCTGTTCCTGCGCCAGTGACGGGCGGACGCGCCGCCGCCGGCGAAAAGCGACGCCGATTGCGGCACTATTTGGCTGAATTAACTTGATTCCCCTAGCCTTTTCCCGGCCTTCTTCCTATACTGGCAGGACAAGAATGGCATTCGAAGAAATCCAGACTGGAGACATGTCATGAAGATCTGCCTTCCGGGGTTGCTGCCCGAGCAGCTGGTGGTCGACCTGCCGGAAATCGACGCCCAGCACGAGGAGATTTTTTGCCGCATCGAGTCCCTGAAGACGGCCTGTTTCGAGAGCAGTCACGTGCCGGTTGCCGAGTTCGAAGCGCTCCTCGACTACTTCACGATGCACTTCGCCACCGAAGAGCGGCTGGCTGAAGAAGCCGGACTCGATTTCGTCGACCACGCACGCATCCACGAGGACACCCTGCGCCTGCTCCGCCGGGCGCTGGTGGAGGTGATTCGGGGCGCGCGGGACGCACACTCGTTCCTGCGCTACTGCGAGTACTGGTTCGAGCGTCACATCAGCGAGGACGACCGCCTGTTCATCAACAACCTGCAATCATCGAACTTCATGCCTTCGCCCGGATTCTGGCAAGGCGGCGACCTGCAGGCCTGCGCCTGAGCGGTCGTGCAGGAATCGTCTCCGCCAGCGCGACGGTTAAGCAGCGGGCGACGAGATGGATGCAATCGATCGACGAGGGCGAAGCAGGGGCTTCCCCCGTCCGTCGATCCACCATCCCTGATCGGTCCGGCTGCTGCGCTCACCGGTAGGGCGTTGGTTGCGGCGGTGAACAGTTGCCCTTCTTCGCCTGCCCCGGTGGGCAGTGCACCCCTTTCCCCTGCCCCTGTGGCTTCCCTTGGCCATGGTATTTCTGCCAATAGACCGGGTCGCGCCACTGCTTGCCGTCCCAGTAATAGCCGCGCCGGTCGCGGTCACCAAAGCGGATGGTCGTACCGCCGGCCTGGATATCAACGCTTCCCACATTGATCTGGACATCGGCCGCCGCTGCCACGATGGGCAGGGCTGCCAGGATCATGCAACACAGGGTCTTCCGCATCACAACCTCCGCAAGGAAACACGCGGCCGTTCGCCGGCCGCACACCGATCGCGATCAGGGTCGCGCCCACCGGCCGACTGCCAGTTGTGCCAGGTAATCCTGATGCACCGGCAGGCTCAACGCGTTTGGCCGTACCGCCTTGACGGCAGTGACCGCATCGTCCTTCGCCCATCCCCGTTCAAGCAGGATCTGGGCCACCATCAGCCCGGTGCGTCCCGAGCCACCCTTGCAATGGATGGCGACCCGCTGGCCGGTATCCAGCAAGCGGTGCACGGCATCGCGCTGCGCTTGCCAGGCGGCGGCGAAATCCGCCGCGGGCGCATGATCATCCTCGATCGGCAGATGAAACCACTGCAGCCCACGCTGCGCACAAATCTCGCCGAGCGTGCTCACTCCGTTGCTCGCCATTTCGCTGCTCGGCATCAGCGTCAGCAGGGCCGCCGCGCCCGCAGCCTGCAACTGCCCGACTGCCTCCGGTGCGTCGACGCCGCGGGTTCCCGGGCAAGGTGTGAGGATGAAACCGGCGCTGCCCTGCTGCAGTGGCAACAAGTCGGAGGGATGAGTGTTCATGCTGTGGCCCGTCGATGAGGGTTGGAAACCGACCCGCCCGCGAGGCGGTCTCGGAGGAATGCGGCAAGGGGCGATCGCCCGCCAGGCCGCTGCGCATGCTCGGATTCTCGGATTCGCGGATTCTACCGGACTTGAAGCGCCGCGCTCACTGCCGGATACTTGGCGAGCTGCCCGCGGGCACTGCCGGCGCGGCACCGCTTTCGCGAGGGAGGACCGATGACCCCATGCTTCCTGCCGCAGAATCCACGGCCGATCGGCTGCCGGGGGCAACTGCTGGCTGCCCTGCTCCTGCTGTTCGCTGCAAACTGGCCGATCACTGCCGCGGCTCAGGTCTTCAGCAGCGAGTTGCAGCGTTTCCGCCTGCGTATCGTCAGCGAGGGGCTCGAACATCCGTGGGGACTCGCCTTCCTGCCCGACGGCCGCATGCTGGTCAGCGAACGTCCCGGGCGTTTGCGGCTGATCGACGCCAGCGGCAGGCTCGACCCCGAACCCGTTCGCGGCCTGCCGGCGGTGGCGGCATACGGCCAGGGGGGACTGCTCGACGTCGCGCTGCATCCCCGCTACCGGGAAAATGGCTGGATCTATCTGTCGTACGTCGGCGAAGGACCCGGCGGCTACGGCACCGAGGTCCTGCGCGGCCGGCTGCGGGGCAAGGCGCTGCACGACGTGCAGATCCTCTTTCGCATGCGTCCCAAGTCGGGCGGCGGACAGCATTTCGGTTCACGCCTCGTCTTCGACCGACAGGAATTCCTCTTCATCACCCTCGGCGACCGCGGCGACATGCAGCGGGCGCAACGGCTCGACGACCACGCCGGCTCGGTCATCCGCCTGCACGACGACGGCCGCGTGCCGCAGGACAATCCCTTCGTCGCCCGGCCAGGCGCGCTGCCCGAGAAGTTCACCGTCGGCAACCGCAACATCCAGGGCGCCGCGCTGCATCCCGACAGCGGCGAGCTATGGGTGCACGAGCACGGGCCACAAGGCGGCGACGAGATCAACCTGATCCGTGCCGGCGGCAACTACGGCTGGCCGGTCATCACCTACGGCAGGAACTACGGCAGCGGCACAGCGATCGGCGAAGGAAGCGCCAAGCCCGGAATGGAGCAGCCGCTGCATCAATGGACGCCGTCGATCGCGCCCTCGGGGATGGCTTTCTACACCGGCGAGCGCTTCCCGCACTGGCGCGGCAACCTCTTCGTCGGCGCCCTGCGCGACCAGATGCTGCTGCGCCTGCAGCTCGACGGGCTGCGCGTCGTGCACCAGGAGCAACTGCTGCAGAACAGCATCGGCCGCATCCGCGACGTGCGCAACGGCCCCGACGGTTTCATCTACGTCCTCACCGACAGTGCGCGCGGCGTCCTCGCGCGCCTCGAGCCGCTGCCCTGATGAACCCGCCGGGCGATTCGCGGTTGGCCGATGCTGCCGCGGCAGCGCCGCTCGCCGCCGGGGACGGCCAGCCATCCGGCGCCGGCCCGACGGCGATCGCGGACCGCGCGGATCCTGCCGCGACGCCGACCCACGGCGGCCTCGACTGCCGCCGCTGCGGTGCCTGCTGCGCTTCGTACCGGGTCTCCTTCTACTGGGCCGAAGCCGAAGTCCTCGCCCTCCCCGACGCACTGGTCGAGCAGCTCACGCCCTGGCATGCCTGCCTCGCCGGCACCCAGTCCGGCAAGCCCCGCTGCCGGGCGTTGCACGGCGAGATCGGCTGTCGCGTCTGCTGCACCGTCTACCCGCAGCGCCCGTCGCCCTGCCGCGAAGTGCAGGCTGGTGATGAGCGCTGCCAACGCGCCCGCCGGCGCCACGGCCTGCCGCCGCTCGCCGCAGTCCGCTGAACGGCCGCATGCCGCCCGGGCGGCAGCGCCGCCCGCTCGCTCGCCAACCCGCCGCCGCGCCACGGCGCGCGATGGCGAATGCACTGGCAGCGTCCTATACTGGCGAAGGGACGAGGATGACCGCGACCCGGCAGCCTGGCCCGAACGGCGCCACCGGCCGGCACCGCAACTGCCGCGGCGAGCGTCCGCCGCGCACCGCAACCCATGCCGGAGAGAACGATGCCCGCTGCCAGCGATCCCCCGCCAGATGCCGCCGCTGCCGGCACACCACCGACCGCGCGACCGCCGGGCCGCCTGCGGCTGGCGATGGGCCTGCTGCCGGCGCTGCTCGGTGCCGCCGTCGGCGAGCCGTCGGCCGCTGCCGACGGCGCCGCTCCCTACGCCGCGGCCCGGCAGCGAATGGTCGACCAGCAGCTGATCGCCGACTGGCGCGGCATCAGCAACCCCGAGGTCTTGCGGGCGATGGCGACGGTTCCGCGGCACGAGTTCGTGCCGCCCGAAATCCGCCAGAGCGCCTACGAGGACCGCCCGCTGCCGATCGGTCACGGACAGACGATCTCACAACCCTACATCGTCGCCTTCATGACCGAGCAGCTGGCGCCGCAGGCCAGCGACCGCGTCCTCGAGATCGGCACCGGCTCCGGCTATCAGGCGGCGATCCTCGCCGGCCTCGTGCGCGAGGTCTACAGCATCGAGATCGTCGAAGCGCTGGCGAAGCGCGCCGCCGGCGACCTGGCACGGCTCGGCTACGGCAACGTGCGCGTCCGCCACGGCGATGGCTACCAGGGGTGGCCCGAAGCCGCGCCCTTCGACTCGATCATCGTCACCTGCGCTCCCGACCACGTGCCGCAGCCGCTCGTCGACCAGCTCCGCGAAGGCGGCCGCATGGTCATCCCGGTCGGCGATTTCGGCGAGCAGAGCCTGTTCCTGCTGCGGAAGAAGGGGGGCAGGCTCGAGCGCGAGCGCATCCTGCCGGTACGCTTCGTGCCGATGACCGGCACCGCCGAAAGCCGCCGCCGCTGACCGCCGCCAGCGGCGGACTGGGCGTCTGCTCCGCGGCAAGAGGACTGGCGGCAAAAAGTCAGCGCTAACGCGGGGGGCGGACCCCTCCTTTGCGTTTGATGCCGAAGCC
Organism: Accumulibacter sp.; assembly: GCF_036625195.1. Classification (NCBI taxonomy): domain Bacteria; kingdom Pseudomonadati; phylum Pseudomonadota; class Betaproteobacteria; genus Candidatus Accumulibacter; species Accumulibacter sp. The sequence continues at coordinate 5,063,004 of NZ_JAZKUG010000001.1, forward strand.
GACACGAAAAATGTCGGGCATGTTGTAGCGCTTGCGATCTTCGGTGGGGTACAGGACAGCCAGCTCGACCAAGTCGTCCAGCAGCGTGCCAAGGTTGCCCCCGCCGGCGCTGCTGTAGCGGCGCGGTGGCAGCCGTTGCTTGCTCGCTGCCGCCGCCAGCGATTCGCTGATGCACGCGGGCGTCCACTGCTGCGCGAGTTCATCGACGCTCAGCGGCACGGTGCTGCGGCTGAGCGCGCGCAGCAGCGGTTCGACCCACGGGTAGTCTTCCTGCAGTTCCCGCACGCGGATTGCCGAAGCCTTTACCACGCCTTGCTGCACTCCCTGGAAGTGCAGCGCACGAGGGTCGCTGCGTTGGTGTTGCTCGGTCCACTCGGCGGCCTCGCGAAAGGCGAGCAGAATGCTGCGTGGGCTGAGACGCCGTTTGGCGTCGGCCAGGTGAGCGGGAATCCATGTCCAGGTGAAACCGCGCGTCGCACTGCGACCGACCCAGGGGCCCGCCAGGTCTTCGATCACCCAACGCAGTGCATCTGGCGGCAGATCGCGTGGCAACGGGTAGGCTCCGTGCGCCGCCGACCAACGCAATCCGAGATGCTGCGCCAGCGTTGCCCGGAAGGCGGCGCCAGCGGCTGGCGAATTCGCCAGATGCTGGGCGACAAGGCGATACAGATCGTCGGCGCGCCAGTCGAGAGTCTGTTTCGCGTGCAGGAGTTTGGCACTGTCGGCAAAGCGCCAGACCTCGTCTTCCTCCTCGACCATGTCGGGACGCAGGAAGAACTTGCAGCGCAGCGCGCGACGCGAGCGGCATTCGAGACCGAGTTTGAGCGCCGCAGTCAGCAGACCACGGATGCGCGACCAATCGCCGCCCAGACGGTCGAGCGCATCGAAAAGCAGCAGCAGGGTTCGGCGTTGTGCCGCCAACTCGCGGTCGACGGTCGCCAACATCTCGGCGACCGCCGCCGGCTGTGCGGCGACCCAGCCGACTGCGGCCGGCCAGTTGTCGTCGAACGGCAGATTCTTGCCCAGGAGTTTCAGCGCATGGCGCAGGAGCACGGCGCGCCAGATCGCATCCGGAGCCTGCCGGGAAGCGACGAGCGCCTCCATCACCTGCTCAGGAGGAAAATCGTCGCCACTCAGATCGAGACCAAAGCCGACGCGCACGACGAGTTGCTGGTTGGTGGCCAGGCGCGCCTCAGCGGCCACGAAGTCGCGCGTCGTGTCGTTGGCCAGCACTGCGGTCCAGAAACTCTTGCCTGCGCCGCGCATCCCTTCGACGATCGTTGTTTCGGGCGACAGAGCCTTGCTGTGCGTCGGTGGCACGCTGATCTCACTGAGTTGCGGCGGTTCCAGGTTTTCCCAGGCCGCGACATCCGGCAGCTCGCGCAAAGCGCCGCGGTACTCGGCAGCCGCGAAGACGGGTGAGCGACCGTCTGCTCGCTTTCCTTCAGACATCGGTGATCTCCCTGGCGATGCGCTCACGCAGCTCCATCCGGTTCGCTGGCAGGCAGCAGGCGTTCCGTTGCCGCAGCGAAAAACGCCGCGAAGGTGGGTGCGATCGTTTGCCAATCGGGCCGTGCCGCCGCGTCTGCAAGATCGATCGTCCGCAGACGGGGGTCGAAAGCGATGAACAGCGGCCAGTGCGGCCCATCCTCGTCGAGGGGGGCCAAAACCCGCGCGACTCGCTGCTCGTCATGGGCCATTCGGTCGTCGACACACGCGCTGCTGTGCGCTGCGGCGCCTGTAGCGACGCCCTGTTCGTCGCTCTCGTCGCTGTCGTAGTTCTCGTCATCGTAGAGCGGCTGCCACGTCTCGTAGCAGCGCATCCGGGCGCGCTGGCGCGTGTTCTCGGCAATGTCCGCCTGCGCCACGACCATCGTCAACCGCCAGCGCAGATCGTCATCCGGCATTCCCCACTGTACGCTGCGTGCCTGGCGCAAATGGTCGAAAAGCAGTCCATAGGCTTGCCAGCTTGCCGGGTCGTCACGAGCGAAGAGAAACACCTGCGCCGCCAGGCGGGTCATCACCGCGGAGCTGATATCGTGCAGCCCCGCGCGCGAATCGAGCAGTACCGCGTCGGGAGGCTCGGGCAGTCGCGCGAGCTGCTCGAGCAACTGCCAAAGGCGCTCGGCGATGCCGAGCAGAACGGCCCCATCGGCGCTCGCTGACGGCATATAGACGCGGCCGAGCTTGTTGATGTAATCGCGCGTCTTCTTCCCATACGCGGGAAGGACACGAATACGGCCGGGAGCGTCGTGCGCCAACGCGCAATTGGACAGGTATTCGTGCAGCAACAACTCGTCGGGCGGCGCGCGCAACGATTCGACCAGCCAGTCGACGAGCCCGTAGTCGGGCAGCCACTCATCGCCGAGCAGGACGCCGGCGAGGCCCGGCGACTCGATATCGAGATCGACCACCACCACGTCACGGCCCTCGCGCGCCAGGAACCAAGCCCAGAGTGCGCAAGCGGTTGTTCTCCCGACGCCGCCCTTGATGCTGAAAGCGACCGCGGTCGGCAGCGGCGGGCGCGCACCCAGCGGGTTTCGCAGCCAGTCCTGATTCGTCTGCAAACGATCAACCAGACAGGTATTGGGCGCATCCGGGAGGCTTACGCGATCGGCGGAAGCCAGCACGTCGTTGGCGTCGATCAGATCGCCAACTGCCAGCAGAACGCGTCGCTCGCCGGGGCTGTAGCGACCCAGCGTGGCATGCAGGCGAGCGGCGAGTGCCTGCCACGCGGCGGTGTCCGCCAGCGCGTCGTCGGGCAGAACGACGAACAACCCGCCGAAAGCGTCGCGGACGATCGTCGTCTCGGGTCGCGCCTTCTCGGCGAGCGGAGCGAACTGCTCGGACAGAAGTTCCAGGACGGCCGGCAGCGCCTGATCAAAACAGCGAACGGTCGTGCTCATCGTCGAATCACGTTCCGCGACTGCCACTCAGGCCGCAGGCACCGAGCAGGCGTTTCGTCGCCTGCCGGTGGCTCGCCATGCTCGAAGACGAAACAATGCCGTCGCCCGCGTAACGCTGTTCGACACGCCAGTCCTGAAAAGGATTGCCGGCCTGTACCAACGACTGGAGTGTGGGGGCAAGCTTGGCGACGCCCTGCAGCGGGATCCTGTCCCACAGTTCGTCGATATGTTTCCAGTAAGCCGAAGCCAAACCCCCGCCCGAGGAGCATCCGGGCAGCTTCGACAGCACTGCCTTGACCGCGCACTCCGCGGCAAGACCGTAAAGCTGGTCGGCGTTTTCGGTTCGTTGCGCGCCGCTCAACCACTCGGCGTCGCGCCAGTGGCGCTGTGCGGCTTCGTCGTACTTCTCGTTCATAGGGGCTGCGCCAAGGAGAACCACCGCATGATTGCCAGCGGCGAGTATCTGCGGCGACGCGGGTTCCTGTCAACGCGTGCGGCGTTGGCTCTGATCACCTCGTGCCAGGGGGAGTGAGGGCCGATGGCGCGACCGACTGCGCTCGGAAAAGGAGGCCGGGAGGGCGCGATCGACCCGCCGGTCGTCCGCGATACGGTGCTGCGGCTGCACAAGGCAGCGGCGCGGCGGCTGGCGCAGCGCCGCCGGCAGTGCATCGCTCAGCCCTTCTTGCGCGCCTCGATCTGCTGCCGGATCCGTTCGATCTCGAGGCGCCTGGCCTCGGGCGAGCCCCACGGGATCGGCCGCTGTGCGGCGGCGGCGCGTGCCGCCGCGCGTTGCGCCTGCAGCGCCCTGGCTTCCGCCAGGAGCGCCTCCTCGCGCGCGCGCTCGGCCGCCAGCAGGCGCTCGGCGGCAATCGGCGCCGTGCGCGCCGGCAGCCCGGCGAGTTCGAGCAGGCGGTCGATCGCCTTCTGCACACTGTCCCATTCGCCGTGATCCCAGTGCGAGACCTCGCTGATCAGCGGCAGGTTGAGGGCGGCGATGACCGGCAACCAGATCTCGTCCTCGCCCTGGCGGCGACGCACCGACAGGCCGGGGTCGAACTGGTACCAGCCCTGTTGCAGGCGCCGGAACAGCGCCCGGTTGTAGGCGTAGTCGCGATCGATCTCGTTGCGCGCCAACACCGAGGAGAGATACTGCCGCCGCCGGCGTTCCGGGCGGACGATGTTGGCCGGCAGGTGCTGCCAGGCATCGAGGATGTCCTTCGTCTCGAAGGCCCCCATGCGGCGCCTTTGCGGGTGTGTGAAGCGCGACTTGAAGAGCACCCAGAGCGTCTGGAAGAGCGCGTACTCGGCCAGGTGGCGGTCGAGGCGGACCAGGCGGTCGCCGCTGCGCAGGTCGATGCTGGCCGGTGCCAGCCGCTCGTAGAGCGCGGCGAGCGGGCCGGCGGCGAAGGCCGCATCGCGAAAGCCCTCGCGCAGCGCCCAGTGCAGCGCGTTGTGGCCATATTGGTCGACGGCATCGCGGTCGGCGCCGCGCTCGAGCAGCGCCTCGACCAGCGCCAGGTTGCCGGCCGCCGCCGCGGCCATCAGCGGCGTCTGGTTCATCGGCAGCCGATGCTCGACGCCGTACTGCTCGCACTGCCGCAGGATGTCCTTGAAATGCCGGGCGAAGTACGGCACGTAGGTCTTGCGGCCGAAGGTCGCGCGCTGCTTCGGAAAGTTCACCGCCTGCTCGAAGCGCGCCTCGGCGACCAGCCAGGCGGCCAGCTGGGGCTCGTCATGGCAGGTGGCGTACTCGTAGAGCTGCTGCTTCAGCTTGGCACCCGGCGCCTGTTCGCGGAACACCTTGTGCAGCAGCTCGACGAGTTTTTCCTCGCCGAGCACCGGCCACGGCACCGGCGCCTGCTTCAGGATCGTCTGCCGGATCGCTTCCGCCTGCTCCTGCTTGCCCTGCAGTTCGAGCTTGCGCGCCTCCTTCTGCCAGTCCTCGAGCGTCGACTTCTGTGCCGCGACGTTGAGCTGGCCGACGCTCAGGCCGAGCAGGCCGACCAGCGGATGCGCGCTGTCCGACTCGATCACATAGACGTTGCGGATCGCCCGCGTCAACGCGACATAGAGCGCGTTGACGAAGAACTTGTAGACCTCGAGCGACTTGTCACTCTTGTCCTTCGCCCGCCGGTAGTCGAGCGTCTCGACCTCGAGGTCGGCGGCGGCAACGCCATCGACGATCTCGGCGAACTCGGCGCGGTGATCGGAGATGAAGCGGTAGAGGACGATGTTCTCGTACTCGAGCCCCTTCGCCTCGTGGATCGAGAACAGCAGCGGCGTCGCGAAATGCCGGCGCGCCTCGAGCTTGTCCTCGTCGCGCATGACCAGCACGGCGAACTGCGTCGACTGGCGGATCTTCTGGTCGAGTTCGCGCTTCGTCGCCTCCCGGTCGGGGATCAGCGCGACCTGGCCCGCGTCGCCGCCGACCGCCTCGACGAGGAAGTTGCTCTCGCGGTCGATCGAACCGAAACGCCGGTGCTTGATCTTGAGCAACTGGTTGGCGACGCGCGTCGCCTCGAGCCCGTTGCGGAAGTTGGCGCTGAGGACGCGCAACTGCTGCCGCTCGGCGAGTTTCGGATCCTTCCAGAAGAGGCTCTTGACCTGGCTCCAGGAGAAGAAGTTGGGGTGCACGATCTGGTTCGAATCGCCGCAGAGCAGGAAGTGTCCCGGCTTCCTCAGCGTTCGCAGGACCAGCGCCAGTTGCACGGTGGTGATGTCCTGCACCTCGTCGATGACGACGAAGTCGTAGCGCGGCGCCGCCAGCGCCTGCCACTCCTGGGCAACGAGGTTGAGGTCGTAGAGCTTCGCCTCGGCCAGCCAGGCGCGATACTTGTCGAACAGTTCGTAGAGCCGCTCGCGCTGCTCGACGGCGAAGATCGACTGGCGGACGCCGAGCGCCAGGTACTCTTCGCGACCCAGGATGCCACCGGCGCCGGCCGCCAGGACGCCACGAATCTCCTCGAAGGCCTGGTGCCCGTCGAAGTCGCGGAACGCCTGCCGCTGGCGCGCGAACCAGCCGGCGAAGTCGCGCCAGCTCGCCTCGCGGCCCGCCGGCACGCGGATCGACTCGACGAACTCGCGATACGAGAGGAAGACCGCCTCCTGCGCCGCGTGTTCGAAGCCGTTGGCGTAATAGAGATCGCGCGCGCCCTGCGCGAGGAAGCGCGAGTGCGTGACGTAGAGCACCTCGCCTTCGGCGTGCTTGAGCTTTTCGAGGGTCAGCGCCGTCTTGCCGCTGCCGGCGCTGCCGACGACGATCAGCGGCGCCGGCTGGCGGTAGATTGCCTCCTGCGTGTCGTCGAAGGAGATCGGCTTGTCGAGCAGATGGATCGCCGTCCGTTGCGGGTGCAGGTAGCGCAGCGGCTCGGCTTCGCCGACCGCCGTCGCGGCGTCGATGTCGGCGACCCGGCTCTCGTCGATCGCCGCGCCACGCAGGAAGCGCGAATTGTCGTAATCGTGGTTGGCGATCACCTCGAGCATCAGCGCGCATACCTCGTCGCCGTGGCGGACGAGCGAGAAGAGCAGCCGGTCGGCATCGTCGAGGCGGGCGCGGTAGAACTTGCCGTGGCTCAGATTGACCAGCTTCTTCACCTGCGCGGCGCGGAAATCGCCGCGCGCGATGGCCTCCGCCACCTTGCGGTAGCTGGCCCGGACGCGCGTCGTGTCGAGGCCGTCGTATTCGAGAATCTTCACGTGTGCTTGCGGCGTGGTGGATGGGAAAAAGCGGTGGGTCGGCGCTGCGGCGCCTGCGCGAACGAGTCCGAAGAGACTGGCGAACGGCCACCGCCCTGCGGCATCGCCGTCACTGCCCGGCCGCAGCGACAGCGCGATTCTACCGCAGGCTGCTGCCGTGCAGCGGCAGCGGCCGGTGGCCGGCAGGCCGGAGCAGTGGCGCGCCACGAGTCGAGCCAGAGAAGCGACACCGGCGAGGCGCGACGCCGCGGATTGCTTGCCCGCGGCATCCCGATGCTTCCCTGAGGCCTCAGGATGCTTCCCTGATCGACCGAGATGCTTCCCTGATGCATCAGGATGCTTCCCTGATGCGTCAGGATGCTTCCCTGAGGCGTCAGGATGCTTCCCTGATCGATCGAGATGCTTCCCTGATGCGTCAGGATGCTTCCCTGATAGATCAGGATGCTTCCCTGATAGATCAGGATGCTTCCCTGATGGATCGAGATGCTTCCCTGATGCATCAGGATGCTTCCCTGATGCGTCAGGATGCTTCCCTGATGCGTCAGGATGCTTCCCTGATGCGTCAGGATGCTTCCCTGAGGCGGCCGGGCAACCACCTCGAAGCATGGGCTTCCGGCCGCCGCGATCAGCCTCGGCGGGCGAAGAGCTGGCCGACGCGTCGGGAATGCGCCGCCAGGTCGAACGCGTTCGGGTCGAAGTCGTCGCCGAGCCATTCCCGGATGCGGGCGTAGTCGGCGGCCGCCGGGTCGCTCCAAGTGGCGAGGAGTTCGGCGTAGCCAGACACGCCACCACAGTCCTCGGGCGGACACGCCCCCTTGCCGGAAATCAATACGGCACGCGGTGCCGCCGGATCGAAGGGCAGCCGCCTCTCGATGCTGATGCTGTGCCACCAGTCGTCGCCGAAGTCATACCAGTAGCGGAACCTCTTCGGACCCGACCGCCCCGACAGCCAGGGGAAGAGCGTCGCGGTGTCTTCGGGAACCGCCGGTTCGTCATCGTCGACCATGCCGCCCGAGTCAAGCGGCATGGCGATCCGCAGGCCGGCGACGCGGAATTCATGCTGGTGGGCATCGCGCCAGCCCATGGCCACTTGGATGACCCGGTGGAATTCCTCGAAACTGAGGCCGTCGTCGACCTCGACGCGGCGCCAGATCGTCGGCCGAAAGCGCTCGAGGCTGATTTTCAGGCGCAGACGTCTGCGCAGAGTCGTCGGTGGGCTGTTCATGCTTGCAGCACCTTGGTCGATTCCTCGCCAAACTGGCTGACCACGCGCCTGCCGGCCCGGCAAGGAATGGGGTGGGAAACGAAGCCGTAGAGGCGGTCGAAGGCTTCGTCGTCGATTTCGATCTCAAGCTTGGCCCAATCGACCGCCGGCTGGTCATGGAGCGTGAAGATGCGGCGACCGGGGCGAACGTCGCGATAATTCAGGTTGCCCTGCGCGTCGGTGGCGTAGTGCCGCGCCGGTTCGTCGTAGGGCGAATTCAGGATCGGGTTGTCGGCGGCGGCCATGGGCTGACGGGGGACCGGCTGGGAGGTGAGTGATTCTAACAGCCACGCCAACAGCCACGAAGTGATGCTGTCGGTGCCTTGTGGCAGCGGCCGCCAGCACAGCGGGTGATGCTTTCCACTGCCGGGCAGGCATGAACTCCTGCCGCCCGGCGCCGTCGAAGCGCTGCAGGCAACAGGCGCCCGGGCTGCACGCCGATCACCCCACTTTCACCGCCGAAGCCAATCACCCCTCGTCCCCACCACAACCCGAAGGATCCTTCATGCCATCCCTCTCCAGCGCAGCACTCGAGCAGCTTTTCCTCAACGCCCGCACGCACAACGTCTTCCGACCGGAGCCGATTCCCGAGACCACCCTGCGGCAGCTCTACGACCTGATGAAGTGGGGGCCGACGTCGATGAACTGCCAGCCGGCGCGACTGGTCTTCGTCACCAGCCCGGAAGCCAAGGCGCTGCTGGCGCCGGCGCTGTCAGCGGGCAACCTGGAGAAGACGCTGGCCGCGCCGGCGACGGTGATCATCGCCACCGACAGCCTGTTCCACGAACACCTGCCGACGATGTTCCCCGCCTACGACGCGCGGCCGATGTTTGCCGCCAACGCCGAACTCGCCGCCAGCACCGCCTTTCGCAACGGAACGCTGCAGGGTGCCTACCTGATCCTGGCCGCGCGCGCGCTCGGCCTCGACTGCGGCCCGATGTCCGGCTTCGACGCCGGCAAGCTCAACGCCGCCTTCTTCGCCGACGGCCGCTTCCAGGCCAACTTCCTCTGCAACCTCGGTATCGGCGACCCCGCCGGATTGCATCCCCGGGGACCGCGACTCGCTTTCGACGAGGCCTGCCGGATCGTCTGAGCGGCCGATGGGTCGCGGCATGCGGATGCTCAGGTGGATCGTGATCGGCGTCGTTGCCACGGCGCTGCTGGCCGTTCTCGCCGGCCAGATCGGATGGTTCCGCGGCACGCCTCCCGGCGACCTCGGGGTGCACGCGGGCCGACTCAAGCCACCGTCGGAGACCGCCAACAGTGTCAGCAGCCAGGCGTTCCTCTGGCCCGGGCACGCACAGCGGGAGCACGCGCAGATCGCCCCGCTGGCGCTGCGCGGCGATGGCCCGGCGACGATCGCCAGGCTGCAGGCACTGCTGCAGGGGCAGCCCGGCGTCAGCATCGTCGACCGCCGCGCCGACTATCTCTACGTCCGCTGCGAAACGCGACTGATGAAGTTCGTCGATGACCTCGAGTTCTGGTTCGACACCGACAACGGGGTGATCCAGGTGCGCTCGGCGTCGCGCGTCGGACGCAGCGATTTCGGGCTCAACCGCCGGCGCATCGAGGAACTGCGGGCCCGTCTCGCGGCCTCCTGAAGCGGTGCCGACCGCGGCGCGCTACAGCATGTTCTCGAGAAAGGCGCGCGTACGCGGGTGTTCGGGGGCGGCGAACAGCTCGCGCGCCGGACGCGCTTCGACGATCTCGCCGCCGTCCATGAAGACGACGCGGCTCGCCACCTCGCGCGCGAAAGCCATTTCGTGCGTCACGACGAGCATCGTCATGTGCTCTTCGGCCAGTTCGCGGATGGTGCGCAGGACCTCGCCGGTGAGTTCGGGATCGAGCGCCGAGGTCGGTTCGTCGAAGAGGATGATGTCCGGCTCCATCGCCAGGGCCCGGGCGATGGCGACGCGCTGCTTCTGGCCGCCGGAAAGCCGTGACGGATAGCTCGCCTGCCTGTCGAACAGGCCGACCCGGCGCAGCAGTTCCTCGGCGCGCGGGACGATGACGTCGCGCCGCAGGCCCTTGACGGTGAGCGGCGCCTCGATGACGTTCTGCAGTACCGTCAGGTGCGGGAACAGGTTGAAGTGCTGGAAAACCATTCCCATCCGGCGACAGATGCGCCGGATGTCGGCGTCGGGCGCATGGCGACAGACGCCGTCGGTCGTGCTGCTGACCAGCGTCTCGCCGGCGATGTCGATGCGGCCGCTGCTGATCGTCTCGAGATGGTTGAGGCAGCGCAGGAAGGTGCTCTTGCCCGAGCCCGACGGGCCGATGATGGCAACCACCTCGCCCCGGTCGACCGCCAGCGACACGCCCCGGAGGACTTCCACCGCGGCAAAGCGCTTGTGCACGCCGCGCGCGTCGATCATCGGACTAGCCATCGTAGACCGCGTGCTTCCTTTCCAGGTGCTGGAAGGCCAGTGTCAGGACCAGCGTCATCAGTAGATAGAAGGCCGCGGCGATGACGAAGGGCATCGTCGTGAAATCGCGCTGGACGATGCCGCGCGCGGCGCGCAGCAGGTCATTCATCGCCAGGACGTAGATCAGCGAGGTGTCCTTGACGAGCGTGATCGTCTCGTTGCTCAGCGGCGGCAGGACGCGCTTGAAGACCTGTGGCAGGACGATCCGCCGCATCGTCTGCGGATAGCTCAGGCCGAGCACGCGCGCCGCTTCGTACTGGCCGCGATCGATCGACTGGATGCCGGCGCGGAAGATCTCGGCGAAGTACGCCGCATAGTTGAGGACGAAGGCGACGATGGCTGCCGGAAAGTCCGGCAGGCGGACGCCGATGACCGGCACGAAAGGCAGGGCAAAATAGATGAACAGCATCTGCAGCATCAAGGGCGTGCCGCGCATCAGCCAGATGTAGCCATTCACCAGCCCGCTGGCGAAGGCGAAGCGCGAAACCCGGACGAGGGCCAGCGCGAGGCCGAGCGGCACGGCGAGGACGAAGCTGATGAGAAAGACCTGCAGCGTGACCCCCGTGCCCTCCGCCAGCGGGCCGATGATCCGCATCAGATAATCCATCCGGCACTATTTCCTGATGATGTCCTTGCCGAACCATTTGGTCGAGATCGCCGCGGCCGAACCGTCTTTCTTCATCTCGTCGAGCGTCTTCTGCAGGCGCGCCATCAGTTCGCCGTCGTCCTTGCGCGTCCCGACGCCGTAATCCTCAGTGCCGAAGTTTTCGTCGAGAACGCGGTACTCGCCCGGCTTCTTCGCCGTGTAGTAGCGACCGACGACCTCGTCGACGACCAGCGCATCGAGTCGCTCGGTGCCCAGGTCCATCAGCGCGGTGACGTTGTCGCCGAACCTCTTCAGCTCCTTGAGTGACTTTGCGGTGGCGCCGTCGCGCTCGACGGCCTCGATCGCGCTGCTGCCCTCCTGCACACCGACGACCTTGCCGGCGAGGTCAGCCTTGGTCCGGATTGGTGATGCCTCGCGGACGACGATGATCTGCCGGTTCTCGAGGTAGGGCGTGGTGAACAGGATCTTCTCCTTGCGTGCCTCGGTGATCGTCAGGCCGTTCCACAGCACGTCGACCCGCTTGCCGTTCAGTTCGGCCTCCTTGGCATTCCAGTCGATCGGCTTGAAACGCACCTCGACGCCGAGCCGCTTGCCCGCCTCGCGGGCGAGATCGATGTCGAAGCCGACGAGCGCGTTGCTCTCGTCACGAAAGCCCATCGGCGGGAAGTTGTCGTCCAGCCCGACGACGATGGCGACAGCCGGCGCCGGCGCCGCCGCCGGCTTGCCTGCGGCGGCATCCTCCTGGCGGCCGCAGGCGGCGAGCAATGCGGCGGCAACGAGGACGAACGACAGAACCGTGGTGATCTTCTTCATTCTTCTTTCCTGTGAGGGTGGCGATGGCCGCGGCAGACGCCGGGGCGGCCATCTCGTCGCCAGTTTGCAAAAGTCTCGTTGCCGGGCGACGGCTGCGACGAGGGCGACAGTATACCCAAGTCCCGACGCTCTCCCTCTCACGTTCCTCGTCCTCGAAAGCGACGGCTGGTGGTCGACCCGCACCGCACAGGACGAGCGCTGCGTTCGCCGCGCCGGTGGCGACCCCGGCCAGGGTCCCGGCGGTGCCGATTCCAGCGCCCTCGCCGGAGCCTTCGGTACGCCGCAGCGCCGGCCTGCCGGCACGGCTCCGGCACAACGGCTGCGCGACCGCCTCGCGCAGCGCGGCCCCGCGCCGCCGCTCAGCCGTAACGCCCTTCGATGTAGTCGGCCGTCTCCGGGTGCACCGGGGTGACGAACATCTCCTCGGTCCGCCCGTGCTCGACGACCCGGCCCATCAGCATGAACACGCACTCCTCGCTGGCGCGCCGCGCCTGCGCCATGTTGTGGGTGACGATCAGGATGGTGTATTGCCCGCGCAGTTCCCAGAGCAGTTCCTCGACCGCTTCGGTTCCCTTGGGGTCGAGCGCCGAGCAGGGTTCGTCCATCAGCAGGACCTTCGGCTTGACTGGCAGCAGGCGGGCGATGCACAGCTTCTGCTGCTCCTCGAGCGACAGTTCGGTCGCCTTGCGCTGCAGGCGGTCCTTCACCTGGTCCCAGAGCAGCACCTGCCGCAGCGACTGCTCGACGATCTCGTCCGGCGTTCCCTGCGCCACCTCGCCACCGCCCTTGGCGTGCAGCCGGTGGCTGAAGAGAATGTTGTCGCGGATCGAGATGGGCAATGGGTTCGGGCGCTGGAAGACCATGCCGACCTGCTTGCGCACCTGCACCAGTTCGACCTGCGGGTCGTAGATGTTCTCGTTCATGACGTGCACGCTGCCCTCGATGCGCACGTAACCGAGACGCTCGTTGATCCGGTTGACGCTGCGCAGGAAGGTGCTCTTGCCGCAACCCGAAGGGCCGATCATCGAGGTGATCAGTCCTTCGCGGATGCGCAGGTCGACGTCGTAGAGCGCCTGGAAGGTGCCGTACCAGAGATTGAGCTTCTCGCTGGCGATGGCATGGCGGGGAATCGGCTGCGTCAGTGCAGCGGTCTGTTGGTTGTTCATCTTGCGTGGTTTCCGTGTCCTTGGTGGGCTGGCGCCGGCCTCGCCGCGGCGGGCCGACGCCTGCTGGCTAGCCGAAGCGGCCCTCGACGTAATCGCGCGTTCGCTGGTCCTTCACCTCGCCGGTGAACAGGTCCTCGGTGACGCCGATCTCGACACACTCGCCGCCGAGAAAGAAGGCCGTGCGGTCGGCGAGACGCCGCGCCTGCTGCACGAGGTTGGTGACGAGGATGATCGTCACCTCCTTGCGCAGCTCCTTCAACACGTCCTCGATGCGCATCGTCGTCACCGGGTCGACGGCGATCGAGAACTCGTCGAGCATCAGCAGGTCGGGCTCCTGCGACAGCGCACGGGCGATCGTCAGGCGTTGCTGCTGGCCGCCGGAGAGCAGGCTGCCGAGCGCATTCAGGCGATCCTTGACCTCGTCCCAGAGCGCGGCGCGGGTCAGGCAGCGTTGGACGATGACGTCGAGTTCCGACTTTTCGTTGATCCCGCGCAGGCGCGGCGACAGCGCAACGTTGTCGTACACCGTCATCGGCAGTCCAACCGGCAGCGGAAAGACAACGCCGATGCGGCTGCGCAGGGCATAGACATTGTTCAGGCGGCGTGTGTCACGGCCGGCGAAGTGGATCTCGCCGTCCACCCGCATGCCGCTGGTGAACACGTCCATGCGGTTGATCGCCTTGAGGAACGAGGTCTTGCCGGCGTTCGCCGGGCCGATGATGCCGAAGATCTCGTGCTCGCGAATCGACAGGCTGACGTCGCGCAGCGCCACCGCGCTGCCGTAGCGGATCGTCAGGTTGCGTACATCGAGCTTGTGCGGGACGGCGGCGAGCGCCTGTTGGCTGGCGTCGGCGACCGGCGCCGGGGTTGCGAGCTCTACCATTTCTTCTTCCCCCTGAGCCACATGCGGAAGGCGATCGAAACGCTGTTCATGGTCAGCACGAGACCGATCAGCACCAGGGCGACGCCGAAGGGAACCTCTTCCGAGATGCCCGGCACCTGCGTCGCGGTCACGAAGAGGTGCAGCGACAGCGCCATCGTCTGGTCGAAGACGCTCTGCGGCAGGAACGGCGTGAAGAAGACGGCGCCGGTGAACATGATCGGCGCCGTCTCACCGGCGGTGCGCGAGACTTCGAGAATGACGCCGGTGAGGATGCCGGTCAGCGAGTTCGGCAGGACGACGCGGCGGATCGTCTGCCAGCGCGTCGCCCCCATGTTCCAGCACGCCTCGCGGAAGGCCTGTGGCACCGCCTGCAGCGACTCGCGCGTGGCGACGATGACCACCGGCATGGTCATCACCGCCAGCGTCAGGCTTGCGGCGAGGATGCTGGTGCCGAACTTGAAGAAGATGACGAAGGCGCCGAGCCCGAACAGTGCGTGGACGATCGACGGCACGCCGGCGAGATTGATGATCGCCAGATTGATGATGCGGGTGAACCAGTTGTCACCGGCGTACTCGCTGAGATAGATCGCGGCGAAGATGCCGATCGGCACCGACAGCAGCAGCGCGACGGTCACCAGCCAGATGGTGCCGAGCAGCGCCGGAAAGATTCCGCCGCTGCGCATGCCGTCGGTCGGCGGCGAGAACAGGAACTCCCAGGAAATCGCGCCGCCGCCCTTCGCCACCAGGGTACCGAGGATCAGCATCACCGGCGTGATCAGGAGCAGGGTCATGAGCCCGAAGAGCAGTCGATAGCGTCGCTGCACGCTGTCGTTGTGGCGGTTCAGGTCGCTCGCCTGAAACATCGTTGGGTTGGCTGTGGCCATGTCTTACCCCTTGCGGATGCCGCGCACGATCAGATCGGCGCTCAGATTGATGATGAAGGTGATGAGGAAGAGGAAGATGCCGATGGTGAACAGCACCTGGTAGTGCTCGCCGCCGACGACCGCCTCACCGAGCTCGGCGGCGATCGTCGCGGTCAGCGCGCGCACCGAGTCGAAGATGCTGTCCGGTATGTTGACCGCATGGCCGGTGGCCATCAGCACCGCCATCGTCTCGCCGAAGCCGCGGCCGACACCGAGCAGGACGCCGCCGAGCAGGCCGTTCTTCGCTGCCGGCAGCACCACCTTGTAGATCACCTGCCAGCGTGTCGCGCCCATCGCCTCGGCGGCCTCGCGGTAACGGTCGGGAACTGCCTTCAGTGCGTCCTCGGCGATCGAGGTCATGATCGGCGCCGCCATCAGGCCGAGGATGACGCCGGCGTTGAGCACCGAGAGGCCGACCGGCACGTCGAACCACTTGATGAGCAGCGGGTTCATGATCACCAGGCCGATGAACCCCCACACCACCGACGGGATCGCCGCCAGCAGTTCGACGAGGACCTTCAGCGCCTCACGCGTCTTGCCGGTGGCGAACTCGGCGATGTAGATCGCCGCGCCGAGCGAGAACGGCACCGCGACCAGCATCGCCAGCCCGGTGACGCTCGCCGTTCCGGCCATCAGCGCGAGGATGCCGTATTCGGGATCCTCGGCATCGCTCGGCGACCAGTAGGGGGTCAGGAAGAATTCGCGGAAATCCATCTTCTCGAAGACGAAACCGATCCCCTCCCTGGTGACGAAGAAGAAGATGCCGAGCACGAAGAGGATCGCCGAGATGCCGCAGATGAAGACGAGGCCGGCGATCAGCTTGTCGACGTACCAATCCGGGTTGCGGCGGTCGAAGTCCTCTGCCACTTGTGCGCTGGTGGCGCGGTTGCCCAGCGCCTGCGTACCGGTACTCATCTCAGCTGCCCTCCTCGCCACGCAGGACGCCCATCAGGTTGCTGACGCGCAGGGCGATCTCCCGGCTCAGCGTCCGCAGGTCCGGCGGTCCGCCGGCGGCGCGGCTGACTTCCCATTCGAGCGCCACCGTATGGAAGGGAATCTGCTCGACGTAGGATTTGACCGGTCCCTGCAGGCTGACGATGATCTGGTAAGCGGCGAGTTCCTGATGGTGTGCCGGCATCGCCTGCGGCTGGTGGCTGCCGAGATCGATCCCCAGTTCCTGCAGAAGGGCGACCGAGCGCTCGTCGGCGACACCGGCAGTGCGGCCGCGGCTATGGTACTCGCCCACTTCAGGAAAGTTCTTGCGCGCGATCGCCTCGGCGATCGGACCGAACAGGCTGTTGTCCTCGTCGAGGAAGAGGATGCGGAAGAACTTCGGCCCCTTGGCCTGGCCGGTGACCGCAAAAACCGTGTCTTCGCAGATGTTCTTCGCCTGGTCGGAAACCCGCTCCAGCGAGTTGAACACCGTCAGGTAGGCGAACAGGTCCTGGATGTTGCAATGATCGCCCTCGCCGAGCAGGTCACTGAACGCCATGTCGAAGGTTCGCTCGACCTGGTCGGCGATGACCATCGTCGCCTTCGCCGCCTCGGCATTGCCGTCGAGGAAGGCATCGACGGCCTGTTTCAGCATCTGCCGCGACTCGCTCGCCATCAGTTCGATCTCGCGCGCCATCAGCCCCTGCGGGCGACCGAGACGTACCGCCTCGCGACAGATGGTGACGGCGTAGTCGCCGATCCGTTCGAGCGCGACGTTGGCGTGGACGACGGCGCCCATCAGGCGCAGGTGGCTGCCGGTCGGCAGGTGCACGCCGATGAAGGCCATGCGCATGCGATCCAACTCGTTGCTGACGGCATTGATGCGGTTGTCCCCGAGAATCGTGGCGTAGGCCAGCGGATCATCGTCGGCGAGCAGCGCATGGACAGCATCGGCGAGGGCCTTCTCGACCAGGCCGGCGAGCAGGGCCAACTGTTTCTTGATCTGGGACAGGTCTCTCTCGAGACGTTCTTCGTAGTGACTCATCGCGGTCTTCTTCCTCAGGCGCGGGAACACGGGCTCTGGCGGTGCGCCGGCGGCGTCGGCGCACCGCCGCCGACGGGACTTACTTGCACTTCACTTTCTTGACCGGCGCATAGCCTTCCTTCTCGATGATGCACTGGCCGGTGTCGCTCTTGATCCAGTCGAGATACTTCTTCGTCTCGCCGCTCGGTTCGCCGTTGGTGTACATGAACAGCGGCCGGGCAATCGGATAGGTGCCGTCGAAAGCCGTCTGCTCGCTCGGCTTGACGCAGGGCTTGCCGGCCGCCGGCGCGACGCAGAGCGCCTTCATGTGGTCGGTGACGTAGGCGAGTCCGCTGTAGCCGATCGCGCAGGGGGTCTTCTCGACGAGGTCGGCGACGTCCTTGGAACCGTGCATGTCGAGCGTCCCCTGGCGGAACTTGCCCTTCTCGCCGAGCACCGCCTCCTTGAAATAGGCGTAGGTGCCGGAGTTGTTCTGCCGGCTGACGACGACGATCTCGCCCTTGCAGCCGGGAATGGTGATGCCGAGGTCGGCCCACTTGCTGGCGCCACCGTCACGACCGTAGATCTTCGCCAGGTCGGTAACGGTGATCGAATCGTTCGGGAAGTTCTTGTGCACGAAGATCGCCAGCGCGTCGTAACCGATGATGTGCTCGACCGGTTGGCGCCCCTTCGCCTGCGCCTCCTTGATCTCCTTCTCCGACATCTTGCGGCTCGAGTTGGCGATGTCGACGGTGCCGTTGATCATCGCCGCGATGCCGGTGCCGGAACCACCGCCGGAAACCGCGACGGCAACCTTCGGATTGACCTTGCCGTACTGCTCGGCCAACGCCTGCGCGGCATTGACCAGGGTGTCGGAGCCCTTGTTCTGGATTTCGGTGCGGGCGGATGCGCCGGCGGCGGCCGTCACGCCAAGCGTCAGGACGGCAAGCTTGCACAACATCGAGCGAGAGTTCATCTGCGTTTCTCCGGGTATCGTTGGATGGCTGGATTCGTCGCCTGCCGATGACAGGACGATTGATCATCGCAGGCTTCCGCGCGGCTGAAAATTCGGGCAACGACGTACGCGATACTGCCAGCGTCGCAAGCCCGGCAGCGGGCGCAGACCGCGCGCGCGGCGGGCATTCCGGACACCCATAAGGGCAACCCTTACGTAGTCTTCCCTATTCCCAAACTGCGGTGGCGCCGGCAGAATGGGCGCTCGATCAACCTGCGACGGCGCAAGATGCCGAAATCGGCGACCCGGCGACCCGGTTGGCGCGACGCACTGCTGCTCGTCGGCGGCTACGTTGCCCTGGACTGGGCGAGTCACATCCACCGCCTGCACGGGCTCGATGTCACACCATGGAGTCCGGCGCCGGCCCTTGGCCTGCTCTTTCTCGCCCGGTTCCGCGGCCGCGTCGCGCCGCTGCTGGCGCTCGCGATCTTCATCAGCGACGCCTGGGTGCGCGCGCCGCAGCTTCCCTGGCTGCTCGCCTGCGGCCAGGCGCTGCAACTGACCGCCGGCTACTGGCTGATCGCCGAAGTCCTGCGGCGCCGGATCGGCAGCAAGGGGGTCTTCGCCAACCGGCCGGGGTTGATCACCTGGGTGACGATCATCGTCGCCGGCACCCTGCTCAACAGCCTGCTGCTGATCGGCGGGCTGACCCTCACCGGCTACCTGCCGAAGGCAGCCGTGGGCGAGACGCTGCTGGCGCACTGGCTGGCCGACGTCACCGGCATCCTGATCTCGATGCCGCTGCTCGCGATGCTGCTCGACGAGCGCAGCCGTGGCCGCCTGCGCCAGCTCCTGCTCGGTCGCGAATCGCTGAGCCTGCTGACCACCGGCGGCGTCCTCGTGCTCACCTTCTTCGCCGGCGAGATGAGCGAGCTGCGCTACTTCCCGGCCCTCTTCCTGCCGATCGCCTGGGCTGCCGCTCGCCAGGGACTCGCCGGTGCGGTGCTGACGATCGGCCTGACGCAGGTCGGCGTCGTCGTCGGCACCTACCTGCTCGGTCTCTCGCCGCTGGCGCTGATCGAACTCGAGGTACTGATCCTGGTGCTCGCCCTGTCGGGCTTCTTCATCGGCGTCGTCGTCGATGAGAAGCAACGGGTGAGTGCCGAACTGCAGCAGACGCTGCGGCTGGCAGCGGCGGGCGAGATGGCGGGGGCGCTGTCGCACGAGCTGCACCAGCCACTGACGGCGCTGCTCGCCTACACGCGCGCCTGCCAGCAGCTGCTCGCACAGGGCGAAAGCGGCGACCGGCTGCGCGACGTCATCGATCGCGTCGTCGCCGAATCGCAACGCGCCGCCGACGTCGTCAGCCGCCTGCGCGACTTCTTCCGCACCGGCACCACCCGGCTCGAGCGGATCTGGCTGCGCGAGCTGCTGTCTTCGGCAGCCGCCCGCTTTGCCACCCAGGCGCGGCAACAGGGCATCGAACTGTCGCTGCTGCCGGCACCACCCTGTGCCCTGTTCGCCGACCGGCTGCAGCTCGAGGTGGTACTGCGCAACCTGCTCGCCAATGCCTTCGAGGCGGCTGCCGAAAGGCCGCCGGCGGAGAGACTGGTGCGCCTGTCGGCAGAGCGGGAAGGCGCTGCACAGGTCTGCATCACCGTCGAGGACAGCGGCCCGGGGGTCACGGAACAAATGGCGGAGCATCTCTTCGAAGCATTCCAGTCATCGAAGGCCAGCGGCCTCGGACTGGGACTGGCGATCAGCCGGGCAATCGTCGAGGCGCACGGCGGCGCCCTGTGGGCGGAGGTCGCCGACCGCGGCCTGTTCCGCCTGACGCTGCCGATCGAGGAGGCAACGGGCGATGCCGCATAGAAGCAATACCGTCTTCATCGTCGAGGACGACCCGTCGGTGCGCGACGCGCTGGCGCTCCTGCTCGGCCTGAACGGTCTCTCGGTGGTGCTCTTTGCCGACGCCGAGAGCTTCCTGGCGGCGCGCCGTCCCGACTGGTACGGCTGCCTGCTGGTCGACATCCGCATGCCGGGGATGGACGGCCTGACGCTGCAGAGGCGCCTGCGCGAGAGCGGCTCGTGGCTGCCGGTGATCGTCATGACCGGCCACGGCGACGTCGAATCCGCACGCCAGGCCTTCCGCAGCGAGGCCGTCGACTTCCTCGAAAAGCCGATCGATCACAGCCGGCTGCTGTCGGCGATCGACGACGCTTTCGCGCGACAGCATCTGCGCCAGGACGATGCCGAACGCGACACCGCCGTCGCCAACCTGCTGCAGACGCTGACGCCGCGTGAGCGGGAGGTCATGGCGCAGGTGGTCGCCGGCCGGCACAATCGCGAGATCGCGCGCCAGCTGGCGATCAGTCCGCGCACCGTCGAGGTGCACAAGGCGCGACTGCTGGCCAAGCTGCAGGTCGGCAGTATCGCCGACCTCGTCCGCCTGAGCCTGCGCGCGGCGGAAAAGGATCGCCGCTGATTCCCGGCCGGTGCGCCCGGCACCTCTGACCGCCCCGCGGCGGCAGACAGCCTGCGTCGCGCGCGACTAGTCGTCGATCGCGTGCATCCGCTGCACGACCGCCGCCAGGACGGCCGTCGACCAGCCGAACATCAGCATGCCGGTCATCGCCTCGAAACCACCGAAACCGGCCCAGCCGTCGGGCAGCTTGCGCACACCGACGCCGAGCGTCGTGTAGTACTCCATCGAGTAGTACATCGCGACTTCGGTGCTCGGAACGAGATCCAGCAGCCGGAAGGCGACCGCCCAGACGACGATGCCGGAGAAATGGGTCAGCACCATCACGCCGACGATGCCGATGGTGAATAGCGTGCGCGCACCGCGGTTCCTCTCCCGTTTCAGCAACGGCTTGCCAAAGCGCTCGAAGCTGTTGCGCACCACAGCCATGCCGACGCCGTGCAGGGCGACGGTCAGCGCCATCGGCACGAGCGCCGCCAGAATCTGCCTCAGATACTCGAGGTCCACCATCCGCGTCCGCGACCTCCGCTGCAATCCATCACGCACAAGACCGGTGGTGGCCACCGGCAGCAGGCGGCTGCCGGCGCGTCGCCGGTCGCGGCGCCGCCGCTGGCCACGCTCAGGTGGCGGGCGTTTCCTTTTCCTTCGCTTCCTTCGCCGGCTTGGGCGGGGTGTAGGCATCGTAGAGCGTCTGCATCCGGCGCAGCTTGAGCACACCGTGGAAGACCGTCACCAGCATGGCGATCACCAGCAACGAGACGAAGCTCTTCTCGAGGTCGTATGCCCCCTGCCGGTTGGCGACCGTGGCGGCGACGATGAGCGCGACGATGCCCAGGTTGATCGCCCAGTTGAGCGGCCGCGAAACGACGAAGTGCAGGGTGCCCATGCCGGCAAGCTGGTAGAGCATGAACGGCAGGATGGCAACCGCCGGGATCAGCTCGGAGGCGCCGAGCGACACATTGACCGCGCCGGGCGCCATGGCGTGCAGCAGGCGGCTGTTCGCCAACTCGTGAAACAGCGAGGGGATGGCGCAGAGGATCGGCACGACCGAGAGCAGCTCGAGAATCAGCGCACCGCTCCAGGTACCGACGCGCGACGAATGGTCCGACCCCTCCTCGTTCGACTGGGCACCGATGAACAGCCCGCCGACGATCGCCGCGATGCTCGACAGCATCAGCAGTTCCACCGAAATCCCGAAGCCGGCCGGTTCACCGGTCTTGATCAGCAGCAGGGCGAGGAAACCGGGGGTGTAGAACATCACGCGCACCAGCCGCGCCCAGACGCGCGCATCGCGCTCCGGCGGCAGGACAGGCAGCGCGACGCCGTTGGTGCCGATGGTCGCTCGTTCCTTGGACATGTGGAAACCTCCCTTTGGCAGAGAACAAGAGAAAGGGCGCCAAGATAGCACGAAACCCGGTCCATTTCAGGCCCCGGCATGGCCTGCCAGCCCCCGGCGACGAACTGGGCGACGATGCCGCCGTGGCGCGCCGGCCGGTCCCGCAGCGCCGCATCGCCGGCGCCGAAGACGCTGCTCCGGAAGGTCGGCGAGAGATCCCTGCGGCCGCACCTCTGGCCACCGCAAAGCGATGGCTGCGCAGCGAAAAAGGGCGTTCGACAAGTCTCCGGCGCTACGGATATACTGCCGCTCGACATGAGCTTGCTTGCGGTGCACCGGTCGATGCCGGCCAGTCGCGGCGTCCTCGCCAGGCGTCGCCGACAGCGATGCAAGCGCCGGATCGGTACCCTTCTTTTTCGCCAGGAGCGACAGGTGGAGCAGCTATCGAGCAGATTGCGGATCGGCGAGAAGATCGGTCTCGGCTTTGCACTCGTCGGCCTGCTGCTCACCGGTGTCATCTGGCACTACCACCAGACGTTGCGCTCGGTGATCGACGATTACCAGCGCTTGCAGCGGGTGTTCGAGGTCCGCAAGTCGCTCGCGGTCGGCATCGAGATCGAGATGGCGGCTGCGCGTGACGCGGAAAAGAGCTTCCTGCTGCTGCACCAGGAGCGCTTCGCGGCGGACGTCGATCGCCACCTGCAGGCGATGCGCGAAAAGGTCAGCGCGCTGTGTACCGTCGATGAGCCATCGCAGCGCACCGCCGAGCAACTGCAGGCGTTGATGGACGTTTACCAGCAACGTTTCGCCGCCGTCGCCGAAGCATGGCGAGCGATGGGCCTGGACGAGAACTCGGGCATCCAGGGCGCCTTCCGGCAGAAAATCCATCGCCTGCACGAGCTGTCGGCGCAGTACAACGTCGACCGCCTGCTCACCGTCCTGCTGCAGATTCGCCGCAACGAGAAGGATCTCGCGTTGCGCCAGGACGCCGCTTACCGGGACCGCGTGCGCCGCCTGCTGCTCGAATTCCGCCAGCTCGTGGACACTTCGGAACTGCCCGAGGCGACGCGGCAAAAGCTGCTCGCCGAGTTGGCGGCCTACGCGAAGAGCTTCGAAGGCTACGCCTTGAGCGCACTCAAGCCGGGCTACGACGGCGCCGGCAGAGGGCCGTTCCGCGACGCCGCGCAGCGCATCGAAGCGATTCTCCACGACCACTACGTACCCAATCTGGAAACCAACATCCTCAAGCTGCGGCGCCGCGAGAAGGACTTCCTGCTGCGCGGCGATGAGTCGTACCCGCCGATGGTGGTGGAAATCGCGCGCGCGATCCGCGCGCAGATCGGCGAGTCCGCTCTCGCCGAAAGCGACCGGGCGCAGCTGTTGGCCCTGCTGCGCGATTACCAGCGAAGCTTCCTCGTCCTGGTCTCACAACGTGCCAACATCGCCGCCCTGACGGTCGAGATGAACGCCGCCGCCGACCAGGTGGCGCCACTGATCGAGGCCAACGTCGCGCAGGCCAACGAGACCATGGTCAGGCGCGCGCGCGAAATAGACGAAGACGCACAAGCCAGGGTCCGGCTGGGCCTGATCGTCGCCGCGTCGACGCTCCTCCTCGCCGCCCTGCTGGCGCTCGGCACCACCATCCGCATCGTCCGCCCGGTGCGCCAGATGGCCGGGATCCTCGACGACCTGGCCTACGGCACGCCCACCGAGCGCGTCCCGACCGTCCCCGGAGGACGCAACGAGATCAATGCCATGGGCGAGTCGCTGAATGCGCTGCTCGATCATCGCGCCACATTCCTCGGCTGGTGGAAGGCTTCGATGGACGAGCTGATCGCACGTCGCGCGCTGCTCGCCAGCAGCGGCGACGAGGAACGGGACGAAACGCTCACCGAGCTGCGCGCCGCCAGCATCGTCAAGGTGCACAAGCTGAACGCGATCCGCGGCCGCCTGCTGCACCACGCACACGGCATGGTCGAGGTCGGCCGCCGCCTGTGCGCTGCCGGCAGCCTGTCGACAGGCGACGCCAGGCAGCTCGAACATGCGGCGCAGGCGATGGAGTCGCTGCTCGACGTGCTGGCGGTCGAGGAGGAGACGCCGGGTGCTGCCGCGAACAGCGTCGCCGCTACGACCGACGACGGCAACCCTCGTGGCGTCGGCGCCTAGCAGCCGGTGCGGCCCGGCTGCACCGGCAGATCGCACCAGCGACCGTCGATGAGCCCTTCGATCGGCCGGAAACCGGCCTTGTAGGCCATCTTGCGGCTGTCGCGAATCCAGTAACCCAGATAGAGATAGGGCAACTCGTTGGCAGCGCACTGGGCGATCTGCCAGACGATGTTGTAGGTGCCCAGACTCGCCGCCGGCAGCGCCGGATCGAAGAAGGTGTACACCGATGACAAGCCGTCGCTGAGCACATCGACGATGCTCACCATGCGCAGCACTCCGTCATCGGTGAATTCGATCAGGCGCGTATCCACCCGGCTCTGCAACAGGAAGTGGGTGTATTGCTCGTGGCTGTCCTGGTCCATGCCGCCACCGGCATGGCGCGCCGACTGATAGCGCAGGTAGAGCTGGTAGTGCTCCTCGCGAAAGGCGAGCGGCAGCTCGCGCGCCTGCAGGCCACCGTGCAATCTGAGGCTGCGGCGCTGGCTGCGCGACGGCGCGAAGCGATCGACCGGCACGCGCACCGGAATGCACGCCCGGCAGTGGTCGCACTTCGGCCGGTAGGTGAAGACGCCGCTGCGGCGGAAGCCACCGCGCACGAGTTCCCCATAGACCTCGCTGCTGATCAGGTGGCTCGGCGTCGCCACCTGCGAGCGCGCCGATTGCCCCGCCAGATAGCTGCAGGCATACGGCGCCGTCGAGTAGAACTGGAGCAGCGAGAAGGGCAGGTTGGAATCGTTGAGTCGCGACATTCGTCTAGGTCCAGGGTTCGCCGGCGGCATCGACCGGCCAGCGGCCAGGCTCCCACGCCTGACTGACGAGGGTCCGCAGGCGCTCGAGGAAGATCGTCCGCGGCATCTCGCGCGCGCCGAGCGAGGCCAGGTGCGGGGTGCTCATCTGGCAATCTATCATGCCGAATCGCTCTTCTTCAAGGAAGCGGGCGAGGTGGGCTGCGGCCACCTTCGAGGCATCGGCAGCGAGCGAGAACATCGACTCGCCGTAGAACATGCGACCGATGGCCAGGCCGTAAAGACCTCCGACCAGCTGGCCGTCGCGCCAGGTCTCCACCGAGTGGGCGACGCCGAGCTGGAACAGCTTCCAGTACGCCTCCTGCATCTCCGGCGTGATCCACGTACCGCCCTGTCCGGCGCGCGGCACCTCGGCACAGGCGCGAATCACGGCCACGAAATCGCTGTCCAGCCGCACCTGGAAACGACCCGAGCGCAGGCAGCGGCGCAGCGAGCGCGAGATGCGGAACTCCGTCGGCAACAGCACCATGCGCGGGTCCGGGCTCCACCAGAGGATGGGCTCACCGGGCGAGAACCAGGGAAAGATGCCGTACTGATAGGCCGTCAGCAGCCGTGTCGGCGACAGGTCGCCACCGGCACAGAGCAGCCCGTTCGGTTCGCGCAGCGCCCGTTCCAGCGGCGGAAAAGCCGCGCCCCGCTCGAGCCACGGGATCATCGCGCGAAGCGGATCGGCTGCCGGGCATCGGCCACCTGCCGAGGCGGCGTCTTGAAGGCGACGACATGATCAACGTCGAGGCGAATGCCGATCCGCTCGCCGATCGCATGATCGTGATGCGACGGCACCAGCGACAGTACCTCGAGGCCACTGGCAAGACGCAGCGAGTACAGGATCTCGGCGCCGCGGAAAGCCTTGTGCCGGACTTCCGCCTGCAACCCTGCCTGATCGTCGTGAACCACGTCGTCCGGCCGCAACAGGACCTCGACGCCACAACCCTCACCGCAGGCGGCGCATCCCTGGCTGCATTCGAGCGGCAGGCGCGATTCGAGCATGCCGAGTTCGACGCGCACCCGGTTCTGGTCCACGACGACACCCGGCAGAAAGACGCCCTGGCCGACGAAGTCGGCGACGAAACGGTTGCATGGCTGATGATAGACGCGGTAGGGGCTGTCCCACTGCTCGATCCGGCCCTCGGCCATGACGCCGACCTCGTCCGCCATGGCGAAGGCCTCGTGCTGGTCATGCGTGACCAGGACGGCAGTCGTCGCCTCACGCCGGAGGATCTCGCGCACTTCCAGCGACAGGTGCTCGCGCAGATCGACGTCGAGGTTTGAAAACGGCTCATCGAGCAGGATCAACCGTGGCCGTGGCGCCAGCGCCCGCGCCAGCGCCACGCGCTGTTGCTGACCGCCGGAAAGCTCGTGCGGGTACCGCTTGCCATGGCCGGTCAAACCGACCAACTCGAGCAGCTCATCGATCCGCTGCTGCCGCTGCCTGCCGGCAAGACCGGCAAGACCGAAGCCGACGTTGGCAGCGACGGTCAGATGTGGAAACAGCGCGTACTCCTGGAACACCATGCCGATCCGCCGCTGCTCCGGCGGCAGCCGGTACCCGGCGCGACTGAGCACCTCACCGTCGACGCGGATCTCACCGGCAAGGATGTCCTCGAAACCGGCAATGCAGCGCAACAGGGTCGTCTTGCCGCAACCGGAAGGGCCGAGCAGGCAGGCGATGCTCCCCGACTCGACGCGGAAACCGACCGCATCGACCACGGTGTGCGATCCGTAGCGCTGGACGACGCCCTGCAGTTCAAGCTGTGCCATCAGAACCTGCTCATCAGTTGACCGATCCCTGCGCCGCGCCGGCCACTCGCTGCCAACGGCGGCAAGGTGCCCGGAAACTGCGACCGGTCAATTATAATTCTCATTCACCCACCGAGCCATGACCAGCCGCCACCACAGCCCCCTGCTCCTCGTCGCCGTCGGCATTGCCGCGCTCGTCGGCATGCCCGTCTTCAGCGTCCTGAGCAACGTCCTCAGCGGCGGCACCGGCGCCACCTGGTCACACCTGGCGGCAACGGTACTGCCCGATTACATTGCCAACACGCTGCTCCTGTGCGTCACCGTCGGCATCGGCGTCATCGTCGTCGGCGTCACCAGCGCCTGGCTGACGGCAATGCATGAGTTCCCCGGCCGGCGGATCTTCGCCTGGGCACTGGTGCTGCCCATGGCGATGCCGGCCTATGTGCTGGCCTATGTCTACACCGATTTCCTGCAGTTCGTCGGCCCACTGCAGACCTGGTTGCGCGACACCTTCGCCTGGAGCAGGGACGACTACTGGTTTCCCGAGATTCGCAGTCTCGGGGGAGCCGCGGCGATGTTCGTCTGTGTCCTCTACCCCTACGTCTACCTGCTCTCGCGAACGGCATTCATCGAGCGCAGCAGCGGCATGCTCGAAGCCGCCCGCACGCTCGGTCTCGGGCCATGGCAGAGTTTCTTCCGCATCTCGCTGCCACTCGCGCGACCGGCGGTCGCCGCCGGTGCGACGCTCGCCCTGATGGAAACGCTCGCCGACTATGGCACGGTCTCCTACTTCGGCGTCCAGACCTTCACCACCGGCATCTACCGCGCCTGGTTCTCGCTCGGCGATCGCGTCGCGGCGGCGCAACTGTCTGCAGCGCTGCTCGCCTTCGTCGTCGTGCTGCTGCTCGTCGAATGGCGCTCGCGCGGCCGTTCCCGGTTCCACAACACGACCGGCCGCCGACGTCAGCTCGCCGAGCGACGGCTGTCGGGCGGGCGCGCGTGGCTGGCCACCGCCGCCTGCGCGCTGCCACTCTGCCTCGGCTTCGTCCTGCCGGCGGCCCTGCTCCTGCGACTGACGCTGGCCGAAAGCGAGATGCGGCTCGGCGCGCAGTTCGTCACCCTGGCGCGCAACAGCTTCCTGCTCGCCGGACTGACGGCCTTCATCGCGCTGGCGCTGGCGGTTCTTCTCGCCTACGGCGCCCGCCTGGCAAAGGGAGTCCTTGCGCCAGCGCTCAACCGCCTGGTTGGGCTCGGCTACGCCGTCCCCGGCTCAGTCATCGCCGTCGGCGTGCTGATCCCGGTCACCCGCCTCGACCACTGGCTGGCGGCGACGTGGCAGAACTGGTCGGGAGAGAATCCGGGGCTGCTGCTCACCGGCGGCATCGCGGCCCTGGTCTACGCCTACCTCGTCCGCTTCCTCGCGGTGGCGCTGCAGTCCGTCGGCAGCGGCCTGGGGAAGATCACCCACAGCATGGACGATGCGGCGCGCAGCCTGGGCCTGGGACAGGCGGCGACGCTGTGCCGGGTGCACCTGCCGATCCTGCGCAGCAGCCTGTTCACCGCCGCTCTGCTGGTCTTCGTCGACGTCATGAAGGAACTGCCGGCGACGCTGGTGATGCGTCCCTTCGACTTCGACACGCTGGCGACGCAGGCCTATACGCTGGCCGCCGACGAGCGGCTGGCGGAGGCCGCAGGCGCCTCGCTGGCGATCGTCGCCGTCGGCCTGCTGCCGCTGATCGTCCTCTCGCAACAGATCTCGCGGCGCCCCGGCTGAGCGCAGAGCCGGCGGCTGCGATGCCGCCGGCTCTGCGCTCAGCGATGACCCACGCGATCGAAGATCAGTTGTGCCTTGGCGCGGTAGGTTGCCAGCGAGCCCACCGGCAGGTTGTCGGCCTTGAACTTGCCGAGCGCCTCCAGGGCCGGGTTGCCGACCTTGACCCCGGGCACCACCGGCCACTCATTGTTGCCATCGGCAAAGTAGCGCTGCGCTTCGTCGCTGGCAAGGTACTCGAGGAACTTGATCGCCGCTTCCCGGTGTGGCGCCGTCTTCAGCATGCCGCCGCCGGACACATTGACATGCGTCCCGCTGCCGTTCTGGTCGGGCCAGACGATACCGATGCGCTCGATCGTCTTGCGGTCCTCGGCTTTGTCGGAACGCATCAGGCGCGCCAGGTAGTAGGTGTTGGCGAGCGCGACGCCGCATTCACCGGCAGCCACCGAGCGAATCTGATCGGTATCGCCGCCCTTCGGTGCGCGCGCGAAGTTGGCGACCACTCCGCGCGCCCACTCCTCGGCCTTCACCTCGCCCTGATGCGCGATGATCGACGCCAGCAGCGACAGGTTGTAGGGATGGGAGCCGGAGCGAGAACAGAGCTTGCCACGCAGTCTCGGGTTGGCCAGGTCAGCATAGCTCTGCACCGTCTGCGGATCGACGACGCCTTTCGCGTAGACGATGACGCGCGCGCGCAGCGAGAAGGCGAACCAGTCGTCGGTGCGCAGGTGCACCGGAATGCGCGCTTCGAGCAGCTTCGAGCGCACCGGCGCCAGCAGGCCCATCTCGTGCGCCACCGCCAGACGGGCGGCATCGACCGTCAGCAGGACATCGGCCGGACTGCTCGCACCCTCGTTGCGAATCCGCTCGAGCAGCTCGTCCTCCTTGCCCTCGATGCGTTTGACGGTGATGCCCGTCTGCCGCGTGAAGTTGCTGTACAACGCCTCATCGGTCTGGTAGTGGCGGGCCGAGTAGAGGTTGACGACTTTCTCCTGCGCCTGTGCGCCAGCCAGCGAGACGCTGACCAGGGCGACGGCGATGCAGGTACGCAGGAACGAGAGTGGCATGGTGCTGCCTCCATGGTTGGCGATGAAAACCGTTTCGAAGCATCGATCATAGCAGCGGCCGGCAGCATTGTAAATGCGAATCGTTCTTGCCAATGTTTGAAAAAAAGCGACCGCAATGGTCGCTTTTTTTCAACCCGGGTTGCGCCTCAGCGCGACAGCAGGCGGCGGGCGCCGTTGTAACGCTGCACCCAGTAACTCTGCCGCATGTCGTCGATGCGGATCGCGGCGCCGGTGCGCGGCGCGTGCAGGAAGCGGTTGTCGCCGAGATAGATGCCGACATGCGAGAACGCATGTCGCATGGTATTGAAGAAGACGAGATCGCCGGCCTTCAGTTCGTCGCGGTCGATCACCGAACCGACCTCGCTCTGCTCGCGCGCGCTGCGCGGCAGCAGGATGCCCATGGCTTCCTTGAAGACGATCTGGACAAAGCCACTGCAGTCGAGCCCGGTATCCGGATTCGTGCCGCCGAAACGGTAGTTGATGCCGATCAGCTCGAAGCCCTTGAGGATCAGATCCTGCGCGCTGTTGCTGTAGCGCTCGAGCAACGACGGTTCCTCGAGGGCCACCTGCGCTTCGCTGGCGTGGACGGAGCCCATCCCGGCGATACTCACCAGGGCGGCGCTCAAGACGGTGCGGAGGAGATGTTTTCTGAGCATGGGACCGGAATTTATGTGAAAAAAGTCACACTGTAAACCCCCTTTGGTCAAATGCCGCTCTCCCGGAGCACCCCACCGCCGCCGCGCAGGAGCATCAATCAAAGGAGAAAAGCACCCTTCTGCCTGCTCCACGGGAGCATTCTGCGGCAATCCGCGCTGGCCGCGTCACTGGCGCTGGCATCGGCCCACGCCTCTGTTCTTCCCCCTCCGGCGGGCAGCCGGAGCCGGCACGAAGCACGGTCGGAAGAGGAACGTACGTACCGTGGTTTGTGTTTATAATCGCCGCTCTGCCAGCGCGTTGCCCGGCTGCCGCTGGCGCATCGGTCGCAACCGATCCACATCATGGAGTGCGCATGAACCCCTTCAAGGCTTTTCTGATCGAGGACCGCGACGGTCGCACGCACGCCGCTCTGATGCGGATGGATCCGGCGCAGCTCGATGCCGGCGAAGTGACCATCCGCGTCGCCTACTCGAGCGTCAATTACAAGGACGCACTGGCTGCCACCGGCGCTGGCCGGATCATCCGCCGTTACCCCTGCGTCGGCGGCATCGACCTCTCCGGAACCGTCACCGACAGCAGCGACCCGCGCTTCCGGCCGGGCGACGAGGTGATCGCCACCAGCTTCGACATCGGTGTCGCCCATCACGGCGGCTACGCCGAGTATGCCCGCATCCCCGCACGCTGGGTCGTGCCCCTGCCGGCCGGACTGTCCCTGCACGATGCCATGGCCCTCGGCACGGCGGGCTTCACCGCCGCACTCGGCGTGGTGCGCATGGAAGAGAATGGCCTGCGGCCCGCCAAGGGCCCGGTGGTGGTCAGCGGCGCGACCGGCGGCGTCGGCAGCCTGGCGATCGACATGCTTGCCGCGCGCGGCTATCAGGTGACCGCACTCACTGGCAAGGAGAGCGAGCGCGATTATCTGCTGCGCCTCGGCGCCAGCGAAGTGATGCTTCGCTCGCAACTCGACACGACACGCATCCGCCCCCTCGACAGGACACTCTGGGCAGGCGCCGTGGACAACCTGGGCGGCGACGTGCTCGCTTGGATGGCGAGCACGATGCGCCAGGGCGGAACGATCGCCAGCATCGGCCTCGCCGCCAGCCACGAACTGAAGACGACGGTGATGCCCTTCATCCTGCGCGGCGCCTGTCTGCTCGGCGTCGATTCCGGCTACATCGGAGAGCCGTACCGCAGCGGCGTCTGGCAGCGCCTGGCGAGCGACCTGCGACCGCAGCACCTGCAGCAGATGACGCGCACCATCGCCTTCGACGACCTGCCACAGGTCTTCGCTGACTTCATCCGGGGCCATGCGCATGGCCGTGTCGTTGTCGCCATTGCTGGCAGCTGAGGCGATCAGCAGCGATCGGGACACGTCAGGCGCGATGGAAGATCCGGCCCAGAGCCCGCGCATCCTGATCGTCGACGAATCGCGCATGGCCCGCGCGGCCCTGATCAAGCGGGTCCGCGATCGCTACGGTTTTCGCGAGGAGGTCAATGGCGAGGCAGCCTGGCAGGCCTTGGTGCTCGACCACTCGATCCAGTTGGTGATCTGCTCGCTGACGCTGCCGTTGCTCGAAGGTGACGGGCTGCTGGTCAGGGTACGCGCATCGCGACTGGCGCGACTGCGGCAGATGCCGGTCCTGGTGATCGCCGGTGACAACCAGGAGGCCAACCAGAGGGCGCGCGAGCTCGGGGCGTCGGATCTCGTGAGCCGCAGTATCGACGGCAACGAGCTGCTGTCGCGCATCGCCACGCTGATCGATCTCGCACAGGTGGAAAGCGAGCTGGCCCGGCAGGCGACGAACCCGGCGCAACACCCGCTGACCGGGCTGCCGACGCGGCAGCACATCGAGCTGCAGGCGGCGAGCGCCCTCACCCAGTCCCTTCGGCACGACGCTCCGGCAAGTATCCTGGTCATGGGCTTCGACCGCTTCGACGCCCTGCGCATTGAACACGGCGACGATCTGGCCGGCAAGCTGCAGCAGAGGCTGGCCAGCATACTGGCGCAGAAGGTACGCAAGGAAGACACCCTGGGCCACTATTCGGACGGAGAGCTGGCGGTCGTTTCGCCGGGCACCCCGTATCCGGCGTGCGAGGCGTTTGCCAATCGCCTGCGCGAGGCCTTCGCCGTCGCCCACATCGCGGTGCACGGACAGCGACTGACCCTGTCCGTCAGCGTCGGTGTCGCCAACACGCCAGTCGATCGGGCGGTATCGGCCACTTCGTTGCTCGCGCTGGCGGGCGAGCGACTGAAGACGGCCCGCCAGGCGGGAGGCAACCGGGTCCTGGCCTGCGTCGACCAGGCTCAAGCGCGGGCGCCGGTGCCCCGGCTCGGGCACGCGATCGACCTCATCCGCGCCGGGCACGCCGATGCAGTGGTCCCGCATCTGGCGCAGCTCGGCAGGGAAATACTGCCCTTTCTCGAGTTGCTGGAAAGGGAGTGGAAGCTGGGCCTGCCTCTGGCAGGCATTCGTGAACGCATGCTGGAACGGGAGCGCGAGTCCGAAGACACCCGGCAGGCATGAAAACCATTGGTGCAGGTGCTACATCTTTTTGGAGAGGGAGTCACATGACGACAGTCAAGGAATTTCACAAGCACTCGATCGACAATCCGGAGGAGTTCTGGGGCGAACAGGCGAAGCTGGTCTCGTGGCACAAGCCGTTCACCAAGGTGCTCGATTTTTCCCGGCCGCCGTTTGCCAAGTGGTTCGTCGGCGGCGAAACCAACCTGTGCTACAACGCCGTCGACCGGCACGCCGAAAAGCGCCCGAACGACCGCGCACTGGTCTTCATCTCGACCGAGACCGACCAGGAAGTCGTCTACAGCTTCGCCGAGCTGAAGAAGGAAGTCATGCGCACGGCTGCGATCATGCAGAGCCTCGGCGTTGGCAAGGGCGACCGCGTCCTGATCTACATGCCGATGATCGCCGAAGCGCTGTTCGCCATGCTTGCCTGCACGCGCATCGGCGCCATCCACTCGGTCGTCTTCGGTGGCTTTGCCTCCGGGTCACTGGCGACGCGCATCGACGATGCCGCGCCGAAACTCGTGGTCTCGTCCGATGCCGGCATGCGCGGCGGCAAGGCGGTGCCCTACAAGCACCTGCTCGACGAAGCGATCGCGCTGGCGCAGCACAAGCCGGCGAAGGTGCTGATGATCGATCGCGGGCTCGACAAGGGCTTCAACAAGGTCGAAGGTCGCGATGTCGACTACGCGACGCTGCGCGCGCAGTTCATGGATGCCGAAGTGCCGGTCACCTGGCTCGAATCCTCCGAGCCGTCGTACATCCTCTACACTTCGGGCACCACCGGCAAGCCGAAGGGGGTGCAGCGCGACACCGGCGGGTATGCCGTCGCACTCGCCTCGTCGATCAAGAACATCTACTGCGGCAACGAAGGCGAGACCTACTTCGCGACCTCCGACATCGGCTGGGTCGTCGGCCACTCGTACATCGTCTACGGCCCGCTGATCGCCGGCATGGCGACGATCATGTACGAGGGAACGCCGCTGCGCCCCGACCCCGGCATCTGGTGGCAGATCGTCGAGAAATACAAGGTCAGCGTCATGTTCTCGGCGCCGACCGCGGCGCGCGTCCTGAAGAAGCACGACCCGGCGTACATGCACAAGTACGACCTGTCGAGCCTGCGCCACCTGTTCCTCGCCGGCGAACCGCTCGACCAGCCAACGCACGAATGGATCATGAGCGAGCTGGGCCGGCCGGTGATCGACAACTACTGGCAGACCGAGACCGGATGGCCGATCCTGTCGGCGATGCCCGGCGTCGAGAAGACCGAGATCCGCTTCGGCACGCCGAGCTTCCCGGTCTACGGCTACAACCTGAAGATCTTCCGCGAGGACGGCACGGTCTGTGATCCCGACGAGAAGGGCATCGTCGGCATCCTGCCGCCGCTGCCGCCGGGCTGCCTGTCGACCGTCTGGGGTGACGACGCGCGCTTCGTCTCGACCTACTTCACGCTCTTCCGCGAGCCGCAGGTCTACTCGTCGTTCGACTGGGGCATCAAGGACAAGGACGGCTACCACTACATCCTCGGCCGCACCGACGACGTCATCAACGTCGCCGGCCACCGCCTCGGCACGCGCGAGATCGAGGAAGCCATCCAGGGCCACCCTGCGATCGCCGAAGTCGCCGTCGTCGGCGTTGCCGATCAGCTCAAGGGCCAGATGCCGATGGCTTTCGCCGTCGTCAAGAGCGCCGACAGCATCGCCACCCCGGAGCTCGCAGCGGCGCTCGAGAAGGCCGTCATGAAGCAGGTCGACGACAGCCTTGGCGCCATCGCCCGCCCGAGCCGCGTGCACTTCCTGACCGTGCTGCCGAAGACCCGCTCCGGCAAGCTGCTGCGGCGCTCGATCCAGGCGCTGGCCGAAGGCCGCGACCCGGGCGACCTGACGACGATCGAGGACCCGGCCGCCCTCGAGCAACTGCAGCGCGCGCTCGGCACGAAAGCCTGAGCCAGCGCAGCAACGCTGCCGGCCGGTTCGCCGGCAAGGCCTGCCCCGCCAGGGGCAGGCTTTTTTTTTTCGCCACTCGACCGCAGTCGCCGACGGCGATCCCGGCGGCATCCGCTTGTTCCGCGCGATCGTGCGCGACCGCGTCCGCGACGTTCCGCCAAGACGGCGCCGGACGATCGCTGCAGAACCGCCGAGTGGACCGCCGTGACGCGGTCGTGATCGAACACGGCGCTGCCGCGCGTCCGCCGAGCCGATCAGGGCAACACCGGCAGGCTGCCGGCAACGTCCACCGCCTCCTGCCAAAAAGCCCGATGCTGCGCGACGCTGCGCCGGCGATCGATCGGCACCTCCAGCAGCGTCGCGCCGCCGCGCTGCAGCGCGCGCCGCAGAGCGGCGGCGAACCCGCGGAGCGACGTGCAACGCTCGCCGGAAACACCGAAGGCAGCCGCTGCGGCGACGAGATCGACCGCTTGCGGCGTCAGCCAGGCGCGCTCGAATTCGGGCAGCGTCGCCATCGGCAGGTACTCGAAGATGCCGCCACCGCCATTGTTGATGACGACGACGACGATGTCGCGGCCGCCGGCGGCGGCCAGCGCGGTCAGGTCGTGCTGCAGCGTCAGATCGCCGAGCAGCGCGACGCACGGGCCCGTGCTGGCGACGCCGAGGGCGGTCGACAGGTTGCCGTCGATGCCGCTGACGCCGCGATTGCCGAAGAACCGCAGCGCTCGCTCGCCACTGCCCGAAAACGCGTCGAGATCGCGGATCGGCAGCGAATTGCCGCAGAAGACGCGATGACCGGTGGGCAACTCATCGAGCAGCGCCGGAATCAACGCACCCTCGAAATCTTCCCGCGAACGCCAGTCGGCAGCGAGCGCTGCGACACGCCGCTCGGCCTGCGCGAACATCTCGCGCCAACGCGGCGCTGCCGGCCGCAGCGGCGTCGCCAGCCAATCCTCGCAGACCGCCAGTGGATCGCCCTGGATCACTGTAGCCGCGCAGTGCAGCGGGTCGCGCCAGCGGCTGTCGGCGCCAAGGACGATGTGCCGTGCCGTCCTGTTGGCGTGCAGCCAGTCCTGCAGCGTCCGCGTGACGGGAAAGCTGCCGCAGCGCAGCAGCCATTCGGGTCGCCTGTCGGCGAGTGCCGATGGTGGGCGCAGGAAGGCGTCGTAGCGGACGCAGATCCGGCTGCGATCGTGGCCACCGAAACGCAGGTTGGACAGCGGTTCGGCGAACAGCGGACAATCGAGCTGCCGCGCCAGCGCGCTCACGGCTGCGGCGAAACCTGGCGGGTAGTCGTCGCCGCCACAGAGGATGACCCCTGGCCGGCCGCTGATCGCCGCCCCGCAGTCCGCCACCAGTTGCCGGTCCGGCAGCAGGCGTGGCCGGCCGACCGGCACCACCGCCTGGCCGCCGCCGCTGACGCCGGCGGGCAGAGCACCGACCGGCAGCAGTGGCTCACGAAAAGCGAGATTGAGCTGCACCGGGCCGGGCAAAGGCGAGCAGCATTCAGCCAGCGCGCGCCGCGCCAGACTGCGCAGGTAGTCGACCGCGAAGTCGGGAGCCGGCAGCCCGGGCGAATGACAGGCGCGCAGGTGGGCGCCGAACAGCCGCTGCTGATCGATCGTCTGGTTGGCGCCCCAGCCGACGAGTTCCGGCGGCCGGTCGGCAGACAGCAGCAGCAGCGGGACGGCGGCGAGGTCGGCCTCGACGACTGCCGGCAACCAGTTGGCCACTGCCGAACCCGATGTCGCGAGCAGCGCCACCGGCCGCCGGCCGGCCTTGGCGATCCCGAGCGCGAGGAAGGCGGCGCTGCGTTCGTCGACCACGACCTGGCTGGTGATCGCCGGCTGCCGCAGGAAGACCAGCGCCAGTGGGCTCGAGCGCGAACCGGGCGAGAGGACGAGGTCGCGCAGACCGGCCGCGCACAGGCCATCGACCAGCGCCTGCGCGTAGCGCAGGTTGAGCACGCCATTCTCCGGCGGCTTCGTCACGCGCTCGCCGCCCGTTCGGCAAGCGGCCGGCGGCGGCGAGCCTGCCGCAAGGCGTCGGCGATAACCGCCAGCTTGACCTCGGTCTCGGCCAACTCCTGCGCCGGATCGGAACCGGCAACGATGCCGGCGCCGGCAAAGATCTCGGCCTGCCGGCCGTTGATCCGCGCACAGCGCAGTGCGACGACGCTGTCGCCTTCACCGGCTCGATCCAGCCAGCCGATACCGCCGCTGTACCAGGCGCCGCGCCGTTCGCCGTGCGACTGCAGCCAGCGGCTGGCGGCGGCGACCGGCCAGCCGCCGACGGCCGGCGTCGGATGCAGTGCGGCGAGCAGCTCGAAGAAAGCCACTCCCGGCTGCAGGCAGCCGTGCACCGTCGTCCGCAGATGCTGCAGTCCGCCGGACTGCAGCACCTCTGCCGCCTGCGGCGCCGCCAGGGTGCTGCAGAAGGGCGACAGCGCAGCGCGCACGGCGTCGACGACGAACTGCTGCTCGCGCCGGTTCTTGGCATCGTGCAAGGATGGCGACGCGGCCCAGCCAAGGTCACCCGCCTGCCACGCGCTGCCGGCCAGCGCATCGACCTGCACCGCGCCCCGCCGCAGGACCAGCAGGCGCTCCGGAGTGGCGCCGACGAAAGCCTCGCCGGCGCGGGCGACGCCATAGATGGTGCACCCGGGATGCCGGTCGCGCAGCGTCGCGAGCAACGCTGCCACATCGATCGCGCAATCAGTGGTGCAGCGCTGGCTGCGCGCCAGCACAAGCTTCTCCAGCTGCCCACCATGGATCGCGCGCAGCGCGGCGGCGACGCGCGCCATGAAGGACTGCCGGGCGAGCGGTCCGACCGTCTCCGGCAGTGGCGGCGCCAGCGAACGAGGCGGCTGGCAGGCGTTGCCCCGCAATCCGTCGAGCCAGCCCGCCAGGGCCGTCTCGCCAGCGGCCGCAACGCAACTGAAGGTTGCCGTGCGCCGCCCGCCGGCGCTCTGCAGGAGGATCGCCGGCACCACCAGTTGCGCGTTCGGCCAGCCGTCAGCGCTCTCGCCGGTGAAGGCGAAGCCGAGATACGCCAGCGGGCTGCGGCCGCTCCGCTGCGCGTCGTCGTGCCGCCAGACCGCCCGCAGCCCGGCGAAGGCGGCCTGCAGGGCGGAGAAGCGCGCCGCGCCGGCGCTCCGGAAGTCGATCGCGCGGCCCATTGCCAGGCGGTACTCGCGGCCACCCGAGGTAGCCGGCGCAGCCCACCAGTGGCAGGCCGGCCGCGTCAGGTCGACGCCGGGCCAGGCGCCTTCCTCGACCCCGAGCCAGTCGTCGTCGCCGCCACCAAGGTCGAGGCTGATGCTCAGCAGGTCGTTGCCGCGTGCGCCGTCCAACAGGGCACGCAGGCGGCGTCCGAGCAAGGCGATCTGCGTCGCGTCGAGCAGCTGGCGTGGCGTCATGCAGCTTCCGCGGCCAGGCGACGCAGGACGGCCCGTTCGAGCTTGCCCATGCCGTTGCGCGGCAGGTATTCGACGCAGCGGAATCGCCGCGGCCTCCTGCTGGCCGGCAGATGCCGCCGCGACCAGTCACGCAGCAGTTCGATGTCGGCGTGACCGACCACCAGCGCCAGCAGCGAATCGCCCCATTCCGCGTCGGCGATCGCCGTCACCGCGACGTCACGCACCCCAGGACACGCGGCCAGGCAATCCTCGACTTCGGCCGGGTGGACATTGACGCCACCGCTGACCAGGAGGTCGTCGGCACGGCCGCGGATACTCAGGCGGCCGGCGGCATCGATGTCACCGAGGTCGCCGGTGATCAGCCAGCCGTCGATCAGGCCGAGGCCCGGGCGCCGCTCCGGATTGAGGTAACCCGCCATCACCTGCGCGCCGCGCAGGCAGATGCGGCCGTCGGCGGCGATGCGCGCGCTGAGCCCGGGCAGCGGCTCGCCGACCAGCCCGGGCCACCATTCCTCGTACGGGCTGAGCAGCGTCGCCGCCTGCGCCGCACTCTCGCTGAGACCCCAGCTCGGACGGATCGGCCAGCCAGCCGCCAGCGCCCGCTCGCAGAGTGGCCGCGACAGCGCACCGCCGCCGATGAGCGCATGTCGCAGGCTGGCCGGGGGGGGTCGGCCGCCGGCAACGTCGAGCAGACGCGCCAGCATCACCGGCACCAGCGAGATGTGGCTGACCGCCTGTTCATTGAGGTCACGCCAGATTTCCGGCGCCGAGAAGCTGCCGTGCAGCAGCAGCGTGGCGCCGGCACGCAGACAACGGTAGAGCAGCGAGATGCCGCCGATGTGGTGCAGCGGCAGGCAGCCGAGCCAGACGTCACCGGCCGCCAGCGGCAAGCGCTGCTGCGACGCGGCGACCGCGGCGGCAAGATTGCCGGCGGTCAGCATCACCGCCTTCGGCTCGCCTTCACTGCCGCTGCTGGCGATGACCAGTGCCAGGTCGTCGGGGTCGTCGGGACCGACGGCGGGCGCCGGCGCTCCCCGATCCAGCGGCCAGTCGCCGGAGCGTGTGCGCAGGCAGTGCAATCGCCCGCCGGCCAGCTCCTGCAGGCGTGGCCAAGCGCCAGGGGCGGTCAGCGGATCGAGTGGCAACAGCGCCGTCCCCGCCGCCGAACAGGCCACGGCAGCCAGCGCCAGGTCGAGCGCACCGGCCGCACAGCCGACGATCCCGCCGGCAGCGACGTCAGCGCTGCGCAGGCAGGCGGCGCCCCGTTCGGCCAGAACCAGAAGCTCCCGGTATGTCCATTCGCCGGTCGCCGCGCGCAGGGCGCAGGCGTCTGGTCGTCCGCAGGCACCCGCACGCAGCCAGGAGGCGAGCAGACTCATTTCCGGCTGGCGCTGTACTTGTTCATGCCGCTCATCTTAAGCAGCGTGCGCTGCCCGCGGCTTTGCTGCTGATCAAGAAACGAGCGCTGCCACGCTCCTGCCCGGCCGTCTAGCCGCCGACCCGGATATCGATCGGTGTCGCCGGTTCGCCTCCCGGCGGTGTCCTGGGAACCGGCTGGCCCTCGAAGTAGAGCCCGATCTGGCGCTCGCGGCGCAACTTCAGGCCGCGCTGCTCCTTGCCGCCGACGAGAGTCCAGCGCCGCAGCTCGGCAGGGACGCGCTCATGCTCGCCGGCATTGATCAGCTTCAGCAGCGTCGAGTTCTGCAGCTTCATCGCGCCCACGTTGTAGGTGAAGTCGCAGAGCGCGGCGTATTGCCCGTCGCTGAGGGGGGTCTTCACCAGGCTCATCACCGCCCGCTGCGCGCGCCGCAGGTTTTCGGCCAACATCGCCTCCGCCTGCGCCTCGCTGATGCCGCGGCGCAGCGCCTCTGGCTCGGCGCCGGAGCACGCCGCCTGCCGCACCACGTGCCCGTAGCCGATGCTGCAGTGGTTGTCGGCGTTGGTATAGAGGCGTGGCACGAAACCTTCCGACAGCCGCGTCAGCCGCTGGCCCTTCTCCGGAATGCGCCGCAGCCAGGCCCCCTTGGGCAGCGCCAGGTCGGTCTCGCCTTCGAGCAGCAGGCCCGGCGACAGTCGCTCGGCGGGCGACGGCGAACCCGTCGCCAGCGCCAGGCTCGCTGCGTCGCAGGTGCCAGCGGGCGCGCACACCAGCAGATAGGAGACTCCGCCCTGCAACGGTGCCGTCCGCGGCAGTCCAGTGAAGCTCCGCGCCGCCAGCTTCTCGAGCTGCGTACGGGCAGCCGGCAGCAGGCGCGCGAACGCGTCGTCCGCCGCTGGCTGTCCGTCGGGCCCGCTGCCACTCGGCTGCAGGTCGAGTGGCTCCTGACTGAGAAAGGCGGCCAGCAGCGTCACCCCGGCAGGCTTCGCCAACAGTTCCGGAGACTGCGGCGGTTCGCCGGGGATGCGGAAGGTTCCTGCAGCCACTCGGTTGTCGGTCTGCTGCCGATTCGGAAAGATCAGCGTCGCGACATCGTCCGGGCCGACGCTGACGAGGTTCAGATGGCCGGCGCGCGGCACATCGATACTCAGCGTCACCGGCTCGCCTTCGCGATAGGTCGCCCTGCCCAACCTCACTGCCAGCCCACCGGCAAGGTTGGCAGCATCCTCGATGCTGCGACGGAACGGCTGCCGCGGTACCGACGCTGCTGCAGCGGCCGCAGGCTCAGCCGCCGCCACCGCTGCAACCGGCGGCGATTCCTGCGCCAGAGCGGCGTCCGCGGACAGCATCAGAAAGGCACCGATGACGCCGCTTAGTGCCTCCCGGCCAACAACTGATCTCATTCTTACCCCCCTTTGCAGGCATGCAGTTCGCGCGCACCGGCGCAAGTATAGCGACACTGGCGCCGTGTGCGAACGTTATGCCCTCGCGACCGCCTCGCTCGCGCTGGCGACCGTCGCCAGCGCGACAGCGACCGCACGCGACAACGGGGACAGCGGACCCCGTTCCGGCGGTGTGACCGGATTTGTAGCATAATCGCGCGCACACCCCGGACCTGAGGCCTGCTTGATCCACTTCGTCCCCCCACAGCGCTACGACTCGATGAAGGCAACGGGCAAGTTGCCTTCACCCAAGGGTGTCGCCTTCTCGATCATCAAGTTGCTGCAACGTGACGATTTTCGCGTCCCCGATCTGGTGCAACTGGTGCAGTCCGACCCGGCGATCGCCGGCCGCCTGCTGAAGTTCGCCAACGCCGCGGCCTTCGGCCGCACGCGACCGATCGTCTCGCTGCAGCGGGCGATCGTTGCCCTCGGTGCGTTCCGCGTGCGTGAACTGGTGATCAGCCTGTCGGTGATGCATACGCACAGCAGCGGACAGTGTTCGGCCTTCGACTATGGGGCCTTCTGGGGACACTCGCTGGCAACCGCCATCGCCTGCCAGGAACTCGCCCAGTTTGCCCAGATCTCGAGCGAAGAGCTATTCACCATCGGTTTGCTGGCGCGCGTCGGCGAGTTGGCGATGGCTTCGCTCTACCCGGAAGAATACGCCGTCATTCTGCTCAAGGCGAAAGAAGGCGGCGCCAGTCTGGCGACCCTCGAACGCGATTGCCTGGAGATGGACCACCAGCAATTGGGCGCGACGATGCTCGCCGAATGGGGTCTACCGGACTTGCTGATCCAGGCCGCCTACCATCACGAACAGCCGGACCTCGCAGGCTTTCGCGACGGCTCACGGGCGCAGACGCTGACCCACTCGCTGCACTTTGCGCGGGCGCTGGCCGAAGTCTGCATGGCCGAAGAGGATGCGCGCTGGAGCCTGCTGCCCGGCCTCCTGACGCGCGCTGCGCGGCTCGGCATCAGCGGTGACGCACTGAACGACATGGCTGACCGGACGGTCCGCCGCTGGCGCGAGTGGGGCGCCATGCTGCAGGTGCGCACGCACGAGATGCCCCCTTTCGCCGAGATCCTCGCGGCCAGCCCCCCCAGCCGGCGGGTCAGCCCGGCCACCCAGGAACCGGACGGCGGGCTCAGCGCGCCGCGCCTGCACGTGCAACTGGTCGGCATCCCGGTGGCGGAACTGCCGACGCTGATGCAGCAGATCGAAAGCCTCGGCCACCAGCCGGTGCTCGTCGACAGCCACATCGACGACCTCAAGCAGGTCCTCCGCGAGCCAGCCCAGATCGTCATTGCCGACATGGCCATGCCCGGACTGAAACCTGCGCTATTCTGCCGCATCCTGCGCCAGACGCCGGCGGGCAAGGAGAGCTACGCACTGCTGCTCGCCTCGCCGGGCAGTGAAGCGCACGTCCTCGAGGCCATCGACGCCGGTGCCGACGACGTCCTCGTCAAGCCGGTGGGTATCCATACGCTGCGCGTCCGCCTCAACACGGCGACGCGCATGCTGCTGCTGCGCGAAGAGATCCAGCGTGAGCGGCGCGGCATCATGCGCTCGACCGACGAATTCGCCGTCACCCACCGCCGCCTCCTGCGGGACGCGCTGACCGACGCCCTGACGCAGCTTCCGAACCGCCGCCACGGCCTCGACTATCTCGCCTCGGAGTGGGTATTCGCCCACTCCAACGGGCTGCCGATGGCCTGCCTGCTGCTCGACATCGACCACT
Organism: Accumulibacter sp.; assembly: GCF_036625195.1. NCBI lineage: Bacteria > Pseudomonadati > Pseudomonadota > Betaproteobacteria > Candidatus Accumulibacter > Accumulibacter sp. Next base: position 5,105,070 of record NZ_JAZKUG010000001.1, read on the forward strand.
TCAAGCGCATCAACGACGGCTACGGCCATGCCGCCGGTGATGCCGTCCTGCGGCAGCTCGCCGACCTGCTGAAGCGCGCCTCGCGGGTCGAGGACCTGGTCTTCCGCTACGGTGGTGAAGAGTTTGCAGCCGTCCTGCCGAATGCCAGCGTCCGCGCTGCGGCGCAGATCGCCGAGCGCATCCGCAGCCTGGTCGAGAAGTACGCCTTCATCTGGGAGCAGCAGGCGATTCCCGTCACCCTCAGCATCGGCGTTGCCAACCTCTCGAGCGGCCTCAAGGACAGCCAGGCGCTGATCGAGGCGGCGGATGCCGCGCTCTACGAAGCCAAGCGCAGCGGACGCAACCGAGTCGTCGTCGCCGCCTGACGAGATGTCCCGGCGAGTCCACCTGAAGTGCGCGCGCGACGCCACCGGTGACGCGCTGATCACCCGCGAAGCGACCGACGAGGTGCCGCCGGGTGACCGCCTGCTCGGCGAACTGCAGCTGCTGACTGCGATGCGTCCCTGCAGTTGCGGCGGCGCAGACCCCCCTGGGGCGCTGCCGCCCACCGAGGTCGCGACCCCGGCGACGACGGGCCGAGAGGGTGTGAATTGCCTGCGAACGGCAGAGCGGCAATGACGGCTGCCTCCTTCGACCGCAGCGAGCCGGGTGCAGGCAACGGCTTCCAGGCGGCAAGCGCACGCCTCATAGTCGCCAGCCATTCGCGGCTGTTGCACCGCGACGTCCTGCCCGACGGTCCAGCGGGCGATCTCGGGCGGCGGCTCTACGGCGCACCGTTCGTCGTCCTGGCCCACGATGCGGCACCCGATCCGATCTTCTTCTACGCCAACCTCGCCGCGCAGGAACTGTTCGCGATGTCGTGGCGGGAAATCGTCCGTCTGCCGTCGCGACTTTCGGCCGAACCGCTGGCGCGCGCGGAACGGCAGCGGCTGCTTGATCGCGTTGCCCGCGACGGTTTCATCGACGATTACGGCGGCGTTCGCATCGCGGCGAGCGGCGAGCGCTTCCGCATCTGCGGCGCGACGGTCTGGAATCTCGTCAGCGAAGCGGCGACGAGCGTCGGGCAGGCAGCGAGCTTTGCCACCTGGGAGCCCCTGCGCTGATCGCCGGCTGCCGCGGTGGGCGGCTCAGAACAGGATCACCGAACGGATGCTCTGGCCGGCGGCCATCAGCTCGAAGGCACGGTTGATGTCCGCCAGCCCCATGGTGTGGGTGATGAAGGTGTCGAGAGGAATTTCGCCCCGCTGGGCGCGCTCGACGTAAGCCGGCAGCTCGGAGCGGCCGCGCACCCCACCAAAGGCGGAGCCCCGCCAGACGCGTCCGGTCACCAGCTGGAAGGGCCGCGTCGAGATCTCCTCGCCGGCACCCGCGACACCGATGATCACCGACTCGCCCCAACCCTTGTGACAGCATTCGAGGGCGGCGCGCATGACCGAGACGTTGCCGATGCATTCGAACGAGTAGTCGACACCGCCGTCGCTCAGTTCGACGATCACTTCCTGGATCGGCCGCGCGTGATCGGCCGGGTCGATGCAATCGGTGGCGCCAAGCTGCCGGGCGATGGGAAACTTGGCCGGGTTGGTGTCGATGGCGATGATGCGCGCGGCACCGGCCATCACGGCGCCGATGACCACCGCCAGACCGATGCCGCCGAGGCCGAAGACGGCCACCGTCGCTCCCGGCTCGACCTTGGCGGTGTTGCGCACGGCGCCGATGCCGGTGGTGACGCCGCATCCGAGCAGGCAGACCTTTTCCAGCGGGGCCTCGCGGGCGATCTTCGCCAGCGAGATCTCCGGCAACACGGTGTACTCGGAGAAGGTGGACGTCCCCATATAGTGGAAGATCGTCTGCCCGTGCCGCGAAAAGCGGCTGCTGCCATCCGGCATCAGTCCCCGGCCCTGCGTCGCGCGGATCGCCTGACAGAGGTTCGTCTTGCCCGAACGGCAGAACTTGCACTGTCCGCATTCCGGCGTGTACAGGGGAATCACGTGGTCACCGACCGCCACCGAGCTGACGCCCGGGCCGATGGCCTCGACGATGCCGCCGCCCTCGTGACCGAGGATGCTCGGGAAGACGCCTTCCGGGTCGGCCCCGGAGAGCGTGAAGGCATCGGTGTGGCAGACGCCGGAGGCAACGATGCGCACCAGCACCTCGCCCTGCCGCGGCTCCTCGACATCCACCTCGGTAATCTCCAGCGGCTGCCCGGCAGCCCAGGCAACCGCAGCACGCGATTTGATCATCAGCAACCCTCCCTCCAGTTGGCGCCGCCGGCAGGCGGCAATCGGTCCCCGCTGCCGGACAGGCGCGCGCCGCGTCGCCGGCCGTCCACAGCAGCCGCGGCGCGGCCGTCAGTGCAGATCACCCGCCTTCACCCGCTGCAGACGGAACACTTCGATTCCCTCGTCGAGCAGTTCCTCATATTCGTCGACAGTGGCAACGCCCCGAATCGAACGCTCGGGCGCCTCGACATAATGAATCCGCCGCGCCTCCGCGGCGAACTCGTCGCCGACATCCTCGCACTGGGCAAGCAGCATCTCGGTCAGATGGCGAAGAGACGGTAGCGAACCCGCACCCCCGTCGACTGCCGGCGCGGCGACCGGTAGTGGACGGCGAGGCGAATCCGCTGGCGTGACGGAACGTCCGAGATGCACCGTCGACGGGACGCGCCGAATCTCGACCGAGCCACAATGCGGGCAACTGACGAGACCGGCTGCCAACTGGCGGTCGAAATCCTCGCGCGACTGGAACCAGCCCTCGAACTGGTGGTCGTGCCGGCATGCAAGGTCAAAGATGATCATCGGGACCCGGAGCGCGAAGCGCGCAGCAAGAGACGTGGACGTGGTACCCGGAGCCGGGGTCGAACCGGCAAGGCCGCAAGGCCGAGGGATTTTAAGTCCCTTGTGTCTACCAATTCCACCATCCGGGCGCCGCAGGCCATTATACCTGCCGGAAAATGGAAGAAGGGAAAGTGCCGGTGGCACTTTCCCTTCGTGATCTGGAGCGGGAAAAGAGTCTCGAACTCTCGACCTATACCTTGGCAAGGTATCGCTCTACCAACTGAGCTATTCCCGCGTACAAAGCCTGCCTGGACCCGGACAAGGCGCCTCGCCGACTACGGCGCCGCCTCTGCCGGGCAGGAGCGGCACGGATTATCCGCAGGCAAGCCAGCGCTGTCAAGCCCTCGACACCCCGAGCCGACCGGTCCGCCCTCATCGCCGAACCACCGCCGATGCACGCCTTGCCCTGACCAGCGGCGCCGGCAGCGGCACGCGGCAGGCGCAGCGACGACGGACCACGCGCGCCAGCCCGATGCGGGCCGCACCACCGGGAGCCGCGGCATGCAGATGCAAGACGGCGGGTGTTTGGGCATAATGCCGTTCCGGGGCAACCTGGCAGCCGTCAGCGGCCCTTGACGCCACCATCAGCGAATCGAAAGGAGAAGAACCGATGCCCTTGCCAAGTCCGCAGCGTGCTGCACGGGTCGCACTTGCCACCACTGCCGGCCTGCTGCTCGCCGGCTGCGCCCAGATGCAGATGGGCTCGCCCGACGCGAAGACCACCGCCACCGGTTCCGCCGCCGGCTCAACCACCGAAAACGCCAGCAGCCAGCTCGAGAAATGCGCCAGTTCGCTCGGCACGGTTGCCGTCTACGAGGACACGAACGCTCCCTGGTACGGCATCCTGACCGGGCAGATGAAACTGGGATCGACGAGCCCGGTGCTCAAGCTGCTGATCCAGCAATCGAACTGCTTCGTCGTCGTCGACCGCGGCCGGGCGATGAACAACATGATGCAGGAGCGCGCGCTCGAGCAGAGCGGCGAGCTGCGCCGGGGCTCGAAGTTCGGCAAGGGGCAGATGGTCTCGGCCGATTACACGATGAGCCCGACGATCACCTTCAGCAACAACAACGCCGGCGGCATGGGCGGTGGCCTGGGCGGCCTGGGCCGTGGCGCCGGAGTACTCGGTGCGGTCGTCGGCGCGGTGAATGTCAAGGAGGCGAGCACGCTGCTGACCCTGGTCGACAACCGCTCGGGCGTGCAACTGGCGGCAGCCGAGGGCAGTGCCCGCAACATGGATTTCGGTGCCATGGGGGCGCTTTTCGGCGGCGGCTTCGGTGCCGGCGGCGGTGGTTATACGAACACTGCCGAAGGCAAGGTGATCGTTGCCGCCTTCACCGATTCCTACAACAACCTGGTGCGCGCAGTGCGCAACTACAAGGCACAGGAAGTCAAGGGCGGTCTTGGTACCGGCGGCAACCTGGGCGTCCAGGGTGCCCAGGAAGCGCAGGGCGGCAAGGGCAAGAGAACGCGCTAGAAGCGGGAACGACGGCAGCGCTCCGGCCTCCGCAGATCGCGGCGGTAGCCTGAACGACCGGCCGGCCAGTCATGCCAGACGATGAGGCACGCCGCCGGACCGCATCCCGGCCGCGGCGACCGGTGACCGCCGCGCCCGTTGCCGACGACGCCGCCGCAGCGTGCCGGCTGTTCCTCGCCGTCTGGCCGACCGTCGCCGCAAGGGACGAACTCCTGCAGCGGCAACGACAATGGTCATGGTCGCCGGCAGCGGCAGCGATCGCCGGCGAGCGCCTGCACCTGACGCTGCACTTCCTCGGTTCGCTGCCACGGCAGCGACTGGCGGAGCTGAGCAGCGGCCTGCAGGTCGCCTTCGAGCCCTTCGAACTCGTCCTCGACCGCGCCGAGATCTGGCCGCACGGCCTGGTCGTGCTGCGGGCGGGATCACCGGCGGCTGCCCTGCAGGACTTGCACGGCAGGCTCGGCGACGCGCTGCGGTCGCTCGGTCTGATCCCCGAGAGACGCCGCTTTCGGCCGCACGTGACGCTGGCCCGCCGCGCCGCCGGCAGCATCCCCCCTGTCTCCGGCGCCGAGCTGCGCTGGCAGGTGAACAGCTACACCCTGGTCGAATCGCTGGCGGGCAGCGCTGGCGGCTACCTCGTCCACCAACGCTACGACTGCAGCCGCCGAGCTGCGCCGGGCGGCGATGACGCTTTGACGAACGGGGAAAGCCGGCACGATGCCGAGCTTTCGCCACCGCTGCGCAACGGCAGCGGCTGAAGGAGTCCCGATGTCGCACGGTCGCGCGGTCAGCCTGATGATACTGGTCACCCTGCTCTGGAGCATCGCCGGGGTCGTCGCACGCCACCTCGACAGCGCCCACAGCTTCGAGGTCACCTTCTGGCGCAGCCTGTTCAACGCCCTCGCCCTCGGCTGCGCGCTGAGCCTCCTGCGCGGACGGCGACTGTGGCGCAGCCTGATCGACGGCGGCTGGCCGCTCTGGTGCTCGGGTTTCTGCTGGGCGGTGATGTTCACCGCCTTCATGCTGGCGATCACCCTGACCAGCGTCGCCAATGTCCTCGTGGCGATGGCGATCGGGCCCCTGATCACCGCTCTCTTCGCCCGTCTCTTCCTGCAGCACCGGCTACCGGCGCGCACCTGGCTGGCGATTGCCGTCGCCGGCGCCGGCATCGCCTGGATGTTCGGCCAGGAAGCGGCGGCCGGCCTGTCGCTGACCGGCAGCATCGTCGCGCTGGCGGTGCCCGTTGCGGCGGCGCTCAATTTCACCACCCTGCAGCATGTCGGACATCGGCGCAGCGGCGCAGCGGCGGCGCTGCCGCAGGACATGCTGCCGGCGGTCTTCATCGGCGCCGCGCTTTCCGCCGCCTGCACCCTGCCACTCGCCCATCCGCTGCAGGCCACGCCGCATGATCTGGCGCTGCTGGCGCTGCTTGGCGTCGTCCAGCTGGCGATTCCCTGCCTGCTGGTGGTGCGCCTGTCGCGCGAACTGGCGGCACCCGAGATTGCCTTGCTCGGACTGCTCGAGGTCGTCTTCGGCGTCACCTGGGCCTGGCTCGGCGCCGGCGAGCAACCGGGCGGGAGTACGCTGACCGGTGGCGCACTGGTCCTCGCGGCGCTGGTCGGCAACGAGGTGCTGGCGTTGCGCAGCCCTGCCGGCAAGCTGCCGCCCGGCGACTCGCCAGCGACCCGGGGCGGCACGGCTGGAATTCGCTTCCCTGCTGCCGGCGATCGCCACCCGTAAAGTGGCCGGGCTCAGGCAGCCATGTATCGCCCCGGTCGATGGTTGATCGCCAGGGTCAGGTTCAGCGTCGCCGCACCAAGCAGCGAGACAAGGATTCGCTCGAACGGCAGCATGGCCAGTGAAGCACCGATGATCGCCAGGTCGATCGCCAACTGGATGTAGCCCGCGCGCCAGCCGAAACGTTCCTGCAACCAGTGAACGACGATGTTGAGCCCACCGAGGCTGGCCTGATGACGGAAGAGGATGATCATCGCGATGCCGGCCAGCAGGCCGCCCATGACCGCAGCGTAGAGCGGATCGACGCCGGCGAGGCCGACGTAGCGCGGCAGCAGATCGGTGGCCACAGACAGCAGGGCGATCGCGCACAGGGTCTTGATGGCGAAGGCATGGCCGACACGGAACCAGGCGAGCGCCATGAACGGCACATTGATCGCCAGGAACAGGGTGCCCAGGTTGAGGCCGCTGGCGTAATGGGCAAGAAAGGCGAGTCCGACCGTGCCACCGGTGATCAGCCCGGCCTGCTTGAGCAGGCCGAGGCCAAGCGAACCGACGAGGGCTGCCGCCACCAGCGCCTGCACGTCTTCCAGCAGGCTGTGGCGAGGCGTCGAAGTCGTCGGCGGCGACTGCACCGTCGGCTGGCCTTTCACCGCACGCGTCGCCGTGACAGGTCGAGCCGCACGCCACCGGCCTCGCTCGCGGGATAGGTGGCGGCGTAGCGATAACGGCGCTGCAGCGCGGTCGACGACCACATCTCGTTGAACTCGCTGCGATAGTTGAAGTGTAGACGGACGTCGCCGCCGCCGTCACGCAACACGCGCGCAATCGCCTCGCCGTCGGGATGGCGGAACTGCTTGCCGTTGCTCGACACCAGCCAGTCGCGGCAGTGCAGGGCGCGCACCAGTTCGCTGCTGGTGTTGCCACGGCTGCCATGATGCGACAGCTTGCAGGCGTCGACGGCCAGGCGGCCACCGCCGTTGCCGGGCAGCCGCGCCAGCGAAGCGAGCAGCACTTCGGCGAAGGCATCGCCGGTGAGCAGCGCGCGGCGCCCGCCGTACTCCGCCAGCAGGGCGATGCTCGAACCGTTCGGGCGTGCGCGATCGGCCTTGTACGGCCGCGCCGCGAGTTGCTCCGGATCCGGGTCGCCGAGCAGATCGTCTTCCTCCGGCGCGGCATCATCCTCCTCGAGACGACTGGCGTCGTCGGCAGTGGCAACGCCGGGGACGATTCCCGCCTTGCGACACGCGGCCTCCCAGGCCGGCCGGAGCGCGTCGAGCTGCTCCTGGTACGGCGACAGCAGGGTCAGCCGCATGCCGCTCGGCAGGCTCAGCTGCGGCAGCGGTCCGGTTTTCGGCACCAGCAGCGCGCCGCCATGCACTGCCGCATTCCAGCGCTGGCGACCGTGGGCGACGATCAGGTCGCTCAACTCCTCGCCCTGCAGCGGCCCGAGTGTGTCGTCTGCGGCAGCCGGGACGACGCCGCCCGGGCTGAGGTGCATGTAGCCGTTGAACCATATCTCGCCGAAGCTGACACCGAGACTGGCACTGTCGCGCAGCAGCGCGAGCGCGCCACCGATGTGGTCGAGGTCGACGTGCGTCACCAGCAGCAGTTCGAAGTGACGCTGGCCCTCCGGCAACGCCAGGATGCGCTCGCGGATGCGCGGGTAGACGGCCGCCGTGCCACAGTCGATCAGCAGGCGACTGATCCGCCGCCCTTGCCCGTACTCGAGCCAGATGGCGTCGCCGTACTCGGCCGGCAACAGGTCGATGCGATACATGTCGTCACTCCTCGTCGGCGCTCGTGGCGCCGCTTCACAACCGCCAGCCGACGTCGCCGTAGGCGGTCAGGCTCAGGGCAAAGCCGTCACCAGCGGCGAGCAGGCGCCGCCGCGTGGCGAGAAAGACCTCGCCGAAACTCTCCTCGCCGCCGGCCGCCGCCTGCAGCGCCGCCAGCAGTTCGGCGACGAAGGCGACGGCGCGCCGGCCGCGGATCGTCGCCAGCGTGCCGATCACCAGCGCGGCGCGCTCGCGCTTGAACGCCTCGACGAAGTTGAGGAAAGGCACCTCGCTGAGTTGCGTGCTGCAGCCGAGCAGCAGCACCACCGGCGCCGCCGCGGCCGGCCCGGCAACGTACGAGCTCTCGAGTTCGGGACGGGTCAGCAGCACACCGCCGATCTCCAGCCCGCTGATCCCGGGATGCGCCGGATCCTCCTGCGAATGCGGCAACAGCAGGAGCAGCGACGGCGAATCCGCGGCCACCGCCTGCTCCCACTCGGCCCAGTCGCGCACCGTCCGCGCGCTCGTCGCGGCCTGGCGCACGGCGTCGAGGATGCCGCCGGGGTCGGCGAGATCCTGCGCCCGCACGCGCTTGCTGGCGCCGACGAGCACCGAGCGCAGGACATCGAGGCGATCGGCAGCGGGTTGCGGCAGGCTGATCGTGTAGTCCGCTCCGCTCGCCGCCGCCATTTCCGGCTGCCGCTCGATGACGCAGTTCAGCCCCCAGAAACGCAACGGACAGTGGACACTGCGATCGTCGCGGTGCACACACTGCTCATGGCTGCCCTCGCCGAGGAGCGCCGCGCGTGCGTTCGGGCAGAGGGTCGCGCCGGCCTGTGGCAGCGGTGCGGCGTAGAGAATCTCGACCGGCAGCCAGGCACCGGCACGCGCTTCGACGATCTGGATGCGCGCCCCCTCGGGCACCCGGCCCTGCAACGGCGCCGGCATCGCCTTGAGGAGCGAACGCCCGTAACGCGCGAGTGCATCGAAGAGCTGCAGCAACGCTGGATCGTCGAGCGAGCCGCGCGCGGCCGTGAAGCTCGCCTCGGCGGAAAGCAGCGCCTTGACCTCGTCGACCAGCCGATCGATGCCGAGCGGCTCGCGGAAGCTGACCTCGCTGCCGACGACGGTGGTGAAGCCCGCCTGGCCACTGGCAGCGTGATTGACGACGATGGCGGCATCGAATGGCGGCGCCGCCGGCGACGGGTCGAAGGACGCCGCCACCCGATTCTCCACCGTCAGCGCCAATCTTCCAGCGGCTCCGGCGAGCGGCGAGGAAAGGATCAGCGTCTGCAGAATCCGGGTCTCATGGACGATCAGGATGCGAGCCCGGTACTCGTCACGCACACCATGCGTGCGGAAGCTCAGGCGACAAGCCTGGCTATCGCCCTCCGCCGGCAGGAACAGGCGCCCTTGCTGCGGCGTGTGCAGGCGGCCGCCGGCGCCTCGTACCAGAGGCACGAAGAAGAGGTCGAGCCAGTGACCGGCGTCCGCTGGCGGCAGACGGCCACTCGGAAAGACTTCCGGGGCGCTGAACACCTGCGCCCGCGGCAGCCCGATGTCGAGATCGATGACGTAAGCCCGGTCAACCGCCAGACGTTCCTCGACGCGCAGCGGTCGGGTGGCGTCGCTGACGTCGATGACGCAGCCGTTGAGCCGCCGCTGCTCGCCGGCCCCGCTCCCGGCATCGCCGCCGCCGTCGCGGGCCGCCGTCGCCCGCCCCGCCAGTTGTCCGCCGCGCGATCCGCCGAGTCGACCCGCGAGCGCACTGCGCAGACGAGCCAGCTCGCTGGCCGCACCGGCATCGTCCGCCCACGAGCTGCGTGCCGTGCTGGCGGCAAGCGACCGTGCCAGCGCCGCCACCGCGTCGCCGAGCGGCTGGCCGCTGCGCTCCACCGACGACCGTGCGGTGGCCCCGCCGACCGACGACTGCCCTGCCGACAGCAGGCGATCGACCTGCCGCGCCAGCCGCTGCGCCACCGCCGACAGGCGAGCCTCGGTTGCCAGCCGGCGGGAGGCGATGAGCAGCGCCGGTTCGCCGCCGGCGTCATCCTGCACTGCCCGCAGCGCCCCCTGCAGCGCGACGTCGAATGGCAGGTCGCGGGCGAGGTGCGCCAGCAGCGATTCGACGTACTCGCCCTGCCGCTCGTGCTCGACCGCAGCAACGCCGGCACCACCCGCCGACACCTCGGCGCACAGGGCAGCGGCAAGCGGCAGGATGCGCTCGCCGTCGGTGCCGGCGCCACCAAGCACCAACACGCTGGCGGCGCGCAATCGTCGCGTCGACTGCAGCACCCGCGCCAGGCCGCGCCGCAGATCCTGCGGCAACAACAGCAACTGGCAATCCTCGCCGGCGGCGACGATGCGCAGCAACTCGGGCCAACGGCTGGCTGCCAGCCCGGCCGCCAGATCCGCGGCGCGCGTGTCGCCGACGATGGCGATGCGCAGCGGCCAGTCCCAGGAGATCGCTCGCGATGGCCCGGCGAAACGCAGGTAGGCCGAACTCGCGACATCGCCGCCATTGCCGAGGAGCAGTCCGAACAACCATGGCAACTCCGGCATCATCGATGAGCGGTCGGCGCCCGACTGCGGCTCGATCTCGAGCCGCAGCAGCGGGCGCCCGCCATTGCCTGCTGGCGGCCGGGACTCGCTGAAGCCCTGCCAGGCAGCGACGAACTCCTCTGCCGGCGGCAGGGCGACGCCACCGTTGGCGATCGCCGACAACACGTCAGCGAGGCGCTCGAGCCGCAGGACGGCGATTTCGCCAACGGCGGCGCCAAGGCTGCGCGCGGTGGCCAGCGGCGGCGCCTGGTCGCGCCCGACACCGAGCAGGGCAGCAGCGGCGACGGCGCGGGCGAACGACTCCTGCGGCAGAGCGGCACCCCAGGCCCCGAACAGCGATCGGCTCATCGTTCTCTCCCGGCCAGCCCTTCGTCATCGCCATGCGGCCGCCATGGCACCGGCAGCCGCGCACCCGCCTGCCGCCGGCACTGGACTGCGCTGACCCCCGGCGGCGGCACGCGGCAGGGCAGATTATGCTGCAAATCGAAGATCGTGCGCACCGGACAACGCCGCGGGCAGCCAGACGTGGCAACGCCGGAAACGAGAAATAGTCCCTGTCGGCGCGGACGCGCCCCTCTCTACTCGTCGCGCTACGCGAAGACCCGGCGCCGCACCGGCCGCAGCCGGGACGGGCCGCAGCGACGGCCAACGACCACGATCACCTTCCTTCATGACCACCAGGCAGACGATGCGCCAGACACACACCGCGGGGCGCCGATGAATCCAAGAGCCAGCGACGGCACGATGGATCTCGCCCATGCCGGCCCGCAGGCCGGCGCAGGAGCCAACTGGCTCGTGCTTGCCGCCTTGCTCGGCGCCGCCCTGGGCATCCGGCTGCTCTTCTACACGGGATTCTTCGGATCGGACGAGGTGACCTACGTCGCCAACGCCTACCGGCTCCTCGACGGCGACTGGCAGGTCTCGAGCTACGTCGGCAGCAACCGCTACGGCATGAACCTGCCGCTCGCCGCGCTGGCCTTCCTCTTCGGCCGCCATGAACTGGTCGCCAATGCCTATCCGCTGCTCTGCTCGCTGGGCGAGGTCGCGCTGGTCTTCCATTTCGGCCGCCAACTGCTCGGCCTGCGCGCCGCCGTCCTCGCCGCGCTGCTGCTCGCCCTGCTGCCGCTGCACGCACACTATGCCGGACGCCTGATGGCCGACGCGCCGCTGGCACTGATGATCACCGCCAGTTTCCTCTTCTTCTGGCACGGCGAGCGCACCCGTGACTGCCGGAGTTTCGTCATCGCCGGCGTGGCGGCGGGATGCAGTTTCTGGATCAAGCCACACGCCATCATCTACCTCGCGGTCTTTGCCGCCTACCCGCTGCTCGTCCGGCGCTGGGACCGGCGCTGGCTGGCGATGGCCGCCGCCTGCGGCCTGATCATCGTGGCCAACTGCCTTCTCTTCCGCTTCCTCAGCGGCGACTTCTTCTTCCTCGTCGAAGCGATGCGCGCCCGCCACACGAGCGTCGACCGGGCAGCGGCCGCCGCCGCCGATCCGTTCCATGTCTCCGCCGGCTACTACCTCGTCTATCTCCTCGGCCGCGTCTATCACACCTGGATCGTCTTCCACCTGGCTCTGGCGGCGATCGTGCTCTGGTGGTTGCGCCGCCGGCGGCAAGCGGGCGGCGACGACGACGCGATGCTTTTCCTCGTCTGGTGGGCAGCCGGGCTGCTGATCGTCTTTTCGCTCTTCGTCGCCTCGTGGCAACCGCTCGTCCTGATCCCGAAACAGACGAACTACATGCTGATGTTCGTCGCGCCGCTGGCGCTCCTCGCCGGCCACGCACTGGCCCGTGCCCGCGGTCGGGCGTTCATCGTCCTGCTGCTGCTCGTCGCCGCACCAGCGCTGTTGCTGACCGCAATGCAACAGAGTCTGATCCACGTCTTCACCGCGAACAGCAAGGCGGCCGTCGACTTCGCCCGGGCACACGCCGATGCCGAGGTCTACGGCAGCACCAATGCCGTTCGCGCGGCGCATTTCGCGCGCCTCGTACAGCCGCACGCGACGCTCGTCGAGATCCATCCGCTTGCCGATCTGCTCGCCGTCACCGGCGGCGACCGCGAGCAGGCCGCAACGAAGCCGGCCGCCGCCCGCTACGCGGTGATCGACACCGAGACGCTGAGCTGGGCCGTCGACGAGCCGCTGCGCGACATCAGCCAGGTCCCCGCATGCTGGACGCGCGAAGGCGTCCTGCAACCCTCGGCATACGGCTTCGGCGCCTGGCTCCTGCGGCAGTTCGCCGCCGGCGCGACGCTGCTGCCGGAGACGCTGGCGGGGCGTGCCGGACAGGCGCTGCGCCCGCTGGCACAGCCACGGCCGGCCTACGTCTACCGCATTCCGGAGCAGGGATGCGGCTGAGATGAGCACCACCGCAGCCGCCGAGACGAGCGGCCCAGCCATGCCTGACGCGTCACCACCTTCGGTCTCGGTCGTCGTTCCGGTCTTTGGCAGCGGGGCCAACCTGCGCGAACTCGTCAGCCGGGTACAGGCCGCCCTGTCGCCGCTGGTCTGCGACCTCGAGGTGCTCCTGGTCAACGACGGCAGCGGGCGCGGCAGCTGGCAACTCATCGAGGCGCTGGCGCGCTGCGAACCGCAGGTGCGTGGCCTCGACCTGATGCACAACTACGGGCAGCACAATGCGCTGCTGGCCGGCATCACGCGGGCAAGGAATTCGATCATCGTCACCATGGACGACGACCTGCAACACCCGCCCGAGGAACTGCCGAAACTGCTGGCGGCGATCGCTGCCGGCAACGATGTCGCTTACGGCAAGGCGCAGCGGCGTGAGCATTCGCCGTGGCGCAACCTCGCCTCGCGCCTCACCAAGCGCGCCATGCGGCTCGCGCTTGGTGCAGAGATGGCGGAACGGAGCAGCGCCTTCCGCATGTTCCGCGCCGAACTCAAGGAAGGATTCGCCGGCTTTCGCGATCCGCAGGTGTCGATCGACGTCCTCCTTTCCTGGAGCGCCGACCGGGTGGCCTGCGTCGCCGTCGATCATCATCCGCGGCGGCAGGGGCGCTCGGGGTACGACCTGGGCAAGCTGCTGACGATCACCCTCGGCATGCTCACCGGCTATTCGGCGCTGCCGCTGCGCTTGGCCAGTGGCCTCGGGCTGCTGTCGGCCGCGCTGGGCATCGGGCTGCTCCTCTGGCTGCTACCCGGGATGCTGCTGGCGGACGGCCAGACGCCCGGCCTGGCGTTGCTCGCCGCGCTGATCACGCTCTTCGCCGGGCTGTAACTGCTGGCCATCGGCGTCGTTGGCGAGTACCTCGGCCGCATGCATTTCCGCACGCTGGGCAAACCGGCCTTCGTCATCCGCACGGACACGGGCAGCAGGCCACCACTGGAGAAGAAGCAACCATGAGGAAAGCCCTCATCCTCGGCACCGGCGCCGCGCAGGTCGATGCCATCCGCCATCTCAGGGACTCCGGCTGGTGGGTGGTCGCCTGCAGCTACCTGTGCGAGGGCCCGGGGCTGGGGCTCGCGCACGAGTTCCGGCAGATCAACATCACCGACGTCGTGGGGCTCGAGGATCTGGCGCGCAGTGAAGGCGTCGAAATCGTCTATTCGGTGGGCTCCGACCTCGCCATGCCGGCCGTCGCGCGGGTTGCCGGTGCCCTCGGACTGCGGTGCTTCGTCTCGCCCGAGCTTGCCGACCTGACACAGAACAAGGTCAGCCTGCGCGACTACCTGCGCTGCCGCAACATCAGCCCGGTCAACTACCGGCAGCTGCGACGGCCCGCCGACACCGCTGCCTGGGACCACTTCCCGGCGATCGTCAAGCCAGCCGACAGCCAGGGGCAGCGCGGCGTCTGCCGGGCCGACTCGATGCCTGAACTCCTGGCGTGCCTGGAGCCGGCGCTGGCTGCATCGCGCAGCGCCACTGCCATCGTCGAGGAGCTTCTCGACGGCCCCGAGGTCTCGGCCAACGTCTTCGTCGTCGACGGCGGAATCGTCGTCAATGAGCTTTCGGACCGACTGGTGGTCGCCGACTTTCCCGGTGGCATCCCGCGCGGCCACGTGCTGCCGGCGCGGTGCGCCAGCGAGGCGGCACTGGCACAGGCCCGGGTACTCGCCGCAGAGTGCGTCCGCGCGCTGGGAATCGACAACGGCCCGGTCTACCTGCAGATGAAGATGACCCCCAACGGTCCGCGCGTGATCGAGATCACGCCGCGCCTCGACGGCTGCCACATCTGGCGCCTGATCCGCGAGGCGCGCGGCATCGACCTGCTGGCCGGCAGCTTCCAGTTGCTCGCGGGCGAACCATTGCAGGCCCTCGACGGACCACGGCGGACCGACCACGTCAGCCTGCACTTCTTCCAGCAGCCACCCGGCGGGCGCTTCGCGCGCGCCTCCCACCGCCCACCGGCGACGGCGCTCTACAGCGAGTTCTACCTGCAGGACGGCAACCCCGTTACGCCGATCAACGGCCACCTCGAAAAGGTCGGCTACTGCCTGCTGCGGGAACCGGCATGCGCATTGCCCTGACCGGCGCCAGCGGCATGCTCGGGGGGGCGTGTCTGCGCCACCTCGCTGCCCGCGGCGACCAGGTCGTCGCCCTGGGACGGGGCGACGGGGCAGCGCACGCGCCGATGCCGCCCGGCGTTGCCCGACGCACCACCGACTACAGCCTGGCCGATCTGCAGCCGCTCCTGCGCGACGTCGAAGCCGTGATCCACCTGGGCGCACTGCGCGCCAACGCCGAGGCGGATCGCAGCGGCTGCTGGCCCTACTTCGAGGCCAACGTCCGCAGCACGGAGAATCTGCTCATCGCGGCACGGGCAAACCGCGTCCGCAGCTTCTGCCTCGCCTCATCGATCGCCGTCTACGGGCGCGACCACCCCCGACCCTGGCGCGAAAGCGATGTGCCGGCGCCGCAGAGCCCCTACGGCATCAGCAAGCTGGCCTGCGAGCATCTGGTCGCGCTGCACGGCGAGCAGGCGGACATGCGGGTCGTTGCCCTGCGCATGGCACAGATCATCGGTGACGACCGGCGTCGACGACAGGGCATGTTGCTGCAGTTCATCGCCCGCGCCCACCACCAGCAAAGCCTGCCACTGTGGGGCAGCGGCGCCGCCGCACGCGATCTCGTCTACGTCGAGGATGTGGTCAGCGCCGTCGTGCTGGCGCTCGACGACGAGCGCGCCGGTGGCATCTACAACATCGGTGGCGAACGCGCTTTTTCCAACATCGAGGTGGCGCAGACGATCAACGAGGTCTTCGGCAATCCAGCCGGACTGGTGCTCGACGCGACGCGCCCGGACGAGGCAGGCAGCCAGTTCATGAACTGCGAGCGGGCACGACGACAGCTCGGCTGGGAGAGACAGTGGGACCTGCGGGCAGCGCTCGAGGACCTGCGGCGGCAAGGCGCCTGATGCCCGCAGCTGCTACCGCCGCCGGGCGGCGGGCCACTGCACGCGCGTGCCGCCGGACCGACCGGTGAGCAGCCGTCGCCGCCTGCTGCTCTGGCTGCAATTCGGCATTGCCGCCATCGCCCTGGCGGCGGTCGCGGCGCTGGTGGACTGGCCAGCAGCCGCCGGCGTCTGGGCAGCTGCCGACCTCGGCTGGCTGGCTGCAGCCGTTCTCCTGTCGCTCACCAGCTTCGTCCCGGCTGCGCTCCGCTGGAAGCGCCTGCTGGCGGCGGTGCACCTGCAGTACCCGCTCCTGGCCGCCTACCGAACCTACCTCGTCGGCGTCTTCTGCGGCTTGGCGATGCCGGGGGTCATCGCCGGCGACGCTGCTCGCATCCTTCTGTGCAGCCGAGAGACGCGCGCACCACTGGCGCTGGCAACCAGCACGGTGGTCGCCGAACGCGCCCTCGGCGTCGCTGCCCTGCTGTCGATCCTCGCTCTCGGCATCGCCACCGTCGGCGGCAGCACCGCCACCGGAATTCCCCGCTGGCTGCCCGCAGTGGGCGTATTGTTCCTCGCCGCGCTCCTCGCCCTGCCCCGCTGCCTGCGCTGGTTGGACCGCAGCTGGACGGACCCGGCGAGCGCACGCGGTTCAGGTGGGGCGACGCTCCTCGGTCGCCTCCGTGCGACCATCGGCGCGCTGCGTGACATCCGGGTCACCGACCTGTTGCTGGCGCTCGCCCTGTCGATTGGATTCCAGTTGATCGACATCGTCGTCGTCCAGGCGATCGGCCGTGCGCTCGCCATTGATCTTGGCCTACCGACCCTGCTCGTGACGATGCCCCTCGTCTACCTGGCGACGGTGCTGCCCCTGTCACCAGGCGGACTCGGTGTCCGTGAGGGAACGATGGCGTTCGTCCTGGCACAGTCTGGGGTCAGTGCCCCAGCAGCCGCCCTCCTGGCACTGACGGTTTTCCTCAATCGCGTCCTCGTCGGCGCTGTCGGTGGCCTCGCCTACCTCGCCGGTGGCCGCATACGGCCGGACGACTGCGGTGACACCTCGTCCGGCACTGCCGCCGAAGCTGTGGTCGGCCAGAGAAATCCGCCGGGCGGGCACAACAATCAGACAGCCGGCCGTTCTGCCGACTGATCCGGCGGCGGCCGGCTGGTGATGGCCGCGAGTGGCATCAGATGTCAATTGGCCGAAAGCGGACTGCCGTTTGCATGGACTCGTCGTTCCCGGCAACCGAAGCGCGACCCGGAAACCATGGGTCATCTGGACTCCCCGCGGATCAGCCCGGCGAATTTGCCGCTCTTCCTTGTCACAGCGCGACGGCGGCGCGCGTGCACTGGTCGATGGCGCGCATGGCGTCAAGCCGGCGGCAACTCCGGCCCCGCCGATCGGGAGGGATGGAAATTTCAATGCCCACTGGAAAGTCTCTCGTCCGTTCCCTTCAGTGCCCACCGTGAATTTCGTGCCCAAGCTTTGCGATCGGTCCCGAAATCCCGCCCGTTCATTCCCTTTATCGACGCCAGCAATCAACCGGGCGACGGCCGGCCGGCGCCCGGTTGACTACAGCAGCGAGTCGCCTCCGAGGTGCGGCGGTTCCGGTTTTTCGGACAGTTGGATCAGCTAAGGCCGACGGAACGGAGAAGGCATGAAAGATGGGCGTGAAACGCAAGCAACACGGTGCGCAATTCAAGGCGCAAGTCGCCATGGCGGCGCTGTCAGGGGAGAAGACGCTGGCCGAGCTGTCGGCGGAACACGGGGTGCATCCGACGATGATCGCACCTGGAAGCAGGAATTGGTGAAGCGGGCTGGGGGGTTGTTCGAGCGCGGCGGCAAGACGGCCGCCGATCCGCAGAAGACCATCGACCGGCTGCACCAGAAGATTGGGCAACTGCAGGTCGAACGGGATTTCTTGGCGGGACAGCCCGCCATTGCCCGGCTGCTGAAAGGCGGGCAATGATCAAGCCGAACGCGGAGCTGTCCCTTCAACGGCAAAGCCAGCTGCTGGGTATGTCGCGCAGCAGCCTGAGGTGATCGCGGCGCGCTACGCGAGAGGCAGCCTGATCGTCACCCGCAACCTGCCCTTCGGCCAGCGCGATGCGACCTTCGCCCAAGAGGCGATGCTGACGGCCGCACGACTGGATCGCCTGCTGCATGACGCGCCCAGCGTCGCGATCGCCGGCAGGAGTTGCCGGCTCAAGCATCAGCGCCAGGCCGGCAGGGTTCGGGCCACGAAAGGAGCGGTGACGGCGGCTGTCCGAGTACGTGCGGGTCCGCCCCTCCGTTCGGGCCCACGGCCCTTCCTGCCGGACGGAACCCGCGCAGCGTTGCAGCGTTGGAGGGGTATCAGGATTCAATCGGTGGCGAGCGAAACGGTGTGTCGGTTTTCAATCGGCGTCGACCTCCCGATACAGGGCCTCGATGCCCATCCGCGTTGCCAGGGTGCCGATGTACCTGCGGCCGGCCTTGAAGCCCTCGTGTGCAGCAAGTCGCGCCACATGCGGGCACTGCGACCAAGGGCAGAAAATGTTGCAGCGCAGCTTGCCAGACCTGAAATGAACCTGTATGGTCGCGCCCTGCAGTTTATATCGTATACGATATTCGGGACCCTGACCCTTGCCCATGTCTTCAGCCCTTGACCTCGTCGCTGCGCAGAAAGTGCCTCGTCTGAGCGCGTCGGATCATGTCGCGCAGACGCTGAAGAAGGCGATCGTCGATGGCCTGCTGCCGGCCGGCGAACTGCTGCGACAGGACGAGATCGCCACCCACTTCCACGTCAGCAAGATTCCCGTTCGCGAGGCGCTGAAACACCTCGAGGCCAAGGGTCTGGTCACTTTCCAGCGCAACCGCGGCGTCGTCGTGGCCTCGCTCTCGGCTGCCGAGATCAGCGAATACATGGAGATCCGTGCGCTGCTCGAAGCCCGCGCGGCACGACTGGCGGCGCCACTGATCAGCGAGCCGACGATCGACGAGGCGCGGCAGCATCTCGACGAATTTTCGCGCACCAACGACAGCCGCCGCTGGGGCGAGCTCAACTGGCTGTTCCACTCGACGCTCTACGCGGCCGCCGCACGCCCGATCCTGCTCGGCGAGATCCGCTCGCTGTACAACCGGGTCGAGCGCTACGTGCGCGCCCTGCTGTCGGTCACCAGCGAAATGCCGAAGGCCGGGCAGGAACACGCCGGGATCCTCGACGCGTTTGTCCGCCGGGACGCCGACGCGGCGGCAGAACTCACTCGGGCACATGTGCTCGATGCGGGTGTTTCACTCGTCACCTATCTCAACGACCACCGCAACCAAGGAGGACACAGATGAAGAAGCAAATCCTCGCAGCCAGCTTCGGGCTGCTTTCGCTCGCCGCCGGAAGCGTCTACGCCGACATCGTCGTCGCCATCGCCGGCCCGATGACCGGCCAGTACGCATCGGCCGGCGACCAGATCCGCAAGGGTGCGGAAATGGCGATTGCCGACATCAACGCCAAGGGCGGCGTCCTCGGGCAGAAACTGAAACTCGAGGTTGGCGACGATGCCTGCGACCCGAAACAGGCGGTCTCGGTGGCCAACACGATGGTCAACAAGAAGATCAGCTTCATGCATGGCCACTGGTGTTCGAGCTCGACGATCCCCGCTTCCGACGTCTACAACGAGGCGCAGATCCCGATGGCGACCGTATCGACCAATCCGCAGGTGACCGAGCGCGGACTGAAGAACATCTTCCGCATCATGGGCCGCGATGACCAGCAGGGACTGGTGGCCGGCACCTTCCTCGCCGAGAACTTCAAGGGCCAGAAGATCGCCGTCGTCGACGACAAGAGCGCCTACGGCAAGGGCCTCGCCGACGAGATCGCCAAGGCGATGGAAGCCAAGGGCGTCAAGCCGGCATTGCGCGAGTCGATCACCGCCGGCGAGAAGGACTACTCCGGCCTGGTCAGCAAGCTCAAGGCGGCCGGTGTCAGCGTCATGGCATTCGGTGGCTACCACACGGAAGTGGCGCTGATCCTGCGGCAGGCGCAGCAGGCTGGGCTGAAGTTGACGGTCATGGGCGGCGACACGATGACCAACTCGGAACTCGTGACCGCTGCCGGCCCGACCGCGGACAACGTCCTCTTCACCTTCGCGCCCGATCCGCGCAAGAACCCCGCCGCCGCCGGCGTGGTGAAGAAGTTCCGCGACGCGAAGGTCGAACCCGAGGGCTACGTCATGTACGCCTACGCCGCCATGCAGCTGTTCGCCGAAGCGGCCACCAAGGCCAAGAGCACCAAATACGCCGACATGGAGAAGGCGCTGCGTGAAGGCAGTTTCGACACCGTCATCGGCAAGCTCAGCTTCGACGGCAAGGGCGACAACAAGCTGCCGGGCTTCATGGTCTACCAGTGGAAAGGTGGCCAGTACGACTACGTCAAGAAGTAAGGCAGTGGACCACCGCCGTGTGTCGCGCCTGGACGGGCATCGCACGGCGGCGCGTGTATCGCCGCTCGGCTGCGCCAGCCTCGTCGCAACAAGGCCGGCGGGCGCGGGCTGCGGGCGGGCAGGCGACGGCGACCACCGGCAGCCCGCGGCACCATGGCCGATCCCGCGCGACGCCCGCTGGCGTCGGCAACTCGACTGGACAGCAGCATGAGCGAAGCCCACACCCCAGCCCGTACCCAACTCCTGCGCCAGCGGCTGCGCGAATACCACCGCATCGACGAAGCACGGGTCGTCGATGAACTCGTCGCGCTCGCCCGCTGCAGCGGCTCCGAGCAGCAGGGAATCCACGCACGGGCAGCACCCTTGGTACAGACGGTGCGCGACAGCCGCCTCAAGACCGGCGGCATCGACGCCTTCCTCGCCACCTACGACCTCTCGTCGCGCGAGGGCGTCGTCCTCATGTGTCTCGCCGAGGCGTTGCTGCGGATTCCCGACGCGGCAACCGTCGATCGCCTGATCCGCGACAAGATCGGCAGCACCGAATGGGAGAGACGGCTCGGCGCCTCGCACAGCACCTTCGTCAATGCCGGCACCTGGGCGTTGATGCTCACCGGCCGCATCGTCAATCTCGACAACCAGGACCGCAATCTCGGCGGCACGCTGAAGCGACTGGTCGCGCGCGCCGGCGAACCGGTGATCCGGCAGGCCGTGATCACCGCCATGCGCATCCTTGGCCGCCAGTTCGTCATGGGGCGCAACATCCACGAGGCGATCGAACGGGCGCGCGCTGCCGAGAAGGCCGGCTACCGCCATTCCTACGACATGCTCGGCGAAGCGGCGCGCAGCAGCGCCGACGCGCTGCGCTACTTTGAATCCTACAGCGACGCGATCGCCGCCATCGGCGACGCCGCGGCCGGCCGGCCGGCCTTCGAGGCGCCGTCGATCTCCATCAAGCTGTCGGCACTGCACCCACGGTACGAGGTCGCCAACGAGCAGCGAGTGCGGCACGAGTTGCTGCCGGCGGTCAAGGAACTCGCCGTGCGCGCCAAGGTGCGCAACATCGGCTTCACGATCGACGCCGAGGAAGCCGATCGACTCGAACTCTCGCTCGACCTCATCGAGGCGCTGGCGCTGGACTCCGAACTCGCCGGCTGGAACGGCCTCGGGCTCGCCGTCCAGGCCTACCAGAAGCGCGCCATGCCCGTGCTCGACTGGCTCGCCGACCTCGCCCACCGCGGCAGCCGGCGGCTGATGGTCCGCCTGTGCAAGGGCGCCTACTGGGACGCCGAGATCAAGCTGGCGCAGGAACGCGGGTTGAGCGACTACCCGGTGTTCACGCGCAAGGTGTCGAGCGACCTCTCCTACCTCGCCTGTGCGCGGCGGCTGTTTGCCGATCCGCAGGCCTTTTACCCGGCGTTCGCGACGCACAACGCGCACACCCTGGCGGCCGTCGCCGAACTGGCGATCAGCGCCGGCGGCAGCGACGAGTGGGAGTACCAGCGCCTGCACGGCATGGGCGAGGAGCTCTACGACCAGATCGTCGGCGACGACAAATGGGGGCGCGCCTGCCGCGTCTACGCGCCGGTCGGCAGTCATGAGGACCTGCTGGCGTACCTCGTTCGCCGCCTGCTCGAGAACGGCGCCAACTCGTCTTTCGTCAATCGCATCGCCGATGCCGATCTGCCGATCGATACGCTGATCGCCGACCCGGTCGACAAGGCCGCCGCCCTTACCGACAAGCGCCAGACACGGATTCCCCTGCCGCGCGACCTCTTTGGTGCCGAGCGCGCCAACAGCGAAGGACTGGACATGAACGACAAGACGACCCTCGAAGACCTGCGGCACGCGATCGAACACAGCACGCGCGTCAGCTATGTGGCGGCGCCGCTGATCGGCGGCCGCGCGCGTGCCGGCACCAGCCGAGCGGTGCGTTCACCGGCCGATCAGCGCGACATCGTCGGCCTGGTGATCGAGGCAAGCGTAGACGACGCCAGCCAGGCGCTGGCCACGGCGCAGCAGGCCTTCCCGGCCTGGGAAGCGACGCCGGCCAGCGAACGCGCGGCGGCACTGATGCGCGCCGCCGACCTGATGCAGGGACGCCTGCCCGAACTCGTCGCGCTGCTCGTCCGCGAAGGCGGCCGCACGCAGGCCGACGCCGTCTCCGAGGTGCGCGAGGCGATCGACTTCTGCCGCTATTACGCCGCGCAGGCGAAGGAAAAGTTCTCCGCTCCCATCCTGCTGCCGGGCCCGACCGGTGAACGCAACAGCCTGTCGCTGCACGGCCGCGGCGTCTTCGTCTGCATCAGCCCGTGGAATTTCCCGCTCGCCATCTTCGTCGGCCAGGTCGCGGCAGCGCTCGCCGCCGGCAACTGCGTCGTCGCCAAGCCGGCGGAGCAGACGCCGCTGGTCGCGGCACTGGCGGTCGAACTGCTGCACAGTGCCGGCATCCCGGCGGCGGCGCTCGCTTTCCTGCCCGGTGACGGGCGCATCGGCGCGGCGCTGGTCGGCGGCCGCGAGTGCGCCGGCGTCGCCTTCACCGGCTCGACCGAGGTGGCGCGGTTGATCGCCCGCACGCTCGCCGCCAAGGAGGGGCCACTGCTGCCGCTGATCGCCGAGACCGGCGGCCAGAACGCGCTGATCGCCGATTCCTCGGCGCTGCCGGAGCAGGTCGTGCGCGACGTCGTCGCCTCGGCGTTCAACTCCGCCGGCCAGCGCTGCTCGGCGCTGCGCGTGCTGTTCATCCAGGCCGATATCGCCGACCGGGTCTGCGAGCTGCTCGCCGGCGCCATGCAGGAACTGCGGATCGGCAACCCGGCCGAACTCGAAACCGACGTCGGTCCGGTGATCGACGAAGCGGCGCGACAGGTGCTGCAGGCGCATGCCCGCTGGCTCGACAGCTTCGCGCTGCCGATCCACACCTGCGCCATCGACGAGGAGGCGACGCGGCACGGCAGCTTCTTCGCCCCGCGCGCCTACGAGATCGACAATCTGGGCCGCCTCGAGCGCGAAGTCTTCGGGCCGATCCTGCACGTCATCCGCTGGCGTGCCGACGATCTCGACGCCGTCTGCGCCGCCATCGCCGCCACTGGCTACGGTCTGACCCTGGGCATCCACAGCCGCATCGACGAGACCATCCAGCGCATCACCAGCCGCCTGCACGTCGGCAACACCTACGTCAACCGCAACATCATCGGCGCCGTCGTCGGCGTGCAACCCTTCGGCGGCGAGGGCCTGTCGGGGACCGGCCCGAAGGCCGGCGGCCCGCACTACCTCTACCGCTTCGCCTGCGAGCGCACGCTGAGCGTCGATACCACCGCCGCCGGCGGCAACGCCGGGCTGATGGCGCTCGACGAGGGTGACGGGTGAACACCGCCGCTGCCCTTGCGGGCGAACCGCTCCGGCTTTGTCGCGCGCTGGCGGATAGCGACGCCGGACACCGGATGGCCGCGGTTCGCTGCCCCTGAACGGCGGCGAGATGCCCCCGACGATGGTGCGGCAGCTCCACCACCGGCAGCCACGACAACCAGCGGCGCGCGAGCGCCTGCAACGAGGAGGAGGAAGCTCATGGCTCTGGCCTTGCAACAACTGATCAATGGCCTCACCCTCGGCGCCGTCTATGGCCTGATCGCCATCGGCTACACGATGGTCTACGGCATCATCGGCATGATCAACTTCGCGCACGGCGACATCTACATGGTCAGCGCCTTCATCGCAGTGACCGTGTTCACGCTGCTCGCCGGCTTCGGCATCAGCTCGATCCCGCTCTCGCTGCTGCTCGTGCTGCTCGTCGCCGTCCTGTTCACCTCGGTCTACGGGTGGACCGTCGAGCGCATCGCCTACCGCCCGCTGCGCGGCTCGACGCGGCTGGCGCCATTGATCTCGGCGATCGGCATGTCGATCTTCCTGCAGAACATGGTGCAACTGACGCAGGGCGCGCGCGTCAAGCCGATCGCGCCGGTCCTCGTCGGCGGCATCGACCTGCTGACCATCGACGGCTTCACCGTCCGCCTCGCCTATTCGCAGATCCTCATCGTCATCGTCACCATCGCGCTGATGGCCGCCTTCACCTGGCTGATCGGCAGCACCTCGTTCGGCCGCCAGCAGCGCTCGTGCGAGCAGGACCGGACGATGACCGCGCTGCTCGGGATCAACGTCGACCGCACGATCTCGCTCACCTTCATGCTCGGCGCGGCGCTGGCCGCCGTCGCCGGCGTCATGGTGACGGTGTATTACGGCGTCGTCGATTTCTTCATCGGCTTCGTCGCCGGAATCAAGGCCTTCACCGCCGCCGTCCTCGGTGGCATCGGCTCGCTGCCCGGCGCGATGCTCGGCGGACTGCTGATCGGCCTCATCGAGGCCTTCTGGGCCGCCTACCTGTCGGCCGAATACAAGGACGTGGCGACCTTCAGCATCCTCATCCTGGTGCTCATGTTCCGCCCCTCCGGCCTGCTCGGCCGGCCCGAAGTGGAGAAGGTCTGATGAACACGCTCGTCATTGCCCGCCAGCCGACTTCGCCGGCCGAACGGCTGCGCGACGCCGCCACCACCGCCCTCATCGCGCTGCTCCTGGGCATCCCGATGATCGGCCTGACCACTGTCGACCAGGGCGGCGTGCTGCGCGTCGCCACCCGCTGGCCGACGCTGTTCGCCTTCGTCGCCGTCTGTTTTGCCGGCCGCCTTCTGCTGCGCTACGGCCTCGACCTGCTGCGCGCGCGCCGGCTGGCGCGCGAGACGGCAGCCGAAGCGACCGTCGGTGCACGCCCGGCGGCGGGCGGCGCGCTGCTCAACTGGATCGGCTGGCTGGCGCTTGCGGTCGCGCTGCTGCTGCCGATCGCCTTCGCCGACAACCGCTATGTCGTCGACACGGCGACGACGGTGCTGATCTACGTCATGCTCGGCTGGGGCCTCAACGTCGTCGTCGGTCTCGCCGGCCTGCTCGACCTCGGCTATGTCGCCTTCTACGCCGTCGGCGCCTATACCTACGGCCTGCTGTCGACGCAGCTCGGCTGGGGCTTCTGGCAGTCGCTGCCGGTCGCCGGCGCGATGGCGGCGACCTTCGGCATCCTCCTCGGCTGGCCGACGCTGCGGCTGCGCGGCGATTACCTGGCGATCGTCACCCTCGGCTTCGGCGAGATCATCCGCGTCATCCTCGTCAACTGGACCGAGATGTCCGGCGGCCCGAACGGCATCACCTCGATTCCGCGGCCCTCGTTCTTCGGCCTGCCGTTCAAGCCGCCCGGCGACGCGCCGACCTTCGCCTCGTTCTTCGGCCTCGAGTACTCGCCGAACCAGCGCCTCATCTTCCTCTACTACCTGATCCTCGGTCTCGCGCTGCTCACCAACCTCTTCGTCTCGCGCATGCGCCGATTGCCGGCCGGCCGCGCCTGGGAAGCGATGCGCGAGGACGAGATCGCCTGCAAGGCGATGGGCATCAACGCACGCAACGTCAAGCTCTCGGCCTTCGCCATCGGCGCCATGCTCGGCGGCTTCGCCGGCGTCTTCTTCGCCGCCCGCCAGGGCTTCATCTCGCCGGAGTCCTTCACCTTCAACGAATCGGCGATCATCCTCGCCATCGTCGTCCTTGGCGGCATGGGCAGCCAGCTCGGCGTCGTCCTCGCCTCGCTGGTGCTGGTGCTGCTGCCCGAACTCGGGCGCGACTTCGCCGAGTACCGCATGCTGCTCTTCGGCGCGGCGATGATCCTGATCATGATCTGGAAACCCGGCGGCATCCTCGCGCACCGCGAACCGACGCTGCGCCATCTCGCGCGAGGAGGCGGACGATGACGCCGGCGACCACTCCGCTGCTCCGCGTCGACCGGCTGACGATGCGCTTCGGCGGCCTGCTCGCGATCGACGACCTGTCGCTTGATGTCGGTGCGCGCCGGATCACCGGCGTCATCGGCCCCAACGGCGCCGGCAAGACGACCTTCTTCAACTGCCTCACCGGTTTCTACAAGCCGACGACCGGCAGCGTCCGCCTCAACCATCCGCAACGCGGCAGCATGCGCCTCGAGCAACTGGCCAGCCACGAGGTGGCGCGCAAGGCGCAGGTCGTGCGCACCTTCCAGAACATCCGCCTCTTTCCGCAGATGACGGTGCTCGAGAACCTGATCGTCGCCCAGCACAACATGCTGCAGGGAGCCTCGCGCTTCTCGCTCGCCGGCCTCCTCGGCCTGCCCGGCTACCGGCGCGCCGAACGGGCGGCAATCGACAAGGCGGTCGGCTGGCTGACGCGGCTGCAGCTCATCGACAAGGCCGACTCGCCTGCCGGCGCCCTGCCCTACGGCATGCAGCGACGCATCGAGATCGCCCGCGCGCTCTGCGTCGACCCGCTGCTGCTCTGCCTCGACGAGCCGGCCGCCGGCCTCAATCCGCGCGAGTCGGCGGAACTCAACGTCCTGCTGAAACACCTGGCAACCGACGAAGGCATCGCCATCCTGCTCATCGAGCACGACATGAGCGTCGTCATGAATGTCTCCGACCATATCTGCGTCCTCAACTACGGCCGCAAGATCGCCGAGGGAACGCCGGCGGAAGTGCAGCGCGACCCGAACGTGATCAAGGCCTACCTCGGTGAGGAAGACGCCGACGAGGAACTCGCCGCGGAGGTCCGCCCATGATGCTCGAACTGGCGGGCGTACACGCCCACTATGGCGCCATCCATGCGCTGCACGGGGTCGACCTGTCGGTGCAGGTCGGCGAGGTGGTGACGCTGATCGGCGCCAACGGCGCCGGCAAGTCGACGCTGATGATGAGCATCTTCGGCCAGCCGCGCGCCTCCGGCGGGCGCATCGTCTTCGACGGCGAGGACATCACCCGCCTCGCGACGCACGACATCGCCCGCCGCGGCATCGCGCTGGTGCCCGAAGGGCGACGCATCTTCGCGCGCATGACGGTGCTGGAGAACCTGCAGATGGGCGCCGTACTCGGCGAGGAAGCGAACTTTGCCGTCGACCTGAAGCGCATGTACGCCCTCTTTCCGATCCTCGAGGAACGCAGCCAGCAGCGCGCCGGCACCCTTTCCGGCGGCGAGCAGCAGATGCTGGCGATCGCCCGCGCACTGATGAGCCGGCCGCAGCTGCTGCTGCTCGACGAGCCCTCGCTCGGCCTGGCGCCGCTGTACATCAAGAAGATCTTCCAGATCGTCCGCGAACTCAATCGCGAGCACGGGATGACGATCCTCCTCGTCGAACAGAACGCCCATCACGCGCTGCGCGTCGCGCACCGCGGCTACGTCCTGCAGCACGGGCAGATCATCCTCACCGGGACGGGTCGCGAACTGCTCGAGAATCCGGAGGTGCATGCCGCCTATCTCGAAGGAGGCCATGCCGCCCGAGCCACCTGAGCAGGCGGGCGCGCCGCCCCGCTGGCTGCCGTTCCTGGTTCTCGCCGTCGGCCTGCTGGCGATCTCCTTCGGTGCCATCCTGGCGCGCTTCGCGCAGGCCGAGGGGCTGCCGTCGCTGGCCATCGCGACGCTGCGCCTGGGTCTCGCGGCACTCATCATCACGCCGCTCGCGCTCTGGCAGTCGGCCCGCCCGCTGCGCACGCTGAGCGCGCGGCAGGCCCTGCTCACGGCCGGTGCCGGCTTCTTCCTCGCGCTGCACTTCGCCACCTGGATCAGCTCGCTCGAGTACACCTCGGTGGCGAGCAGCACGGCGCTGGTGACGACCAACCTGTTGTGGATCGGCATCGCTTCGTTCCTGCTCTTCGGCGAGCGGCCGAGCCGGCTGATGAGCGTCGGCATCGCCATCTCGCTCAGCGGCAGCCTGCTGATCTTCTGGAGCGACAGCCGCCACAGCGCCGCCGGCAGCAACCCGCTGCTCGGCAACTTCCTCGCCGTCGCTGGCAGCTGGTGCTTCTCCGCCTACCTGCTGCTCGGCCGCCGGCTGCGCGCCAGCCTGCCACTGCCGGCCTACGTCTGGCTCGCCTACGGCAGCGCCGCCTGCTTTCTCTTCGTCGCCTGCCTGGGCAGCGGCACCCCGCTCAGCGGTTACGGCAGCGCCGCCTGGCTCGTCGCCCTCGGCATGGCGGTCGGCCCGCAACTGCTCGGCCACAGCTCGTACAACTGGTCGCTGAAGCACGTCTCGCCGACCTTCATCGCCGTCGTCACGCTCGGCGAGCCAGTCGGCAGCGCACTCCTCGCCTGGCTGTTCTTCGGTGAAGCGTTCGCCCCGCTGCAGGCGGTCGGCTTCGTCCTCCTGCTCGCCGGCATCTACCTCGCGGCGCGCGGCGAAGGGCACTGAGGGCGGGCTGCTGCCGGTACAACTCTCTCGCGGCAGCGGCTGCAAGCGTGCCACCTCGCTGGCCATTCGCCCGCTTCGACGCCGTTCCGGCCCGATCTGCCGCCGCGCCGGCAGCTGCAGACCGGGGCTTCGTCGGCAATGGTTGCCACTCGCCTGTCAACCGGGGAGGAACGGAACCGCGCCGAGCGCGCGAGCGAGTTCGCCTTCGAGTGCGGCGTCATCCAGGTCATCGTTCCCGATGACGGTCGCGTTCAGGTAGTGGGTCGCCAGCTCGACCAGGCATCCTTCGATGCGCTCGGCACGTTCCGGGTCGGCAAGCATGTAGTGGTCGAAAGGATCGACGGTGCCCGACTGAATCCGGGCGGCAATCCGCCGGCGGCGAGTCTCCGGAGCGACATCGAGCACCACGACCATCGTTCCGGGCGGCGCCACCGCACGCAGGGCCCGTGCCAGCGCCGGGCGACGGCCGAGGGCGATCCACCCGTCCCGTTCCTGGCCCAGAACCAGCGCCAGCAGCCGCAGCGCGGTATGGCTGACCACCAACAGGGGAACCGCCTACGGCCGAAAGCGGCGCCGGTCGCGGGCCAGGAAGCAGCCGGCCACTGCGGGCAGTAGCGGGCGCAGCAGCGGGAACAGGCCAAGGAACGCGCGCTCCTGAAACCGACCCCAGCTCCCCTTGCGTTCGCTGCTGGAGCGCGCGTCGGCGGCCGGCGCAACGAATCCGCCGGCGCGCTTCTCGACGCGATGGCCGGCCGCTCGCCAGCGGCGGATTCGTAACTGGGCGAAAACGTGCCCCGTGTTACTGGTCGGCGATCCCTCAAGGAGGCGGCAAGGGCGGCCACCACAGCAGGACAACCCGCCGCGGCTGGGTCGGCGACGCACCGGTGACGGGGCCCTCTGCGCATTGACAGCCGTTCGGCGAGAGGATGAAAATACTTGTTGTTACCTGTTGTTTGGAGGTCTGCCATGCCAACCAGTGTCGCGCTCGGTTTCCACTTCGAAGAGTTCATCAAGGCGCAGCTATCTTCGGGGCGGTACAACAATGCCAGCGAAGTCGTCCGCGAAGGACTGCGGCTGCTCGAAGACCAGGAGAAGCTGCGCGCGCTGAAACTCGAGGCGCTGCGAGCTGAACTACAGCGTGGTATCGACGGTGGACCGGGCATTCCCGCCGAACAGATGTTCGACGACCTGCGGCGGCGGATTGACGAGGTTGCCGGCGGCGCAGCGGAATGATGCGTATCGAGTTCTCACCGGAAAGTCGGCTCGACCTGCTTGAGATCGCGGCTTTCATTGCGCGGGACAATCCGGCTCGCGCGAGATCCTTCGTGGACGAGCTTGCAGCCGACTGCGCCAGGCTCGCCACACAGCCTGGCGTCGGTGCGGCACGTCCCGAGCTGGGCAACGGCTTGCGACTGCTGCCACACGGGCGCTACCTCATCTTCTATCGGGTCGATGGCGACGTCGTTCGCATCGCGCGAGTCCTGCACAGCGCCCGTGACATCGGGACAGCCTTTTGACGGTTGACGAAGCGGCCCATTGCCATCAGGACCAAGACGGGGAACCCTGATCGGGCGAAGGAAAAGAGTGTCGTCAGCGGGCGGCCGAGCGTTGGATTGCTTTACAGTCCAGTCCCCACCACCGCATGAATTCCATTTATGGCAGAGCGTCGCAATTCTGGCACGAAATCTGCTCTATGCCCGACATGAGCAGCACGCCTGCAAGATCAAAGGGCAAGCTGCCCGCACCAGTTGCCAAACCCGCCAGAAAGATGAGACCCGGCAGCCAAACCGACCCGACCCTCCTCGCCTGGCTCGTCTTCGGCGAATCATTTGCCTGCATGCAGGCGCTCGGCTTCGTCCTCCTGCGCGCCGGCATCTACCTCGCGGCGCGTGGTGAAGGACGCTGAGGTCGGGTTGCTGCCGGTACAACTCTCTCGCGGCAGCGGCTCCAAGCGTGCCACATCGCCGGCCATTCGCCCGCTTTGACGCCGCTCCGGCCCGACCTGCCGCCGCGCCGGCAGCTGCAGACCAAGGCCGCGTCGGCGATGACGGCCACTCGCGTTTCAAGGGGTGAGGAACGGAACGGGCGCGCCGAGCGCGCGAGCGAGTTCGCCTTCGAGTGCGGCGTCATCCAGGTCATCGTTCCCGATGACGGTCGCGTTCAGGTAGTGGGTCGCCAGCTCGACCAGGCATCCCTCGATGCGCTCGGCACGTTCCGGGTCGGCAAGCATGTAGTGGTCGAAAGGATCGACGGTGCCCGACTGAATCCGGGCGGCAATCCGCCGGCGGCGAGTCTCCGGGGCGACATCGAGCACCACGACCATCGTTCCGGGCGGCGCCACCGCACGCAGGGCACGCGCCAGCGCCGGGCGACGGCCGAGGGCGATCCACTCGTCGCGTTCCTGGCCCAGAACCAGCGCCAGCAGCCGCAGCGCGGTATGGCTGACCACCACCAGGGGAACCGCCGACGGCCGAAAGCGGCGCCGGTCGGGGGGCAGGAAGCAGCCGGCCACTGCGGGCAGTAGCGGGCGCAGCAGCGGGAACAGGCCGAGGAACGCGCGCTCCTGAAACCGACCCCAGCTCCCCTTGCGTTCGCTGCTGGAGCGCGCGTCGGCGGCCGCCGCAACGAATCCGCCGGCGCGCTTCTCGACGCGATGGCCGGCCGCTCGCCAGCGGCTGATCAGGAACTCTGCGACGTAATCCTTGCCCGCGGCGTCCGTGCCGAGGATCAGGACGACGGGTGGGGGTGGAGGGAGCATGGAGAACTCGTTGCGGCCGCTACGGCGACGCGCGGGATACACAGTCGCCATCGCCGTCGAGCCGCTTCACGCCGCAGAGGGTCGGGTGGAACGTCACTGGCTCAAAGGATAGGAGATCCCGCGCCACCGCGGCAAGTGGTGCAGCCGGTTGCGCGCCCTGCGGGGCCGCGCAAGCAGTCGTGACTTGCCGAGAACTTGCGGTGGTTCGGGGCTGATCTGGACCTCCCGCACGGACTGCCGCGACACCTGCTTCAACGATCCGTGGCTGCGTTTCACCGGCCAGTCGCCGGCAGGCCAGCTTGCCGCGGGCTGGGCCACAGGCCTTCATCCGCTGGAGCCCGATCACTGCCGGCGCACCTACGATAGTCATTTCGACCGCCAGCCGCCGTTCCGGATCGCGTATCGCCTGCGCGCCAGCAACGGTGAGTACCCTTGGATCGAGGATGCCGGCACCCCGCGCTTTGACTGTGCTGGCGATTTCATCGGCGATATCGACTTCTGTCAGGACATCTCCGAGCTCAGGCGGGTGGCAGGGACCGCCAACCCTCCCGCCGACTCAACCCCTGCAGCAAGATCGCAAACAATTCCTTGGGGATGAAGGGTTTGCTCAGAAAGTCGTTCATGCCCGCAGCCAGGCACTGCGCCTTGTCTTCGGCAAAGGCATTGGCAGTCATGGCGATGATCGGGATGTCCTGATAGCCGGGCAGCTGTCGGATCTGCCGCGTTGCCTCCACCCCGTTCAGTTGCGGCATCTGCATGTCCATCAAGATGGCCGCGTAGCGAGTCTTCCGCGCCATGGCGACGGCCTCTTCGCCATTCTCGGCGGTGTCCGCAACCAGGCCGACAGCCTCCAACTGCATCAAGGCTACTTCCCGGTTGATCGGCTCGTCTTCAACCACCAGGACGCGCTGACCGGCGTAGCGCCGCATCAGTTCGGCTTCGGCATCAGACACAGCCGGTGCCAGGGCCGCTGCGCCGCACTTTTTCAGTTTCACGGTAAGCCAGAAGGTGCTGCCGACGCCTGGCGTACTGTCAGCGCCGACTTTTCCGCCCATCGACTCGGCCAGGCGCCGGGTGATCGTCAGCCCGAGACCGGTGCCGCCGTACTTGCGGGTCATCGAGTTGTCGGCCTGCTCGAAGGCACTGAACAGCCGTGCCATGGCCTCGGGCGCGATGCCGATACCGGTATCCTGCACCTCGAAGCGCAGCATGACCGATGCGGCGGCTTCCTCCTGCATCATCGCACGCAGGGTTACCGTCCCCGTTTCGGTGAACTTGACGGCGTTGGTGGCGTAGTTGAGCAGGGCTTGTTGCAAGCGCGTCGGGTCGCCCAGGAGTTGATGCGGCAGGGGCCCGCTTTCGATCAGCAGGTGGATCCCCTTGGCCTTGACACGCTCGGCAAGAATCGACTCGACATTGGCCAGCAGGCTGCCGATGGCGACCGGGGCTTCCTCCAGAATGAGCTTGCCGGCCTCGATCTTGGAAAGGTCGAGAACGTCGTCGATGACCGATAGCAGGTGCCGGGCCGAGGCGTCGATGGTGTCGAGGCGTTTTGCCTGCTGCGGCGTCACGCCCTCGCGGCGCAGGATGTTGGCCATGCCGAGGATGCCGTTCATCGGCGTGCGGATTTCATGGCTCATGTTGGCCAGGAAGGCGCTCTTGGCGATGTTGGCGGTTTCGGCGGTGACTTTGGCCTGCTCAAGCTCGACGGTTTTTTCTTCGACCAGTTGCTGCAGGTGATGGCGATGGCGGTCCAATTCTTCATCAGCCAGCTTGCGCGCGGTGATGTCCATCTCCATCATCCGGCAGCTCAGCCCGTCATCGCTGCGCGTGGCGTGAATCTCCACTATGCGCGATGCTCGTCCGGCAACGTCGACGCGCACTTCGCAGACTTGCGGCACGGTGCTGGCCCACACCCGGCCGAGCAGGTCGGCAAAGGCACGGCGGTCGCCTTCATCGAGGAAGAGACCGAAGCGCCGGCCACACAGCGCTGCGCGCTCGGCGCCGAGCAGCGCGGCCGCGGCCAGATTGAGCTGGCTGATGACGCCCTGGCGATCAAGCGTGAGATAGCCCACCGGGGCGAAGTCGTAGAGTTCGGTGTAGCGCGCCAGGCCGGCTTCGACCGCTGCCTGTGCCGCGCGCAACTCTTGGTTTTGCAAATCCAGCTCGATCTGGTGCACCTGCAGTTCGTGCAGCAGCTTTTGCATCTCCTGCGTCGTCGGCGCGCTGTCCGCCGCGGGCTGCCGCTGCAGCGCCGCTTCAGCGCGGCGGCGCAACTCGGGGTCGGCAAAAGCCGACGCTGGCGGGACGGCAATTGGGGGCGGCTTCATGATTTCCTCGCCTTGGCTTCTTTCAGATCCGCTTGTGACTGCTTGAGTTCCATCGTTTGATCGGCGTAGCGTCGCTCCAGTTCGGCCTGGGCCTGGCGCAGTTGCGCTTCCAACTGCTTGACGGCGCTGATGTCGATGAAGGTGATGACGACGCCGTCGATATGGTTGGCCTGGGTGCGGTAGGGCATGATGCGCACGTTGAACCAGTGCCCGTCGCGGCTGGCCACCTGTCTTTCCTGAAACACCAGCGAGCGCAGCACCTCGCGGGTGTCGTCGGCCAAGCCAGGGTAATCGAGCTCGGTGGCGAGATCGGTGACCGGCCGCCCGGCATCGCCGGGAATCAGCTTGATGATCTGGGCAGCCTGGGTGGTGAAGCGGCGCACGCGCAGTTCGCCATCCAGGAACAAGGTGGCGATGTTGGTGCTGTTGAGCAGGTTCTTCATGTCGTCGCTGGCGCGCGACAGTTCGTCCAGCTTGGCCTGCAGCTCGTGATTGACGGTTTGCAGTTCCTCGTTCATCGACTGCATTTCTTCCTTCGAGGTGGTCAGTTCCTCGTTGGTGCTTTGCAGCTCTTCATTGGTACTTTGCAATTCCTCGTTGGTGGACTTGAGCTCTTCCTGCGAGCTTTGCATTTCCTCGCGGGTGGTTTGCAGGTCTTCGTGGGCCTGTTGCAGTTCGTGCGCCAGCACCGCCAGTTGCGCCTCGTAGGCACGGGCCCGTGCCGAGGTGGTGCCGTTGCCGCGCTTGCCGGTCTCCATGGCCGGTGTGTCGGCAGCGGGCAGATCGGCAAACACCACCAGCACCATGCCGGCCAGTGCCGCCGGTTCGGCGAGCGGTTGCACGGTAACTTCGACGCTCTGGGTGCCGCCGTTGGTGCCGACGCGGATATCTTTCACTGTCACCGCGCTGTGCTCGCGCACCGCGCGGGAAAATCCGGCGCTGAGCGCGCCGGCGAGGCCCTCGCGCGCCATGGCGAAGAGGTTGTTGTTGATCTTGCCGGCGGCCGGTTCGAGGTATTTGCCGGTCTTGCCGCTGATGAAGACGATGTCGCCCTGGGCCGTGGTAAGCACCGCCGCCGGGGCAAAGCGCGACAGCAACAGCGCCTCGGTTTGCGCCTGCAGGCTGGCAGCCGACAGCTGCGGTGCCAGAACCCGGGTCGACGCCGCACCTGCGGCGCTCGTAGCGGGCACACGATTCTGGGCGAAGGCGGTGGGGAATTCGACCAATTCGGCCTCGCGCACGGCGCCCTGACGGCGGTAGATCCGGCTCTTGCCGGGCAGCGCGGCAAACAGGTCGGTGGCGGCGCCCACCGTCTCCGAGGTGCCCAGCATCAGAACGCCGCCGGGGTTGAGGCTGTAGTGAAACAGCGGGAACAGCTTCTTTTGCAGCTCGGGCTCAAGATAGATCAGCAGGTTGCGGCAGGTGAGCAGGTCGAGCTTGGTAAAGGGCGGGTCCATCACCAGGTTCTGTGGCGCAAAGATGACCATCTCGCGGACTTCCTTGCTCACCCGGTAGCCGCGTTCCTCCTGCACGAAGAAGCGGCGCAACCGGGTCTCCGAAACATCGGCAGCGATGTTGGCCGGGTAGGCGCCGATGCGGGCGCGGTCGATGGCGTCGGGGTCGAGATCGGTAGCAAACACCTGCAGCGCATAGTGCGGCGCGCCCGGGTCGCGCAGTTGCAGTTGATCGATCACCTCGCGAAAGGCGATGGCCAGCGAATAGGCTTCTTCGCCGGTGGAGCAGGCGGTGGTCCAGGCGCGCAGAAGGCCACCCTTGGGGTGCGCCGCCAACAGCGTCGGGATGGCCTCGTTCTTGAGTTGTTCCCAGGACTCCGGGTCGCGGAAGAAGCTGGTGACGCCGATCAGCAACTCCTTGAACAGCAGCGCGGCTTCCTGCGAATTCTCGCGCAGGTAGCGCACGTAGTCGGCCAGCTTGGGCAATTGGTGCAGGCCCATGCGCCGTTCGATGCGGCGGTAGAGCGTGCTCTTCTTGTAGAGGGAGAAATCGTGGCCGGTTTGCGCACGCAGGATCAGCACGACTTTCTCCAGGCCGCTGTGCTCCTTGTCGCTCAACGGGACACTCTCCGGCGGGCTGAGCAGCGGCACATGGTTTAGGTAGGCGACGATCCGCTCGGCCAGTTCTTCTGCGGGGGCGACGACGTCGGCCAGGCCGGCGTCGATGGCGCTTCTGGGCATGCCGTCGAACTTGGCGCTGGCCGGGTCCTGGACGAACACCGCGCCGGCGTTTTCCTTGATGGCGCGCAGACCCAGCGTGCCGTCGGAGCCCATGCCGGAGAGGATGACGCCGATGGCGCGCTCCTGCCGATCGGCGGCCAGCGCGCGCAGGAAGAAGTCGATCGGCAGGCGCAGGCCGCGCGGCGCTTCGGGTTCGAGCAGATGCAGGACGCCGTGCAGGATCGACAGGTCGCGGTTCGGCGGGATGACATAGACGTGATTCGGCTCGACGGTCAGGCGGTCGGTGACCTGGCGCACCGGCAGGGTCGTGGCGCGTTGCAGCAGTTCGACCATGATGCCCTTGTGGTTTGGGTCGAGGTGCTGCACGACGACATGGGCGAGGCCGCTGGCGGGCGGCACATGGCTCAGAAACTGTTCGAGCGCTTCGAGCCCGCCGGCGGAGGCGCCGATGCCGACGATGGGGAAGTCGCTCGCCGAGATGGCCGCGGCGGGCGTGTCAGGTGCGGTTGCCGGGGCCTCGGCAGCGCGCTTCACGCTGCGCCGCACTTGCGGGGGGGGGGGTTGGCCATGGCTATGTCCAGCTGAGGGATAAGGCTCATTTTACGCCAATGCGGGGGGAAATCGACCGGGTGGAGGGAGTGGTGGTGAGAGACAAGGCTCGATGCCACAGACGACCGAACACCCACCGCACGGCTTGCCGAACACCGCTTCTTCAACCGCTTCAACCCTCGTCTGCAGCCGCGCTCAGCACCGCGACCTGCGCCTACAATGGATCCATTCTCGTGAGCGCAAAGGGGTCAGATTTCCTGAGCGTCAAGGCGTGCCAGCGCCGGGCGACGGGCGAGGGCGATCCACCCGTCGCGTTCCTGGCCCAGAACCGGCGCCAGCAGCCCCAGCGCGGCATGGCTGACCACCACCAGGGAAACCGCCGACGGCCGAAAGCGGCGCCGATCACGGGCCAGGAACCAGCCGGCCGCTGTGGGCAAGTGTTGCTGCCGGTTGCGCGCCCTGCGGGGCCGCGCAAGCAGTCGTGACCGGGCGAAAACTTGCCCCGTGTTGCCAGTCGACGATCCCTCAAGGAGCCGGCAAGGGCGGCCGCCACGGCACGACAAGCCCCAGCCGCTGCGTCGGCGACGCACCGGTGACGGCGTGTGCCACTGCTGCCACACGGGCGCGACCTCATCTTCCATCGTGTCGGTGCGTCGTTCGCGTCGCGCGAGTCGTGCACTGCGCCCGTGACATCGGAACAGCCTCCTGACGCCTGACGAAGCGGCCCATCGCCACAAGGACCAGCACCGGCAACCCTGATCGGGCGAAGGAAAGAAGCGTCGCCAGCGGGCCGCCGAGCGTCGATTTTTTTTACAATCGAGTCCCCGCCAGAGAATGAATTCCATTTATAACAGGGCACTGCAATCCTGGCACGAACTCTGCTTTATGTCCGGCATGAGCAGCACCCCTGCAAGATCAGGAGGCAAGCTGCCTGCCGCGTCCGACACCGGTGAACGCGAGCAGGGTGCACACTGGGGCTGGCCCTCGCATATCGGACAACCTGACTGGAGAATTCAGATGACCAAGAAAATCAATGTTCTTCTCGGCTCGCTGCTGGCACTGACTTCGGCCGCCGCGTTCGCCGCGCCGGCCTTCTGGACCGACTGGACGACTGTGACGACGGCTGCGCCGGGCGCGGTCGGCACCCTCAGCGTCGGCGCCAGCACCGTCAATGTCAGCTACAGCGGCGCCTACACCTTCGTTCAGACCTCCGGCGGAACCAACTTCTGGAACCCCGCTGCGCCGTACATTTCGGCCGTGGTGGACAACGCACCGCCGGCATCCGACATCATCGCGCTGGACGCCGGCGGCAGGAAGACCATCAGTTTCTCGCAGGCGGTGCAGGATCCGCTGATCGCTCTCGTGAGCTGGAACGGCAACACGGTTGACTTCGGCGTACCGATCGAGATCCTGAGCTATGGTGCCGGCTACTGGGGCAACGGGACGCCGGTCCTCAACGCGGCGGGAACCGGGTTCTTCGGCAGCGGTGAAGTCCACGGCGTGATCCGCCTGCCGGGTGTGCACACCTCGATCAGCTTCACCGACACCTCCGAGAACTGGCACGGCTTCACCGTCGGCGTCGTCGGCCTTGCCGACGATCAGGCGGCGCCGGAACCGGCGTCGCTCGCCCTGCTCGGTCTCGGTCTGGCCGCCATCGGCGGCATGCGCAAGCGCCGGACGGTCTGAGGATTCTCCTTCTCCACGAGATAGTCCAACGCCGGCGCCCTCAAGGGGCCGGCTGCCCGATCCGGAAAGAAATCGAAAGCCGGCCCCCCCAAGGGGCCGGCCGGCTGATCAAAGGAGTGCTGCCGCTCACCCCGCGCCGGTTCGCGGCGCGCGGTCGCTTGTGGCGGCGAGCACTCCGCTGCCGCCCTTCCTCCTCAGCCGGCCGCGATCAGCGAACGCGCGTCGTGGTACGCGTAACCGAGATCTTCGGCGACCTCACGGCAGGTGACCTTGCCAAAAGCGACGTTCAGCCCGTTGCGCAGATGCTCGTCGTCCTGCAGCGCCTGCCGCCAGCCCTTGTCGGCGATCTGCAGTGCGAAGGGCAGCGTCGCGTTGTTCAGGGCGTAGGTCGAGGTCCGCGGCACGCCGCCCGGCATGTTGGCAACACAGTAATGCACGACGTTGCCGACCATGTAGGTCGGCGCGGCATGCGTCGTCGCCTTCGCCGTCTCGCAGCAGCCGCCCTGGTCGATCGCCACGTCGACGATCACCGAACCCGGCTTCATCGCGTCGACCATCTGCCGGCTGATCAGCTTCGGTGCGGCAGCGCCGGGGATGAGGACGCCGCCGATGACGAGGTCGGCGCGCAGCACATGCTGCTCGACGTTGTCGCGATTGGAAAAGACGGTCATCACGCGTGCGCCGAGAAGCCGGTCCATGCGCCGCAGGACGTCGATGTTGCGGTCGATGACCACCACCTGCGCGCCGCTGCCGACGGCGATCTGTGCCGCGTTCGAGCCGACGACGCCACCGCCGAGTATGACGATCCGCGCCGAAGGCACGCCGGCGACGCCACCGAGCAGGACGCCCATGCCGCCATGCGCCTTCTCCAGGCAGTAGGCGCCGGCCTGCACCGACAGCCGGCCAGCGACCTCGGACATCGGCGCCAGCAACGGCAGACCACCGCCGGGCTGCGTCACCGTCTCGTAGGCGATGCAGACGGCACCGCTCTGCACCAGGTCGGCGCACTGCTCGGGATCGGGTGCCAGGTGCAGGTACGTGTAGAGGATCTGCCCCTCGCGCAGCATGGCGCGCTCGCCCGCCTGCGGCTCCTTGACCTTGACGATCATCTCGGCGGTCGCGAAGATCTCCTCCGCTGAAGCGGCTATCACCGCTCCGGCTTTCTGATAGACTTCGTCGGTGGCACCGATGCCGCGTCCGGCACCGGCCTCGACCGCCACCCGATGGCCATGTGCCACCATCTCCCGTACCGATGAAGGCGTCAGACCGACGCGATATTCGTGGTTCTTGATCTCCCTGGGTACGCCAATGTGCATCCCTGTCTCCTCGAAACTGGTTCATGGGGCCAACCATGTTATGCCAATTCGCCGGCCGCGACGAATTTTTCTCTGCCGCTCCAGCGTGAACCGCCGGCCGTCATCGGCCGTGCCGAACCTGTTGCAGGAAGCGTTGCGATGGGGTCCACCGTTGTCACCGTGCCGCGTGACGCGCGGGTGGCGGCTGCCGACTGAAACCGGGGAGCAGTTGGAACGTATGCGCGGCGACGTCGGCATTGACGCAGTCGCCGGCAACGCCACGACCTGCTGCTTCAGCCTTTGGCTGCAACCAGGTTCCGGCAGACCGCCGGTCGAAACGCCGCCGCTGGAGCCCCACGCCACCCGCGAAACAGCGGACCATGGACGCACAGCCATGCGCCTGC
Source organism: Accumulibacter sp. (assembly GCF_036625195.1). Lineage (NCBI taxonomy): Bacteria > Pseudomonadati > Pseudomonadota > Betaproteobacteria > Candidatus Accumulibacter > Accumulibacter sp. Next base: position 5,144,690 of record NZ_JAZKUG010000001.1, read on the forward strand.
TGATCGTCGACGACGAGCGGACGAACCGCAACCTGATTCTCGCGATGCTTGCCAGCATCGACCTGCAGGCCGATTGCGCGCGCAGCGGTGAGGAGGCAGTCACCCTGGCCGCAAGCGAGCGCTACGCGCTGATCCTGATGGACCTGCAGTTGCCGGCGATCGACGGCATGGAGGCGACTCGCCGCATTCGCCAGCTGCCGCACTGCGCGTCGGTTCCCATCATCGCACTCAGCGGCCGTAGCGATGACGACGTTGCCGATGCATGCCAACAGGCTGGAATGAACGATTTCGTCGCCAAGCCGTTCTCCCTGGGTGTACTGCTCGATACCGTCACGCGCTGGTTGCGCTCTTCGCCCCCTGCCTGACGATCCGCCACGGCAAGCTCAGCGCTGGTCCGCCGTGGCACCCCGGCTCTCGTCGCACGAGGGCAGGAAAGCCACCAGTTCCGTCCCTCCCGCCGATCGATCGACGACCTGCAGATGGCCGCCGTAGAGATGCACCAGCGCTGCCACCGCCGTCAGACCCAGACCGAGCCCCGTGCCGCGGCCGTCGCCACTGAAGAAGGGTTCGAAGACCCGGTCGCGGATCGAAGGCGAAATGCCATGGCCATCATCGCTGACCGCCAGGCGAACGAAGTCGCCGCTGAAGCGGCTGCGACACGCGGCGCATAGCTCCCCCTCGACCCGTCCGGATCGGCGAGCGGAAAGGAGCACGGTACCGTCATCGCCCATCGCCTGGCAGGCGTTGCGGCACAGGTTGGCCCACATCCGCTGCAGGTGCGAGCGATCGACGGCGAGCGGCGGCAGGTCGTCGTCGATCGCCACCGAGATCGTCACCGTGTCAGCCACGCTGCTGGCAAATGCCGCGACCACCTCCCGGGCAACTGCCGAACATTCGACCACATCGAGCCGTGGCGCCCCGTCGCGCGCCAGCGCCGCCACCTGTCGCACGAGGACTTGCGCGTGCCGACCGGCCGTTTCGATCTCGTCCACGTACGCCAGCACACGCTCCGTGTCCCCGCCGGCCCGCAGAAGCGCTTTTGCCAACCCGGCGAAACCCTGGATGGCAAGCAGCAGATTGTTGAAGTCGTGCGCCAGACCGGCGGCCACCGCGCCCATCGCGACCAGACGCTCAACCTCGCGCGGCGCCTCCGCCTGCCGTGCCTGCCGGCAGTTGGAGGCTGCCGGCGACCCGGGCTCAGGCGCGGGCGCCACGGGTCGGCTCGTCGTCAGCCGGCATGAACTCACCCCACAGCGACATCCGGAGACGGCAGCGATCGGCAGTGGCAACCGTCGGCCGACAGTGGATTGAACCGCGAAAAGTCGCTAGAATCAACCAAAAAGCCCCCGTAGGATTCAGCCATGCCATCTTTCTTCGAATCGTGACTGCATCCGGCAGGCAAACGGTCTGCATCGTCGATGACGATGCGCAGATTCGCCGCTTCCTCACCGAAGTCCTGGGAAGCATTGGACTGATCGCCGAGGAGTATGCATCCGGAGAGGATTTCATGCGCCGCTGGCAACCGGCGAAGGCAGCCTGCGTCCTGCTCGACATCCGCATGCCGCGAATCACCGGACCCGAGATCCACGACTGGCTGCGCGAACGGGAACCGAATCTGCCGGTGATCTTCCTCACCGGCCACGCGGACGTGACGACTGCCGTGCGCGCGATGCGCCTCGGCGCTTTCGACGTCATCGAAAAACCCTTCAACGTGCAACAACTCATCGAGCGGGTCAACCAGGCCGTCCGCCGGGTCGCGGAAGCTGCGGCCGCGACCGCTGACAACGCGGGCTGGCAACATGCGCTGACGACGCGCGAGAAAGAGGTGCTCGCCGGCGTCATCGACGGCAAGCGCAGCAAGGTCATCGCCGCCGAGCTGGGCATCAGCGAACGGACGGTCGAGAGCCACCGCGCCAGCATCATGGCCAAGGCGGGCGCCAGCACTGCAGCCCAACTGGTGGCGATGGCGATCGGAAAGCGACAGCCGGGTTGAGCTTCCGGTGCCAGGCGAGCGGCCGCCCGCTCACCGCTGGCACCGGCCGGCCATGGTTTCTGCAGCGCCCACTGGTGTTCCCCGTTTGACATCGACCGACCTCGAAGCGGACAGGTACGGGCACGTAGTCTAGCCGAAAGGACGCCAGTCCGCGACCCACCTCTGGCCTCCCACGGTGGCGACGCCAGCGCGCTCTTCTCCGTATTTCCCCTGATCCTCCCGTGAATTTCCGGATGGCGGCGCAACCGCGGCGCCGCTACGCTACGTCCTCATCGAACAGGGCCCGCTGCGCCGGCTGGCCGCAACCGATGGAGGTCTCAACGTGGCCAAGACAATCTTCCTCGTCGACGATTCGGCGACCATCCTGCTCAGCGTGTCGAGCATCCTCGGCAAGGCCGGCTATGCCGTCGAGAAGTCGGCCAGCGCCGAGGAAGCGCTGCAGAAGTTCAGCGCCGGCATCAAGGTCGATCTGTTGATCACCGATCTCAACATGCCCGGAATGAACGGCATCGAGCTGATCAAGAAGGTTCGCGCGCTCGCCGCCTACCGCTTTCTGCCGATCCTCTTCCTGACCACCGAATCGCAGCAGAGCCGCAAGCTCGAAGCGAAAGCAGCAGGCGCCTCGGGGTGGATCGTCAAGCCGGCAACCGCCGACGATCTGTTGAATACCATCAAGCTGGTCATCCGCTAGCCGCCGACGATGGACAACGCTCCCAGCAATCCGTATCGACGGTACCGCCAGCGCACGCTCATCACTGGCGTCGCGGCGGCCCTCGTCCTCGTCCTCGTCGTCTTCGTGGCGCACGACAGCTATGATGAGTTCCTCAGCACCACCTTCAACCTCGACGACCGCCGCGTCGACACCCTGATCACCCTGCTGGGCCTGCTCATCTTCATCGCCGTCCAACGCAGCGTCTCACGCGTGCTGTACAGCGATGTCAGCATGGGGATCGCCGAGGGACTCAAGGATGAACGCCAGCGCTGCCCGGCGAACAAGGTCTGTCAGCGCGTCGCAATGCCCGAACTGCGGGAAATTCCGCGCTTCAACAAGGTGCTCGTCGGCCAGTTGCGCAGCGTCGTCGAGCAGACGGAGAAGGCTGCCTACGACGTCACCTCGCGGCTGCAGACGATCGACGAGGTGGTCACCGACCTCAACAGCTTCGTTGCCGAGGCCGCGGCAGAGTCGGCGGCGATGGCGCACGAGTCGGAAGCGGAGATCGGCGGCAATCGCCAACTGATCAACAAGCTCGAAGCCTTCATCGCCCAGCGCATCGAGGAAGCGGTCGAAGACCAGGCGCGCAGCGCCGAAGCCGTGCGCGAAGCCAAATCGCTGCAGACTCTGGTCGACCTGATCCGGCACATCGCCGGCCAGACCAACCTGCTGGCGCTGAATGCGGCGATCGAGGCTGCCCGTGCCGGTGAGGCCGGGCGCGGCTTCGCGGTCGTCGCCGACGAGGTGCGCAAGCTGTCACAGGAAACCGAAACCGCGGTCAAGAAGATCAACGACGGGATCATCGCCGTCGCCGGCATCATCGAACGCCAGTTCAAGGACAAACTCGCTCATTCACATATCACCGAGGAGCGGGACAGCTTGGAACGCTTCGCCCAGCAGCTCTCCTCGCTCGGCACCAGCTATGAGAACCTGAGCGCCCGCGAGCGAGGCATTCTGGCGCGGATCACCGAGAGCAGCGGCAAGCTTGCCGCGATGTTCATGGACACGCTCGCCAGCGTGCAGTTCCAGGACGTGACGCGACAACAGGTCGAACAGGTGATCGGCGGCATCGAACGTCTCGACACGCACGCGGATGCCCTCGCCGGCGTCCTCGAACGCGGCGCAGACGTGCGTCGCGAGGACGCCGTCGAGCCACTCGGCAAGCAGCTCGAGCAACAGTACTCCAGCTATGTCATGGATCAACAGCGCGCTGCCCACACGCAGGCGATGGCACTACCGCGCAGCCGTCCGGCCCGCGAACCGGCAGCGCCACGTGGTGCCATGGCCAGCCCGAAACCCGCCACCGTGACGAAGCCGTCCAACGTCGAGCTCTTCTGAGCCGCCGCATCCAAGACTACGAGGAAAAACAGTGACCACTGCCGCAGCCAGCCGACTGGCCTTTCTCGACGACATGACGATCTACCAGGCGCAAGCGCAGAAGGACCAACTGCTCGCCGCACTGGCGGCGACCGCGAACCTCGAACTCGATCTCTCGGGAGTCGGCGAGATGGACAGCGCCGGCCTGCAACTGCTGCTGCTGCTCAAGCGCGAAGGCGTCCGGCAGGGCAAGCAAGTGACGATCAGCGGCCACAGCCCCCGCGTCCAGCAGATCCTCGACTTCTGCAACCTGGTCGGCGTCTTCGGTGACCCGATGGTCATCCCCGCCAACGCCTGAACGCCCTGCGAACCGCCCTGATGAGGAAGCAGAATGGATGAGCTGACCAGCACCTTCGTCAATGAAAGCCGCGACCAGTTGATCGCCATGGAAGACGGCCTGCTGCGGCTCGAGCAGAACCCTGACGACGCCGACAACCTGAAGGCGATCTTCCGCGCCGCGCACACCATCAAGGGCGGCTCCGGCGTCGTCGAATGCCACTTCATCGAGGCCTTCACGCACAAGGTCGAGAACGTCCTCGACAAGCTGCGCAACGGCGAAATCCCGGTCAGCGGCGAGCTGTCGACCGTGATGCTCGAGTGCTGCGACCACATCGGCGCCCTGCTCGACGTCCTCGCCGCCGGCCGGCCGCAACCCGACACCGAGGTGCAGGCACGTGGCGATGCGCTGTTGGCGACGCTGAGCGAACAGTTCCTCGGCGGCATGCGCGCGACCGATGTCAACGGCGCCCCGAACGACGAGCTGCCGGTCGAGCAGAGCAGCGATCTCGAATCGTCGGGCGGCGGGGTCGTCAATACCGACGCCTGGCACATCTCGATACGCTTCGGCCCCGGAGTGCTGCGAAACGGCATGGACCCGCTGTCGTTCCTGCAGTACCTGAGTTCGCTCGGCGAGATCATCGCCATCACCACGCTGGCCGATGGCATGCCCGCGGCAACGGAAATGGACCCCGAGTGCTGCTATCTCGGCTTCGAGATCCACTTTCAGACACGTGCCTCGAAAGCACAGATCGAGCAGGTCTTCGAGTTCGTCCGCGATGACTGCGCGCTGCGCATCCTGCCGCCACACTCGAAGATCAGCGAGTACATCGAGCTGATCAACGCGCTCCCCGAAGACGCGATGCGCCTCGGCGAAATCCTGGTTCGCTCCGGCGCCCTGACGCAGGCCGAACTCGACGCCGGATTGTCACTGCAAGCGCGCAGCGCGAGCACGGCGGCCGCTGGCGACGCGCCACAGCAGATGCCGATCGGCGACATCCTCGTCGAGCAGAAGGTGGTACACCGCGAGCTCGTCGACGCCGCCGCCAGCCGGCAGAGCGTCGTCGCCGAAAAGAAGGCGGTCGAGGCGCGCATGGTGCGCATCCACGCCGACAAGCTCGACCAGTTGATCGATCTCGTCGGCGAGATGGTCATCGCCGGCGCCGGCGCCAACCTGCTCGCACAGCGCAGCGGCCAGTCCGATCTGATGGAATCGACCTCGATCCTCCTGCGACTGGTCGAGGACATCCGCGACTCGGCGCTGCAACTGCGCATGGTCCAGATCGGCGACACCTTCAACCGCTTCAACCGCGTCGTCCGCGACAGCTCGCGCGAGATGGGCAAGAGCATCGACCTCGTCATCACCGGCGGCGAAACCGAACTCGACAAGTCGGTCGTCGAAAAACTCGGCGACCCACTGATGCATCTGGTGCGCAATGCCATCGACCACGGCATCGAAGCGGCGGCGCTACGCGCCGAGCGCGGCAAACCCGAGAACGGCACGGTGCAGCTCAACGCCTATCACGACTCGGGAAGCATCGTCATCGAGGTCATCGACGACGGCGGCGGCCTGCCGCGCGACAAGATCCGCGCCAAGGCGATCGACAAGGGGCTGATCGACGCCGGCACGACACTCAGCGACCAGGAAATCACCAACCTGATCTTCGAAGCCGGCTTCTCGACCGCCGACCAGGTGACCAACATCTCCGGCCGAGGCGTCGGCATGGACGTCGTCCGGCGCAACATCCAGTCCTTGCGCGGCAGTGTCGAGGTCGCCTCGATCGAGGGCGAAGGCTCGACCTTCACCATCCGCCTGCCGCTGACGCTGGCGATCATCGACGGCTTCCTGACCGGCGTCGGCAGAGCTTCCTACGTCGTGCCGCTCGACTCGGTCGTCGAGTGCATCGAGCTCGCCAACGTTCCGGGCGAGCGCAACTATCTCAACCTGCGCGGCGAGGTGCTCCCCTTCGTCCGCCTGCGCGAACTGTTCGACATCGGCGGCGAAGTTCCCAGTCGTCAGAACGTGGTCATCGTCCAGTACGCCGGGCACAAGGCCGGCCTCGTCGTCGACACCCTCCTCGGCGAATTCCAGACCGTGATCAAGCCGCTTGGCGCGCTCTTCAAGCACCTGCGCGGCATCGGCGGTTCGACGATCCTGGGCACCGGCGAGGTCGCGCTGATCGTCGACGTGCCGGCGCTGGTCGAACGCGCCAGCGCTCGCGAGGGCCAGCGTCTGTTGCAGCGCTCACCAGCCGCGATCGCCTGAAGGGAGGCCGACATGACTACGCCTCGCGCCGACCGGCAGTTCGTCAAACCGATCGGTTCCCCACACCGGCCGCCCTGAAGCAACGCCCACGCCACCCGGGCTGCACCATCCAGTCGTCCTTCGATCCATCCTCAGAGAGGTCTCACCATGCTTTCCAATCTCAAGATCGGCATCCGCCTCAGCATCGGCTTCGCCATCGCCCTGGTGCTGCTGGTCATCGTTGCCACCATCGGCGTCACCCGGGTCGGTGAACTGCAGAGCGAAATCACCGGACTGGTCAAGGACAAGAACGTCAAGACCAAGCTCGGAAACGACGTCATCGATGCCATCAACGGGGTTGGCCGCTGGCACCGCAACATGTTGCTGCTGCGCAACGACGCAGCGACGCGCAGTGAAATGGAGAAGGTCACCGAAGGAAGGAAGACGGTCACGGCACTCTTCGACGGGCTCGACAAGTTCAGCTACGGCGACAGGGGCAAGACCCTCCTCGATACCGCCAAGGACGGGCGCAAGGCTTACGTCGCCGCTTCCCTGAAAGTCGAGGAGATGATCAAGGCGCAGCAATGGGACGAGGCGATCAAGTACTTCAACGACAGTTACCGCCCCGCTTTCGACGCCTATGTCAAATCCGTCAACAGCTTCCTCGACTACCAGACCGAACTGGCGGAGAAGGTCGGCGCCGAAGCGGAAAACCTGGCCGCATCGACCCGCACACTGATTCTCGGCCTCACTGCTGTCGCCGTGCTGGTCGGCAGCCTGCTCGCCTTCCTGATCACCCGCTCGATCACCGGCCCAACCAGCAAGATGGTCGTCGCGACCGGCAAGATGGCGTCCGGCGACTTCGACTTCAAGCTCGACATCGACAGCCGGGACGAAATCGGCCAACTGGCGAAAGGCGTGCACGCGGTCCAGGCTGGCGTGCAGCGGATGATCGCCGATGCCGACATGTTGGCCAAGGCCGCCGTCGACGGCAAGCTGGCGACGCGCGCCGACGCCACGAAGCATCAGGGCGACTTCCAGAAGGTGGTCAAGGGCGTCAACGACACCCTTGACGCCGTCATCAACCCGCTCAACGTCACCGCCCGCTATGTGGACGACATCGCGAAAGGGGTCATCCCGCCGGTCATCACCGACAGCTACAACGGCGACTTCAACCTCATCAAGACCAACCTCAACAACATGGTCCGGATGATGAGCGAGCTGCTCGCCCAGACCGAAATCATCATCCGCGCCGCCGCCGACGGCGAGCTCGGCAAGCGCGCCAACGCCGACCTTTTCGTCGGCGGCTGGAACCAACTCGTCAAGGGCGTCAACGACACCATCACCAACATCGTCACCCCGCTCAACGTCACCGCCAGCTACGTCGACCGCATCTCCAAGGGTGACATCCCACCGAAGATCAGCGACAGCTATCGCGGCGACTACAACATCATCAAGCACAACCTCAATGCCTGCATCGACGCGGTCAATGCGCTGGTCGCCGACGCCACCATGCTCTCCGCGGCGGCGGGTGCCGGCAGGCTCGCCACGCGCGCCGACGCGAGCCGCCATCAGGGCGATTTCCGCAAGGTCGTCGCCGGGGTCAACGACACCCTCGACAACGTCATCGGACCGATCAACGAGGTCCGCCGCATCATGGGAGCGATGGCCGAAGGTGACCTCACCCAGACCATCTCCTCCAGCTACCAGGGCGACTTCGACGAGTTGAAGAACGCCATCAACCAGACTGTCGCCAAGTTCATCGAGACCATCGGCGAGGTGCGCTCCGCCGCAGACAACCTCTCGAACGCCTCCGGACAGGTGTCCGCCACCGCCCAGTCGCTGTCACAGTCGTCGAGCGAGCAAGCCGCCTCGGTCGAGGAAACGACCGCGAGCATGGAGCAGATGAGCGCCTCGATCGTGCAGAACACCGAGAACGCCAGAGTCACCGACGGCATGGCCTCGAGTGCCGCCAAGCAGGCCGTCGAGGGCGGCGACGCCGTCGCCAGGACCGTCGAGGCGATGAAGAGCATTGCCGAGAAGATCGGCATCATCGACGACATCGCCTACCAGACCAACCTGCTGGCGCTCAACGCCGCCATCGAAGCGGCGCGCGCCGGCGAACACGGCAAGGGCTTCGCCGTCGTCGCCGCCGAAGTCCGCAAACTCGCCGAACGCTCGCAGGTCGCCGCGCAGGAAATCGGCAACGTCGCCAAGGACTCGGTCAAACTCGCCGAACGCGCCGGCTCCCTGCTGACCGAAATCGTCCCCTCGATCAAGAAGACTTCCGACCTCGTCCAGGAAATCGCTTCCGCCTCGCAAGAGCAGTCCTCCGGCGTCGGACAGATCAACGGCGCCATGGGCCAGCTCAACCAGGCGACGCAGCAGAACGCATCGGCCTCCGAGGAACTCGCCGCCACCGCCGAGGAAATGGGCAGCCAGGCCGAGCAGTTGCAGCAGCTGATGACCTTCTTCCAACTCGCCGACAGCGGTCGGGCCGGGGCGGCGATCCGCAGGCCGGGGAATGCCACCGGTCGCCAACCGGTCGTCGTCGCTGCGCCGCGCGCCAAGGGGTCGGCACGCGTCGCCGCCGTCGCCGCCGCCGAACACGATTTCGAGCGATTCTGACCAGGAGCCCGCGATGACCCAGCTCACCCATGCCCGGCCCGCAGGCGGTGCCGCCAACCCGGTCGCCAGGCAGCAGGCAGCCGCCCTGCAGGCCAGGCAGGCGGCCGCCGACGCTCCCCAGCAATACCTCACCTTCCTGCTTGGCGGCGAGATGTTCGCCGTCGGCATCCTCAACGTCAAGGAGATCATCGAGTACGGCAACCTGACCGAGATTCCCATGATGCCGCCGTTCATTCGCGGCGTCATCAACCTGCGCGGGAGTGTCGTGCCGGTGATCGACCTCTCGGCACGTTTCGGACACGCCCAGAGTCAGGTCGGCAAGCGCACCTGCATCGTCATCGTCGAGGTCACGGAGAACGACCTGCGTCACGACATCGGCATCATGGTGGACGCGGTCTCGGAAGTGCTCGAGATCCCCGGCAGCGACATCGAACCGCCACCGTCGTTCGGGGCCAGGATCCGCGCCGACTTCATCTTCGGGATGGGCAATGTCGGCGGCAAGTTCGTCATCCTGCTCAACATCAACCGGGTATTGTCGGTCGAGGAAATCGCGCAGCTGACGGGCACGGAAGCCGTTGCCGACGCGACGGCGATGCCGACGCCAGGCTGAGCGACCATTTCCGGGCAAGCGCGGCCCGGCCATGCGCCTGACCGAGGGAGAAATGGCGATGACTCTTTCCACGATGCCTGTCTGGCTGCGCCTGACCGTGGCCATCTGGCTGATGCTGGCGCTCGCGCTCGGCAGCCTGATCGCTTGGGAAACCAGGGTCAATCGCCAGACGATTCTCGAGCAGGCGGAGGATTTCTCGAACAGTATTCACGAGATGACGATGGCCGGCCTGACCGGAATGATGATCACCGGCACGGTGGGACAGCGCGAGGTCTTTCTCGACCAGATCAAGGAGCTGTCCGTCATCAAGGACCTGCAAGTGATCCGCAGCCAAGCGGTCATCAGCCAGTTCGGTGATGGCGGTCAGGCCATCCGCGTACTGGATGCGCTGGAGAGGGAGGCACTGACCCAGCGCAAGGAGATTCTGCGCATCGAGCGGGATACCGAGATTGGCCACTATCTGCGCGTTGTCCGGCCGACGCTGGCGTCCACGAACTATCTCGGCAAGGACTGCACCGGCTGCCACATCGCGGAAGTCGGGACACCTCTCGGGCTGGTCAGCATGAAGATCTCGCTGAACAAGGTCGACGCGGCCGTCAGCACGCTCATGTGGCAGGGGATCAGCACGGCGGCGCTGCTTTGCTTCCCGCTCATCGCCCTCTTCGCTTTCTTCATTCGCCGCTTTGTGCTGCGGGTTCTCGGCGGCGAACCCGCGCTGGCCACCGCGATCGCCAATCGCATCTCCCGGGGCGACATTTCCACCGCCATCGTGGTACGTACGGGAGATACCAGCAGCCTGCTCTCGGCCATGAAGCGAATGTCCACCGCCATTCACACGCTGACTTCCGACACGATGAGCCTGGCCAGTGCCGCCGTCGCCGGCAAGCTGGCGACACGCGCCGACGCGACCCGCCACCAGGGCGACTTCCGCAAGGTCGTCGAGGGCGTCAATGACACGCTGGATGCCGTGATCAGTCCGCTCAACGTCGCTGCCACCACCGTCGACCGCATCGCCCGGGGCGACATTCCGGCAAAGATCAGCGACGCCTACAACGGTGACTTCAACATCCTCAAGAACAACCTCAACACCTGCATCGACGCCATCAATGCGCTGGTCACCGACGCCGCACGCCTCGCCCGTGCCGCCGTGGACGGCAAGCTCGCCACGCGCGCCGACGCCGCCAGGCACCAGGGCGACTTCCGGAAGATCGTCAGCGGCGTCAACGACACGCTCGACGCCGTGATCGGCCCACTCAACGTCGCCGCCGCCACCGTCGACCGCATCGCCCGCGGCGACATCCCGGCCAAGATCAGCGATCCCTACAACGGCGACTTCGACCTCCTCAAGAACAACCTCAACACCTGCATCGACGCGGTCAACGCGCTCGTCGCCGACGCCGCCATGCTGGCAGACGCCGCCATGCAGGGCAGGCTTGCCACACGCGCCGATGCATCCCGGCACCAGGGCGACTTTCGGAAGATCGTCGCCGGCGTCAACGACACGCTCGACGAGGTCGTCGAGCCGATCGCGGAAGTCCGCCGCATCATGAGTGCGATCGCTGGCGGCGACCTGTCGCAGACGATCGTCACCGCTTACCGCGGCGACTTCGACGAGCTGAAATCCACCATCAACCAGACCATCGTCCGCCTGGTCGAGATCATCAATGAGGTCCGTACGGCCGCCGACAACCTCTCGAATGCCGCCGGCCAGGTCTCCGCCACCGCGCAGGCGCTGTCACAGTCGGCGAGCGAGCAGGCCGCCTCGGTCGAGGGGACGACTTCGTCAATGGCGCAGATGGCGGCTTCGATCTCCCGCAACACGGACAGCGCCCGGCTCACCGACGGCATGGCGGCGACTGCCGCGAGGCAGGCGGCCGACGGCGGCGAAGCCGTCGGCAGAACGGTCGACGACATGAAGCGCATCGCCGGCAAGATCGGCATCATCGACGACATCGCCTACCAGACCAACCTGCTGGCACTCAATGCGGCCATCGAAGCCGCGCGCGCCGGCGAACACGGCAAGGGTTTCGCCGTCGTCGCCGCCGAAGTACGCAAGCTCGCCGAGCGTTCGCAGGTCGCCGCGCAGGAAATCAGCAACCTCGCCAGTTCGTCGGTCAGGCAGGCCGAACGCGCCGGCAATCTGCTCGGCGAGATGGTACCGACGATCGGCAAGACCTCCGAGCGGGTGCAGGAGATCGCCCGCGCATCCGCCGAACAATCCGCTGGCGTCGGCCAGATCGACGGCGCCATGCACCAGCTCAACCAGGCAACGCAGCAGAACGCCGCGGCCTCCGAGGAACTCGCCGCCACCGCCGAGGAACTCGGCGCGCAGGCCGCCCAACTCCAGCAGACGATGAACTTCTTCACGCTGGCCGATGGCTCCCGCAGGAGGCAGAAGGTCGCGCATCCCGGCGCCGGAGGCAAGGCGAGGGCCGGCTCGCGACCAGCGTCGGCACGCGTCACCGGCGTCGCGCCTGAGAACCATTGACGTCTGCCCACTTACAAGGTCGAAACATGTTCAAGAATCTGAGAATTGGCGTCCGGCTCGGAGTGGGTTTTGGCGCTGTACTTGGCTTGCTGATCCTGGTCTCCACCCTTGCCTATTCCAGGCTCGAGGAGCTCAATACGCAAATCGAGGACATCGTCCGCCACCGATACCCGACAACCGCTACCGCCCACGACATCGTCGACCAACTCAACATCATCGCCCGCGCGCTGCGCAATACACTGCTGGTCAGGCAGCCGCAGGAAGTCCGCAAAGAGCTCGAGCGTGTCAGTGAAGCGCGCCAGAAGATCGCCGCGGGCTTCGCCAAGCTGCACAAGGCGATGGTCACGGTGCCCGACAGGAAACTGATGGCCAAAGTCGACGACGAGCGGACAGCTTATGAGAATGACCAGAAAGCCTTCCTTGATCTGGTTAGCACCGGCAAGCGGGATGAGGCCGTCGACTTCATGCTCACCAGCTTGCGCAAGACGCAGAACCAGCACATCAGCGGCGTCAATGACCTGATCGGCTATCTGTCCGACAGAATGATCGAGACCGGCAGGAATGCCGAGGAGATGTCCGCCACAGCGGAGCGCCTGATCGCGATTCTGGGTGCCGTGGCCGTGCTGACGACCCTGCTTGTCTCCTGGATCAGCATGCGCAGCATCACCCGTCCAGTCAATCTGCTCGTCGAGGCGGCAAACAGCATGGCCAAAGGCGACTTCAACTTTGATCTCGACGTCGAGGCCCGGGACGAAGTCGGCCAGCTGGGGGCAGCCGTTGCCGGAGTGAAGGCTTCGGTACAGCGCATGCTTGCGGACACCAACCTGCTGGCCAGTGCCGCCGTCGCCGGCAAGCTGGCGACACGCGCCGACGCGACCCGCCACCAGGGCGACTTCCGCAAGGTCGTCGAGGGCGTCAATGACACGCTGGATGCCGTGATCAGTCCGCTCAACGTCGCTGCCACCACCGTCGACCGCATCGCCCGGGGCGACATTCCGGCAAAGATCAGCGACGCCTACAACGGTGACTTCAACATCCTCAAGAACAACCTCAACACCTGCATCGACGCCATCAATGCGCTGGTCACCGACGCCGCACGCCTCGCCCGTGCCGCCGTGGACGGCAAGCTCGCCACGCGCGCCGACGCCGCCAGGCACCAGGGCGACTTCCGGAAGATCGTCAGCGGCGTCAACGACACGCTCGACGCCGTGATCGGCCCACTCAACGTCGCCGCCGCCACCGTCGACCGCATCGCCCGCGGCGACATCCCGGCCAAGATCAGCGATCCCTACAACGGCGACTTCGACCTCCTCAAGAACAACCTCAACACCTGCATCGACGCGGTCAACGCGCTCGTCGCCGACGCCGCCATGCTGGCAGACGCCGCCATGCAGGGCAGGCTTGCCACACGCGCCGATGCATCCCGGCACCAGGGCGACTTCCGGAAGATCGTCGCCGGCGTCAACGACACGCTCGACGAGGTCGTCGAGCCGATCGCGGAAGTCCGCCGCATCATGAGTGCGATCGCTGGCGGCGACCTGTCGCAGACGATCGTCACCGCTTACCGCGGCGACTTCGACGAGCTGAAATCCACCATCAACCAGACCATCGTCCGCCTGGTCGAGATCATCAATGAGGTCCGTACGGCTGCCGACAACCTCTCGAACGCCGCCGCTCAGGTCTCGGCCACCGCGCAGGCGCTGTCGCAGTCGGCGAGCCAGCAGGCCGCCTCGGTCGAGGGGACGACTTCGTCAATGGCGCAGATGGCGGCTTCGATCTCCCGCAACACCGACAGCGCCCGCCTCACCGACGGCATGGCGGCGACTGCCGCGAGGCAGGCGGCCGACGGCGGCGAAGCCGTCGGCAGGACGGTCGACGACATGAAGCGCATCGCCGGCAAGATCGGCATCATCGACGACATCGCCTACCAGACCAACCTGCTGGCACTCAATGCGGCCATCGAGGCCGCGCGCGCCGGCGAACACGGCAAGGGTTTCGCCGTCGTCGCCGCCGAAGTACGCAAGCTCGCCGAGCGTTCTCAGGTCGCCGCGCAGGAAATCAGCAACCTCGCCAGTTCGTCGGTCAGGCAGGCCGAACGCGCCGGCAATCTGCTCGGCGAGATGGTACCGACCATCGGCAAGACCTCCGAGCGGGTGCAGGAGATTGCCCGCGCATCCTCCGAACAATCCACCGGCGTCGGCCAGATCGACGGCGCCATGCACCAGCTCAACCAGGCGACGCAGCAAAACGCCGCGGCCTCCGAGGAACTCGCCGCCACCGCCGAGGAACTCGGCGCGCAGGCCGCTCAACTCCAGCAGACGATGAACTTCTTCACGCTGGCCGGCCGTCGGCGTTCGTCGGCGGGCAAGGCGCGCCCGGACGGGACGGCACAATCATGAACCTGCGCTCGATCCGCGTTCGGCTGTTGGCGATGACCAGCCTCCTGGGTATCGGCTTTGCCGCCTACCTGCTCGCTGCGGTCGTCACGAACCATCGCGTGATGCAGGAAAACGGCCAACTGCTGGCCGTGAGCGAGGTCGCCGTCGCCACCAGCGATCTGGTGCACGAACTGCAGAAGGAACGCGGTCTCTCTGCCGGCTTCATCGCCTCGCAAGGCCAGAAGTTCGCCGACGAGCTGCTTGGCCAGCGCAGGCTCACCGACGCACGCGCACAAGCGCTGGTGAGAATCCGGACGGAACGGGCGAGCGCGCTGCCCGCGCAGTTCGTCGGTCGTCTCAAGGAAGCGGCCGATTTCGGCGAGCAACTCGCCGAGCGCCGGCAGCGGGTGAGCGGCCTGGTGATCTCGGGCAGCGAGTCCTTCGACTTCTACACGCGCCTGATCGACGGCAACCTCGCCGCCGTCGCGCAGGTCGCGCCGACCTTGACAAACGCCGAGATGGTGCGCCGTTTCATCGCCTACAACGGCTTGGTCCAGGCCAAGGAGTACACCGGGCGGGAACGCGCGACGCTCAATGGCGCCTTTTCCACCGACTTGCCAATGTCCGACACGGTCCTGCATCGGCTGCTCGGCATCGTGACGAACCAGAATACGCACCTCGACACCTTCCGCACGCTTTCTTCGGACCAGGATCTGATCGGAACGCTCGACGACCTGCTCGCCGCGGACTTTTCCAGGAATGCGGCCGCGATGCGCAAGATCGCACTCGACTCCGCCAACGACGGCAATTTCGGCATCGTGCCAGGCGAGTGGGCAGCGACGATCACCAGGAAGATCGACGCCATGAAGGCGCTCGAAGACAGGCTTGCCAGCCGGACCGTCGCTGCCGCGGAGGGCGAGTACCGGGACTCACGAAATGCCATGGCGCTCGCCATTGCACTCACGCTCATCGCCGGTCTCTTGTCCGGGTCGCTCACCTGGATGCTCGCAGGCATGCTGCGCGACGTACAGACCGTCACCTCGGCGGCGCTGAGAATTGCCGATGGCGACCTCAGCCAGACGATCACGCTTGCTCGCCAGGATGAGGTCGGACTCCTGGCCAGAGCCGCCACCGCCATCCAGACATCGGTTCAGCGACTCGTCGCCGATGCCGACCAGCTGGCTCGTGCCGCCGTCGACGGCAAGCTCGCGACACGTGCCGACGCGGCCAGCCATCAGGGCGACTACGGAAAAGTCGTCAAGGGCGTCAACGATACGCTCGATGCGGTCATCGGCCCACTCAAGGTCGCCGCCAGTACCGTCGACCGTATCTCCAGGGGCGACATCCCGCCGCGAATCACCGATCCCTACAACGGTGACTTCAACGTCATCAAGACGAACCTCAATACCTGCATCGATGCCGTCAGTGCGCTGGTCGCCGACGCCACGCTACTGGCGCAGGCCGCCGTCGACGGCAAACTTTCCACACGCGCGGATCCCGCCAGGCACCAGGGTGACTTTCAGAAGATCGTCGTCGGCGTGAACGACACGCTGGACGCCGTGATCAACCCGATCACGGTCGCCGCGCACACCGTCGACCGCATCTCGCGCGGCGACATCCCGCCGAAGATCAGCGAACGCTACAGCGGTGACTTCAACGCCCTGGGGAACAATCTCAACACCTGCATCGACGCGGTCAATGCGCTGGTCGCCGACGCCACCATGCTCTCCGCGGCGGCGGGTGCCGGCAGGCTCGCCACGCGCGCCGACGCGAGCCGCCATCAGGGCGATTTCCGCAAGGTCGTCGCCGGGGTCAACGACACCCTCGACAACGTCATCGGGCCGATCAACGAGGTCCGCCGCATCATGGGGGCGATGGCCGAAGGCGATCTCACCCAGACCATCTCCTCCAGCTACCAGGGCGACTTCGACGAGTTGAAGAACGCCATCAACCAGACGGTCGCCAAGTTCATCGAGACCATCGACGAGGTGCGCTCCGCCGCAGACAACCTCTCGAACGCCTCCGGACAGGTGTCCGCCACCGCCCGGTCGCTGTCACAGTCGTCGAGCGAGCAAGCCGCCTCGGTCGAGGAAACGACCGCGAGCATGGAGCAGATGAGCGCCTCGATCGTGCAGAACACCGAGAACGCCAGAGTCACCGACGGCATGGCCTCGAGTGCCGCCAAACAGGCCGTCGAGGGCGGCGACGCCGTCGCCAGGACCGTCGAGGCGATGAAGAGCATTGCCGAGAAGATCGGCATCATCGACGACATCGCCTACCAGACCAACCTGCTGGCGCTCAACGCCGCCATCGAAGCGGCGCGCGCCGGCGAACACGGCAAGGGCTTCGCCGTCGTCGCCGCCGAAGTCCGCAAACTCGCCGAACGCTCGCAGGTCGCCGCGCAGGAAATCGGCAACGTCGCGAGGGACTCGGTCAAACTCGCCGAACGCGCCGGCTCCCTGCTGACCGAAATCGTCCCCTCGATCAAGAAGACTTCCGACCTCGTCCAGGAAATCGCTTCCGCCTCGCAAGAGCAGTCCTCCGGCGTCGGACAGATCAACGGCGCCATGGGCCAGCTCAACCAGGCGACGCAGCAGAACGCATCGGCCTCCGAGGAACTCGCCGCCACCGCCGAGGAAATGGGCAGCCAGGCCGAGCAGTTGCAGCAGCTGATGACCTTCTTCCAGCTCGCCGACAGCGGTCGGGCCGGGGCGGCGATCCGCAGGCCGGGGAATGCCACCGGTCACCGAGCGACAGTCGTCACCACTGCCGAACACGACCTGGAGCGTTTCTGACACGGAGCCTGCGATGACCCAGCTCACTCGAACCCGGACCGAACAGGCAACCAGCAGCAGGACCCGAGCGAGAATCGACCGTCGCCTCACGGCCGGCATCGAGGCGGGTTACCCGTGGACGACGGTCCTGACGCAGGCCGGAATCTCGGTTGCCGTACTCGACGCGGATTTCGCTTTCCTGCGCGTCAGCCAGAGCTATGCAGAAACCATCGGCAAGCCGCCAGCATTCTTCCCTGGTCGCAAGTACTTCGAACTCTTTCCGCATGCCCCGAGTGAGGCCATGTTTCGCCAGGTCCGCGATTCGGGAGTGGGGCAGGCGCGCGCAGCGCGGCCTGGCCGGCCGCAACCCGGACACGGCGGTGATCTCGACCGCTGGCACTGGTCGCTGACTCCTGTTGGCAGCCACGCGAGGGCTGTCGCAACGCGTTATCTGATCCTGACCATCCGACATCCGGCGGCACAGCTCGCTGGGGAACTCGGCGAGCCGGCCGGCGAAGGCCGTTACCGCGGCATCTTCGAAGCACTGACTTCCGGCTTCGCGCTGCACGAGATCGTCCTGGACGCAGCCGGCAACGCCTGTGACTACCGCTTCCTCGAGGCCAATGCCGCTTTCGAAGCGATCACCAGACTCGAGCGATCGCGGATCATCGGCCGCTGCGCAACAGCTGTCGTGCCGCAACACGACCGCCGCTGGATCGAACGTTATGCGGCCGTCGCCCTTACCGGCGACGGGGCGCAGTACGATGACTTCCGCAGCGATCTCGACCGCCATTATCGGCTCACCGCGTACTGCCCCGAATACGGCCAAGTCGCCGTCATCTACGACGACGTGACGGCACTCCGTTGTCCGCTGTCCAATCCCTGGGTCGCACACCGACCACCGGAGGACGGTCAGTGAGCAAAATGTGCGATGATGTCGCGTGCTGAGGATCGAATGAGCACACCCCGCAATCTCGAACGATTGGCTCGCAACGTCAACCCCGGCGGCTGGGCGATCGAAAGCGAACGACCGATCGCGACGCTGCTCGGCTCGTGCGTCGCCGTCTGCCTCTGGGATCCGGCGCTGCGCATCGGTGGTCTCAATCATTTCATGCTGCCGCGCTTCGAGCGCTCGGCGAACCAGGATCTCGACATCCTGCTCTGCGGCAACTTCTGCATGGAGGCGCTGATGAACGGCATGCTCGGCCGCGGAGCCAGGAAACAGCGCCTGCAGGGCAAGGCCTTCGGCGGTGGCAACGTGATTTCGTCGCTCACCGGCGTCAGCATCGGCGAACGCAATGCCGAGTTCGCGCGCGAGTGGCTGGCGCGTGAAGGCATCAGCCTGCTGGCGTCCGACCTGATGGGGCCGTGGTCGCGCAAGGTCATCCTCGACCCACAGACCGGCGATGTCTTCTGCAAACGCGGGCAGACCAGCCAGAGCATCGTCGAAGCCGAACGGTCCTACGCCAGCACGCTGCTCGTGGCGCCGAAGAAGGCGGACATCGAACTCTTCTGAGCGAACATGCACGCCTCCCGACCGACCATCACCGACCAGGAGTTCGCCCTCTTCCAGCGACTGATCCACCGCCTCGCGGGAATCAGCCTCTCCGACGCCAAGCGCGTGCTGCTCGTCGGCCGCCTCGGTCGCCGCCTCGAGCATCACGGTCTGCTCACCTACAGTGAGTACTACCGGCTGCTGTCCTCGGGCAGGGATCCCGACGAAGTGCAGAAGATGGTCGACCTGCTGACGACGAACGAAACCTACTTCTTCCGCGAACCGCAGCACTTCGATTTCCTGCGCGACCTGGTGCGCCAGGAGGCGAGCGCAGGCAACCCATTCCGCATCTGGAGCGGCGCCAGTTCGAGCGGCGAGGAAGCCTACTCGATGGCGATGGTGCTCGCCGAGTACTGCCTGCAGCGGCCGTGGGAGGTGTTCGGCTCGGACATCAGCCTGACCGTGCTGGCAAAGGCGAGGGCCGGCGTCTACTCGCAGGAGCGCATCGCGGGAATCCCGCTGGCGTGCCTGCGCAAGTATTGCCTGAGGGGCGTCCGCGGGCAGGAGGGCAAGTTGCTGATCGACAGCGGACTTCGCGAACGGGTCCGCTTCGCGCAGGTGAACCTGACGCAGCCGATCAGCGGCGTTGGCCATTTCGACGTCATCTTCCTGCGCAACGTGATGATCTACTTCGACGTCGAGACGAAACGCAAGGTCATCGGCCACATGTTGCCGTGCCTCAAGCCCGGCGGCCATTTCATCGTCGGCCATGCGGAGTCCCTGAATGGCCTCGCCGATGGCCTCCGGATGGTCAGGCCGACGATCTACCGGAAGCCCGGGTGATGGCCGGGCGAGTGGCGATCGCGGGTGCGAGGATTCGCCTGCTGGTGGTCGACGACTCGGCCGTCGTCCGCCAGGCGGTGGCGCTGGCGGTCACCCGCACCAATGACATCGAACTCGTCGCAACGGCTGCCGATCCGCTGTTCGCGATGGAGAAGATGCGCCGGAGCTGGCCGGACGTGATCATTCTCGACATCGAGATGCCGCGCATGGACGGTCTCTCGTTCCTGCGCGCGCTGATGGCCGAGCGCCCGACGCCGGTGATCATCTGCTCGTCCCTGGTGACCACCGGCAGTGAGACTCTGGCGCAGGCGCTGGCGGCCGGCGCGTTCAGCGTCATCGGCAAACCGAAGCTCGGGGTGAAGACCTTTCTCGAGGATTCTGCGGACGATGTCGTCGCCGCCGTGCGTGCCGCCGCCCGCGCCAACGTCGGCGCGCTGCGCGGCGGAGCGGCCACGAATGGTGCCACCCACGGCACCGCCGCTGCCCCCCTTGCGCCAGGACAGGCGCTGCACCGCGCCGACGTGATCTTGCCCGCCGCGACGACGCCAATGCTGCAGACGACCGACCGGGTGATCGCCATCGGCACCTCGACCGGCGGCACGCAGGCGCTCGAGGCGATCCTGACGAGCCTGCCGAAGACCGTGCCGGGAATCGTCGTCGTGCAGCACATGCCCGAGCGCTTCACGGCGATGTTCGCCGAAAGACTCGATTCACTGGCGGCGATCGAGGTGCGTGAGGCACGTTCCAACGACCGCGTCCTGCCCGGGCGTGCCCTGATCGCACCCGGTGGCCGCCACATGCTGCTCAAGCGCAACGGCGCCCAGTACCACGTCGAGGTCGTCGATGGGCCGCCGGTCAATCGTCACCGGCCATCGGTCGACGTACTCTTCCGTTCGGTCGCCCGCTTCGCCGGCCGCAACGCCGTCGGCGTGATCATGACCGGCATGGGCGACGACGGCGCCCGCGGCCTGAAGGAGATGCGCGATACCGGTGCGGTGACGATCGCCCAGGACGAAGCGTCGTGCGTCGTCTTCGGCATGCCCAGGGAGGCGATCAGACTGGGCGGAGTCGAGCGGGTGCTGCCACTGTCGCAGATTGCCCCGGCGCTCGTCGCCGCCGACCGCTGATCGCCGCCCCGGCGATCCGCCAGGACCGTGGAGAAGGACTGTGGAACGTTACGAAATCCTGAAGAAGATCGCCACCGAGATCGAACGCGGCGAGGTCAGCTTCCCGACCAGCGCCGTCGTGGCGCTGAAACTCAAGCGCGCGCTCGACGATCCCGACTGCCCGCTCGACCGCGCGGCGCGACTGGTGCAGGCCGAACCGCTGCTGGCGGCGAAGGTCGTCGCCGTCGCCAACTCGACCGTCTGCAACCGCTCCGGGCGACCGATCACCGACGTGCGCACGGCGGTCCTGCGGCTCGGCTTCCGCTATCTGCGTGCACTCGCCAGCGCCGTCGTCAGCCGGCAACTGGCGGCGCCGGCGACGGCAAGAGACCGCGAACTGGCCGACCGGCTGTGGCAACACACCGCCCATGTCGCCGCGCTGGCGCAGGTCATCGCCCGCCGCGTCACACGGCTCGACCCGGAGACGGCCCTGTTCGCCGGCATCGTGCACGAAGTCGGCGCCTTCTACCTGGTGTCGCGCACGCGCGACCATCCGGGTCTGCTCGACGAGGATTTTCCCGCCTGGAGCGAGAGCGGCGAGGCCGAGGTCGGACGGGCGGTGCTCAAGGCGCTGGCGGTGCCGCAGCCGATCATCGACGCCATCGAGGTCTGCTGGCAGGGCTTTCTCGCCATGCCGCCGACGACGCTGGGTGATACGCTGCTGCTCGCCGACGAACTGGCGCCGGTCGAGAGCCCGCTGCGCGACCTCGACGGCTGCCCGCGCGAAGGAATGGCGGCGTCGATCGACCTGCTCGTCGGCGAAGAGACGCTGCGCGACATCCTGCGCGAATCGGCCGCGGATGTCGCCTCGCTGACGGCTGCGCTGCAGGCTTGACGGCGCACGGGACGGCAGGGCAGCCGAGCCGGGCGCCAAGGAAGCCGCCATGCAGCGGCGTCGGATCGTCCTGCACTCGCCTCAGTACCTGACCCGCGCCAGGTAGCTCGTCTGGCTGGCTTCGCGCGCCTGACGCAGGGTCCTGACCCCGATCTCGGCGAGCAGCGGCAGCATTTTCAGGAAGACCTCGGCGGTCACCATCGCGTCGCCGAGCGCCGTATGCCGTCCAAGAACCGGCACCGCCAGACGTTCGGCGATCGCTTCGAGCTGGTGCGTTGCCTGGTTCGGGTGCAGGACCGAGGAGAGCAGCAGGGTATCGAGCACCGGTTGCTCGAAACGCACGCCAGTCCGCTTCTCCTGGAGCTGCAGGAAGCGCATGTCGAAAGCCGCGTTGTGGCCGACCAGGACGGTATCGGCACAGAAGGCGTGGAAGCGGGGCAAGACGACATCGATGCCCGGCTGACCGGCGAGCAGTTCGCGCGTCAGGCCGTGCACCTCCACCGAACCAGGTGACAGGCGGACCTGGGGCTTGACCAGTTGGTCGAAGCACTCATGCCGCAGGAGACGGCCGTTGACGATCCGCGTCGCGCCGATCTGGATGATCTCGTCGCCTTCGGCGGGGTGCAGACCGGTTGTCTCGGTATCGAAAACCGTGTAAGCGAGTTCGCTGAGCGGCCGGTCGTCGAGTTCATGGCCGCTCGCCGACCAGCCGAACAGGTCGAAGTCATAGAACTCGGGACGCTCTTCAGCCGTTGCCACGGGCATCGGCATGGGCAGGTTGCCGGGTGCCGCCGCCATCGGCAGTACGGTCCTGAAGAAGGCGCGATGCGAGACGCGTTCGCGCTGGAACCAGATGTCGCCGTTGCAGCGCTCGACGACGTCGGTCACACTCAGCGAGGATGACTTGCCAGGGACGTTCATCGGATCCTGCAACCAGCTCATCGCCGTTTCGTTGTTCATGAAGCCGCCCTGCCACGACAGGTCGAGTTGGGCCAGATGTCCGCTGCGCGTCAGCGACAGGCGGACTTCACGAATCCCGTAGTCGTCCTGCAGGCGGAGCGCCAGATGACGCAGCGCCTGCAGCAAGGCAAAACTGTCCACGCGCAGCCAGAGCCCCTTTTCGACGTGCTCGGTCTTGACGGCGAGCGGAGGCCGGCCGCCGCCGCCTTTTTCCTGGATGCTGCCAGCCGTCGCCAGCAGGATCTCGGCACCGTTGATCTCCTCCAGCACCCAGCGCTCGCGCAGGTCGCTCGAGAACGCCCGCGCCGCCTTGTCGAACTGCGCCGACAGCACCGTGGCTTCGTCGCGGATCGCCAGCGTGAAGCGGTCCTTCTGCTCGCTCGACATGTCCGGGAAATCGCAGAGCATCTCGGCGGCCGCGCGCACACTGCCGAGCGGCCCGCGGCACCCCTCGATCAGCGACTGGATGACCGCGTCCCGCCGCGTATGTCGCTCGTTGGTCATGGTCACGTCATCGAGAACGAGAACGAAACCGGTCATCGAGAGCGCGCCGCCGTCGGCATGATGCCGACCCGTCTGTCCCAGGACCGGAGACATGTGGGCACGCAGCAAGCGACCGCTGGCAGTCCCGGTGACAAAGTGCGTCGAGCCGACGACCTCCGGGGCATGCCCGGAGTCCGCCGCAGCACTGGCCTGCTGCAGGCGGGCTATGGCATAGCCGATGACCGCGCGGTCGAGAACGGCATGAATCGAACGTCCCAGACCGAGCAACTCGGTCCTGTCGCCGTCCGGTCCGGTCGAGAGCTCCTGCTTTGCCCGTTGGTTGTACAGCAGCACGCGACCATCCAGGTTGCAGACGACGACACTCTGGCTGAGGTCAGCCATCAGCGCACTCAAGCGGCCCCGTTCCTCCTCGAGCGATGCCTGTGTGGCGCGGAAGTGCTCGGCGACCTCGCTGCGGTCCGCTTCGCGCTGGGCGAGCAGCTGATTGACGACCTGCGCCAGTTGCTCGACTTCGGGCGCCTCGTAGCGACCAACCCGCAGGCCGGCATGCGGCAGCGTTGCCGCGAGCTGTTCCGCCAGGCGCAGTGGCGCCTGGACGTACAGCGTATCGAGTTTGAACGACAGCCAGCAGCCCGCTCCCGAGGCGATCAGGACCACCGGTATCAGCTTGAGCAGCCGGCTCGCGAGAGCGTCACCGTCAGCACCGGCGGCGGGCTCGCCGACGAGCAACAACGCCGCGGTGGACGCGACCACCGCAAGCATCGACAGGAAGACCGCCAGCCCTGCCAGCAGGCGTCTGCGCCGCGGCCTCATCCCGTGCCTTGCCCTTCAGGCGGGCACCGCGGCCTGCTGTGGCCGTGCTTCACGAATCGGCAGGTTGACGATCGCGGCGAATGCCGCCAGCGCCATGTCCGCGTACCACATCCACGTGTAATCGCCGAGGCGGGTGATCGCCAAGCCACCGAGCCAGGCGCCGAGGAAGCCGCCGATCTGGTGCGAGAGCAGGGTCAGCCCGAACAGGGTGGCGAGGTACCGCACACCGAACAGCTTGCCGACGATGGCGGCCGTCGGCGGCACGGTCGCCAGCCAGGTGAAACCGAGGCCGGCGGCGAAGAGGTAGAAGGTCGTCTCGCTGCGCGGCAGCAGCAGGTAGCCGGCAATGAGCAGCGCGCGCGAACCGTACATGACCGCGAGGACGTACTTGCTGCGGTAGCGCGCGACACACGAACCGGCGTAAAGGCTGCCGAAGATGTTCGCCAGCCCGATGATCGCCAGCGACCAGCTGGCGACCGCCGGCGGCAGGCCGCACAGATCGACCTCGCCCGGCAGATGGGTGACGAGGAAGGCGATGTGGAAGCCGCAGGTGAAGAAGCCGACATGCAGCAGCAGGTAACTGCGGTCGCGCAGGGCGTCGCCGATCGCGGCCCGCAACCCGTTGCCGGCGTCGGCACGATGCGCCGCAGGTGCCGCCTTCGATCCCGCCAGCCGGCCGATCAGCGGCAAGGCGGCGAGCGTCATCAGCGCCAGCGACCACATCGCGCCGATCCAGCCGATGCTCTGGATCAGCTTTTGCAGGATCGGCGCGAAGACGAACTGGCCGAACGACCCACCGGCGTTGATGACTCCGGACGCGGCGGCGCGCGACTCGAGCGGCAGGCGCTGCGCCGCCGCGCCGATGAGCACCGAGAAGCTGCCGGCGCCGGAGCCGATGGCCGAGAGCAAGCCGAGCGAGACGATCAGGCCCGGGCCCGAGTCCATGAACGGCGTCATCGCGCTGCCCAGGGCGAGCAGCAGCAGGCCGCCGACCAGCACCATGCGCGGCCCGTAGCGGTCGGCGACGGCGCCGGCCAACGGCTGGATCGCGCCCCAGGTGAATTGCCCGACCGCCAGCGCCAGGCTGATGGTGGCGATGCCAAGACCGGTCGCGGAGTTGAGCGGACTGACGAAGAGCCCGAGCGACTGGCGGGCACCCATCGTCACCATCAGGATGCCGGCGGCCGCCAGAGTGGTGACCAGGACCTCGGGTCGGGCAAGGGTACGGAACATGAGCGGTCTTCCGGGGTGTGCGGGCTCTGGGAACGCGGCCGACTATACCCTGCCGTTTCGGAAACGAGAAGTCCTTGACTGCACGGGCTGTTCCCGGTCGCAGTCAGGATGTACACTGCGCGTCGGATTGTTCGCGGCGCCGGCCGTGGATGCTCGGGCAGCGGCTGCGTCGCACGCCAGCCGGAGCAGGCGATCGCTTGCCGCCAGGCTCGCGGACACCACAAGCATGCCATCACTGCCATTCACCACCCGCCGACCAGGAAGATGAAATCCAGCACCGACCCCGGCGCGAGGCCGACCTCGACCGCCCAGCGCGGCCTGCCACCGCAGGCCGCCGACATCGCCACCGAGCTTGCCAGCTTCCGGCGCGAGATGCTGCGCTTCGCGACGCTGCAGTTGCGCGACCAGGCGAGTGCCGAAGACGCGGTGCAGGAAGCCATGCTGGCCGCCCTGCAGGGAGCGGACCGCTTTGGCGAGCGCGCCCGGTTGAAGACCTGGGTGTTCTCGATCCTGAAGAACAAGATCGTGGACATCATCCGCCGGCGGGTGCGTGAACCGACCTACGAAGACCCGCTGGGCGAGATCGACGACGCCGACTTCGACCCGCTCTTCCAGAGCAACGGTCACTGGCAGCGCGACACGCGCCCCTCCGACTGGGGCGACCCGGAGCGCAGCTTCGAGAACCGCAGTTTCTGGGCGATCTTCGACGCCTGCATGAACCGGCTGCCACCGGGAACCGCGCGCGTCTTCATGATGCGCGAAATGCTCGGCCTCGAAACCGACGAAATCTGCGCCGAGCTGTCGATGAGCAGCAACAACTGCTGGGTCGTTCTGCACCGGGCGCGCATGGGGCTGCGCCTGTGCCTCGACCAGCGCTGGTTTGCCGGCAGCGGAGGGCTCGCGGCATGATGAACTGCAAACAGGCGACACGACTGATGTCGGAAGAGATGGACCGCGATCTCGCCGCCGGCGACCGCTTGGCGCTGCGCCTGCACACCTTGCTCTGTTCCGGCTGCGCCCGCTATCGCGAGCAGATGGCGTTCCTCCGCCAAGCGTCCCGGCAGCAGGTACCGGACGACGACACCCCAGAATCATTACGGTGACAGTATACTTTTCTCACCCCGCCAGCAGTTCCATTGAATATACTGTCACCGAATTTCGTCACCGAATTTCAGTCACCGAATTTCGAATTTCAGGCGGCGGTCTGGATGATCGCCGTTGCGCCGGAATGCAGCTGACGCAGGTCTTTCTCGTCGATGCCGAGCAGCGGCAGGCAGACTTCGCCGAGCTTTGCCCACTCCTGTGTCCGACTCGCGCCGCTGAGTTGCTGCAGGAGGTGTTCGGCGGTCTGGCTGACGGCGATCAGGCGACGGCTCGGTGGCGGCAGGTCGGGTTGCAGCGAAGCCAGCGCAGCCCGCTCGTGATGATGCCGGATCGCCTGGCAGAGCTCATCGGGTAGCCACCAGTCGACGGCCATCAGGCCACCGACGACCGCGTGATCGGTCGGATGTTCGGCGCGCTCGACAGCGGTGAACGAGCGTTCGGCGTCGCCGTTCGCGCGCGCCAGGGTCTGCATGTAGGTGGGTAGCCGGCGCAGCAGGATGACGATCCCGCAGTCGCGGAAGAGGCCGAAGGTGTAGGCATCGGCAGCATGCAGACCGGGCAGGCTGATTTCCTGCGCCAGCCAGCCGGAGAGCGCGGCGATGCGCGCCGACGCGTCCCAGAAGCGGACGTAGTGACCGCTGTTGGGGAAGGCGCGTCGCAGGTTGATCGCGGCAACCGCCCGGCTCGTCACATCGAGGCCGAGCAGCATGAGCGCATCGGCAACCGAGCGCACGCGCGTGCGCAGGCCGAAGGAAGGCGAGCCGGCGGTCTTGATGAGGCCGGCGGCCAAGCCGACGTCGGCGTTGATCAGTTGCCCGACACGACGCAGACAGGGGTCGTCCTGCATCATCTCGTCGCGGATGCGGTCGAGGATCATCGGTCGCGGCGGAATGTCGATCGCCCGCAGGTTTTCCTCGAGCGCGGCTTCCACACCCGCCGGGCCGGGTGAACACGGTTCCCTCAGCGGGACTTCCTCGTTTCCATCCACTGTGACAACGCCTCCTCCGACATCGGCTTCGCGTGCAGGAAACCCTGCGTCGCATCGACCCGCGCCGCCTCGCAGGCGGCAAGTTGTGCAGCGGTCTCGACCCCTTCGGCGACCACGACCATTCCCAGCTCACCGGCGAGGCGCGTGATCGCGCTCAGGATGGCGAAGGCGCGACGGTCTTCGGGCAGCTCGTTGATGAACGCACGATCGAACTTGAGCTTGGTCGCCGGCAGGTCCTTGAGGTTCGCGAGGCTCGAGTAGCCGGTGCCGAAGTCGTCGATCGCCAGGCCGACCCCGGCTTCGCGCGCGCCCCGCAGGTTCGCCTGCACGACCGGCGAAGCGTCGACGAACAACGACTCGGTCAGTTCGAGTTCGATCGCGTCGGCCGGCAGGCCGGCGCAGATCAGGGCCGCGTGCAGGTTGCTGAGAAAGCTCTGCGAACAGAGTTGCAGGCGCGAGATGTTGATCGCGACCTTCGTCGGGCAGCCCTGCGCGCGCAGCCGGGCAGCGCAGCGCGCGCCCTGCAGCAGGATCCATTCGCCGATGCGGACGATCAAGCCGGTCTTCTCGGCGACGGCGACGAGCTGCAGCGGGGAAACCTGGCGGCCGCCGACGGCGCAGCGCATCAGCGCCTCGACCGCCTCGACGCTGCCGTCCGCACGAACGATCGGTTGATAGTGCAGCGCGAGATCGCCGGTTGCCAGTGACGCGTGCAGGACGCTCTCGATTTCCAGATCCTGCCTTGCCGACCGCGCTGCGGACGTCACTCCGGGTGGCTCGACGGCCATGACGACGAAGCGATCGCCGCCTTGGCGTTTGGCTTCGCCCATCGCGCGGTCGGCGCGTGCGAGCAGGCTGAGCGGGTCATCGGCGGCAAGCCGCCAGGTAATGCCGATGCTCACCGAAGGCCGCAACAGGATGCCACCGAGCGGTATCGGCTGATCGATGGTCGCCAGCAGGCGTCCGGCGATCCGTTCGGCGTCCGGTGTCTCGACGGCGGGAAGCAGGATGGCGAACTCGTCGCTGCCCATGCGCAGGCAGGTCGCGCGCTCACCGGCGACCGACCGGATGCGGCCGGCAATCAGGGCGATGACGGCATCCGCCTCGGCATAGCCGAAGGAATCGTTGACCTGACGGAAGCGGTCGAGGTCGAGCCACATCGCGCACAGCGATGCCGGTACCCGGTCTGTCGCGGCG
This sequence comes from Accumulibacter sp., assembly GCF_036625195.1. NCBI lineage: Bacteria > Pseudomonadati > Pseudomonadota > Betaproteobacteria > Candidatus Accumulibacter > Accumulibacter sp. The sequence goes on from NZ_JAZKUG010000001.1 coordinate 5,173,309, forward strand.
AACAGGCGTGCGACCTCGGTCCGAGCGGCGTTGCGCAGGAGGAAGCCGGTCGTCGTGTCGCGGCGGGCCGGCGGTGAGCCGGTCATTGCCCGTGCCCGCAACCGAAACCTGCCGCCTGCCGTCCCTTTCCGTTTGATGATCTCGCTCCTTTCCGGAACCAGGCGAACGGATCTCTCTGCAATCGTTCCGTCGGCGCCGCTGCGCAAGACTAAGCGGCTGCCGGCGCGGTTGCTTGACTCGCGGCGCCAATCGCATGACCATTGCCGCCGTCGTCGACAGCCATCGCACGGGACAAGGGAAGCATGGACGAATCGGGGAGCACGCTGGCCACGCTCTGGCTGGTCATGCTGCGCCTGCTCGAGGAGCACGGGATCGATCCGGAGCAGTTCCGCAAGACTCTCGGGATTCGCCGTGAAGCACTGCGCGACGTGCATGCGCGGCTGCCTTCCCACTTGGTGGATGTCGGCTTCGAGCTGGCCGCCGCGCAGATCGGCGACGAGGCCTTCGCCCTGCGCGCTGCCGAATGCTGGCATCCGTCCAATCTCGGAACAATGGGTTACGCCTGGCTGTCGAGCCGCACGCTGCATACCGGGCTGAAACGGATCGAGCGTTTCTCGCGCATTCTCGGCAGCCGGATCACCTACCGCTGTTCCGAAGAGGCGGACGGCGTCCGTCTCGGCTTCGATCACGGACGCGGCGACGCCGCCGTCGGCCCGCTTCTGGCCGACTTCTCGCTGTCGATCCTGATCGCCATGTGTCGGGTCAATGCCGGCAAGCCGATGAGCCCGACCAGCGTCGATCTGCGCCGGCCTGAACCCGCCAACCCGCAACCCTGGCAGGCCTTCTTCGGCTGCCCGATCGCTTTCGGCCAACCGGTCGACGGCTTCCTCCTCGCTGGCGAGGTCGCCAACGCGCCCTTGCCTTCGGCCAACATCCCGCTCGCCAACACCTTCGACGCGATTCTCACCGAACAGCTTGCGGCGCTGTTCGACGACGACATCGTCAGCCGCTGCAAGGCGCATGTGCTGCAGCACCTGACCTCGGGCATGCCGTCGGCGGAGGAAGTGGCGCGCGCACTCGGCCTCAGCCAGCGCAGCCTGCAGCGCAGGCTGGCGGCGCTCGGCCTGAGCTTCCAGGGCGTCGTCGACGAAACCCGCCACGAACTGGCGCGGCGCTATCTCGACGATCCCACCAAGTCGGTCACCGAGATCACCTTCCTCCTCGGCTTTTCCGAGCAGAGCGCCTTCACCCGCGCCTTCCGGCGCTGGAGCGGCATGCCCCCGTCGATCTACCGCGGCCTCACATTTCCGGTGACAGTATACTAAATTCCGACGGACGAGCATCGCAGCTGAGCGTTTTCGGCGCAGCCCCCTCCCGCCGGACCGCTACCGCTGTACAGCAGAACGCGGAACCTCACCGACCGCTGCTGACGCAAGCGCGACCGCTGCGCAGCAAGCTGCGGCAAGACACCGGCCACGGCATGGCTCTCGGCCGACGACCGGCAGACGCGCAGCACCCTGCGGCACGGCGGCAGCACGGCCGCAACGACCATTCTCTTGCAACATTGTTGCATTTGGCTCGCAAAAGGGGCATGATTCGGCCTCCGCAACATGGCCCGGATGACAGAGACCCAGCCCTGCCCAGCATGTCGTCGCCACCCCGACCCTCAGCACCCCCGCACCCCCGCCGCCTGCAAGCCGGCAACCCGGTTCTCTGCGCCAGCGCCGCCGCCCGGCTGGCGTGGGCCGCCGGTGCGCTGATCCTGCTCTGGAGCTTCATCCTCTGGGCACTGGCATGAGACGCATCGCCCGCCCGCAGGGTACGGCGCTGCTGCGCTTCGACAATCTGACCCTCGGCTACAACCGGCATCCGGCGGTGCATCACCTGCAAGGCGAAATCGCCACTGGCAGCCTGATCGCCATCGTCGGTCCGAACGGCGCCGGCAAGTCAACCCTGCTGAAGGCGATCGCCGGCGAGCTGCGACCGTTGCAGGGCAGCATCGAGCGGAACGGACTCGACCGTCGGCAGATCGCCTACCTGACGCAACAGGCGACACTCGACCCGACATTCCCGATCGTCGTCCATGATTTCGTCGCCATGGGGCTCTGGCGCGAGATCGGCGCCTTTCTCGGCCTCGGCAGCGCGCACCGGCGGCGGGTGCAGGCGGCAATCGAGCGCGTCGGTCTGCACGGACTCGAGAAGCGCCCGATCGGCGCCCTTTCCGGCGGACAACTGCAGCGCGCGCTGTTCGCCCGCGTCATGCTGCAGGATGCGCCGCTGGTGCTGCTCGACGAGCCCTATGGCGCGATCGACGCGGCCAGCGTCCGCGACCTGGCGGCGCTGGTTCGCCAGTGGCACGACGAAGGGCGGACGGTGATCGCCGTCCTGCACGATCTCGCGCACGTTCGCCAGGAGTACCCGGAGACGCTGCTGCTGGCCCGCGAACTGGTGGCACGTGGCGAAACGGCGAGCGTCCTCAACCCCGCCAACCTGCAGCGTGCCCGGCAACTCGCCGAAGGACAGGGCGACGGCACGCAGGCAGCCGTCTGCCGCCTCGACCGGGATGCGGCGTGAGCGAGCTCCTGTCGACCCTGCCGCCGTTCTCGCCCTTCGTCGAGTTCGCCTTCATGCGCCGGGCGCTCGCCGGCTGCCTCGCGCTGTCGCTCGGCGCGACGCCGATCGGCGTCTTCCTGATGCTGCGCCGCATGAGCCTGGCCGGCGACGCGATGTCGCATGCCATCCTGCCGGGCGCGGCGATCGGCTATCTGGTCGCCGGCCTGTCGCTGCCGGCGATGACCCTCGGTGGTCTCGCCGCCGGCCTCGCGGTCGCCCTGCTCGCCGGCGGCGTCGCGCGCAACACGGTGATCAGGGAGGACACCAGCCTCGCCACCTTCTACCTGCTGTCGCTGTCGGCGGGCGTGCTGCTCATCTCGCTGCGCGGCAGCAGCGTGGACCTGCTGCATGTCCTGTTCGGCAGCGTGCTGGCGCTCGACGATCCGGCGCTGCTGCTGCTCGGCGCCTTCGCATCGCTGTCGATCGTCGCCCTCGCCATCGGCCTGCGCCTGTTCGTCCTCGAGGCCTGCGACCCCTCCTTCCTGGCGCGCATCAGCCGCCTGTCGCCGCTGGCGCACTATGGCTTCATGGTCCTGCTGGTGCTCAACTTGGTCGCCGGTTTTCACGCGCTCGGTACGCTGATGGCGGTCGGCATCATGATCCTGCCGGCGGCAGCGGCCCGCCTCTGGGTCTGCAACGTCGGACCGCTGCTGCTGATCGCCAGCGGCATCGGCTTCGCCGGATCGCTCGCCGGATTGCTGTTGTCCTACCACGCCGACCTGCCGGCCGGGCCGGCGATCGTCCTCACCCTCGGCGCGACCTACCTGCTGTCGCTCGCCCTCGGTCCGCTCGGACCGCTGGCCAGCCGCCGGCGATCGGGCTGGCATTTCGAACGTTGAACGCTCAAGGAGAAACGGAATGAAGCGGACAATCTGCGCTGCCCTGGGATGGCTGTTGCGCGTTCTGCTGCTGGCGAGCATCGGCAGCGTCAGTGCGGCGGAAAGACTGCCGGTGGTCGCCAGCTTCAGCATCCTCGGCGACCTGACGCAGAAGGTGGGCGGCGAGCTAGTCGAGGTGCACACGCTCGTCGGTGCAGGCGCCGACGCGCACGTGTACCAGCCGACGCCGAGCGACGCGCGGGCGCTGGCGCGCGCCCGCCTGGTGATCGTCAATGGCCTCGGCTTCGAGGGCTGGATCGACCGCCTGATCAAGTCATCGGGCTATCGTGGCCAGCTCGCGGTCGCCAGCAAGGGCGTGAAAGCGCTGCACGAAGCGCATGCGGAGGGCGGCAAGGGCCACCTGCACGGCGACGATGTCGACCCGCATGCCTGGCAGGACCTGGCAAATGGCGGCCGCTACGTGGCGAACATCGCGCAGGCGCTGGCCGCTGCCGACCCGGCCAACCGGGCGACCTACGCCGCCAACGCCGTCCGCCTGCAGGGGGAACTGGCCGCGCTCGCGCGTGAGGCGAGCAGCGCCTTCGCCGCCATTCCGGCCACGCAGCGCAAGGTGGTGAGCTCGCACGACGCCTTTGCCTACTTCGGGCACGCCTACGGCATCCGCTTCATCGCCCCGGTCGGAGTCAGCACCGATGCCGAACCGTCCGCTGGCGAAGTCGCTGCCATCATCCGGCAGATTCGCCGCGAGAAGATCCCGGCCATCTTCGTCGAGAACATCAGCGACCCGCGCCTGCTCGAGCGCATCAGCCGTGAATCGGGGGCGCGCATCGGCGGCACCCTGTACTCGGACTCGCTGTCGCCGCCCGGTACTCCGGGCGACAGCTACCTGGGCATGATGCGCCACAACATCCGCACCCTGAGCGAGGCGCTCGGCCACTGAGCCAGCCTGGACCCGGCCCGGCGAGCGCCGAGCGGACGGCGGCAGCAACCGGGCGCGTGGCGTGGTCGCCGCCCTGCAGGTCGCCGATGCGACGGCAAGGCGGCGGGCATTCGGTTTAAGATCCGGGTCCCCAACGACGACCCGGACCACCAGGCGACCCATGAACGAGCCATCATCCCTGCGCCGGCAGGAATTCATCGCCGGCGTCCGCGACACCTTGCCGCTGCTGCTTGGCGCGCTGCCCTTCGGGCTGATCTACGGCGCCATCGCTGCGACCTCCGGGCTGTCGTTCGCCGCCGCGCTGGCGATGTCGGCATTCGTCTTCGCCGGTTCGTCGCAATTCATTGCCGTCGGGCTCATCGCTGCGCAGACGCCGGTGGCGATCATCGTCCTGACGACGCTGATCGTAAACCTGCGGCACATGCTGTACAGCGCCACCCTCCTGCCGCATCTGCGCAGCCTGCCGCAGCGCTGGCGGATCCCGCTTGCCTTCTGGTTGACCGACGAGACCTTCGCCGTCACCGTGCACCGCTTCCAGCGCGCCGACGCCTCACCCTGCAAGCACTGGTACCAGCTTGGCTCGTCGATCGCCATGTACCTCAATTGGCAACTGTGTTGTTTCGCCGGACTGCTGCTCGGCGACCGCATTCCCGACGCCCAGGGCTGGGGGCTCGACGTGGCGATGCCGGTGACCTTCATCGGCATGATCATTCCCTTCGTCCGTACGCTCCCGGTGGCAATCAGCGTCCTCACCGCGGGCGCCGCCTCGCTGCTGACGCTGGCCATGCCCTACAAGCTGGGGATCCTCGTCGCGGCCTTCGCCGGCATCGCCTCCGGCATGCTCGCGCAGCGACTGCTGCGGGCGCAAGCGGCGCTCGCCCGATGATGAGCAGCGACGAGCTGTGGCTGATCGCCGGCATGTTCGCGGTGACCTTCGGCATCCGCTACCTGCTCTTCGGTCTCGCCGGACGGATCAGCCTGTCGGCCTGGCTCAGCGACTCGCTGCGCTTCATCCCACCGGCGGTGCTCACCGCGATCACGGTTCCCGCCGTGCTGCTGCCCGACGGCCAATGGCAACTCTCCGCCGCCAACCCCTACCTGGTCGCCGCGCTCTGCAGCATCGCTGCCGGCATCGTCACGCGCAAGCTGCTGGCGACGATCGCCGTCGGCCTGGCTGCCTTCTTCCTGCATCGCCTGTGGTTCTAGGTGGACAGCCGATGACCGGAGGGCGGCGACGCCAAACCCTCTAGTTCGCCTCGCCGGCCCGCTTGCGCAGCATCTCGATGATCATCGACGCCGTCTGCTCGATCGAGCGGTGGCTGGCATCGATGATCGGCCAGCCGCGACGGATGAACAGGCGACGAGCTTCCAGCACCTCCTTGCGCAGGGCGTCGAGGTCGGCGTAGTCGCCGTTCGACTCGTCCTTCAGCGCGCTCAGGCGAGCGGCACGGATCATCGCCAGGCGCGCCGGGTCGACGGTCAGGCCGACGATCAACGGCCCGTTCGCGCGCAGCAGGCCGACCGGCGGTGGCGCGCCCGGCACCAGCGGCACGTTCGCCGCCTTGATGCCGCGCGATGCGAGATACATGCAGGTCGGCGTCTTCGTCGCCCGCGAGACGCCGACGATGATCACGTCGGCACCGTCGAGATCGTCGCTGGCGACGCCGTCGTCGTGCGCAAGGGTGTATTTCATCGCCTCGACACGGCGAAAGTAGTCCTCATCGAAGGCATCGCCCGAGCTGTGATGCGACAGGATGGCCGCCCCGGTGTATTCCGCGAGCTGACCGACCAAGGGCTCGAGCGCGAACTGGAAGGGAATTCCGAGATGGCGGCAGCCTTCCTCGAGGGCTTCGCGCACATCGCTGTGGCTGATGCTGTGCAGGACGTAGCCGGGGGCGGCGGCGAGCACACCGAGGATTTCCGGCACCTGGTCGAGGCGGCGGACGGTCTTCCACAGGCGGCGCCTGACCTCGACCCCGGCCAGCTGGGTGACGGCGTTGCGCGCCAGCATCTCGACCAGTTCACCCGAGGCATGCGAGACCAGATACAGAAGAACCGTCCGGCTCACCCGGGCTTCCTCCCGTGGCCGCTTGGCAGCGGCGACTCAGCGATGATAGCCACCATCGAGGCGCAGAACGCTGCCGTTGATCATGACGTTCTTGATGACGTGCAGGACGAGCATGGCGAACTCGGCCGGATCACCAAAGCGGTGCGGAAACGGAATCTGCCGCGCCAGCCGTGAGTCGAGGTTCTTCTCCATGTCGAACAGCGTCTGCGTCCCGAACAGCCCCGGCGCGATGCCGACGACACGGATTCCCAAGGGGCCCAGTTCGCGCGCCGCCGGCAGGATCATGCTGACGACACCGCCTTTCGATGCCGAATACGCGGCCTCGCCGCTCTGCCCCTCGTAGGCCGAGACCGAAGCCGTCGACAGGATGACGCCGCGCTCGCCGTTGCTCTGCTGCGGCAGGGCAGCCATGTCGGCAGCGGCCAGGCGAATCATGTTGAAGGTCGAGATCAGGTTGACCTCGACGAGCTTGCGGAAATCCTCGAGCGCCACCGGCCCAGCGGCCCCGAGAATGGGTTCGTTGTGGCCGCGACCGACACAGTGCACGAGCACGCGCGCCGCACCGTGCGCCGCGCGTGCGCGCGCGATCGCCTCCTCGGCTGACTGCGAGTCGGCGACGTCGCAGTGAATCGCCAGCGCGCCGATGTCCTTCGCGACCCGGTGCACGCTGTCGGCATCGATGTCGATCAACGCCACCCGTGCGCCCGCCTCGCTCAGATAGCGCGCGGTTTCCGCGCCCAGGCCCGATGCCGCCCCGGTGACGACCGCGGGGCATGCCCACAAATCCATGCCAGACCTCCTGCCATTGCCGACCGCAGCGGCCAGCGTCAGGGCGCATTATATCGGGTGCCCGCAGCGCATGTGCCCGCCGTTCCGGGGAGCGCGGCGAGCGCCGCCAGCGACTGTCAGGGAGAACCGCGACGCCAGTCGGGCAGCACGATGGCCTGCAGGCTGCCGCTCACCGGCTGCACGGATCCCTGCGCAAAGAACCGTCATCAATTCGTCAACAAGCCGTCACACAATGGATTCGCCGGCTCACGCAGCCACGACCACCGCAGCCAAGGAGGCTCACCATGAAGCACAATACCGCCCCGTCTACAGCACGCAACTGGCTTGGCGCGACCTGGTTCGCTGCCGCACTCGCCTGCAGCAGCCCACTCGCCATCGGCGCCAGCCCGGTGGTCCGGATCGATGGGTCGAGCGCGGCTTATCCGATCACCGAGGCGGCGGCGCAGGATTTCCAGCGCGCCAAGCTGCACGAGGTGCACGTCAACATCGGGGTCTCGGGAACCGCAGCCGGGCTCAGCAAATTCTGCCGCGGTGAGACTGACATTGCCAGCGCCTCGAGACCGATTCTGAGCAAGGAAATGGAAGCCTGCGCCAAGGCTGGAATCCGCTTCTACGAAATGCCCCTCGCCTACGACGCGCTGACCGTCGTCGTCAATCCTCAGAACAGCTTCGTCAACAGCCTCAGCGTCAGCGATCTGCGCAGGCTGTGGGAGCCGGGAGCCGAGAAGCGGGTCACGACCTGGCGGGATCTCAACCCGGCGTGGCCCGCCGACAGGATCAGGCTTTATGCCCCTGGAGCCGACTCCGGCACCTTCGAGTCCTTTACCGAGGTGGTCGTGGGTACCGCCAAGGCAAGCCGTGCCGACGCCAGCACGGCCGAGGACCACGGGGTCCTGGCAGAACGCATCGCCGCAGACAAGGACGCACTCGGCTATCTCAGCCTCGACTACTATGTCGAGAACAAGCAGAAGCTCAAGGCCGTGGCGATCAGCGACGGCAAGGAAGCCGTTGCGCCGACGGTGGAAAACATCCGCAACGGCAGCTACCAGCCCCTGTCGCGCCCGCTGTTCCTTTACGTCAGTGAGAAGTCGCTCGAGAAGGCTGCAGTCAGGGAGTTCGTCGATTTCTGCATGAAGAACGCGCCCCGCCTCGTCGTCGAGGCGAACTACCTGCCGCTGCCGACACGCGCCTATGCGGACAACCTTGAGCGCATCCCGGCACGGAAGCTTGGCAGCGTTTATGGCGGCGAGAACAAGGCGCGCATGCGGCCGGCTGACTCACTGGAGATCTTCAAGGCACTGATGCACGGTTCCTGACCACGATCGCCACCTGCAGGGCAGGAGCAGCCCGCGCAGCCAGCGGCACCGCAGGCCGCGCGGTAACCCGGCCCGCGACATCTGATCTGTCCCCCAGCATTCCCCAAGGAGTCCCTTATGTCTTCATCCCGCACATCGCGCAACGCCGACGTCATCGCCGCAGCCGCCGATGAACTGAAACGCAGACGACTGGCCGCAACCGCCGTCGCGTCGTCACCGAGCAAAGGCCGCAAGCGCGGAAAAGGCGAGGTTGCGGCACGCACTTCCTGCAAACTGTGGCTGACACGGAAGGAATACCGGCAGTTGCGACAACTGAAACAGCGGCTGGCCGCTGCCGGAATCCGCGCAAGCCGGCCGGCACTCGTCCGCGCGGGCCTGCTGATGCTCACCGACCTCGACCGAGACGCTTTCGTGCAAGCTCTGCGCGCGATGATCGCCGCCAGACAACGACTGCAGGAGGGAAACTGACACGCATGCAAGATGGACGCAGGCGACCGTCATCAACCTGTCACAGCGCCAGCGCACACTTCGTTCTGCAGTCAGGACCGCACAACAGGAGACCATGATGAAGCAGCCTGCACGACATTCCACCGCTGCCGCCGTCGCCATCCTCGGCAGCCTTTTCCTCAGCCCACTGGCTTTCGCCGCGCCGCCGGTGGTCAAGGTCGACGGTTCGAGCACCGTCTTCCCGATCACCGAAGCCGTTGCCGAAGAGTTCCAGAAAGCCCGCAAGGGGGCGACCAACGTCACCGTCGGCATCTCCGGCACGGGTGGTGGCTTCAAGAAATTCTGCCGTGGCGAAACCGACATCGCCAATGCCTCGCGGCCGATCTCCAGGAAGGAGATGGATGACTGCAGCAAGGCCGGCATCCGCTATTACGAGTTGCCGGTGGCCTACGATGCACTGACGGTGATGGTGAACCCGCAGAACACCTTCATCAAGAGCATGACCGTCGCCGAACTGAAGAAGATCTGGGAGCCCGGCGCGCAGGGCAGGATCAACAACTGGAAGGACGTCAACCCGGCGTGGCCGGACCAGAAGCTCAAGCTCTACGGCGCCGGCGCCGATTCCGGGACTTTCGACTACTTCACCGAAGCGATCGTCGGCAAGGCCAAATCGAGCCGCGGCGACTACACGGCTTCCGAAGACGACAACGTGCTGGTGCAGGGAATCGCCGGCGACAAGGGCGCGCTCGGCTACTTCGGCTTCGCCTATTACATCGAGAACCAGAAGAAGCTGAAGGCGGTGGCGATCGACGGCGGCAAGGGGCCGGTCGCGCCAACACCGGAAAACGTCGACAACGGCAGCTATCAGCCACTGTCCCGGCCGATCTTCATCTATGTCAGCGAGAAGTCGCTCGACAAGCCCGAGGTCCGGGATTTCGTCGACTTCTACATGAAGAACGCGCGGCCGCTGGTGAAGGAGGTCAAGTACATCCCGCTGCCGGCGAAAGCCTACAGCGGCAACCTCGACCACATCGCCCGCAAGAAGATCGGCACCGTCTTCGGTGGCGAGAACGAAACCGGCCTGACGATAGAGGAACTGATGAAGCGCGAGGCACAGCTCTGAGGCACGCCCGGCCACCGGCGATCTGCCGCCAACAGGAGTCCGCATGATGAGCAGCATCCTTCCCCTGAAGCATCCGCCAGGCACCTTGGCGGCGACACCGGGTGCGCTGCCGCAGGGATGGTCGGCGGCGCGGCTGCGCCGCCGGCTCGCCGAACGGGCGATCGAAACGCTGCTCATGCTGGCGGCGCTGGTCTCGGTGTTCACCACCGCCGCCATCGTCGCGATTCTCGTCTGGGAGTCGGTGGTCTTCTTCCGCACCGTCCCGCTGCTCGACTTCCTCACCGACACGCAGTGGACACCGCTTTTCGACGACGCCCATTTCGGCATCATCGCACTGCTCTCGGGCACGCTGACGACGACCATCGTCGCGCTGCTGGTCGCGGTACCGCTCGGTACCATTCTCGCCATCTACCTCTCCGAGTTCGCGCCGTTTCGCGTGCGCGAGGTGGCCAAACCCTTCCTCGAGCTGCTCGGCGGCATCCCGACGATCGTCTACGGCTACTTCGCGCTGCTCTTCGTCACGCCGGTGCTGCAGAAGATCTACCCGGAACTGCCGGGCTTCAACATGCTCTCGGCCGGACTGGTGATGGGCATCATGATCATCCCCTACGTCAGCTCGCTGTCCGAGGACGCCATGCGGGCGGTGCCGATGCACATGCGCGAGGCCTCCTACGCGATGGGCGCGACCCGCCTGCAGACGGCGGTCTTCGTCGTCACCCCGGCGGCCCTGTCGGGTCTCGCCTCGTCGTACATCCTCGGCATCTCGCGCGCCGTCGGCGAGACGATGGTCGTCGCCATCGCCGCCGGCATGCAGCCGAACTTCAGCTTCAACCCCACCGAGCCGGCGGCGACGATCACCGCCTACATCGTCCAGGTCGCGCTCGGCGACCTGCCGCACGGTTCCATCGGCTACCAGACGATCTTCGCCGCCGGCCTGACCCTGCTGCTCATCACCCTCGTCTTCAACATCATCGGCCACTTCCTGCGCAAGCGGTTCCGCGAGGCCTACTGAACATGATCCCGACATCGATTGGCGCTTCCTCCTCCGAATCCGGCGTCGCCGAAATGCGCCGCCTGATCTCCCGCCACAAGACCTGGGACTGGCTCTTCGGCCTGCTCGGCACCCTTGCCCTGCTCTTCGCGACCGTGGTCTTCGCCGCACTTTTTGGCCAGATGCTGGTCAACGGGGCACCGCACCTGTCGTGGGAATTCTTCACCAGCTTTCCCTCACGCCGCGCCGCCAGCGCCGGCATCCTCTCGGCCTGGGTCGGAACGATCCTGGTAATGCTGGTGACGGCGATCGTCGCCGTGCCGCTCGGCATCGGTGCCGGCATCTATCTCGAAGAGTACGCGCGCAAGAACCTGCTGACCGACATCATCGAGATCAACGTCACCAACCTCGCCGGCGTGCCGTCGATCATCTACGGGCTGCTCGCGCTCGGCCTCTTCGTCTACCAGTTCGGCCTCGGCCAGAGCATCGCCGCAGCCGGCCTGACGCTGGCGCTGCTGATCCTGCCGGTGGTCATCGTCGCCACGCGCGAGGCGATCCGCACCATCCCGCAGAACATCCGCGAAGGGGCTTACGCCTGCGGCTCCAGCAAATGGCAAGTGGTCTCGCACCACATCATCCCCTACTCGCTGCCGGGCATCATGACCGGGGTCATCATCGGGCTCGCCCGCGCGATCGGCGAGACGGCGCCGATCATCACCATCGGTGCGCTGACCTTCATCGCCTTCCTGCCGCCCTCACCGTTCTCCAATCCCGAGCAGCTGATCTCCTTCGAGTGGTTGCTGGCACCCTTCACCGTCATGCCGATCCAGATGTTCAACTGGATCTCGCGCCCCGAGGAAGCCTTCCAGGCCAACGCCGCGGCTGCCGGCCTGGTGCTGCTGCTGATGACGCTGTCGATGAACGCCCTCGCCATCTGGATTCGTTATCACTTCCGCAAGAGGATCAAATGGTGAGCCCGCGGCTCGCCACGAGAGGACCATCATCGTGAATCCCGAGACCTTCCCCACCGCGAAAGCCGGCGCCGAACTGAAGGCGCAGGCGAAAGCCCTGAGCTTCTATTACGGCGACTTCCAGGCGCTGAAGAACATCGACTTCCCGGTCGAGAGAAACCAGGTCACCGCACTGATCGGCCCCTCCGGCTGCGGCAAGTCGACCTTCCTGCGCTGCTTCAACCGCATGCACGACCTCTACCCGAACATGCGCTATGAGGGCGAGATCCTGCTCTATCCCGACGGCGTCAACATCGTCGACCGGCACGTCGACCCGATCGAGGTGCGCATGCGCATCTCGATGGTCTTCCAGAAGCCGAATCCCTTCCCGAAGTCGATCTACGAGAACGTCGCCTACGGCCTGCGCGTGCGCGGCGTCCGCAACCGTTCGCTGATCGACGAGAAGGTCGAGGAGGCGCTGCGCGCCGCCGCCCTCTGGGGCGAGGTCCGCGACCGCCTCGACGATCTCGCGTTCAACCTCTCGGGCGGCCAGCAGCAGCGCCTGTGCATCGCCCGCGCGCTGGCGACCGACCCCGAGATCCTGCTCTTCGACGAACCCACCTCGGCGCTCGACCCGATCGCCACGGCGAAGATCGAGGAACTGGTCAGCGAACTGAAGGAAAAGGTCACCATCCTGATCGTCACCCACAACATGCAGCAGGCCGCACGCGTCTCGGCCTACACGGCGTTCATGTACATCGGCGAACTGATCGAGTTCGACGACACCAAGCGCATCTTCACCAACCCCTCGTCGAAACTGACCGAGGAGTACATCACCGGCCGCTTCGGCTGAAGCCCAGGACGGCGACAACGGGCGTCAATGGCGCGCTCGGCAGAGCTCAGCGCGCCGCTGGAAGCGCGCAGCCGCGCCGGCGCCAGGCGGCAAGACCGGCGCGACCGAACAGCGCCGCACGGCCCGGTTGCGGAACCGTGCCGACCTCACGGATCGTCATCATCCCCGCGGTGCTGCTGCACTGACCGCGAAGCACGGCGCCAGTGACGGGTCGTCGCGCGAAGGAGGAGCGGGCAGCCTTGGGCCGGCGCGCTCGACCGCGTGCGGCAGAAGCCGCTGGCAAGCGCCGGAGCTCCGGTCAAACCGGAGGACCGGATGAGGAAGTCCTGCTCGTGCCCGCCGTCGGGCCGTCGATCGGATCCGGCCCGCGATGGGCAGCGCCGCGTCCCGATGAGGGGCCCGGTCTGCGCGCAGCGTTCGTCCGTGTCGAAAAATCTTACAGGGCGGCCGGGTCGGGAATTGTTTTATGCGTTATATCAGAGCGATGTATTGATGGCACAGAATCTGCTTCTGGGATGGCACCGGATCGTACCGAGCCCAATCCTCACTGCGGAGAATATCACCATGAAAACGTATCTCAAGTCCTCGCTTGCTGCTCTCGCCGTTGGTCTGCTCGCCCATGCGCCCGCCGAGTCCGCAGTGGTCTTCACGTACCAGAACGGCCTGTCGTGCGGGACCCTCAGCTTGTGCAGCATTGGGACCGACGGCAACCTCAGCGAGTCCTCTCAGCTCTATTCGACCGTCGCCGGCTTCGACTCACAGTTTGCGCGCGGCACCGCGATCACGGCTTTCCTGGACGGGCTGCCGACGCACACCACCGTCGGCATCGACTTCCTGCTTGCCGTGATCGACAGCTGGGACGGACTCACTCCCAGCAGTTGTGCCGGACATCTTCGAAGTCAAGGTCGACGGCACCACCGTATTCTCGGCGGGATACGACATCTTTGACGCTGCCGACCAGTCGCCAGTGCGCGGCACGCAGCTCGCCTACAACGTCGCGCTCGGCTTCTCGGGATGGAACGACGCGGCTTACGACATGGCCTCGGTCGCCGCGCTGCAAGGCATCGCACACTCGGCGTCGACGATGAGCGTCGAGTTCCTGTTTGCGAATTCTCAAGGCATCGATGACGAATCATTCGCCCTCGAGAATCTGCGCATTTCGGTGGACTCGGCCAGTGTCCCGGAGCCATCGGCCCTCGCCCTGTTCGGACTCGCACTTTCCGGCTTCGCCTTCGCTCGACGCAAGGCTTGACGCAAATCGGTGACAGTATACTTAATTGCCGTCAGTGTCGCCAAGCCGGCGCGGCGCTGGGTCAGGGCGGTGGACCGTCTCCCCATACGGCGAGTTAAATATACTGTCCCCGTAACTTTGCTGGCAGTGCTCCACGATCGCAACGAGCAGGAGCGCCTGCACGCCGGGCGCCAGATCGTGACCCATTCCCTCGATGATCTGCAGGCGGGCGCCGGGGATGAGCCGTGCCGTCTCGCGGCCGGCGGACACGGGCAGCAGTGGATCGTCGGCTCCGTGCACCACCAGCGTCGGCACCCGGATCGATGCCAGTTCGCGCCGCCGGTCGCCGGCAGCGATGACGGCCAGGAGCTGATGCACCTGTCCACGCGGATGGTACGCGCGGCGAAGTCCGCGCTCGACGTGCCGGCGCAACTCGACCGCATCCGACGGAAAGCCGGGGCTGCCGATGACGCTGAAGACGCGCAGCAGGTGGTCGGCCCGACTGCGCAGACAGTCGGGCTTCGCCGGCCGGCCGAGCAGCTGGCGCAGGGCGGCGGGCTTGCCGAGCGAACTCCGCCAGTTGCCGGTCGCCGACATGATCGAACACAGGCTCAGCACCCGCTGCGGATGACGAGCCGCCAGGCACTGGCCGACCATGCCACCGAGCGACACTCCGACGATGTGCGCACGCGGCACCTGCAGGGCATCGAGCAATCCGACGGCATCGTCGGCCATGTCGGCCAGCAGATAGGGCGCCGGTACCGGCAGACGCAGCAGGCCGCGCGCAATGGCCAGCAGGAGGCGCGGTCGCTGCCGCCAGACGATGCGTGTCGAACGGCCCGTGTCGCGGTTGTCGAAGCGGATGACGCGGAAACCCTGCTCGACGAGACGATGGCAGAATTCGTCGGGCCAGGCGACGAGTTGCATGCCCAGCCCCATGATCAGCAGGATCACCGGGGCGTCGTCGTCGCCCAGACTCTGGTAGCAGATTTCGATGCCGTTGGCGTTGACGAAGGACTCGCCGGGCAGCGCGTCGTCAGCGGCGGGCCTGCTGGCCTCCCTGCCCGGCAGCGACGCGAGGGCGGGCATCAGTACCTGGCCCGCCGTCGCGGATCGGGGTAGAGGTAGCTCCTGAACCCCGAGCGGTCGAACGGCTGCCAGGCATCCTCCGCCTGCGCCAGGCGATCGGCGATCGCGTACAGGGTCAGCGGATTCATCCCCATGCCGAGGTGGCTCGCCTGCACCTCGATGTTGTCGGTATGCGGACTGTCGCGCTCGAGGCTGCACTGCCAGGCGACGACACCGTCACTGCGACTGAAGATCGACGTCGTCGGCACCGGCGGCGGCGTCCGCAGCGGTTCATGGATGTCCGGCGCGCCGATCTTGTGGCCGGTCGCCCACTCGTAGATCCGCCAGGCGTTCGTCGCCTTCGGATGCCCGGTGAACGGAGTGCCCATGGTGATCACCTGGCGCACGACATCCGGTCGCGCCTTGGCCAGCTCGCGCGCGTAGATGCCGCCAAGGCTCCAGCCGACGAGGCTCAGCGAGCGCCCGTGTTCCCGCGCGAGGCGGTCGAGCAGCGCGAGGCAGGCATCGATGACGCCATCGCGCGGACCGCGGTTGATCCCCAGTCCCCATGGGTAGACCGCGTAGCCACGGCTACGCAGATAGTTGCGCAACGGCAGCGTCGACAGGTCGCCGGTGATCAGGCCAGGGAAGACCAGAACGGGATGGCCGTCACCACTCGGAGCCATGCTCAGCAAAGGCGTCGCCGCGATGCTCGCGCCATACTCCCAGCCGGCACGCATCTCGAGCGCCAGCCGCAGCCATCCGGGCGAGCGCAGGAGACCGAGTTCATACCACTGATGCGGCTCGTACATGCGCTCAGGCTCCTCCTGTCGAAGACCTTCGGCGAGACGCGCCGCGGGCAGCGGCCGGCAGCGCTGCCGGGCGCTGCCGGGCACCCACCGTGCGGCGCCGGGGCTGCTGCGCCTGCCCGGCTGCCGGCGGCACGTCGGACAACTGCGCCAGCTCGACATAGGCCGCCTGCAGTGCCGTCGCCAGCGATTGCACCTCGGGCACCGCGGCACGCGCCACGGTCAGGCCGAAATCGAGCGATCCGCAATAGCTGAAGAGCGTGATGTTGAGCCCGAGACCGTGCGTGACGATGCTCAGCGGCCAGCAGGCACGGATGCGTCCTCCAGCAACATAGAGCGGCTGCCGCGGACCCGGCACGTTGGAAATCGCCAGATTGGCCAGTGGCGGGACGTGCGCCGCCAGTCCCGAACGCCCGTAAAGCGACGCCAGCCCGCCGACGACCCAGGGCACGCCGAGCGAGGGGAAATCGGTCGGAATGATCGATCGGGCACGCTTCGTCAGCGCCTTGGCGGCGCCGGCGGCGGCGCGTACCGCCTGCAGTCGGCGCAGCGGATCGGCGACATCGGTCGCCAGGCGGACCAGCGTCAGCGTCGCCTGGATCGTCATTTCGGTGTTGCCGGCGTCGCGCAGCGAGACCGGCATCGTCGCCAGCAGCGACTTGCGCGGCACGCCACCGTGCGCGGCGAGGTAATCGCGCAGGGCAGCGCTGCACAGCGCCAGCACGACATCGTTCAGCGTCGCCCCATGCCGCTCGGCGATGGCCCTGACCCCGGCGAGTGGCAGTGACACGGCGGCGAAGCCGCGCTCGGCGGTGATCGGACCATTGAGTGCGGTACGCGGCCCGAAGCCCAGATTCTGCCGCATCCCTTCTGCCGCTGGCTGACGCCGCCCGCCGATCAGTCCAGCCAGCAGTCGCACGGCGGACGGCACCTGCGCCAGCAGGCTGAGCGACTGCGTCGCCGTATGGCGCAAGGCGCCGGTAAGTCGCGCGCCGGTGCCGGCACGCTCCGCCTCGCCAACCAGCGCCCGCCAGTCGGAAGGCAGCGGCGGCGGGTCCGGGCTGTCGTCGAAGATCGACGCCGCCAGCCCGAGGCCGGAGATGCCATCGATGGCGGCATGATGCACCTTGAGGTAGATCGCCACCTCGCCAGCAGCCAGCCCGTCGATGATCGCCAGCTGCCACAGCGGAGCGTGGCGATCGAGCACGGTCGAGTGCAGGACTGCGACGCAGGCGTGCAGCTCCGCGACGCCGCCCGGCTGCGGCAGGACGATCCGCTGCAGATGCCGCGCAAAATCGGGGATCCCGCCATCGACCCACAGCGGATTGGCAAAATGCAGCGGCAAGGGCGCCAGCCGGGCACGGAAGAAGGGCGACAACGCCAGCCTGGGCAGCAGACGCTCGATCTACACCGTCCGGGCGGCGGCACCACGAACAGCGTGAAGAAGGTGCCGATGCAGCAGATGCCGCCGACGATCACCCAGCCGATCTGCTGGCGGCTCTCCGCGCCGCGCCGGCCGCGCCAGCGCCAGCGGCATCCGCGCGCCCAGCACCATCGCGCCGGTGGTCATCAGGATCGGCCGCAGGCGCAGCACCGCCGCGGAAGCCTCGATCACCGCCTCGCGCATCTCCTGCCCGCGCTCGCGCAGCTGGTTGGCGAACTCGACGATCAGGATGCCGTGCTTGGTGATCAGCCCGACCAGCGTCACCAGGCCGATCTGGCTATAGACGTTGAGCGTGCCGCCGGTCAGCAGCAGCGCCAGCAGCGCGCCGGTCATCGACAGCGGCACCGTCAGCATGATGACGAAGCGGATCGCGGAAGCTCTCGAACTGCGCCGCCAGCACCAGGTAGATGAAGGCCAGCGCGAGCACGAAGGTCAGCGCCAGCGACTCCGACGAGAGCTTGAACTCGCGCGACTGGCCGTCGTAGTCCACCGCATAGCCCGGCGGCAGGATGCGCGCGCGCCGTCGCTCCATCCACTTCAGCGCCTCGCCCATGGTGTAGCCCGGCGCCAGGTTGGCGGTGATCGTCACCGCGCGCGCTGGCCGAAGTGGTTGAGTTCGCGCGGCGCTGACGCGTCTCATCACGCGCACCAGGTTGGCGAGCGGCACCATGCTGCCGTCGCGCGCGCGCACGTAGATGTCGCGGATGTCGGCGGGTCGCGGCGCTCGGCGGCGCCACCTGCACGATCACGTCGTACTGCTCGCCGTCGCGCTTGAAGCGCGTGACCTGGCGACCGCCGAGCATGGTCTCCAGCGTGCGGCCGACGGTCTCGACTGACGCCGAGTGTCGGCCATCGCTTGTCGCGGTTGACGATCACCGCAGTTCCGGCTTGTTCAGCTTGAGGTCGGTATCGACGTTGGTGAAGCCGGGGTTCTTCGCGCACCTCGTCGAGGAATCTGTCGCCGTCATCGCGCTCGAGTTCGGCGTAGGAAGCCGAGGTCGACGACCACGAAGCTGATCGGCCGCGAGCGCGGACTCTGCCCGAGCGATGGCGGTTGATCGGGAAGGCCAGCACGCCGGGGACGCCGCATGAACTTGCGGCTGCAGCTCCTCGACGATCGGCCGCCGCCTTGCGCGCGCTCCGCCCAGTCCACCAGCCGACGAAGGAGATGCCCTGCGACGACCGTCGGGTTGCCGGCGACGACGAAGTAGCGCTCGATGTCCGGCGGTGCCGGCGTAGATGTCCTCGATCTGTCGCGCGTAACGGTCGGTGTAGTCGAGCGTCGCGCCCTCGGGCCGGGAAGACGCCGATGATGACGCCGCGGTCCTCGATCGGCGCGAGCTCCGACTTCAGCGCGCCGAGGAGGAAGACTCCCCGCCGGCGACCAGGGCGAAGACGAGCATCACCAGCCAGCGCCGCCGCAGCGCCGCGGTCAGCGCCCGGCGGTAGCCGGCGGTCAGCGCCGCGAAGCAGCCGCTCGACCCACAGTTGTAGGCCCGTCCGTGCGTGGTCTCGTGCGCAGCAGCAGCGAGCACATCATCGGCGACAGCGTCAGCGCGACGAAGCCCGACACGATCACCGCGCCGGCGAGCGTCAGCGCGAACTCGGTGAAGAGCTTGCCGGTGCGCCCGGTCATGAAGGCCACCGGCGCATACACCGCGGCCAGCGTGATCGTCATCGCGACGACCGCGAAGCCGATCTCGCTCGCCCCCTGGAAGGCGGCCTGACGGCGCGGCATGCCGTCCTCGATGTGGCGGTAGATGTTCTCCAGCACGACGATCGCATCGTCCACCACCAGCCCGATCGCCAGCACCAGCGCCAGCAGCGTCAGCGTGTTGATCGAGAAGCCGAGCACCAGCATCAGCGCGAAGGCACCGATCAGCGACACCGGGATCGTCACCAGCGGGATCAGCGTCGCCCGCAGGTTGCGCAGGAAGAAGAAGATCACCAGCAGGACGAGCAGCATCGCCTCGCCGATGGTCTTGAACACCGCGTCGATCGAGCGGTCGATGAACACCGACGTGTCGTAGGCGACGTCGCCTTCATGCCCGGCGGCAGGTCGGCGACGAGCTTCGGCACCTCGGCGCGCAGGCGCGCGAGAGCTCGAGCGGGTTGGCCACCGCCTGCTTGATGACGCCGATCGGCGACCGCCGGCCGCCCGTTGAAGCGGACGACTGCTGCGCTCGTCGAGGCGGCGCCGATCTCGACGCGGCCGACGTCGCGGATGCGCACCGGGTAGCCGCGCGGCGTCGGTCGCCTGCTTGACGATGATGCGCCGAACTGCTCGGGCCGTGCGACAGGTCGGTCTGCGCCACCACCGTGAACTCGCGCGCTCTCGCTCTCGATGCGCCCGGCCGGCATCTCGACGTTCTGGCGCGGATCGCGTCCTCGACGTCCTGCACCGTCAGGTTGTAGGCGGCGAGGCGGTCGCGATCGAGCCAGATGCGCATCGCGAACTTGCGTTCGCCGAAGACGCGCACGTCGGCCGCACCGGGCAGCGTCTGCAGGCGCGGCTTGATGACGCGGTTGGCGACGTCGGTGACCTCGAGCGGCGAGTGCTTGTCGGACGAGAACGCCAGCCAGATGATCGGGTTGGCGTCGGCCTCGACCTTGGCGATCACCGGCTCGTCGATCGCCGTCGGGCAGCTTGTTGCGCACGCGCGAGACGCGGTCGCGCACGTCGGCCGCCGCCGAGTCGGGTTGCGCTCGAGCTTGAAGCGCACCGTGATCTGGCTGTTCTCCTGGCGGCGAGATCGAGGTGATGACGTCGACGCCCTCGATGCCGGCGAGCGAATCCTCGAGTGGCTTGGTGACCTGCGACTCCATGATCTCGGCCGACGCGCCGCGGTAGGTCGTGTCGACCGTCACCACCGGCTCGTCGATCTTCGGATACTCGCGCACCGGCAGGCGCGAGTACGAGACCAGGCCGACCAGCATGATCGCCAGCGACAGCACGGTCGCGAACACCGGCCGCCGGATGCAGATCTCGGAGATCTTCATCGGCCCTCACCCCGCGCCATCGCCCCTCGGCCGCCGCCGCCCCGTGGCGGTGGCGCGGTGGCCGCCCCGGTGGCACGCCGCCGCCTGCCGCCGGCGCGGCCAGCTTCACCGCGGCGCGCCGTCGCGCAGCTTGAGCTGGCCGGCGGTGACCACTTCACCTCGCCGGCGCTGCAGGCCCTCGACCACCTCGACCATCGCATCGCGCCGCATGCCGGTGCGACCTCGACCGCCGCGCCTTGCCCTCGACGACGCGATAGACGATACTGGCTGCTTGCCCGGTCCGGCACCAGCGCCTGTTCCGGCAGCATCAGCGACATCGCTGCGCTTCTCGGAAGATCAGGCGCACGCGGACGAACATGCCGGGACGCAGGTGCCGCTCGGGTTGGCTCATCCGGGCGCGCAGCGAGATCGCGCGGCCGCCGGCCTCGACCAGCGGGTCGACCGCTTCGAGCGACGGCGGTGAACACGCTCGCCCGGCAGCGCGTCGCTCGCCACCTCCAGCTGCTGCCCGGGCTTCGCAACTGCGGCAGGTACGAGCTCGGGCAGGCGGAAATCGACCTTCAGCGTCGCGATGTCTTCGAGGTTGACCAGATCCTGCCCTTCCTTGA